>NZ_JAEEGB010000016.1 GCF_016316925.1 Clostridium aciditolerans | reverse complement strand
TACTTGACAGGGAGCAGTTCATAAGCTGGCCCTTAATTATTTATTCGTTAAGATCTTTTTGTTCTCCTGTTACTAAATATATAGTCCATTCACATATATTAGTTGCATGGTCTGCAACTCTTTCTAAGTACTTGCATACAAATAAAAGTTGAGTTATCTGATTAACATTTTTTAAATCTTTTGATGCTATAGTTAAAAGCTCATTAAAAATATTCTTATATAATTCATCTATTTCATCATCCATTTTACATGCTTTGTATGCAGCATCTACATCTGCTGCAACATATGAATCCAAAGATTTTCTTATCATAGCATTAACCATGACCGCCATTTTCGGTATATCTATTAATTCTTTAATGTACTTTTCATTTTTTAATCTTATAGTTATCTTTGCTATATCCACAGCATAATCTGCCATTCTTTCAAGATCTGTAACTAATTTAGTGGTAGTAAATATAGTTCTTAAATCTCTTGCAAGAGGTTGTTCCTTAGCTGTCAATTTAATACACTTATCTTCAATTTCCCTGTTAAGTTTATCTACCAAATCATCATTTTTTATAATTTGTTCTGCTAAGGGTTCATCTTGTTTTACTAGAGCTTCCATACACTGATATATTTGTTTTTCTACTATACTTCCCATTCTAAGCAAATCGTTATGCAGCTCTTCTAGCGCTAAATCAAATCCTGTCCTTGTCATAATATCACCTCTTTTTTTTCAATATTATATATATATTATGCTATATTTTAAAATATTTAACTAGTACTTTTTATCCGAATCTTCCTGTTATATAGTCTTCCGTTCTCTTATCTTTAGGTTTATAAAAGATATTTTCAGTTATTCCACTTTCTACAATTTCACCATTTAAGAAAAACGCTGTATAATCAGATATTCTACCTGCCTGCTGCATATTATGCGTAACAATTATTATAGTATACTTTTTCTTTAACTCATCCATTAATTCTTCTACTTTTAAAGTAGATATAGGATCTAATGCAGAAGTTGGCTCATCCATAAGAAGTACTTCCGGCTCTACAGCAAGAGTTCTTGCTATGCATAATCTCTGTTGTTGCCCACCGGAAAGACCTAATGCACTCCTATTTAGTCTATCTTTTACTTCATCCCAAAGAGCAGCACCTTTTAAGCTGCTTTCTACTAATTCATCTAACTTACTTTTATTCTTTACTCCATGAATTCTAGGTCCATATGCTATGTTGTCATATATTGACATTGGAAATGGATTAGGCTTTTGAAACACCATTCCAACTCTTTTTCTTAATTCTATAACATCAGTATCTTTGTATATGTCCTTAGCTTCAAATAAAACTTCTCCTTCTATTTTTACAGATTCAATTAAATCGTTCATTCTATTTAATGTTCTTAAGAATGTAGATTTTCCACATCCAGATGGTCCTATTAAAGCTGTAACAGCATTTTTTTCTATATCTAAATTAATCTTTTTTAAAGCTTGAGTATTCCCATAATACAAGTCAAGATTATTAGTTTGCATTATACCCATATAATTTCCTCCTTATTTCTTACCTGCATAAGATTGATATATTTTCTTACCAATTATTCTAGCAGATACGTTAAACAATAATACCATTATAATTAGAACTGCCGAAGCTCTATTTGCTATTTGAGCAGCATCTGGCACCATACCTTCTGAGTTCAATTTCCATATATAAACCGCTAAAGTTTCCGCTGGTCTCATAAGACTAAATGGAGATGTTTTTTCAATTAAACTAAAATTATTAAAATGAAGTATTGGTGCACTCATTCCCGCTGTATAAAGCAATGCTGCTGCTTCACCAAATATTCTTCCAGCTGCAAGTATTATTCCTGTTAAAATCTGTGGAATAGCTGAAGGAAGAATAACTCTTACTATAGTCTGCCACTGTGTTGCACCAAGTCCCAAACTTGCTTCTTTAACGGGCTTTCCTGCTTCTCTTATTGCATTTTCGCTAACTCTTGTTAGTGCTGGTAGATTTAATACTGTTATAGCAAGTGCACCTGAAAGCAATGTAAATCCCCAGTGAGTCATATTAACAAACACCAAGAGACCAAATAATCCAACTACTATAGAAGGAAGAGATGCCATAGTTTCAATACACAATCTTACAAAGTTAAGTACGAACCCCTCTTTAGCATACTCCGCTAAGTATATTCCTGCTCCAACACCAAAAGGTACTGTTATAATTAAAGATACAATCAACATATAAAAGGAGTTGAAGAGTTGAGGACCAATACCTCCGCCAGCTTCTCCTATCTTTGGATTCCCAAATAGAAAGGATGGCTTAAGACAATCTCCCCCTTTAAATAATATATATCCAATTAAGGCTACTAAAAGCACTACAACAAATATTGATATGCCATATAAAATTGTTGTCCATATCCTATCTTTTAATTTTGCATCCATTATCTGCTTTCACCTCTTTTTCCAATAGCTCTTATTACCAATATAAATACAAAAGATATAATTAGAAGTAAAAATGCAAGTGACCATAGTGCATCATTCCATGCAGTTCCTCCTACCGTATTTCCCATATCCATAGTAAGAATACTTGTTAAAGTAGCTGTAGGACTTAGTAAGTTCTTTGCAAATTTTACAGAATTACCTATAACCATTTGCACAGCCAAAGCCTCTCCAAATGCTCTTGCCAGTCCTAAAACTACACCTGTTAAGATTCCGTTTTTAGCTGCTGGTACTATTACCTTACTTATTGTTTGCCATCTCGTAGCTCCTAGTCCATAAGAAGCTTCTAGATAACTTTTAGGTATAGTTTTTACTGCATCAGAAGATATGCTAGCTATAGTTGGAAGAATCATAATACTTAGAACTAAAATACCTGCTATTAAGCTGAAACCTATTCCGCCAAAGTTATTTTTTATAAAAGGTAACAATACACTAAATCCAATCCAACCATATACAACTGATGGAATTCCAACGAATAATTCAAGTGCAGGCTGCAGTACCTTTTCTCCTACTCTTGGAGATATATAATTCATAAATACAGCTAATGCAATACCTATCGGAGCACTTATAATTACAGCACCTATAGAAACAAAAGTAGATCCTGTAATAAATATAAGAGCACCAAGTTTAGGAATATCACTTTCCGGACTCCACTCCGAGCTAAACAAAAAGTTTGTTAATGAATATCCATGCTTAGTAAAAGTGCTTAACCCTTTTGATGCCACAAAAATTATTATACTAATAGTTAAAGCTACTATTAGTAGGCCACAAAACAAAGCAAACCCTCTTCCTATATATTCACTTTTTAATTTTTGCCATAATGTCCTTTCCTTCATATTACCAACCTCTACTATTAATATTTTTTAAAATAACAGCTTAATAGATTTATCTATATTAAAATCTTTCAGCTTTTATGCAAAGCTAAGCCATTTAAATATTTAGGCTAGCTTAACTCTTAACTTTGCATAAAAGTTGAATTTATATATACTTTTTATATTTTTGCTTTAGGTTACAGTTTAAAAAGCTGGCCGCTTTAGCAGCCAGCTACTAAACTACTTTGTTTTAATATCACTTGCTGGAATGTATCCTAATTTTTCGATTAAAGGTTTATTTTCTTCACTTGTCATATATTCAATAAATGCTTTTGATAAATCTTTAGCTTCGCCTTTAGTATACATATGTTCATATGACCAAAATGGATATTTTCCTGATGTTATATTGTCTTTGTTTGCTTCTACTCCGTCTATTTTAACTATCTTTACGTTTTTCTTAACTTCATCCGTTAAATATGATAGTGCTAAATAGCTTATAGATCCTTTTGTTGATTCAATTGACTTTTCAACACTACCATTTGAGTCTTGAGTTATTCCTAAACTGTCTTTTTCATTTTTTCCACCCATTACTGTATCCTTAAATGTTGCTCTAGTCCCTGATGAGCTAGGTCTGTGTATTAAGTTTATTACCTCATCATCTCCACCAACTTCTTTCCAGTTAGTAATTTCACCAGTAAATATTTTCTGTATTTGATCCTTTGTTAAGCTATCTACCTTAACATCTTTGTTAATTACCATTGCAAATCCTATTGCACATACTTTATGATCAACTAGTTCTTTTGCCTTATCTGCACCTAGTTTTGTTTCTGCTGCTATATCAGAGTTTCCTATATCCGCTGTTCCCTCTGAAACTAATTTTAATCCAGTACCACTTCCGCCACCTTGAACATTAATTGTTGCACCTGAGTTCTTCTCTATGAATTTTTTTCCGGCTTGCTCAGCTAATGGTTGAAGTGCTGTTGAACCTGCAAGAGTTATAGAACCTGATGCTGTTTTACTACTTTCTGGCTTAGCTGCTTCCTGTTTGGATCCACATCCAACAAAAGCTCCTGCCACAACTGTTATCGCCATAGCAGCTATAATAACTTTTAAACTTCTTTTTTTCATTATAGTAAACCCTCCTCGAAATTTTGTGCACTGTTTTGTACATGTACTATAATATACCCTTAAAGTTAACCTATTATTATGCACAGGTTAAGTAAAATTAACAATTCATAATTTATATTTGTGTACATCTTAATATAAAAAGACCTTTGAAAACACTATTTCCAAAGGTCTTTTTACAAATATTCAATCAACGCTTATATTGTTAAACTTAACATTAACTTAACATATTAAGTTTGCTTATGAGCTTTACAAGGAATTTTAACAACAAACTTACTTCCTTTATTAACTTCACTTTCTACTTCGATTATACCATTAAAGGCCATTACTATATGTTTGACTATAGCTAACCCTAAACCAGTTCCCCCTTGTACCCTGGATCTGGCTTTATCCACTCTATAGAACCTCTCAAACAATCTTCCAATATGCTCTTTGGGTATTCCTACTCCTGTATCCTCAACCCATATAATACATTCCTTATTCTCATATTTTGTTCCAACTTTTACTGTACCATTATGATCTGTGTACTTTATAGCGTTATCTACCAAATTAATAATCATCTGCTTAAATCTATCACTATTACCCAATAAATTAGGAACATCTTCTACTGCAATAAACAACCTAATATTCTTCTTATCTGCAGTATTCTTCATTAAATAGTATACATCTTTAACAATATCATTTACTTTAATCTCTTCTACTTTTTCATCTATTTCATTTTCTATATTAGATAAAGTTAAAATATCATTAATTAGTCTTGTTAATCTATCTGCCTCATCATTTATTATATCTAAAAACTTTTCTCTATTTACTGGATCATCCACATATTTTAATGTTTCAGCAAAACCTTTTATGGAAGTAAGCGGAGTTTTAAGCTCATGTGAAACATTTGCAACAAATTGAGAGCGCATATTTTCAAGCCTCTTAATATCAGTAATATCATTAACTACTGCCACTGTACCTATTTTTTCTTTACCTCTTATAATATCTGCTGTTCTGACCCTCAGCTCTCTTTCTTTTGGCCATAATATCTTTAATTCTCTATACTCATCGTTGATATTATTAAATATATCTTCAAATTCAAAATCTCTTATATTATCCATAAGCTTTTCGCCTATAATGTCTTTATTTATAGCAAATATTCTTTTAGCATAAGGATTAATCATAATAACTTTGCTATTTTTATCTATTGCAATAACTCCACTATCCATGCTTCGTAGTATAGCTTCGAGCTTATTTTGCTTATCTAGAGAATCTTTTATTGTCTCTTGCAGCTTATCCGCCATATTATTAAAGGTTTTTCCTAACTGCCCAATTTCATTATTAGAATATATATTTACCCTTCTATACAACTCTCCCTGAGCTATCCTAGAAGTTGTAAACTCCAGATTTCTTATAGGTCTCACAATAGAATGAGATAATTTAGAAGCAAATATTATTGAAAGAATAATAGAAATAATAATAATCGCCAAATAATACTTTGAATATTTGCCTTCAATTCCTCTAATTGCCTGTATAGTTACAGAACTTCTTACTACATAACCATCTCCAAATACAGTTGCAAAATATACTGTATCCTGTCCTAATGTGAAGCTATGTCTTACACTATACCCATCTCCGTATTTCCTTGCATCTTGAACCTCTTTTCTGCTATTGTGATTATCCATATCTTCCGGATTTGCAATTGAATCACTTAATACCTTACCGTTTTTATCTATAAAAGTCTCCCTAACAGCTTCATTCTTAAAGTTTTCCTTAAAAAATGCTTGTTTATTTGATATATTTTCATTTTTTAAAACGTTTATTATTATATCATTGTTGGCTTTTAAGATTTCCTTAATGTTTTCCTTGTATTGGTAGTTCTCAATAAATATAAACAATGTAGTAATAATAAGCATACCAAAAATCAAAGTAGCCAGCATAGATAACATTAATTTCTTTTTCATTTATACCACCAATCAATCTCCTGAATTAAACCTATAACCAATTCCTCGAATAGTCTCAATATATTTAGGACTTTTATCATCTGCCTCTATTTTCTGTCTCAAATGTCTTATGTGCACATCCACGGTTCTAGTTTCTCCAATATACTCATATCCCCAAATTTTATCTAACAGGAAATCTCTCGTCATGACTCTTCCCTTATTTTTTATTAATATTTCAAGAAGCTCAAATTCCTTTAAAGTTAAATCTATTTTTTCTCCATCTTTTGTAACTTCATGCTTTTCAAAATCTATATTTACTTTTCCAAAATTATAGGAATTATCTATAGGTTTTATATTTGTTCTCCTTAAAATGGCCTTTACTCTTGCTAAAAGTTCTCTTATAGAAAAGGGTTTTGTCATATAGTCATCAGCTCCAAGCTCTAAGCCTAAAACCTTATCAAATTCCTCACCCTTAGCAGTTATCATTATTATTGGTGTAGTGGAAATATTAGTATCTCTTCTTATCTCCTTACAAACATCGTATCCATCCATACCTGGAAGCATTAAATCAAGAAGAATCAACTGTAAGTTTTCCTCCTTGGCTATTCTTAGTCCCTCTAAACCATTATCAGCACAAATAGTTTTATATCCATTATTCTCCAAGTTGAACTTAATCAACTCTCTTATATGTTCTTCATCATCAACAATAAGTATTTTTTCTTCTGCCATAACTTAACCTCCTAGACTCATATGATAGGGCTATTAACGTTTACTTTAATAGCACAAAAGAAAACATTCTTCCACCATTTTTATTTTTTCTATAAGAGTGCATTACAGGATCTTTACTACAAAAAGTACAGATATTTATATCATGAATATTACTATCTGCTACACCTTTTAATTTTAGTTGATGTTTTATACAATCTACCATACTTAAGTTTCTTCCGCTAAACAAATTTATATTTTTATATGCTTCACAGTTCTTAAATTTAGAAACAATTTCTTCTCCAACTTCATAGCAACATTGACGATTATGCGGTCCAATGGCTGCTATAATATCCTTGCCTTTAGTTCCAAACTTTTTTTCCATTTTCTCTATAGTTTTCAGTAGAATACATTCGAAAGTTCCCTTCCATCCACTATGAACTGCAGCTATTGCTTTATTTTTTCTGTCATATAATAAAATTGGAACACAATCTGCTGTAAAAACTCCTATTGCTATATGCTTTAAATCTGTTACCAGCGCATCCGCCTCATAAGTATTTTCATCATAAACTACAATAGAATCTCCATGTACTTGATCTGCAAATCCAATCTTATCTACATTAAACCAACTTTTAATATTTTCTAAATTTTTTCTTCCTTTTTCACTGCCTTTATTAAAATCTAGATCATTTTCAGCTGTTGAAAATATCATTTCAACTTCTTCTAAAGATATTTTTATAAATTTATAGTTTTCAATCAAAATTTCCTCCATTATAACCCTCCCTAAAACCTCTTTAACAATTTTTAATTATATTTTAACACTCTTTATTATTATTGCCACAAAAACTATTAACTTTTAACTATATTAACTTATATTTAACAGAATAATTAAGCAAAATTTTTAAGCCAAATTTGCTTTTAAGGGTTCTTCCAAGGTACTATGGCGCAAAATAAACTATAAAACTTGCTAATTATTTTTTTGAAGATACCTTAAATAAATAAATGATATGCAATTATTGCATATCATTTATTTTGAATTAAGTTCTTTATCTCTTCCATAAAAGTATTTATATCCTTGAACTGCCTATATACTGAAGCGAATCTTACATAGGCTACTTCATCTAGCTTTTTTAGATTTTCCATTATTAGTTCACCAATATACTCCGAACCTACCTCGGTAAACATTTTATTATTAATCTTCTTCTCTATTTCATCTGCTATGTTCTCTATTTGTTGCCTTGATACTGGTCTTTTCTGACAAGCCTTTATAAGCCCATTAATTATCTTAGTCCTATCAAAATATTCTCTATTCATATTTTTCTTTATTACTAATATTGGAATGTTATCAACCTTTTCATAAGTTGTATATCTCTTGCTGCAACTTAAACATTCTCTACGTCTTCTTGTAGACATATCATCTTCAGTGGACCTAGAATCAACAACTTTACTTTCTCCATAGCCACAGTAAGGGCACCTCAATTTTCTTCACGTCCTTCTAGTTTATTATAGTTATTACTATGCTTATGTAATGTTTATATATAATCATTATACACTTTTTTATATAAAATTCTACTATGTTTTTCTATTCTCTTAGTATATACTCTCCTCCATCAACTAGTACAACATCCACTCCTATTTTTTTTACATTCTGCCATGGAATTTCGATATCATCATTTTTCCCAAACCAAGATGCTCTATGGGATGGTAATATAATAGATATTATCTTGCTCTCATCACAATCTATTTTTAAATCTTTTATAAAGCCTAACTTTGCACCAGTATTAATATCTATGATTTCCATGGATCTTAAGTTTCCTAGAGAATGTAGTGACTTTTCATCCTGCATATTTATATCCTCCATTATTCTTTTATTATTAAATATATGAACATTACCTATTATTCAGTACCAAAACAAAAAAATAAAGCCAAGAATATGACTAAACCATATTCTCAGCTCATAATCAATAATTATAAATAAGTAAAATAATTGCTTAATTTATACATATTTTCTCATATGTCTTAGTGCAGTTTTTTCTAGTCTAGAAACCTGCGCTTGTGATATTCCTATTTCATCAGCTACTTCCATTTGAGTTCTTCCATCGAAAAATCTTAGATTAAGTATAAGTTTTTCTCTATCATTTAATTTTTTCATTGCTTCCTTAATAGCTATGTTTTCTAACCAGCTATCATCTAAGTTTTTATTGTCACTTATTTGATCCATTACATAAATTGCATCTCCTCCATCATGATATATTGGTTCAAAAAGTGACACTGGATCTTGAATAGCATCTAGGGCAAAGACTACCTCCTCTCTTGGTACTTTCAACTCCCTAGCTATTTGTGATATGGTAGGCTCCTTATTATTTTCTCCTATTAATTTATCTCTTATTTGTAAAGCTCTATAAGCAATATCTCTCAAGGATCTGCTTACCCTTATTGAATTATTGTCTCTCAAATATCTTCTTATTTCACCAATAATCATAGGAACAGCATAAGTGGAAAATTTAACATTTTGATTTAAATCAAAATTGTCTATTGCCTTAATTAGACCAATACATCCTACTTGAAATAAATCATCAACATTTTCTCCTCTGTTATTAAATCTTTGAATTACACTTAATACTAGTCTTAGGTTCCCTTTAATAAACTTTTCTCTTGATTCGTTATCTCCGTCCTTCATTCTGTATAGTAGTTTTCTCATCTCATCTTCTTTCAAAACTGGTAGTTTTGCTGTGTTTACACCGCAAATTTCAACTTTATTAATTATCATAAAGTTATCAGCCCCTTTAGAATATTCGCATTTTAATTATTTACTAAGAAGCTGAATTTTATACTAAAGACAACCTTATAACATTTTATTTATTTCTTTCTTTAGTCTTTTTATTATTCTTTTTTCTAATCTAGAAATATAAGATTGGGAAATACCAAGCATATCTGCTACTTCCTTTTGAGTCTTCTCACCTTGTCCATTTAATCCAAATCTTAAATTTACTATTTCTTTTTCTCTATCGCTTAATTTTTTCATCGCTACCATCAAAAGTTGTTTATCTACCTCATCTTCTATTAAGTTATATACAACATCATTATCAGTCCCTAAAATATCAGATAAAAGCAACTCATTTCCATCCCAGTCAATATTTAAAGGTTCATAGAAAGAAATTTCTGCCTTAACCTTACTATTTCTTCTTAAATACATAAGTATTTCATTTTCAATACATCTTGATGCATATGTAGCTAGTTTTATTTTTTTATCTGGATCAAAAGTATTAACAGCTTTTATAAGTCCTATTGTTCCTACTGATACTAAATCTTCAACATTCACCCCGGTATTTTCAAACTTTCTTGCAATATAGACTACTAACCTTAAATTTCTCTCTATAAGTATAGAACGTACACTTTCATCCCCATTTACAAGTCTTGCAACTAAATCATCTTCTTCTTTCTTGCTGAGAGGTGGAGGAAGGACATCATTCCCCCCTATATAGTAAACATTTTTTACAAACAGCTTAAATTTTGCAAGTATTCTATTTAATAATATTTTTAATTTTATCATAAATACCCTCCAAACTAATTAATTAACCTTACATAATAACCCCTCTAGATAAAAGTGCTTGATAATCATTAATATCACTTAGGTGCCCTTCACAAAAAGCAACTATAACTTCTTTATCTATGGAATTTTTCCCCTCACTTATCTTTACACATTCTGGCTTAAAACCTTGAAGACTTCCACCTTGTCCATTTACAACTTTATAAGGAATATAAAATCTATCGTAAGAACTTAAATTTACATCATAAAATATTGATTTTTCAACTATAATTACAGGCAGGTTAGTAGCTGGTTCTCTTAACTCATTACCAGTATCTAAAAAAGCTTTAACATTTTTCTTTGAATCCTTTAATATAATATCAACACTATAAATTAATGTACTTAGATTTTTTCTATCTTTAATGTAAACTATTATCCTTTCAATTAGCATATATATTATCATTAGAGAAACCATAAGTTTTTTATAGGAAAAATTTATAATAGCTGAATACCAGATATTATATCCTTGATTAAATTGGATAAAAACACATATGCCCGCAAGAAGCATAGAGTATAAAATAAAAATAGCTAATGCTTTTAAGTTAAATAAAACATTTATTTTTCTAAAAGTAACAAGTATTATTATCATTGCAACGACAATTTTAAATGGAACCGTGGAGAATACCCTTAATTTAGGATAAAGCAAAGTCATTACATACATACTACCAATTGTTGCTGCAAATAGCATGTATCTAAATTTTACTTTTATTCTTAATGTGCGAGCTGTTACATGAAGTAAAAATAAATTTACTATTAAATTTTCAAAAAGCAAGACATCTAAATATACAACCAAAAACCCCTTTCACCTCCACCATTCCTTTGTAATTATTTATTTTTATTATATAACTATTTATTTCAAAATTTTGTCATTTTATAATAAAAAAACTTTTTTTTATTTTCCATAATGTGTCAACTTATTTTCGTTTATGTCTTTATGAATCTTATAATTTATAAATTTTTTTAATCAGTAAGCAGACATCCAAAACCTTAATAAGTAAAAAATAAAAAACCACTTATAACATCATAGCTATAAGCGGTTTTATTGCATTTTTTAATATTATTTTCTTTGTCTTCTCAAAAATGCTGGTATTTCTAAATTATTTTCATCATAACTTTTATATTCTACTGTTGCAGCTGCTTCATCTTTATTATGTCCATATGTAACTTGTTGAGGTTGAGATTGAGGTTGTGGTTGAGCTACATGAGGCTTTACAACCGGTTCATTTTGATGCTGAATTCTTTCAGTTTCAAAACCAGTAGCAATTACAGTAATTCTTATTTCATCTTTAATATTTTCATCTATAACTGCACCAAATATGATATTTGCATCCGGGTCTGCAGCTTCTTGTACTATCTCAGCAGCTTCATTTATCTCTAAAAGTCCTAAATCTGATCCACCAGTTATATTTAAGAGAACCCCTGTTGCTCCTACTATTGAAGTTTCTAATAATGGACTGGATATAGCCTGTTTAGCAGCTTCCTGAGCTCTGTTATCTCCTGTACCTCTTCCTACACCCATATGTGCAAGACCTTTATCAATCATTATAGTTCTAACATCGGCAAAGTCAAGATTAACAAGACCTGGTATTGTTATTAAGTCTGATATACCTTGAACACCCTGCCTTAAAACATCGTCAGCATATTTAAATGATTCCATTAATGTTGTTTTCTTGTCAACTATGCTTAATAATCTTTCATTTGGAATAGTTACTAATGTATCCACTCTATCTTTTAAGTTCTTAATTCCCATTTCCGCATGCAACATTCTTTTTCTGCCTTCAAAAGGAAAAGGTTTAGTTACTACACCAACTGTTAATATGCCCATTGACTTAGCTATTTCGGCTATTACAGGAGCTGCGCCAGTACCAGTTCCTCCTCCCATTCCTGCAGTAATAAATACCATGTCTGCACCTTTTATTGCCTGAGAAATTTCATCTTTGCTTTCATCAGCAGCTTTTTGTCCAATTTCAGGATTAGCTCCTGCACCTAGCCCCTTAGTAAGCTTATCACCGATCTGTATTTTTTGTGATGCTTGCGAAAGCATTAAAGCTTGCTTATCTGTATTTACAGATATGAATTCCACATTCTTTAACCCTTCTTTTATCATTCTGTTAACAGCGTTATTACCGCCACCACCGCAGCCTATAACCTTTATATTAGCAAATTGTTGAACATCAACATCAAAATCTAGCACAATACTACCTCCTTATTTAGAAAAAATCTGTAAAAAACTCTTTTATTTTTGATACAAATCCATTATTATTATCTTTTTTATCTCGTTCTTCAGTCCACTCCCTATTACTGTCTTCGCTTTCTTTTTTCACCTCAGTCATAAACCCTTTATCTTTTATAGAATCTGCAACGTCTTTAACTATTCCCACTGCAGATGCATATAATGGGCTTGCTGCTCCAATATATTCAGGTGCTCCTACCCTAATCGGTTTTTCTAATATATGCTTACTAAACCCTTCTATACCCTTGATTAAGGCTAGTCCACCTCCAACTAATACTATACCAGAAATTTTTTCATAGAGCTCGCTGCATTTAATCTTCTGATCTATAAGGTAAAGTATTTCCTCTATTCTAGCTTCTATTATTTGCTTTAGCATAAAATAATCTACATGTACTTTGCCATTATAATCAACATTAACCTCTATCGGTGAGTCATAGCTAACTGATTCTTCTCCAACGCTTCCATATCTTATTTTTAATTTTTCAGCTTCTGAAAATGGTAGTTTTAAGCATAAAGCAATATCATTAGTTATTGTGTTTCCACCTAATGGTATTGTATCTATACTAACTAAATTACTACCTTCATAGATATAAATATCAGTAGATTGTGCACCTACATCAACAAGTGCAATTCCTCTTTGAATTTCTTCTTCTTTTAGCGCAACTTGAGATATTGCTAAAGGTTGAAGCACTATGCCTAAAACCTTAATCTCAGCTTTACTTATACTTTTCAAAAGATTGTTAACCACAGTACTTTGGGCTAAAATAATTTGAGCATCTACCTCCAACCTTAACCCGCTCATTCCAACTGGATCCTTTATCTTATCATACCCATCTATTATATACTGCTCTGGTATTACACCTACGATTTCTTTATCGGACGGAATTGTAATTATTTTAGATGCTTTTAAAACTCTTTTTATATCGTTCTCTTTTATTTCTCTATCTTCTGAAGCTACAGCTACCACACCTTTATTCCATACTAATTCACAGATTCCTCCTGGAAGGCATATATAAGCTTCTGTAATCTTAGTGTCAACCATTCTTTCCAGTGAGTCAATACACTGTTTTATTGATTCAGAAGTTTTATCTATATCAACAACAATTCCTTTTTTTACTCCATTACAATTTGCCGATGTTATTCCCATTATTTGCATTCTTCCATACTTATCTACTTTTCCGGCAGCGGCACATATTTTTGATGATCCGACGTCTATTCCAATTATATATTCATTCATTAAGCCTCTTTCCCCCCTTGTTAGAGAACCATCAAAGTATATATTCAACAGAAAATTTATTTTTCCTCTTATATTTTATCATATTTTAATAAAATCTCAAATATAGTTAAATATTTGCCCTTTTTGTTCCTTAAAATCAAAAAAGGAAGGATTTATTATCCTTCCTAACTAATTTGCCTTTTCTAAATCATTTATCGGTATACTTCTAGTATGTACCGTATGGCTCCATTCCTTATTATTCTTATCTATAATTCCCTGTACTGAAATTGGGAACCAAGTAATAGCATATATAGGATATATCAAATAATATAAAAACACTTTAAAATTAAGCTTTTTCTCTAGTATTAATATAAACGGGGTATATATAAATTGAAATACTATAAATAATATAGCAACTATTTTAGCCAAATTAAAATCAATATTATATATTCCTAAATTAAAACTAGATATTATATTAAGGGCTTTCATACTAGATTTAACAACTCCAGTTACAGCTGATATGCCAAGTAGAATTGTTATTATAGGTTGTATGCTATATAGCGCACAATCTAATGCAACAAAGCTACCTGTAGATATTGACCTTTTAATAAGCTTGAAAAAGTATCTACTTGATACATCTGCAAAACCCTGCATCCATCTTTTTCTCTGCCACCATGACTGTGCTAATGTCAAAGGTTTTTCGTCATATATTATTGCATTGTGTGCCCATCCTACCTTATGTCCATGCAGAACTAGCTTACAGGTAAACTCTAAATCTTCTGTTAAACAGGTAGCCCCCCAGCCTAGTTCCTTAAGTATATCCGTATCAATACAGAACCCTGTGCCACCTAATTGACTAGACAATCCCATATTGCTTCTTGACAATTGAAACATTCTATTGCAGGTCCAAAAGGCTATGGAATAACTTCCGGTAATCCATGTATCCTCTGGATTCTTACTATCAAGGTAACCTTGAACTACTTTATACCCTTCGCAGAGCTTTTTGTTCATCTCTTTCAGAAAATCTCTATGAGCTAAATTATCAGCATCAAATATTGCTACAGCATCATATTTTTTCTCCATATTGAATATTTTATCGAACATCCACTCTAACGCATAGCCCTTGCCTCTTTTTTCCTTATTTGTTCTTTCGTACACAATAGCGCCTTTTTCTCTAGCTTTTTGTGCAGTCTTATCTTTACAGTTGTCAGCAATTACAAATATATCATATAGTTCACTCGGATACTCAAGCCTTTTTAAACTTTCAACTATATCTCCAATAACAATTTCCTCATTGTGTGCAGCCACAATCAGTGCAAAGCTCTTCTTAGGTTCTACCTCTTCATGTTCATCTTTTTTATATATACCAAAGAAAGATACTAATAAGTAGTATATTGTTACAGCGTATACTATATGTGTTAGGATCCAAGAGGTATCATTGATTATTTCTTTAAATATGCTCACTATCAATCCCCCCTAATTCAAAGTTATTTTAGCATAAATACATATTAATTACTATAGAATTTATAATAAATTTATTAAATTTATTTATTCATTAACTGCAAATTTAAAATTTAGGCATCTGAAAGAAAATAGACTAGTATACTTACTAGTAATTTTTTTGAAGATGCCTTATATCCTTATTTAATAGTTTTCTAATATATAATTAAAAATATAATTAATTATGAGCTAAATATAGAAAAACATATTATAAATCAAGTTAATTTTTATTATTACAATTTTTTTCAATTTTAATTTACTTTAAGGCCCTATGGCTTGTTTGTGATTAGGCAACCTATGTGGTATCATATAATTAATATAACTATAAATTATTATAGTACAGTACTAGAAAAGGGGGTAGAGCCTTATGAGGCGCTACGAACTGATCTTTTATATTGATTTGAGAAGGCTTCATAAAAAAGATGAGTCATTTGGATAGATCCTCTAATATTAAATTTTAGTGATTTAATTTTGAGGAGGATTTATTATGAACACTACTATTGAAAAAGTTGAAAATGTTAATATGCCAAATACTGAAATAGAAGTTTCAAAGGAAGTTGATAAGGATAACCATAAAAAAGATCAATATTGCTTAAAAATGCTTGATTATTTCATATTTTAATAAAAACAGGACCTTAAAGGTCCTATTTTTATTTTATACCATAATTTTAACACTATTGAAAAACAAATTATTATTCACTAGAGTGAAATAATTCTGGAGAGCATATCTCTATCTGATGCATAACTCAGTGCAGATTCATATGATACTAGTCCCTTTTTATAGAGTTCGGATAAAGACATATCCATAGTCTTCATTCCATATTTTCCTCCAGTTTGTATTGATGATTGAAGCTGATGAGTTTTTCCTTCTCTAATCATATTCTGTATTGCAGCATTCGCAACCATTATTTCTACCGCTGCAACTCTTCCATCTCCATCAGCTTTAGGTAAAAGCTGCTGAGATATTATACCTTGAATAACTGCCGCTAGCTGTATCTTAATCTGTTGCTGCTGATATGGAGGAAACACATCTATTATTCTATCAATAGTTTTAGCTGCACCTATTGTATGCAGTGTTGATAACACTAGATGTCCTGTTTCTGCAGCAGTTAAGGCAATAGATATAGTCTCCAAGTCTCTCATTTCTCCTACAAGAATAACGTCAGGATCTTCTCTTAAGACAGATTTAAGGGCATTAGCATAGCTTAAGCTATCCTTTCCTATTTCTCTTTGATTTATTATAGATTTATTATGTTTATGCAAATACTCAATTGGATCCTCAAGAGTAATTATATGAGCTGCTCTACTAGAATTAATTTCATTTATCATTGCAGCCAAAGTCGTACTTTTACCAGAACCTGTTGGTCCAGTTACTAATACAAGTCCTCTTTGGTTAGATATAAGTTCCTTTATAACAGATGGAAATTGAAGTTCATTTAACGTAGGAATTTTTAATCCAACGACTCTTATTGCAATTGCCGAACTTCCTCTTTGCTTGAATAAGTTAACTCTAAACCTTCCAATTCCTGACACGGAAAAAGATGTGTCTAATTCTCCTACTTTTATGTAATGATCGTAGCACTCTCCTGAAATTTCTTTAGCATAAACCTCTGTATCCGCAGGTTGTAGTTTTTCAGTTCCTATATGCTTTAATTGTCCATTTACTCTTATAACCGGAGGTACCCCCACAGTTAAATGCAAATCTGAAGCATTCTGTTTTATTGTTATTGCTAATAATTCTTTTAGTGTTATCACTTTTAGTTCCCCTTTCACAGTCTTTGCTGTATATAAAAATTGTATGATATCTATAACAATATGACTATCCTCTTTAGTAACTTGCTGAAATCTAACCATTAAAGTACTATTATATTTAATTATCGTTTAATGTTGTTAAATTTAAATATGTTACTAATTAAACTTTAATAACATATAATTTATGTTATTCTACAATTTTTATCAAATTCCTCTTATTTATGTGTAAAATTTTAATAAATTACCTTTTTATTCATTGTCTTAACTAATAACAATAAATTTAGTTAACAAATTATAAACAGGATTCTTGGCTTCAGGTGGAGGTTAAATGTCTAAATGGCATTTAAACCTCCACCTGAAGCTTATTAACAGGCTTCTTAGTGTCTTTAGCACTTAGAAGGCGTTATCCTTTAGGGGAAGCTGTTATCCAGGGTCGTAGCGCCAATTATCCCAAACTTTAAGAAAAGCAGAGAGCTCAAATTTTGATTTGGTGCGAATCGCTTTTCTTAAAGTTAGGGTGTTAGTGGCGGTAGGCATCGGATAAATATTAAAAACTGAGAATCAGTAATAAAGAATTGATTCAATCCTTTCTACTAACTCTCAGTTATTTAAGTTACTTTTTCCCATAATTTAACTCTTTATATAGTTTTTTAAGCGCTCTCTTTTCTATTCTAGATACATAAGACCTGGATATCCCAAGAATTTTAGCTATCTCTCTTTGAGTTTTTGGCTGCCCCTCTAATAATCCATATCTCATTTCTACTACTTTTCTTTCTCTTTCTGATAAACATGAATTTATTTTCGAGTATAGTTTTTTAATTTGCATCTTATTTTCTACAATTTCGATTATAGAGTCTTCTTCACTGCTAAGTACATCCATTAGAGATATTTCATTTCCTTCCTTATCGATACCAATTGGATCCTGTAAATATACTTCACTTTTAGTTTTTTTATTATTTCTAATAAGCATAAGTATTTCATTTTCAATGCACTTTGCTGCATAGGTCGCAAGTCTCGTGCCTTTGGATGCATCAAAAGAATCGATGGCTTTTATTAAACCAACTGTTCCAATAGATATTAAATCATCTACTTCTTTTCCTGGATAGGAATATTTTTTCACTATATGAGCCACTAGCCTTAAATTTCTTTCTACAAGAATACTTTTGGCTAAAGTGTCTCCATCCTTAAGTTTTTTTAAATAATACTCCTCTTCCTTATCGTTTAGAGGTTGAGGAAAGGAACTTGTATTTGTTACGTAGGCAGTTAAGAAAAACATGCTGCCCATAATATCTAATAAGCAATTTGCTAAATACACGGGATGCTCCTCCTGATAGTGCTTATTAATATATTATGAAGCAAAACTAAAAAAAGTGCATGAACTATATAAATTTATTTTTCCAAGTACTGTGATACTCCATTTACAATATCTTTGAAAATCGGTGCTGCAGTACTTCCTCCGCTCTCTTTATCCTTATCAATATCCTGAACAAAAACAGTCATTGAATAATACTTACCTTTTATTTTGAAAAATCCCACAAACCATCCGTCTGAATGAGTTTCCGGTTGACCAGATTGTTTTGATAGTTCCACCCTTGTAGTACTTCCTGTCTTTCCTCCTATTTCTACATTGTCAACATATGCAGCCTGCGCAGTACCTTTTTTTACTACTTTTATCATTTGATTCTTCATAACATTTGCTGTAGACTTATCGATAACAGGGCGCTGCTGTGTTGATAAACTTTCAAGTTCTGTATTATTATCGTCAACATAGGCATCTATAATGTATGGTTTTACATAGGTACCATTATTCGCAACAGTATTAGCAATACTTATTGCTTCTATAGGCGTTATTCTAAGGTTCTGTCCTATAGAAGCGAGACCTAAACTGCCATCACTAATCTTCGGTTCTTTAACTTCAAAAGCCCCTTGCTTTTCACTGTCAAACCCTAACACCTTTTCGAATAACCCCTGTGACTTTGCATTATCATAAAAATTATTAAAGCCAACTTTTGCTCCAATTTGCGCAAATATATCATTGCATGAAACCACAAGCGCTTCCTCTGGAGTTAAGGTGCCATGCTTACTATGGCTTTCTAATTCAATTAACCCTCTGCAAGTAAAGTTATCCGTTGTACTTATGCTTTTCCTATCTAATCCAGCCTCTTCGACGATAATTTTAAATATAGATCCTGGGAAAAATCCATGATTGGTTGCAACGCCTAAATTAACATTGGGTTTAGTATCATCCTTCTGTACTAAAGCCTTTATTTTTCCAGTGTCAGCCTCCATTAAAGCTACTCCTATTTGTTGAAAGCCCTTATTTTTATCATTATTTAGAATTTCCTTTATCTTATCTTCTATGTTTTTATCGAAGGTTAATCTTACGTTTACATTATTTTTAGGTAATTCAGTTTTTTCTTCCACTATAGATCCATTTACATCTCTATCAAAAATAATTTGAGGTTTTTTATTTGATTTGATTTTATTATTAATCTGCATTTCTAAGGAATCCTGCGATTTTTGTTCGTTATTATCTGTTCTTTTAGTATTAATTAAAAGATTTTCTATTTTCCAAGCCTCACCTTTTTCTAATGCAGAGTAAGTATAAGCATAAAAACCTTTTATTCCCTTAATATCTTTTAACTTATTATAAGTGCTCTCATCTATTTCATAATAAATTTTTTTACTGCTGCTTAAAACCCCGGCTTTTGACAAATCATAGTCATTATTGTAATTTCGTAGTATATACATAAGCGTTAAAATTTTGTCCTGATCTGTGTCCATATTATTTTTCGAAAATATTTCTGGTGATATCACAGCATAATATTTTTTATTATAATTAAGCAATTGTTTTCCATTACAATCGAATAATTGATAATTTGCATCTGTTATATCTTCCTTATAAGAATACTGTGAGTCAGCCATTACGCTCAATTTATCCGATTTAAAGTACTGAAATTTAACTATTCTAAAATATAAGATACTAAGCAAAGTTATAAAGATTCCAAAAACTACATATTGCCTTTTTCTTATTATCAATCTACTGACTTTTATCATCATAATAAAAACACCTCATCTCAGACAAGATTTTGTCCAAAATAAGGTTTTTTATTCACCACTTTATTCTTCTTTTTGCAATATATGCTTTATATTTGCTACCATTATGTCTATAGCTACTTTATTATGACCGCCTTCTGGTATTATTATATCAGCATATCTTTTAGTAGGTTCAATAAATTGCATGTGCATTGGTCTTACAACATTTAAGTATTGATTTATAACAGAATCCACTGTTCTTCCTCTTTCGTTGATATCTCTTACTAGTCTTCTTATTATTCTAACATCTGCATCAGTATCTACGTATATTTTTATATCTAGAAGATCTCTTAACTCTTTTTCCTGAAGAACTAATATTCCTTCAACAATTATTATTTCTCTAGATTCTACCCTTATAGTCTCCTGATTTCTATTATGAATCTCAAAATCATATATTGGTTTATCAATAGCTTTACCATCTAACAATGATTTTAAATGTTCTACAAGCAATGGCGTATCAAATGCATTAGGATGATCATAATTTGTTTTTGTTCTATCTTCCATTGAAAGATGACTTTGATCTTTATAGTAAGAATCCTGTTGAATCATAGCAATGCATTCTTCATTAAATTTTGTATATATCTCTTTAGCAATTGTACTCTTACCTGAACCAGTTCCTCCAGTAATTCCTATAAGAATTGGACGTTTCATTAGTTATCCCCCTCTTAGTATATTTCTACCTG
This sequence comes from Clostridium aciditolerans, assembly GCF_016316925.1. GTDB lineage: Bacteria > Bacillota > Clostridia > Clostridiales > Clostridiaceae > Clostridium_AM > Clostridium_AM aciditolerans. The sequence goes on along the minus strand of NZ_JAEEGB010000016.1, from coordinate 37,603 downwards.
TTAATCTTACTTTTTATTAGCATATCATCTTTTTCTAGTTCTATATCTGTCTTAATTGTAAATATCATCTGAGCTGAAGGAGCTGATTCTATTTTTTCACCTTTACCATTTCTCATATCATCTAGCTTTATCTCAAAGTTGTCTCCTACTGGTCTTAAAATCTCTACTGTATCTCCTTCAAGCACCTTGTTTCTTTGTTCTATTGTAGCTAATCCTGTACTCTTATCGTACTCTCTTACCACACCTACTATATCATAATCTCTTATATATGATGATGTTTCATATGTTTGCTTATTTGAATCTCCAAAATAAAATCCAGTAAAATATGCTCTATGGCTTGCCTTTTCAAGATTATCTAACCATTTTTTCTGAAATACATATTCTTCTGGATTATCAAAATATGCATCTATAGCCTGTCTATAGGATTTTACTATACTTGCCACATAATATGCACTTTTCATTCTTCCTTCTATTTTTAGGGAATCTATACCTGACTGAATTAATTCTGGTATATGCTCAATCATACATAAATCCTTAGAGTTTAGTATATACGCACCTTTCTCGTCTTCAACAACAGGAAAATACTCACCAGGCCTTTTTTCCTCTACAAGATAGTATTTATATCTGCATGGTTGAGCACACTGCCCTCTATTTGAATCTCTTCCTGTCATATAGTTTGATATTACACACCTTCCTGAGTATGCCATACACATAGATCCATGAATAAAGGCTTCTAACTCACAGGATTCTGGAATATTTCTTTTAATACCCTTTATTTCTTCTAATGACAATTCTCTTGCAAGAACTATTCTTTTAACTCCTTGTTTATGCCAAAATATTGCTGATTTCCAGTTAACATTATTAGCCTGTGTGCTTAAATGTATTTCTAAGTCCGGAACCACTTCCCTTGCGGTCATTATTATTCCAGGGTCTGATACAATTATGGCATCTACATTTAAATTATATAAATCTTTTAAATACTCTTCTAATCCGATTAAATCTTCGTTATGTGGAAATACATTTATGGTAATAAATACCTTTTTACCTCTTGAATGAGCATACTCCACACCTTCTCTTAGTTCCTCATCTGTAAAATTATCTGCAAAAGCTCTTAAATTAAGTTTGCTTCCTCCAAGATATACAGCATCTGCACCAAAATTTATAGCTGTTTTTAGCTTTTCTAAATTGCCTGCTGGCGCCAATAGTTCTGGTTTTTTCATATTATTAATCCCTCCTTAAGGTAACTGCAATACCATCTCCCATAGGAATAATGGAAGTTATGAATTTATCATCTTGAGATACAGTGTCTAGATATTCTCTCATTCTCTTAACTATAGTTACCTTTCTTCTCTCTACTAATTCATCGGAAGCAATCATTCCTCTAAATAAAACATTATCAGCAATTATTACTCCATTTTCACTTAAAAGTCTCATACAATGTGGTAAAAAATGATTATAATGTCCTTTCCCAGCATCCATAAATATTAAATCATATTTATCATCTAACTTTTCTAAAACCTCTAAGCAGTCTCCCTGTATAATATTTATTTTATCCTTTAGTCCTGATTTTTCAATATTATTTTGGGCTAACTCTATCATTTTTAAGTCTCTTTCAACAGTTGTAATGGAACTTTCTCCCTTCGAACTTATACTCATAAGTATTGCTGAATATCCAATAGCAGTGCCTAGTTCTAGAATTTTTAGAGGTCTCTTCATTTTAATCATCACTTCTAAAAATTTAGCTACTTCTTTATGAATTATAGGGACAAAATTGCTATGTGCATAATCTTCTAGTTCTTTTAATATGCCACTGTGGTCCTTTATAAGCCCTCTTATATATTCTTCCATGTAATCATATGTAATTCCGCTCATTTAATCCTCCAACCTTACACTAAGTTAAATTTCTATGAGTTATTTTATATATTAATTCTTTATAATATGAGTAGTTGACAGCTATATTAAAATCAATCTGTCAACTACTCATATATTTTTATTAATTTATATTACTCACCTTGTGTTACCTTCTTTACCTCAAGAAACTTCTTCTCATTATCTGTAAAAAAGTGAGTTCCATCATTTTTTGAAACAAAGAATAAATAATTAGTATTATCAGGATTTATTGCTGCTTTAATACACTCTTTTCCTGGATTAGAAATAGGTCCTATAGGCAGCCCATTTACAATATACGTATTGTAAGGCGAATTTACCTTTAAATCGTTATAATATAACTTATCCTTGTGTACACCTAAGGCATATAAAACCGTTGCACAAGATTGAAGCTTCATGCCTTTTTTTAATCTATTATAGAATACAGATGCCGCCTTACCTCTTTCATCCTGCCTATCAACTTCTTTTTCTATAATTGATGCCATAGTTATTATCTTATCTAAGTCTTGGTTATTAATATTTTTACCAGTTTCTATTTGAATATTATTAATTACTTTAGAAAATCTTTTTAACATAACATCAATTATCTCTTTTCCTTCTGTTCCTTTTAAAAATTCATAGGTATCAGGAAAAAGATAGCCTTCTAAAGCGTACTTCCTTTTGGGGTCATTTTTTATAAAGTCTGGAATACTATACTCCTTACAACTTTTAATAAAATCCACTTTATTTATTATACCTTTTTTCTCTAATAAAGCGGCAATATGCTCTAAATCATATCCTTCTGGTATAACAACTTTTACAGGCTGGTCATCTTTAATTCCTTTGTTTAAATATCGAATAAATTGTTCTAAAGAAATATTTTCTGAAAAAGAATACTGCCCTGGCTTAACATCCTGTTTAATATTATTCTTTTTTATATAAGCCTTAACAAAATAAACATTTCGCATGCTATTTTGCTTCTTTAGGTTCTCTATAACATTATTTAAGTCTTCTCCACTATTTACTGTAAACTGAATCTTACTGTCTTGTGATTTTAAAGGATGTCTCGCTATACTAACCTTTAAATATAATGCTGAACCAGCTAATATAATTAGAATAACAAGGCAGAATAAAAAGATCTTCAGAAAACTTTTTCTCTTCATCGTAATATAGCCCCTTTTTTATTTTTTTCTCATGGCCTTTCTTCTCATGTCAGAATTTAAAATTTTCTTTCTCATTCTTATATTCTTAGGAGTTACTTCCACAAGTTCATCTGATGCTATAAACTCAAGACTTTGCTCTAGGGACATTTGAGTTACAGGTACTAATTTTAAAGCTTCATCTGATCCTGAAGATCTCGTATTTGATAACTGTTTCTTCTTACATACATTAACATCAATGTCTTCCGCTCTTGAACATTCTCCTGCTATCATTCCTTGATAAACATCTACACCTGCTGGTATAAACAATGTTCCTCTTTCTTGTGCATTAAATAATCCATAAGTAATTGATGTACCAGTTTCAAATACTACAAGGGATCCCCTAGTTCTTTCTGGAATTTCACCTCTATATTCTTCATAGTCATGAAGAACATGATTCATTATACCATTTCCCTTAGTATCAGTCATAAATTCGTTTCTAAAGCCTATAAGACCTCTAGCTGGAACTTTAAATTCAAGTCTTGTATATCCATTAACAGCTGATGTCATATTCACCATTTCAGCCTTTCTAGGTCCTAACTTTTCCATAACAGGTCCCATAAACTCTTCTGGCACGTCTATTGTAAGGTACTCTATTGGCTCTAGCTTCTTTCCATTTTCTTCTTTAAATATAACAGAAGGTTTAGAAACCTGGAACTCATATCCTTCTCTTCTCATTGTTTCAATTAAAACTGAAAGATGAAGTTCTCCTCTACCGCTTACCTTAAAGCAATCTGCAGATTCTGTTTCTTCAACTCTTAAAGATACATTTGTTTCTAATTCCTTCATCAATCTATCTCTAAGATGTCTTGATGTAACATAATCTCCATCTTGACCAGCAAAAGGTGAGTCATTAACCATGAAATTCATGCTTAATGTAGGCTCATCTATTTCTACAAAAGGAAGTGCTTCAGGGTTATTTATATCTGCTAATGTTTCTCCTATATTTATATCTGGAATACCAGCAACAGCTACTATATCTCCAAGTTTTGCTTCATCTGTTTCTTCTTTCTTAAGTCCATTGTAAACATATAAGTTTGAGACTTTAACATTATCTATCTTTCCATCTTTTCTTATAAGTGCTACTTGCTGATTCTTTTTAATGCTTCCTCTTTCTATTTTACCAATTCCTATTTTTCCTACATATTCATTGTAATCAATTGTAGTAACTAGCATTTGAAGTGGCATATCTAAATGTCCTTCTGGTGCTGGTACATTTTTTATAATAGCTTCAAATAGAGGATCCATGTTTGTTGACTCATCTTCTAATTCTTTTTTTGCAAATCCAGCTCTTGCAGAACAATATACTACTGGGAAATCTAATTGATCGTCATTTGCTCCAAGTTCTACAAATAAGTCAAATACTTCGTCTAGTACATCTGCTGCTCTTTCATCCGGTCTGTCTATTTTATTTATAACAACTATTGGATTTAAATTTAATTCTAAAGCTTTCTTTAAAACAAACTTAGTCTGAGGCATAGGTCCTTCATAGGCATCTACAACAAGTAAAACACTATCTACCATTTTAAGTACACGCTCAACCTCTCCACCAAAGTCTGCGTGACCTGGAGTGTCTACTATGTTTATTTTAACTCCATTGTGCATTACTGCAGTATTTTTAGAAAGTATAGTTATTCCTCTTTCTTTTTCAAGGTCATTTGAATCCATTACTCTTTCGTCAACTTTCTCATTTTCTCTAAAAACGTGACTTTGTCTTAAAAGAGCATCTACTAATGTAGTCTTACCATGGTCAACGTGGGCAATTATAGCCACATTTCTTATATCGTTTCTTACAAATAAATTCATTATTATTCCTCCAAATTAAATAAATAATTTTTATATATCTGTTGATTTATAAATAAAACATGAGTAAATAGGTTATGATCATACGGTAAATTTTTGCAAGTTTCAGTTCTATTAAACAAACAGAACAGTAAAGTGTTATTTTATTTATAAATCAACAGTAGATAATTCTTTTACCGTTAAACACTCAAAAAAATTGGATACTTTCTAGTACCCAATTTTTGCTCACTCTATCTATTTTATTATTTTAGTCTTAAAAAGTCAACTTATGTAGAATTTTATTTATTCATTCCAAAAGTAAAATCTATTCCTATAGCATCATTTAATATCTTAAGCACATCATCCCACATAATGCTGAATCTTTGTTCTGCTTGAAGATATTCACTAACTGAAGCATTCATTGAAATAACGGTACCTATGTTTCTAAGCTTTTCTTGAATCTCTTCAGATACTGATCCATTTTGCATATGCTGAGTATATGCTTCAATTTGAAGTTTTCTAAAATCATCAAGTATTTTTATGCTGGACTCATCACCTTCAATTTTCTTACTAGCTTCTTTAAGTTTTACAACTTCATCACATTTACCTAATTCTCTTGCAAATTCATGAGCTTTGTCATAGATATTCATAATATATTCTCCTTTAACATAATTGAAAATTGAGAATGATTAAATATATATTCATTCTCAATTTTATACATATTATATTTCCATAATTATAGGCAATATCATTGGTTTTCTCTTTGTCTTTTCATATAGGAACATTCTTAACACTTCTTTTATGTTAGATTTTATACTAGCCCATTCAGTTATACGTTTTTCCTCACACTCTCTTAAGGCATCTCTAACTAACTCTCTAGCCTCACCCATTAGGTCTTCAGATTCTCTAACATATACAAATCCTCTTGAAATGATATCTGGACCTGCAATTACACTACCAGATTCCTTTTCAATGGTAACTACTACAGTAAGTATTCCATCCTGTGAGAGATGTTTTCTATCTCTTAATACTATATTACCAACATCTCCAACTCCAAGCCCATCAACAAATACCTGACCAGATACTACTGTTCCATTCTTTCTTATAGCATCTCTGCTTACCTCTATAACTTCCCCATTGTCACCAATTATAATATTATTTGATGGCATACCGAGTTTAATCGCAAGCTCTGCATGTTGCTTTAGATGTCTATATTCGCCATGAACCGGTATAAAAAACTTAGGTTTTACAAGAGTATGCATAAGTTTTAATTCTTCCTGACAAGCATGGCCAGAAACATGTACATCTGCCAATGACTCATAAATAACTTCTGCACCCTTTTTAAATAATTGATTTATAACTCTTGATATAAGTTTTTCATTTCCTGGTATAGGATTTGCAGATATTACTACCATATCCCCTGGAAGAATACTGATTTTTTTGTGTTCTGAAGCCGCCATTCTCGAAAGCGCTGACATAGGTTCTCCTTGGCTACCAGTAGTTATAATAACAATTTTGCTTTCTGGATATTTATTTATGTTATCAACATTTATAAATATATCTTTATCAGCATCAATGTATCCAAGTTCCATACCTACTTCCATTATATTTTCCATGCTTCTTCCGGAAACAGCAACTTTTCTATCATACTTTATTGCAGCTCTAATGATTTGCTGTATTCTATGAACATGGGAAGCAAATGTAGCTACTATTATTCTTCCTCTTGCACTAGAAAAAATATCTTCAAAAGTCTCTCCTACTATACTTTCAGACATGGTATATCCTGGTCTTTCAACATTAGTACTATCCGCAAGCATCGCGAGTACACCTTTTTTGCCGAGTTCAGCAAATCTTGTTAGATCAGCTACACACCCATCAATTGGAGTATAGTCTATTTTAAAATCTCCTGTATGTAATACAATACCCACCGGGGTATGAATTGCAATTGCTACGGAATCTGCGATGCTATGGCTTGTTCTTATGAACTCCACTGATATACTTTCAAGCCTTACTATATCTCTTGGCTTTACACACTTTAAATCTACAACGCTAAGCAAGTTATGTTCTTTTAATTTAGTTTGAACAATTCCTAACGTTAATTTCGTGCCATATACAGGAACGTTCATCTCTTTCAGTACGTATGGTAACGCTCCTATATGGTCTTCATGACCATGAGTTAGAAATATTCCTTTTACCTTATCTATATTTTTTTGAAGATAGCTTATATCCGGTATTACCACGTCTATACCAAGCATTTCTTCATCAGGAAATTTCAGCCCACAATCTATTACAATTATGTCATTTTTATACTCTATGGCGGTTAAATTTTTTCCTATTTCATTTAATCCACCTAATGGAATAATTTTTACTTTATCTTTTTCTTTGCGCAAAAATCCTCCCCTCCTTCTTCATATATTAATTTAAATTCTTTTATTTATTTTTTAATGCAGTCATCACATATCCCATAAAACTTAACACTGTGGTTAGTAATTTTAAAGTTATACTTTTCAACTATTTCATTTTCTAAAACTTCTAGCAAGTCTCCCTCTACTTCAATTACTTTTCCACAGTTAGTGCATACAAGGTGATGATGCTGATGATTTTCTTCTTCGTGTACTAGCTCATATCTATTACAGCCATCGTTAAGGTCTAACTTACATATTACACCCAATTCCTCCAATAGTTGTACTGTTCTGTAAACTGTAGCGAGACCTATTTCTGGGCATTCTTTTTTTACAAGATCATATAACTCTTCAGTTGTTAAATGACTGCCTTCATTTCTTATTATTATGTCTACTATAGCTCTTCTTTGTGGTGTAAGCTTATATCCTTTTTCCTTTAAATTACTTTTTAATTTTTCTATTTCTTCAGACGAAAGCTTTGCCATTATAATAACCCCGCTTCAAAATTTATTTTTAGTATTAGTTTCAAATTTTAGTTTAATACTAAAATTTTTCATTGTCAATTGAAAATCAATTAATACTAAAATTAAACTCCTCTTACTAACGCCAGAGGAGTAAATAAAGCCTAATTAAGTTCATCCTCACTAAACAATGTTTCATATGCTTCAGAAACAATTGCAAATTCGTCATCATCTTCTACAGTAACTAATATTTCATTTCCCTCTTCATCTTTGTCAATTCTAAGTACAATTGCCTCATCAGTGCTCTCTTCATCACTGTCTTTTGGTACAACTACTACGTACTCTTTATCCTCAATATCCATCTTTGTTATTACTTCAAATTCGATCTCATTTCCGTCTTCATCATTTAGAACTATGCTTGTTACATCATTTTCCATAAAATTTCACCTCTTAAAATTTAATATTTTATTCTCAAATAATAATTCACCCATATAATCCCATGACATAATATGTAATTATAATATCTATTTTATTTTTTTGCAATGCTATCTAAGTATCCCTGAAGTATGTATATAGCTGCCATTTTATCTACAATTTTCTTTCGCTTTGCACGAGATAAATCCGCCTCCAACATAGCTCTATGAGCAGCTACTGTAGTTAGTCTTTCATCCCACATATTAATCGGTAAATTAATATCTTCCTTTATTAGGTCACAAAAACTTATTACCTTTTCACTCTGAGGTCCTAAAGTTCCATTCATATTTTTAGGAAGTCCAGCTACAATAGATTCTACACTATATTCCTCACAAATTTTTTTAATCTCTTCTAGGTCTTTTTCAATGCTTTTTCTCCTAATTGTTGTAATTCCCTGGGCTGTAAGTCCAAGGGGATCACTTACTGCAACACCTATAGTTCTATCTCCTATATCTAATCCTAGTATTCTCATGTTATTCTCCTAATTATTATGTTCAAATTTAAAATAAAAATGCCCATAAGGGCATTTTTATTTTACCCGACACTCAAACTTCATTAATTCACTACTAGCTTATCACTTACACATCAAAACTGTAACCTCTGTATGAGTGACGTTAAATTGCATATAAAGTAAAAGGAAGCCCCTCTTCTTTCAATCAGAGGAGCAATGGACCATCATAAAATCTTACTTTATCCCTAAATACGCTTTTAAAACCTCTTCTAATATTTCGTCTCTTTCAAGCTTTCTTACTAATGATCTTGCACCATTATAATTTGTTATATAGGTTGGATCACCAGATATTAAGTATCCTACAAGTTGATTCACGGGATTATAACCTTTTTTAATTAGTGAATCGTAAATTTCAGTTAATATCTCCTTAGTCAAATCTTTTTTATTTTTAGGAATATCAAACTGAATAGTGTTATCGTTTCCCATTTTCTCACCCCGCTAACAATATCTATTAACTATATTATAGCCCATATTTATAAAAATGTATACTATTTAACCAGTTTTTCCACAATTCCAGCGCAGCTTCCTATAGCTTCATCTAACTTTTCTGGCAGCTTTCCACCTGCCTGCGCCATATCTGGTCTTCCACCACCGCCACCTCCAGCGATAGATGCAACTTCTTTTATAATTTTCCCACAATGAACACCCTTTTCAATTGCAGCTTTAGATGCCATCGCTACAAATTGAGCTTTTCCCTCAGCTACACTTCCAAGAACCACAACACACTCTCCAGCCTTGCTTCTAATTTTATCTGCAAGTTCTCTAAGAGCATTGCCATCAATATCTCTAAGCGTTCCAGTAAGAAGCTTAACTCCACTTATTTCCTTAAAATTATTTAATATTTCATCTTCCGAACCGCTTGCAAGTTTAGCCTTTAACTCTTCAATTTCTCTTTCTTTTTCTTTTAGCTCAGCAAATTGTACATCTAATCTATGCAGAACTTCCTTTTCTCCACACTTTAATCTATTTGCAATTTCTTTCAAAAGATTATTTTTTTCTTCAACAAGTGCAAGAGCTGTAGGACCTGTAACTGCTTCAATTCTTCTTATTCCAGCCGCAACACCAGCTTCTGATACTATTTTAAAGAGACCGATTTCTCCTGAGTTTCCTACGTGAGTTCCTCCACACAATTCCTTACTAAAGTTTCCCACTACAACTACTCTTACTTCATCTTTATATTTTCCATCAAATAATGCAATTGCTCCACTTTCTCTAGCTTCTTCTAAAGTCATAACTTGAGTTTCAACATTTAGGACTTTCATAATATTTTCATTTACTAGATTTTCTATCTTTTTAAGTTCCTCAGCGCTTGCAGCCTCAAAGTGATTAAAATCAAATCTTAGTCTCTCATCATCAACATATGAACCTGATTGATGTACGTGCTCTCCTAAGACTTTTCTTAATGCTTCATTTAGAATATGAGTAGCTGTATGATTTCTTCTTATATTGTTTCTTCTCTCCGCATTTACACTTAGTGTAGTTTCTTCATCTACACTAATATTTCCTGAAACTACTTTAACAAAATGCAATACTTTTCCAGCAACATTCTTTTTACAGTCTAAAACTTCTGCTTTAAAGGATCCTGCAAACATTATTCCCTTATCACCTACTTGACCTCCCATTTCTGCATAAAAAGGAGTTTCTTCAGTGATTATAATTCCCTTTTCACCTTCGCAAAGCTGATTTACAAATTCCTCTCCTTTTATTAAAACTTTTACCTTTGAATTTAATTCTAGAGTATTATAGCCATTAAATTCAGTTTCTATTTCTAAAGGAATTTTGTTTAATATTGTGTCTTTAGCACCCATGTAGTTAGTCTCTTCTCTAGCTGCTCTTGCTCTTTCTCTTTGGTTTTGCATTTCTCTATCAAAACCATCTAAATCTACTGTCATACCTTTTTCTTCAAGTATTTCTTGAGTAAGCTCTATTGGGAAACCATAAGTGTCATATAATTTAAAAGCTCTTTCTCCAGATAGTACAAATGCACTATTGTTTTGAAGATCTTCTATATATTCATTTACTATGTGCATTCCACTATCTATAGTTTCATCAAATCTCTCTTCTTCTAATTTAATGACCTTCTTTATATAGTCTCTTTTTTCTTTAAGTTCTGGATAGTTTCCACTTGAACTATCTATAACTACATCTGTTAGCTTATACAAAAATCCTTCATTTATTCCTAAGGATTTTCCGTGTTTTGCAGCTCTTCTTAAAAGCCTTCTAAGAACATATCCTCTTCCTTCATTAGATGGTAAAATTCCATCACTAGTCATAAAGGTTACACTTCTAATATGGTCAGTTATAACTCTCATGGAAATATCAGTTTTTTCATCTTTACCATATTCCACATCTGCCATTTTACTTATTTTATCAAGTATTACTGTCAAAGTGTCAACTTCAAATAAGTTATTTTTACCCTGCATTATTACAGAAATTCTCTCAAGTCCCATTCCTGTGTCTATATTAGGGTTTGCAAGTCTATTATAATTTCCTGCTTCATCCTTATCAAATTGTGTAAATACAAGATTCCAGAACTCCATTACCCTATCTTCATCTGAGGCTTTAACAAATTCCTCTGCACTATTTATTTTTCCTTCACCTCTATCAAAGTGAATTTCCGAACAAGGTCCACAAGGTCCTATTCCAAGCTCCCAGAAATTATCATCTTTTCCTAATCTGAATATTCTTGAAGGATCAATATCTGTTTTACTAGTCCATATGTCAAAAGACTCGTCATCATCTAAGTAAATAGTTACATATAATTTATCCTTTGGAAGCTTTAAAACTTCTGTTGAAAACTCCCATGCCCATTGAATAGCCTCTTCCTTAAAATAATCTCCAAATGAGAAGTTGCCAAGCATCTCAAAGAAGGTTCCGTGTCTAGAAGTTTTTCCTACATTTTCTATGTCTCCAGTTCTTATACATTTTTGAGAAGTAGTAATTCTAGTATTTGGTGGAGTCTGCATACCTGTAAAATATGGCTTTAAAGGTGCCATACCTGCATTTATTAAGAGTAAGCTCTTATCATTTTTAGGTATAAGTGAATAACTTGGTAGTCTCAAATGACCTTTACTTTCAAAAAAACTTAAATACATCTCTCTGATTTGATTTAAGCCTAACTTTTCCATTGTCATCTCTCCTTTGTAATTTAAATTTATTTAATAAAAAAAACCCTCATCCCGTAAGGGACGAAAGTTCATTCCGTGGTACCACCCTAATTCTCAGCTTTCATAGTATTTATGATTTATTCTAATAAATACTTATTTCCCGTATAAGCTGATCTCTTTAAGTAATATGACTCCTGGACTGCTTCAATATATGTTACAAGAAGTTTTCACCAAGCACTTCCTCTCTTTGTGTAACAGAGTATATTTACTCCTTCCAATCATTGTCTTAATATCTAATTATGATACAAATTATAAATAAAAATATAATCCGTGTCAATATTTTTATTAGAGGACAGAGGACATTTGACATAGGACAGTGAAGGAGGATTTTTCTCCGCTACACTACGAAAAATCTTTAATTTAATTTTACCTTCGGTAATAAGGTTTAATTAAGCTATGCTTAATTAAACCGATGATGTTTCACTTTAGCAAAACGAATCCACAAGAAATAAATTAGTTTTCTGACGTAAGGAAGAAAACTCACCTTCACTGTCCTCTGTCAATTGTCCTCTAAAAAGTGCGTCGCATAATTTTTAGTTTACTAATTAAAATAAGTAGTAGTTTAGATCTTCGTATACTATTTTTATTATAACTCCAATTGGAATTGCCAGTATCATCCCTAAAAAACCTGCAGCCTTTCCCCCTATTATCAGTAGTAATATTACTACTAAAGGATGCATACTAATACTATCACCAGTTATTTTCGGAGAAATTATATTTCCTTCAATCTGCTGCAGAAGATATAACCATATACATGTATATATCGCTTTTTCCGGAGAATCTACTAATGCTATAAATATTGCAGGAATTGCTCCAAATATTGGTCCAAAATATGGAACTATATTAAAAAATGCGTTTAATATGGATAAAATTACTGGGAAATCTACTTTTAAAAAAATAAGAATTATGAAGGTTGCTATTCCAATAAGTAAACATAAAAATAACTGACTTACAATATATCTTCCAAGTATTTTGTCTATATCACAGCCTACCTTTCTTACCATAGTCCTACTTTTAATCGGAAAAAAATTTAATATCTTATTTCCTATACTATGCCCATCTGATAAAAAATAGTATGATATTATAGGTACTACAGCTATAGTAACAATATTTTGACCGATGTTTAGTGCAGATTCAAATATGTTTGTAAAAAATCCTATTGTTTGGTTGTTTATCCTATTATGTAACTTATCAATTACAATATACATCGTTTTATTGTTACTTAAGGGTTTTAGTTTAGAATAGAATTTATCTACGAGTCTTTGAATATTATCAAAGGTTGTATTTATATTTAAACTTTCCTTAAATATTGATGGTATTAATAATGTAACTGCAGCTATAACTATTAGTATTAGTACGCATATCAATACCAATGCTGCTGTTCTCCTGCTCATTCCATATTGCTGCATCTTTTTTTGCAATGGCCTTACAGTATATGCAATTACAAAGGATATAAATAGTAAATATAGAACCTCCCTAATGACGGAGTTTTTAAGACATAAAAATATTATCAGCAGTATACCTACAATGAGTATTATGTATTTAAAGAGTATCTTTCTTTCTATTTTTTTCATTTACATCATCTTCCATAAACAATTTATGCGGTAAACTTGTAAAATTGAGGTTTGCGTTTCTTTCATTATAAAGCATATTTTTTTCTCCTAGCACTAAATTATTTATTAATATTATTTTTTTGCCTGATATAAAATTTGTAATAAAACCTGTAGATATTATCACTGCTCCTATGATAAAAGAATCTTCATCAAATAAAATATCTTCAATCATTCCTATTATATTGCCTCTTCTGTCTTTAACATCCATTCCTTTAATATCTTTAAATTCTAGAAATTTCCCTTTAAATGTTTCAGTAGTAACCATAACTGAATTAAAACCTACTATGCATTCAGTCATAACATTTAAATTTTTTCTTAACAAACTAGTAGATGATATACTAAATCCAACTACTTTTTTTTTATTAAAATCTATTAATATATCATTGATAAATCCGAGTTTCTTGCCATTTACACTTATCACATCCATAAGCATAAAATCTCTTGTTCTATACATACTATCACCTCATGATATATAAATAAAGTAAGTTTCACTTTATCTTTTAGTATGTTTTCCAATAAGACTAAGAAATATAACTATGAAAAAATAAAGCCATTAGCAATAGCTAATGACTTTATTTTTATTCTCCGTGTACGTGGTCATGAATATGTTCTGAATGAGTTTTCATTTCCCAAGGTTCTAATCCTACTGACTCTCTATAATTGTTTATTGCTTTGTGTATAGCTTCCTCTGCTAAAACTGAACAGTGCATCTTAACAGGTGGAAGTCCGTCTAATGCTTCTGCAACAGCCTTATTAGTTAAATTCCATGCATCTTCTACAGTTTTCCCCTTTATAAGCTCTGTAGCCATACTTGATGAAGCTATAGCTGATCCACAACCAAAAGTCTTAAATTTTACATCTTTTATTATGTTATCTTCTACTTTTATATAAATTTTCATTATATCTCCACATTGTGGGTTTCCAACTTCGCCTACTCCGTTAGCATCTTCAATTTCGCCAACATTTCTAGGATTTCTAAAATGTTCCATAACTTTTTCACTATACATCATAATTATTTACCTCCGAATTATTATTTTTGATTTTTTATATAATCTTCCCAGAACGGTGACATCTCTCTTCTTCTCTTAACTATTCTCGGAATTACCTCTAATGCATAATCAACTTCTTCCTCAGTAGTTCCTGATCCAAGGCTCAATCTTAATGAACCATGCGCTACGCCATGAGATAAACCTATAGATAAAAGTACATGTGAAGGATCTAGTGATCCTGATGCACAGGCGCTTCCTGTTGAAGCAAATATTCCTTCATCATTTAAGTCTAGTAGTAAAGTTTCTCCCTCTATTCCTATAAAGCTTAAGTTAACGTTTCCAGGCATTCTATTTTCGCCTATAGGTCCATTTATTTTAACATGAGGTATTCTTTCAACTAATCCATTTAGAAGTCTATCTCTAAGAGCTCTTAATCTATTTGATTCTGTTTCTAATTCTTCTACCGCAAGTTCAATAGCTTTTCCAAGACCAACTATTCCTGGAACATTTTCTGTAGAAGCTCTCTTACCTTTTTCTTGTCCGCCGCCATGAATTAGATTTTCAATTTTTATTCCTTTTCTTAAATACATTGCTCCTATTCCTTTTGGGCCATAGAATTTATGTCCAGCCATTGAAAGCGCATCTATATTCATTTCTTTTACATCTATTGCAACATGGCCTATAGCTTGAACTGCATCTGTATGGAAGAAAACCTTCTTCTCTTTGCATATCTTTCCTATTTCAGCTATTGGCTGAATAGAACCTATTTCATTATTTGCAAACATTATTGATACAAGTATTGTTTTATCTGTAATAGCATTTTTTAAATCCTCTAAGCTTATTATTCCGTATTCATCTACTGGAAGATATGTTACTTCAAATCCGTTCTTTTCAAGAAACTTACAAGCATGTAATATAGCATGATGTTCGATTTTAGTTGTTATGATGTGATTGCCTTTGCTTTTATGCGCAAGTGCTATACCTTTCAATATCCAGTTATCGCTTTCTGATCCACCTGCTGTAAAGAATATTTCATCCTTTTCTGCATTTATAGCTTTAGCTACTTTTTCTCTTGCAGTGTTAACTGCTTTTCTAGGTACATCTGACATTGAGTATAATGAGGATGGATTTCCGAAGTGTTCTGTGAAATAAGGAAGCATTTCCTCTAACACTTCTGGTTTTGTATAAGTAGTAGCTGAATAGTCCATATAAACTTTTTTGTTACTCATTGATATTATCCCCTTTCACTCTGTTTGATTTCATTTTATTATAATCATCTACCATGTCCTGAAGCGTTGTAGACTCCATAACGGTATCTATACTTTCCTTTATTCTTGACCATAAAAGTCTAGTAGCACAACATTCTATGTTGCTGCAGGAATTCTCACTATTCCCATATATACAGTCTGATATTTCAATAGGACCTTCTAGTACTCTCATGATATCAGATATTTTTATATCTTTTGGAGCTCTGCTCAATATGTATCCACCTTGAGCACCTCTTATACTTTTTATTAAATTTGCCTTTCTCAGTGGAGAGAACAACTGCTCAAGATAATATTCCGAAATTTTTTGTCTTTCCGATATACTTTTTATGGATGACGGCTCTTCACCAAAATGGATAGCCAAGTCAACCATAGCTTTTACACCATATCTACCTTTAGTTGATAGCTTCACTTAACCACTCCCTTCAATGTTGAGTGTTTTACTATGCTTTCATTTTTATAATAACAAAGCCGAGTAAAATTGTCAACAATAAATATAGAAAAACTTGTAATATCCAATGTTATTTTGCCCATTCCATCAACATTTCTTTCATGGTGTCTTTAGCATAGCCAGGATCTGCCTTTTCTGCTTTAGCTCCTGAGAGCTTTTTAACCACGCCATAACTTTTTTCTAGCGAAAGACTTTCTTCTTTTCCTGTAAGTACCCATAAAATTTTATAGTTTGCTGGGATGCAACTTAATTTTACTTCACCTAACCCATCGGTAAAATAAATTAGAAAATAATTTGCCATATTGTGCTTATTCATATATTCAATTACAGGTGAAAATGCAGTGCCTCCTTTAGTATCTGGCTTCTTCTTTACATCCTTTTTGTTTTTTACTTTATATATTCTTCTTATTTGATTATCACATTCTATTATAGTTATTTCAGAAGTATGAATTTTTATTATTTCAAAAATTTCTTTTATAATTTGATCTATTTCTTTATCTGTTATACTTCCACTTATATCAATAGCAACAACAATTTGGGCAGTATATTTTGAAAGCTTTCCCCGTAACTCAAGCCTTTCAGGTTGTCGTCTATCTTTTCTTGTAATAGTCTTTTTATACCCTGACGGATTTATTCCTATAGTTCTTTTCAAATAATTCTGCCATGAAATTTCTGGCTTAGCATTAAGCTCTTCCATAATTTTTTGAAATGCAGAGGGAACCTTTCCCTTTGCTGCATTATCTGCAGTCTTTTTTATGAGCTCTTTCATCTGTTCAAAATTAAAGGACTCTTCCGAACTCTCCCATAAGTCATGGGCATGTGCGGAATCATGAGACTTTTTTATAAAATCCAGCTCTTCACTGTCCTTGTTTTCTAAAACTTTTAATCCTTCAGATGATTTAAGTTTATCAATCCCTTCTTGAATGAGTCTTGCATATTCCTCGAAAGGTAGATCTCTTGGTAAATCTATATTATAACTTAGAGCTATATTTCTAATATTGTCTGACCAAGCAGGCATATGACTTATATATTGATTAATTGAAATATCCATTGCACTATTTATTGCAGTCGAACAATATTTGTCTTTTAAATTTTTTGCTCTTTTTAAATGATTATACATAATATGGTAAACCTCGTGTTTTAGCAAGGCTTTCATCTCTTTTAAAGAACATTGCAGAAAAATATAAGGATTAAAATATATTTTAAAATGAGACATAGATGCCACATTACCTACCGCTGTAGGCAAATCCAATTTAATTTCCCTTTTCATCTGCATAGTAAATTGTGCAAAAAAGTTATCTTCTCCTTCCATCATAGAGAATGTACATATTTCTATTAACTTTAAAAAATTTCTCCTGAATTCATCTGTTATGCTTTCATCCTTTTCCCATTGCATCATTTCATTAAATAAATCTATTCTTAATTCATCAAATTTATTGTTTTCACTCATTTTTCTCCTTCCTCTCTGGAATTAAATCTGATCATATACTGAAAAATAACCCTCTACAAAAGATTTTTCATTTAAAAATTCAACATAAAGGCTATTCTCATAATTCCACTTTATTTCTTTCATAATCCCCATTTTTAAATCCACTGGGTACAGTTGAAGGAACTCTGAAAATAATTTAATTTCTCTTTCTCTGCCATCTAAATTATTTAAATATGCTAAAGCATTTTTAGCTGCTAAGTATAACCTAGAGTGACTTTCTTTATTAACCTTTTCCACTAATTCCTCCTTTATTTCTTCTTCTGAAAATATTTCTTCTGGTGTAATTAGCGGGTTAGTATAATTCTCTAAATAATTGTAAAAATCTTGTGCAATGCTTGGACCTACATTACCTTTAACCACGTTATATAAAATTTTTGAAGGTACTTTTCCTTCACTTCTTAAATAAACTCTATATGCATTTGATATTCTCTCCCAGCTTCTTGGAGTGGCTTTAATACTCTCTTGAGAATATGGAGTATGTAAATACTCTGGAAAGCTAGCAATAAACTCAACTATACGTTGATGAATATTCTCTTCCTTACTTACGTTATTTTTTTCCAATCCCCATCTTAACCATTCCTTAACATCTGCATCTAACTCAATCCATACAAATCTATCTTCCTGAGCAGGGTCCATATCAACTACTTGATAACTGCTTTCTGCAAAAGTATCATATTTGCTAGATGGATTCATAGCTGCTATAACTTTTACATTGTCTGGCAATAGATATCCATTTATCTCTCTATTTAGAATTATATTCATAAGCTCTTGCTGTACACTATGCTCACATCTATTAATTTCATCAATGAACAATATTATATTTTTACTTGGCTCTTTTTTTAAAATTTCATCTATTTCTAGCAATTTTGTATGAATTGCATATACAGTTTTTCTTCTTGTAACTTCTCTTCCATTAATCTCTACAGTATATTCCTGAACCGTTGGCAATCCTCCAATCTCACCTTCTTTAAGTATGTTGGCATCTATAGTAATGCAATGATAACCTTCCTTTTGTGCTAGCCTTTTTATAAGTGCAGTTTTCCCTATACCACTCTCCCCTATAACAAGAGGTACTGCTCCACTTTTTATTACTAAATCTGTAGTCAATATAGCATCTGTAAAATTCATCTACATCATCTCCTTACTTCATTTTTACGCAAATCAATATTTAATAATTCTGTTTATATAATTATGATAATTTACATAGAAAGTTTATAATCTAATATAATTTTTTTAGTACTCATACTACCGTATTTATATGCAAATTTAATTTTATCAATATTCAAAGCATCCTCTTTTATAAAGTCTAAAACATATTCTTTATCTACATTTTCGTCAGAAAGTTTTTCTTTTAAGATCTTCTTAATTTTCTCTGCATTCACACTACTATCTACGTACTTTATTACTTTTATATTATGACTGATAAAATGAAGCCACATATCCTCTGTAATATTGTCAATATATCTTACTGCTTCTTCATTTTGAGTAATAGCTTCAATTTGAACATTCATAGATGGGTTTTTAATATATTTTATAGCATTCCATTCCTTTTTTATTGCCAATAGATTAACTTCTTCTGCTGGATTATCTATATACTTTATTGAGTCCCAATCCTTATCAACAGCTAAAAGTTGAAGTTCTTTAGACGGATTCTTGTAAAATTGAATTGCCCATCCCTTTTGCTCTATAGCCTTTCTTATAAGCTTTTCGCTTGGATTTTTAATATGTTTAAGTGAATTCCATGCCTGTTCTACAGTATATAAACACATATCCTCTGTTGGATTCTCAATATGCTCAATTGCCCATTTATTAGACTTTAATGCTTCCCATTGTACCTTTTCTGTAGGATTTTTTATATATCCAAGAAGCATGCCATTTTCCTTAACTGCCAGAAGCTGCATTTCTTCTGTAGGTTCCTGAATCGATTTAATATAATATGGGTTCTTAGAGAGAATATCTAATATATTTTTTTCATTACTATCCATAAAGCTCACCTCTATTTGTTTACATCTCTTATAAAGCTCATGTATGCTTTAGCTGAGTTTTCCATCTTGTTATCACCTGGTATGTAGTACACAGCATTTTTTATGTTATTCGGCAAATACTGCTGTTTCACATAATGATTTTTATAATTGTGCGGATATTTATATCCTGTACCTCTATTTAATTTTTGTGCACCTTCGTAATGTGCATCTTTTAAATATTCTGGTACCTCCCCTACATTTATATTATCTAAGTCCTTTAATGCATTATCTATAGCATTTATTGCTGAATTAGATTTAGGTGATGTAGCAAGTAGTATTACAGCCTCTGCTAGCGGAATTCTAGCTTCTGGAAATCCCAGCTGCATGGCTGAATCAACACAGGATTTAACTATAGATATAGCACTTGGATATGCTAACCCTATATCTTCAGAAGCAATTACCATGAGCCTCCTACATATTGATATTAAATCCCCTGCTTTCACAAGCCTTGCCAAATAATGAATAGCTCCATCTGGATCACTTCCTCTAATGGATTTCTGAAAGGCGCTTAATACATCATAATGATTATCACCTAATTTATCATAATTTAAGGCCTTTTTCCCAGAACACTCCTTTGCAATTTCCAATGTGATTTCAATGTTGCCATCAATATTTCTAGATGCAGTGTAAAGCGTTAATTGTAAATTGTTAATGGATTTTCTTAAATCCCCTCCACTGTTTTCAGCAAGAAATTCTAATATACTTTCGTCACAAATAACTTTTGTATCTTTTAATTCATTTTCAACAGCTTTAACGGCTCTGAGTAAGGATTTAACAATATCCTCTTTACTTAAGGGTTTAAATTCAAATACAGAGGATCTGCTTAGTAAAGCATTATATACATAAAAATATGGATTTTCTGTAGTACTAGCTATAAGAGTTATCTGCCCATTTTCTGTATACTCCAATAAAGATTGTTGTTGCTTTTTATTGAAATTCTGTATTTCATCTAAATATAGTAGTACTCCATTTATTGACATCAAATTATCTAACTCGTCAATAATTTTTTTTATATCGCTAACAGAAGCATTAGTTGCATTAAGCTTATAAAATCTTTTATTAGTTGCCCCTGCAATAATATTAGCAATGGTGGTTTTTCCGACTCCAGGCGGGCCATAAAAAATCATATTTGGTATCTGCTTTGTTTCAATAATTCTATTAAGTATTTTTCCTTTTCCTATTAAATGCTGCTGCCCAACTACTTCCTCCATACAACTAGGTCTTATTTTATCCGCTAACGGTTTCATACAACTGCTCCTTTATTAATAATTATTATTAAATAATATTTTACATTATTTTTTCAAAAAAGTAAAACCTCTCACATCAAGCGAGAGGTACAATATTTATTCTTCATCTAAGTAACAATTCACTATTTCTCCATAATATACAGTATGGTAATCTTTTGCTCCATAAGAAGCTTTATCAATACTCTCATCTAAAAGATTAGGACACATGTCTTGTTTAAATACAACTTTGCACTCATAGTGAATTCCGCATCCTTTTATTACTGGAATAGAAATATTTTTCCCATCCTTTAATTCTAAGTTACATTCTTTAATTTTATTTATTTCTCTTCCTGATTTTGATCCACAGATTGCTAATGCATTTTTCATTTTATCATCAAAAGGTACGCTTACAGTAAATTCTCCACACTTTTCAATAAGCTCATGTGTATGTCTTGACTTTCTTACAAGCACTGTAAACATTGGCTTATGCCAAACAAATCCAATACTTCCCCAGCTTATAGTCATGGTATTTACTTCATTATCTGCCTTACATGTTAAAAATGCCCCCTTTTTATGTAAGTTCTCCATAGATTTTTCTAAATTTGATGTAAAATTCATTTGTGTGACCCTCCTAATTTATATTAACTATATAATAACCGCTCGTGGCATTCCGCAAGCGTTGATTCACCTAACTTTTAAGCCGTTGGGCTTTTATATTTTTCCCCACTATGAATTAATAAATGTAACCACACAAAATATTAGCCCACAGAGGAGGAGAATAAACATGTTTTGTATTAATAAAATAAAACAATTTAATAGTTTGTGTCAAGTTCTAGTAGGTAATTTTATTTTTTAAATTTCTCATTATAAATTCAGTTAAAAATTTTCTTTACAAAGAGCCCTATCCGTAGCCCGAAAAAGGCCTCATTAATCCTTTTAACTTCCTATCTCGAATTTTTAAATTATCAATAAGTATGTTCACTAATAATTTCTTTCCTTAAAAAAGCTTTGTATAGCAATTATTTCCCTTATCTTAAGCTTGAATCCTTCAAAAGCCTTGAAGAAATTACTTAAAATAAACAAAACACTTCACATTTATCCTATGAAATAGAAGTTAAACAGCTAAATATAACAAAACCATATGCTAAACAACATAAATTACATACAAAAAATTAATATAAATGCAAAAAATATTTTACAATCCATATGGAGTCGCTATATATCAAAATTATACACACAAATTACACACAAATTACACATAAACTTCAACACAAATGCAAGAAAAAACCTTTACAATCCATGTGGACTTGCTATATACTAAAAACAAGAACTAATAAAATACTATTCGACAAAATTAAAAGGAGGTTTTTGATTTGGACAAATCAAATAACAGTTCTAAAAAATGGTTTACGCTAATTACTCTTATCATTGGAGGTGGAACGGTATTTAAGCTACCCTTTCTAAAAGATGCATTCTATGTCCCAATGCAAGAACAATTCCATCTTTCGCACACACAAATAGGTGCATTGCTATCTGTCTATGCTGTAGTGCAAACCTTTGGATATTTGCTATCAGTTTATCTAACAGATAGATTCTCTAAAAAGAAATTATTACCAGTAGGACTTATAGGTGTTGGAGCTTTAGGATTTTTCATGTTAACGTCTCCAGGTTACTATGGAATGTTAATACTATGGTGTTTATTTGCATTATTTGCAGAATTATTATTCTGGCCAACATTAGTTAAAGCAGTTAGATTGTTAGGAGACAAAGATGAACAAGGAAGAATGTTCGGTTTCCTTGAAGCAGGTAGAGGTGTAGTTGATACAGTTGTTGCTTTCAGTGCTCTTGGAATATTTAAAATGTTAGGAGAAGGAACAACTGGTTTAATGAGTGCTATAGTATTTTATGCTGTAATAGTTATTGTAGTAGGTATTGTTTCATTCTTCTTACTTGAAGATGATGTAATTGTAGATACAGATGAAAACGGTAATAAAATAAATAAGAATAAGGCAGCTTTAGAAGGCGCAATACGTGCAATGAAAATGCCAGAGGTATGGCTAGTATCATTTACAATATTCTCAGTGTATATAGTATATTGTGGTTTAACTTATTTTATTCCATTCTTAAAGGACATATATGGTTTACCTGTAGCCTTGGTTGGAGCTTACGGTATTATAAATCAATATGGATTAAAAATGGTTGGAGGTCCAGTAGGAGGATTCTTAGCTGATAAAACATTTAAATCATCAGCAAAATATTTAAGAATTACCTTTATACTTGCAATTATTGCTATGATCGGATTTTTATTCCTACCACATGGAAAAATGAACGTATATGTAGGAATGTTCTTCACACTTGCTTATGGTGCTATTATATTCTCAATGAGAGCAGTATTCTTTGCTCCTATGGAAGAAGTGGACATACCAAGAGAAATAAGCGGAGCATCAATTTCATTAGCTTGTTTTGTAGGATATAGTCCTTCAATGTTTGCATTTACTATGTATGGTTCATTATTAGATAAAAATCCAGGATTAGCAGGATATAAACTAGTATTTATGGTTATGATTGCATTTTCAGTTTTAGGACTTATAATAAGTAGCTCACTAGTTCGTATGGTTAATAAGAAAAAACAAGCACAGCAAGCAGCATAGAGTTTTTAGGTAAAACTGTTTGTTGATATATCTACAGTGTATTCTATCAAATATCACTACAGATAATTTATAAAATATGAAACAAATAAACTTTTATATAAGAAAAGAGGGATTCTTGTGAAAATAGGATTAGAAACAGAAAGCTATCATTTACTCTTTCAAAATGGCCGTATGGACATCTTTGATTTCATAAAAAAAACCGCAGAATTAGGATTAGATTGTGTAATGATAAACATAATTCAGGATAAGAATTTGGACCCTAATTGGGGAACTCTTGGCAGTGATAATCCAGAGCATCTTGAAAAAGTAAGAAAAGAAATAGAGAAATATGGATTATGTGCTGAAATTGATACAAAGGGAACAGATCCAGAGCATTTAGCCAAGATAATAAAAGTTGCACATAAAATTGGTGCAGATGTTATCCGCACATACTGCTGCTTTGGTGTATATGATCCTGAAAGATTGGAAAGAGCACCAGAAGATATTAAGAAAATAGTACCATTGCTTAAGAAATATAGAATAAAACTTGCTGTTGAAAATCATGAAGAAGAAACTACAGATGATGTAATAAAAATAATTAAGGAAGTTAACAGCATTTGGGTTGGAGCACATTGTGATATAGGAAATTCAATGATGGCATGGGAAGACCCAGTTGAAGCGGTAAGAAAATTAGCTCCATATGCATATACAACACATTTTAAGGATCATATCATTATTAAGGATGGAGATGAATACAAGGTTTGTGGAGTTCCAGCTGGAGAAGGTAATATAGACTTGGAAGAATGCTTTAAAATACTAGTAGAGGAATCACCATTAACTAGAATAAATATAGAAATGTGCAATCCATATGTTGCACCATTTAAAAGAGACCCTGGAGCAGGTGGAGTATTTGAAGTAGGAGAAGGTGCATTCAAGGTTGAATCTCAACCCTTCGAAAAATATGGTATAAAACCTACAGAATATTATTATCCACCAGAAGAACTACTAGAAACAATGATTAAAGAACAAATTGATGGCGTAGAGAAAACAGTTAAATATGTTTTAGCTTTACGAGATAAATACTGTAGATAATTCATAACCACCCCTAAACAAGGCGGCTTTCACTAGCCCTATAAGTACTTAATACTGCCAGCGTCTAAATGACGCTGGCTTAAGTTTTGTCCAAGCTTTATGGACTGATTACTTAACATTCTTATAATTTTTCATATTCCTTTTTTCTTTCTCTAAAATATACCGCTTTTAAACCACATAGCTGAACTATTTCCCTGGCAACATTAAAATTATTTCCTATATCTGTAGGGACATGCGCATCAGATCCTATTGTTACATTTTCTCCCCCCAGTTCTCTAAATCTTTTATAAATAGTAATAATATTCTGTATCGCCTTTTCATCCTTAAGCCTTCTAGTACTAAGTTCTAAACACTTGTCCTTTTCTACCAAAACCTTAAGTATTTCATCTATAATCTGTGCATAATCTTTATAATATATTTCTTTATCATCATATTTAGCATATCTTGCTATATAGTCTATATGTCCTATACTATCAATAAAATCAAAAGCTTGTACAGCTCTGTGCAAGGTTCTAAGATACTTCTCATATGCTTCTTGTTTACTTTTACCCTCATAGTACTTATTATAATATATATCCAAGTTATCTATCAGATGTACAGATCCTATAATATAGTCAAAAGGATTGCTTTTTACAAGTTCTCTACTTTCTTCAATACAATCCTCCTTCATTCCAAGTTCAATTCCTAGCAAAACATTGTCCTTTCTATACTTAGAATATTTTTCAAAGTAATCTTGTACATCAAAACAAAAAAGCCCTTCTTCTGGAAACTTTAAATCCATGTGTTCAGTTATTATCATCGATATATTTTTGTTTTCTGCAGATTTTATAGCATCTTCTATTTCCATTTTGCAATCTGAGGAAAACCTTGTATGTACATGAGTGTCAAACATTTTAAAGCCCTCCTTTACTATAAAAAACATAACCAATATGTTATTTTAATTACTTATACCCAACACTATCAACCATATTTTACCATAAATTCAAAACCAATGAAACCACTATTTTTAAAATATAACCTTAGAGAAGTTACTTGAAATAATTAGCAACCAAAAATATATTACTACATAATTATAAAAAACTCTAGTAAAATTGTTGGTTTATAATACAATAATATCCATGATATTTCAAGTATTCTATTTTTGTGTGTTTGATCAAATTTTCACATCAATTCCACAGCCATTCTATATGAATTCCACACATATATAAAAACCACTATTTAAAATTTTCTTTTTGCCTAGTATAGTCCAAGCTACTACTAAAACAGAGACACATAAAACCACAATTAAACCCTATTCATAGCTGAAAATAATTCTATGAATAGGGTTCATGTATGAATTTTATATTTATCTTAAAAATATCGTATTATCCCACGCTGTGCCATCAAAAGCATCAACACATTCAATATATTTATTCTTTTTATATAAATCTACTAATTGTTCAAGTGTTAATTCTCTATCTAATATAGTTAAATTACAATGTAAGCTTGTTTCCTCTATTCCACTTTTATTCTCCTTAAAGCAAATGTATACTATCCATATATAATCCTATCTACACTTTAAGCAGTGCATTCTTGTTCACTTGTCAGCTTCCGATTTTTATTTTTAATCATTCGTACTAAAATACTACTAATAACTAACCCTAATACTGAGAAAAAAATCATTGTCATAAATACATTTCTATAGCCTTGCATACCAGGTGATCTATCTAACATGCTGCCATATAATGTGAAAGCAAATACAGCAGGGAAATATCCTATTAATGATCCTATTGACATAGCAGCTCCACTTATCTCTCTTGGAACATTTATTTCTTCAACTGGCACAAAGAACACCGACATCATAGAAAATACAATAACTCCAAACCCAAGTGTTAACGCCATTCCAGCATATATACTCATGGATTTATGAGGCAAAATTATAAATATAAGCATAGCTATTGTAGATACGGCGAATGCTCCTCTTAAATACCTTGCTGCAGATTTAACTTTTTTATCAACTAATAGTCCACCTATAGGACCACCTATCATTTTTAAACCATATTGATTCATAATACCGTATGCTCCAACTAGCGTCACAGGCATTGCATAAATATCTTTTAAAAATGGTATAAAATAAGTTAATCCACAGTATACAGAATAAACAGAAAATGCAGTAAAAGATAAAACCCATATTTCCGGCATTTTTAATGCACGCATCATACCATGCAGCGTAGCCTTATTTTTGCCTATTTTATTACCATTTTCATCTACATCAAGTATCTTATCATCTTCAAGTAAAAAGTAAGAGATTACTCCTACAATAATTGTAATAACTGAGTAGAAGATAATTGCTCCCCGTAAACCTCGAGCTCCCTGCCCTAAGAATGAAAATAATGCAAGTGCACTAAAAGCTACAATTGTATCCACAACCCCTCTGCCTGCTGTAAGGAATCCAAACATCGTTCCTTGCTCATCTTTATTTCCTAATAATCTTACTGCCTTTAGCAAGACAGGCCAATATGCAACTTCACCAAACAGAGCCAATATTGCGAAAGTTACTAGTATACCATAAAATCCAGGAAATGTTGCAAAATAGAAGCCTGTTACTCCTACTCCTATTAGAGATAATGGTATTAATATTTTCTTTGAAAATCTATCTGATATATACATTGAAAATATATAACCAAAGGTCTGTATAATTCCATAAACACTCATGGCTAAACCGATTTCAGTATGTGTTAAATGTAGATATTGCTGCATTGGAATATAAAAAGCATCTTTTAAAGAAGAAAGTTTATATATTGTTCCTCCACCTAAAATTAAAACGATAAGTGTAAACCATTTTTTAGAATTATTATTTTCCATTACTTGTTCACCTCTTCTACTTTCAAAATTAATTTGAATTAAAACTAAAATCAAATTCACCTTTTGAAATCTGCATAATTATTAATTTACTTTAATCACATCCTTAAATCTACCTTAATTATACATAGCACTCCACATAATTTCAATTATTTATCATATCTTTTTTGTTTTTTTTACAATATTTTTTTGTATTTATGTGTTGTTGCATATATTTTATATATGGTATATGTATTTATATAGATGGTATAAATATTTACAAGTTACTAACATTATCTCTTTTACAACAATTTGTTAACAAAAAAATCTGATGTGATTTAATAAATCACATCAGATTTCTTTTTGATCTTTTTATTAGCAATTGTCCTACCAGTTACAGTCAAACAACTCTAATTACATATTATTGATTTATCACTTCAATTCCATTTTTTAAATACTTTTCTAAAATACTATCCTTTAACTTAGAATCTGTAATAATCATATTTATTTTATCTAGATTAGCAATTTTTTGCAAGCAAACAACATCAAATTTGCTGCTATCAGCTAATACAATTACATTCTGAGCAATCTCTACCATTTTTTTCTGTATCATAAGTTCATCCAAATATTTATCTGTAAGTCCTGCATGTAATGATACTCCACTTACACTAATAAATGCAATATCTACGTTGAAATCACCAATGTTGCTCTCTGCAATATTTCCAACTAGCGAAAGTTGATCACCTTTTAAAATTCCACCGGTAAGAATAACAGTGTATTTATCCATATCCGATAACTCACTAGCTATTGCTAGTGAGTTCGTTATAATTGTTAGCCTTTCAAATTTTTTCTTTATCACCTTAGCAATTTCTAAATTTGTCGTACTTACATCCATGGCAATTGATTGACCTTCAGTAATAAAACGTACTGCAATATTTACAATTTCTTTTTTCTCATCTATATACTCTTTTTCTCTTGTTTGAAATGCAACCTTTTCTTCACTCACTTTTTCCAGAACTGCTCCACCATAAATCCTTTTAAGATGTCCTTCTTTTTCAAGATATTCTAAATCTCTTCTAACAGTTTCAATTGATACATTAAACAGCTTCACAAGCATAGAAACCTTTACAGATCCGTTTTTTTCTATTAAATCTAAAATTTGTTCATATCTTTCTTGCACTAACAAATTTTATCCTCCTTGTACAATTATGATATATTTTATATGATATTATTAAATTCTCATATAAAATACACATTTAGTTAACTAAATGTGTATTTTTGTGTATTTATTAGTATTATACTCTATCCTTTATGTAGTTTCAACATCAATTACAAAAGTAATTCTAAATATAAAAAATTATTACAAAAACATAACTATAAAAGGTATAGTAATCATTGATATTATTGTGGATATAAATACGCTTCTAGAAGCTAGAGCGGTATCTGCGCCATATTTTTCAGCTAAAACAGATGCTAATACTGCCGCTGGCATAGCTTCAATTATTACAGCTATTTGCATTAATAATTTATCTGCATTTAACAATTTTAAAATACCTAAAGTAAGAAATGGTACTGCTATAAGTCTTAAAAAAGATACATAATAAACTAAAGTACCTGAAAAAATATCCTTTACCCTAATTTCTGATAACATAGCTCCTACAATAATCATCGATAAAGGTGTTGTCATAGAACCTACAATACTCATTGCTGTAAACAATGGATAAGGCAGCTTAATGGAAAAACTAAAAATTATAAGTCCTAAAATAGTAGCAATTATGGCTGAATTAACAAGTACTTCCTTTAGCGTTTTTAAATCCTTCTTTCCTGTATAAATCATAATCCCAATACTAAACATAAAAATGTTAAAAGGTATATTAAAAATTGCACCATAAAAAATTCCTATTTTCCCAAATAAGCTTTCTAAAACAGGGTAACCCATAAATCCACAGTTAGAGAATATAGTTGCAAATCTTAAAACCTTTTTTGAGTTTTCAGGATATTTAAAAGTTAAAACTCTACTTACAAGAATCAATACTATATGAATAATTATTGAATAAGCAAACATTATTCTCGCCTTTTCGATCATATCTTGAGAATAACTATAGTTAAAAGAGGAAATAAGTAAACAGGGTAGAGTTACATTAGTAAGAAAGTTGGAAAAACTCTTGCTAGCTTCCTTAGATAAAATATCTTTTTTTCTTGCATATACTCCTACTATCATAATAAGTGACAAAATTATTACTTGATTAATTATATTATTTTTCAAATCTTATCCTCCAAAATTATACTCCATTAAAATTTTACACTTTTATATAGAAAAAATAAAGAACTTCTTTCTCAATTTTGCATACTAAGACATGATTATGTAAATATATATAAATAGTGAAACTAGTTTATTTTGGGGGTATAATAAATGAAGAAAAACAACTTAAAAGATGTTAAAGATGCTGTATTCAACGATTTAAAAAATGCAAAAATAGAAAGCGGAAAAGAAAGTACTCAAAGAATTGCAGGAAGTATACTAAAAAAATATAATGTAGATTTTGATGAGATTTTACAAAATGCCAATTACCTATCCATATATAAAAACTCTGATACTATTGGCAATATATCTATTTCTAACGAAACCTCAGTAATAACAAATGATTTTGGAGAAGATACAAAAATTGAATATGATACCTTTAATGAATTAGAAATACTATAATAAATAAAAATTCTGCTCAAAAACTGAGCAGAATTTTTATTTAAAGTTTAAAAGCTTTATTTTAACTAAAACCTAATATTTTTTATTCATTTTCTATATTATTATACATACACATATCAGCATAGTTAGAAGCCAAGTCTGCAATTCTCTGTGTAGTTTCCTTAGGGCTATTTCTAAATAATCCTTCAGCAATATTTTTATTCTCTGAAAGAAATTGATATATATTTAACGTTATATAGTCTCTAATCTTAAGATATATGTAATCCTCATGCAGAGCACTTGCTCTTCCATTTAAATCTTGAATAGCATTATACCTTTCAATAAATTCTAAATCAACTTTATCTAAATTTTTACCATTTTTGAATACAATTCTCCCATCTTTAACTTCTGTTTCAGAGTCATTTTCTATTTGTAGAATAATTTCATTAATTTTATCTGATTCAGGTATCTTACCATCTTGACCCCATTGAAATATTACATCTAGTTCTTTATTCCACAATTTTTTAAGATAAATAATATCAGCCTTTAATAAAGTTATATAATCAATATCACTTTCTATATTTTCCTTTTTACTTCTTAAGATATTATAAATACTTTGGTACCAATAACTTTTAGCTTCTAATATCGGTCTTGCTGCCGCCTCAACCATTCCCGAAATAAGTTCCTGTTTATTACTCTCATTTATTTCCATATTCAATCCCCCTAGCATTAGTTTGTTTAATTTATATCATTATATTTCAATTATAACATATTTTTTACATTAAAATCTTATTAATTCATGAATTGGCTATACAGTATTTTGAATTCATAAATATAAAGGCTAAAGCATTAGCTTTAGCCTTTATAAATCTTAAGCTTCACGTCAAAGCTTATATTTTTATCATTGTATTTAGCTTCAATGGTTCCCCCTTGGAGTTCAACTATACTTCTAGCAATAGCCAATCCTAAACCACTTCCACCTGTTTCCGAAGCCCTAGATTTTTCCAGTCTATAAAACCTATCAAATATTTTTTCTAATTCTTCTTTACTCATTTCTTCGCATTTATTTTGAATAGACACAACTACATAATCATTATCTTTTGTCAATACAACTTTTATAGTTCCAGGTTTTATTGAGTATCTTGCAGCATTTATAAACAAATTTTCAAATATTCTAGCGGTTTTCCCAGGATCTACTTCCACTATAACCTTTTCCAACAAAAATGCTTTAGATACTACTACTTTATTTTCTTCAAATATAGGCACTAGTTCCTCTACTAGTTGATCAAGCAGTCCATCAAGCACTATAGTTTGCTTATCCAATTTCACACCATTATTAGTTAGCTTGGTATATTCAAATAAATCATTAATTAATACTTCAAGCTTCTCTGACTTATTGTATGCTATATTTACATACTGTTCTAACTGATCTTCATTATATTTTTTTTCTTTTATAAGTCCTAAGTATCCCTTAATAGATGTTAATGGAGTTCTTAAATCATGAGAAACATTGGTTATTAACTCACTTTTCATTCTTTCTGATTTTCTTTCATCTTCTATCTTATTTTTTAGCTCTTCTGCCATAAAATTTATATTGTCGGCCAATAGTGCAATTTCATCTGAACCCAGCTTTTCTATTCTATAATTCAGATTACCTTTAGATATTTCAAAAAGACCAGAAGAAACTAACTCTATATATTTCATTTTTTTCTTAGTTAAAAAATAAAACATAAAAAAGAAGACTGCAAGAGAAACTATAACTGTTGGTAATGGGGTATTATCTCCATAATGATATACAATATCTCCTTTGGGTATACCACTTACCATCAGATATCCTTTTCCATCAAAAAATTTAATTGGATAGAAATTCACATATTCTCTCCCTGTATCTATTATTTCATTATTATTTCTAACTGATATTTCTCTATTTCCCATTGTTTCCATCGCATTTTTTATAGTAGCATAAATATCTATCTGCGTCTCATTAGCATTGTCTGATTTGTACAAAACTTTTCCATCTAAATCAGAAATTAATATTTTGTAATTTTCTCCATTCCTCGATTGTTGTAATATTTGATTTATACTCTCTTTATCATTAATACTTATATTTCTATTTTTAATAGTATCTGCAATATTCAATGCCTTATCTGATATTCTTTGAACACCTTTAGTATAATCTATCCTGGCACTCATACTGCCTTTTTTAAAAGTGTCATTTGAGATACTTCCTACAATAATTGATGCTACTAAGCATACTGCAAATATTACTATTAATTCTAGCCTTATGCTTTTGCTTATTTTATCTAAAGCCAAATTATATATTCTTGTAAATGGATTAAATAACTTTTTTATAAATTTAGGACACCTAACCTTCAATTTTATACCCTACCCCCCAAACTGTTTTTATAAACCTAGGCTTTCGGGGTTCTTCCTCTATTTTTTCTCTTATCTTTCTTATATGAACCATCACAGTGTTATCTGATTCAAAGAACTCTTCATTCCAAACTGACTCATAAATTTTTTCTATACTAAAAACTATTCCTTTATTTTTAGCTAAAAGACAGAGTATGTCAAATTCTCTTGGAGTTAATCTTATTTCCTTATCTGATATCTTAACTTCATGAGTATTCATATTTATTAATAAATCATCTACCTCAATTATGCCTTCATTTTTCTCTTGTATAGCATTTAATTTTTTATATCGACGAAGTTGCGATTTTACTCTGGCTATCAACTCTAGCGGATTAAAAGGTTTTGTTATATAGTCATCTGCTCCAGTAGTAAGACCTAAAATTTTGTCCATATCCTCACTTTTAGCAGAAAGCATTATTATTGGCATGTTTTTATTTTCTCTTATTTTTATACAGGCTTCAATTCCATCCATACTTGGCATCATAATATCTAGTATTATTAGGTCTGTCTCCTCTTTTTCTAGATGATTTAATGCCTCTAGTCCATTAGCAGCCTTTATTACTTTATAGCCCTCATTAGCTAAATATATGCCTATTAAATCTCTAATTTCTTTTTCATCATCCACAACTAATATAGTTTCTATTTCCATAATGAACTCCTTTCCAGACTTATCCTACAGCAATAAAGAAGGAACACCTCTATAAATACTGTTAAGCTTGAAGTTTCTATTTCCAATATATATTAACACTCTTAATCATAACATAGTAATTGAAAAGATGTATACCTAGAAAAATTCTCCTAAACAATATAATTATAATTATAAAGCCTATATCTTAATTATTTATTATGTCAATTCTTAACCTTTTCTTAAATTTGTGCATTAAAAGCCCATTTATTTTTACAAATTAAAGAAATATTATTGATATAAGTTCTGCCATTAGCTAATAATATTTATAGCATATTAACTATTTATATTTCCTTTCACGGAGGGATTAATCTTGAAGAAAAGAAGCAACCTTACAAGTCGATATATTAAATCTAAAGCAAAGTATTTTGGCTTTTTAAATAAAGATTCACTAGAACTCCATTATTGGGTTTATGAGTTATTTTATCATATACAAAAAAGGACTAACAGCAGATGTATTTTAAAAGGAGGTGCTGCCAGTCAACTGTACTTGCCAATGGGCTGGCAGAGATGTACCAATGATATAGATTGTGCTACAGATTTATCGCCTAAAGAATTACAAAAAGTTATGAAGTCAATAAAAGATGACTTTACTCGAAATGGTCTTAACAGTAGTTATAGGGAGTATATACCTAGAAATATAAAACCTCACCATAGAATAATACCTATGATGACCTTCATTTTTGATATACCTTTTGTTTTCAAAACAAAAAAAAGATTTAAATATCCAGGAATAAAGGTGGATTTTCTATTTTTAAATATAAGTAAACTTCATAAAACCAAATTAATAAGTAATGAAACTTTAGGACTAAAACTTAATTATGTTCCTATTGCTATAGATAAGTATTCAACAATCAGTGACAAACTAATTACCCTAGCATCTAATTCTCTTGGATTGGAAAGCTTTAAATTAGAAGCATTATATAAGAACATTTATGATCTTTATTGTTTAATAAATACCTACAATGATTTAGAGAGCTTTAAAATAATATCTGATAGAATAAAGGATAGTTTAAATATAGAGATTGAAATGAAAAAAGGTGAATACATAACTATCGATTCACTTTTAACGGATATACTATTTACTTTATATGATATTGCAACTTTTAGCTTAAGAGTAAAGAATTCAGAACTACCTTTGCAAATTATAAAATTTCAAGATAACACAATGCAAAAGGAGGTTAGAGAGAGGCTTAATGTAGATATGTGGAGTATAATGTGTCTTTATCTTTATATATGGGTATTTTCAATAAGAACTTATATTAAGGATAAAGATTATTCTAGATTACAGGGAATAAATTCTGTTATAGACCAATATGAATATTTTGCATCCTTAATGAAAAAAGAAAGACGTGCATTTAAGAGGGAACTAAATGATCAAATAAAAATAAAGGATCCCAACCTTATTTTAGAAGGCACTGGGAATCCCCTAAGACTTATTTATTTAAATTATATTTTAGATAACTTAAAACCAAATTGGATATAAGCAAAAAATATAAATCCTAATGAATAAAAATATATTAACGATAATGTAAATATAACCTATTAATAACATTTAATATATGTGAAAAATAATATTTTAAATTTAATAAGATAAGCTTAAGGAGATGACAAAATGTCCTATACTGTAATAGATTTGTTGGATAAAGCTATTGTTATAGCTGAAAAAAGAAAAGAGCTATATAATGAATTAGCAGTTAAAACAATGCGAAACTCTTCTTTATATATTTTTGTAAATGTCTTTATAAAAAATACGGATAGGACTATTGAATACTACAAGCAATTAAAATCAGAAGCAAATAATACTAATTGTGAAGAAATAGCTTTTGTTGTATATGATAAAATATCATTTTTAATAAATGAGTTTAATCAGAAAATATTTTTCCTTAATAACTTAAGTATTAAGAGTCTTTTAAAATCTTCTTTAGATATTGAAAAAGATGTGTTAGCACTTTTTATAGATATCCAAGGAAGGTTAGTAAAGAGTAAGGAAGATACTAATACTGCTGCTTATAAAATTCTTTCTAAAGTAATAATCCAAAAGGAAAGAAACATAAAAGAACTCCAAAGCTTTATTAAAACTTATTCATTTCAATAACATAAAAGTATAGTTTACAATTATTTTTAATAAATAATTATAAACTATACTTTTTTCATTTTTATTCTAATTTAAGCTTTGATAGCTTTTGTATTAACTCTTCAGAAATACTATTTAAATTTTTAGTCATATCAATTAAAGTATTAACTGAGCCAACTTGTTTTTCTATACCTGCTGCAATTTCTTCAGTAGAAGCGCTATTTTCTTCGGATATAGCTGCAAGGTTTTCAATCTGACTAGTTATCATAGTAATATTTGATGCCATTTCCTCTGCTGCTGACGAAACCTCTTCTACCATATTAGAAACATTAGTAATGGATTTTACTATTTCATTAAACTTACAAGCAGCATCTTCTACAAAAGTGTTTTGCTCTAAAGTTTTTTGTGACACATGTTTCATAGATACTGCTGCATCATCTATACCTTTTCTTACCTCTTGAATTAATGTAAAAATTTCCTGTGAGGACTTAGAGGATTCTTCAGCCAACTTTCTAACTTCCTCTGCAACAACAACAAACCCTTTCCCTTGTTCACCAGCACGGGCTGCCTCTATAGAAGCATTAAGAGCTAATAGATTAGTTTGTGAGGCTATTGCTGCTATAGTATCTGCTATACCATTAATTTGCTCAGATTTACCTCCTAATCCCATAACTAAATTTGATGTTTTATCTACTACTTGGGAAATATCTTTAGAATGATGTTCAAGCTGTATTATTACTTGATTTCCTTCTTTAGCATTTTGACTAGTATTTATAGCCTGCTCTGTTACCAACTGTGAATTTTCTGCTACTTGCGTTACTGCATCATTTATCTGACGTATAGCATTAGAAGTCTCTGATAAATTATCAGTTTGATTTTTAATTCTCTCAGATATATTTTCTGTTGAATTACTCATACCTTCAAAATGTTCTGCAGCGCTAATAAATTCCTGTGTAAATTCTTCATTAGTAGAATTCAAATGGTTAGATACCATCTTTACCTGTTTTAACATATCCTGTATAGTATCCAGCATTTTATTAGTATAGGAAGCTAAATCCCCTATCTCATCATTACTTTCTATATCAATTCTTTTCGTTAAATCTCCCTCTAAGTTTGCCATATCTCTCATTTTATTAACTAGAATATTTATAGAACGTGTTTGTCTTTTTGTCATTCTTCCTACTATAAATCTAACGATTAGTAAAGCTAAAACCATTAATACTATTATAAAACCACTCAA
Source organism: Clostridium aciditolerans (assembly GCF_016316925.1). Classification (GTDB taxonomy): domain Bacteria; phylum Bacillota; class Clostridia; order Clostridiales; family Clostridiaceae; genus Clostridium_AM; species Clostridium_AM aciditolerans. Next base: position 1,045 of record NZ_JAEEGB010000016.1, on the reverse strand, counting down.
AACAACTTTTGCTTTATTAATAGGCTTAGCATTAATATCTATACATATGACTGCATTAGTATTTTGTTCAGCTTTTACAGGAACATATATCGATAAATGATCCGTACTATCCTGTACCTCTGGTTGATTAGATTCTACAGCTTTTTTAATTTTATCTAAATTTACAGAATCTGAAAATTCATCTCCTAAAGCTGCATTGTGCTCTTTTGACTTGTCAATGACATATGACCACTTTCCATTTAAACCATCACTAACTATATATACATTATCAACTAAATCTTTACCTTTGTCTGCAAATGCAGTTAATGATTTATCTAGTTTTATATAAATTTCACTTTTTTCCTTTTTAGTAACAAGACTATGTAAATCTTTGCCTTCTAATTCATAAGATATAATCGTTGATAATTCTGGACCTATGCTTGTAGCTGCTTTTTTTATAATGGTACTAATAAGTAAAAAATTACTTATTCCTATTACAATGAAGATAGCTGCCACTAAAAGCATTATGCTCTTAATCCATTGTTTTCTAATAGTTGTTCTCTTTTTGCTATTTTTCATACTTCGCAAGTCCTCCTTGTATATAAATAATTCCTATTATTCCATAACTATTAATAATATAATAATATCACCAATTACGTAATCAGTCACTAAGCGTTACAAATTGTTATCATATTAAAAATAATATATATCTTATTACTATTCTTTCCTATGCTAAATATATTGAATTGTTAAAATAAAAAAGAAGTTAATCGAGCTACTAATAACACCATAGCTTTGTTAACTTCTTCTTGTATTCAAAAAATAAAAATGGCTCCGTGGAGAGGATTCGAACCTCCAACCCTTCGGTTAACAGCCGAATGCTCCACCATTGAGCTACCACGGAACAATAAATTAATTTTTAAGAGTTTTGTTCTCTGAAAATTGCACAGTGCTGATTTGTCAAAATCTTCGATTTTGGTAACAAATCAGTACTCCTCAGCTTTAGCTGTGGAGTGTCATATAATATTTGGTCAAGCCCTCGACCTATTAGTATCAGTCAGCTGAA
>NZ_JAEEGB010000015.1 GCF_016316925.1 Clostridium aciditolerans | reverse complement strand
CGGAGGAGTACCAAAGGCTGAATTAAATAATGAAAACTTAGAAGCTCTTGAAAAAGGACTTCCAAACTTATTGAAACACGTTGAAAATATAACTAAAGTATTCAAACTACCAGCAGTAGTAGCAATAAATGCATTCCCAACTGATACTCAAGCAGAGTTAAAGTTAGTTGAAACAAAATGTAAGGAATTAGGAGTTAACGTTAAACTTTCAGAAGTTTGGGCAAAAGGCGGAGAAGGTGGAGTTGAAGTAGCTAAAGAAGTAGTTAGATTAATAGAAGCAGGCGAAAATGAATTCCAATTCTCTTATGATGCTGAACTTCCAATAAGAGATAAAATAAGAGCTATATCTCAAAAGATATATGGAGCTGATGATGTAATATTTACAGATCAAGCTAACAAAGAAATTGATGAACTAGAGAAGAATGGATTTGGAAAAACTCCAATATGTATGGCAAAAACTCAGTACTCCTTAACTGATGACCAAACTAAACTTGGAAGACCTACAGGATTTAATATAACTGTAAGACAAGTAACAATTTCAGCAGGTGCAGGTTTTGTTGTTGCAGTAACTGGAGCAATAATGAAAATGCCAGGACTTCCTAAAGTTCCAGCGGCTGAAAGAATAAATGTTGACGAAAACGGAGTAATAAGCGGATTATTCTAAGATTTAGGAGGACAAGGCTATGAAACTAGCAGATAAGACTAGTACAGAGTTTATAGAAGTTCTTGCTTCTAAAGCAGCAGTTCCAGGTGGTGGTGGCGCAGCAGCTTTAACTGGTGCAATAGGAATGGCACTTGGAAGTATGGTGTGTAATCTAACTATAGGCAAGAAAAAATTTGCTGAGTTTGAAGAGAAGGTTAAAGGTATATTAAACAGAGCAGAAGAGCTCCAAAAAGAGCTATTAAAAATGATAGACGCAGATGCAGAATGCTTTCTACCTCTTTCAAAAGCTTATGGAATGCCTAAAGATACTGAGGAAGAGAAGAAATTAAAAGAGGAAACATTAGAAAAGTGCTTAAAAGATGCATGTGAAGTTCCAGTAGCGATAGTTAAGCTAGCTTATGAATCTATAAAATTACATGAAGATTTAGTAGATAACTGCTCAATGCTTGCAATAAGCGATGTTGGAGTAGGTGTACAATGCTTAAGAGCTGCAATATACGGAGCTCAATTAAATGTAATAATCAACATAAATTCGATAAAAGATAGTGAATATGTTGATAAGGTTAAAAAAGCGACAGAACCTCTAGTTGAAGAGGGTGTTAGAATAGCTGATGAAGTTTATGCGAAAGTGGTAAAAGCACTTTCTAAATAAAGATAATCTTCGGAAGAGGGAGTATCCTCTTCCGAAGAGAAATTGTGAAGATTTTAATCCCGAATTTTTATATGAAGGAGATAGTAAGTATGGGTCAAATAATTAAAGGAAAACCAGTTGCAGATGCTATAAGCGAAGAGTTAACTAAGGAAGTAGTAGAATTAAAGGCAAAGGGTATTACTCCGAAGCTTACAATAGTAAGAGTTGGAGCAAACGGAAGTGACCTGGCTTATGAAAGAGGAGCTTTAAAAAGATGTGATGGAATTGGAATTGCGACACAAGTAGTAGAGCTCCCTGAAGATATAATACAAGAAGATTTTATAAAAGAACTTAAAAAAGTAAACGAAGACAAATCAACTCATGGAATTCTAATTTTTAGACCTTTCCCAAAACAACTTGATGAAAGTGTTATCAAATATGTTATTGCACCTGAAAAAGATGTTGACTGCTTTAGTCCAGTAAATGTGGCTAAGGTTATGGAAAACGATTCTACAGGATATGCACCATGTACTCCGTCAGCAGTTATCGAAATATTAAAACATTATAACGTACCTATGAAAGGTAAGAAAGCTGTAGTTGTTGGAAGATCAATGGTTGTAGGAAAGCCAGTATCTATGCTTCTTTTAAATGAAAATGCTACAGTTACTATATGTCATTCAAGAACTCAAGATATGCCTAAAGTATGCTCTGAAGCAGATGTTTTAGTAGTCGGAATTGGTAAGGCAAAAATGATTGACTCGAGCTATGTTAAAGAGGGTGCTGTAGTTATAGATGTTGGTATAAATGTTGATGAGCAAGGAAACTTGTGTGGTGACGTTAATACAGGAGACTGTACAGAAAAAGCTTCAATGATAACACCAGTTCCAGCAGGTGTAGGATCAGTTACTACTTCAATACTTGCAAAACATGTTGTAAAAGCATGCAAATTACAAAATAACCTATAAGCATTGGGTATGATGGGGGAATAAGAATGATTATTTCAGAAAAAAAGCCGTTTGAGGAAGTGCTTCAATATTTAGATGGCAGTGAAAAAGTGATAATTACAGGATGTTCTTTATGTGCATCTACTTGTAAGGTAGGTGGAGAAGAAGAAGCTTTAGAAATGAAGACTAAGCTAGAAGAAAAAGGTAAGACAGTATTAGGATATAAAATATTAGATCCTTCTTGTAATTTGTTAAAAACAAAAAAAGATTTAAAGTCCTTTAAAGAAGAGTTAAAAGAAGCTGATGCAATTCTATCATTGGCTTGTGGAGATGGAACACAAACTGTTGCAAAGCTTACAAGTATACCTGTTTATCCTGCTAATAATACAATGTTTATAGGTGAAGTAGAAAGAGTAGGACAATACGCAGAAGCTTGTAAGGCATGTGGAAACTGTCAGCTTGCATGGTCAGGCGGAATATGTCCAGTAACAATGTGTGCAAAAGGACTTTTAAATGGACCTTGTGGTGGAGCTAGAGATGGAAAGTGCGAAGTTGATCATAACAACGATTGTGCATGGATTCTTATATATAACAAGTTAAAAGATCAAAACAGACTTGATAACTTGATGGAAATGAGAGAACCAAGAGATTTCGCAATTTGTGCACATCCAAGAAAAGTAGACTTGAGAGACAAGGAATAATCTAAGGGGGATTAGAAATGAGCCTATTAAAAGATGCTTTTGAAAGAGGAGAGTTTGCAGTTACAGCGGAAATGGCACCTCCAAAAGGTATAAATTTTTCCCACTTAATAGAATGTGCTAAGGCTATAAAGGGAAGAGCCCATGGAGTGAACGTAACTGATTTCCAATCTGCAACACTAAAGGCAACATCCTTGGCAACATGTAAAGTGTTAAAAGATTCAGGATTAGAGCCTGTTCTTCAAATTACAGGAAGAGATAGAAATAGAATAGCAATTCAGGGAGAGCTTCTATCTGCAGGAGTTTTTGGAATAGAGAATGTTTTGGCTTTAACTGGTGATTACACTATGACAGGAGATCATCCAGGCGCTAAGCCAGTTTATGATTTAGATAGCGTAGGTATACTTCAGGTAGCATCTACCATATCAAGTGGAAAAGACATGACAGGTCATGAATTGAATGGAACTCCTAGTTTTTATCTAGGTGCTTGTGTAACACCAAGATATGATCCTGTAGAATTGCAGATATTAAAAATGGAAAAGAAAATACAGGCTGGTGCTAGATTCTTTCAAACACAAGCTGTATATGATATAGATACATTAAGAGATTTTAGAGAGAAGACTAAACATTTAGATGCTAAGCTTATGGTTGGTATAATTCCACTAAAATCAGCAGGAATGGCAAAATATATGAATAATAATGTTCCAGGAATTTATGTTCCAGATGAATTAATCGAAAGAATGAAAAGTGCAGAAAACAAGATTCAAGAAGGAATAAAAATATCTGGAGAATTCATAAGACAAGCTAAGGAACAAGGTCTTTGTGATGGAGTTCATATAATGGCAATTGGTGCTGAAGAAAATGTTCCATTAATACTAGATGAAGCGGGATTGTAAAAATAAAATAAGGAGCGATTGAGATGAAGTTAGTTGTTATTGGGGGAGGTCCGGGGGGATATGTAGCTGCGCTTAAAGCAGCTATGCTAGGTGCAGAAGTTACAATAGTTGAGAAAGGCAAAGTAGGAGGAACTTGCCTAAACGTAGGATGTATACCTACAAAAGCCCTACTTGCTTGTTCAGACATATTAAATACAGTTAAAGAAGCTAAAAAATATGGCATTCAAATCGAAGGGGATATAAAAGCTGATTTTGCAACTATAATAGAAAGAAAAGAAAAGGTAGTTACCCAGCTTGTAAAAGGAATTGAGTTCTTATTTGAAAGCAAGGGAGTAAAACTTGTAAGAGGTCTAGGAAAATTAGTAAGTAATAAAGAAGTTGAAGTTACAAAGGAAGATGGAACAAAGGAGAGTATACAGGCTGACAAGATAATTCTTGCTACAGGTTCTGTACCAGTAGTTCCAAAATTCCTTCCTTATGATGGCAAAAATGTAATGACTTCTGATGAGGTTTTAAATCTTAAAGAACAACCAAAATCAATAATTGTTGTTGGTGGAGGTGTAATTGGTTGTGAAATAGGTCAGTTCCTAAATAGACTTGGAACTGAAGTTAAAATAGTAGAAATGTTACCACAACTATTACCACTTGAAGATGAAGATGTAGCAAAGATATTGCAAAGAAGCTTTAAGCAAGAAAAATTAAAGTTCTTTGTAGGTGATGGTATCTCAACTGTAGAAGTTGAAGATGGCAAAGTAATTGCAATTTTAAGCAGTGGTAAAAAAGTAGAAGCAGAAAAGATGCTTGTAGCTATTGGCAGAAGACCATATACTGATGGTCTTGGATTAGAAGAGTTAGGCATACAGACAGAAAGAGGCAGAGTAATAGTTAATGAGTATTTAGAAAGCAGCGTAGAAGGCATTTATGCCATAGGTGACTTAACTATAGGTCCAGATTTAGCTCACCTAGCTTCAAGGCAAGGTATTGTAGCTATAGAAAATGCTGTATTAGATAAGAAAAAGAAAGTTAGCTATAAAGCTGTACCAGGCTGTATATTTACAGAACCAGAAGTTGCTTCTGTTGGTATGAAGGAAAAACAAGCTGGAGAAGCTGGCATCAATTATAAAGTAGGAAAATTCGATTTCAGAGGTCTTGGAAAAGCTCAAGCTATGGGCAAATTCCAGGGATTTGTAAAAGTAATTACAGATGAAAAAGATGTAATTATTGGAGCATCTATAATCGGAGAACGTGCATCAGATATGCTTGGCGAGTTAACACTAGCTTGTGAGCTTGGATTAACAGCAGAACAGGTAGGTGAAGTAATCCATCCACACCCAACTTTATGTGAAGGAATTATGGAAGCACTTCATGATGTTCATAAACAATGTGTTCATTCAGTAGAGTAATAGCATAGGGGTTACCCCTATGCATAGCAATAGGAGGAGGTTGAACTATGGGATATAAAATAGCTGTAGCAGGTAAAGGCGGCACTGGAAAAACTACTTTAACAGGTCTTTTAATAGATTACCTTGTGAAAAAGGGTCAGGGACCTATACTTGCAGTTGATGCCGACGCAAATGCAAATTTAAATGAAGTATTAGGTGTAGAAATTGAAGAAACTATTGGTGAGATAAGAGAAGATGCCAGCAAAAGATCACTTGAAGATAACTTCCCAGGAGGAATGTTAAAGGCAGATTACTTAAAATATAAATTAAGTACTGCTGTAACTGAAGGAGACGGTTATGACTTGATTGTAATGGGAAGATCCCAAGGGCCAGGCTGTTATTGTTATGTAAATGGGGTATTAAAAACTCAAATAGATTCATTATCAGGAAACTACAATTATCTTGTTGTAGATAATGAAGCTGGAATGGAGCACTTAAGTAGAAAAGTAGTTGAAGAAATAGATACTTTATTCTTAGTAAGTGACTGTTCCAGAAGAGGAATTCAAGCTGTAGGAAGAATAAGGCAGCTAATTGACGAATTAAAACTAAATGTTGGGCAGGTTTACTTGATAGTTAATAGAGCGCCAGATGGCAAATTAAACGAAGGTACAATGGAGGAAATTAGGAATCAACAATTAGATTTAATAGGAGTTGTGCCTATGGATCCTATGGTATACGAGTATGATACTAGTGGTAAGCCATTAGTGGAAATGCCTGAGGACTCTCTATCTAAAAAAGCACTATATGATATTTTATCTAAAATAGCATTAAAAAAATAATTTAAGGAGGCATTAAGCTATGTTCAAAAAATCAGCACAGAAATTTTCAGGTAAGATTTGTGAAGTAGAAATAGGAACTGGAGAAAAGGCTATAAAATTAGGCGGTGAAAATGTACTATCTTTCTATTCTTTTGATGGAAATGTAGGAAACACTCAAAAAGTTGGTATGGAAATTTCAGATATTTTCCCAGAAGAGTGGATAGATGCTTTAAAAGAGCTTTATAAAGATGTATGCAATGATCCTGTTGCATGGGCAAAATTTGTGGAAGAAAAATATGCACCAGACTTTATTTGCTTAAAGTTAGATAGTGCAGATCCAAATGGGTTAAATAGATCTGCAGAAGAATGTGCAGCCACTGCAAAGGCTGTAGCTGAAGCAGTTAAGACTCCACTTGTAATTGCAGGAACAGGTAACCATGATAAAGACGCTAAGTTATTTGAAAAAGTTGCGCAAGCAGTAGATGGACATAATGTACTTTTACTTGCAGCTGTTGAAGATAACTACAAAACTGTAGCAGCAGCAGGTGCTATGGCTTACAATCATAAAATTGGAGCTGAATCTTCAGTTGATATAAACCTTGCAAAACAAATGAATATACTAGTTAACCAATTAGGAGTTGTTAATGAAAAGATAGTTGACAACATTGGATGTGCAGCAGCTGGATATGGTTATGAGTATGTTATCTCAACTTTAGATAGAATAAGACTTGCAGCATTAGGACAAGATGATAAAACTTTACAAATTCCTATAATTACACCTGTTTCATTTGATGCATGGAAAGTAAAAGAATCAATTGAGTTAGAAAAAGATTCACCACAATGGGGATGTCAAGAAGAAAGAGGTATAGGAATGGAAGTAGCTACTGCATCAGGTGTATTAGTATCAGGATCAAATGCAGTAATCTTACGTCACCCAAAATCAGTAGAAACAATTAAGAAATTTATAAATGAATTATTAGCATAATAAATTTAAAAATTTACTGGGATTAGATAAGGGAGGATTAAAAATGGCTTTAACAGGATTAGATATATTTAAATTAACACCTAAAAAGAATTGTAAAGATTGTGGATTTCCAACTTGCTTAGCTTTCTCAATGAAAGTTGCTACTGGAGCTGTAGAAATAGGAAAATGTCCTCATATGAGCTCAGAGGCTATAGAAAAATTATCAGAAGCTACAGCACCATTAATGAAGACTTTAACAGTTGGTAAAGGCGAAACTGAGTACAAACTCGGTGGAGAAACTGTAATGTTCCGTCATGAAAAAACTTTCGTTAACAGAAATAGATTTGCAGTATTATTATCAGACTGTATGGATGATGCTGAAATAGATACAAAGATTCAACATATGAAAGACGTAGATTATGTGAGAATCGGTGAAGATATGAAGGTTGAATTTGCTGCATTAAAATATGCTGGAAATAAAGACAAATTCATCGCTTTAGTTAAAAAAGTAAAAGACAGCGGGTTAAAGGTAGCTTACATACTAATTTGTGAAGACGTTGCAGTTGCTAAAGAAGCTTTAGAATTAGTAAAAGCTGAAAATCCTATAGTTTATGGCGCTAATAAGGACAACTATAAGGAAATGGTTGAACTTGTTAAGGCTGATAATTTAGCTTTAGGAGTAAAAGCTGACAACTTAGAAGCTTTATATGGACTAGTTGAAGAGATCCAAAAATTAGGATATAAGAATTTAATTCTTGATCCAGCTTCAACTTCAATTAAAGAAGCATTTGAGAACACAGTACAAATAAGAAGAATGAATATTCAAGGACAAGATAGAACATTCGGATACCCTTCAATTTTATTTGTAGATACACTTGCTAAAGGCGATAAATTTATGGAAATAGCGCTATCTACATTATTCACAATGAAGTATGGTTCAATAATAGTTCTAAGCGATATAGACTATGCAAGAGCTTTACCTCTATATGGAATAAGACAAAACATATTTACTGATCCACAAAAACCAATGAGAGTAGAGCCAGGTTTATATGGAGTAAATAATCCAGATGAAAATTCTCCATTAATATGTACAGTTGACTTTGCTCTAACTTACTTCATAGTATCAGGTGAAGTTGAAAGATCAAAAATGCCTGTATGGATGGCTATTCCAGATGCTGGGGGATACTCAGTTCTTACATCATGGGCTGCGGGTAAATTTACAGCTAGTAGCATAGCTAAGTTTATAAAAGAAAGTGGAGTAGAAGAAAAAGTTAAGAGCAGAAAACTTATACTTCCAGGAAAAGTTGCTGTATTAAAAGGTGACTTAGAAGAGAACTTACCAGGATGGGAAATCATAGTTGGAACTACAGAAGCTATGTTTATACCTAAGTTCTTAAAAGAGTTAGCTGGGAAATAATAAACAAAAATTGAGAATCAGGGTTAGTATCTCTGGTTCTCAATATAAATATAATGCTGAATAAAATAATGTAATAAAAAAATAAAACATTAAATGGGAGGGCATTTATCAATGGAAAAGTTTATGATTATAGGTGAGAGAATTCACTGTATATCACCAGCTATTAGAAAGGCTATAGAGGAAAGAAATCCAGAGCAAATATTTAAAAGAGCAAAAGAGCAATTAGATGCAGGTGCTCACTACTTAGATTTTAATATAGGACCAGCTGAAAAAGGCGGAGAAGAGTTAATGCAATGGGGAGTTCAATTACTTCAAAAAGAATTTGATAATGTTCCGATTGCATTAGACACAACAAATAAGAAAGCTATAGAAGCTGGACTTAAAGTTTACAATAGAACAAAAGGAAAACCAATCATAAATTCAGCTGATGCTGGCGACAGAATTGGAAATATAGATTTAGCAGCAGAATATGATGCTATGTGTATAGCTCTATGTGCAAAAGAAGGTATAACAAGAGACAATGATGAAAGAATGGCATATTGCACAGAAATGCTTGAAAGAGCTATGGGACTTGGAATGGATCCAACAGACTTATTATTTGATCCTCTATTCCTAGTTATAAAAGGAATGCAAGATAAACAAAAAGAAGTTTTAGAAGCTATTAAAATGATAAGCGAAATGGGACTTAGAACTTGTTGTGGGTTAAGCAATGTATCAAACGGAGCTCCAAAAGAAATAAGAGGAATAATGGATGCTACTTATGCAGCTATGGCTATGCAATGTGGACTTACTTCCGCAATCATGAATCCTTGTGACAAGAGATTAATGGAAACTATTAAAACTTGCGACGTTATAAACGGAGCTGTTTTATACGCTGACTCATATTTGGACTTATAAAATTAACATAAACTTTTAATTTAGGGAGGGGCTAAAAAATGAATTTATTTCAAACTATATTCACTGGTTCCAAGCAGGCTTTAGCAGCTGCAGAAGGTATTGTTAAAAAGGCAGTTGAAGAAAAAGGCAGAGATCATAAGGTTGCATTTCCTGATACTGCATATTCATTACCAGTAATCTATGCTGCTACAGGAAAGAAGATTACAACAGTAGCAGAATTAGAAGGCGCTTTAGACATAGTTAGAAGCTTAATAGTAGAAGAAGAAATGCTAGATAAAGCATTAAATTCAGGATTGGCTACAGCTGTTGCAGCTGAAATAGTTGAAGCAGCTAAGTACGTACTTTCAGATGCTCCATATTCTGAGCCATGCGTAGGTTTTGTATCAGACCCTATAATTCGTTCATTAGGAGTACCACTAGTTACTGGAGATATTCCTGGAGTTGCAGTAGTACTTGGAGAATGTCCAGATGCTGAAAGTGCAGCAAAGGTTATAAAAGATTACCAATCAAAAGGAATAATGACATTCCTAGTTGGAAAAGTTATAGACCAAGCTATAGAAGGCAACGTTAAAATGGGTCTAGACCTAAGAGTTGTTCCATTAGGATATGATGTTACATCAGTAATTCACGTTGTAACTGTTGCTATAAGAGCAGCTTTAATATTCGGAGGAGTTAAGCCAGGTAATTTAGCTGAAGTTCTTCAATATTGTTCAGACAGAGTACCAGCTTTCGTAAATGCCTTTGGACCATTAAGCGAACTTGTAGTTTCATGTGGTGCAGGTGCTATAGCACTTGGATTCCCTGTAATAACTGACCAAACTGTAACAGAAGTTCCTACATTATTATTAACTCAAAAAGATTATGATAAAGTAGTTAAAACTTCCCTTGAAGCTAGAAAGATAAAGATAAAAGTTACTGAAATTCCAATACCAGTTGCGTTTGCAGCAGCATTCGAAGGTGAAAGAATAAGAAAGAACGACATGTTCGCTGAGTTCGGTGGTGGTAAGACTGAAGGTTGGGAATTAGTAATGAGCGCTGAACCAGGTGAAATTGAAGATCATAAAATAGAAGTAATAGGACCAGACATAGATAGCATAACAACTGCTCCAGGAAGAATGCCTTTAGGAATGCTTATTAAGGTAGCAGGAGCTAATATGCAAAAAGACTTCGAACCAGTTCTAGAGAGAAGACTTCACTACTTCTTAAACTATATCGAAGGTGTAATGCACGTTGGACAAAGAAATCTTACTTGGTTGAGAATTGGTAAGGAAGCTTTTGAAAAAGGTTTCAGATTAAAACACTTTGGCGAAGTAGTATATGCTAAGATGTTAGATGAATTTGGTTCAGTTGTAGATAAGTGTGAAGTTACTATAATAACTGATCCAGATAAAGTTGTAGAATTGAAAGACAAACTTGCTATGCCAAGATTTGCTGAAAGAGATGAAAGACTCAGCAACTTAATAGATGAAAAAGTTGATACATTCTATACTTGTAACCTTTGTCAATCATTTGCTCCAGCACATATATGTATAGTTACGCCAGAAAGACTTGGCCTATGTGGTGCAGTTTCATGGTTAGATGCTAAAGCAACACTTGAGTTAAATCCAACAGGACCTTGTCAAGCAGTACCAAAAGAAGGCGTAGTTGATGAAAACTACGGTATTTGGGAAAGAGTAAATGAAGCTGTTTCAAAAGGTTCTCAAGGTGCAGTAAATGAAGTTACATTATATAGTATATTAAATAGCCCAATGACTTCCTGTGGATGTTTCGAATGTATTACAGGTATAATGCCAGAAGCTAATGGTGTTGTAATAGTTAATAGAGAATTTGGTGCTGTGACTCCACTTGGAATGACATTTGGAGAACTTGCATCAATGACAGGTGGTGGAGTACAAACTCCAGGATTTATGGGACATGGAAGATCATTTATTCCATCAAAGAAATTTATGAGAGCAGAAGGTGGAATAGAAAGAATAGTTTGGATGCCAAAAGAATTAAAAGACTTTGTAGCTGACAAACTAAATGCTACTGCTAAAGAATTATATGATATAGACAATTTTGCAGATAGAATTTGCGATGAAACTATAGCTACAGATTCAGATGCAGTTTTAGCATTCTTAACAGAAAAAGAACATCCAGCGTTAAATATGGATCCAATAATGTAATAAATAATTGACAGAGGACAATTGACAATTGACAGTGAAGGAGGATTTTTCGACCTTACACTACGAAAAATCTTTAATTTATATAACTTACCATCACTGTCCTCTGTCCTCTGTCAATTGTCCTCTAATAAAAATTAGAAGAAGGGGTGTTAATAATGAATTTTCCAAGTGAATTATATTACAGCAGCGAACATACATGGGCTAAAATAGATGGCGATGTAGCATATATAGGAATAAGCGATTTTGCACAAGATCAACTTGGCGAAATATTATTTGTAGAGATGCCAGAAGTAGAAGAAGAAATAGCTCAAGGAAAAGCTTTTGGAGTAGTTGAGTCCTCAAAGAAAGCTTCAGATTTGATAGCTCCTATATCAGGAGAAGTTTTGGAAGTTAACGAAAAGTTAGACGACGAACCTGAATATATAAATGAAAATGCTTATGATGCTTGGATAGTAAAAGTAAAAGTAAGCGATAAAGGGGAGCTTGAAAATTTATTAAATGCTTCTGGATATGAATCAGGCTTAAAGTAGAAAAAAACTTCTCGGTAATTTAACCGAGAAAGTTTTTTTTAAGGAGGTATTTACAAAATATGCTAAGAGTTAAATTTGTTCCACAAAACAGGGAGATAGTAGTAGAAAATGGGGAAAACCTATTAGAGGTTGCTAGAAAAGCTGAAATATTTATTGATGCTCCTTGTAATGGAAATGGTGTTTGTGGAAAGTGTAAGGTAAAAATTCTTGAAGGAAAAATAGATACTGAAAAAAGCAGGCATATAAAGGATGAAGAGTGGAATGAAGGATATATTTTAGCTTGTAATTCAAAGGTGATAGAAGATGTAGTTATTGAGATTCCTTCTAATGCATCGTCAGCTATGCATGGTATGAAAATTGAAGATTTATCCGGTAAAAGAGAACATGAAATATTTGAAAAATCAAAGCAGAAGTTATCAGAGAATGGAATGGAATTCAAAACATATGTAAAAAAGGATTTTATAAAACTAGATCCTCCAACATTAGATGACAATATATCTGATTTTGAGAGAATTAAAAGGCATTTAAGAAATCACTTAGGATATAATCAAGTATTTTGTAGACTTCCTATGCTTAGAAAAATATCTTCGCTTATAAGGGAAGCTGATTTTGAAGTTACTATAACGCATATACCAAGAGGAGAAGGTAAAACTACTATAATTAATATGGAAAAGGGAAATACTACAGATAGACTCTATGGTGTAGCACTAGATATTGGAACTACATCTGTGGCAGCCTGTTTAGTAGATTTATATGGCGGTACACTTGTAGCAAAGGCATCTTCAGGAAACGCACAAATAAAGTATGGTGCAGATGTTATAAATAGGATAATATATTCAACAAGAGGAAATGGACTTGAAGAGCTAAATAATGCAATAATCAATGAAACTATAAATCCACTTTTAAGAAAAATGTATAAAGATTCTGGTATATCAAAGGATGAAGTAGTATCCTTTATAGCTGCAGGAAATACTACAATGTCCCATTTGTTTTTAGGGGTTTATCCTGATTACTTAAGAATGGAACCTTATATTCCGGCTTTTGTAAAATCACCTTTTATAAAAGCATCTGAATTGGAAATAGCAGTTAATTCAGAAACCTTTATATACTTAGTACCCTCTGTTGCAAGTTATGTTGGAGGCGACATTACTGCTGGAGTTCTAGCATCAGGTATATGGGCGTCTGACGAAAATATACTTTTTATTGATTTAGGAACTAACGGTGAAATTGTATTTGGAAATAGAGAATTTTTAATGACCTGTGCTTGCTCTGCTGGACCTGCCTTTGAAGGTGGAGAAATAAGCTGTGGGATGAGAGCAGCAGGTGGAGCAATAGAAGAAGTTAAAATTGAAAGAGACACTTATGAACCTAAAATTAGTGTGATTGGAGATGAAAAGCCAGCAGGAATTTGTGGTTCAGGAATTATTGACTTAATATGTGAAATGATGCTATCTGGACTGATTGACAGAAGGGGAAAACTTGTAAAAGGTCTAGGGACATCAAGAGTAAGATTTGACGAACACGGAATTGGAGAATACGTAATAGTATTTAAAGAAGAATATAAATTGGAAAAAGATATTGCCATAACGGAAGTTGACATAGATAATTTTATTAGAGCAAAGGCAGCTATTTATTCGGGAGTCAACACTCTTCTAAGTGGACTTGGAATGGACTTCACTATGATAGACAAAATTTATATAGCAGGTGGTATAGGCAACAGCTTAGATATAGGAAACTCTATAAAAATAGGGATGCTTCCTGATATAGAACAAGATAAAATCTCTTATATAGGTAATAGTTCTTTAATGGGATGTTACTTAACCTTAATGAGTGAAGATGCAAGACATAAATTAGAAGAAGTAGCAAATCATATGACTTATGTTGAACTTAGTGTGGAACCAGGATATATGGATGAATTTGTATCTGCGTGCTTTTTGCCGCATACTGATATTGAAAAGTTTCCAAGTGTGGAACAATTGTTAAGGAGGTAACAAAAATGTGTGAATCAACAGCATATTTAATTACACCAGAAGGTGAAAGAAAAGTAATGGACTATGTAGTAGATGTAGTACCAAAAGAAAATGGGAAATTGTTATTAACAGATCTTTTAGGAGAGGAACAGTTAATTGAAGGAATGTTAAAAGAAGTAAGACTTTTAGAGCACAAAATAATTATTGAAAAAGTTAAATAAATATGTAACTTATGAGGAGGTACTTATTATGAGTAAAGAACATTCACATGAACATAGCCATGCTCATTCACATGAACATGAGCATCAACATGAGCACAAACATAGTCATGGCATAGAAGAACATACGCATGGACATAGTCATGTTCATTCACATGACCACGAGCATAAGCATAGTCATGATCACGATCATAGCGGAGACCATGATCATAAGCACAGCAATTGTTGTGGACAAGGACATAATCATGAGTGTGGAGCAACAGTAGATGATAATCTAACTAAGGAAGAAAAAACATTAAAAGTTTTGTTACATCATTGGGTTGATCATAATAAATCTCACGAAGAAAGTTTTAAAGAATGGGTTGAAAAAGCAAAAACTATGGATAAAACAGAAACATCTACTTATATTGCAAAAGCAATTGAATATATGGAAAAGGCAGATGAAATGCTATTAGAAGCTCAAAAGCATATTTAGTGTTTAATTCGTAACTTAAAAATTTTGTGATACAAAATTTTTATTAGAGGACAGAAGACAGAGGACAGAGGACAGTGAAGGTGAGTTTTCTTCCTTACGTCAGAAAATTAATTTATTTTTTTAGGCTTGTTTTGCTAATGCAAAACATCGCTAATTTATATAAATTAAAGATTTTTCGTAGTGTAGCGGAGAAAAATCCTCCTTCACTGTCCTCTGTCAATTGTCCTCTGTCCTCTAAAAAATTACGTCGTAATTTTTTTATATTACTAACATAAGTTCACCATATATGAAGTTGAAAGGATGAAAAGTGGTTATGGATAAAGTTGCAATAGAAGAAAAGAGAAAAGATAAAATACCATATGAATATAACAAAAGTATATTTAAAAACTTTAATCCTGAAGAAATGGAACAAAATACTGGATGTATATATAATAAAGAAAAACAGCAATTTGTAGTTAGATTGATGGGAGAAAATATAATAGTAAGATATCCATCAGGAGAAGTATTAAAGGAAGATGGAAGGTCAATAGAAAAATATGCACCTAAAACATTAGTATTAAGATATTTGATGAATGCAAAGGGAGTTGCTCCATTAGATAAAAATATAACATACAGAGACGTTGATGGTGGAAATATGTATTATAACAATTTCTATGGAAGATGTCTTTTAAGATTAGCAAAAACCTTTGGACAGAACCTAGAAAAGTTTAAAAATGCATTTGAAAAAATTGGAGCAGAAAAAGTAGATATGGGGGATATAGCTTATAAATTTGAATTTTTAAATAATATATATGTAACTTTTGCTCTATGGGAAGGAGATGAGGAGTTCCCTCCTTCATCACAAATATTATTTAATGGCAATGTTCCATTTTATTTTTCTGCGGAAGATTTAGCCGTAGTTGGAGATGTTTCAATTGGAGCAATAACTACTTTAGCTTATGCTAAATAGTTTAAAATTTCACAATTAAATTTATGCTAACTGGAGGCAGTTTTATGAAATATATTTTAAGTAATTCATTTAACCCATATTTTAATTTAGCACTAGAAGAGTATATATTTAAGACTGTTGGAATGCAGGAAGACTTTATCATTTTGTGGCAGAATGAAAATACGATAGTTATAGGAAGACATCAAAACACTATAGAAGAAATTAATGCTAACTTCGTACAGGAAAACAATATAAAAGTAGTACGAAGAATAACAGGTGGTGGAGCTGTTTACCATGATCTAGGCAATTTAAATTTTTCATTCATAACAGGATATGATAAGAATAATATGATTGACTATAAAAAATACACAATACCAGTTATAAATGCATTGAAAAAACTAGGAGTAGATGCTGAGTTAAGCGGTAGAAATGATCTTACTATAGATGGCAAAAAGTTTTCAGGAAATGCTCAAAGTATGCATAAGGGGAGAATTCTTCATCATGGCACTCTGTTATTTGACTCAAATCTAGATATTATAGGGAAGGTACTAAATGTACAGCTGGACAAAATACAGTCTAAAGGTATTAAATCGGTAAGAAGTAGGGTAACTAATATTAAAGATTACCTAAGAGAAGGTACCGATGTAAACGGATTCAAAGAATTGTTGCTAAAAAATTTGTTTGAGAATAACATTCTTGAGGAATATCACCTATCCGAAAATGATCTAGTATCTATAACTAAACTTAAAGAAAGTAAATATGACACCTGGGAATGGAACTATGGAAAATCTCCGAAATTTAATTTTAAAAGCTCAAAGAGATTTGCTAATGGTAAATTAGAAGTTTTACTTAATGTTAATAGTGGACTTATTAACGAGTGTAAAATTTATGGAGACTTTTTAGCATTATGCAGCGTTGATGAACTTGAGGAAAAGCTTAAGAGAATTAGATATGAAAAGTCTGCTATTGAGTATATACTTAGCAGCGTAAATTTAACACAATACTTTGGTAATATTACATTAGATGAAATTTTAGAATGCTTTTTTGTATAAGTGACTTTTTGATTATGGACATAATTATTTAAATAATTTTAAGATAATTAAAAGGAAGGGGATCTATATGGAAAGTAGAATGTTAAAACCAAATGAATTGTGCGATGCATCTATAGGGGGAGGATGTGGTAAGGCAGGTCTGACAACATCGCAGCAAATTATTTTAGGACTGTTAGCAGGTGCATTTATTGCAGTAGGAGGAGCTGCTTCAGCAGTTGTTTCCCATGGAGTAGCAGATGCAGGTGTTGCTAAGCTATTAAGTGGTGCAGTGTTTCCGGTAGGACTTATGTTAGTAGTAATGTGTGGTGCAGAACTATTTACAGGTAATTGTTTAATGATTGTACCTCTTGTAGATGGGAAAATAAGTATTAAAGATGTACTAAAAAACTGGGTAATAGTATATATAGCTAATTTTATTGGCTCAATGCTTATAGCTTTTTTGGTTTTTCAATCAGGAGTCTTTAATATGAGCTCTGGAAAACTTGGTGGAGTTGTAATAAAGGTGGCATCAACTAAAGGTAGTCTGGCATTTGGGACAGCATTCGCTAGTGGAATAATGTGTAATTTCTTAGTTTGTCTTGCAGTTTGGGGAGCAGCAGCAGCGAAGGACGTTGCCAGTAAAGTAGCAATAATATGGTTTCCTATAATGGCTTTTGTGGCTTGTGGTTTTGAACACTGTGTTGCTAACATGTATTTCTTAACAGCAGGAATCCTTGCTAAATCTAATCCAATATACGCGCAAGCATCAGGATTGGCTCCAAACAAAATGATAGACGGAGCGGGAATCGTAAATAACTTAATTCCTGTAACTCTTGGAAATATAGTTGGAGGAGCAGTTATGGTCGGGTTAGCATACTATGCAGTATATAAATATATTCCAGCAAAAAAGGATAGCAGCAAAGCTTCTTTAGAAGTAAAAGCGCAATCATAGAATTTTATATCAAACATAATAAAGTATTTGAACTAAAATAGCAAGTTAAAGATGTCTAAAGTAAATAACACTAAAAAAACCATGGAAATCTATTGAACTATAAGATTATTTCTCGAAATTTAAGAGTATTTAATAGTTGAATATTTATAATATTTATGTTAAGCTAAAGTTGAAATTAAGAAGTATATATTATGGCGGAGTTAAAGAGAGCCAAATTTTAAGGTATAGTTTGCCTTAAATTTGTGCTCTCTTTTTGTTTTATATTTAAAGGAGGTATATCTATGTTTGATATAACAATTGTAGGAGCTGGAGTCGTAGGATGTTCAATAGCTAGAGAACTTGCTAGATATAAATTAAAGGTATGTGTTATTGATAAGGACTCGGATGTAGCAAATGGAACAACTAAAGCTAATAGTGCCATAGTACACGCAGGGTTTGATGCCAAACCTGAAAGTTTAAAAGGAAAGCTTAATGCTAAAGGAAATTCCATGTTTGATAAGTTAGCTGAGGAATTAGATTTCCCTTTTAAAAGAAATGGATCTTTGGTTTTGTGTTTTAATAAAAATGATGTAGATAAACTTAATGATTTAAAAAAACAGGGAGAAAGGAATGGGGTTCCAGGACTTGAAATAATAGAGGGAGATAAACTAAGAGAAATGGAACCTAACGTATCAGATGAAGTAGTTGCTGCGCTGCATGCGTCAACTGGTGCAATTGTTTGTCCTTATGAAATGACAATAGCTTTAGCTGAAAATGCCTTTACAAATGGAGTAGATTTTAAATTCGAAACTGAGGTAAAAGCTATAGATAAGATAGAAGATATATATGTATTAAGAACTAACAAGGGAGATATTGAAACAAAGATAGTGGTGAATGCTTCCGGTGTATTTGCAGATGAAATAAATAACATGATAAGTAATAACAAAATAAATATAGTTGCTAGAAAAGGTGAATACTGCCTATTTGATAAATCAGTAGGGAATATGATATCAAAAACTGTATTCCAACTTCCAACTAAGATGGGAAAAGGTATATTAGTAACACCGACAGTAGATGGGAATTTATTGATAGGCCCTAATGCGATAGATACAGAAGATAAGAATGATTTAAATACATCATCAGAAGGAATAAATGACATAATAAGTAAAGCAGGTTTAAGTATTAAACAAGTTCCTATGAGACAAGTTATAACTTCATTCTCGGGATTAAGAGCACATAGTGTGGAAAATGATTTTATAATTGGAGAACAGCAAGATGCTGAAAACTTCATTAATGCAGCAGGTATTGAATCACCTGGATTGTCGAGCGCACCTGCAATAGCTGAGATGGTTGTTGATATCATAGTAAACAAATTGAATCCAAGCAAAAATGAAAAGTTTAATCCTATTAGGAAGGGAATACCTAAATTTAGAGAGCTAAACAATGAAGAAAGAAAGAAACTTATACAGCAGGATTCAAGATATGGTAAGATAATATGTAGATGTGAGACTGTTACTGAAGGGGAAATTATAAATGCGATAAGGAGACCTTTAGGAGCAAGGACTCTTGATGGTGTTAAAAGAAGAACTAGATCTGGTATGGGAAGATGTCAAGCAGGATTTTGTGCACCTAAAATAGTTGAAATTTTAGCTAGAGAGCTTAACTTAATGCCTACAGAAGTAACTAAGTTTGGAGGAGAATCCAAGTTGCTAGTAGGTAAAGATAAAGAAACAATTTAAGTATAATTCCTATGAAATTAATAATGCTTGGAGGTTTATTGATATGCAAGAATATGACATAGTAATAATTGGTGGTGGTCCTGCAGGGCTTGCGGCAGCAATTTCAGCTAAAGAAGAGGGAATTGACAACATATTAATACTTGAGAGAGAAAACCAGTTAGGTGGAATATTGAATCAGTGCATCCATAATGGATTTGGACTTCATACTTTCAAGGAGGAGTTAACTGGCCCTGAATACGCTCAAAGATTTATTGATAAAACAATAGAGATGCAGATTCCATATAAATTGAATACTATGGTATTAGATTTAAATGAAAATAAAGTTATTACAGCTGTTAACGAAGAGGACGGAATATTAGAATTAAAAGCTAAGTCTGTTATACTTGCTATGGGATGTAGAGAAAGACCAAGAGGAGCGATAAATATACCGGGAAGCAGATGTGCAGGTATATATACAGCAGGAGCTGCTCAAAAGTTTGTAAATATAGAAGGATATATGCCAGGTAAAGAAGTTGTTATATTAGGTTCGGGAGATATAGGGCTAATAATGGCAAGAAGAATGACACTTGAAGGTGCTAAGGTTAAAGCTGTAGTTGAGCTTATGTCTTATTCAGGTGGACTTAAGAGAAATATTGTTCAGTGTCTTGATGATTTTGATATACCATTAAAGTTAAGTTATACGGTTATAGATATAAAAGGCAAGGAAAGGGTTGAAGGGGTAACTATTGCAGCTGTTGATGAAAATAGAAACCCTATAAAAGGTACAGAGGAATTTATACCTTGTGATACGCTGCTTTTATCTGTAGGACTTCTCCCAGAGAATGAATTATCCAGAACTGCTGATGTTAAGTTATCAACTATAACTGGCGGTCCGGAGGTAGATGAAAGTCTTGAAACAAATATCGAAGGCATTTTTGCTTGTGGTAATGTCCTACATGTTCATGACTTAGTTGACAATGTTACCATTGAAAGCTATAGTGCAGGAAGAAACGCTGCTAAATATGTAAAAGGCACGAGATTTGATGGCAATAAAATAGAGATAGTTGCTACAGGTGGAGTAAGATATACTGTGCCAAAATATGTGAATCCTGAAAATATAGAGAAAAACTTAGAAATAAGATTTAGAGTTGGAGATGTGTTTAAAGATAATTATATATCAGTATATTTTGATGACACTAGAGAGATGCATATAAAGAAAAGAATACTTACTCCAGGAGAAATGGAAACAGTCAAGCTTTCTAAGGATGTAATAAATAAATATCCTGATTGTAGAAAAATTATTATTAAAGTGGAAAAGGAGTAGTGAATATATCTATGAGAGATTTAATATGTATCGGTTGTCCTATAGGTTGCCAGCTTCAAGTTAAATTAGATGGAAAAGAAGTTGTTGAAGTTACAGGGAATACATGCAAAAGAGGCGAAGATTATGCTAAAAAAGAATGCACTAACCCTACAAGAATTGTAACTTCTTCAGTGTATGTTGAAGGCGGAGAAATAGGAGTAGTTCCTGTGAAGACTGAAACAGATATACCAAAGGAAAAAATATTTGATTGCATAAAAGCTTTAAAAGGAATAGTGGTTAAAGCACCTATAAATATTGGAGATATAATAGTTGAGAATATACTAGATACAGGTGTTAATATAGTTGCTACTAGAAAAGTAGATGAGGCTTTAAAAAAAATTAACAAAATAGCATAATGTTTAATGGAGCTGATACGCAGAGAGTTTGTATCAGCTCTTTTAGTTTAATTCATAGTTTAAAAATTTTGCGACGCAATTTTTTTGAGAGGACAGAGGACAATTGACAGAGGACAGTGAAGGAGGATTTTTCTCCGCTTCACTACGAAAAATCTTTAATTATTTATAAGCCGACGTTTGAGATTAGTGAAAGGATGCTCAAAATAGGTTAAAATTTTTATTTCTAAAGGGCTTCGCCCGCAGCCCGAAAGGGCGCACTTATGATGTTAACTTTTTACGTAGAATTTTTAAATTATCTATAAATAAGTTCACTAAAATTTCTTTCTTGAAAAAAGCTTTTTATGGCTTTTCTGCCATTAGTTATGACGCAGTCTGTAATTTGTGTAACCTTTGAATATAGCTCTTAAAGAAACATCTGAAACAGCGTATTGACAAATTGATACAGCCTAACGGCTTGCGACAAAGTCGCATATTGCGGAAAGATAATTAAAGGTTTTCCGTAGTATAACGTAGGAAAAGCATCAATCACTGTCCTCTGTCAATTGTCCTCTATAAAAATAATGCATCGCATTATTTTTATATTGTATAGCCATATAATATAAGATTATAATATATAAAGATAAGTTTATACATAAATATGGAAAGAAGTGTGTTAGGATGGATGAAGAAAGAATATCGAGGCTATTAGATGAAATATGTTCCTTTGAACAGTTGAAGTATTCTAATATACCGGATATAGATTTATATATGGATCAAGTGACCACATTTATAGATGAAAAACTTTCTTATTTAAAAAGAAATGAAAAAGAAGTAACTTTAACTAAGACTATGATAAATAATTACACTAAAGCGGGTATTTTAATGCCTCCTAAAAAAAAGAAATATTCTAGACAGCATATGGTATTAATAATTCTTACATATCATCTAAAACAGATACTATCAATAAATGATATACAAACTCTTTTTTCACCATTGGTAGATATGGCAAAGTCGGGAGAAGATTGTGATGGTAATTTGGTTAGCATATATAATGAGTTTTTAGATATAGAGAAAAAGGAAATTGAAGATTTTAAAAGTACTTTTGATGACATGCTTAATGAAGAAGAAAAACTAGTAGATTGCAATGATAAGGATATAAACAGGCTAATTGTAACTGTATTATCTTTGGTTATTAAATCAACTATACAAAAAAGAATGGCAGAAAAGATAATAGATGAATTTTTTAAAGAATAGGAGTTTCTAAGTATAGATTTAACTTAGAAATCCTATTATATTTTACATATAAGATTATAATAATAGGGGCTAGAACAAATTCTTAAAACAGCTTTTACATATTAAAGTTTTACCTTTGTTAGCGGTAATGCAGTCAGATTTTTTTATAATTTTATTACATATTTCACAGTGAAATATATTATCGTCTGAATTAGATTTACAAGCCTTTGAAGATGAAGGCAATTTTAGTTTTTTGTTTGATGGAGGAGAGTACTCTATTGGATTATCCTTGTTTTCTTTAGGATTTATCTTATAATCAATAGAATAACTGCTTTCTCCAAAAAGTTCTAACTCAAATCTAGGATTTTCTCTATCATAAAATTCCTCTATTATAATTCTTCTTATTTGAGCATCATTTATAATCAGACCACTTTTTTCAATACCATCAAAAATACTTTTTGTAATATTATTAGTATCAGGGTGCCTTTTTTCGCTTTTATAATATACCTTTAATATTGCTATTAAAGATTCAGAAAGTACAACATTAGGATTCTGAGCTCTAGTAGCGTAGGCTATTTCCTCCTCATAAAGAGCATATCTATCATGATATTTTCCAGAGTTAAATGGAAGTATAGCTCTTCCGTTTACATTAAAAAGCTTGAAGTTTGACTTAGATATTGGAGAACCTTTTACTATAACCTTTGCATAATTGTGATTCATAACTTACTCCTTCTATACTGTATACAGCTTGGATTTAATAATAATTATATCATATGCATATAGCATTGATTATAATTTTTGTATAAAGTATAATAATTGTTGGAATTTGTAATAACTAAAAAGTGAGGTAAATTCAATGAGTGAAGATATAAAGATACTTGCTATAGAGACCAGCTGTGATGAAACTTCAGCAGCAGTAGTGGTTAACGGTAGAGAAGTTTTATCAAATATAATATCATCTCAGATAGATATACATACTAAATTTGGAGGAGTTGTGCCAGAAGTGGCTTCACGAAAGCATGTAGAGGCTATAGGATTTGTTGTTCAAGAGGCACTTGACAAGGCAGGAGTTACTTTAGATGAGATAGACGCTATTGGTGTAACTTATGGTCCAGGACTTGTAGGAGCGCTTTTAGTAGGATTACAATATGCTAAGGGATTAGCTTATGCATTAAAGAAACCATTAATAGGTGTTAATCATATAGAAGGGCACATAAGTGCAAACTTTATTCAATATAAAGAATTGAAGCCACCTTTTGTTTGTCTAGTAGTATCTGGAGGTCATACTTTTATAGTATATATGAAGGATTATGGTGAGTTTGAAGTACTAGGGCAAACAAGGGATGATGCTGCAGGAGAGGCTTATGATAAAGTTGCTAGAGCTATTGGACTTGGATATCCTGGAGGTCCTAAAATTGATAAACTATCTAAAGAAGGAAATCCACAGGCTATAAAGTTTCCAAGAGCTAATTTTCATGATGATAAATCTTTAGATTTTTCATTTAGTGGTGTTAAATCTGCGGTACTAAATTACTTAAATCAGATGGAAATGAAGAAAGAAGAGATAAATAAGGCAGATGTAGCTGCATCTTTTCAAAAAGCAGTAGTAGATTTTTTAGTTGATAACGCCATGAAAGCTTGTAAATTAAAAAAGGTCAATAAAATAGCAGTAGCTGGTGGTGTTGCTGCAAATAGCTGTCTTAGAGAGACCTTAATTAGTGCAGGAAGAAAAGATAACATAGATGTATTATTCCCAGAATTTGTACTTTGTACAGATAATGCAGCTATGATAGGAAGCGCTGCTTATTTTGAGTATATGAAGGGAAATGCAGCACCGCTCACTTTAAATGCAATACCAAACTTAAAGTTAGGTGAAAGATAGGCTAATAAGTGGTATACTTATATTAAAGTTAATAATAAATTTTAGGTACTTGTTATATGCTAAAAGCATTAACTAAGTTTAAAAGGGAAATGAGTGTAAATCTCATACGGTCCCGCCACTGTAATGAGGAGTGTATTGACATTTATGTCACTTGGTAACAGGGAAGGCGTCAATACATGATGAATCAGAGTCAGGAGACCTGCCTAAAACTTTTAAGCATTAATAGGCTTACGCGGATAGGCTGGTAGCAGTGGATATTTTTAATTCCAAAGCCGTTATCTGTTTGATAATGGTTTTTTATTTTGGTAAAAAATTTAGTTTTACCTAGACACTTGAATTCAATAAAAATAGGAGGGACATAAAATGTCAAATTTAAAGAAAAACTGTTTACTATTAACTCTCTTTATACTAATTTTCTCTTTAGTTGGTTGTAATAACAAAGATAACTCATTAACTTCAAAAGAAAATAAGGAACAGAATGAAATTGTAAGTAATACAACTTATCCACTTAAAATAAAAGACTCATTTAATAGAGAGGTAACTATAGAAAAAGAGCCTATAAAAATTATATCATTAGCACCTAATATTACAGAAACCATTTATGCACTTGATAAGCAAAAGCTACTTATCGGAAGAACTGACTTTTGTACATACCCAAAAGAGGTAAGTAAGATTCAATCTATAGGGAGCTTAATGGATCCCAATATAGAAAAAATTGTAGAATTAAAACCTGATCTAGTTATAGCTTCTAATCCCTTTACAAAAGAAGACTTAAAAAAACTAGAAGAGGTTAATATAAAGGTTATTGTATTATCAGGAAGCGAAAGTTTTGAAGGTACCTATGATATTATAAAAAACACTGGTAAAGTACTTAATGCAAATCAAAAGGCAGCTGATATTGTTTTAGGAATGAAACAAAAGGTAAAAGATGTACAAGAAAAAGTTAAAGGTAAAAATACCCCTTCAGTATATTATGTAGTAGGTTTTGGAAAAGGCGGAGACTTTACCGCTGGTAAAGATACTTTCATAGGAAAAATGATTGAAATGGCAGGAGGGAAAAATGCAGCAGCTGATACAAATGGTTGGAAATATAGTGTTGAAAAACTTATAGAAAAAAATCCTGAAATACTTATATGCTCAAATAAGTTTGACTCAAAAGAAGGAATTAAAAATACTGAGGGCTATAAGGAGTTAGATGCAGTAAAAAAGAATAAACTTTTTGGAATAGATGAAGATATTATTAACAGACAAGGTCCAAGATTGGCAGATGGTTTAGAAGCGTTGGCAAAAATAATCCACCCTGAAGCCTTTAAATAATGAATGGAAGGAACTTATTTATGAATTTTACTCAAAACAAAAAACATTTTAAGTTAATGTTTTGCGTTTTTATAATTATTTTATTTTTAATCATTATTACAGCAACTACTTTAGGTTCTGCTAATATACCGATTAAAGAGAGCTTATACATTATTTTAAATAAAGTGCCTATAATTAATAAGTTTATATCAATAATTGGGATACCAGAGAACCATAAATTGATTATATTAAAGATAAGATTACCTAGAATAATTTTAGCAGCTCTTGTAGGTATGGGATTATCTACAGTTGGACTATCTTTTCAAGCTATATTTAAAAATCCAATGGCAGACCCATATGTACTTGGTATATCCTCTGGAGCTGCTGTTGGAGCTGCTATTGGGTTTGTATTAGGTTTTGAATCAACTTTTTTAGGGGCATCTGCTATTACCATAACAGCATTTTTAGGATCAATTTTAACAACTGTCTTAGTATATAATATAGCAAGAGTTAAAAATAAAATCCCTACAAATACATTGCTGTTAGCTGGTATATCTGTTAATTTTTTGTTATCCTCATTGCTTTCTATAATTATGGTATTTAATAGGCAGGAAGTTGAAAGAATTGTATTTTGGACTATGGGCAGTGTTAGTTCTGCAAGCTATACTCAAATTCTAGTACTAGTACCATTTTTATTTATTGGTATACTTATAACGCTGTCCTTTTCAAAGGATTTAAATATAATTCTAACAGGTGATGAAACTGCAAAAAGTTTAGGTATAGAGGTTGAAACAATAAAGAAAATACTATTAATTAGTTCTTCCATGATTGTTGCTGCATGTGTATCTGTAAGCGGGATCATAGGATTTGTGGGATTAATTATTCCTCATATAGTAAGAATGCTTCTAGGACCAGACCACAGATCATTACTACCCTTCTCTGTCGTTGCTGGAGCTGCGTTTATGATTATATCAGATACACTCGCAAGAACACTGGCATCTCCTGCTGAAATTCCAGTAGGAGCTATAACTGCTCTGTTTGGTGCTCCTTACTTTATATATCTTTTAATTAAAAATAAAAAGAAGGTGTTATAATGAATGCTGCTAATTTTCCAGTAGTTAAGGTAAAGAATTTATGTTGTAGCTTTGGAGAAAAAGAAATATTGAATAATATTAATATAGACTTCTCTAAGGGTGGTTTTTACAGTATTATAGGCTCTAATGGTTCTGGGAAGACTACATTGTTAAAGAACATAGCTTCATCATTAGCTCCTGATAAGAATACAGTTTTTATAGAAGGTATGGATGTATTAAATTTTAAAAATAAAGCTCTAGCTAAAAAGCTTTCTGTAGTACCTCAAAATACTAGTTTGGATTTTGACTTCTCTGTTTTAGATATTGTTTTAATGGGAAGAAATCCTTACATATCCAGGTTTCAAGACGAATCAAAAGAAGATTATAACATAGCTAAAGAGGCTATGAAAATGACAAGTACTTGGGAGCTTAAAGATAAATGTATAAACCAATTAAGCGGTGGAGAGCAGCAGAGAGTTATTATAGCAAGAGCGCTAGCGCAGGATACAGATATTATATTATTGGATGAGCCAATATCTCATTTAGATATATATCACCAAGTTGAAATATTAGATACCATCAAATCCATAAATAAAAAAGTAACTGTTATTGCTGTACTTCATGATTTAAATTTAGCAGCACAATATAGTGATTATTTGGTACTTATAAACAAAGGTTCAATTGTAGCACTAGGTACCCCAGAAGAAGTGCTTACAGAAGAAAATATAAGGAAAGTTTACAACATAAACATATGTATAATAAATAATCCTGTAACTGGTAAGCCGCATATAATACCCATTACTAAGACAAGTGATAAAGTGTCACTATAAGAGACAGTTTGTTTATATTCTGTTTAATATTTTTGTAAGCTTTCTAGTCATATTCAAGTAAATAATAAGCCAGTATGATAGTCTATTTTGCGTCATACTGGCTTATTATTTATTTTCATGTAACTTAATTGAACTAGCATAATATTATACATTAAATGGCTAAAAAACACAGGTTATATAGAGTATGCTAAATAGTATATAATATACTCTATTTACAAAACAAAGAGTATGCTATATAATAATGAATATATTAATTTGCTTCCAGAAAAACGAAAAAATTTCATTCCTAATTTTACCTAAAATTTATCATTGCCTATTGAGTTTGATTTATCAACATGTTAAGATGATAAGGTGAATTTAAAAGAAAAGACATATCAAGACAAAATGCAAGTAAAAATATTTTGCAATTGCAATTGAAATAATCTTGATGCTTATATATAATATTATTATCGTGATAAATATTTATAATAAATATATTAATAAATATGCAACAATTATTATTATTATAAAAAGGGGCTGAGGTATTTGGTTAAAAAATTTAAGAGAGTTCTTGTGGCTAACAGAGGAGAAATTGCAATAAGAATCTTTAGAGCTTGTCAAGAACTTGGTATAAGAACAGTTGCTATTTATTCTGATGAGGACAAACGTTCTCTTTTCAGAACAAAGGCTGACGAAGCTTATTTAATAGGAAAGAACAGGGGGCCTGTTGAAGCCTACTTAAATATTGATGAAATAATAAACCTTGCACTAAAAAAGGGTGTTGATGCGATACATCCTGGATATGGATTCTTATCAGAAAATCCTGAGTTTGCAAGAAAATGTGAACAGGCTGGTATTGAGTTTATAGGACCAACTGCAGAAATGATGGAAAAACTTGGGGATAAAATTAAATCAAAAATTGTAGCTAAAAATGCAGGTGTTGCAACTATCCCAGGTGTAGAAAAGCCAATTCAATCTGAAGAAGAAGCTTTGGAGTTTGCAAAGGTATGTGGATATCCGGTTATGGTAAAAGCTGCTGCTGGCGGTGGCGGAAGAGGTATGAGAATTGTTGCTAAGGAAGAAGATCTTATTCAGTCATATAGAAGTGCTAAAAATGAAGCACAAAAAGCTTTTGGTATAGACGATATATTTATTGAAAAATATCTTGAAAAGCCAAAGCATATAGAGGTTCAAGTTCTTGGGGATAAGCATGGCAATATTGTTCATCTTTATGAAAGAGATTGTTCTATCCAAAGAAGACATCAAAAGGTTATAGAAATTACTCCTGCCATTTCTCTTTCAGATGAAAAAAGAAATGAAATATGTCAGGATGCATTAAAAATAGCTAAATCTGTTGGATACAGAAGTGCAGGAACACTAGAATTCCTTGTAGATAAAAAAGGAGATCATTATTTTATAGAAATGAATCCAAGAATACAGGTTGAACACACTGTAACAGAAATGACTACAGGCATAGATATTGTACAAAGTCAGATATTAGTAGCTCAAGGCTATGATTTAAGTTCGAAGGAGCTAGGAATTGGTACACAAGAAGATATAAAACCTAGAGGGTATGCTATTCAGTGTAGAATAACTACAGAAGATCCTTCAAACAGTTTTGCACCTGATACAGGAAGAATTGATGTATATAGAACTGGTTCAGGTTTTGGTATAAGATTAGACGGAGGTAATGGATTTACTGGAGCAGTTATAAGTCCTTACTATGATAGTCTTTTAGTTAAAACTACATCTTGGTCAAGAACTTTCCAAGATGCAATAAGAAAATCTATACGTTCTGTAAAGGAAACTACCATATCAGGAGTTAAAACAAATGTTGACTTCTTAATAAATGTTTTAAATCATGAAAAGTTTGCAAAGGGCGAATGTGATACTAACTTTATTGCTGATAACCCAGAGCTAGTTGATATATCACCAAAAGCAGATGAAGAGTTAAGAATTCTCAAGTTCATTGGAGAAAAAGTTGTCAATGAAACTCATGGACAGAAGACAGAATTTGATGTACCAGTAGTTCCAAAGATAACTGCTAATGAGCCATTAAGAGGTACAAAACAAATATTGGATGAGCAAGGTCCAGAAGGTCTTGTAAAATGGATTAAATCTCAAAATAAATTATTGTTAACTGATACAACAATGAGAGACGCTCATCAATCACTAATGGCTACTAGAATAAGAACAAGGGATATGGTTAAGATTGCGAAGGCTCAATCCGCTCTTGGGAAAGATTTGTTCTCCATGGAAATGTGGGGAGGAGCAACTTTTGACGTTGCATACAGATTCCTAAAAGAGTCACCGTGGGAAAGACTTCAGGAATTAAGAAACAGAGTACCTAATGTATTGTTCCAAATGCTTATAAGAGGAGCTAATGCAGTAGGATATAAAAATTATCCAGACAATGTAATAAGAGAATTTATAAAAGAATCAGCACAGTCTGGAATAGATGTATTTAGAATATTTGACTCATTAAACTGGTTAAAGGGAATGGAAGTAGCTATAGACGAAGTAATAAAACAAGGAAAAGTTGCAGAAGCTTGCATGTGCTATACAGGAGATATTTTAGATACTGACAGAGATAAATATACTTTAGAATACTATATAAATATGGCTAAAGAAATTGAAAAGACTGGTGCGCATATCCTTGGAATAAAAGATATGTCAGCTTTATTAAAGCCATATGCAGCGCTTAAGCTTATAAGAGCATTAAAGAATGAAATATCTATTCCGATACACCTTCATACTCATGATACAACAGGAAACGGTGTAGCAACAGTTCTCATGGCTGCACATGCTGGAGTAGATATTGTTGATACTGCATTCAATAGTATGTCAGGTTTAACAAGCCAACCTGCATTGAACTCTGTAGTAGCAGCTCTTGAAAATACAGAAAGAGATACAGGAATTAATGTAGATGACATACAAAAGTTATCAGATTACTGGAGTGCAGTGAGACCTGTTTATAGTGGATTTGAATCAGGATTAAAAACAGGCAGTGCAGAAATATATAAATATGAAATACCAGGTGGACAATATTCAAATCTTAAACAGCAAGTTGAAAGCTTTGGATTAGGACATAGATATGATGACATAAAAGATATGTATAGAAAGGTTAACTATATGGTTGGAGATATAGTTAAGGTTACTCCGTCTTCAAAGATGGTTGGAGACTTAGCTATATTCATGGTACAAAATGATTTAACTCCTGAAAATATATATGAAAAGGCGAAAAACATGACATTCCCAGATTCCATCGTGGCATATTTCAAAGGAATGATGGGTCAGCCTATGGGTGGATTCCCAGAAGAGCTTCAAAAATTAGTTTTAAAGGGAGAAGAACCTATTGTATGTAGACCAGGAGAATTACTTCCACCTGAAGACTTTGATAAGATAGAAAAACATTTAGTTGAGAAGTTAAAAATTACTCCTACTAAAAAGGATATAATAAGCCATGCGCTATATCCAGACGTATTTGAAGGATATTTAAAATATACTAAAGAATATGGTGACTTAAGCCGTATGGGAAGTGATATATTCTTCCATGGTCTATATGAAGGAGAAACTTGTGAAATAGAAATAGCAGATGGAAAAACATTTATTGTTCAAATGCTTGAAATAGGTAAGCTTGATTCACAAGGGTATAGAACAGTTGTATTTGAAGTTAACGGAAATAGAAGAGAAGTAAAAATAAAAGATAAGGTTAGTGCTTCTAGAGGTGCTATTTACGAAGAATCAGTAACTATGGCAGATCCTGATAATAATATGGAAATAGGAGCAAGTATCCCGGGAAATATAATAAAGGTGCTTGTAAAAGAAGGCGATACCGTAAAAGAAGGAGAAAGCCTAATCGTAATTGAAGCAATGAAGATGGAGACTAATATAGTAGCGACCGTTTCAGGAACAGTTGAAACTGTACTAGCGAAAGAAGGAAAACAGGCTAAGTCTGGAGAACTTTTAATTAAGCTAAAATAAAAAAATTTTTATTGGAAACTCTACCTTGTAATGAGGTAGAGTTTTTTAAAGTATAGGGTACTAGGCCGAAAGTTAAGTTATACTCCAGTCTATATTTCAAAGCTTCAGTCCGTTAAAAACTTTTAGTCAGTCTAAAGCTTGAGTTTTAGACGACCTAAGAACTTAGATAAACTCGCTCCGCTCAGTCGGACCAACTTATCAATTACCATTGATAAGTCGCTCGTGAAAAGCCATTTAGGCTTTTCACCAGTATCTAAGATTCTAAGGTTGTCTTAAAACCCTTCACTAAGACTGACACAAAGTTTTTAAATCTACCTTCAGCTTTTGAAACATAGCCTTTCGTATAACTTAACTTTCTAGTTAGGGTCCCTATAAGATTAAATAATTCTACTTACGATGAGGAGGATATTTTATGAAGCTAAAAGAGATTATTAGAAATAATATGGAAGATATAATAAAGCTAAGGGAAAAGCTTTCTGATAATGCTGAGTTATCATTTCAGGAGTTTAAGACTAGCAAAATAGTAAAAGATTATTTAGAAAAGTTGGATATACAGACGCAAACTGTATTCAATACTGGTGTAGTTGGAGTATTAAATAGTGGAGATAGTTGTATAGCTATAAGGGCAGATATGGATGGACTTCCAGTGAACGGAGTTAGTCACGCTTGTGGTCATGATTATCATATGGCTGTGGCATTAGGTTGTGCTTTGGTACTAAAAGAAATAGGTTTCAAAAAGTGCGTAAAATTCATATTTCAACCGGCGGAGGAGGATACTGGTGGAGCAGCACCTATGATTAAAGAAGGGGTACTCAAAAGTCCTGATGTAGCATATATTATAGGATTTCACATATGGCCTAATGTGGAAGTTGGGAAAATAGAAGTTACTTCGGGGCCATCAATGGGATCAGTAGATGATTTTTATATAACCTTTAATGGAAAAGGTGGGCATGCAGCTATGCCGAATTTGTGTAAAAATCCTATATATCCATCAATAGATTTTATTCAAAGTATGAATACAAAAATTCATACAGAAAATAACCCTTTAAATTCATGTGTCCTCACATTTTCATCAATGAATGTTGGAAATGCTCCTAATGTAATTGCAGATTGCGCTAACCTATCAGGAACCTTTAGAACCTTTGATAATGAACTAAGAGCTAAAATAAAAGAAGACATAAAAAGCCTATCATCTCTTTGCGCAAAGAAATATAATTGTGAGGTTGATGTGAGAATTAAAGATGGATACCCACCTGTAGTAAGTGATAAAGTACTTACAGATAAATTTATTAGTGCCTCTAAGTCAATACTTGGAGAAGAAAATGTTCTTGGTTTAGAAAAAACCTTTGCTGCAGAAGACTTTGCTTTCTTTGCAGAAAAAATACCTTCTGTGCACTTTAGATTAGGGATATATGATGGATGTAGAGGGAAAAGCCCTTTACATGCTACTGATTTCGATGCTTCAGATGAGGCTTTATATTATGGAATTTACACTACAGTAAACTTTATACTATCAATGGAAAATGAGCTTACTTAAATTTTATAATTAGTAATGGATAAGCAGTAAAATGTATTAATATTTTACTGCTTATTTATATTATTGAAGTAAAGAGAAGAAATCTTAATATATTAATTATCATTTTAATATATTATTAAAAGTTGGATTTTATAATTTAAGAGATATAAAGGATAAAATTTGTTATATAAATAATAATAACTATATATTAATTGAATAAATTTATGATATCTAAGTTAATAAATTCTATATTTTAAAATTAGTAATTGGATAAATATTGTACATATTGTAGAATTAATTAATAAGGAAATTGAATGCACAAATTTTTAAGGAGTGGTAAACTTGGACAAAAAAATAGGATTCATTGGTTCCGGAAATATGGCACAAGCTATAATAGGAGGAATATTAAATTCAAAATTAGTTTCTGAGAATAACATTATGGCCAGCAATACCTCAGAGGGACCTCTTCAAACAGTTAAAAATAAATATGGAATTTTAGTTACAGCTAATAATAAAGAAGTTGCGCAGTTTGCAGATATTCTTTTTCTATCTGTAAAACCAGATGCATATGAAGGGGTTATAAAGGAAATAAAAGATTATATAAAAGAAGGCGTTATTGTAGTTACAATAGCGGCAGGAATAAATTTAAAAACAGTAGAAGTAGCCTTTGATAAAAAAATAAAAATAATTAGAACAATGCCTAATACTCCTGCCTTAGTAGGTGAAGGAATGAGTGCTATATGTTATAACAGCATGGTTACAAAAGAAGAACTAGACATTGTAGTAAAAATATTTGAGAGCTTTGGAAAGGCAGAAGTTATAGAAGAAAAACTAATAGATGTAGTTTCTGCAGTAAGTGGCTCTTCACCAGCTTATGTATACATGTTTATTGAAGCATTAACTCAAGGTGCAGTTTTAAGAGGATTACCTTGGAATAAGGCATATAAATTTGCTACTCAAGCTGTTCTAGGTTCAGCTAAAATGGTTTTAGAGACTGGAGAGCATCCAGCTCTACTAAGAGATAGAGTTTGTTCACCAGGAGGAAGTACAATACAAGGAGTATATAGCTTAGAAAGAAATAATTTTGAGGGTATTATTATTGAGGCTATGGAAAAATGCACTGAAAAAGTAATACAAATGTCCAAAGGACAATAGACATTTTTTAGATGAGCTATCTATAATTGAAAGGAGAAATAAAAACTATGGAATTAGAATTAAATAAAAGCTATCATGGTTTTAAGTTGCTTGAAAAAAAAGATATTAATGAAATTAATTCAACAGGTATAATATTTGAGCATGAAAAAAGTGGTGCAAAGTTATTCTATTTAAAAAATGACGACGACAATAAGGTATTTGCAGTAAGTTTTAGAACACCACCTGAGGATAGTACAGGACTACCTCATATATTGGAACATTCAGTGCTATGTGGTTCAAGAAAGTTTCCTTTGAAGGAGCCTTTTGTAGAGTTAGTAAAAGGTTCTTTAAATACATTTTTAAATGCCTTTACTTTCCCAGATAAAACTATGTATCCAGTAGCAAGCACTAATGATAAGGATTTTTCAAATCTTATGGATGTGTATTTAGATGCAGTATTTTATCCTAACATTTATAAGTATCCAGAAATCATGATGCAAGAAGGATGGCACTATGATATGGAGAATAAAGATTCAGAAATCACATACAAGGGTGTCGTTTATAATGAAATGAAGGGAGTTTTTTCTTCCCCTGAATCTATACTTTTACGTAAAATTTCAGAATCTCTTTTTCCAGATACACAATATGGTGTTGAATCCGGTGGAGATCCAGATGTTATACCAAACTTAACCCAGGAACAGTTTTTAGCTTTTCATAAGAAGTATTATCATCCAACAAACAGCTACATTTGTTTGTATGGTGATATAGACATAAATGAAAAATTAAAGTTTATTGATGAAGAATACTTAAAAGATTTTGATAGAATAGATGTAGATTCTCGATTAGCTATGCAAAAGCCTTTTGATAAACAAAAGGAAATGTCCATTAATTATCCTATATCAGTGAATGAAAAAGAAGAAGATAAGACATTTCTAAGTATGAACTTTGCTGTAGGAAAGGCTACAGAAGATGAAATATACCTAGCATTTGATATCCTTGAGCATTTATTGTTAGAGACACCATCGTCGCCGCTTAAAAAGGCACTTATAGATGCTAATATAGGAAAAGATGTTTTCGGTGTATTTGAAGCTAGCATGCTTCAACCTATGTTTAGTATAGTTGTTAAGAACTCTAATGAAAGTGAGAAAGAAAGATTTAAAGATATAGTTATAAAAACGTTAAGTGACTTAGTTAAAAACGGAATCGATAAAAAGCTTATTGAAGCTTCAATTAATATAAAGGAATTTCAGTTGAGGGAGGCAGACTATCATGGATATCCTAAAGGATTAATATATGGTATGAAAGCTATGGATAGTTGGCTATATGATGAGAAACCTTGGGTTCACCTAACTTATGAAGATACTTTAAAAAAGATAAAAACAGCTTTAGAAACTAACTATTTCGAAAAGATAATAGATACTTACATTCTTAAAAATAGCCATAGTTCCATTCTTATAGTAAAGCCAGCTAAAGGATTAGCAGAGGAAAAGGAACTGGAAGTTAAGAAGAAACTTCAGGAATTTAAAGCAAAGCTTTCAGAAAGTGAGATAGAAAAGCTTGTAAAAGATACCGCTAAATTAAAGGAAAGACAAGTAACTGCCGATTCGCCAGAGGATCTAATGAAGATTCCTTTAATATCAATAAGTGATATTGACCCTAAAGCTAAAGATATTGCTTTAGAAGAAAAAGAAGAACAAGGAATTAAGGTATTATATCACCCTGAGTTTACAAATGGCATTTCATATGTAAATATGTATTTTGCTACAGAGGGAGTAAAGGAAGAACTTGTACCTTATATATCTCTTTTGACAACTATAATGGGTAAAGTAAGCACTAAGAACTTCAGTCATGAAGATTTGGCAAAAGAAATAAATATAAATACAGGTGGCATAAGAAATGGAGCACAGGCATATTCAGAGAAATGGAATGCTGAAAAGATTTACCCTAAGTTTGTAATAAAATCTAAAGTTATTGTGAGCAATATGACAAAGCTTATGGAACTATTAGGGGAAATAATAGGTTATACCAAATTTGATGATCATAAACGTTTAAAAGAAATAATACAAGAAACTAAATCACGTTTAGAAATGATTATTTTCGATAGAGGTCATGTCTTTGCTGCAAACCATCTTCTTTCATATTTCTCCCAAGTAGGAAAATATGAGGATATGTTAGGTGGATTATCATTCTACAAGTTTATAGTTGATTTGGAGAAAAATTTTGATAGCAAGGCGCAGGAAATTAGCGATAACTTGAAACGTGTATCTGAAGCTATTTTTAATACTAACAATTTATTAGTTAGTGTTACATTGGAAGAGAAGGACTACGATGAATTTAAAAAGAACTTTAATTTAGTTTATACAAAATTAAATAGTAATAGAATTAGTGCTGAAGAATATAGCTTTAAAGTTGAACAAAAGAATGAGGGGCTAATGACATCTGGTAAGGTACAATATGTTGCTAAGGCATATAATTTCATTAAGCTTGGATATTCATATAGTGGAAGTATGCAGGTACTAAAGACTATAGCAAATTATGATTACCTATGGAATAGAGTAAGAGTTCAGGGTGGAGCTTATGGAAGTTTCTCTTCCTTCCAAAGAAACGGAAACATGTTTTTTACGTCCTACCGTGATCCGAATTTAGCTGAGACACTAAAGGTTTATGATGGTGCAGGAGAATTCTTTAAGAACTTTAATACTGATGACAGGCAGATGACTAAATATATCATTGGAACTGTCTCAGATTTAGATTTTCCACTTACACCTTCAATGAAGGGCGATAGAGCTGCTGAAAATTATATTAAAAAGCTCACATATGAAGATATTCAAAAGGAAAGAGACGAAATTTTAAAAACAACAGTAGAAGATATAAGAAGCTTTGGTGACTTAATTTCCGATACTATGAAAGAGAACTTCATATGTGTATTAGGAAATGAAGAAAAGATAAAAGAAAATAAAAATATATTCAATGATACTATGAACGTATTTGAATAAAATAATCCACACTGTGAATATTCTAAGAATTCACAGTGTGGATTTAATATTTACTTTATTATGCTGTTTCGTTAGGAGATTGTTTTATATTATGCAAGTCTTTTATCCATACGCGCACGCTTTCAACTAATATTATTAATACAAGTATAACAAGGAGTAATGACATAGCTGCTAATAAAATTTTTCCTTGAGGTAAGTAGTTACCAAAAATATTTTGAAGAGCAGCATCTAAAGTTATAACTGCTATAATTACCATTGGTATAGCTGTAATTAGAGCGTATTTTGCTTTGCCCTTTTTAATTATTATTGTAGTACCTATTGCAAAGGCTATAGCGGCTAACATCTGATTTGCAGTACCAAATAAAGGCCATATTGTAGATACATTACCTGTGTATAATAGATAGCCCCAGCTAAATGATATTACAGCACTAAAGAATATCATATTGAACCAAGAATCCTTATCTTCAAAAGGTTTGTGGAATTTTCCACATAGGTCTTGAAGTAGATATCTGCCTATTCTTGTACCAGCATCTATTGTAGTTAAGATAAATAATGCTTCGAACATTATGCAGAAGTGATACCAGTAAGACATTAAATGTTCAAGTCCAGGTATTTTATAAAATACGTAAGACATACCTACCGCAAGTGATACAGAACCACCAGGTCTTCCCGCCAAGTTTTCGCCCACCATTTGTGAAAGCATTGGAAGTTCTTTTGGAATCATATGAAGTTTAGCAAATACTGCGGGAGCTGAGTTTATAGCAAAGTAATCTGCAGTTGGAAGGCAAGTAGCAGCTATTAATGCCATTATAGCAACAAAGCACTCTAAAAGCATAGCACCGAAGCCTATAGGAAGTATGTCTTTTTCACTAGCTATAAGTTTAGGGGTCGTACCTGAGCTTACAAGTGCGTGGAATCCGGATAGAGCACCACAAGCTATGGTGATAAATAGGAATGGGAATACTTTACCTGGAATTATAGGGCCACCACCGTGTATAAATTGGGTGATAGCTGGCATTTGTACAGTTGGTCTAACTATTATTATACCAACTGCAAGGGCACCTATGACACCAAGCTTCATGTACGTACTTAAGTAGTCTCTTGGAAGTAATAAAAGCCATACTGGAAGCGCAGCTGCACAGAATCCATAAATAGCAAGTATAAGTGACATTTGTTTTGCATTAAATGTTAAATAAGGAGCTAATGCTGTATGCTGGATAGTTGGTCCGAGCACAACACCTACTATTATAAGAGCCATACCAATTACAGTAGCTTCACCTATCTTACCAGGTCTTAAGAATTTTAAATATAAACCAATTAATATAGCAACTGGTATAGTAAATCCAACTGTAAAAGTTCCCCATGGACTGTTATAAAGTGAACTAACAACTGGCAATCCAAGTCCAGCCATAGCGATTATTAATATAAATAACACAGCTATAGA
This sequence comes from Clostridium aciditolerans, assembly GCF_016316925.1. Classification (GTDB taxonomy): domain Bacteria; phylum Bacillota; class Clostridia; order Clostridiales; family Clostridiaceae; genus Clostridium_AM; species Clostridium_AM aciditolerans. The sequence goes on along the minus strand of NZ_JAEEGB010000015.1, from coordinate 213,901 downwards.
AGTAACGAATCCCATTCTAGTTCCAAGATTTGTTCTAGCAATTTCGGCAATAGATTGTCCGTCATGTCTAACAGAAGCAAAGAGCAATACCATGTCATGTACGGCGCCTGCAAATACCCCTCCGATTAGAATCCAAAGAGTACCAGGTAAATAGCCGTATTGAGCTGCAAGAACAGGTCCTATAAGTGGTCCAGCACCTGCAATGGCTGCAAAGTGATGTCCCATTAATACCCACTTGTTAGTAGGCACATAGTCATGTCCATCTTCATGGACTTTTGATGGAACTTCTCTAGTTTCATCAATGACTAAAACTTTTGCTGCTATAAAAGCGCCATAAAATCTGTAAGCTAAAATTAATACAAGTGCAGCAATGATAACAAGTACTATTGAGTTCATTAAAAAACCCCCTTATAAATTTATATTATTGCTTTTTATATTAAGTAAAGCTTTACTTAATATATTTTAATAATATTATGCGAATTGCGACAATTCTATATTTATCAACTGAATGGTAAAAATATAAGGGTGATAAGTAATTTATAGGGGGTGAATAACAAAATAAAAGGACAAGTGTAGTTATTATAACTACACTTGTCTAATATCATAAATTATTATTTTTTAAATGGCTTTTTTTGTTGCATAGTCTTTGTTGCTTGAATCATTCCAATATTTTTTCCAAACTTTAACGCTTTCAAATACTATAACCACAAGCATGATGATGAGAAGGGATGAAAGTGCTGCTAATAATATCTGATGGTGTGGTAAGTAGTTTGAGAATATATTAATTAGTATAGCGGTTAAAGTCGTTATAGCTACAAAAATCATTGGGATTATAGTTATAAGAGCATATTTTTGTTTACCCATTCTAATTATAACTGTTGTACCAATTGCAAAGGCTATAGTTGCAAGAGTTTGGTTTGCAGTACCAAATAGTGGCCATATTGTTGATATATTTCCTGTATATAGTAGGTACCCCCAAGTACAAGACATAAGTGCACTAAAGAATATTATATTAAACCAAGAATCTTTTTTTGCAAATGGTTTATAAGCTTGTCCAAACAAATCTTGAAGTAAGTATCTTCCTATTCTTGTACCAGCATCTATTGTAGTTAAAATAAAGAGTGCTTCGAACATTATACAGAAATGATACCAATAAGCCATTAAGCCTTTAAATCCTGGAATTTTATAAAATACATAGGACATACCTACAGCTAATGATACGGATCCACCTGGTCTTCCAGCAAGTTCTTCTCCAACCATTTGTGAAAGCATTGGAAGTTCTTTTGGAATCATATGAAGTTTAGCGAATACTGCAGGAGCTGAATTTATAGCAAAGTAGTCAGCTGTTGGTAGACAAGTAGCAGCTATTAATGCCATTAAAGCTATAAATGATTCTAATACCATTGAGCCATAGCCTATTGGTAGAATATCTTTTTCATTAGCTATAAGTTTAGGTGTTGTACCTGAACTTATTAATGCATGAAAACCTGATAAAGCACCGCAGGCAATTGTTATGAATAAGAACGGAAACACCTTACCTGGGATTATTGGTCCGCCACCATGGACAAATTGAGTTATAGCAGGCATTTGAACAACTGGTCTAACAATTATTATTCCTACTGCGAGACCACCAATTACTCCTAATTTCATATAGGTACTTAAATAATCTCTTGGTAATAATAATAGCCAAACCGGTAAAGCCGCTGCGCAAAAACCATAAATAGCAAGTATAAGTGACATCTGTTTAGCGCTAAAAGTTAAATAAGGAGCTAAAGCTGTATGTTGAATATATGGTCCAGCTATTACACCTACTAAAATAAGAGACATCCCTATTATAGTAGCTTCACCAATTTTTCCTGGTCTTATAAATTTAAGATATAAACCTATAAGCATAGCAACGGGGATAGTGAATCCAACAGTGAAAGTACCCCAAGGACTGTTATAAAGTGAGTTAACAACTGGTATTCCAAGACCAGCCATCGTTATAATTAGTATAAATATAACGGCTATAGAAGTAACAAGCCCCATTCTACCGCCTAAATTTGCCTTTGCAATTTCAGCAATAGATTGTCCGTCATGTCTGACAGAAGCAAATAGCAGTATCATATCATGTACAGCACCGGCAACTACACCACCAATTAAAATCCAAAGAGTGCCTGGCAGATAACCAAATTGTGCTGCAAGAACAGGCCCTATAAGTGGTCCTGCACCTGCAATTGCTGCAAAGTGATGACCCAATAGCACCCACTTGTTAGTAGGAACGTAGTCTCGTCCATCTTCGTGAACTTTTGAAGGAACCTCCTTACTTTCATCAAGAGCTAAAACTTTTGCTGCTATGAATGCACCGTAAATTCTATAACCTAAAGTTAATACAAGGGCAGCAATAATAACTAAAACGATAGAGTTCATGTTTATAAATCCTCCTTCTAAGTTATGCTAACTTTTTAACATAAATAAATTGTTAATAAATAATAAGTTGATTGGTAGTTTTAAATTTTATTAAATCGATTACATACATAATAATAATATTTACCATGAAATTAAAATATATAAATGCGCTGAAAGGATAAAAAACGACAATGAACAGCAAGAATTAAACCCTAACTGACAAAATATTGACACCAAATTCACATTATTATGATAAAAATATACAAATATTTTTATTTTGATATATAATATATATGTTAGGAGGAGGGGTAAAATGATATATATACAACTATTAGAACGTATGGCTTTGATTGCACTGGCGGCGTATATATACAACCAATCCCATATTTTTAAAAATTTAATTAAGGATGAGTTAAAAGTCAGAGACAAAATTGGAATGATTATATTTTTTAGTGTTCTATCTATCATAGGAACTTATACAGGTGTAAACTTGGAGCCCTATGCCATAGCTAATACGAGGCCTATTGGAGCTATAGTAGGGGGATATGTAGGTGGACCTGTAGTTGGTGTTGCTGTAGGATTAATTGCAGGAACTCATCGATTTTTACTGGGTGGTTTTACTGGACTAGCTTGTGGTATTGCAACAGTAGTAGAAGGAATTGTGGGGGCTTTAGCCAGAAAATATTCTAAAGATGGAGCATTTAGTGCTAAAAGTGCTTTTTTAGGAGCTGTAGTAGCAGAAAGCCTTCAGATGCTAATACTATTAATTTTTTCAAGGCCTTTAGAAGATGTGGTAGAATTGGTAAAGTTCATAGCACTGCCTATGATACTTATTAATTCCTTTGGAGTAATTATATTCATAAATATAATACAGAATGCTAGAAATGAATATAACAGGATTGGTGCAATAAAAGCTCAGGAAGTATTAAATATAGCTAAGAGAACAATGGGACACATGAGAAAAGGACTAAGTGAAGAAACTGCTAAAAGTGTAGCTGAAATTATATATGAAATATCTAATATAAAAGGTGTTTTTATAGGTGATAAAAAAGGTCTTTTAACTTATTGTGGTGAAAAAATAAGTAAAGATGAATTGAAACACAACTTAGAAGCCTATTATGAATGCCCAGACTATTCAGTTGTTAAATTTATAAGTAATAATAAGCAAGTATTTTTTGTGTGTGCACCTTTTTTAGTATCCAACGTAGGGTTTGAAGGAGTACTTGGGTTAAAGGTAAAGTCGGAAAAAAGTATTGATTCATACTTTTGGGAATTCGTAAAAGAGCTAAGTGACTTGCTGTCTACGCAGATAGAATTGCATAAGTTAAATAAGTTAGCTGAGGAAGCATCTGTAGCAGAATTTAAGGCTCTGAGAGCACAAATTGAGCCACACTTCCTATTTAATGCTTTAAATACTATTGCATCATTTTGTAGAACAAACCCTGTAAGAGCTAGAGAGCTTATTATTGATCTTTCAAATTATTTTAGACAAACTCTTAAGAGGGCAGAAGATTTTGTTCTTTTAAAAGACGAAATTGAGTTTTTGCAATCATATTTATCTATTGAAAAGGCAAGGTTTGGAGAAAGATTGAAACTTATAATTGATATACCAGAAGATATGATGAATATAAAGATGCCAGTATTTATACTCCAGCCTATTATAGAAAACTCAATAAAACATGGAATATTGCCTAAACCAGAAGGTGGGAGTGTGCTCGTTAAAGCATCTTATATTAAAGGTGAAGTAATATTCTCAATAGAGGATACGGGACTGGGAATGGAAAAGGAAAAGCTTGCAGAAGTTACTACTATGTGGCCTGGTATAGGATTAAAAAATGTAAATGAAAGATTAAAGTTATTGTATGGGGAAGGTCATGAGTTAAATATAAATACTAAATTGAATTATGGTACGAAAGTTAGTTTTTTGATACCAAAGGAGGTATAGACTTTTAATGGATAAATTAATATGCATTATTGTAGAGGATGAAATACCAGCAGCAGAAGAATTAAAATATTTACTATCTCAATATAAATATATACATGTTAAAAAAGTAGCTTATGATGGTAAAGATGGCTTGGAAGCGATAAAAGATGTACATCCTGATGTAGTATTTATGGACATAAATATGCCTCTTCAAAATGGCATTGAGTTAGCTAAGCAGGTAAAGAACTTTGACAATTCTATAGATATAATATTTGTCACTGCCTATGAGGATCATGCTATAGAGGCATTTGAAGTAAATGCATTAGATTACATATTAAAACCTTTTGATGAAAAAAGAATTAATAATACTATTGAGAGACTAGTTAGCAAACGAAAAATCATAAGCACAGAAGAGAGACTTCCTGATATTATAAATGAAATAATAAATAAGATTGATAAAGGTGAAAAGCTAGTAAAAAAGATACCCTGTGAAAGAAGAGGGAAAATTATATTAGTTGATTTGAAGGATGTTTATTTTTGTTATATAGAAGGTGAGAAAACCTATGTTAAAACTAAAGATGAAAGTTTTTTAGTGGGGTGTACCTTACATCAAATAGAAGAAAAGACAAACTTTTTTAGAGCTCATAGAAGTTATCTTGTTAATATAGATAATATTAAAGAATTATATTCATGGTTTAATGGTACCTATAAACTTGTGATGAATGACATGGAAGAATCAGAAGTGCCGATAAGTCGAAATAATGTGAAAAAGTTGAAAGAATTACTTGGAATTTAGTTATTTTTCTGTAAAATATTTTATATAAGGAGCTTTTCAAGTAGGAGGAAGAATACAGTTATGGTGCATTTGTTTACGGATAGATTATTAGTAAGCATTGATAGAATTGATGAACAACATAGAATGATTTTTGAGACAGTTGGAAAATTTCAAGATGCCTGCAATGAAGGAAAATCTGTTGAAGAGATTAATGAATTATTTAATTTGTTGAGGGTATATCTTGAGGAGAATTTTAAACAAGAAGAAGAATATATGCTCCAATATGTTTATCCAGATTATGAAACACATAAAGAAAAACATAATATATTTATACGTAAGCTTCATTTATTAGATAGTACGATTAGGTCTAATCACATTTCAATTACTAAATTAGTGGAAATTAATGAATTTTTATCAGAAGGATTTGTTACGCATCTTTCGGAAATAGACAGTAAGCTTGGAGAGTTCTTAAGAGATAAAATATAAAAAAATAAGGAGGATTTAGAATATGGCAATTGCAAATGTTAGTTTACAGGTTTTACCTGTGGTTCCTGAAAAAAATTTATATCACGTAGTGGATAGGGTTATAGAATATATAGATTCTTGTGGGATAAAATATGAAGTTGGGCCAATGGAAACAACAATGGAAGGCGAATTAGATGAACTTTTGGAAATAGTAAAAAAGGCTCAAGAAATATGTATAAATAATGGAGCTGAAAGAGTTGCCTCAGTTGTAAAAATAGATTACAAAGCACAGGGAATAACAATGGAAGAAAAAATAAATAAATATAGAAAATAGATTTAAAAATATTTAACTTTAGAATTTGCTTTGTATTTGTAATCAGGCTATCAAAAATTAGTTAATAATATCTCTGATAATGTGCTCATATTAACTAAATATACTCAAAATTGGTTGAAAAACAGGAATTTATAGGGTAAAATCATATTGAAGTAGATTGTTAAATGGTGGTGAAACCATGAAAAAAATACTCGTTATTAATGATTGTAAATTTGAGAGTATAGTTATGAAAGATTGCTTAAGTGACATTGGGTATAGCGTTAAAATTGCCAGTGAATATGATGCTATAATTGAAACAAGAAAGTTTCAGCCAGATATACTTATAGCTAATTTAATTATGAAAAACACAACAGGAGATAAACTCATAAGTAAAATTAAATCTGAGAACTCCCAAATAATATGTTTACTTTCATCATGTGATTCAATAAAATTGGAGGATTTTATTGAAAATAAAGTAGATGAAGTTATTAATACTCCAGTAAATAAAGACAGGCTATCTGAAACTTTAGATAAGGTCACTAAAAATTGTGATAATATTAAAGTCAGAAGAAATAGTGTAGATACAATAATCAAAAGATTAGTTAATAAAAGCAATAGGAAACAAGAAGATGTTTCGCTAGATAAGAAATCGAGCCTATCAGTAATTAGATTTTTATTTTGCCCATTTTGTGGGCAGAAATTTGATGAAATTTCTCAGGGGTTCTCGTTTTGTCCTTATTGTGGTAAGACATTGCAAACTAGTAAATAAGTGCATTACGTTGACTAGATCAAACAGCTTTAAAATAAAAAACAGCTGACGATATCAGCTGTTTTTTGATTTATAATAAGCCTTCCCACTCTTCATATAAATCATCTAGATCATTTTGAGAGTCTAATAGTTGTTTATTTATATTTTCGCTTTTTTCCGGATTTGAATAGACATCTTCAAGACAAAGTTGATTTTGTAACTCTACTATATATTTTTCTAGGTTTGAAATCTCAGTCTCTATATTTTTAACTCTTAATTTTTTTTCTTTTTCTGCTTTTTCCGCTTCTCTTTTTTTCTTTTTTTCATTTTGTATTTGTGTTTTTGTTTTCCCAATACTCTCTTCTTCCAATTGAAACCTTAATGGATTCTTCTTTTTCTCTATATAGTAACTATAGTTACCTAAATATTCTCTAACTCCATCTTCATTTAATTCATATATTTTGCCTATAACCTTATTTAAAAAATATCTATCGTGGGATATTACGAGAACAGTACCATCGTATCCCATAATGGCATCCTCTAAGGCTTCGCGAGAGACTATATCAAGATGGTTTGTTGGTTCATCTAATAATAGAAAGTTGGATTTAGAAAGCATAAGCTTTAATATATTGATTCTACATTTCTCTCCTCCACTTAAGGAAGATACACTTTTAAAAACGTCATCGCCTCTAAAAAGAAAAGCTGCTAAAGCATTTCTGATTTCAGTTGTAGTTAGTTCAGGGAAATCATTCCATACCTCATCTATAACAGTATTCTCAGGATTTATATTAGCTTGCTCTTGCTCATAATAACCTATAAAAACATTTTTACCAAGGTATGACACACCTTTATCTGGAGAAATTTCATCCATGATTATTTTAAATAGCGTGGTTTTACCTCTGCCATTTTCTCCTATAAGAGCTACTTTTTCACCCTTTTTAATATCAAAGTTGAGATCATAGAATAAAGTTTTATCTCCGAAGCTTTTATTTAAATTTTCCACATGCAACACATCGTTACCGCTTTTAATTTGAGTTTCAAAGGTTACATTGCCTAATTTTTCTTCTTTATCGGGGGCTTTTATTCTTTCAATTTTATCTAGAGCTTTTTGTCTGCTCTCTGCAGCTTTTACACTTTTTTCACGGTTGAAAGACCTATATCTTTCAATTATCTCTTCTTGCCTTTTAATATCTGCTTGCTGAACAGTATATGCTTTTAATTGTACTTCATAATTTTTCTGTTTTAAATCAATATAAGAAGTATAATTACCATTATAACAGTTGACATGTCCGTGTATTAATTCGAAAGTTTTATTTGTTATGGCATCTAAAAAGTATCTATCATGAGATATTATGATTATAGTTCCTTTGTATGCATTTAAGTATTCCTCTAACCATTCAATAGCATCTAAATCAAGGTGATTTGTAGGCTCATCTAATAATAAGATATCAGGTTTTATTAAAAGAAGTTTACAAAGAGCAACTCTAGTTTTTTGTCCTCCGCTTAAGACTTCTATAGACTTGTTATAGTCCTGTTCTGTAAATCCGAGACCTTTTAATACTCTACTTATTTCGGCTTTGTAAGTATATCCACCTCTGTTTTGATAAAGCTCTGAGGAGGTGGTATAATCTTTAATTATCTTATTATGATACTCTTCTTTGCTAGAGTCATAAGGTTCATTCATTAATAACTCAAGCTTCTCTAATTTATTTTCTAAATTTATTAAATCTTCGAAAACAGTAAGAAGCTCATCATATATAGTGTTTGAAAAATCTAATGAAAGGTGTTGAGATAAATATCCTAAAGTTTTATTTTTATCTATAAATAATTCTCCATTATCGTAATCAATTTGATTAGTGATAATTTTGAAAAGTGTAGACTTTCCTGCACCGTTTGGGCCTATTAATCCAACTCTTTCACCCTCATTTATGTTGAAAGTAACATTTTCAAGTATAACATCTACTCCAAATCCTTTGTTAATATCTTTACAACTTAAAACTACCATAAGTTCACCTTCCTTAACCATTAATATTTTACTATGGTTGAAGATTTTTTTGTAGATTAATTTTGATAATTTAACATAATAATTAAATATAATAGCTTTGCGTAAGAATTACTTACTAATTTAAAATTTATATTAAAGGATTTGGTAGCAAAAAAAATGAGAAAAAGACAATAATAGATAGTAATAAATAAAAAATATACTATTGACATATTATATAATTAAATAATACTATAAAAAGTGGGATGAAGTAATAGTTAAATGATAAAATATAAACAATGTGTTTAGGGATTATATTAATTTGTGGTATACAAGTGGAGGTGCAGAATGGATAAGAAAAAAAATATATCAATGGCTGTAATAAAAAGATTACCTAAGTATCATAGATATCTAGCAGAATTAATGAGAAATGATGTAGATAGAATATCTTCAAAAGAGTTAAGTGAAAAAATAGGCTTTACAGCATCGCAAATAAGACAGGACTTAAATTGTTTTGGAGATTTCGGACAACAAGGTTATGGCTATAATGTTGGTGAATTATATAACCAAATAAGTGGAATATTGGGACTTACTAAAGAATATAAAACAGTAATAGTAGGAGCTGGAAATATAGGTCAAGCAATAGCAAACTATTCGCAATTTGAAAAATTAGGTTTTACGCTAGACGGGATTTTTGATATAAATCCTAAGCTTATGGGACTAAAAATAAGAGATATAGAAATACAGGATATAGATTATCTAGGTGATTATTTAAAAGAAAATCCAACAGATATAGGAATAATATGTGTTCCAAATAATAATGCTCAAAAAATTTGTGAAACTTTTGTTAAAAATGGCGTTAAAGGAATATGGAACTTTGCCCCGATTGACTTAGTTGTTCCAGAAACCGTTAAGGTTGAAAACGTACACCTAAGTGATAGTTTACTTACACTTAGTTGTTTACTAAATGACATAGAATAAATAAAAAAAATATAAAATTTTAATTTATAAATATCAGAAATTAGCATAAGTATACGCTAATTTTCTGCATATTTGTAAATTCGATATTGAAATATATAACATTGGGAGTATATAATGGTAATTGAGGTCTATGCTTCAATTATTTTTTGTAAACGTTTGTTATAATATTAACAAAAATTTATTTTAAATTAAAATAGATTCGAAGACAGTTAAATCATGGGGGAGGATTATATAAGTGAATATAGTAGTTTGTTTGAAGCAGTTGTCAGACGCAATGGAAGTAAAAATAGATTCAAAAACTGGAATTGCCATAAGGAGATGTGGGTTACCTATAATTAATTCACAGAGTGAAAGCATACTAGAGAAGGCATTAGAATTGAAAAGAGATAGAGGCGCTAAAGTTACAGTAATATGTATGGAAACTCTCCATGCGGAAACGGTATTAGAGGAAGCAATAGCTATGGGTGCAGATGAAGGTATACTCATATCAGATAAAAGTTTAGCTGGAGCAGGAGAAGTATCTATATTAAGTATATTAGCTGCAAAAATAAAAAAATCAAATTATGATATAGTATTTATTTCAAAACAAGTTATAGAAGATAGTGGTGAAGAAATTGCCACGGAAATAGCTAGGTATTTAGGGACTCCAAGAATTATTTTTAGAGAAACAATAGACTTTAAAGATGCAGAATGGGCTTAGATTTTTTCTTGAAAAAATTATAAATTTAATACATTATATTCCCTCAATTTTAGATTTTTATATAGATTTTTATATAAATTTATACAAATTATCGATTAGTTATACAAAAATAAATTTAATATGTTATAATGAAGTGGGGATGAGAGTGCGATTAATATATTAAACTTATTTTACGGAGGGGAATAGAAATGTACAAAATTGTAGACAAAAGATTACTGGCGCCAAACATTTATCTAATGGATGTAGAAGCTCCAAGAGTTGCGAAATCATGTTATCCTGGACAATTTGTTATAGTAAAGATGGATGAAAGAGGAGAGAGAGTACCTTTAACAATCTGCGACTATGATGCAGAAAAGGGAACTGTAACTATAGTATTCCAAACACTTGGTGATTCTACTAAGAGAATGGCTGAATATGAAAAAGGTCAAGATTTTGCAGATTTTGTAGGACCATTAGGACAAGCGTCAGACCTTGTTCATGAAGATATAGAAGAATTAAAGAAAAAGAATATAATTTTTATAGCTGGCGGTGTAGGTACAGCACCAGTGTATCCACAAGTTAAATGGCTGCATGAAAATGGAATCGATGTAGACGTTATCGTTGGATCTAAATCAAAAGAATATTTATTACTTGAAAAAGAAATGATGGCTGTATGTAAACATTTATATGTTGCTACAGATGATGGAAGCTATGGATATAAGGGACTTGTTACAAACCTATTAAAAGAACTTATAGATAATGAGGGTAAGAAATACGATCACGTGGTAGCTATAGGACCAATGATCATGATGAAATTTGTTGCTAAGCTTACAAAAGAGTATGGAATTAAGACTGTAGTAAGCTTAAATCCAATAATGGTTGATGGAACAGGAATGTGTGGTGCTTGTAGAGTAACAATTGGCGACGAAGTAAAATTTGCTTGTGTTGATGGCCCAGAATTTGACGGACATCTAGTAAATTTTGATGAAGCAATGAGAAGACAAGCTATGTATAAGAGTGAAGAAGGAAGAAAAATTTTAAGAGAAGTAGAAGGCGACACTCATCATGGAAAAGGCTGTGGATGCGGAGGTGACAAATAATGGACAGAATGAAAAGGATACCAATAAGAGAACAAGATGCAAAAGAAAGAAGTACTAATTTTGCTGAAGTTTGTTTAGGATACACCAACGAAGAGGCAATGGAAGAAGCATCAAGATGCTTAAATTGTAAAAATCCTAAATGTGTAGGAGACTGTCCTGTATCAATAAGCATCCCAGAGTTTATATCAAAGGTTAAGGAAGGAAACTTCGAAGAAGCTGCTAAAATTATAGCTAAATCAAGTGCACTTCCAGCAGTGTGCGGAAGAGTATGTCCACAGGAATCTCAATGTGAAGGAAAATGTGTACTTGGTATAAAGGGAGATGCTGTAGCTATAGGTAAACTTGAAAGATTTGTTGCTGATTGGTCAAGAGAAAACAATATAGATCTTTCAGATAGAAAGCCTAATAACGGCAAAAAAGTTGCTGTAATAGGAAGTGGTCCTGCAGGACTTACTTGTGCAGGAGACCTTGCTAAGTTAGGATATGAAGTAACTATATTTGAAGCATTACATGAAGCAGGTGGAGTTTTAGTTTATGGAATTCCAGAATTCAGACTTCCTAAAGAAACAGTTGTTAAACACGAAGTTGAGAATGTTAAGAAGTTAGGCGTTAAGATAGAGACTAACGTTATAGTTGGCAGAACTGTTACAATAGATCAACTTGTAGAGGAAGAAGGCTTTGATGCAGTATTTATTGGATCAGGTGCAGGACTTCCTAAGTTTATGGGAATACCAGGAGAAAACTTAAATGGAGTATTCTCAGCTAATGAATTCCTAACAAGAAACAATCTAATGAAAGCATTCAAAGAAGATTATGATACACCTATAAGAGTAGGTCAAAAGGTAGCTGTAGTTGGTGGCGGAAACGTTGCTATGGATGCTGCTAGAACTGCATTAAGACTTGGAGCAGAAGTTCATATAGTTTATAGAAGATCAGAAGCAGAACTTCCAGCTAGAGTAGAAGAAGTACATCATGCAAAGGAAGAAGGAGTAATACTAGACATCCTTACAAACCCTACAGAAATCATAGGTGATGAAAATGGATGGGTTAAAGGTATGAAGTGCGTAAAAATGGAATTAGGTGAACCAGATGCATCAGGAAGAAGAAAGCCTGTTGTTGTAGAAGGCTCAGAGTTCATATTAGATGTTGACACTGTGATAATGTCACTTGGAACATCACCAAATCCATTGATATCTTCAACTACAAAGGGCTTAGAAATAAATAAACATAAGTGTATAGTGGCAGAAGAAGAAACTGGACTTACATCAAGATCAGGAGTATATGCTGGAGGAGATGCTGTAACAGGAGCTGCTACAGTTATACTTGCAATGGGAGCAGGTAAAAAAGCTGCTAATGCTATTGATGAATTCTTAAATAAAAAATAAATTGTGTTAATATGAAATTTATATGCTGTATTAGTTTTAAAGCTAATACAGCGTTTTTTTATATGATTTGTGTAATGATTATTAAGTAATGTTTATTTCATAATAGGAAAAATTGTTGTAAAATGTATAATATAGAATAAAAAATTTGGAGGTAGAGATATGTTAGTAGAAAAGGTAAAAAAATACTACGGAGAGGAATATGATTTGAATTGTGCGGAAACCATAATATATGCAGCTAATGAGGAATACAACTTGGAATTAGACAAAAAGGCTTTAAAGACAATGGCTGCTTTTGGTGGCGGCATGGCAATTGAAAGCGTATGTGGTGTAATTACTGGCTCTTTAGCTGTATTAGGTATAATCTTTACTAAAGAAAGAGCTCATGAAAGTGATAGAATTAAAGAGCTTACAAAAGAATTTTTTAATAAATTCGAAAAGAAGTTCGGAACAAACAATTGTAATAAACTGAAAGAAGGATACAGAACTGAGGAAAGTAGATGCAGCGTGATGTTATATTCAGCAGCAGAAATATTAGACGAAATAATTATAAGAGAGAGAGCAGAATAACTCTCCATCTGTGGGAGGCAATAGTATGGATTTTAACTACATAGAAACTTTTGAAAATAGTATAGTAATAAAAGGTGTTAGAAATTTTGAGCTGGATCATATATTTGAATGTGGGCAGTGCTTTAGATGGAATAGGCAAGGGAATGGCAACTATATAGGAGTGGCTTTCGGTAGAGTGATAGAAGTAGAAAAAAAAGGCGAAGATGTTATAATATTTAATACAACTGAAGATGAATTTAATAGTATATGGAGTAATTATTTTGATTTATACAGAGATTATTCAGAGATAAAGAATGTATTAAGTAAGGATTCTATCCTAGAAAAGTCAGTAGAGTTCGGGCATGGAATTAGAATACTTAGGCAGGACCCCTTTGAACTGACAGTTTCATTTATTATATCGGCAAATAATAGAATACCTATGATTAAGAGAGCAATAGAGAAGATAAGTCAAAAGTGGGGCAATGAATTAGAATACAAAGGGGAAAAATACTTTGCATTTCCTACGATAGAGCAGCTTAATAAAGCAACAGAAGAAGAGTTAGAGAAATGCGGCACAGGTTTTAGAGCGAAGTATATAAAGAATACAGTAGATAATGTTTATGCTAACACAATAAAGAAAGATCAATACGATGAAAAGTATGATATTGATTGGATAAAATCCCAGGAAGATGATATATGTCACAAGGAACTGCAAAAATTTATGGGAATTGGACCTAAAGTTGCTGATTGTATAATGCTGTTTTCGATGCAGAAATACTCAGCATTTCCTGTGGACGTATGGGTAAAAAGGGCAATGCATTATTTCTATTTAGCCCCAGATGTGTCCCTAAAAAAGATAAGGGAATTTGGCATTAATAAGTTTGGAGAGTTATCAGGATTTGCGCAACAATATTTATTTTATTATGCTAGAGAAAACCACATAAATATTGAATAGTTGATTGTAGGATTTTATGAACCGAAAATTAGCGTATACACTAGAATGTACTGTTAATGCTTAAATTTAAAGTGCATGATTTTTAGTTGAGAGTTGAGAATTGAAAATTCCCAACTCTCAACTATTTATTTGCTCTCTTCCTCTATAAAAATTACTAACTTAGAGTATAGAGTAAACTATTAGATTATAGAGTAAATTAAATACTAAGTTATTTTCTCTATAATTTTAAACAGTTTATATTTAAGTATTTTAAGTGTATAAATATTTTATAAAAATTTTTAATGTTTTGCCATTAAAAAACTGTTACATATTTTGAAATAATCTGTTATAATGTATAAGGGCTTGAATAAAGCTGATAAAACTAGCTGTATTATAAAATTAATTTTATAATTTAAATTCGTCATTGTAATATATTGATATATTTTTACAGGAGGGATATAGAAATGATAGCGTTTGAAACTCAATTAAAAAAACTTAAATACTTAGTATTAAAAGAAGTAGCTTGTATGGCTAAAGAAAATAGAATAAATAAAGTAGAGTTAGAAAAGGTTCCTTTTGCTATTGTACCAGGAGAAAAGGCTCAATACAGATGCTGCGTTTATAAAGAGAGAGCAATTGTTTATGAAAGGGCAACCTTAGCTTCAGGATTTATACCAAATAGAGGTGTTGAATCAGAATTAACTGAAATTGAAGAGGATGGACAAATGTTATATGTATTATCAGCAGCTTGTGATAAGTGTCCTATTGATAAGTATACTATAACAGAAGCATGCAGAGGATGCATTGAGCATAAATGCATGGAAGTATGTCCAGCTGATGCTGTAACTAGAGTTGCTGGAAGAGCTTATATAAACCAAGAACTTTGTAAAGAATGTGGAATGTGTAAAAAAGTATGTCCATATAATGCTGTTGCGGAAGTAATGAGACCATGTAAGAGATCTTGTCCTACTGGTGCACTGGATATTAATCCATCAAATAAAATAGCTGTTATAGAAAAAGAGGAATGTATAAATTGTGGTGCATGTATGGGAGCATGTCCTTTTGGAGCTATATCTGATAGAAGTTACATTACTAACGTAGTCGAATTGTTATCAGAAAAAAAGAAGGTATATGCAGTAGTAGCACCAGCTATAACAGGACAATTTGGACCTAAGATAACAGTTGGACAAATAAAACAAGCTTTTAAACAAGTAGGCTTTTTTGATATGGTTGAAGCAGCTTGTGGAGCAGATGCTGTAACTGTTCATGAGTCAAATGAATTTGCGCATAGAATGGAAAAAGGCGATAAATATATGACTAACTCATGCTGTCCAGGATTCATGAGTTATATAGAAAAGAAATTTCCAGATCAAGTAGCCAATATATCTAGTGCAGTGTCACCTATGATTGCAACAGGAAGAATGATAAAAGAGATGGACAAGGATGCTGTTGTAGTGTTTGTAGGTCCATGTACTGCTAAAAAAACTGAAGCAAGTAGAGAATCAGTAAAAGATGCTGTAGATTATGTTTTAACATTTGAAGAAATAGCAGCTTTAATGGGAGCTTTTGATGTAGATCCTGAGAATTGTGAAGATACAATTGTTGATGATGCTTCTATATTTGGAAGAGGTTTTGCACAAGGCGGAGGTCTTACTGCTGCAATAGAGAATTATGTAAAAGAAAAGGGAATTGAATCGGAATTTATTCCTGTTAAAGCAAGTGGAATGGATGAAATTAAGAGAACTATGACTATGGCCAAGACTGGAAGATTGCAAGGAAACTTTATAGAAGGTATGATGTGTGAAGGTGGATGTATAGGAGGCCCTGCAGCTATGGTTTCTATTATGAAGTCCAGACCTCAGTTAACTAAGTTTAGTGGACAATCTACTAAAAAGTCCGTACTTTCAAATGAAAATTTAAATAAGTTTGATGAAACAAATTTAGATAGATAATTATTTAACTTTGAGTAAAGCTAGGCTTTATTCAAAGTTTTTTTTATTTTGTAAAAAATTAAGTTTACTTTGATAAAATTGTAAGATAATATATAAATAAATTAAATTTTACCTATACTAGGAGAAATCAAAATGAAGGAAATTTTGCAAGATTTTTATAATAAACTGTCTAAATACAAATCTCATATAATGCTTGTGTTAGTTATGATTTTTTTTATCTTTACGGCACATGAATATTATGTAAAATACTCTCATATTCTAAGGGATCCAAATAAAGTTAAGAATATAATTATGTCATATGGGAACTATAGTATTCTAGCATATATTCTATTACAAATACTTCAGGTAGTAGCATTTTTTATTCCAGGCGAAATAATACAAATTGCTGGCGGTTACATATATGGAACGCTTTGGGGAAGTGTTTTATCTATTGTGGGAATAACGATAGGTAGTGCTCTAGCCTATGGATTTTCATCCTACTATGGCAAACCTTTAGTAAATAAAATAATATCAAAAAAAGACCTTAAGTTTTTTAATAGAATACTTAATATAGGAAGTATAAATACTATCGTTTTTCTATTATATTTAATTCCAGGTATACCTAAGGATGCATTGGCATATATTTGTGGTATTTCAAGTATAAACTTTAAAGACTTCATAAAGTACTCAACAATAGCAAGGCTTCCGGGAATCTTAGTATCCGCTTATTTTGGAGCCAAAATTAACAGTGGAAATAAGTTATTGTTGATTATAATAGCTGCTATATCTATATGTTTATTCATAGTAGGAGTTTTTAAAGGAGAAAAGATAGTAAAAGGACTAATGAAGAAAAGTTATGCAAGAGATGATAAGTAAATTATGTTCACTTATCATCTCTTATTTTTCTGTATAGCAGTCTAAGTAAGATACTGCAGCCTATTACTAGTAAAAGTATAAGCAGAGCACAGTGTAGAAAATAAGTTTCTGGCAAGATATTAATAACAGGATCAGTTTTAGGATCAAGAAGCCAATAGTCATTATTGAAAAATAGTTTGTGAAAAAAAGTAAAGCATTTATCAAAATTCCAAAGGAAACCGCTTAAAAGAAGAAAACAAGTAGAAAAAATAATGTTAGAGCACCACTTTAAAAATAGATAATCTTTATACTTAATAGCAAAGTATATTGCAAATATAGTTATCAAAGTACAAATAGTTAAAATGAAATTAAATTTTAAAAAAAGTTTTTTTACCTCAATAAAATGAATTATTCCTTCTTGTGATGATGGAAGAAGAGGAATATTAAAATCCATAGACTTATTTGAGTTTAAGTAGTTTATAAGGTAGTCATAGGTTGATTTTATTTGAAGATTATTTAAGCTTGTATACTTTTCTAAATTTAAATATTTTATATCAAAATAATATAAAGGTCTAAAATTAAGAGTGATTTTAACTGATGAAATTATAACAAACAAAAATAGCGAGATAGAAAATATTAATCTAAGCAAACCTTTTAGCAATTTATCTATGATAATCATTCCTTTCATAAGCTAAAAATATAGAAAATTTTGTTATAATGGTATTATAACCGTAAAATAGGGAAAATAATATAGATGTATGTTTTTGAGGTGAAAAAATTTTGATCAAATAGTATAATAATGAAATTAGTAGAAATGGGGAGAAATACCTATTTAATTTAACGCTGTTTGCTTATTTCGCCATTAACAATAGATTAAGTTGAAAATTAGAATTTGAAAATGTAAATACAATTATTTATTATAATAATTGTATTAGCACTCAAGAGTGATGAGTGCTAACAACAAAGTTAACAAAATAATTTTAAATATAACATATAATTTTAAGGAGGGGTTTAAATGAGCATTAGACCACTTGGTGACAGAGTCGTTATTAAAAGAATTGAAGCAGAGGAAACTACAAAAAGCGGTATAGTATTACCGGGAACAGCAAAGGAAAAACCACAAGAAGCTGAAGTTGTAGCAGTAGGACCTGGCGGATTAGTTAATGGAAAAGAAGTTAAGATGGAAGTAAAAGTTGGAGATAAAGTTTTATTCTCTAAATATGCTGGAAATGAAATTAAGATGGATAACATCGAGTATATCATTTTAAAGCAAGATGACATATTAGCTGTAATAGAATAATACACTAAAAATGGTTTATAACGTACATTAAATATAATGAAATTGCAGGGAGGGTTTATTTATGGCAAAAAGCATTTTATTTGGCGAAGAAGCTAGAAGATCAATGCAAGCAGGTGTTGATAAGCTTGCTAATACTGTTAAAATAACATTAGGACCAAAAGGAAGAAATGTTGTACTTGACAAGAAATTTGGTTCACCACTTATAACTAATGATGGTGTTACTATAGCAAGAGAAATAGAGTTAGAAGATCCATATGAAAACATGGGAGCTCAACTTGTTAAAGAAGTTGCTACAAAAACAAATGATGTAGCAGGTGATGGAACAACTACAGCTACTTTACTTGCACAAGCTATAATAAGAGAAGGATTAAAAAATGTTACAGCTGGTGCTAATCCAATGCTTATAAGACAAGGTATAAGAATGGCTGTTGATAAAGCTGTTGAAGAAATAAAGAAGGTTTCAAGACCAGTTGAAGGAAAAGAAGACATAGCAAGAGTTGCTGCAATATCAGCTGCTGATGAAGAAATAGGTAAGCTAATTGCAGATGCTATGGAAAAGGTAGGTAACGAAGGAGTTATAACTGTAGAAGAATCCAAATCCATGGGAACTGAACTAGATGTTGTTGAAGGTATGCAATTTGACAGAGGATATGTTAGTCCATACATGGTAACTGATACAGAAAAAATGGAAGCTTCAGTAGATGATGCTTATATTTTAATAACAGATAAGAAGATATCAAACATACAAGAGATATTACCAGTACTTGAGCAAATAGTACAACAAGGAAAGAAACTATTAATAATAGCTGAAGATGTAGAAGGTGAGGCATTAGCTACTTTAGTTGTTAACAAATTAAGAGGAACATTTACTTGCGTAGCTGTAAAAGCTCCAGGATTTGGTGATAGAAGAAAAGAAATGCTTGCTGATATAGCTACACTTACTGGTGGTCAAGTGATATCAGAAGAATTAGGAAGAGACTTAAAAGAAACTACAATAGAAATGCTTGGAAGAGCTGACTCAGTTAAAATCAGCAAAGAGAATACTACAATAGTAAATGGAAAAGGCGATAAGAATGCTATCCATGATAGAGTAGCTCAAATAAAGAGACAAATAGAAGAAACTACATCAGATTTTGATAGAGAAAAATTACAAGAAAGACTTGCTAAGCTTGCTGGCGGAGTAGCTGTAATTAAGGTTGGTGCTGCTACGGAAACAGAATTAAAAGAGAGAAAGCTTAGAATAGAAGATGCTTTAGCAGCTACTAAAGCAGCTGTTGAAGAAGGTATAGTTCCAGGAGGCGGAACAGCTTATGTTAATGCAATGCCAGAAGTAGAGAAGTTAACTTCAGATGTTGCTGATATTAAGATCGGTATAGACATAATAAGAAAATCATTAGAAGAGCCAGTAAGACAAATAGCATTTAATGCTGGAGTTGAAGGTTCTGTAATAATTGAAAAAGTTAAAACTAGTGAAGTTGGAGTAGGATACGATGCTTTAAAAGATCAATATGTAAATATGATCAAAGCTGGTATCGTTGATCCAACTAAGGTTACAAGATCAGCTCTACAAAATGCTGCATCAGTAGCTTCAACATTCTTAACAACAGAATCAGCAGTAGCTGATATTCCAGAAAAAAATCCTGCTCCAATGCCAGGTGGCCCAGGAATGGGAATGGACGGAATGTACTAAAATAAAAAATAAGAGCGTTATGGTTTTGGCCATAACGCTTTTTTATGTAGTAATTTATACAAAAATTATATTGAAAAATAAGTCATAATATGTAAAAGGCGTTGAGAATAATTTTCCAATATGTTAAAATAATACTATATAATATAATATTAGGGATACTATGAAGCACATTGCCAAACTGGGCATCTGTGGTATGTGTGGAGTTAATGATGCAACCGGCCCTCTATTTATAAAGTCATAAAATGTTTTATGACTTTATAAATATAGGGCTTTATTTTATATATTATTTTAAAAATTTAATTATATTTAATGACACTTTAGAATTAATTTATAGTTTATAGTAAAGTGTTAATTATTATAAAAATAGCAATGAGGAATTGAGATGATTATTTATTATATAATTTTCATTTTTGGAGCAGTAATTGGCAGTTTTTTGAATGTATGTATATATAGAATACCAAGAGGAGAATCTATCGCTTTTCCTCCATCACATTGTACAAACTGTAAAAAGGAAATTAAGTGGTATGATTTGATTCCTATAATAAGTTATATACTTTTAAAAGGAAAATGTAGGTATTGCACAGAAAAAATATCAATAAGATATCCGATGGTAGAGTTTATAACAGCGTTATTATTTTTAGCAAACTATAGCGTATATGGCTTAACATTTGATTTTGTAAAATATACTACCTTTATAAGCTTTCTGATTGTCATTGGAATGATTGATTATGATACTACAGACGTATATTTTTCTACCACATTATCAGGTATAGTTTCTGGAGTAATATTCATAGGGGTATTGACTTACAATATGCTTCCAGTAAAAAGCTATATTTACGGTGGAATTTTAGGTGGAGGATTTTTAGCATTAATAATTCTAATAACTAAAGGTGGCATGGGCTGGGGTGACGCTGAAATATGCCTAATGAGTGGATTATTTCTTGGATTTAAACTTACTATATTAATGTTGTTTTTATCATTTATTATTGGATCAATATCAGCACTAACTCTTATTCTGCTAGGAAAAAAGTCAAGAAAAGATTACATACCTTTTGGGCCATATATAGCCTTATCATCTATACTATGTGTACTAGCAGGAGAGAAAATTTTTTCTTTTTACATGTCATTAATATTCTAATTTTCTTAAAATATCTAGAATATATATTAATAAGAGAATATTCACCTACCTATTAAATAATTTGAGATAAGAATATATTCGACAACGACTTAAGTTTTAACATTTAATTTTATATGCAAGAAATTATAATGAATAATTTATTATATTTTATAGAGGGATAAACATGAGTATTAGGATAAAAAAGCGACTAGGAGATATGCTTGTAGAAGAAGGAAAGATATCGATGCAGCAACTTGAACAAGCTCTAAGAAGACAAAGGGCTCAAGGGAAAAGATTAGGAGAACTACTAATAGATGAAGGCTTAGTTGCTGAAGAAGAGATTATAGCTGTTTTAGAAAAGCAGTTAGGTATTAAGAGAATTAAACTAGATGATATAAATATTGATAGAAAAGCTATAAAAAGTATTCCAGAGACCTTAGCGGTAAAGCATAATTTGATTCCTATAGGTTTTAGTGCAAATAAAATATTAATAGCCATGTGGGATCCATTAAACATTTTTGCTATAGATGATATAAGAATAGCATCAGGTTTTGAGGTACAATCCTATATAGCTACTAAGAAGGAGATTATTAGTACAATTGAGAGATATTATTCTGATCAACAGGTCCAAAAAGCTGCTGAGGAATTATCAAAAGAAAAGTTAGAGGATGCAAAGCAAAATGAACTAGAAGATGATCAAATTGAATTTAATGATGTAAAGAATGCTCCAGTAGTAAAGATGGTGGATTACCTAATAAAAAATGCAGTAGAAGCCAGAGCAAGTGATATACATATAGAGCCTTTCGAGAAATACGTAAAAATAAGATATAGAATAGATGGAGAGCTTCAAGAGATATCAAGATTATCTAAAGAAACTCTTGCTGCTTTAGTAACTAGAATTAAAATTCTTTCAAATCTTAATATAGCAGAAAGAAGAATACCTCAGGATGGTAGAATACTGACAAAAGTAGGAGAAAAAGATATAGACCTTAGAGTGTCTATACTTCCTACGGTATATGGTGAAAAGGCTGTTATAAGAGTACTAAATAGAGATAGTTATTTAGTTGGCAGAGAAAATCTAGGAATGATAGATAGTGAATTAAACCAATTAGATAATATAATTAAGAATCCATATGGAATTATTTTGGTTACAGGACCAACAGGAAGTGGTAAATCTACGACACTATATTCTTTACTTAATGATTTAAACTCTGGTAATAAGAACATTGTTACCGTAGAAGATCCTGTGGAATATATGATAGATGGGATAAATCAAGTAAATGTAAACATAAAAGCAGGGATGACCTTTGCTTCAGGACTTAGGTCTATATTAAGACAAGACCCGGATATCATAATGATAGGTGAGATAAGAGATAATGAAACAGCTCAAATTGCCATAAGAGCAGCTATCACAGGGCATTTAGTTCTAAGTACCATTCATACTAATGATGCCTCATCCTCTATAGTTAGACTCATTGATATGGGAATAGAGCCTTATTTAGCAGCAACATCAATATCCGGAGTTATAGCCCAAAGACTTATTAGAAAAGTATGTTCACGCTGTAAGGTTTCATATACGGCTAATGAATATGAAAAGAGACTATTAGGAGTAAATGAAAGTGAAAATCTGATTCTTAGTAGGGGTAATGGCTGTGGTCATTGCAATAATACTGGATATGAAGGTAGAACCGGTGTATATGAGATTATGGAAATTACAAGAGATCATAGAGAGACTATTATGATGGGCAGCAATAGTGATGTAATCAGAGATTTATCTATAAAAAAAGGTATGAGGACAATAAATATGGCTTGTAAGGATCTTGTACTTAGAGGAATTACTACAGTTGAAGAACTTGTAAAAATAGCTTACTTAAAAGAGTAGTAATAGGTAAGAGTAAAAGAGGTGATTTTACATTATGCCAAATTACAGGTATAAAGTAATGAATCAAAATGGAGAAAGATTAGAGGGAACATATACAGCAAATACAAAAGAAGATGTTATGGCTATGATAAGAACTAATAATTATTATCCTTTAAAAATTGAGGAAATTGTTGAAGGTACTAAAATTGAACTAAATTCCTTTACTAAAGTTAAGGTTAAGGATATTGCTATATTTTGCAGGCAGTTTTATACGATGTTAAATGCAGGGGCTACAATAACTAGATGCCTAAATGTGCTTGGACAGCAAGTTCCAAATAAAAAACTAAGAGAAAGTATAGTTCAGATTGATGAGAGTGTAAGAAAGGGATTAACCCTATCTCAGGCCATGAAAAAGGAAGAAAGAGTCTTTCCAGAGCTCCTTACTAATATGGTAGAAGCGGGAGAAGTTAGTGGTAACTTAGATTTAATAATGCTTAGAATGGCTACTCACTATGAGAAGGAAAATAAATTAAACAATAAGATAAGGGGAGCCATGAATTATCCAATAATACTAGCCTTTTTATCTATAACCATTGTTACATTTATTCTAACCTTTGTAATGCCTACCTTTGTTGGAATGTTTCAAAGCAGCGGAGTAGAACTTCCGTTGCCGACTAAAATTCTCCTCAGTATAAGCAGCACAATCAGAACAAAGTGGCCAATAATAATCTTAATAATACTGGGAATTGTTTTTGGATTAAAATATTACTTTAAAACAGAAAGTGGACAATTATTTACAAGTAAAATGAAATTGAAGATTCCCATTGTTAAGGGAATGAATGAAAAAATAATTGTAACAAGATTTACAAGAACACTGTCCACGGTACTTTATAGCGGAATAACTCTAATTCAAGGAATACAGGTTGTTTCAAAAGTAATAGGAAATAAAGTAGCGGAGCACAAATTACTTGAGGTTAAGGATCAGTTAATTAAGGGAATTGGCTTATCTGAGCCATTAAAAGATACAGGGATTTTTCCACCAATGTTGTATTCGATGGTTAAGATTGGAGAAGAATCCGGTTCTCTTGATGATATATTAGATAAGACCGCAGACTTCTATGATGAAGAATTAGATGCAGCGGTACAGCAGTTAACATCCATTCTTGAACCAGTTATGATTTTAATAATGGGGGTGATTATAGGATTTATTATAATATCAATTGCTTTACCTATGTTTGATATGGCTAATACAGTCAAGTAAATTATAAGGGAGGAAATTTTAGTGACAGAAAATTTATTAAAGAAAAAGAAAAAAGGTTTTACATTGATTGAACTTATTGTTGTTATAGCAATTATAGCGATTATATCACTTATTGCTATTCCAAAGGTTATGGGCTATCAGGATGATGCTAAGAAGAAGGCTGATATAGCAAACGCAAAAACAATAGCAAATGTAGCGGCAACAGAGATAACTAATGGGCACATAGCGCCTCCAGATGGGGGACTAAATATTGAGATTAAAAGTGGCTATACTAGACCAGCTAATGACGCTGTAGCTTCAACTGATGTTACAGCGGGGGGATATATAACTAGTAGCTTACAATCAATACCTACTATGCAATTTAGCACGAACGCAAAAAAAGATTTTTGGATAAGTATTACAAAGGATGGGACTGTTACAGTATACGATTCATCGGCTCATACAAATGAACTTTTCCCAGCGCCTAATGGGATATATAACTAAAATTTAAGTAATATATTTTGCATATAATTAAAAATTAAATAGTGTAAAGTTAAATAAACTTAACTTTACACTATTTTACCACCATAAAGTATATTCTGTGAGGTTGTTTCTAGTTTATTCAAAATTTTATTGTCTACAGTTAGGAGGAATTAATTTGTTTCAAAGAAATATTTTTTCTTTAGATATAGGAAGCCAAAATACAAAAATAGTAATAGGAAAACACCAAAAAAATAAACTATACATAGATCGAGCTATAATAGTAGACACCCCTTTACACTGTATTGAAGATGGAAACATAGTAGACAAACTGAGACTTAGCCAGGAAATAAAAAATACATTAGGAATTAACAGCATCAAAACTAGAGATGCTACTTGTACAACCAATAGCACAACAATCATAAACAGAGAAATAACCATACCAAAAGCAGAAGACAGTGAACTAGAAACTATGGTTAATTTTGAAATACAGCAGTACCTTCCTATAATTATGGAGGACTACTTAATACAATACAAAGTATTAGAAACAATTCAAGATGACAACTTTGAAAACTCACTTAATAAACTTAAAGTATTAGTTGTTGTATATCCAAAACATATGGCTGAAGGTTACTTTGAGACACTTAAAGCCGCAGATCTTAAGCCAAGCGTGTTAGATGTAAATTTCAATTCAATAAATAAGTTGCTAAAAAATGATATAGAGATAAATGGTGAAAAACACACTATAAATAAGCAATTACCCCTATAGATATTTCAGGACATAGTATAGGCCCCATTAATAAAGATTCCATCAATGAAACAGTGGCATTTATTGATATGGGGGCTGAAAATTTAAGTGTTAATATATACTCTAATGGACAAATGAATTTTAGTAGAATGACAACAAGTGGAGGAAACATAATAGATAAAAATATTGCCAGGGAGTATGATACTACCTTAGAAGATGCTGAGAAGATGAAGAAGCAGTATTGTGACCTGCTGGAAGAAAATAATTTTAAAAAAATGGAACAACTTAATGGCATTATAAAAGAAGATGTGAATAATTGGATAGAAGAAATAAACAGAATTCTACAGTTCTATAAAAACAAACAAGTGGGCAATAAAGTTGATAAAATATTTATTCATGGTGGAAGCTCTAGACTAAAGGGTATTGAAGCATATATGTCAAGAGCATTAAATGTACCAGTTGTTAGAGTAAAATCAATGAGCAATATAATTTTAGGGAAAGATGTGGACAAGGAACAATTAGATCTCTATTTAAATGCAATAGGAGCCATAATACGACTTTAGGTTGGTGATATATTAATGAAAGAGTCTAAACTTTTTAAAGAACTTAAGAAACTTAAAGACTACAAAATTACATTACCTTTAACTAATGAAAAAAATAGCAATAAAAACTTGGATTTTAATTTTTTTGAATCATACATAGGAACTCGTAAGAAGAAAAAATTCAAACATTTACATATTACTTTAATTGCATCAACTTTAACTTTAGTATTCTTAACAAGCTTTATATGGAATTATATTAAAATTAGTAATACTAAACAAGAAATTGACCAAATAAAGCAAACTATAGATTCACCTCAAACTAAAGTAAAACTAGATGGAGCAGTTAAGCTCAAAAAGAAGTATGATGTTTTAAATAAATATTATGCTCAAGCTTACAGTATAACTTCAGCAATTGAAAATAGGGCAATAATTAGCAGTAAGCTAATAGAGAAAATATGTCTTAACATTCCACAAAAACTGTCCTTTAAATCTTTTAACATTACTGTAGGTGATAAAGGAAGTGGATCAAGTATTGAGATACAAGGCACTGCAGAAAGTAGAGTTAGCATTGCTGAATTTGAACATAATTTAAAAGGATTAAATGAAGTTAAAGAAGTGCAGATTTCAAATATAACAGAACTTACGGCTGATGGAAAAGGGACTAGTATAAATACAGATAATAATTCGGATTTATCATATAGTTTTATAATAAAGTGTACTTTAAAGGATGTTGATGAACATGAAGCTGAGTAAAAGAGAAAAAATACTCCTAGTTGTGGCAGCTCTGGTTTTGCTGATAGGAGGTTACTATAAATTCGTATTTTCTCCTCAAAGAGAGAAATTTAATAGTCTTATGCAACAAAAAGAAGAATATGATAAAAAGCTTCAGGATATAAATAGGCAAATTGCTTTGAAAAATAAGACAGAGACAGATATAAAAGACATAAATTCCAAGATAATTAATATGACAAAAATACTTTTCCCAAGTATCAATCAGGAAAATTTCATAGTGGATATGGATAAGCTTTTGCATGATGCTAATTTAAAAGGAATGTCTTTCACATTTTCTGATATAAAGGCCATACCGGTAGAGGAAAAAAAGAAGGATGAAAAAGATGATAAGACAAGCAGCTTAAAAGGAGTTATAGATGAATATAACGGTTTACCAAGCAAAAACAATAACGATAAAAAGGCTGATAACAATAACAAAAATAACAGCAATAGCAAAGACAAGCCATCTGCAGAGAATATTTCGTTGGTTATAAATTTTAAGGGAAGCTATAAAAATTTGACGGAATTTATAAAGTCTTTAGAATCATATAGCAAAAAAATAATAGTTTCAAATCTACAAATAAGTCAAAGTAAAACTGATGAGGTAACTGGCAGTATGCAGTTAGAGTTTTATGCTATACCTAAAATTTCAGATGAAGATAAGGAATTTTTTAAATGGAATTATAATAATAAGTACGGTAAGGATAATCCTTTTGACAGTAAAATGGATGACAATCAAGCTAGTGGAACTATTGAAGATACAGGAAAAGCAAAAGATAAAAGTTATGACTTTGTAATGTCTGTAAGGCCTGTAAATTCAGACTTGCCGACAATGATGCTTGGAAGATCAAAGGATTATTCAAAACAGTCATATATTACTGCTGATAACCCAGGAATAACAAATGTAGAAGTATATTTAACGCAAAAAGATGGAAAGTATTATTACAAATATAAGGCTGGAAAGCTTACGTTTCCACCAGATACTGGCGGTGATGGTGAACAATTTTCTATAACAGGCGGCAGTATAAGTTTTATGATATATTCTAATAAAAGAATTGATAAATCAGACATTTCTGGTGTTAACTTAAAAATTTACAATAAAACAGACAAAACTGTTAATGTCACTATAGAGGGTGATGATACTGCTAATCCAAGAGTAAGTATTTCTGGAGAAGGTGGAGGCGTAGATATAAAGAGAAATTAACATAGGGGAGATGAAATGTGTTTAGCTTTAAAAATAAAAAAAAGGGTTTTACACTTGTAGAAGTAGTTGTAAGTGTTACTATCTTAGCAATTATTATATCCCCTGTTTTGTCAATGGTATTTACAAATGTAAAGATAAATAAGGATGCGGAAGATAAGCAGAAAGCTTTATATATTGCTCAGCAAACAATAGAAAGGCAGAAATCGGATTCAAACATTAAAGTTGGCACTACTACATCAGAAGCAATTGATTTTAAAGTTCAAAAGACTGTAACAGAGCTAGATAATTATAAATTTCCTGATGTAAGTCAAAATAGTGAAAATAACAATAAGCCTAAAACTTTTGCTGATATCAAATATGATGTAAAAATAGATATTAACCCTGCTACTGAAGAAAACCCAATAAAAGTAACCTATTATAATGAGCACGGTGAAAAATGTAATAGTGAATTTAAGTTAATAGAATCCTCAAATGTTTTAAATATAACTAACTATGATGGCTACATAATTGTTAATGTTAATAAAGATAGTAATGCTGACGTAGATAAGGATCCAAATAAAGTAATATGTCAAAAAATAAATTCAACTGAGGATAAAAAAACAGGTAGTGTTATTATTCAATCTAATATAGATATACAGCCTAAAATAGAAATACATGGTTTTAATAATTGCGAAAAAGACTTGATTTTTTACGTTGTCACTTCCAAAGAACAAAAACCTAGTTATTCTTTAATTAACGATGGAGGCAAGATTAAAAGTTATTATAATATTTTTTTCGCTGATTCAGAACACAAATATAAAAACAACAGTAGAGTATATAGAGTAGATGTTGAAGTAAGTAAAAGTGGAAAATCTCTTCAAAAAATAACTGCTTTTAAAACTGTACTAGAATGAGGAGGTAGAGAGAATGAATATTAGAAAAAGAAAACAAAAAGGTTCATCCTTGGTTTTAGTATTAATGGCATTTTCTGTACTGACCATAGTAGGACTATCTATACTTGCGGTAACTCTTTCTGCTTTTAAGAGCCGCATAGTAGAAAGCTCAGAAAGAAGAAATCAGTATTTTGCAGAATCCGGAATAGACATAGCCTATGGGGAAATAGGAAAAGTTGTAGATAATGGTGTAAAAGACGGAAATAAGACAGCAGAGGATTTCATGAAGGAGTTAGAAGAGAGTATTTTACCGGAAGAAAGAATAAAAGTTGATAAAGGAGAAAGTAGCCAATATATAAATTTAGATGGATCGGTAAATGAGAATTATGTAAAGCAAGTGCAAAATGAAAAGTTCCAAAATTCATATAAAGGATCAATAGTAAACTCCATAAAAAAATGGTTTGATAGTTATGAAGAAAAGTATATTATACCAATTGCAGATAGCAATTACGATTCGCCGGAAATTTCAAAGGATTTAAAAGTAATTATCGACGCTAAAGAAGATGATATTAAGTTCAAGGAAATAGAAATTAAGGGTAAAAAACAGATTGCATTAAACTTAAAACTAAACTCTGATTTTAAAGAAAAAAGTATGTTAAAGACAATATCAGTGAATTATAATATATTACTTCCAAATTATAAAGATGTATATTATGTGGAAACTAAAAAGTTTAAGCTTCCTATTAATGCAGTTTGGAATAAAGCATTCTGTATTGATGGAAACTTAAATATATCAGGAGACTTTGAAGTTAAAGGTGGAGATGCCTATGTTAAAGGAAAGGATGGAAATGACAGTGGTATTAATATAATTGGCAACGGAGCTAATGTGAAATTTGGCAAAAATGTATCTTCTTTTGGTGGTGTACAAGTTTCAAATAAGGGCAATACATTAACCGTTGATGGAAATGTTTATGTCGGCAACATGTTAATAAATGACGAAGCAGATATAGCGAAGTTGCCTAAAAGAGGGGCAGCATTAACTGTAAAAGGTGCAGTTTATACCAATAATGATCTCGCAGTAAATGGATCAGGATCAAAGGTGGAAATAGAACAAGGATTCTATGGAATTAATGATGTAAACAAATCAGAAGGTATTAATGAAAATCAAAAGCCGAAAGTATCTAGTTGTCTACTAGTTAATTCTGATGATATAGGCAATGGTACCTCAATTGAAATAAAGAACGAAGCTATATTAATGGGAACTGCCTACATCAAAACAAATCCCTCTTCCTATCAGACTGGCGAATCTATAGCTATTAAGGGAAATTATAGAGCATATACTAATCCTCTAAACAGTTCAGCAGCGGAAAGAAAAGACACAAATAAACAAAGCTTAAAAGAGAGTAATGTAATTTTTGAATATTTAGATCCTCTCCAATTAGCAACAAAGTTCAAAGATGGGACGACCTTATCTTGGCAAGATAAAAGTGATTACTTCCACTTTTATGCACAAGAACATAAAAGTGATGGTGAATTAAATCTAGGTAATGGTATAACACTGCCTGCTAATATTACTCATATCGGTGCAATAG
The DNA here is from genome assembly GCF_016316925.1 of Clostridium aciditolerans. GTDB lineage: Bacteria > Bacillota > Clostridia > Clostridiales > Clostridiaceae > Clostridium_AM > Clostridium_AM aciditolerans. The sequence continues at coordinate 183,479 of NZ_JAEEGB010000015.1, read as the reverse complement.
TTGCTAATGGTGATACTGCTAACGGTAATTTTATTAGTGATAATGATGGTAAAGTTAAAGATAAACAAATACAATATTCTACTAAAGTATATGCAATGGATGACCCAGAAGGCATAGATGTAGAAACGGCATTTGCAAGAAATGAGGCAAAAAGAAGGGTTTATTTACTAGACAAAAATGATGAAGTTGATAGAACGCTTTCTCAAGTTGATTTCACAAAATTGAAGGCAGATATATTAGATAAGACCGCATCTGGTGATATTCTTTATTTAAATAATGATAATACAAAAGATTGCATTTTAGTTGGCACAAATGCTGTAATAGATGAACAAAATAAAAATATTAGAAAGATAGAGCTGCAAAATGGAGTAGGAAGAGGGATTATTTTAACAAGAGGAAATGTATATTTAGCAGGAGATGTTGACTTTAAAGGAACTATAATATCTACTGAAAATATGGAAACTTTAGATAGTAAAAAAAAGACTTTGAATTACGATATAAACTATATTGAAAGGCTAATTGCCTATAATTATGATAAGTACTTTAAGGATGTGTTCATAAGAAACTCTAGCAAAAACTCACAAAACATTGAAGTTAATTCAAATGTAGATAAGGACAACAATGCAGGGACAGATGTTTTTAGAGATAAGTTGATTGTTATGGAGAAGTGGAAAATTGTTAAGTAATTTAAATAAGTAACAGAGGTGTTCTGCTTGAATGTAAATACTAGAACTAAAAAAGGAGTTACGCTCATAGAGTTATGCGTAATATTGGCGATAATTTTAATTGTAATTGCTGTGATTTATCCATTTTTTATTTCAAATATGAAGACTTTGTATGAGACAGAAACTAGAAGTGATTTACAGAAGGAAGGTCAATATGCAATTAAATGTTTTACAGATAAGACAATGGAAGCACAAAAGATAACAGAGCTAAAAGCTTTAGATGGCAAAGTTGTCTTATCGGAAAGTGATAATACAAAGCTAGATGATAGCAGCGCATACCTTGGAGAGATTGAATTTATAGCTCCTAGTATAGATAGCACAACTAATTCGGCAATAAGCTATTGTTTTATGCTTAAGGACAACAACTTATATTATAAACAAAAACCTTTTAATAATAATATAAAGGTAGCGGACAATATTCAATCAATTGAAATACAAACTATTGATGGAAAAAATTTTAGTGAGTGCAAAGGGTTAAATGTTAAGTTTACATTAAGAAAAAATCAAGTGAAAAGTTACACAATAGAAAGTCAAGTATATTTTAGAAACAACCCAAATAATAATTAAAGAATAAAGGGGGGGCTGAAATGAAGTTTTATAAGTTAAAATCAATAACTTTTTTTGCTATCTTATGTATGATATTAAGTATCTTTGTTTATACTCCTGTCCAGGCAAAGAATAATGGAATAATTAGTGGATACGTATGGCTTGATTCTAATGGAAATGGCATAAGAGAATACGGAGAGCCGGGGATAGAGGGAATTACCATTTACTCATACTTTGGCAATGGCAACCAATATTATGATGACACTAGTTCTTCAAGCAGTGGTGCATATACTATTTATACTAAAAATATTGGTAATGATAATGTAATAAAAGTCAATTTAAATGAACTAAAAAGAATGGGATATGAAATAACAACAAAAGGAATAGATAACCAAATTATAGGTGTTGATGGCGATTATGCTATAACAAGTAAAATGAAGCCACAAGGCAATGTTGGAATAGGACTGAAAAAAATAGGACAAAGTGGAACAAGTTATGATCTTGTGAGCGTAGAAAGGACCATGAGCTCACAGCCAGCAAAAGTAGGTGATACCTTTGACGTTAAATATAAGATAACACCTAAGGCTATTCCTGTAGAACAAAGTAGTACGGAAAAAGACATTATTTTAGTTATGGATACGTCAGGAAGTATGAATGATAATTCAAAACTAAGTACAATTAAAAGTGTTGCACAAAAGTTTGTTAGTAAATTTAATAATAATGCAAAAATCAATATATCATTAGTAGAGTTTGGAGATTATGCTGTAAGACAGGCAGCTCTTACAAATATGAAAAATGGCGATACGTATAACCTATATAATAAAATTTCATGGCTATCTGCAGAAGGAAGCACAAATATAGGAGATGGATTAAGACTTGCATACAATGAACTAAATAATAATAATGGACATGATAAATATATTATTCTTATGACGGATGGTATTGCAGAAGCTTATTGTTCTAATAATAATGGATATATAATGGGGACAGAAGAACTTACGTGGGACAATATACATTGCACAAGTTGGTACGGAAACAAGGCAAAACCTGATTATAGAATACAATCATTAGATTATGCTAAAAAAATCAGTAGTGAAAAAATTGCTAAATCTAATATTAGAACTTTTATTGTTGGATTTGGAAGTGGAGCGGGATCTAATAACCAACAAATAGCGGATGCAGCGAAGGGTGTTTATAAACAAGCCTTAGATGAGAGTACAGTAGGTAATGTATATGATGAAATTCAGAAGAAGATTGATACACAAGTCCAAGGCAGTGTAAATTTTCAAGAAACCTTTAATACAAATTTAGAAGTTGCAGATATAAATGAAATTCCTGCTGGATTAAAAGTAGATGGCAACAAAATAGCAGGTAATTTCAATGTTGATTATGTTTTAAATGATAGCAAAACTCAGTATGTAACTAATCCTATTGAATTTACAGTAAAGTACAAAGTAAAAGCAGCTGGTTCTTGTGTTTTAGGAGAAGGAGGTAAATCTTCCTTTGCTCAACTTATACTATCTCAAAAAACTGATACAAAATATTTAGGAGAGTTAAAGTTAACTGCAGCTGAAGTGAATCAACCGACAGGACCGTTGATCGATGCTGCTAGAACTATAGATGTGAAGCAGGTAAAAGAAGATGGAACATTTGTTGCTAAATATACCATAACCCCTAAAGATATCGTAGCGAAACAAGATTCTAAAGAAAAAGATATTGTTTTAGTTATTGATATTTCAGGAAGTATGGATTATATTCCAAGTGCAGATAGAACTCCATACTATTGGGGCGAAAAATCAAGACTTGATATAATTAAAAATGTTGCATATAGTTTTATTAATAAATTTGATGGAAATGAAAAAGTAAATATATCTGTTATAACCTTCAGCAGTAAAGCTAATAAAGTTGTACCTCTTACAAATATGAAAAATGATGATATAGGATGCATTTATGACAAAATTTCAGCTCTAGATGCAAATGGAAGTACAAATATAGGGGATGGATTAAGAGTAGCTTATAATGAGTTAAATGTTGATAACGGACATGATAAATACATGGTATTTATGACAGATGGAGTAGCTGAAGCTTATAGCGTTAATAACAATGAGTATGTAATGGGAACGGAAGTTATTGGAGATTCAAATATATATTGGACTCAATGGAATTACAGTCATACCTGGGCAAATCCAGATTACAGGACTAAAGCGTTAGAATATGCTAAAAAAGTAGCTAGTGAAAAGATTGCCAAATCTAACATTAAATCTTTTATTATTGGATTTGGAAGTGGAGCCGGCTCTAATAATCAGCAAATAGCGGAGGCTGCAAGTGGAGTTTATAAACAAGCTCTAGATGAGAATACAGTGAGTAGTGTATACGAGGAAATTCAGAAGAAAATTGAACAGAGCATATATGGAGATGTTCATTTTGAGGAAACATTTTCTGATAAATTAAGTACTCAAAATATACCTGATGGACTCAAGGATAAATTTCAAGTTTCAGGTAATAAGCTTATAGGTAATTTTAAGAATATAGAATATACTAACGATGGAAACGGCAATTACAAAGCTAGTCCTATAGATGTTAATATAGTATATAAGGCAAGGGAAAACACCGAAGGCCCATATGTTTTAGGGAGTGGAGGCAGTAGTTCTTTTGCTGAAGTTTTAGTTATGGATAAAAAGGACAGAAAAAACTTAAATGAAGTATCTATAGAAGGTGCAAGTAATAAGGAAGCAAATATTAAAACAGGAATATTTACGGGAAATATATTTGAGGAAAAATCTGAACTTAGCATGGTAAAAGGATTTAGCGTCAATTTAGCTGTAAAAGTTCAAAATATAAAAAATGGTGACATTTCAGTAGCTATAGATAATGCAGTAAAAATCTCAGACATAAAAGTATATAGAGATACAGATTTGAATAATTCAATTGAAGGTTTGAGGATGACTCAGGATCAGAGTGGATTTAAAATAACTCTATCTAACAATGAGGTTTATGGTAACTATGTAATTGTTTATAAATCAATGGTAAATAAAAATTCAAATGTAAGATCCGTAAGTGATATAATAACAGTTAACAGTAAAACAAAAGTAGAAAAGCATAATATTACTTTAGTAGATTTACCACCAGTACAATAACATTGTGAAAGCATAAAAACCAAGAGAAACTGTTCAGGTTCTTTTGGTTTTAAAGTTTTTTTCTTTATAAATATGTAAGAAAACGTATGTATCTAAAAAAGCTCTAAATATATAAATAAAATAATTGACAAAGAACGAAAAATTGAATAAAATAATGTAAATAGTTCGAATAAAAAAGACATATAAGTTGCAAATTTGATCTTATATGATTCTTTAACAATCAAAAATAATACATTTTAACTCGTATATCCCCTGAATATGGCAGGGAGTCTCTACCGGAAACCGAGAATTTCCGACTATGGGTGGAATTTATGGCTATAGTGTATAACCATATTAATTTCACACATAGGAAATTAATATGGTTTTTTGTTTTCGACAAATTAAATATGCTTAGAAGTATTGTTTGTGAGTTAGATGTAAAAAATACGAAAGAAACAAATTTTCATTATGAAACTCCTCTTCATAAATTCAGAGGAGTAAGCGATTCACACAAAATCAAAGATTTTGGTTATCTGCTTAAGAATATAAATTTAAAGGAGTGGGTTTAAATGGCAAGAATTTTAAAACAGGCATACACATTTGATGACGTTCTTTTAGTTCCAAATAAATCAGAGATACTACCTAGAGATGTTTCATTAGCTACTAATTTAACTAAAAAGATAAAGTTAAATTTGCCTTTAATGAGTGCTGGAATGGATACTGTTACTGAAGCTAAGATGGCTATAGCTATGGCAAGAGAAGGCGGCATAGGAATAGTACACAAGAATATGACAATAGAACAGCAAGCAGCAGAAGTGGACAGAGTTAAGAGACAAGAAAACGGAGTAATAACTAACCCATTCTTTCTTTCACCAGACAATACTATAAATGATGCATTAGCGGTTATGAGTAAGTATAGAATTTCTGGTGTACCAATAACTGTAAATGGAAAATTAGTTGGAATAATAACTAATAGAGACATAGTTTTTGAAACAAACTATGATAGAAAAATATCTGAAGTTATGACAAGTGAAAACTTAATAACTGCTCCAGAAAATACTACAATAGAAGAAGCGAAGGATATACTTAAGCATCATAAGATAGAAAAGCTTCCATTAGTGGATAATGACAATAACTTAAGAGGACTTATAACTATAAAAGATATTGAGAAAGTAAAAATATTTCCTAATAGTGCTAAAGATGAAAGAGGAAGACTTTTATGCGGAGCTGCAGTAGGGGTAACTGGTGATATGCTAGAGCGTGTGGCAGCCCTAGTTGAAGTTGGAGTAGATGTAATAACTGTTGATACAGCTCATGGACACTCAAAAGGAGTTATAGATGCAGTTAAAAATATTAAGGAAAGCTATCCTGAACTTCAGGTTATTGCAGGAAATGTTGCAACTGCAGAGGCTACAAAAGATTTAATTCTTGCAGGTGCAGATTGTATAAAAGTTGGTATAGGTCCAGGATCAATTTGTACAACTAGAGTTGTAGCAGGTGTTGGAGTGCCACAGCTTACAGCTGTAATGGATTGTGTAGAGGAAGCTAATAAATATGGAGTTCCAGTTATAGCTGATGGTGGTATAAAATATTCAGGAGATATAGTAAAGGCTTTGGCAGCAGGTGCAAAAGTAGTTATGATGGGATCAATGCTAGCAGGATGTGAAGAAGCACCTGGAGAAAAAGAAATATATCAAGGAAGAAGCTATAAAGTATACAGAGGAATGGGATCATTAGCAGCTATGGCTTGTGGAAGTAAAGATAGATATTTCCAAGAAGGAAATAAAAAATTAGTTCCAGAAGGCGTCGAAGGAAGAGTGCCATACAAAGGAATTGTAGCAGATACATTATTCCAACTTGCAGGAGGACTTCGCTCAGGTATGGGATATTTAGGATCTGAAAATCTAAATAGATTATATGAAAGTGCAACATTTGTAGTTCAAACAGCATCAGGACTTAGAGAAAGTCATCCACATGATATATCAATGACTAAGGAAGCACCGAATTATAGTGTTAATCTATAATTTTATAACTTGTTTTACAGGGCAGTTGGCAGGAAAGTTTTATATTTACCCTTCTAAAAAATTTAAAACCTCTCTAGCTGCCAACTGTCAATTTTTAATTTATGATTTGGAGGTAACTTATGGATAGAGAATTAGTTCTTATTGTAGACTTTGGTGGTCAATACAATCAATTAATTGCAAGAAGAGTTAGAGAAAACAATGTATACTGTGAAATAATTCCATATACTCATTCTATAGATAAGATAAAAGAAAAAAATCCTAAAGGTATAATATTTACAGGTGGACCTAATAGTGTATATGGAGAAGGCGCTCCTAGAATAGATAAAGAAATATTTGAATTAGGCGTACCTGTTCTTGGTATATGCTATGGAGAGCAGCTTATCGCTCATACTCTTGGAGGAAATGTTAAAAGTCCTGATAAAAGAGAATATGGTAAAACAGATGTAAAATTAGATAAAACATGTCTACTATTTGATGGAGTAGAAGAGAGTGAAAGCTGTTGGATGAGCCATACAGATTATGTAGAAGTGGCTCCAGAAGGATTTAGAATAGTTGGAACTACAACTCAAACTCCTGTTGCAGCTATGGAACATGTTGAAAGAAAAATATATGGAGTTCAATTCCACCCAGAAGTTGAACATACACCATTTGGTAAGAAAATGCTTTCAAATTTCCTTTTTAAAGTTTGCGGATTAAAGGGTGATTGGTCAATGGCATCCTTTGCTGAAGAAAAAATAAGAGAGATTCGCGAAAAAGTTGGAGACAAAAAAGTAATATGTGCACTATCTGGAGGAGTTGATTCATCAGTAGCAGCAGTATTAGTTCACAAAGCAATCGGAAAGCAGCTGACTTGTATATTTGTTGATCATGGTCTACTTAGAAAGGATGAAGGAGACCAGGTTGAAAAGATATTTAAAGAAGGCTTTGATATGAATCTAATAAGAGCAAATGCTCAGGATAGATTCTTAGGAAAACTTAAGGGTGTAAGTGACCCAGAGAAAAAGAGAAAAATTATAGGTGAAGAATTTATAAGAGTATTTGAAGAAGAGTCAAATAAGCTTGGAGAAATAAGTTTCCTTGTTCAAGGAACTATATATCCAGACGTAGTTGAAAGTGGAACAAATACATCTGCTACTATAAAAAGTCACCACAACGTAGGTGGACTTCCAGAAGACATTAAATTCTCACTAATAGAACCATTAAGAGAATTATTCAAGGATGAAGTAAGAGCTGTAGGTGAAGAACTTGGAATTCCTCACCACTTAGTATGGAGACAGCCGTTCCCAGGACCAGGACTTGCAATAAGAGTTCTTGGAGATGTTACAGAAGAAAAGCTTGCTATAGTTAGAGAAGCAGATGCTATATTCAGAGAAGAAATAGCTAATGCAGGGCTAGAAGGAGATGTATGGCAATACTTTGCTTGCCTTCCAAATATTCAATCAGTAGGAGTAATGGGAGACGAAAGAACTTACTGCCACACAATAGCTTTAAGAGCAGTAACTTCATCAGATGGAATGACTTCAGATTGGGCTAAAATACCATATGAGGTATTAGATAAAGTTTCAAGAAGAATTGTTAATGAAGTTCAAGGAGTAAACAGAATTGTTTATGATGTAACTTCAAAACCACCTTCAACTATTGAGTGGGAATAGGGTATAATAAATGACAAGTGGTTATTTAATCCACTTGTCATTTTATTTTAAATACTTAAAATGTAAATGATTACATTAATTTTAAAATATAAAAATAATTTGTAATAGTTGATTTATATAGATAAATAGAATAAAATTTCAATTGTAACTAATTTTACGTAAAGGTGGAGGATAAAAAATGACTAAGAAAAGTTTAACGTTAGATCTAAGCAAGGCTATGCCGTATTTACAAGAGCATGAAATAACTAGTCTTCAACCGTTTATTAATGAAGCTCATAAAATGATTCACGAAGGAACAGGAGCAGGAAACGACTTTTTAGGATGGGTAGACTTACCTGTTAATTATGATAAAGAAGAATTTGAAAGAATAAAGAAGGCAGCTGAAAAAATCAGAAGCAACTCAGATGCACTTATAGTTATAGGAATAGGTGGTTCATATTTAGGGGCTAGAGCTGCAATAGAAATGCTTTCACATACTTTCTCAGCAAGCTTACCAAAAGATAAGAGAAAAGGTCCTGCTATATTCTACGTAGGAAATAATATAAGCTCAACTTACATGTCAGATCTTCTAGAAGCCATAGAAGGTATGGATATTTCAGTTAATGTTATATCAAAATCCGGTACTACAACTGAGCCAGCTATAGCTTTTAGAATATTTAAGGATTTAATGGAAAAGAAATATGGAAAAGATGGGGCTAAAGAAAGAATATTTGCTACAACAGATGCAGCAAAAGGAGCATTAAAAACTTTAGCTGATGCAGAAGGATATGAAACTTTTGTTATTCCTGACAATGTAGGTGGAAGATTTTCAGTTTTAACAGCAGTAGGACTTCTACCAATTGCAGCAGCAGGAATAAGCATAGATGAAATGATAAAGGGAGCAGCTGATGCAAGAGAAGAGTATAGCAGCACAGATTTAAACATAAATACTGCTTACAGATATGCAGCAGCAAGAAATGCACTATATGCAAAAGGCAAAACTACTGAAATGATGGTTAACTTTGAACCTTGCCTACACTACTTTGGAGAATGGTGGAAACAGTTATTTGGAGAAAGTGAAGGCAAAGACAATAAAGGAATATTCCCAGCGGCGGCAGACTTCTCAACAGACTTACACTCAATGGGACAGTATATTCAAGAAGGTTTAAGAGTTTTAACAGAAACATTTATAAATATTAAGAAGCCAAGAAAAAACATAACTATAGAAGCAGTAGAAGATAACTTGGATGGACTAAACTTCTTGGCTGGAGAAACTATGGACTTTGTTAACAAACAAGCTTTTAGAGGAACTGTTTTAGCTCATAGTGATGGAAATGTTCCAGCTATGATTATAAATGTACCAGAATTGACTCCGTATTATTTTGGATACATGGTATACTTCTTTGAAAAAGCTTGCGGATTAAGCGGATATTTACTAGGAGTAAATCCATTTAATCAACCAGGAGTTGAAGCATATAAAAAGAACATGTTTGCTCTTCTTGGAAAACCTGGATTTGAAGAGATGAAAGCACAATTAGAAGAAAGATTATAGAATCATAAGCCCTGTATATGACTATGTACAGGGCTTTGTATGTAAAAGAATGGAGAGTTTAATGAAAATTATAGTAGATGCGGATGCATGTCCTGGGAAACAAATAATTGAGAAAGCTGCTAAAGAAAATAATATACAGGTTATTATGTATTGTGATATAAGTCATACTATAACAAGCAGTTATAGTGAAGTAAGATATGTTGATAAAGGCTTTCAAAGTGTAGATATGGCACTGATTAATGTAACTGAAAAAAATGATATAGTAATCACTCAAGACTATGGAGTAGCAGCTATGGCACTTGGAAGAAAAGCCTATGCTATAAGCCCTAAGGGATATATTTATGACAATGATAATATGGATAGGCTGCTCTTTGAAAGACATATATCAGCTAAAGTGAGGAGAAGTGGAGGAAGAACTTCAAATCCTAAAAAGAGAATAAAAGAAGATGACGAAAGGTTATATTATAATTTATTGAATCTAATAAAGATGAATTTAAGTAAAGAAATATAGGGATTCCAAAGAGGAACCCTTATGTTTCTTCATAATCTATAAAGTCTACATGATCTTTTGGACCTTCAGGAAAAAGTAATCCATTATTTATTCTTTCCATAATAGCGTATCCTTCTGGTGATTGCTTTATATCTATATTTTCTTTTTTATAAGTAAAATTTGGATTATGCCTATCTAAAGACTCTTTCATAAATATCAACCTCCTATAGAGTAGCTTATCCAAGAAAACATTTTTTATCCGATATAAGGTTTGATTTATAACTTAAACAGTATGCAGGTAGATATTCTTTCAATGGTTATGTTTCCACCTGTGACGGTCTTATTTTCTGCTTTCGAATCACAATCTAAAGCTATATTCCATATTCCATTGGGAATGGATATATCTACACTATATTTATTAGCATTAAAAATAACAAGTATCTCTTTCCAAGAGTCACCATTAGCATAATCTTTTAATATATAAGCTATGGTATTTGCCGGCATATTATCAATAAAAGATAAGTGATTTTTTATACCCTGCAGCGTATTGATTCTAAAAGCAGGATGATTTTTTCTTATATTAATAAGTTTTTTGTAGTAATAAAATATATCAATAAACTCATATTTTCTATTCCAATCTACCCAATTTACATGTTCAGATTTATTATAGCTGTTGCTATCACCGTTTTTAGTTCCGCAGAACTCTTCACCAGAATATATAAATGGTATTCCTTGAGAGATTAGATTTATGGCTGCGCATAATTTTACCATTCTTTTTTTTATGTCAAAGCTTTCAGTAGGACAACTTAAATCTATTTTATCCCATAAAGTATGATTATCGTGACAGGATATATAATTTATAGATTGGTTTGGTGGTAAAAAATAACCGGATATACTTTGTTTTAATTTTTCTTCAAGTAAAGACTTTCCAGTAGCGAATCCTTTATCCTCAATATTAAAGACATCACCTTTTATAAAATTTCTTATTTTATCGTTAAAAAAACCTATGCCAGGAAGCATCTTTACATTGTAATCAGCAGCTTTAAGATTCTTATCTAAGCTTGTATTTAGATCCCAACCCTCGCCATAACACATTATTGATCTTTTAAACATATTAAGTTTCTTACTTAAAGAGTTCATTGTATCTACATCAATAAGCCCCATAAGGTCAAACCTAAAGCCATCAATATGATATTCTTTGGCCCAGTAGATTACTGAGTCTATAATAAATTTCCTTGCCATAGAATGCTCAGAAGCAATATCATTACCGCAGCCACTGCCATTAGAAGGGTTTAAGTTATCATAGAACCTGAAGTAATAACCAGGAAAAATTTTTTCAAAGCTGCTATTTGGAGCATCATATACATGATTATATACTACGTCCATATTAATAGATAAATTATTTTTATGCAGATGTTGAACCATTTTTTTTAGCTCTAATATCCTACATGCTGGATCGTAGGAATTTGTAGAATAAACTCCTTCTGGTACGTTATAGTTTTGGGGGTCATATCCCCAATTATACTTAACAGGGTTTGTTTCATCTACACTAAGATAACTGAAATCGAAAATAGGCATAAATTGAATATGTGTAATTCCTAATTCTTTTATATGATTTAAACAAGTAGATATATTTTTACCAGAGTTTGTATTATCCTCAGTAAGTGCTAAAAACTTTCCTTTATGAATGATGCCGCTATCTGGGTGAGTAGATATATCCCTTATATTTACTTCGTATATTATAGTATCAGTATAGTTTCTATATTCAGGAGATCTGTCATTTTCCCAATCTTGTGGATTAGTTTGAGACATATCTAAAATGGCACCTCTTGCTCCATTAACTCCGACAGCCTTAGAGTAAGGGTCCACGACCTCGTGAATTTTATTATAAACATTAACCTCATAGTTATAGTAATAGCCATGTAAATCACCTTTTACTAGAAGAGACCAAAGGCCATTACTTTCTTTCATTGGCATTGTTGTTTTATTTTCATGAGAGTAGAATTCTGATTTATTGTAAAGTAGTAAATTAATATGAGATGCAGCAGGAGACCATACTCTAAACACAGTAAAATTTTTGGAGTATATAGCACCTAAAGAGGTATGGTGATAGTATTTGTCATCAAATTCTCTTGTTGAAAATAAAGGGAAATAATGCACTTTCTCATATAATTTTTCGTAACGTATAAAGGTCTCATATTTGATATCTACATTATTGGTTAATGTAAATATGATATCATTATCCACTATGCAATACTTAGATATAGAGAACTCTTTACCGCCATTTTCTACTTGAATTTTATAAGATCTGAACTCAGAAAAATTATCCAGCGAAATTTTTATCTTATTAAATTTTAATAATAAAACATTAAAAATTTTCATTTAAATAGCCTCCATTTAATAAGGTGATGCTAAAACTATTTTATAACTATAATATTAAATTATTATACAAATGTTAATAAAAACCTATTACAGAATATGGGATTATAGTATAATGGAATTTAGATACATATTAAGGCATCTTCAAAAAAATAACTAGTCCATCTGCTGGTTTATTTTCTTTCAGATGCCTAAACAGGGGATGGGTAAATAGAGATGAATGAGTTAGGTATTATTTGTAATTTAGAGAGTCCACAAGAAAAAGATACAAATATAATAATAACTATTGAAAATAATTTAGGAGAAGATTTTTTATATAAATATATGATTGGGTGTAATGGAACATGGAGTACATTAAAAGATTTTACTGAAGAGGATAAGGCTTCATGGGTTCCAGAGGAAGATGGAAAATACATAATAATGATACAAGCTAAAAAGGTAAAAGGAGAAAAAAGCTTTGACTATGTATCCAGATTAGATTATATAATAGGTAAAGTTGAAGAAAAGTTAATAAATAGTATAACCCTGAACAAATATGAATTCGATTTAGGAGAAAAAGTTAATTTATTTGTCGATGCTAATAAATTTCCACTCATGTTTAGGTATTGGCTCAGAATTAATGATGAATGGAAGATTATAAAAGACTATTCTGCAGACAATGACCTTACGTGGACAACCAAATCTATTGGAAGAGGACAAATATTAGTAGAGTGTAAGAATATAGACTCTAAAAATAAATATGATGATTTTCAAACCGTTGAATTTGAAGTTATCCCATTAAAAAAAGTAGAAATAACTGATTTTAGGTGTTTAACTTCAGATCTAATTGAAAATCACGAGATTATATTCCAGGTTGACGCAACTTATGATGAAAATAGAACAATACTATACAAGTTTGTAAAGATAACTTCGAATGGGGAAGCTGATTGTGTACAAGATTATTCAACAAAAAGAACTGTAAGTTATATAGCAGAACAAAGTGGAGATTATAAGATTTTGTGTTTAGCAAAGGATATGTATTCTACCAGTGAATATGACGATAGAGCCATAATCCATTTCAAAGTAAAAAAGTATAATGAAATTTTTATAAAAAGTTTTGCAGCTGATTTAAACTCTCCACAGCTATGTGAAACATCTATAGTGCTTAAAGCAGAAATTGTTGGTGGAAGAGAGGTATTATACAGATACATAATTGAAGGAAAATGCCCTGAAGATTCAGGATATACAAGAAATAAAACTTATATATGGAAAAGTAAGATTCCTGGAGAATATAAATTAATACTATGGGTTAAAGATAAGTCTTTCGAAGGAAAATATGAAGCATCAGAAACGATGAGCTTTATAATAGATGAACATAGTAAAGAACCAGTGAGAATTGATAGAGTTCTGATAGATAAAGGCAGTAATGTTTTAGTCGATGAGAAGGTTAATGTTAAAGTTAATGCATCAGGCGGTACCGACTTAAGATATAGTTTTATAATAAAAAGAGATGGATTAGAATTAGAGAAGATGGACTATGGAACATGTAATTGGATAAACTTTATTCCCAATAAGCAGGGATGTTATGAACTTGAAATAAGAGTTAAAGACAAATACTCAAGCAGAGAATTTGACTGTCATTGGATAAAGAGCTTAGAGGCACTTAAATATGTTCCCGCTAATATTGATTATATACTATTCCCAGCGAAGGAATACTATATAGTTGGGGATAAAATTAGTATAAATTCTATAACTAGAAATACTACTAATACACTTCTTAAGTATGTTTTAAAAATCAATGAACGTAAAGTTGAAGAAACAGATTATGTCTTAGAGAAAGCATATGTGTTTACCCCTAAATACAGTGGTTTATACAGCGTGGAACTCTTTGCTAAAAATAAAGATAGCGATAAACCTTTTGATTGTAAAAGAGATATAAAAGTAGAAGTACATGATGCATTTCCTATAACGGGTACTAAAATAACCTGTGATAAGGTAAAGTTTATATGTAATGAATCTATAAATTTTACTGTACATAGTGAGGGTGGAAAAGATGTAATGTATGAGTTTTATGTCATGGAAAAAGGGGAGTGGAATTTAGTTCAAAATTATAGCAAAAAAAATTATTATACATTTATACCATTTTGCAAAGAAGAGTATAAGGTATTAGTATTAGCTAAGAGCCAGTATAGTGAAGTTTCTTATGAGGACTACGACACATTTATATTCAATGCAGAATGATTTTGTATAAAGTTATTATTATAAAATACGATATATAATTTAGTGAAAAGAAAACATAGGTTGGTGAAAACATGAATGTAGATAACAATAAAAAAGTTGAAGATTTTCTACAATTTCAACTTATGACTCAAATGTTTAAAGAAGCAGCTGGAGACTCAGACTCTTTTGGGCTGATTATGGAAAGCTTAACTAAGGCTATGACGGATAGTGATGGAAATTTAGATTTAAGCAAACTTGGGCTTGGAGATGGAGACTTAAGTAAGCTCGGATATGGTGCAGGAGAAAGACTGAACTCTGCATATAAGGGCTTAAAAAGCGATATAAAGAGTGGAAATTTAAGTATAGAAGAAGCTGTAGAAAAGGCTTCAAGAAAGTATGGTCTTGATAAATCCCTCATAATGGCAGTTATAAAACAAGAATCAGATTTTGATCCTAAATCCACATCAAATGCAGGAGCAATGGGACTTATGCAGCTTATGCCTGGTACTGCGAAGGAGTTAGGGGTATCTGATGCATATAGTATAGAGCAGAATGTTGAGGGTGGTACAAAATATCTAAAAGGATTACTTGATATGTATGGCAATTCAAAGGAATTGGCTTTGGCTGCTTATAATGCAGGACCAGGAACTTTGAAATATAGAGGAGTAAGAGATTCCTCAGATATTTCTAAACTGCCATATGAAACTAGAGATTATGTACAAAAAGTTATGAAATACTACGGCAAATAAAGAATTTTTTAAACAGTCTTTAGTTAGGCTGTTTTTATTTTATAGCTAAAAGGTTATAATAATTAATAGAATTTAGGTGCATGCAAAATTATTAGGAGGTAGCTGATGGAAAGATTAGATAAAGTTCTATCAAATTTAGGATATGGAACAAGAAAAGAAGTAAAAGCACTAGCTAAAGATGGTGCTATAGAGGTTGATGGATCAATAATTAAAGATAGCGGAATGAAGATAGATCCCAACATTTGTAAAATAAGAGTTTCAGGTGAATTGGTTAACTATAGAAAATACATATATCTTATGATGAATAAGCCTGACGGTGTGGTTTCTGCTACATTTGACAACTATGATGAAACTGTTATAGATTTGCTCGAGCCAGAACACCAAGTTTTTAATCCATTTCCTATAGGAAGATTGGACAAAGATACAGTAGGACTATTATTACTGACAAATGATGGGGAACTAAATCATAGGTTAATATCACCAAAATGGCATGTAGATAAAGTTTATTATGCTGAAATAGACAAAGTTGTTGATGAAAAAGATATTGAGGCCTTTGAAAAAGGAATTACCTTAGATGATGGCTACAAGTGTATGCCTGCTAAACTAGAAATATTACAAGCAGATAGTGATGGTTCAAAGGTGAAAGTAACTATACAGGAAGGAAAATTTCATCAAGTTAAAAGAATGTTTCAAAGCAGAGATAAGAGTGTAGTGTATTTAAAAAGAATAAAATTTGGACCACTTGATTTAGACACAAATTTAATTGAAGGTGGATATAGAGAATTATCAGAAAAAGAAGTGGAAATACTTAAAAAAATTTAAGATTTTTTAACATATGAAATTAATTCAGGCATTTTAATATATTTTTACAATTAATTATGCAAAATAGCTTGAAATTTCATTTTTACTTTAATATAATAATCTTGCAAGGATAAATAAAAGGAATAAATAGCCCCCTTTTTATTTATGAGCGAACGGCCCATGCCCCAATGGGCTGTTCTTATTTTGTATTAATTTATAATAATTTTGTAGATTAATACTTTAATACGTGATAGAATTAAAATGAATAGGAAATAATTATAATAACGTATAGTAAATAAGGAGTTGAGCTCATGGAAGAATATAAATCCAAATTACAAAGTGAGGCTATGGATTTTTTATGTGAAGCTATGTTATCTCTAAAGACAAAAGAAGAATGCTATAGATTTTTTGATGATATATGTACTATAAATGAAATAAAAGCGCTTGAGCAAAGACTTCAAGTGGCAAAAATGTTAAAGAATAAGAGAACATATTTAGATATTGCTGCAGCTACTGGAGCAAGTACTGCTACCATTAGTAGAGTAAACAGATGTCTAAATTATGGTAGCGATGGATATAATATTGTCTTAGAGAGATTAAAAGGCGATAGCGAAGAATAATATATGTATTATATAGAAACTTTAGATTTCCAAAAAATGTGTTGATATAAATCAGCACATTTTTTACGTTTAATAATGATTAAATCAGTACTTAAATGTTATAATATTAAACATGAGAATTTTGTATAGTAATCAGGGAGTGAATTATATGGATTTAAAAAAGCTTTTAAATAAGGAACAGTATGATGCAGCAGTAACTGTAGAAGGACCGCTATTAATTTTAGCTGGTGCTGGTTCAGGTAAGACAAGAGTGTTAACGCATAGAATAGCTCATATGATAAAAGATTTAAATATATATCCTTCAAAAATTTTAGCTATCACTTTTACAAATAAAGCTGCGGGAGAAATGAAGGATAGAGTAAGAAGCCTAGTTGGCGATGAAGTGGATAATATGTGGGTCTCCACATTTCACTCAAGCTGTGTAAGAATTTTAAGAAGAGAAATTGATAAATTAGGATATAATAAAAATTTTGCTATATATGATAGCTATGACCAAAAAGTATTAATCAAGCAGTGTATGGAAGAGTTAAAAATAAATGATAAAGATATAACCGATAAAGAGATAATAAATAAAATAGGAGAACAGAAGGACAATTTAGTATCTCCAGAACAATTTAAGAGAGAAAATGAGCATAATTTTAGAGTGAATAAAATTGCAGATATGTACAGTTTATATCAAAAAAAGCTTAAAAATAATAATGCATTAGATTTTGATGATTTAATTTACAAAACAGTAGAGCTATTTAAGAAAAATCCAGATGTATTGGAATTCTATCAAAAGAAATTTAAATACATAATGGTAGATGAGTACCAAGATACCAACAAGTCTCAATATGAGTTTGTAAGACTTTTAGCATCAGCTCATAGAAACATTTGTGTTGTTGGTGACGATGATCAGTGTATCTATGCATGGAGAGGCGCAGACATAAGAAACATATTAGACTTTGAAAAAGATTACCCAGAGGCAAAGGTAATTAAGCTTGAACAAAACTATAGATCTAAAGGAAATATATTAAGAGCTGCTAATGATGTTATAAAAAACAATGCTCAAAGAAAGAATAAAATCCTTAGAACGGAAAGTGAAAGTGGAGAAAAAATAAAATTACATAGATCATTTTCTGATATAGATGAAGGAATTTATGTAGCATCTCAAATAAAAAGAATTAGAGAGGAGCAAAATAAAAAATACAAGAATTTTGCAGTACTTTATAGAACTAATGCTCAATCTCGTATATTTGAAGATGTTTTTATGAAATCCAATATACCATATAGAATAGTTGGTGGTCTTAAGTTTTATGACAGAAAAGAAATAAAAGATATAATGGCATATTTAAAGTTTATAAATAATCCACTTGATGATGTAAGCTTAAAAAGAATTATAAATGTTCCTAAAAGAAGCATAGGAGATACTACAGTACAGAAAGTTCAAGAGTTTGCAGGCTCAATGGATGAGTGTATGTATAGTGTTTTATTAGATGTTGAAGAAGTATTAAAGCTTTCAACTAGAACTATATCATCTATAAAGAAATTTGTAAGCTTAATAAATAGCTTTATTAGAAGCAGAGATCAAATTAAGGTGTCTACCTTGATAAAAGAAATATTAGAGACTACAGGATATTTAGAAGAACTTAAAAATTCAAAGGATTTAGAAGCTCTAAGCAGAATAGAAAACTTAAAAGAACTTGTATCTGCAGCTGTAGAATTTGAAAGTTCATCAGAAGATAAGTCTCTATCCGCATTTTTAGAAAAAGTTACGTTAGTATCTGATATAGATAATTTTGATGAAGAGGCGGATAGTGTAGTTATGATGACAGTTCATAGTGCAAAAGGGCTAGAGTTCCCTGTAGTATTTATGGTTGGTATGGAAAATGGAATATTCCCGGGAAATCAAGCCTTAAATGATTTTGCTGAAATGGAAGAAGCGAGAAGGCTTTGTTATGTTGCAATAACTAGAGCTGAGGAGCAATTATATATAACTTCTGCTGAAACTAGAAGAGTGTTTGGAAAAACTGCTGCCTTTTCAGAATCAGATTTTGTACAGGAAATATCTAAGGAATTAGTAGAATATGATAATCCTGCTAAAAGGGGCTTTGGAAAGTTTGGAACTACTATGAATAGCAACTTAAATAGCAATTTAAATAGGAACAGCTTTAGTAATTCACCATCTCCGCTAAGAAATACAGGAATTAAACAGGTTGCAGTGGATGCTGCTAGTAATAATAAAGAAGATAAAAACTCTCTAAAGCTTGAAAATATCAAAGTCGGAATAAAAGTCAAACATCTAAAGTTTGGAGTAGGAACTATAGTAAGTGTTTCTAAGGTTGGAAATGACATAAAACTTACCATAGCTTTTGATAAGATGGGAATCAAAAACTTAATGTATGGAGTCGCTCCATTAGAGGCTGTTTAGGGGGAAAATATGAGTTTAAATAGTGATAAAGTAACAATAATTAAGGAACTAGTAGAGGAATTAAATAAGTATGCACATGAATATTATGTATTAGATAACCCAAGTGTTTCAGATAAAGAGTATGATAAGAAATACGATGAGTTAACTAAACTTGAAAAGGAAACTGGAATCGTACTTCCTTACTCTCCTACGCAAAGAGTAGGAGACAGAGTGTTGGCTGAGTTTCAAAAGTATGCTCATAAAGGAAGATTGTGGAGCTTAGATAAAGCTCAAGATGTTCAGGGAATTAGAGAATGGCATATAAGAAATAAAAAGTCAGTAGATGAGTATAATTCTAGCCATGAAGATAAGTTACCTGAACTTAAATATGTGCTTACTAAAAAGTTTGATGGACTTACTATTAACTGTACCTATGATGAAAATGGAATACTTATTAAAGCTGCCACTAGAGGAACAGGTGAAGTCGGAGAAGATATAACAGCACAGGTAAAAACAATAAAAGCTCTTCCTCTAAAAATAAATAACAGCAGTGTTATAGAAGTTCATGGAGAGGCTGTTATGACGAAGACAGCTTTTGAGGAATATAATAAAAAAGCTGAGACTCCATTAAAGAACTTAAGAAATGGGGCTGCTGGAGCTTTAAGAAACTTAAACGTAAAAGAAACAGCTAGAAGAAATTTATCAGCCTTTTTTTACGATATAGGATATAACGAAGGAACAGCATTTAGAAGTTACGTTGAAATGATGAACTTTATAAAAGAAATGGGTTTTCCACAAGATGATTATGTTAAAGTATGCAGAAACATAGAAGAGATAGAAGAAGAATTAGTAGCTGTTGAAGGTATAAGAAATACATTAGATTATGATATAGATGGTGTTGTTATTGTTGTAGACGACATGAAAACAAGAGATATACTTGGATATACTATAAAATTCCCTAAATGGGCAATTGCATATAAGTTTGAAGCAGAAGAAGCTACTACAAAACTTTTAGAGGTAGAATGGAACGTTGGCAGAAGTGGAAGAGTAACTCCTACCGCAATACTAGAGCCAGTGGAGCTAGCTGGAGTAACTGTTAAAAGGGCTACACTTAATAATATGGATGACATACAAAGAAAAGGAGTAAAAATTGGCTGTCATGTCTTTGTGCGCCGTTCTAATGATGTAATACCAGAAATTATGGGCGTAGTTGAAGAAAGTTTGAAAGAAAGTAATGAAATAGAGCCACCGACAACATGCCCTTACTGTGGTAGTGAGTTGGTACAGGAAGGTGTACATTATTTTTGTGAAAATACCTTATCCTGTAAACCTCAAATGGTAAAGAGTATTGTGCATTTTGGAAGTAGAGAAGCAATGAATATAGAAGGCTTTAGCGAAAAGACTGCAGAACAGCTTTTTGAAAAACTTCAGATTAAATCAATTGCTGATTTATATAGAATAAAAAAAGAAGATTTACTTACACTAGAAAAGTTTGGGGATAAAAAGGCTCAAAATCTAATTGATGCTATAGAAAAGAGTAAAAGTTGCGATTTATCCTCCTTTATATTTGCATTGGGAATACCTAATGTAGGTAAAAAAACTGCTAAAGATTTAGTTAAGAAATTTAAAAATTTAGATAATCTTAAAATAGCTTCCATAGACGAGCTTACATCTGTTCAAGATATAGGAGATATTGTTGCTAAAAGTATAATAGAATTCTTCAAAGAGGAGAAAATAATACAAAGTATAAATGAACTACTACAATTAGGAGTTAATCCTCGTTATGAAGAGGAAGAAATATTAGAAAGTG
This sequence comes from Clostridium aciditolerans, assembly GCF_016316925.1. Taxonomy (GTDB): domain Bacteria; phylum Bacillota; class Clostridia; order Clostridiales; family Clostridiaceae; genus Clostridium_AM; species Clostridium_AM aciditolerans. The sequence goes on along the minus strand of NZ_JAEEGB010000015.1, from coordinate 162,448 downwards.
TTTTTTCAGGGAAAACTGTAGTAGTAACAGGTACATTGAAAAACTATACTAGAAGCAGTATAAAGGAAAAGTTAGAGTCACTTGGAGCAAAGATTGCAGGAAGTGTTAGCAAAAAGACAGACTATGTTTTAGCTGGAGAAGAAGCAGGATCTAAATATAATAAGGCAGTAGAATTAGGTGTAAGAATATTAAGCGAAGATGATTTTGAAAAAATGTTGTAGGTATTTACAAAATTATAAAAAAGGTTTATTATGAAAATGGTTTTGTTTGTACTAAAATAAAAACACAAACATGCGGAGGAGAGAAATGAGAAGGGCTATTCACTTTTTAGGATGGATGGGAGTGTCGTTAACAATACTCACACTGGTATTAACGCTCCTTACTACATATCAATTTACATATGTAAAATATTTTGATAGCTATTATACTCTTCAATGGTGCATATTCTTTACAATGGTTATTTGGGCTATCAATATGTTTGACTTTAAGGCTAGTTTTAAAAACGTAGCATATCCTGTAGCATGTATACTAATAGCAGTTGGAACGATTTTCTTTATTTATATGAAAGTTTATTAGAATTTTTGCAGTTTAAATTAAGTAGTATATTTAAAAATGGGTACAATTTTTAATAAAATTGTACCCATTTTATTTGCAAATATTTATTTTTACATATCTTTTGAGTTTTCATCTTTTTTCGTGAGCATATACATATGCTGAGTTAATTTTTCCATTAAGTAATTTTTATATTTTAATTGATTTAATATTTGGGTAAGGGTTATAAATCCCCATACCAAGGCAAATATTAAAATTAACATAGTTAATATGCCTAGTATTTCTACAGCAAGAATCATTTTAGCTTCCTCCGTATAATTATCTATTAAACTTTTTATTAAGATAGGATTTTACATTATTTCTTTTAGCAGAAGCTGCTAAAAATATGTAAATATTATATCATAAAAATAGGCAAAAAATATCACTTTTGATTAAAAATAGGCAGAAAATTAATTGTATCAAAATTATATTTGATTTCATATAATTAACTAATATTAATAATTTGTGGAGGAGGAACGTGAGCAATATAGTTGATAAAGCTTATTTAAAACTAAGAAAAGATGAGGCTTATAAGGCAAAGTATAAGCTAAAAAGAATAAACATAGACATGATAACTGAAAACATAACTAAAAATTGCTGGAATTATAATATACATTATAATATAATTTTAAAAAATTCAGATTTTGTTATTATAAAGCTCACAGGAGCTGAAAGAACCATATTATTTAAGTATCATAAAAAAGAAAAGGTTTTGCTACAAGAGTATGAAACATTCTTAGAGTGTTTAAATCAGAATGACATAGAAAGAGGTATATATATTACTACAGGTGTATTTGATGAAAAAATAAACAAATATATTGATACTAGCTTCTATAAAAAGGTTCAAAAGATAGATGGTATTAAATTTATGAAAAAGCAATTTAGTATAGAACAATTAAGCTTTTTAGAATATCTTCCTCAATGAATAGAAAATAAACAAAACTTTATACGAGTTTTGTTTATTTTTCTTTTAACTGCCAATAATTTAAATATATTGATTGTTTTTTATATGTTTAAAGAAAAAAATAGGGAGATATTTCATGAAGAAGTTTATAGTTAGCATATTAATTTTAAGTTCTGTATTTTTAAATGGGTGCGTTGAGAAGAGTGTACAAGGAAATAAAAATATAAATATAAAAGATTACATAGTATATAATGTTGGAGAGCTGCCAAAAGATTTATCAATGCTTACAGACTATAATATTAGACAGCAGGATTTTCTTGTAAATTTATTTGAAGGATTAGTGAAAACAGATGAAAAAGGAAATATTATTCCTGGTTTAAGTGGTAGTTGGACTTTAAGTAAAGATGAAACTTGTTATACATTTAATATAAGAGAAGATGCAAAATGGAGTGATGGAAGCGATATTACAGCAGAAGATTTTGTTACCTTCTTTTCTCAAATATTAAATAAAGATTTAAATAATAAGTTTGCAGAACAATTATATTATATATTTGGTGCTTCAGAATATAGACATGGTAAAAAAGGGTTTAATGATGTGGCAATCAGAGCTATTGATAAGAAAAAACTCGAAATAAGATTAAATTATCCTTGTAATTACTTTTTGAATATACTTGCAGAGCCAATATATTCGCTAAGAAAATTTAATAATAATCTATTTGAGTGGAAAAAAAATTATAAAGAAATCTTATACACAGGCTGTTTTATTATAGATGATATATCTAATAATAGTTATATAAGCCTTGTAAAAAACAACAACTATTGGAATGAAGATGAAGTAAAAAGTAACAAGATTATGTTATCTTGCATTGATGGTAGTGAAGCAGCATTAGCTGCATATCAAAGCGATAAGGTAGATATATTTGTAGATCCGCCAATAAGTGAAGCTAAGAATCTTATTAGTTTAGGAAAAGCTAATCAGGTATCAACATATACAACTGATGCTCTGGTTTTTAACTTAAAAAAAGAAGGTATAATAAAAGATGTTAACTTCAGAAAGGCCATAGCAGTCAGTATAGATAGAATCTATATATCAAAAGAAATATTAAGTGAAACAGCAAAACCAGCTCTAACATATATTCCGACAAACATTAGTAATGGCCTAAATGGACAATTCGTAAACAAGTCATATTTTACAAGCGCTTTAGAAAAAGATAAAGCATTAGACTTTATAAAAAAGACTAAATTTGATAAAAATAATGAGCCTTTGAAGCTAATTTATTTGGACACAATAGAAAATAAAAAGGTTTGTGAAGCTATATCTAAAAACCTACGTGATAACTTACAAATAAAGATTGAATGTATCGGTTACAATGCTGAAGAGTTTAATGATGAATTGAGTAAGGGAGATTATGATATAGCTAAAGTTGAATATGAAGGAAGCTATGATTATCCTCTATCATTTCTTGAAAGATGGACTATTAATTCTAAGGATAATATTTACGGATACAAGAATATTGATCTAGACAATACATTAGAAAAAAGTAAAATGGAAAAAGATAAAGGTAAAAAAATAGAACTATTAAGGTCTGGAGAAAATATATTATTTGAAGATATGCCGATGATTCCACTGTACTGTAGTAATATAGTAATTTGTAAAAAGAGTAATATAGAAGATATAAGCATTACAAAAAAGGGAAATATTAAATTAGATAAAGTATATATAAACTTGCAACCTTAATAAAAAAACTACCCCTTAATTTGAAGGGGCAGTTTTTTTATTAGGTTGCTTTAAAATAAAGTAGGCACAGTCTGCTTCTCCATTAGTCGAAAAACTTGAAATTGGTGTTACATGATTTAAAGTACATTTTCCGTTTCTTTCATGTATGCACTTTTCAGAACAATTTATGTTCATCATAAATTACATACCTCCTTTTAAAGCAGGCTGAAGTTTTAGCATAAGCACATGCTTGTACTGTGGTTATATTATTATAACCCAAAAATTAAAATATTATTTTTTAATATTCTTTTTTAATATTCTTGATCAAATTCTATATCTTCTTCCATTATCTTATGAACTAACTTTTTTGGTCTTAGAACGTGAATAATCAAGAAAAATATCAACATGTTTTTATAAGTATCAAAGGAGTTTTTAGGAACTTTAAAGACTTCTTTTTTCTTATTATAGCAAACATTTTTATTAAATACTGAAGCTAATTCACAGTTTTCAGGAGTAGGAATTGAGGCCATCCTAAAATCCTGCTCTTCTAGTAGATCTTCAGATTTTAGCGTATAATTTTTATATCTTTCTACATCCTGCAAGTCAGGCGCGTCAGGCCAACTTGCTATAATCCCTGAATCTACAAGTTGACGCTTGAATACATCTAATATTATTAAATCACTCTTATCCGCATCTTCACTTGTATGTGAATGAATAATGCAAACTAAAACATATAGAGCAATTTCTAAGCAGGAAAAAGTGATGTCTTTACTTTCAGTGTCTTTAAGGAAGATGCCTTTTTCAGGGTCATATAATTCAAGGAACCTAGTATACATATTTTCTGCTTTATCTTTAAATTTCGCAATTCCTGTATTTCTGTAGAATAGGATAAAATTAATATAATTCATACAGTCTTTCTCTAAATCAAATTCCATAGAACAATCATTATTTTTTTCATACAGTAATTCCGATAAATCTAGTAATAAAACTTTACAATCTTCATTTTTAGAATACTTGTAAAATATATTTAAACCTAAACATAGCTCAACAAGTTCACTAGAAGAAAGCAAATATAGATCTTCTTTGAAAGTAATAAACATATTTAATATATCTAGTGAAAAGTTTTTGTAATTATATTTATCCTCATCTTTGCACAAGTAAGCGCACTTATAGTATGCAGCCATTAATAATGCTTGAGTAGAAAATTTAAATTTTTTATTTTTTTCTTCAAATTTTAATTCGCCAGTAAAAAGATCACTTGCATCTTTTTTATCTATAAATACTCCCTCATCATTTCTAAAATAAGAAGCGTAAAATTCTAGTTGTTTTTTAGATAACAACAAATATAGGTTAGCTAAATTGTAATTTTTGGCGTTTATGTTTTTAAAGCTACTGTAATAATCGTATAATTCTAAAAGACATAATGTCATTAAAGCGTTACTGTCTATGTTTATTTCTTTTTTAAATTTATCTTCATCCCAGCATAAGTTGTTTTCAATGTTTATAAGTTTAGGACTTGCCTTTTTATATATACATAGAAGTGGAGAAACATCTTTAAATGTGTTAATATCAAAATTAGATATATTTTTTACTTTAAGTTCTTTAAGCGAGGTGTGTATCCCACACTTAGAGTATAGTGTAATTTGTTTTAAAGATTCTTTTGCTAAATAAAAGAGTTGATGTTCAACATTTTCTTTTTTTAATTTATTTATTCTTAGAAAGGGTCCAATATATTTCAAACACATGCACCTACCATAAATTAATCCTTATATAAATAATATGAAGTAGGTAGTAAAATAGTGCTTGTTTATTTAATAGAAAGGAAGAAATTTTAATGAAAGTAGGAAAATTAAACTGGGATGATCTAAAAGAAATAATAGATGGCAGCAGAAAAGTTAGGAGAGACGATGTAAGAATCAGAAGTGGTGTAGGAGAAGATTGTAGCGTGGTGGAATTTGGAAGCCATGAATGTATACTTTCTACAGATCCTATAACTGGAGCTGATGCTAATAGTGGTAAGTTAGCAGTGCACATAAACTGCAATGATATAGCTTCTTGTGGAGTTGAACCTATAGGTATTCTAGTAACAATTTTGGCTCCAGAAAATACATCACTAGATGAAATAAAAGAAGTAATGAAAGAAATAGGAGAAGAAACTCAAAAGCTTAATGTTGAAATCTTAGGAGGCCATACTGAAATAACAAGAGCTGTAAATAAAATGGTAATATCTTGTACGGTAATTGGTAAAGCTCCAAAGGGAAAAGCAGTAGCTACTTCAGGAGCTAAGGAAGGTGATGATATAATCGTTACTAAACAGTTATGTCTTGAAGGCACTAGCATAATAGTTAATGACTATAAAAATAAAATAAAAGATATTCTAACGGAAGAAGAAATAGAAGAAGCTCAAAATTATACAAATTATTTAAGTGTAGTAAATGAAGGGATTATATCTGGAAACTTTGGAGTTAATTCTATGCATGATATAACAGAAGGGGGAGTGCTGGGAGCATTATGGGAAGTTGCAGAAGCCAGCAACATGGGATTTAAGGTATACAAAGAAAAGATGCCTATAAGTAGTATAACCCAAAGGATATGCAGAGAATGTTCTATAGATCCTCTTAGATTCATATCATCAGGAAGCATGCTTATAACAACTAAAAATGGAAACGAATTAATAGAAATACTTAAAAAAGAAGGTATCAAAGCTACAATAATAGGTAAAATTATTAAAGGAAAAGGCATATTGGTAGATAAAAATATAGAAAAGGAAGTAGAGCCGCCTGAGAGAGATGAGCTATTTGTGTTAGAAGAAAAAATGAAATAAACTGGCAGAATTGAATGCACAATAGGCCATTAATAATGTATAATAATTAAGTAATAGAAAGTTGGTTCTTTTGGAGGTAAAAAATGAGAGTTGATGGTAGAAAAAATGATCAAAATAGACATATAAAAATAACAAGAAACTATACAAAATATGCAGAAGGTGCAGTTTTAATAGAAACAGGTGACACAAAGGTAATTTGTACAGCATCGATAGAGGATAAAGTTCCTCCATTTTTAAAAGGAAAAGGTGAGGGATGGATTACTTGTGAATATAATATGATACCAAGAGCTACTCAAGTTAGAAAAGTCAGAGATATAACTAGAGGTAAAATTGATGGAAGAACTATGGAGATACAAAGATTAATAGGAAGAGCACTAAGATCAATAGTTGACTTAAAAGCTATAGGTGAAAAGACAATATGGGTAGATTGTGATGTTATTCAGGCGGATGGAGGAACAAGGACTGCATCTATATCTGGGGCTTTTGTAGCACTAGTGGATGCTGTTAATAAGCTTCATAAACAGTCTCCTTTTTCAATATACCCTATAAGAGATTTTGTTAGTGCTGTAAGTGTTGGAATTGTAGATAATGTGAAGATGCTGGATTTATGTTATGAAGAGGATTCAAAAGCAAAAGTTGATATGAATGTGGTTATGACTGATTCTGGTGAATTTGTAGAGATACAGGGAACTGGAGAGCAAAGTCCTTTTAGTAGAGCGGATTTAAATGAGCTTATAGCATTAGCAGAAAAAGGCGCAAAACATATGATTCAAGTGCAAAAAGATAGCTTGAAAATGGACTCATTATGGGTTGGAACAGGTGATAGATAATGAGAAGGTTAATAGTAGCGAGTAACAATGCAAAAAAAATAAAAGAGATTAAACAAATATTAGAAAAATACCAAATAGAAGTAGTATCACTAAAAGAAGCGGGAATAGATATAGATGTTGAAGAAGACGGAAATACATTCATTGAAAATTCTTATAAAAAAGCTAGTGAAATATATAAAATTGTAGAGGGATCTATGGTGCTGGCAGATGACTCTGGTCTCGCAGTTGATTGTTTAAACGGTGCACCAGGTATTTATTCTGCTAGGTTTGCAGGAGAACATGGAAATGATAAAAAGAATAATGAAAAGCTTTTAGATTTATTGAAAGATAAAAAAGATGAAGAAAGAAAAGCCAAGTTCATATGTGCAATAGCATTAATAATAAGCGATGATAAAATAGTAAAAGTTCAAGGCGAAATAGAAGGAAGAATAATAGATGAAGAAAGAGGAAGCAATGGATTTGGATATGATCCATTGTTTTATATACCTGAATACAAAATGACATTTGCAGAGATGGACTCCGAACTTAAGAATTCCATAAGTCACAGAGCAAAAGCTCTGAAAAAAATAGAAGGAGAAATAAAAAAACTTATGGAGGAGGAGTAATATTGATAATAGGAGTAATAAGTGATACACATAGATACTCATGGATCATAGAAAATACTATAAATAAACTAGAAAATCCCGATATACTTATTCATTTAGGTGATAATGTTCAAGACCTTAAAGAAATATCTAAATATTATAAAGGTCCAATTATTAACGTAAAGGGGAATTGTGATTTTGCTGTAGATACTCCAAGTGAAAGGATTGAAATGATTGCTGGGAAAAAGGTATTCATGACTCATGGACATAAATATGATGTTAAGTATGACCTATCTAGACTAAAATATAGAGCATTAGAGTTAGAGGTCGATATAGCGTTATTTGGACATACTCATGTTTCAAAGATTGCTTACGAAAATGGAATATGGTTTGTAAACCCAGGAAGTCCAGCTGTATCAAGAGATGGGTTTAATAGCATAGCCACTATAAAAATAGAAGATGGAAAAATCAATCCAAGCATTAAAGGTGTATAAGGCATATTAAAAAAATATAAAAAAGTTTTAAATAAGTATTGACGGAATCAAATATATCGTGTAGAATAATCTATGTCGTCGGGAGTTGATGATTCTCCTGAAGAAACAGTTCAGGGAATTCCTGAACAACGGGGTGTGGCGCAGATGGGAGCGCGCGTGGTTTGGGACCATGAGGTCGCAGGTTCAATCCCTGTCACCCCGACCACTAATGAAACTCCTCAGCAAAGCTGATGAGGATTAAAACATAACAAAATCATAGAATTTTGATATTTTATACCTGCGGGTGTAACTCAATGGTAGAGTGCTAGCCTTCCAAGCTAGTTACGAGGGTTCGATTCCCTTCACCCGCTCCAAAATATGCGTCTTTAGCTCAGTTGGATAGAGCAACGGCCTTCTAAGCCGTGTGCCAGGGGTTCGAATCCCTTAAGACGCACCATTATGGTGGACGTAGTTCAGTTGGTAGAGCGCCAGATTGTGGTTCTGGTTGTCGTGGGTTCGAATCCCATCGTTCACCCCATATATTGGGATATCGCCAAGCGGTAAGGCACCAGACTTTGACTCTGGTATTCGTAGGTTCGAATCCTGCTATCCCAGCCATTTTGGTTTACTAGCTCAGTCGGTAGAGCACATGACTTTTAATCATGGTGTCCGGGGTTCGATTCCCCGGTAAGCCACCAATAAGTAAGCATACAAAATCAAGAGTTTTGTAGCAGTTGCTTACTTAACTACATTTAAATAATTTGCAGGTGTGGCGGAATTGGCAGACGCACTAGACTTAGGATCTAGCGCCAACGGCGTGGGGGTTCGACTCCCTTCACCTGCACCAATTATCTGCGGGAGTGGCTCAGTGGTAGAGCGTCACCTTGCCAAGGTGAACGTCGCGGGTTCGAATCCCGTCTTCCGCTCCAATATGCGGGTGTAACTCAATGGTAGAGTGCTAGCCTTCCAAGCTAGTTACGAGGGTTCGATTCCCTTCACCCGCTCCAAATATGCGTCTTTAGCTCAGNNATCCCTTAAGACGCACCATTAAAGTGCCATTAGCTCAGTTGGTAGAGCACCTGACTCTTAATCAGGGTGCCCAGGGTTCGAATCCCTGATGGCGCACCATGTATCTCGGGGTGTGGCGCAGATGGGAGCGCGCGTGGTTTGGGACCATGAGGTCGCAGGTTCAATCCCTGTCACCCCGACCACTAATGAAACTCCTCAGCAAAGCTGATGAGGAGTAAAACATAACAAAGTCATAGAATTTTGATGTTTTATACCTGCGGGTGTAACTCAATGGTAGAGTGCTAGCCTTCCAAGCTAGTTACGAGGGTTCGATTCCCTTCACCCGCTCCAAAATATGCGTCTTTAGCTCAGTTGGATAGAGCAACGGCCTTCTAAGCCGTGTGCCAGGGGTTCGAATCCCTTAAGACGCACCATTAAAGTGCCATTAGCTCAGTTGGTAGAGCACCTGACTCTTAATCAGGGTGCCCAGGGTTCGAATCCCTGATGGCGCACCATGTATGGTGGACGTAGTTCAGTTGGTAGAGCGCCAGATTGTGGTTCTGGTTGTCGTGGGTTCGAATCCCATCGTTCACCCCATATAAATTTGGTTTACTAGCTCAGTCGGTAGAGCACATGACTTTTAATCATGGTGTCCGGGGTTCGATTCCCCGGTAAGCCACCAATAAGTAGGCATGCAAAATCAAGAGTTTTGTAACAGTTGCTTACTTAACTATATTTAAATAATTTGCAGGTGTGGCGGAATTGGCAGACGCACTAGACTTAGGATCTAGCGCCAACGGCGTGGGGGTTCGACTCCCTTCACCTGCACCAATTATTCGCGGGAGTGGCTCAGTGGTAGAGCGTCACCTTGCCAAGGTGAACGTCGCGGGTTCGAATCCCGTCTTCCGCTCCAATATGCGGGTGTAACTCAATGGTAGAGTGCTAGCCTTCCAAGCTAGTTACGAGGGTTCGATTCCCTTCACCCGCTCCAATACTTATTATATGAATTGAAGTAAGAGACACTAGTATCCTGTGAGCGCCCATAGCTCAGATGGATAGAGTGATGGACTTCGAATCCAGAGGCCGCAGGTTCAACTCCTGCTGGGCGCACCATTAAAAACTAGTTATATAGGGCATTACGTAAGTTTTAAATCTTATATCATAGAAACAGTCTTTAGATTACTCTAAAGACTGTTTTATTTTATCTGAAATAATTACTACTGGAATTAATATTAATAAAACCTAACTTTATATTATTAAAAATAAGAACTTATTAGGGTAAATACTTAATAAGTTCTTATTTTTATGGCGGCATAATATAAATAAATTAACTATATAATCTTAAATATAGTATTATCAAAAACTAGCATATAATTGGTTTTTATGGAGGGGATGAAATGCAAAGAACAATTATACTTTACGAAAGTAGGTATGGGACTACAGAAGTTATAGCTAAGAATTTGTCATTAATATTAGGACCATCAAAATATTGTAAAATAGAGGACTTTAAGAAAAGTGATAAAGATTTTGAGTTTTTTGTGATAGGTTCCCCTGTTTACAACGAAAAAATTCAATTAAAGACCTTAAAGTTTTTAGAAGATAATATAGAATGGATAAAAGATAAAAGAATTGCAGTTTTCTGTACTTGTATTTCAACAAAAAAAGAATATGAATATATAAATAAGCTGTTAGGAATACTAGGGAGTAGTATAGTGTATTTTCGAGCTTTAGGAGGAATAATTCAATTAGATAAATTAAATTCAGAAGATTATAGAGCCATAGAGTCATTTTGCAACAAAGTTACTATGCCATTTGTAGATATAAATATGTACGACATAAATAAAGTAATAGAATTTGGAATAGATGTAAAAAATATAAGAGATGAATTTATAAAAAGAGTGCCTGGAACTCAGTTATTAAAAGGAATAGAAGAATTTTTAAATGCACATAACACGTGTACCTTGTGTACAGCATCTAGTATAGGTGTAAGGGGAACGCCTATAGAATATAGTTATAAGGATGGATATATGTACATTATAACTGAAGGTGGAGAAAAGTTTGCAAATATATTATTAAATAATAAAGTATCAATATCAGTTTATGATAACTATCAAAGCATGATGAAACTTGGAGGTATGCAAATAACCGGTGAAGCATCCATAATTTATAACAATACAGATGAATATAAGAAGATACTATATTTAAAGGAAATAAATCCAGATAGCATAGGAGATTTTTCTGTTAATATGAATATAATTAAGATAAAAATGAGAAAAGTAGAGTTTTTGTATTCAAAATTTAAAAATATGGGATATGATATTAAACAAATATACCTATTTAACTGATTCTTTTGGATAACATTAAACAAAGGTCATGAAATATTACTTTTCATGACTTTTGTTTTGCAATATTAAGTTCATTCAATGAAATTAATATTGCAATATTCATATAAGTTTCCTTGAAAAAAAGCTGAAATTATGTAAATTTTGATTGTGTAAAGGATACAAATATGATAAAATGTAATCGAAAGTTAAAAAAAACTAAATATAACTGCATGAAAAATTGATTATATTTTACATGTTTTTTAAACAAAGGTTAATTTTTACATAATTAATTTCTTATCCGCGTACAGTGTACATTCGTAAACGTTTCTAAAAAAGACAAAATGTAAAAAAAATCAATTTGTGAAAAATGTAGATTAATGAATTATTAACAAAATAATTTTGCAATAAAAAATTCATAATTTTTAAAAGATGCAATTACTTATCTAGCTTTGCTAGATGAATATATAAAAAATATACCATTATTAGGGGGAATAAATTATGGAATTAAATTTAGAAAGAATTAAAAAAGCTCAGGAAACTATTAAGGACGTTGTAAGAAAAACTCCATTATTTTACACAAGTACTTTTTCAAAACAATGTGGTTGCAATTTATATTTAAAGTGTGAAAATAAACAAAAAACAGGTGCTTTTAAATTAAGAGGAGCTTATAATAAAGTAGCTAATCTAACAGAAGAGGAAAAGAGCAGAGGAGTTATAGCTTCATCAGCAGGAAACCATGCACAAGGAGTTGCTTATGCTGCTACAGCTTTTGGAGTTAAGGCTACAATAGCAATGCCAGTAACTGCACCACAAGCAAAAGTTCAAGCAACTAAAGGATACGGAGCAGATGTAATTCAAGCAGGTCAAGTATATGATGAATGTTATGCAAAAGCTGTAGAAGTGCAAAAAGAAACAGGAGCAACATTCCTACACCCATTTAATGATATAGATGTAATGGCTGGACAAGGAACAATAGGAGTTGAAATATTAGAAGAACTACCAAATACTGATGTAATAGTAGTTCCAATTGGTGGAGGCGGATTAATAGCTGGTATTGCAACAGCAGCTAAAGCTATAAAGCCTTCAATAAGAATAATAGGAGTACAGCCTGAAATAGTAGCATCAACAAAAGCTTCATTAGAAAAGGGAAAAGTTGTTACATTACCAGGAGCTAAATCTTTAGCAGACGGTATATCAGTTAGCACACCTGGAGATGTATGCTTCGAATATATTAAAAAATATGTTGATGAAGTAGTAACTGTTAGTGAAGATGATATAGCTTATGGTATGTTCTCACTTATGGAAAGAAATAAACTAGTTGCTGAAGGTGCTGGAGCATCTGCAATTGGATCATTATTAGCAGGAAAAGTATCGGGAATAGAAGGAAAGAACGTTGTAGCATTAATCAGTGGTGGTAACGTAGATATAGCTACTGTTTCTAAGATAATAGAAAGAGAATTAGTTCTACTAAACAGAAGATTAAGATTTACTGTAGAACTTCAAGATAAAGCAGGAACATTAGGTGCATTAATATCTGAAATAGGAATAATGGGAGGAAACGTTGTTACAGCAAGACAAAATAACAACTGGAATGAAAAAGGACTTGATTTTGCTGACGTATCCTTCGAAGTAACAGTACAATCAGCTGAACATGGCGAACAAATAATAAAAGATCTAAAAGAAAAGGGATATAGCATAGAGCTTCATAAATAATTAGTATTAAGAATAGAGTTTCCTATACTAATTATATATGCCATAAAAAAGTTTCCCGTAAAATAGGTTATTTCATTCAAAATGAAATAACCTATTTTTTATTGTAGGACTTTATTTGTAAATTCTATAGATAACTGTCGAATTATAACATATTAAAATAACGTTTACATAGTCATTGTGTTAAAATGTTACTGTAAAATAAAAGATGGAGGGATACAACAATGGGAGATTATAAAAAGCTATGGACGGAATTAGGAGTGGATTTAGAAAAACACGATAAGTTGTGTGCTGTTTTGCCTGAATTATTTGGAGCAACGTATTTAACACAAGAAAATAGACCGGAAGGCATGAACTATTTTAACTTTGTTGTTTCAGAGATACATGGTCTTAGAATACAAGAACTTGATGAACATAGAAAAAAAGGTGGAAAAGTTGTAGGTACATTTTGCGTTTTTGTTCCAGATGAAGTGATATTAGCAGCAAAAGCTGTGGGTATAGGACTTTGTGCTGGTTCACAATTCTGGATAGAAGATGGTGAAAAGGTACTTCCAAGAAATATGTGTCCTCTTATAAAGGCATTTATGGGAGCAAAAATAGGTGGGACATGCCCATACTTCCAATCCTGTGACATGGTAATCGGAGAAACAACTTGTGACGGTAAGAAAAAAGCATGGGAAATATTAAATGAACATGTGCCAGTACATGTAATGGACTTACCTCAAATGAAAAGAGCTAAAGATTATAGCAAGTGGGCAGAGGAGATAAAAGATACTATTGTTAAAATAGAAGAACTTACTGGGAATAAGGTTACAGTAGAAAGCCTTAGAGAAGGAATAAAAATTGCAAATGCTAAAAGAAAAGCATTAAAAAGATTATATGATTTAAGAAAGCATAAACCATCACCAATAAGTGGTTTGGATGCTTTATTAATATCACAAATAGCATTTTATGATGATCCACATAGATTTGTTGAAAAATTAAATGAACTTTGTGATGAACTAGATGAAAGAGTTAAGAACTTAAAAGATAATGGAAAGAAAAGATTAATGATAACAGGAACACCAATGGCAGTGCCTAACTGGAAGCTTCATTCAATAATTGAAAGTTTAAATGCTGAAGTAATTGTTGAAGAAACTTGTACAGGAACAAGATACTTTGAAAATGAAGTATCTGAAGAAGGAGAAACATTGGATGACCTAATTAAAAACTTAGCAGACAGATATTTAAAGATAAACTGCGCATGCTTTACACCAAATACAGGAAGAATTGATGATATAATCAGATATTCAAAAGAGTATGATGTAGAGGGAGTAATTGATTTTAACTTGTCATTCTGTCATACCTATGCTGTAGAACATGGATCAGTTGAAAAAGCATTAAAGGAAAAGAATATACCAGTTATGCATATTGAAACAGATTATTCCACAGAAGATTCAGGACAGATAAAAACAAGAGTTGAAGCATTCTTAGAAATGATTTAAGCGGTTAATTATCGTATGAATTAGGTGATAGTATGGAAAATATAAGACATTATATACTTTTCCCTTCACATACTGAAGGTGTTAAGTTGGAGTCCGCATTAAAGAAAGATAATATAAAACATACAATAGTGCCTACACCTAGAGAACTGTCAGTATCTTGTGGTATAGCCATTATGTATAATAAGGAAGATGAAGAGAAAATAAAAGAATTGGTAGATTGTAATAATGTTAAAATATTAGGTTTTCATTACATAAATAAAAAAGTAACCAATCCTTACTTATAGGTACAATAATTTGTATGTTATGCATATATTATTAGCAAAGCTTGAAATTTAGGTGATGAAATGGGAAAGAAGAAAGTTAAATGTTATATACTTTTCCCTTCTCTAACAGAAGGAATCAAAACGGAAACTTTGCTAAAAAAAGAAAAAATAAAGTATACTATAGTACCAACGCCAAGCAAAACCTCTGTATCTTGTGGGATTTCTATAATGTATAGTAGAAAAGATGAAGAGAAGATAAAGCGTTTAATAGAATATAACAGCATAAATGTTTTAGGATTTTATACGGAAGATAAAAAGAGATAATAATTTTTATAACTTAAAGGTGGATAGCTTATGTTTTATGTAGGAGTAGATATAGGGTCAACTGCTTCAAAAGTTTGCGTTTTAGAGGATGAAAATATAAAATCAACTTTTGTTCTGCCAACAGGATGGAGTAGTGTAGAAACCGCTGAAAATATAAAGGAAAGATTAAGTGAATTGGGAATAAATAAAAATAATTCCCAAATAGTTGCTACAGGATATGGTAGAGTATCCGTTCCTTACGCGGATAAGACAGTCACTGAGATAACCTGTCATGGCAAAGGAGCTTATTATCTATTTGGTAAAGATTGTACAGTTATCGATATAGGTGGACAGGATACAAAAGTTATTACTGTACAAAATGGAAATGTAACTAATTTTACAATGAATGATAAATGTGCAGCAGGTACAGGGCGATTTTTGGAGCTTATGGCAAACACCCTAGGCTTTGATATTGTTGAAATGTGCAAAAGAGCTCAAGAAGGTAAAGAAACAACTATAAGCTCTATGTGCACTGTATTTGCAGAGTCTGAAGTAATAAGTTTGATTGGCAGTGGAAAGAGAAGAGAAGATATAGCTTGTGGTGTAGTTGATTCAATTACAGGAAAAGTGAAGTCATTATGCCAAAAGCACTCAGATAGCTTTAGTTATTTTCTTACTGGAGGACTGAGTGCAAATCCATACATAGTTGAGAAACTTTCAGAAAAGTTAGGTTCAGCTATTAAGACGGATAAGTTAGGAAGATATGCAGGAGCTATCGGCGCAGCATTGATGGCTAAGGGAATTAAGTAATATATTGACTTAAACTAATATTTGTGTTATGATGTTCTAAGTAAAAGTAAATAACACAACATGTGTTACCTTTAAGTCCGGTCCTGTGAGGCTGGGAAGGCAAACAAGTATTAGTATATATTAAATAAGTATTAGTATAGTAAGACCTACTATATAATAATAGTTATTATTGTATGTAAATGCCTTCCATTTAGGGAGGCATTTTTTTATACCTTTAAATTTAGCACAGAGAGGCTAAGAAGGAGGAAAGTGTAGTATGTTAAGAGCAAGACATTTAATTGACACTTCAGATCTTACACTAAAAGAATTAGAAGAAATTTTCGATTTAGCACATCAAATTATGGCCAATCCTAAGGAGTTTTCACACCTGTGTGAGGACAAGATACTAGCCACATTATTTTATGAGCCAAGCACAAGAACTAGGTTTAGTTTTGAAGCAGCCATGCTTAGACTTGGAGGAAAAATTATAGGCTTTTCAGAGCCGAATTCTAGCTCAGTTTCAAAGGGAGAAAGTATAGCGGATACCACTCGAACAGTTGGATGCTATGCTGATATTATAGTTATGAGACACCCTAAGGAAGGGGCTCCAAAAGTGGCGTCTATGTACTCAGATGTACCAATAATAAATGCAGGTGATGGTGGGCATCAACACCCAACACAAACTCTTACAGATCTCCTTACTATTAAATCTATTAAAGGCGAATTATCGAATTTGAAGATAGGATGCTGTGGAGATTTAAAGTTTGGAAGAACTGTACACTCATTAATAAAAACTCTATCAAGGTTTGAAAATAACAAGTTTTATTTAATATCTCCAAATGAACTGAGAATTCCTGAGTATGTTAAAGGAGAATTGAATAAGAATAATATAGAATATACAGAGGTTGAAAAATTAGATGATGTTATAGGTGACCTTGATATACTGTATATGACAAGAGTACAGAGAGAAAGGTTTTTTAATGAAGAGGATTATATAAGGCTTAAAGATAGTTATATATTAGATATAGAAAAAATAAAAAATGCACCAGAGAAAATGATTATTCTTCATCCACTTCCTAGAGTTAATGAGATATCCATTGAGGTAGACGATGATCCAAGAGCATGTTATTTTAAACAAGCTCAGTATGGTATGTACGTAAGGATGGCTCTAATTGTAAAATTATTGGGAGCAAAATAGCTCTAGAAGGAGGAGTGAGATGTTAACTGTAAATAGTATAAAAAATGGTATAGTAATTGATCATATAAAGGCTGGATGCGGTATAAAAATATTTAATTATTTAGGATTAAATAGTGCAGATTACTCAGTTGCACTCATTATGAATGCGGAAAGCAAACAACTAGGTAAAAAAGATATTATAAAAATAGAGAATAATTTGGATATGGATTTAACAGTTTTAGGATTTATAGATCCTAACATTACTATAAATATCATAGATGATGAAACTATAAAGAGAAAAATTAATTTAAGGCTTCCAGATAAAATTGAAAATGTCATAAAGTGCAAAAACCCGAGATGTATAACGTCAGTAGAAGATAGTATATCAAATGTTTTCTATCTTATTGATGAGGATAGAGGAGAATATAAATGCAAATACTGTGACGAAATATACAAGGTTTCAGATATGTAGCTGGTGAATACAAGTCTAAAGAATATACTGAAACAAGGGAGGCACTGTTTTATGGAATTATTAATTAAAGGAGCAATGATAGTAGATTGGTCACAGAACTTTACAGGTGACATTTATATAAAAAACGGAGTAATTTGTGAAATTGGAGAAGATTTAAATAAAAATTGTAAGGTTATAGATGCTAGAGGGCTAACTGTTCTTCCTTCATTTATAGATCTGCATGTACATTTTAGAGATCCAGGTCTAACTTACAAGGAAGATTTAGAAAGTGGAAGCCGAGCAGCTGCTAAAGGCGGATATACAATGGTTAACCTTATGGCAAATACAAATCCAGTATGCAGTAGTATGGATACTGTAGAGTATGTTCTAGATAAGGCAAACAAATTAGACATTATAGATGTTCATCAAGTAGTTTCTATTACGAATAACTTTGATGGAAAAGATATAAGTCATTTAGATAAATTAAAACCATACGTAAGAATAATATCAGAAGATGGAAAAGATGTTATAGATAGCAAAGTAATGTTACAAGCTATGTTAAAGGCTAATGAAAGTAAAAGAATAGTTATGTGCCATTGCGAAGAACATTCACTTACAAATGTTGATACAAGATTAGCTGAGGACACTATGACATGGAGAAACTTGACATTAGCACAATTTACAGGATGCAGCGCTCATATGGCTCATGTAAGCACAAAAAAGTCTATGGAATATATTATAGAGTCAAAGAAAAAAGGATATAACATTACTTGTGAAGTAGCGCCTCACCATATAGCTTTAATAGATAATGATTATAAAGTAAATCCGCCTATAAGAAATAAAGAGGATGTAGATTTTATAATAAGCGCTATAAAGGATGGTTGGGTAGATGCTATAAGCACAGATCATGCGCCACATACTAGTGAAGATAAAAAGAATGGTGCTCCGGGAATATCAGGAATAGAAACGTCCTTTGCAGTATGTTATACAAAATTAGTAAAGGAAGGTCATATAACCTTAAATAAACTTTCTGAAATAATGTCAAGAAATCCTTCTAATATATTAGGAGTAAAAAAAGGACAAATAAAGATAGGCTACGATGGAGATTTAGTTATAGCTAATTTAGATAGAGAATACAGTATTTCTCCTGAGACTTTTATATCAAAGGGTAAAAATACACCCTTTGAAGGGGCAAATGTTTATGGAGATATAGTTAAAACAATAAAAGGCGGAAAAATAACTTTTAGTAAAAATTAAAATACATCATTAAATTGAGGATGGGAGTTGTACTAATTATGATTATTGATAGCTTGTATGAGGCAGTTAAGAAGAAGGGTCATGTATGTGTTGGATTAGATACGGCTCTAGAATATATACCGAAATCAGTTGCTGAGAAACATATATTTGTTGAAGATATGGTGTTTGAATACAACAAGGCATTAATAGATGCAACATTAGATGTAGCATCTTGTTATAAAGTACAAATTGCATATTATGAAGCATTAGGAATTTCAGGTCTTAATGCTTATAAGAAAACTCTTAAGTATATTAGGGATAATAAAGCTATAGCAATTGCAGATATAAAAAGAGGAGATATTACTAAAACAGCAGAGATGTATGCTAAAGCACATTTTGAAGGAGATTTTGAAAGTGATTTTGTAACTTTAAGCCCTTACATGGGATTAGATAGTATAGAGCCATATCTACCTTATGTAAAAAATAATGAAAAGGGCATATTTGTTTTAGTAAGAACGTCAAATAAAGGCGCAGAGGATATACAATACATTGATGCAGAAGATAATAAAAAGATTTATGACATAGTAGGAAGTAAAGTACAACAATTAGGCAGCAATTATTTGGGAAGCTGCGGATATAGTTCAATAGGTGGAGTAGTTGGATGTACCCATGTGGAAGAGGGAATTGAGCTTAGACGCAAATTAGATAAAATGTTTTTCCTTATACCAGGTTATGGCGCTCAAGGAGGAACAGCAAAAGATGTTGCGTTATATTTAAGTAATGGAAACGGCGGAGTAGTTAATTCTTCAAGAGGGATTCTTCTAGCATATAAAAAGCATGAAAATGGAGAAATGAAATACTATATACATGCGAGAGAAGAAGTTATACGTATGAGAAACGATATAAGTAATGCAATTAAGGGGATGGAGAATAGCTAATGAAGGAAAAAAATGTAGAATACTTAACAAAAGTGATTTTTGAAAATATAAAAATAAGTAGCGGTACATTTAAGTTAGTGATTAAAGGAAGCTTTAAGGGAAAACCTGGTCAATTTTATATGATCAGAGGATGGAACAAAGAGCCCCTTTTATCCAGACCAATAAGTATACATCATATAGATGATGAAAAAATAGTGTTTTTATACCACGTAATAGGTCAAGGAACTGAAGCTTTAAGCGAATTAAAAATAGGTGATAGGATAGAACTTCTAGGACCTTTGGGAAATGGATTTGATGTAGATAATATAAAGGGAAAAGTTGCAATGGTTACAGGTGGAATAGGAATAGCGCCTATGTTCTATGTGGCAGAAGGCCTAAGTGACTGTGAAACTGATCTTTATTGTGGGTTTAGAAGCGATATCTATGGTATAGATAATTTTAAGAAATATGTTAATGATATAAACATAGCTACTGAGAGTGGCCAAGTAGGGCATAAAGGATATGTAACTGAAATTTTTCAACCAGAATTATATGATGTAGTTTTATGTTGTGGACCAGAGCCAATGATGGAGAAAGTAGTGCTTATGTGCAGAGAGAAAAATGTGCCTGTATATGTATCTATGGAAAAACATATGGCTTGTGGAATAGGAGCATGCCTTGTTTGCACATGTAAAACTAAACATGGCAATAAGAGAACATGTGAAGATGGACCAGTATTCTTAGGAGATGACATAGTAATTTAGGTTGGAAGGTGAGGATAACATGTTAAATGTTGATATATGCGGAGTAAGATTTAAAAATCCAGTGATTGCAGCATCCGGTACCTTTGGATTTGGGGAAGAGTATAAAGAACTTTTTGATGTATCAAGACTCGGAGGCATATCTACTAAAGGTCTTACGCTAAAACCTAAAGAAGGAAATGACGGAATAAGAGTGTATGAAACAAGAGCTGGACTACTAAATAGTGTTGGACTTCAGAATCCCGGAGTGGATAACTTTATAAAATATGAGTTACCTAAAATGAAAGATTTAAATACTGCTATAATTGCTAACTTAGGTGGGGGCAGTATTGAGGATTACTTATTAGGTGTAGAAAAATTGAATTTTACAGATGTAGAAATGATTGAGCTTAATATATCATGCCCTAATGTAAAGCATGGTGGAATGGCTTTTGGAATAAAATCAGAGGTAGCATATGAGGTGGTAAGAGAGGTAAGAAAGGTTTGTAAAAAGCCTCTTATGGTAAAACTTTCACCTAATGCAGAAGATATTGTGGATATGGCATATAATTGCTGCAAAGCTGGAGCAGATGCAATATCACTTGTAAATACTTTTAAAGGTATGGCTATAGATATAAGGCAAAAGAAGCCAATATTTAATAATGTAACTGCTGGACTATCAGGTCCTGCTATAAAGCCAATAGCACTTAGAATGGTATATGAAGTATGCAAGGCTGTAGATGTACCAGTAGTTGGTATGGGTGGTGTATGCTCATGGAAAGATGCAATAGAGTTTATAATGGCAGGGGCTCATGCAGTTCAAGTTGGAACAGCGAACTTTATAAAGCCAGACATATGCTTAGATATAATAGATGGAATTGATGAATACATGAAAAATGAAGGAATAAGCAATTTAGAAGAGATAAGAGGAGTATGTAAATAGTGGTGAAAGTTGGAGGTAAGAAAATGGAGAATAAAGATAATATGATTATAGATACACTAAAAGAAGTAGAGGCATTGTTAGAAGGTCACTTTTTATTGTCATCAGGAAAACACAGTGATAGATATTGTCAGTGTGCTAAGCTTTTACAATATCCTGATAAAGCAGCAAAAGTATTAAAAGTAGTTGCAGATAAGTTGAAAAATGTAGATTTTGATATAATAGTTGGACCAGCTATGGGGGGAGTAGTAGTTTCCTATGAGCTAGCAAGACAAACAGGAAAGCCAGGAATATTCGCAGAAAGAGAAGATGGTGAAATGACCATAAGAAGAGGCTTCAAGATAAATGAAGGTGATAAAGTTATAATATCTGAAGATGTTATAACTACAGGTAAGTCTTCCGTAGAGGTAGCTAGAGTAATAGAGAGCCTAGGAGGAAAGGTAGTAGGAATTAGCTGTATAGTAGACAGACATGGTGACAATGCATTGATACCATATCCTGTATATAGCGCAATAAAATTAGATATAAATGTATATGATAAAGAAAGCTGTCCAATGTGTAAGCAAGGTAAGCTTTATGTAAAACCAGGAAGCAGAAACATAAAATAAGCTAAGTATTTTCCTTAATATATATTTTTGCCCTGAGATACAAAGCTTAGGGCACCCTTTTAAAAATAAATAAGCTAAGTATTTTCCATTAATATATATTTATATTTTTAGCCCTGAGACATAAGGCTTAGGGCGCCTTTTTAAAAAATAAATAAGCTAAGTATTTTCCATTAATATATATTTATATTTTCGCCCTGAGACATAAGGCTTGGGGCACCTTTTTAAAAAATAAATAAGCTAAGTATTTTCCATTAATATATATTTATATTTTCGCCCTGAGACATAAGGCTTGGGGCACCTTTTTAAAAATAAATAAGCTAAGTATTTTCCATTAATATATATTTATTTTGACCTCAGGTAATATACTTTGAGGAGTCTTTTAGCCTTCTATTTAAAATAGAAGGCTAATTTTTATGCATTTAATTAGGTCTAAGAGATATGTTGACAATATAAAATAATTATGATATCCTTTGTATAAATATTAAATATAATGCATAAAAATTAGTAATTATAATTTTAAAAAGAGAGATTATAGTAGGTTTTGAGTGAAAACAACCTTAGATTAAGTGCATAATTGTTGCATAAAATGTGGCTTTTATAAAACTAGGCGTATTTATGATATGGAATGTTAGTTAACTGGCCAAAGATTAGCAATATATATGATTATTTTAAAATTATTATAGAGGTGGATAATTATGAATGGATTTTTATATCTCGAAGATGGCACTGTATACAAGGGAAAAGGATTTGGAAAAGTTGGAGCAGCAACAGGAGAATTAGTTTTTAATACATCGATAACTGGATATCAGGAGATATTGACGGATCCATCTTATGCAGGACAAATAATAACCATGACCTATCCTTTAATAGGAAATTATGGAGTAAATAGTCTGGAAGGTGAATCGAAGAAAATATATGCTAAAGGATTTATCGTAAAATCAATATCTGATACACCATCAAATTATTTAAGTGAGGATACTGTAGATTATATGTTGAAAAAGATGGATGTAGTTGGTGTGTATGGATTGGATACAAGAAGCATAACAAAAAAAGTGAGAAGCCTAGGAGCAATGAAATGCCTTATATCTAACGAAGAATTAAGCAAAAATCAAGTAGAGGAGCTCTTATGTAATGAAAGCTTAAATGAAAATTATATGGAAGAAGTAAGTACAAAAAAGCCAATTCACATAGAGGGAAATGGTAATAAAGTTGCAGTTATTGATTTTGGTGTAAAATCTAATATCATAGAAAATCTAAAGCATAGAAATTGCGATATAACTATCCTACCGTATAACATATCTTACGAAGAAATAGATAAGCTTAATCCAGATGGGATTCTTTTGAGCAACGGTCCCGGAGATCCAAAGAACGTTATTAAGGATATAGATACAGTTAAAAAAATAATTTATAAATATCCTACCTTTGGAATATGTCTAGGACATCAAATACTTGCCTTGGCTCTAGATGGAGATACTTATAAAATGAAATATGGTCACAGAGGAGGAAACCACGGAGTATACGATATAGAAAGAGATAGAGCATATATAACTTCTCAAAATCATGGATATTCAGTAGATGGAGATAGTATAAAAGATAAAGTTATAATAACTCATACAAATTTAAATGATAACACTATAGAAGGGATGAGGCATAA
The DNA here is from genome assembly GCF_016316925.1 of Clostridium aciditolerans. Classification (GTDB taxonomy): domain Bacteria; phylum Bacillota; class Clostridia; order Clostridiales; family Clostridiaceae; genus Clostridium_AM; species Clostridium_AM aciditolerans. The sequence continues at coordinate 138,921 of NZ_JAEEGB010000015.1, read as the reverse complement.
AGAACTACCAGTATTTTCAGTACAGTTTCATCCAGAAGGAGCACCAGGACCGCAAGATTCAGCATATTTATTTGATAAGTTTATAAGCTCAATGAGAGGGTAAGGCATCTTCAAAAAATAACTAGTCAATCTGCTAGTCTATTTTCTTTCAGATGCCTAATATAATTTCGAGAATTGGAGGATATGTAATGGCTTTAGATAAAAACTTAAAAAAGGTTATGATACTAGGTTCAGGGCCAATAATAATAGGTCAGGCCGCTGAATTTGATTATTCTGGTACTCAGGCCTGTAAAGCAATAAAGGAAGAAGGAATAGAAACTATTCTTATAAACAGTAATCCTGCGACTATAATGACAGATAGTCACATAGCAGACAAGGTTTATATTGAACCATTAAATATTGAATGTATAACAAAAATTATAGAAAAAGAAAAGCCGGATGGAATACTTGCAGGATTTGGAGGACAGACAGCTCTTAATCTTGCCATGAAATTAAAATCAAATGGTACACTAGATAAATATAATGTAAAGCTTCTTGGAATAAATAGTGAGGCTATAAAAAAGGCAGAGGATAGAGAAGAATTTAAAAAATTAATGCTAGATACAAATCAACCTATCCCTAGGAGTATAATAGCTACTAAGGTGGAACAATGTGTAGAATTTGTAAACAAATACGGATTTCCAGTTATAATTAGACCGGCATACACCTTAGGAGGAACCGGTGGTGGAATAGCAGATAATATGAATGAACTCTTAGAGATATGCCACATAGGAATAAAAATGAGTCCAATAGGCCAGATACTTTTAGAGCAGAGTGTGGCTGGCTGGAAAGAACTTGAGTATGAAGTTATAAGGGACGGAAAAGATAATTGCATAATAATATGTAATATGGAAAATATCGATCCTGTTGGAATACACACAGGGGATAGTATAGTAGTAGCACCATCTCAAACACTCAGAGACAAAGAGTATCATATGTTAAGAAAAGCTGCTATAGACATAATAAGAAGCTTAAAAATAGAAGGTGGATGTAATATACAATTCGCATTAGATCCAAATAGTAGCAATTATGTAGTAATAGAGGTTAATCCAAGAGTTAGCCGCTCCAGTGCTTTAGCATCTAAGGCTACAGGATATCCGATTGCAAAGATAGCTGCAAAGATAGCAATTGGGCATAGCTTAGATGAACTTAAAAATTATGTTACAGGAAGTTCTAGTGCTTGTTTTGAGCCCACCTTAGATTATGTAGTAACTAAAATACCTAAGTGGCCTTTTGACAAATTTAGTAAAGCAGAGCGAACTTTAGGGACACAAATGAAAGCAACAGGAGAAGTTATGGCTATAAGTAGAACTTTTGAGGGATCACTTTTAAAAGCTGTTACTTCATTAGATGGAAGATTTACTGGACTTAGAATTAATAAGATGTCAGAATTAAGTGAAGATGAAATCATAGAAAAAATAAAGAGGCAAGATGACCAAAGAATTTTTGCTGTAGCAGAAGGTCTGAGAAAAGGACTCACTGTAGATAAGATGCATGATATAACTAAGATAGATAAGTGGTTCTTAAATGGCATAAATAACATTGTTACTATGGAGAAAAAACTTAAGAATGACAAGTTAGATGCTAAACTTTTATATGAAGCAGAGGCTACAGGACTTATTGATGAAGAAATATGTGAATTTACTGGAATGACAAAGGAGCAGCTTGAGAAGATTAGAAAAGAAAATAGTATCTATCCAGTATATAAAATGGTTGATACCTGTAGTGGTGAATTTGATGCTACAACTCCATATTATTATTCTTGTTACGAAGATGAAGATGAGAATATAATATCGGATGAGAAAAAGGTACTAGTAATAGGTTCAGGACCGATAAGAATAGGGCAAGGCATAGAGTTCGACTACAGTTGTGTACATGGTATATGGGGAATAAAAGAGGCTGGATATCAAGCAATTATAATAAATAATAATCCAGAGACAGTTAGTACAGACTTTGATACTGCAGATAAACTTTACTTTGAGCCTTTGCACATAGATGATGTGATGAATATTGTTGAGAGAGAAAAACCGGAAGGTGTCATAGTGCAGCTTGGTGGTCAAACATCAATAAATATTGCAAAGAAACTTAATGAAAGAGGAGTAAATATTTTTGGGACCTCTTTTGAATCTATAGACCTAGCGGAAGACAGAGATAAATTTAGAAATTTTTTAGAAGATCTAAATATACCATCACCTAGGGGGACTGCTGTTACGAGTGTAGAAGAAGCTTATGACGCAGTTGAAGCTTTAGGATATCCAGTTGTAGTAAGGCCTTCTTATGTAATAGGCGGTCGTGCTATGGAAGTTGTTTACGATAAAAGCGCACTTACAAAATACATGGCTGAAGCAGTTCAGATTTCTTCCGAGCACCCAATACTTATAGATAGATATATAAAAGGAATAGAAATAGAAGTGGATGCAATTTCTGATGGAGAAAATATATTGACTCCTGGCATAATGGAGCATATCGAAAGAACAGGAGTACATTCAGGTGACAGTATAACTGTATATCCATATATAAGCTTATGCGAGGATACCGTTAAAAGGCTTGTGCAGTATACTAAAGAAATTGCTAAAGGATTAAAAATAATAGGACTCATGAATATACAATATGTATTTGATGGCAGAAGCATTTATGTAATAGAGGTAAACCCAAGAGCGTCAAGAACAGTACCTATACTAAGTAAAGTAACAGGAATTCCTATAGTGAAAATAGCTATAGAAACAATGTTAGGTAAAAAACTTGTTGACCTTGATTATGGCACTGGTTTACTAGGAAAAAAAGATTTTTTTGCCGTGAAAGTACCCGTATTCTCTGGAGAAAAGCTTGTTGATGCGGATATATATTTGGGTCCAGAAATGAAATCTACGGGGGAAGTGCTAGGAATAGATAGGACACTAAGCAAAGCTTTATATAAAGGTTTTAGCGCATCTGGTGTTGAAATAATTACAGAGGGAAATGTATATGTATCATTAAAAGACGTAGATAAAAAAGAGAGCCTTGAAATAGTAAAAAATTATATAGAGGTTGGTTTTAAAATTTATGCCTCAGAGAAAACAGGAAATTACTTAATAGAAAATAATATAGATTGTATTATTGTAAACATCAAAGACGCATTAAATTTAATAGCAAAAGGTAAAATAAATATGGTTATAAATACACCAACAAAAGGAAATAATATTGATAGTACTGGATTTAAGTTAAGGCGTAAGGCAGCAGAATATAAAGTTCCTGTTTTTACATGTATAGATACTTTTAAAGCATTTTTAACAGCTATACAAGTTAGAAAAAATAATAGCAACATAGAATATAATACTATTAATGAATATTTGAATTAGATTGATTAAACCTCATGATTTGCATGGGGTTTTAATTTTTTAGCTTTACTTAAACAGGGCAAAAGGGTATAATTTACAAAAAATAATACTATTTTTTATTCTTTTGAGTTATAATAAATATGAATTGCCGTAGAATGACAATAATCTTATTGTAAGGATGTAGTTGATAAATAATTAATATTAACTTATGTATAAATACTAAATATTTATACTATATAGGAGGAATCAGCGGTGGTAAAACCAAGCATATTCAGCAAGGATTATGAAAAAAAAATGCGAAGAAGAAAAAAAAGAATAGCTTTTGCAGCCTTTGTATCAATTATCCTAATTATATTTGCTGTAATATATAGTAAAAATGTCTTTAGAAATTTTGGAACAAATGCAAATAACACAAAGAATAATGTTACTTCCAATAAAAATGAAACAAAGAATTTAGATATAAATAAGCAGGAGTCTAAAGCACCAGCTAAACAGGAAAAGATAGAAGGCTATCCTATCCAATTAAGTGATGGAACTACTGTAAACGCCATATATGAAACTAAAAATAATGACAAAACATTTAAAAATATTTCTCCAGCAGAAAGCAATATACAGTATAATATAAGTCCAGCTGGCAAGAATATAGTTTTATTTGATAGTAAAGTTCAAAGCATTATCTTAATGGATATAAGCGGAAATAAACAAGATATAACTAATCCCCAGTATGTATCTACTAGTGGAACAGTTATAACAAAGAGTAGTCAGCTTTCAGCGCAGCCGGGATATATTTGGTGTTCTGCACCAAAATTTATTGATGAAGATAATATAGCATACATAAGTCAGCTTCCTTGGATTGGAAAAACAACTAAATATGTATGGATTGAAAACATAAAAAACAAAACACATACATGGGTTCAGGGAATAGAAGGAGAAGATGTAAAATTAGATAAACTTACGGATAAAGGACTTACTGTAATAGTAGATGGGAAAACTATATACTTAACATCAAATGGAAGTATTACGGAATAAGGATTGGAATTTTGTCATAAATTTATTTGAGCACTTTTGGAGGGTCGGATGGAGATAGGTTTATCGTCAGCAAGTTTTTACCCAAAGGTAAATACAGAAAATAGTATAGCTTTAATGAAAAAATTAGGATTTAATATTGGAGAGTTATTCTTAAATAGCCCAAGTGAATACGACGAAGATTTTATAAAATTGCTTTTAGAGGAAAAAGACAAAAATAGTTTTAAAGTCAACTCTATTCATGGATTTTCTTCATCCTTTGAACCTTTTCTTTTTGATAGTTATAAAAGAAGAAGAGAGGATATGTTTATATATTTCAAAAAGATATGCAAAGCAGCTAAATTACTAGGAGCAGAATGCTATACTTTTCATGGTATGAGGCGTCAGGATCTAAGCTTTGTGGATCATAAATTTATAGTTGAAATATATAATAAATTAGTATACACTGCGATGGAAGAAGGGATAAAGCTTTGCCAAGAAAATGTTTCATGGTGTATGTCTGCAGATGTTAAATTTTTAAAAATGATAAAAGAAGAATGTCAATATCCTCTATATTTTACTTTCGATATAAAACAATCATATAAAGCAAAGGTTGAACCTGAAGAGTATATTGATATAATGGATAGTAGGATAATGAACTTCCATATAAATGATAGGGATGAAAAGAACTTATGTCTATTGCCTGGGAAAGGGAATGTTACTTATAGAAATTTGTTTAATAAATTAAATGAAAAAGGATATAGTGGATCTGGAATAATTGAAGTTTACAGTAATAATTATTTGAATTATGATGAATTAATAGATGCAAAAAAATTTTTAATAGGTTTTCTTTAGAAACAAAAAATAATTGTAAAAATTATGTTTTTTGGTATATAATTATTAATACAGAAACTCTTACTTTATATATTAATATTTAAAAATAATATTAAAATTATATAAGATACAGTAACATATGTTAATACATTTAAATATATGTTATAATGGTGGGGTTAACAATAAGCACGATGGTGATTAGGAGGAATAATGCAATGAACGTTAAGATGGAAAAAATAGAAAATAATGTAGTAAAATTAGAAATAACTGTGGAAGCAGAAAAGTTTAATGAGGCTATGAAAAAGGCATTTGCTAAAAATGCTAAAAAATTTAATATACCAGGATTTAGAAAAGGTAAGGCTCCAATGAATATAATAAAGAAATATTATGGTGAAGGAGTATTTTATGAAGATGCCATAAATTTCTGTTGTGATGATACATATTCAAAAGCAATAAGTGAGAATAATATAAAACCAGTTGATTATCCAGAAATAGACGTAGTTGAAGTAGGGGAAGGAAAAGATTTCATATATACAGCTGTAGTTACAGTAGTTCCAGAAGTGGAATTAGGAGAGTATAAAGGACTAGAAGTTAAAAAGCCTGTATATGAAGTGAAGGATGAAGAAGTAGAAAACGAATTAAAATCAATGCAACAAAGAAACGCAAGAATAGAGACAAAAGAAGATGGAACCGTTGAAAAGGGAGATATAGCTGTAATCGACTTTAAAGGATTTGTTAATGGCGAAGCTTTTGAAGGTGGAGAAGGAACTGACTATCAATTAGAAATTGGTTCAGGTACTTTCATAGACAACTTTGAAGACCAATTAGTTGGTTTAAAGAAAGATGATGAAAAAGAAGTTGTTGTTAAGTTCCCAGAGGAATACGGTAGAGAAGATTTAAATGGTAAGGATGCTACTTTTAAAGTTACAGTTAAAGATATAAAAGTAAAAGAGTTACCTACACTAGATGATGAATTTGCAAAAGAAGTTTCAGAATTTGATACTATAGATGAAGTAAAAGCTGATATAAGAAGAAAAATGGAAGAAGCAAATGAATTAAGAGCAAAAAGAGAATTCGAAGAAGCAGTAATAGATGCAGTTTGCGCAAACGCAAAGGTAGAAATACCAAGTGTTATGATAGATAAAGAAATAGATAATATGCTTAGAGATTTAGAAATGAGATTAAAATATCAAGGTTTAGATTTACAAACATATTATCAATATACGAATAATACTGAAGAAAAAGTTAGAGAATATATGAAAGAAACAGCAGATAAGAGAGTAAAAACTGATTTAGTAGTTGAAGAAATAGCAAAGAAAGAAAACATAGATGCTACTGAAGAAGAACTTTTAGAAAGAGCTACAGAGATGGCTAAGCAATACGGTAGTAAAGATTTAGAAAAAACTGCTAAATTAGTGCTTGAGTCACAAAAGAACTATCTAAAAGTAGATGTAGTTAATGAAAAAGTTGTTAAAATGTTAGTAGAAAATACTAAAGCAATAGCATAATATATTAAAGGGTTAATTGCCAGGAATTTTTCTGGCAATTAATTTTAAATTAATATAAATTATATTAAAAACTGATTTAATTTAGATTTAAATGGGTAAAATCACTTAATGTGATTACAAAAAGGAGGAGAGATTTATGAGTTTAGTACCAGTAGTTGTTGAGCAAACTAATAGGGGAGAAAGATCTTATGATATTTATTCTAGACTTTTAAAGGATAGAATAGTAATGCTAAGTGAAGAGGTTAATGATGTTACCGCAAGTTTAGTTGTAGCACAATTATTATTCTTAGAAGCAGAAGATCCAGAGAAGGACATATATTTATACATAAATAGTCCAGGAGGGTCAATAACATCAGGAATGGCAATTTATGATACAATGCAGCATATTAAACCTGATGTTTCTACTATATGTGTAGGAATGGCTGCTTCTATGGGAGCATTTTTACTTGCAGCAGGTGCAAAAGGAAAAAGATTTGCACTACCAAATGCTGAAATAATGATACATCAACCTCTTGGTGGCTTCCAAGGTCAGGCAACAGATATAGGAATACATGCAGATAGAATACTAAGAATAAAGAAAAAATTAAATAGCATACTAAGTGAGAGAACAGGACAGCCGCTTGAAAAGGTTGAAAGAGACACAGAAAGAGATTACTTTATGGAAGCAGAAGAAGCTAAAAATTATGGATTAGTAGACGAAGTAATTATAAAAAAGAAATAACCTTTAGTGAGGTGTAAAGATGGCCAAAATTGATGATAAAAAACAGTTGAAATGTTCATTTTGCGGTAAAACTCAAGATCAAGTTAGAAGACTTATAGCTGGGCCAGGAGTATATATATGTGATGAATGTATAGAACTTTGTTCAGAAATAATAAGTGATGAATTTGAAGAAGACATTCAAGTGGATATGAGTTCACTTCCAAAACCTGTAGAGATAAAAAGCTATCTTGATCAATATGTCATCGGTCAAGATGGTGCAAAAAAATCACTAGCTGTAGCGGTTTACAACCATTATAAAAGAATTAACTCAAACGCTAATAATGATGATGTAGAATTACAAAAAAGTAATATATTATTATTAGGGCCTACAGGATCAGGAAAAACTCTATTAGCGCAAACTCTAGCTAAGTTTTTAAATGTTCCATTTGCAATTGCAGATGCTACAACTTTAACAGAAGCAGGGTATGTTGGGGAAGATGTTGAAAATATACTTTTAAAGCTTATTCAAAATGCTGATTATGATATAGAGAGAGCTGAAAGAGGTATAGTATACATCGATGAAATAGATAAAATAGCAAGAAAATCAGAAAATCCATCTATAACAAGAGATGTTTCTGGTGAAGGTGTACAACAAGCATTGCTAAAAATACTTGAAGGTACAGTAGCATCAGTGCCACCACAAGGCGGTAGAAAGCACCCTCATCAAGAATTCATACAGATAAATACTACTAATATACTATTTATCTGCGGTGGTGCTTTTGATGGAATAGAAAAAATTATAGAAAGAAGAACAAGAATAAGTACATTAGGATTTGGTGCTAGTATACAATCTAAAACTGAAAAGGATGTAGGAAAGCTTTTAAAAGACATAATGCCTGGAGATCTTTTGAAATTTGGTCTTATTCCTGAATTTGTTGGAAGACTTCCTATAGTGGTAACTCTTGATGCTTTAGATAGAAACGCACTAATAAGCATATTGAAAGAGCCTAAAAATGCACTTGTTAAACAATATAGAAAGCTCTTTGAGATAGATAATGTTGAGCTTGAATTTTCAGATGATGCTTTAGAAGCAATAGCTGACGAAGCGTTAAAGAGAAATACAGGAGCAAGGGGTCTAAGAGCAATTATAGAAGATACTATGAAGAATATAATGTTTGATATTCCTTCAAGAGAAGAAATTGCAAAAGTAATAGTTAATAAAGAAACTGTTGATACAAAAGAGCCAATTCTTATTGAGGCGGAAGGTGAAAAAAGATCACCTATAAAAGTAAAAAAGTCTAGAACTCGAAAGGGTTCAGAAACAGCATAAGCAGAGAACCAAAATCCATGATTTTGTGTGAATGGGTTAAGCAGATATCCCAAATCTTTGATTTGGTGATAGTCGCTTACACAGCGTGTACTCATTCGACGAATGGAGAAGGAGTTTCATAATAAAAAGGAGTACTGTGAAATATCAGAACTCCTTTTTTATTGCCGTTATTAGGCATATGAAAGAATATAGTGAGTGAAAGATGTGCATAATACTAAGGAAATATAATTTGAAATTATAGGGAGTCTTTAAGGGAGGTTTAAAAATATGATTTATACCTTAATGATTATTGAATTAGTAGTTACAGTAGTTATGGGACTCTATTTTCTTAATGCATTAAAAGGTCAACAATCACGAAGGTTAGTTGTAGACAGAGAAAATAGAAAAGAAATGGAAAAGTTGAAAAAGTTAAGAGAAGTAAAATTAACAGAACCATTAACAGAAAAAAGTAGACCCTCTAATTTTAATGAAATAATAGGTCAAGAAAAAGGAATTAAAGCTCTTCAAGCAGCATTGTGTGGTCCTAATCCTCAACATGTTATAATATATGGACCTCCTGGAATAGGTAAAACTGCAGCTGCAAGATTGGTTTTAGAATACGCAAAGAAAAAAGATCATTCACCTTTTAATGAAAGTTCTAAGTTCATAGAAATTGACGCGACAACAATAAGATTTGATGATAGGGGAATAGCAGATCCTCTTATTGGTTCTGTTCATGATCCAATATACCAAGGAGCTGGTCCTTTAGGCGTTGCAGGAATACCTCAACCTAAACCTGGAGCAGTAACAAAAGCCCATGGAGGTGTATTATTTATAGATGAGATAGGAGAACTTCACCCTATAGAAATGAATAAATTACTTAAGGTGCTGGAAGATAGAAAAGTGTTCTTAGATAGTTCCTATTATAATTCCTCAGATGAAAATATGCCTACATATATAAAAGATGTTTTTGATAACGGACTTCCTGCGGACTTTAGGTTAGTTGGTGCTACAACGAGAAATCCAGAAGAGATAGTACCAGCGTTAAGATCAAGATGTGTAGAAATATTTTTTAGAGCATTGCTTCCAGAAGAAATTGAAGTTATAGCTCAAAATGCAGTTGATAAGATAGGATTTACAATTGAAAATAAAGCTTGCAATATGGTAGGAAAGTATGCGCAAAATGGAAGAGATGTTGTTAATTTGATTCAGCTTGCATCAGGAATAGCATTAAATGAAGAAAGAAGCGAAATTAATGTAAGTGATGTAGAATGGGTAATAGAAAATGGTCAGTATTCTCCAAGAGCTGAAAAGAAGATTTCTGGTAAACCTTCTGTAGGATATGTCAATGGGCTTGCGGTTTACGGAGCTAATATGGGAGCATTAATGGAAGTTGAAGCTACTGCAAAAAAGGTTAGTCTTAGAAAAGGTAATCTTAAAATAACAGGAATAATTGAAGAAGAAGAAATAAACGCTCAAAATAGAAGAATGAGGAGAAAAAGTACAGCTAGATGTTCTGTTGAAAATGTAATAACTGTAATTGAGAGATTATTTAATCTAAATTGTGATGAGTATGATATACATATAAATTTTTCAGGAGGTGCACCAGTAGATGGACCATCTGCGGGAGTAAGTATAGCTACGGCTGTATATAGTGCTATAAAGAATATTCCTGTAAATAATAAAGTAGCAATGACTGGCGAAATATCAATACATGGTGAGGTTAAACCAATAGGTGGTGCCAATGCAAAAATTCAGGCTGCTAAAAAGGCAGGAGCAAATATCGTAGTAATACCTAATGAAAATTGGCAGGATAACTTTTCACAAATAGAAGGAGTAAAAATAATACCTGTAAGTAATATAAAAGAAGTTATTGATATTGCTATTGTCAATGAATCAATGGAACGTTCATCTATAGAAATAGAAGCTAATTTAGATGTATTGTCAGCTGAGTCAATAAATATGTAGTTAGGTTCAATTGACAATTGAGAATGTATACTTCTCAATTGTCATTTTTCAATTTTAAGGCACCTTCAAAAAATATTTGATATTAATCGATAACTATAATTGAAAAAAAGCTATTTTATAGTTATAATATATTAGTCTAACTATATATAAATTTATTTCAATATCTATTTTAAGTTATTGTAATTATAATAGTTTTTACTAAATTATTTTAAAAGTGAGGGGAAAATATGGATAAAAATTTGAAAATCCTTCCTCTAATTCCCTTAAGAGGTATTACTATATTTCCATATATGGTTATACATTTTGATGTAGGCCGTGAAAAATCTATACTTGCGCTTGAAGAAGCTATGCTTGTTGACCAAAAAATATTTTTGGTATCACAGAAGGAAGCTAAAGTTGAAGAGCCGGAAGAAGAAGATATTTATACAATGGGTACCATTTGTAATATAAAACAAATATTAAAGTTACCAGGTGATACTGTACGAGTACTCGTTGAAGGTGAAAGTAGAGGAAGACTAGAAAAATACATTGAAAAAAGTCCTTTTTTTAAGGCAGAAGTTGAAATATTAGAAGATGACGAATGTGATAAAACTAATAAATGCGAAGCCCTAGTTCGCTCTGTTAGAAAAGCTTTCGATGACTATACAAAGTTATCAGGAAGTATACCTGTTGAAACAATAGTAACATTAGAGGAATTGGATAATCCAGGTAGATTAAGTGATGTTATCAGTTCTTATTTAATGTTAAAACAGGAAAATAAGCAAGAACTTCTTGAAGCATATGACGTTGAAGAAAGACTTCAAAAATTATTAGATATACTATCTAATGAAGTTGATATTTTAAAGTTAGAAAGAAAAATAGGTGTTAAGGTAAAAAATAAAATAGATAAGGTACAAAAAGAATATTACTTAAGAGAACAACTAAAAGCTATTCAAGAAGAGCTTGGTGAGGAAGATGAAGATAAAAAAGAAATAACAAGATATAAGAATAGGATAACAAAGGCAAAACTTCCTAAGTTGGTTAAAGAAAAGGCTCTATATGAGTTAGATAGATTAAAGAATAGCGGAAGCTACTCTGCGGAGGGTGGCGTAATAAGAACTTATTTAGATTGGATATTAGACCTTCCTTGGAATGCTGAAACTAAAGACAATTTAGATATAAAGTCTGCTAGAATGGTATTAGAGAAAGAGCACTATGGACTTGAAGATGTAAAGGATAGAATTATTGAATATTTAGCTGTTAAAAAAATGAGTAATTCACTAAGAGGACCTATACTTTGTCTTGTAGGACCTCCAGGAGTAGGTAAGACTTCAATTGCAAGATCTATAGCTCATGCATTAAACAGAAACTTTGTTAGAATGTCCTTAGGTGGAGTTAGAGATGAAGCAGAGATAAGAGGTCATAGAAAAACTTATATTGGCGCAATTCCAGGAAGAATAGTATATGGCATGAAGCAGGCTAAATCAAAAAATCCATTATTTTTATTAGATGAGATAGACAAGATGAGTAATGATTTTAAGGGAGATCCAGCAGACGCACTTTTAGAAGTACTAGATGCGGAACAAAATAGTACCTTTAGGGATCATTATCTTGAATTAGAGTTTGATTTATCTAAAGTTTTGTTTATAACAACTGCTAATTCATTAGAAACTATCCCAAGACCTTTGTTAGATAGAATGGAAGTTATAGAAGTTTCGGGATATACTTCAGAAGAGAAGTTTCATATAGCAAAGGATCATTTGCTACCTAAGAAATTAAAAGAGCATGAAGTAAAGGACAATAAAATAAAGATTTCTGACTCCTCTCTATATTTTGTCATAGAAAACTACACAAGAGAATCTGGTGTCAGAAGCCTTGAGAGAAAAATATCTTCTCTTATAAGAAAATCAATAGCAGAAATGATTGAAAAGGATAAGGATAAGATTATAGTTAATACAAATAAAGTTAAAAGCTATCTAGGTCCTGAGTTATTTACTTACGAAAAAACAGATAAAGAAGATAAAATTGGAGTTGTAATGGGCATGGCATGGACAGGGTATGGTGGAGACACCTTGCCAGTAGAGGTAACTGCTATGTCTGGAACAGGAAAACTAGAGTTAACTGGCCAACTTGGAGATGTGATGAAGGAATCTGCAAGAGCTGGATATAGCTATGTTAGAGCCAATGCAAAAAAATATGGAATAGATGAGGAATTTTATAAAAATAAAGATATTCATATACATGTTCCGGAGGGTGCTGTACCTAAAGATGGGCCATCAGCAGGTGTTACTATGATTACCGCTATAATATCCGCTTTAAGTGGAAAAAAAGTAAGACACAATGTAGCTATGACTGGAGAAATAACATTAACTGGTAGAGTGCTTGCAATTGGAGGACTCAAAGAAAAGAGCTTAGCTGCGTATAGAGCGGGTATAGATACTGTAATTATACCAAAGGAAAATGAAAAAGACTTATCAAAAATACCTAAAACAATAAAGAGTAAATTGAGTTTTATACTAGCAGATAATATAGATACAGTATTAGAACAGGCTTTAGTAAAAATTGATTAGATGGTGATGAAATTATGGAAATAAAACAAGCAGAGTTTATTATTTCAGCAGTAGCTGCAGCCCAGTATCCTACTGACAATAGAGTAGAAATAGCTTTTGTAGGAAGATCTAATGTAGGTAAGTCTTCTTTAATTAACACCTTAACTAATAGAAGAAAACTAGTTAAAGTAAGTGGTACTCCAGGAAAGACGAGACTAGTGAATTTCTTCTTAATAAATAACGAGTTCTATTTTGTTGATCTACCTGGATACGGATATGCAAAAGTTTCAAAGGTAGAAAAAGAAAGTTGGGGAAAAGTAATTGAGACGTACCTAACTAAAAGAGAGCAGCTTAAAAAAATAGTACTTTTAGTTGACTGTAGACATAAACCAAGTACGGATGACATAAACATGTATAAGTGGATTAAGTATTATAATTATGAGGCTGTTGTAGTAGCAACAAAAATCGATAAACTAACCAAAAATGAATTGCAAAAGAACTTAAAGATGATAAGAGAAACATTAGAATTAAATCCAAATGATAAGCTTTTGACATTTTCTTCTCTTAAAAAGATGGGAAAGGAAGAATTGCTAGAGGTTATTGATGAAACTGTTCAAGGTTAAGTAAGTATAAACAAGGAGAAAGTTGAATGACTAAAATTAATATTATTAAAGATTTCCTTGTGTTTTTATTTGTTTATTTACCTCCGCTTATAATATTTATAAGATTTTCAAGGGAAAGAAAGAGAAGTTATTTGCTATTAACAATAATAAGTATACTGTATATTGTAACTTCTTTATTTACACAAAATCTAATTCCTTTTATTTTTGTATTGATAAATATTAGATATTTAAAAACGGCGGAAAAAATTTGCTATAACAGCACTAGGAATGAGTATACTTCTCCATGTGAATTAAATATTTCAACAAAACCTACCATAAGCAGTAGATTGTTAGAAGATTATAATAGATTTAAGTTTAGTATAAGGAATTTAAATCTATTATCAGCTATTAAGTATACTATTCAGTCATATTTAATAACAATTTTAATCTCCGCAATATCATCAGGTATATTTTATCGATTAAATGTAAATGCAAAACAGCAAGAAATAGTTACATGGATGTCTAGTATGCCCCTTAAAAGATTTTTGATAATGATTCCGATTGTTACTATATTTGCACCTATACTTGAAGAATTTGTGTTTAGGTGGCTATTATTTGAAAAGATATTTAGACCTAGGATAGGTATATATTTATCAGCAATATTAAGCAGCATAATTTTTGCATTTATACATTTTAACTTAATGGCATTACCTATACTAATATGGATAGGGCTATACAATTGTTATTTAATTAATAAAAAGGGTTATTGGTATTCTGTGTTTAATCATTTTGCATTTAATTTTATAACTACCATGGTATTATTGGCTCAGAAGCTAGGAGCGGCAAGATTTTAGAGAATTTAATTAGTGCAATATAATAAAGGTAAAGACATGTATTACAAGTTATGTAAACGTGTCTTTACCTTTGTTTAGTTTAATATAGTTTATTTCCTTTTTTTATTGTCATTATTACTATTTCCTAGGGCACCTTTTAACAGAGAGCCTAAAAGATCTTGTCCATCAGGAGATGACTGTAGAGCTTTTACAGCATTTAATAATTGGTCTTGTACATTACTATTTTTTCCGTTATCTACATCGTCTAATCTATCTGCAAGAGCTAAAAGTTGAGATTTTATTTCATTTTCATCCATATTACTTGAGCTTACTACTTTACCTAAATCACCTTTATTTAAATCGCTTAAATCAAAGTTTCTAAGCATTGAACTTAATTGGTTTGTAGTCATATTATTAGCACCTACAAGAGAACTGATTATTGATATAATTTGATTTATGTCAATATTTTTCAATAAATCGCCAAAATTAAATCCTTGAGAAACAGCTGTTTTAGTATTACTTTTGCGGTGATGTTTTCCCATTTTATCACTCCTTTATGTTAAGGAGAGCAGAAGGCTCTCCCTAATTAAATGATCTTATTTAAATACTAATTGTTGTTGCAAGCGCAACCGCATACTATTATCACAGCAAGTGTAATTATAATAGCATCACGAGCTCCTTTTCTTCTATTACGTCCTAACAATAGTAAGCCTATTAAAGCTGCTAATGCTATGAATCCGAATCCGAAGTTATTATTGAACATACGCAAATCCCCCTTTTCTAGGCTATGGCTTTATTTAACTCTTTTTACTTTACATCCTAAGTTCCACCAATTTCTTTTGCTCTTGTGCACTAATCATATTTTACTTTTAGTGATCAAACAGCTCATGGAAGTCATTTTTGTAAGATATGATGTGATACTTACAACTTTGTTTTATCTGTTAAAGCCAGAGCATCCACAAACTATTATTACAGCAAGTATTATTAAAACAGCGAAACGAGTACCTCTGCGTCTACCAAATATTAGCAAGAAAAATGCTATTAAAGCTGCTAATGATGCTACTGGAAAAAAGTTGTTGTTGCTGCTATTACAGCAGTGACGATGTCTACTCATATTCTAATCCCCCTTTTCTAGGCTGTGGTTTTATTTTATTCTTTTCACTTTATATCTTAAGTTTAAATATTTTTTAATTAGTAGTTTTTCTAATACTTATCTTTGGCTTGTTTATAATATATATTATTCATTTATTATAGATTTGACACAATAAAAAAAAATTACGAAGTAATTTTTTTATAATATAATTTTTAAAATCATATGAAAATGTACTAAAAAAATATCAAAATAACACGATAAAAGTAAAGATTAGTATAACTATATACTGGGGGGAAAAAATATGTCTAAGATTTCTCATTTGCTAGAGATGATAATTACGCTACAGTATAAGGGACTTACAACCGCATCAGAATTAGCTGAAACTTTGGAAGTCGATAAAAAAACTATATATAGATATATAAACAGTTTAAATAAAGCTAATATACCTGTATATACAAAGAAAGGAAGATATGGAGGGTTTTATATAGATGAAGAATTTTATATGAAACCATCAAAGCTCAGCGAAGAAGAATTACAGTCTTTATTAATGGCCACTAAAATACTTACTGAAGAAAATGGATTTATAGCGGAAAAAAACCTACAGTCAGCGGTTTCCAAAATAAAAAGCATTTGTATAAATGATGACGACGAACTAAAACTTTTAAATGACAACGGGTGTTTTAAAATAAGCGAAATTGGAAATTTGCAAGGTATGGAAGATAAAATATCAAAAATTAATTATGCTATAAATAGAGGAAGAACTATAAGTATAAATTATTTTTCAATAAATAAAAATAATTTGACTGTAAGAAAAGTAGATCCATATACTTTATTATTCAGAGAGGGTGCTTGGTATATTATTGGTTATTGTCACATGAAAGATACCATAGAGACTTTTAAGTTATCAAGAATTAAGACAATAAAAGCAACAAATGAAATATACATGATACCTCACACTTTCTCATTAAAAGATTATCTTAATAATAATTGGGGCGTATTTAAAGGCGAGAAGACAAAGATCATAATAAAATTTGATAAGAACATTTCGGAGTTTATTAAAGATGGCAGGTGGCACATTAGCCAACAGATAGAAGAACTCCAAAGTGGAGATGTATTATTAAGTATTTATTTAGATGATACCGATGAATTAAAGAAATGGATACTTGGAATTGGAAAAGATGCTGAGGTTATAGAACCTAAAAGTCTTCGAGAGGAGATAAAAGCGGAAATAGAACAAATATATAAAAAATATTAAAAAAGTTATTTATATATGTATAAATATTGGGGAATGGGACAAAATAAAAAATGTAATTCGGAGATAAAATCTCCTGTAGCATCAAGTACTATAATCTCTACTTGATGCGATAACCCCCCATCCCCCTTGGGACCGTAAATGCGGTCCCTTTTTAATTACTAATAAATCTTAATCCTATTATTTTAAGTTAATTGATATAATCTTGAAATAGTTCTTTTCTTTGCTGTTTTCATCCGGAATTAAGTTGACATTTAAAGTATAATTTTTAACTATGTTTTTATCTTTATTAGAAGTGCCTCTGAAGTTAAGAGTCCAAATAATCTCTGATACGTTACCATTCTTATCGCATCTATTCTCCATAAATATTGCATCTTGAAACACATAAGTGTTGTTATCACCAGACAATTTGCCAATTACAGACAAACTGCTACCAGGTATATTAGATGAAAATATCTCCTTTGGTGTATACTCTTCACTTTGAGGAAGACTTTGTATAAACTTAATAAAAGTAAAAATTGTATCCTTCCCCATAAATGTATTTGTAGTTTCATAATTATAGTTTTTGAATTTATAGTTTAAAAATATATAGTTTGACATCCATATGCCAGCGTCTTGCAATCTACCGGATATAACTTTTGGTGTTTTGTTATTTTTACAATCTATAAATCCTAGTATGTTGTTAGAATTAGAAAAAATATTTTCAAATTTTTCATTGTTCCAAAAGAATACATGTTGAATAGGTGTATCTTTGTTTGAAGCTTGTACAAATATTTCTGGGATTTTATCTCTTGAAACATCAATAAGAGTTACACGCATAGGCCAGTAAGGAGAATAAAAACCAATAGGTGATTGCTTACTTTCAGCTTCTATAGGATAAATTTTATCTTTACATTTTAATTCTAGGATATATTTAGTACCATCTTTCTTAATATACAACTCCTCTTCCTTACCATCTCCATTAAAATCTGCCTTTAACACCTTATTATCAGATACATTATTAAAAGCTGCAGATGAATTTTTTGATATTAGTAAAACTGTTAAAAATATAAAAATGATAAGTATGAAAATTATAAAATAAATATGTTTTTTCTTTAGAAATATTACCCTGAAATTCATATATTTCACCTCCACTTAATTATATGAATTTATTATATATTTAATTATTATGCACAAAATAAATTTAGAAGTACTTTGTAACTAGAAAGAAGGTGATATTTATAAAGAATAAGTTATTGTGAAAGGAGAAAAATATGTTTTATAAGAAAAGAGTATTAACTATTTTTTTATTAGTTATATTAACTTTAAGTATTAGTGCTTGCTCCTTTAAAAAAGATACACCTAAAGAAAAGCAATTAAACATATATGTTGATATTAAAGATAAAGAATCTTTGAATATATTAAAAATTATTACAGAAGAATACAAAAAATCTAATCCTAAAGTAAAGCTCAGTATTAATAATGCAATAGGTGGAAAAATTGAAGATGACATAAGTAAGGGAAGCGAACAAGATATAGTAATAACTTCTAGAAACAATATGATAAAACTAAGTAGAAAAGGACTTCTGAGTGATTTAGGAAGTTATTATGATGAGAATAAGATAAGTGATAAGTACTATAGTGTTGCAAATGCATATGGAAGGTTTGGAGATAAATATTACGGTATAGCACTAATGCCTTACACTATGGAGATATTATATAATAAAAGTGCTTTTGATAAATTGGGCTTAACTCAACCATCTACAGTTAATGATTTAAAAGAAGCGTTAAAAAAGATAAATAGTACAGCAGCGAGAATTCCAGTTGTGCTTACTGAAGATTTAGATATAAACAGTGGACTATCTTCTATAATAGTTAATAATAAGATAAGTATGAGAAAACTAGAAAGCATATTTGATAGTGGGGGAGCGGCTTATAAATCTTTAAAGGAAATGCAGCAGGCCTTTGATACCATATATAGTCTTGTTAGTGGTGGGAATATAAACAAGAACACTTTTGAAGTGGGAAACGAAAGTAGTGTGGAGAAGTTTGTAAAAGGAGATATTCCATTAATAATAAGTTCATCTTATTATTCAAGTCATTTCAAGGATAACAATATAATGGTTGCTGCTGATAGTACAAATGATCCTTCAAAAAAAATGAACGTACCTGTTATAAGTAATGCAATAATGTGTACTCCAGTAAATAGTAAGAATGGTGAAGAGATAGGAAACTTTATAAAGTTTTTTACTGATGAAGAAATTAATAAAAAATTAGTAGAACAGGGATTTGTTACTGGTAATAAAAAAGCTAATAATTCTATAGTTGGAGGGGCTAAAGCAAGTATAGTAAAACATCTTGAGAATAGTACAGAAGATAGTCTAATTTATGTTTACAATATACCAGATAAATTAAAAAGTAGTATATCATCGAAAATAGATCAAATACTAAATGGAAAGCATACAGGCAAAGAGTGGGATGAAGCTGTAGATGACGCTTTTAAATAGAGAAATGAAATAATGAGAAGACAAAAGAGCAGTTGATTACAACTGCTCTAAAAATTTGTACTAAACTATTGTTCACAGGCATTATCTTTACAACA
Organism: Clostridium aciditolerans; assembly: GCF_016316925.1. Classification (GTDB taxonomy): domain Bacteria; phylum Bacillota; class Clostridia; order Clostridiales; family Clostridiaceae; genus Clostridium_AM; species Clostridium_AM aciditolerans. The sequence goes on along the minus strand of NZ_JAEEGB010000015.1, from coordinate 119,352 downwards.
TTTACATATTCCATAAAAATATATTTTGTTATTGATAATATCGTAGTCAGTATAATCTTTCACTTTGTCATTTAAGTCTGAGAAGGAAATACCATCAATGTCATCAACTCTTGCACAATTTAAACATTGTATATGCGGATGAGACGTAACATTTCCATCATATCTAAAGTTACCTTCGCCTACATTAATTTCCTTAACTAGATCTACCTCAACTAATGTTTTTAAAGCTTTATAAACAGTTGCCAAACTCATTGTAGGATATTCCGGTTGTAGAGCTTTATATATAGTTTCAGCAGATGGATGCTCTTTTGTAGATTGCAAAAACTTATATACTGCAATACGCTGAGGAGTAAGTTTTAATTTCTTCTCTCTAAAAATACCAGCTAAATTATTCATATACACCATCCTTACTATATAATTAATTATATCATATAATAAAAATTATTACTTGTCAAAAGTAATTTTTTAGAAAATATTGTTGATGTGAAATTTAGGAAAATTAAATTATAAAATTAGGATAATTTTCATGAGAAAGGCAAAAATAAAGTGAAGAATTTTTTATATTAATAAAGAAAGAAGCGATAAAATGAGAATTTTTAACAGGTGGAAATTTTTTATTGTAATTATAGTGCTTTTAGTATTCACATATTTTATTAAGTCTGTAAGTAGTAAAATATATATGGAAAATAGTGGCGATAAGTATACATCAAAAGATATTAATATGATAAAGGCTAACATAAGCTTAAAATACGAAGACGCTGATTTAAATTTGTTAAAGCCTATATATGTAGAAAATAATAGATATTATATTCCTGTGACAGAGATCTTAAGTAAACTTCATGGAAAGAGCTCTATAAAAAATAATAGTACAGTTTTAGAATTAAATCAATGTAATATTATTGTTAATCATGATAAAGATGAATTTGTCAAAAATGAAAGAGGTATTAAATTAAAAGAGAAAGCTATATGTACTAATGATTGTGTTTATATAACACTATTTGACTTCATAAAAATGTTCGATTTAAAGACTCAATGGAATATAGATAAAAATACTATATCTCTATATAAAAATAGAGATATAGTAAATTGTGCTGCAGTAAGTAAGAAAGGAAAACCTGCTTTAATTAGGCTAGAAGATATAGCAGCAGGGGGAATGTATAGCTCGGAAGAGTCTTTAGAGAAACTCAGAATAATTTGTGACTATCTGCATAGTGAAGGAGTGCCTTTTCATATTGCATGGATACCTAGATATGTTAGCCCGAAAAAAAATATAGATAATGATCTTTTAAAAAATTATAATATGCATAATGCTGATTTTGTCTTTACGTTAGATTACTTTATGGATAAGGGTGGAATAATAGGACTTCACGGATATACTCATCAATATGGAGAGACAGAGAGTGTAGATGGAATAGAATTTCATAGAAGTTTAAGAGACAATATTCCAGGAGATATTCAGTATGCACAGGAAAGAATAAAGGCTGCATTAGAGACTGCTGGAAAATTAAAAATCCAATGCAGTTTTTTTGAAGTGCCGCACTATGCTATTTTATATCCTCAACAAGATATTATTGAAAAAAATTTTGATTATATATATGAACCATATTCTGAAGATGGAGGTATAACTGAGTGTAATAAGGTGTTTTATAAAGATAAATATGGCAGAATCATAAAGTATATTCCTACACCATTGAATTATATAGATGGTAAAGATGATTGTATAAATATGATTAATAAGATAGATACATTAAAAGAGGGTTTGATTGCAAGTTTTTTTTATCATCCATATATAGAATTTGATGATATAAAGATATCTAAGGGGGAAGATGGATACCCATATTACGAATACTCTAATCAGTCGGTAATGCATCAAGTAATTGATAGATTGAAATATAGAAATTTTACATTTTATCGAATAAATGATGTTAAATAAATTTTTAATACCACTACGGGGTTGCTACTATCAGGTTAAAAATATTACTATGATTATTAGTTGTGAATGTATATGTTAAATTTTTTGCATTTTAATTGTAGTAAAGAACTTTTTATGTATGCAAAACTTTAGCATGGGAATTTCAATATGACATAAATTATGACAAATTTATCTCAAGTATAACAAAAATTATTCTTATTAAAAGTTTTGCAATAATTAAATAATTATAAAAATAACAATTTGTATAGAGGCAAAATTTCAAAAAATGACCATAAAATTATAAATTCGCAAAAATAACATGCTTATTATGTAAATTAATGCAAAAAATTCATTTAAATATAAAATTATTGTGAAAATTTCACTTGATTTAGTGAATGATTCATGTTAAGATTTTATCGGAATAAGAAATATATATAATAATACTTTTGTGGGGAGGTAAATCACGCAATGAGTAAAAGTGAATTAAAAAAAGAAATTGGTTTAGTACCCGCTCTTGCAATCGTTATCGGTATGGTTATAGGTGGAGGAGTATTCTTCAAACCTACAGCTGTATTTGGTGCAACAGGAGCGCCAGGATTGGGTATGACTGCATGGGTTTTAGGCGGAATTATTTCTATAGCAGGTGGTCTTACTGCTGCTGAGGTATCTGCAGCTATACCAAAAACAGGTGGTATGGTAGCATATTTAGAGGAAACATATGGTGATGTTTGGGGTTACCTTTTAGGATGGGCTCAAACAGTTATATATTTCCCAGCAAATATTGCAGCTCTTGGAATAATATTTGGTACTCAAGCTGCTACTCTACTAGGTTTAAGTGATTCAATGATAATTCCAGTAGCAATTATAACTATTATATTCCTTACATGTATGAATTCACTAGGATCAAAGACAGGTGGAGCTATTCAGACAGTTGCAACAGCAGGTAAATTAATACCTTTATTTGCAATCATAATAGTAGGACTTATAAAAGGTGATGGTGGAGTAGTTAGATTATTCCCAATGACTGCTGTTGACCACCCAATTGGTACAAGCTTAGGATCAGCACTAGTTGCTACAATGTTCGCTTATGATGGATGGATAAACGTTGGAGCTATAGCTGGAGAAATGAAAAATCCTGCTAAAGACTTACCAAGAGCGATTATTGGTGGATTATCATTAGTTATGGCTGTTTATCTATTAATAAACGTAGCTTACCTATTCGTATTACCAGCATCAGCACTTGCAGCTACAAAGACACCAGCTGCAGACGTTGCAACAATAATCTTTGGACCATCAGGTGGAAAGATTATCACAGTAGGTATATTAGTATCAATATTTGGAGCAATCAATGGATATATATTAACAGGAATGAGAATTCCATATGCTATGGCAACTGAAAATAAACTACCATTTAGTAACTGGTTAGCAAAATTACACCCAACATTTAAGACACCAATAAACAGTGGTATATTAATGGCTGTTATATCAATATTATTAGTATTCTCAGGAAAGTTTGATCAGTTAACTGACTTATTAATATTCGTAATATGGTTGTTCTATGTTATGACATTCTATGCTGTGTTTGTTCTTAGAAAAAATCAACCAAATCTTCATAGACCATATAAAGTACCTCTATATCCTATAGTACCTGCTATAGCAATAATTGGAGGAGCTTATATAATATTAAATACTTTATTTACTCAACCTATGAACGCTGGATTAGGACTTGTCTTTACATTAATAGGATATCCTGTTTATAAGTCAAGAAAGAGTAAGTTTAAGAAAGTAGATGACAATATTGCATAAAATGTAATATATGAAAGTTAGACTTATGTGAAAATAAAACTAATTGTTTTCACATAGGTCTTTTTTTATAAATAAAATAAAGAGAGTCCTTAAACCTATCACCAGTTGGGAAAATATCTCTTTACATAATTTAAATTTTTCCTTTAAATACTTGTACATAAAAAATTAAAAAAATGTACATAACTTATCTTGGAAAACACTTGAAAAAAACGAATTAATATCATATAATAGTAATTGTTGATGATATTTTAATGTTTATAAATAAAAACCTATATATAAATTATGATTAGATGGGGAGGAAATATTAATGAAAAAATTTGTTTGTACAATATGTGGATACGTTCATGAAGGAGAAATGGCTCCAGAAAAGTGCCCTCAATGTAAGGCTCCAAGAGAAAAATTTATAGAAAAAGTAGAAGGGCAAATGAGTTGGGCTGATGAGCATAAAGTTGGAGTTGCTGAAGGAGTAGATCAAGCAGTAGTAGAAGGGCTAAGAGCTAACTTTACTGGTGAATGTACAGAAGTTGGAATGTATTTAGCTATGAGCCGTCAAGCTGAAAGAGAAGGATATCCTGAAATAGCAGAAGCATATAAGAGAATAGCTTTTGAAGAGGCAGAACATGCTGCTAAGTTTGCAGAATTACTTGGAGAAGTAGTAACTGCTGATACAAAGAAGAACTTACAAATGAGAGTTGAAGCAGAACATGGAGCTTGTCAAGGTAAAAAAGACTTAGCTACTTTAGCTAAAAAGTTAAACTATGATGCAATTCATGATACAGTACATGAAATGTGCAAAGATGAAGCAAGACATGGATGTGCATTTAAAGGATTATTAGATAGATACTTTAAATAAGAAAAAAATAGATACCTCTGATTAGAGGTATCTATTTTTTTATATAAATAATTAAGTAGATTTATAAGTATTTCTATAATGATTAGGTGAAATACCATAATTCTTTTTAAAGGCAGTATAAAAGTAATTCGTATTGCTAAAACCAACAGCGGTAGATATTTCAGATACTGTTAAATCAGTAGTCTCGAGAAGAAATTTAGCTTTATTAAATCTAACTTCAGAAATATAAATAGATAGAGATTTATTTACCGTATTTTTAAAGATAGTTCTAAGATAATTTGATGAAATATTTACATGGTCTGCAATACTCTCAGGTGATATAGACGGATTAGGGTAATTTTCGTCTATATAATTTGTAACAGCTTTAACAATAGTATTTACCCTATTTAGCTTCTTTTCATTAAACTGAGCTACACAATTTGAATAAAGGTTCATAAACCATGCTTTAACTTCATTTAAGGTCTCTAGTTTCATTATTTACCTTATAGAGGGTATCTACTAACTTTTTTGAATGTAAAGCCAGTTGCGATATGCTAAGAAGAATATTGCTATAAGAATAGGTACTAATCTTATTAAGCATTTTATCCAGTTCGGTTTCTATATTTTTTATGTTACCTAGTTTTACAGCATTAAATAAGGAACTTTCCAAATCTTCGTCGTAGAAATAGTCATTATTAATATCGGCATTTATTTTATCATAATATAGAATGGAGTTTATGCCATATTTTAGTCTATAATTCACACAGTCAGCAGCAAGTTTATATGAAGATGATATTTGTGACAAACTATAAGCATAAGACCCAATACCAGATGAAAGTGAAACATTAAAATATGATAAAACATAATTTTGAATTTCAGCAACAATATTTATAATTAAATCTAAGTCTTCTTGACTTGGTTCTTTTGAAGTGCTTAAAATTAATGCTATTAAATTACCATTTATATTAAGGCACTCGTTACTATAGTATTTTGAAGAAATATCACTACATATGTTGCATATACCAAATCGGACCAATTGCCTATCTCTATTAGAAAATCTCGAATAAAAATGTTTGATTCTATCTATTTTAAATACAATAGCTATATTACCATTCTCAGATATATTAATATTTAGCTCTTCAAATTTTGTTTTTATGTCTTTAAAATTTACTACTGTATTTAATAATATGCTTTTTAACAACTGCTTTTTGATAAAGTTGGTATCTTCAATAGAGAGCTTTTTCAAGCTTAACTTTTCATTAAGAATATTATCAATAGCTATCGATAAGAAATCAAATTCATTAGATTTGCTATAATTTTGAAGTTCATTATTAATAAGTGCTTTACTCTTAACCTGCTTAACAATTCTATCTATAGGAGAATATATTCGCATAGATATTAAATACGAACAGGCGGCCCCTATAATAAATATTGTTATAAATATTACTATAATTAAATGAATCATTTTATTTATACTTCCAAGGAAAGTATTATATGGAGTAATAGTAATAAACTTTAAACCCATTCTTTCTAAGGCTGTGTAAGTAATAACACAAGGTTTTCCATCTATATCACATAAGAAATTTCCGTTATCATTCTTATTTTCTAATATTTTCTTTAAATAATCGCTTTGAGATATATTTTTTAAAAACATTCCTGAACTTGAGTGGAGTACTATATTACCCTTATTATCAATTGCAAATAAATCACATCCATTTTCCGAAATAGTTTTGAAATATTTTTCAACTTCATCAGCATCTAAGTTTAGAATTATAGCACCATCAGGTAAATTATTTTTAGGATTTTTACTATTGCTAAGAAAAATTGATAAAATATTCTTTTTATAGTTTGAATTATATTCTGAGGATAGATTTATTCTCCTTGGAATTAAGTTAGAAGAAAATGTTTCAGAAGAATTTTTCAATATATCTATAATTTCATGATCATAAAAACTATCAACTTTTTGTTCGCCACTTACAGATGTGTAAATCTTCCCATTGTTGTTATTGTAAATGTATATCGAATAAATAGATGGAATTGAAGAAGTTAGTTGCATAATTTTAGGATTTGCAATCTCAGTAGTATTTTCATTTTTGTTTAAATACATCAAATTATAAATATCTTGATTCAAATATAGCTGATATGAAAATAGCTTGGCCCAATTTAATGTATAATTCGTATAGTATGAAGCTTGTTCTAATATTTTTTGAGAAGATGAGATAGAGTTCTCTATAATTTGACGTTTGTAACCGCTATATATAGCTAAAGTAGTTACGAATAATATTGCAGAAGTAAGCATTATATATGACAGTAATAGTCTTATAAATGTACTTTTAAAATTAATTTTTTTATTTAATGCAAACATTTTCATATATACATCTCCTTAGTATGAAGGTGACTTTAAAAATACAACCATATGTGTTCAGTTTTAAATAAAGTGTTAAAAATAAAAGGTGTTTTCTGAATTATAAAAGCATATGTGGGTCATTTAACCAATAAAACTAATCAATCTCAATATGACATAAAACAAAGTAACTAAAAATATTTAAAGTAATGATATTTTTAAAAAGTAAACAAATAGTAAAAAATTATAGTTTTGAAAATTTAGAATTTACTTTATTATTTAAATATGCCAAAGCAAATGGTGAAAAATTCAGATAATATGCAATATTTAAATTATACATTATTTATATAAATAAATATAGTACTTATACACTTGGCAAAAATATCTTTATATTTTTAACTTTAATGCTAAAAAGTCCCTTTATATTAAATAGTACAAAATAATATTACATAAAAATTAAATTCTAATGAGAGGAGGATAGAATTTAATAATAAATATAAAATAGGTATGGTTCAAATTTTAATAAAATTAAGGGGGAAAATTGATGAAGAGATATGGAAAATTATTAAGTGCTCTCGCTATTACGGCAGTAATGTCATCATTGTTTGTTGGATGTGGAAATAAGTCAACAGGTGAAAGTCAAGAAGCATCTAATAAGAAAGATGGAAAGCCTACTATATCTGTTGTTTTAAAAGCGGTAAACAGTGACTATTGGAAGATAGTACAAGCGGGTGAAAAGGATGCTGGTAAAGAATTGGGAGTAGATGTACAAGTACTTGGTCCAAATGATGAAACTGACATCGCAGGGCAAACTTCCTTAATGGAAGATCAAATAGTTAAGAAAGTTTCCGTTTTAGTTGTAGCACCATCACAACCTAGTGCTGCACTAGCTACTTTTGATAAGGCGGATGCTGCTAAAATTCCTGTTATTCTTATAGACACAGATGCTAAATGGGATAAGAAAAAAGCCTTTGTTGGAACAGGGAACTTGGCTGGTGGACAGCTTGGTGGTAAGTACTTAGCAGAAAAGGCTGGAAAAGGATCAGAAGTTGTTATTATAAGAGGAGCTTTAGGAGATGCAACTCATGATGAACGTGTAAATGGTGCTAAGCAAGAGTTAGAAGCTGCTGGTGTTAAAGTTGTAGAAATTCAGCCAGCTAACAGTGATAGAAACAAAGCTATGTCAGTAATGGAAAACCTTCTACAAACTCATCCAAATGTAAAAGGTGTTTTCTGCTCAAATGATGAAATGGCACTAGGAGCTCTAAGAGCACTTAAACAAGCTAATAAAACAAATGTTGCTGTAATTGGATTTGACGGTTCACCAGATGCTATGAAATCAATAAAAGCTGGAGAGCTTACAGCTTCAGTAGCACAAAGTCCATATAATATAGGTAAATTAGGTGTAGAAACTGCAGTTAAGGCGGCTAAAGGTGAAAACGTTGACAAGAGAGTTGATACTGGTACAAAGATGATAACTAAAGAAAATGTAGATCAGGCGCAAGCTGAGTTAGATAAAATACTTAAAAAATAACTTTCATTATATAAGTATTAAAATGTGGACCCGACTAACTTAAAATACGTTGGGTTCACAAAATTAAAAAATATAAATATTATAGCTAATTGGAAATAGAGGTGAGTTGTATAATGAAACAGCCTATTATTGAATTAAAAGGCGTTTCCAAGATATTTCCTGGGGTTAGAGCATTAAATTCAATAGATTTAGATGTGTATCCAGGTGAAGTACTCGGATTAGTAGGAGAAAATGGAGCGGGTAAGTCTACGCTAATTAAAATTTTAACAGGTGCTCATAGAAATGATGAAGGGAAAATATTTGTTGAAGGTAAAGAAACGGTTATTGATGGACCTAAACATGCTATGAACTTAGGAATAACAGCTATATACCAAGAACTAAATATTGTTAAACAACTTACAGTTGCAGAAAATGTTTTTTTAGGTAGAGAAATTAAAAAAGGCAAGTTACTTGATAGAACACACATGATAGAAAGGGCTTCTGAGTTATTAAAGGATTTAGGACAAGAAATTAACCCAAAGTTACCTATAAATATGTTAGGCGTGGGACAACAACAGATGGTTGAAATAGCAAAAGCTTTAAGTGTAAAGACAAAAGTATTAATAATGGATGAGCCTACAGCGAGTTTAAGTAATAGAGAAGTTAAAGAGTTGTTAAGAACTGTAAAAAGTTTAAGAGATAAGGGTATAGGGATAGTATATATTTCACACAGACTTGAAGAAATTTTAGAAATATGCGATAGAGTTACAGTTATGAGAGATGGGGAAAAGGTTAAGACTTTAGATAAAAAAGAAGTTACGACAGATATTCTAATAAAATTAATGGTTGGAAGAGATTTGGAAGAACAATTTCCTAAAATAGAAACTAAACTAGGTGAAGAAGCGCTAAGAGTTGAGGGTTTAAGTAAAAATGGTGTGTTTGAAAACATTACTTTTGGTGTAAAAAGAGGAGAAATCCTTGGATTGGCAGGTCTTGTAGGAGCTGGGAGAACTGAAGTTATGAGAGTCATTTTTGGAGCAGATCCTAAAGACGCTGGAGATATATTTGTGCACAGCAAAAAGGTTAAAATAAAATCCCCTAGAGATGCGATGAATAATAAAATAGCATTTTTAACTGAGGATAGAAAAGGACAAGGGTTAATCCTTGACAATACAGTAGCATTTAATATGAATATTTCATCTTTTAATAAAATAAAAAATGGATTACTTTTGAGTGCAAGCAAATCTAAACAAAGATGTGCTGAAAATATCAAAAAATTAAATATAAATCCTCCGCTGGATAACTTTATAGTAAGGCAGTTTAGCGGCGGAAATCAACAAAAAGTGGTTATAGCTAAGTGGTTAAATACAGATGCAGATATATATATTTTTGATGAACCAACAAGAGGTATAGACGTAGGAGCTAAAGTTGAAGTTTATAATGTTATGAATGAACTTGTGGCTAAAGGAGCAGCAATAATAATGATTTCTTCGGAAATGCCAGAGATATTAGGTATGAGCGATAGAATTATTGTTATGCATGAGGGAAAGATTACAGGTGAATTTAACAGAAAAGAGGCAAATCAAGAAAATATTATGAAAGCGGCTTCGGGAGGGATATAGTAAATGGAACAAACAAACAAAAAAGCAAGGTTTGATTTAAACGAAGATAAATCTTTAAAAAGTATATTATCTAAGCTTGGTCCTTTATTAGGCTTGTTAATACTTTGTGTTGTTTTGACCTTTGCATCGGATCAGTTTTTTACCTTTAAAAACATAATGAATATAGCAAATCAATCTGCAATAAATAGCTTAATTTCTGTTGGTATGCTACTTACTATAATAACAGCAGGTATCGATCTTTCTGTTGGTTCTATGTTGGCGTTATCTATATGCGTAATGGGAGTTGCTATAACAAAGTGGAATATGTCTCCTATGCTAGCTCTTCCACTATGCTTATCAGTTGGTGCTTTTCTAGGATTTCTCAATGGAATTATGCTTACTAAACTAAAATTACCACATCCATTTATATCAACATTAGCTATGAAAAATGTGGCAAGAGGTTTAGCTCTTATAGTTACAGCAGCTTCTCCAATATCAGGTTTCTCTAAATCAGTTCAATTTTTAGGATCAGAAAAAATAGGAGCGATACCAGTAAGTTTCATATTAGTTTTAGTTGTATTTGTAGTTTTCCATATATTCTTAACTAGAACAGCTCAAGGTAGATATATATATGCAGTTGGTGGTAATCAAGAAGCTGCAAAGCTATCTGGTGTTAATGTGCATAGAACATTAATACTAGTTTATACGATATGTGGTTTCATGGCAGCACTATGTGGAATAGTTTTAGTAGGAAGAGTTAATGCAGCATTTCCACTAGCGGGTTTAGACTACGATGCAGATGCTATCGCTGCTTGTATAATAGGTGGAGCATCCTTTATGGGTGGATCTGGTACAGTATGGGGAACGTTAATAGGAGCTATGATTATGGCTGTACTTAGAAATGGATTAAATCTTCTAAGCGTACCAGCAGATATACAAACTGTTGCAATAGGATTAGTTATAATAGGTGCCGTTTATGTAGATGTTTTAAGAACTCAAGCTCAAAAGAAAGCTAAAATAGCGCCAGTTACAAACACAAATAATGCAACAAGTGCTAATGCATAAAAAATAAAATTTATAGTACAGACAGGAGGAAATAATGTTGGATTTAAGAGAAAGAGCACTAAAATTTCACAAAGATAATGAAGGTAAGATAGCTTTGAATTGTAAGGTACCGGTTAAAAATCAAGAAGATATGACACTTGCATATACACCAGGAGTTGCAGAACCTTGTTTGGAAATTAATAAAAATCCAGAGATGATTTATGATTACACATCAAGAGGAAACTGGGTTGCTGTAGTAACAAATGGTACAGCAGTATTGGGACTTGGAGACATAGGTGCAGGAGCAGGACTTCCTGTTATGGAAGGCAAAGCAGTATTATTTAAAGCCTTTGGTGGAGTAGATGCTTTCCCAATATGTTTAGAAACTAAGGATGTAGATAAGATTGTTGAAACAGTTAAACTTATGGAACCGACTTTTGGTGGAATTAATCTAGAGGATATAAAGGCTCCAGAGTGTTTTGAGATTGAACAAAAGCTTAAAGAAATTTCTAATATACCGATATTTCACGATGATCAACATGGAACAGCAGTAGTTTCAGCTGCATGCTTGATTAATGCATTGAAACTCACTAATAAGAGGTTTGGAGATATTAAAGTAGTTATAAACGGTGCAGGCGCAGCAGGAATTGCTATTACTAAACTATTATTAAAGATGGGAACTAAGGATGTAATTCTTTGCGATACTAAAGGAGCAATATATAAAGGAAGACCTTCTGGTATGAATAAATACAAAGACGAAATAGCTGAAATAACTAACAAAGAATTAATATCAGGAAATCTAACGGATGCGTTAAAAGGTGCAGACGTATTCTTGGGAGTGTCAGTTGCAAACTGTGTAACACAGGAAATGGTTAAATCAATGAACAGAGACTCAATTATTATGGCTATGGCAAATCCAAATCCAGAAATACTTCCCCACTTAGCTGTAAAAGCTGGGGCAAAGGTAGTATGCACAGGTAGATCAGACTTCCCAAATCAAGTTAATAATGTATTAGCTTTTCCAGGAATATTTAGAGGAGCATTAGATGTTCATGCTAGTGAAATTAATGATGAAATGAAGATAGCAGCAGCCTATGCTATAGCAGGACTTGTAGATGAAGATAAGTTAAGACCGGAGTATGTTATACCGGAAGCCTTTGATTTGAGAATAGCACCTAAAGTTGCTGAATATGTAGCTAAAGCTGCAATTGATACTGGAGTTGCTAGAAAAAATGATATTACTCCAGAGATGGTTGCAGAACACACCAAAGCGTTACTTGGTCAATTATAAATAGTATTATTCTAAAACTTAAAGGTTTATTAAAAGATAAATATTAAAAAATAGGGGGAATAAAAATGATAAAAGTTGGCGTTGCAGGTTTCGGCGTTATTGGACAAAGACTTGCAGATGGAGTTGCTTCTCAAAAAGATATGGAATTAGTGGGAGTTGCAGATGTTTCACCTACACTTTCAGTAAGAGCTTTAAAAGAAAAAGGATTGCCATATGCTTTATATACTGCAGTACCGGAAAATAAAAAACTATTTGATGAATTAGGAATACCTGTAAGCGGTACCCTTGAAGAATTAGTGCAAAAATGTGATGTTATCCTTGACGCTACTAGTGCTGGAGTAGGAGCTAAAAATAAAGAACTTTATGCTAAATACAATAAAAAAGCAATATTCCAAGGTGGAGAAAAAAACAATGTGGCAGATGTATTCTTCCATGGTTATGCAAACTATGAAAAGGGAATAGGTAAACAATTCTTAAAGTTAACTTCCTGCAACACTACAGGACTTATCAGAGCAGTAGATTGTATAGATAGAGAAGTAGGTGTTGAAAAAGTTGCAATAACAATAATAAGACGTGTTGCTGATCCTGGTGACTATCACAGAGGTCTTACAAATGCATTACAGGTTGATAAGGCGCCAAGTCATCAGGCATTAGACTTAATGACAATAATGCCTCATGTTGATGCAACAGGAATACTTGTTCATACACCAGTAACACATGGACATATCATAACTGTTTTAGCTACACCTAAAAAGGATATATCAAAAGAGCAATTATTAGAAATGTTTAGTAAACATCCAAGAATAAGAGTAGTGAAACTTGCTGATGGATTCCTTGGAAATGCTTCATTATTTAGATATGCAAGAGATCTTGGAAATCCAAGAGGAGATATGTATGAAATAGCAGTATTTGAAGAGTCAATTGTTAAGTCAGGAAAAGACATAATGTTTGCAATAAATATTCCTCAAGAAGCAGTAGTTATACCAGAAAATATAGATGCTATAAGGGCTGCTATGGAAATGCAAACAGATAGGCTCGAGGGAGTTGCAGAAACAAATAAATATTTGGGGATGGGAAAATGGATGGAATAACAGCAACTAAAATAAAATCTATGGAAGAGTTTGACTATAAAAATAAGACAGTATTATTAAGACTTGATATAAATTCACCAATTGATCCGGAAAGTAAAAAGATAGTAAGTGAAAATAGAATAAATAAAAGCATTCCTACACTAAGCTATCTGATAGGACAAGGAGCTAAGATTGCTATAATAGCGCATCAGGGAGATACATTAGACTATCATAATTTAATGTCCATGAAAGAGCATGCAGAAAAGTTATCTCAAAAGCTTGGCAGAGAAGTAAAATACGTAGATGATGTATGTGGTCCTGCGGCTCAGGAAACAGTCAAAAATTTGAAATGCGGTGAGTTAGTTCTTTTGGGAAACCTAAGATATTTAACGGAAGAGGTATCCACTTTCGAAAACGACGTGAAATTAGATGCAAAAGGAATGCTAAATACCTACTTAGTTAGAGGTCTTGCACCTATTGTGGATTGCTATGTAAATGATGCCTTTGCGGCAGCACACAGAAATGCACCGTCTATGGTCGCTTTTCAAGAAATTCTTCCTAGTGCGGCAGGTACGTTAATGTTTAAAGAATTAAGTGCTTTAACAAAGGTTATGGAATGTCCAAATAAGCCTTCTGTATTTGTACTTGGTGGACTTAAAATCTCAGATGCTTTTGGAATGATGAAACAGGTTTTAGAAAATGATACTGCAGATAGAATATTATGTTGTGGTATAACTGGGCATATAATGCTTATGGCAAAGGGATACCAATTAGGAGAAGCTAACGAGAAATTTATAAAAAATAGAAATCTCGATGTGTTTATAGAGCCAGCTAAAGAATATATTAAAAAATACGGTGAAAAGATAACGTATCCAGTGGACTTAGCATATGAGCAGGATGGATCTAGAAAAGAAATTTCTATAGAAGAACTTCCTACTAGTCACATGTGCATGGATATAGGCCATAAAACTATAGAAATATTTGAAGAGGAACTTTCAAAAGCAGGAACTATTTTTGTAAATGGTCCAGCTGGAGTTTACGAGAATAAAATATTTGAAGATGGAACTAAAGCGATATGGAATGCTATAGCAGATGCTGAAGGTTATTCCGTAATTGGCGGAGGGGATACAGTAAATGCAGCACAGCGCTTTATAGATACAAATAAAATAAATTATGTTTGTACAGCTGGAGGTGCAATGGTGAGGTTCCTTTCCGGAGTAAAAATGCCTCTTATAGAAGCTATGAAAGAGGCTTATGATAAAAAAATGGAGGTGTAGAATGCTTAGTTTGGACAAAATAAGAGAATTAGAAGCTTTTGCTTTAAAGATAAGAATAGAAACAGTGAGAGCCATAGGTACTTTAGGTTTTGGACATATGGGAGGAGCAATGTCCGTTGCTGATACTATAGCAGTACTTTATGGTGAAGTAATGAATATAGATCCTCAAAATCCAAAGTGGGAAGACAGAGATTGGTTGGTATGTTCAAAGGGACATGCAGGGCCTGCAATATACTCAGCTCTTGCGCTGAAAGGATATTTCCCTAAAGAAGACCTTCTTACACTAAATACACCAGGAACTCATTTCCCAAGCCATTGTGATAGAAATCTAACGACAGGTATTGATATGACTACAGGGTCTCTTGGTCAAGGATCTTCTACTGCATTAGGGGTAGCCCTGGGGAATAGATTAAAAGGTAAAGATAGCTATACTTATTTAATACTTGGAGATGGAGAGATACAGGAAGGTCAGGTATGGGAAGCTGTAATGTGTGCAGCTCAGCAAAAAATAGACCATCTTATTGCCTTTGTAGATTACAATAAGCAGCAGTTGGATGGATACACTAAAGACATAAATGATCTTGGAGATATTAAAGCTAAATTCGAGAGTTTCGGGTGGTATGCTCAGAGTGTTGATGGACATAATGTTGAGGAAGTATACCATGCTATAGAAAAGGCCAAAGAAAATGAAGGCAGACCTTCAGTAATAGTTTTGAATACTGTTAAGGGAAAGGGATGTAGTTTTGCAGAAGGTATTTTAAGTAATCACCATATAACTGTAAGCAAAGAGCAAATGGAAGATGCACTTAAGGCATTAGAGAATAAGCTACAAGAGGTGATGAAATAATGAGTATTAAATTAGCAGAAAAAAGAGTAAATGAAGAAATAGCAATGAGAGATATGTATGCTAAAACGCTTATGACACTAGCAGAAAAAAATGAAAATATTGTAGCTCTTGATGCAGATTTGATGAGTTCAATGGGAATGATGCCATTCAAGAAAGCGTATCCAGATAGAACTTTTAATGTAGGAATACAGGAAGCAAATATGATTGGTGTTGCAGCAGGTATGTCTGCAGTAGGGCTAATACCTTTTGCTCATAGCTTTGGACCTTTTGCTACAAGAAGATGCTTCGATCAAATTTTTTTATCCTGTGGATATGCAAAGCTTAATGTAAAAATTACAGGGAGTGACCCAGGAGTAACTGCGGCTTTTAATGGGGGAACACATATGCCTTTTGAGGATATGGGAATACTCCGAAATGTTCCAAACATAACAATACTAGAACCAGTTGATAGTGTAATGCTTGAAAATATAATAGAGCAGATTGCTGATAAATATGGTGTGTTCTACACTAGGCTTTTAAGAAAAAATGCGGTAAAAATATATGAAAATGGTTCAACCTTTGAAATAGGAAAGTCTATAGTACTTAGAGATGGCAAAGATGTAACAATATTTGCTACAGGAATAATGGTAGCAGAAGCATTAAAAGCTGCTGATGAATTGGACAAAGAGGGTATATCTGTAAGAGTTGAAAATATGTTTACTTTAAAACCAATTGATAAAGAAGCTATATTGAACTGTGCAAAAGAAACAGGTGCTATTGTAACGGCTGAAAACCACAGTATATTAAATGGATTAGGTTCTGCAGTAGCAGAAGTAATAGCAGAAAATGAGCTTGTACCACTTGAAAGAGTTGGGGTTGAAGATAGATTTGGCCAAGTTGGTCCTGTAGATTACTTAAAAGAGCAGTATAACCTTACTTACAAAGATATTATGTCAAAAGTTAAGAAGGTTTTGGAAAGAAAGAGTAAATAATTCAGAGTAGATATAATAAAAATTTATAAGCTTATTCTAAGGTTTAGAATGACTTAAATATTATAAAGAGGTGACAAATTATGCTTAGGATTAGACAGAATGAACCTTTTAGATATGGTTATAATTCGATAACTACTATTGATGAACAAGAACATAACACTATGATGGATTTTGGCATACTGAGGCTTGCTAAGGATCAGGTTGAGATAGATAAGGATGAAAAAGAAAGGGCATTTCTTTTAATTAAAGGTGAAGTTACTTTTGAATATGATGGTAAAAAAGAAAATGCTTTAAGAAATTCATGCTTTGATGAAGAGCCATGGGTACTTCATGTACCAAAGAATGTTGAAGTGAAAATTATAGGTGTTGCTGAAGATACAGAAATATGTGTTACTAAAACAACTAATGACACTATATTTGAATCAAAATTGTATATAAGTAAAGAATGTAGAAGTGAAAATCGTGGTGCAGGAACAATGAAGGAAGCTTCCACAAGAATTGTAAGAACTGTATTTGATTATTCAAATGCTAAATATTCAAACTTAGTTGTTGGAGAAGTTGTAGATTACCCGGGAAAATGGTCAAGCTATCCACCACATTATCATCCACAACCAGAAATATATTTTTACAAGTTTAACCCTGAGCAGGGATATGGATTTTCAGAGTTAGGAGAAGATGTAGTTAAGCTAAAGAATAATGATACTGTAAAAATACTAGACAATGCTACACATCCACAAACTACAGCACCAGGATATGCTATGTATTATATTTGGGCAATAAGACATTTAGATGGGAATCCATATATAACTCCGATTTTTGTGCCTGAACATCTGTGGGTTACAGAAGAAAATGCTAAAATTTGGCCTGATAAATAAATTAAAATTTACTTAATCAATATTGGAATTACTCCAATGTTTAAAAACTAATAAAATTGCCCCTTATTAAATTATATATACATCCGCCGTTCCTCTTTACTGATTCCCTCCAATACGGCGGATGTCCTAAAATAGGTAAAAATTTATTTGTTTTGAGGTGAAAATATGAAAACTATTAGGCTTACAATGGCACAGGCCCTTGTTAAGTTTTTAGATAACCAATATATAGAGTTTGATGGAAAAGAAATTAAGTTTGTAAAAGGTGTATTTACTATTTTTGGACACGGTAATGTTCTTGGCTTAGGACAGGCTTTAGAACAAGATTCAGGAGAACTTATAGTGCATCAAGGAAGAAATGAACAAGGAATGGCTCATGCCGCGATAGGCTTTGCAAAGCAAAATCACAGAAAGCAGATTTACGCTTGCACATCATCTGTTGGTCCTGGTGCAGCGAATATGGTTACAGCAGCAGGAACTGCAAGTGCAAATCGTATTCCAGTGCTTTTCTTACCTGGTGACACCTATGCTGTACGTCAGCCTGACCCTGTATTACAGCAGGTTGAGCATTACCATGATTTTAATATTACAACCAACGATGCTTTCAAGGCTGTAAGTAAGTACTGGGACCGTATAAGTCGTCCAGAGCAGCTCATGTCTGCCATGATAAATGCCATGAGAGTACTTACGAATCCAGCTGATACTGGAGCTGTTACAATTGCATTACCTCAAGATGTTGAAGGTGAAGCATATGATTATCCAACTGTTTTTTTTAAAAAGAGAGTCCATAGAATAGAAAGAAGACCTGCTACTAAGGAAATGATAAAGGATGCTTTAGACGTTATTAAGTCTAAAAAGAAACCTTTAATAATATGTGGAGGCGGTGTTAGATATTCCGAAGCTGCTGAAGTACTCAAGATATTTGCTGAAAAGTATAATATTCCTTTTGCTGAAACACAAGCAGGAAAGAGTGCAGTTGAATGGAATCATGAGCTTAACCTCGGAGGCATTGGTGTAACAGGAAACCTTTCAGCTAATCTAATAGCAAAGGAAGCGGATGTTGTTATAGGAATAGGAACAAGATATACGGATTTCACTACATCCTCAAAGTGGATCTTCCAAAATCCTGATGTAGAATTTGTAAATATTAATGTTGCTGAGTTTGACGCCTACAAAATGGATGCTGTAAGAGTGGTAGCAGATGCAAAGAGTGCTTTAGAAACTCTTACAGAAGAGCTAGACAAGGTAGGGTATAAATCAGGATATTCAAGTGAAATAAAAGATGTAAAGAATAACTGGGCAGAGGAGCTTAACCGCCTCTTTAATGTAAAATATGAAAAAGATTCATTTAAGCCAGAAGTGGCAGGGCACCTAGATCATGTAATAGAGGAGTTTGGCAATCAAACAGGTTCTTTCCTAACACAGACAAGAGTATTAGGTATACTTGATGAAATGCTTGACGAGGATGCTATTGTGGTAGGTTCATCAGGAAGCTTACCAGGAGATTTACAGAGAGTATGGTGTCCAAAGAAAGCTAACACATATCATATGGAATACGGATATTCCTGTATGGGGTATGAAGTAAATGCTTCTCTTGGGGTAAAGATTGCTCAGCCTGAACGTGAAGTATATGCTATGGTAGGCGATGGATCTTATATGATGCTTCACTCGGAGCTTCCTACATCTATTCAAGAAAGAAAGAAAATCAATATACTTCTATTTGATAATATTTCCTTTGGTTGTATAAACAATCTTCAGATGGGGAACGGTATGGGAAGCTTTGGCACTGAATTCAGATTTAGAAATCCTGAAACTGGTAAATTAGATGGAGGATTGGTTCCGATAGACTTTGCTAAGAACGCAGAAAGCTATGGATGTAAAACCTATACTGTTAAAAACGAAGAAGAATTAAGAAAAGCTATAGAAGATTCAAAGAAACAAACTGTTTCAACATTGATTGATATTAAAGTTCTTCCTAAGACTATGACAAATGGTTATGAATCATGGTGGAGAGTTGGAACAGCAGAAGTTTCAGAGAAAGAAAGTATTAAAGAAGCTTATAAAGATCTTGTGGGTCACATAAAGGATGCAAGAAAGTACTAAAAATAAGGCAAGGATGGGATGGGATAAGATATGTTAGATAAAAATAAAGTGAAATTGGGAATAGCTCCTATAGCATGGACAAATGATGATATGCCCGAGCTTGGAGGAGAAAATACTTTTGAGCAATGTGTTAGTGAAATGGCTTTAGCTGGCTTTACAGGAAGTGAAGTAGGTAACAAATATCCAAGAGATACAGAAGTATTAAAGAAGGCTTTAAACTTAAGAGGGATAAATATAGCTAGTGCCTGGTTTAGTTCATTCTTAACTACAAAACCACTAGAAGAGACTGTAATTGAATTTATAAAACATAGAGATTTCCTTAATGCTATGGGTGCAAAAGTAATAGTTGTATCGGAGCAAGGACACAGTATTCAAGGTATGATGGATACTCCAGTTCTAAGCAAGAAGCCGCACTTTACAGAGGAAGAGTGGAACAAGCTTGCAAAAGGGCTAGAAGAGTTAGGCAAACTTGCAGCACAAGAAGGTATGAAGATAGTTTATCACCACCATATGGGTACTGGTGTACAAACTTTAGAAGAAATAGACAAACTTATGGAGATGACAGACTCTAATCTAGTATATTTACTTTTCGATACAGGACATCTTACTTTCTCGGATGTAAATCCAGAGGTGGTTCTAAAGAAGTATATAAACAGAATTAAGCATGTACATTTAAAAGATATAAGAAAAGAAATAATAGATACAGTAAAGAGCGAAGAAATGAGCTTCTTAAATGCAGTTAAAGCTGGAGTATTCACAGTTCCAGGAGACGGAATGATAGATTACGATACACTATTTAAGATTCTAGATGAAAATAATTATGAAGGTTGGTTTGTCGTTGAAGCAGAACAAGATCCTGCTAAAGCTAATCCATTAGAATATGCTATAAAAGCAAGAAAATTTATAGCAGAAAAGACAGGTCTATAGTATTTAGATAAAAATATTCCAAGCAGATCTCTTATATGTAAAGAATCTTTTTATATAAGAGATACTAAATTCTAAATGTTGATAGGAGAGATTGATTATGGATAAGAAAATTGTACTTGGTATTATTGGAGCTGGAAGAATAGGAAAACTTCATGCGGAGAATGTAATTAATAATTTTGTAGATGTTAAAGTTAAGGCTATTGCAGATGTATATGCTGACAATATAAAAGATTGGGCTGCAAACTTAGGGATAGAAAATGTATATTCAGATTATCATGATATACTAAATGATTCAGAAATAAATACTGTTTTAATATGTTCATCTACAAATACACATTCGCCTATATCCATAGAAGCTGCTAATGCTGGAAAACATATTTTCTGTGAAAAACCTATAGACTATGACCTTGATAGAATAGCTGCAGCATTAGATGCTGTTAAAAAGGCAGGAGTTAAGTATCAAGTTGGTTTTAATAGACGTTTTGATCATAACTTTAGCAAAGTTCGTGAATATGTTAAAGAAGGCAAGATTGGTGATCCACATATAATTAAGGTTACTTCAAGGGATCCAGAACCACCTTCAGCTGAATACGCTAGAGTATCTGGAGGAATGTTCTTAGATATGACTATTCACGATTTCGATATGGTTAGATATTTATCAGGAAGTGAAGTAACAGAGGTATATACTAATGCTGCAGTACTTGTAGATCCTGCAATCGGAGAAGCAGGAGATGTAGATACAGCTTTGATTACACTAAAGTTTAAAAATGGTGCTATAGGTATTATTGATAATAGCAGAAGAGCTGCATATGGATATGACCAAAGAGTAGAAGTATTTGGATCAAAGGGAGGCGTAACTGTTAGCAATGATGCTCCAACTTCAGCAGTACTCAGTACAGCAGAAGGCGTATTTAGTGATAAGCCTAAATACTTCTTCCTTGAAAGATACAAGGATTCATTTGTTGAGGAGTTAAAGCAGTTCTTTGATGCAATAAAAAATGATACTCCAACACCAGTTGAAGGTATTGATGGATTAAAGCCAGTAATTATAGCGATTGCTGCAAAAAAATCCTATGAAGAAGGAAGACCAGTAAGAATTGAAGAGTAAATAATATAATTGTATAAATAACAGTAGATTTAGACTCAATAGCTTTGAGCCTGCCTCTACTGTTTATTTTTAAACTTTATGACAAGTTAAATGTAAAATTTTATAAAATTTGTATTAAATTAATTGATGAGGAGAGTTATTTATGGAGTATAGCTTTGGCTTTGGAAAAGGTAAATTAAAATTTAATATAGATGAAAAAAATGTATCCAATATATTACTTCCAAATGAGGTTGGGCTTGATTTAACTGGTGTAGAAGAAGTTAGAAGAGCAATGGACAATCCCATAAGTTCTAGTAAATTAAAGAATATTGTTAGAGCTGGAGAAAATGTTGTAATAGTAACTAGTGATATAACAAGACCTATGCCAAGTAAAACAGTACTTCCTGTAGTTATAGAGGAACTTAACAGTGCGGGAATAAAGGATGAAAATATTACAATAGTATTTGCTCTTGGAAGTCATAGAGCTCACACAGAAGATGAAAAAAAATATCTAGTTGGAGAAGAAATTTATGAAAGAATAGAGTGCATAGATAGCAATTCAACAGAATACGTACACTTAGGAATAACGGCAAACGGAACACCGGTAGATATAAATAAAGAGGTAGCAAAGGCTGATAGAAGAATATGCCTTGGAAACATAGAATATCATTATTTTGCAGGCTATAGCGGAGGCGCTAAGGCAATAATGCCTGGAGTTTCTACAAGAGCTGCAATTCAAGCAAATCACAGCAGAATGGTAGAAGAAGAGGCAAGAACAGGAAATATAGAGACTAACCCAGTAAGAATTGATATAGATGCTGTAGAAAAATTTGTTCCTATAGATTTTATAGTAAATGTAGTTCTAGACAGCAGCAAGAAAATAATTAAAGCAGTAGCAGGACATTATATAGATGCTCATAGAGAAGGATGCAGATTTTTAGACAGCTTTTATAAGATAAATATAAAGGAGAAGGCTGATATAGTTATCACTACTCCAGGAGGATACCCTAAGGATTTAAACTTATATCAAGCGCAAAAAGCATTAGATAATTCAAAACATGCAGTAAAAGATGGAGGAATAATAATATTAGTAGCTTCTTGTAAAGAAGGGCTAGGAGAGAAAGTGTTTGAGCAATGGATGTTGAGCTTTGAGAAATCTGAAGATATGATTGAAGAAATTAAAAGAAACTTTCAGCTTGGAGGCCACAAAGCAGCGGCGATAGCTATGATTTTAAAGAAAGCTAAGATATTCTTAGTTTCTGAATTGGAGCCGGATTTTGTAAGAAGTATATTTATGGAGCCTTTTTCAGATGTTCAAAGTGCTGTAGATGCAGCTTTTAATGAAAAAAGTGATAATGCTAAAGTAATACTTATGCCTTTTGGAGGGTCTACATTACCAGATTAGGTATTTAATATAAAGTAAAGGTTGCTAGCAATGTGCTAGCAGCCTTTATTAAGTTTGTATATTTATAATATTTTTTATATAATTAAGAAGGTAGAACTGGAGTGATTTACATGAATTTATATTTTGTAAGACATGGTGAAACTGAAAAAAATAAAAGTAAATGTTATTATGGTAGTTTGGATGTAGAGCTTACTAAAGAAGGTATTTTACAAGCAGAAAAAGCAAGAGAATTATTAAAGGATGTAAGCTTTAACAAAGTATATGTAAGTGAGAAGAAAAGATCAGTAAATACAGCTGAAATTCTATTAAAAAATAAGCAGTATAAATTAATAACTGATATGAGAATAAATGAAAGAGACTTTGGCGAATTCGAAGGTAAAGGCCATGAAGAATTAAAGCAGCTTTATCCAAAGGAATGGAAGGCATGGTGTGAAGATTGGAAAAATGCTTCTCCACCTGAGGGTGAGAGTTGTATACAAGTCTTTGAAAGAGTTAAAAGTTTTATGGATGATATCCTAAAACTAGAGGATGACAATATACTTATTGTGACTCATGGAGGGGTTATAAGATCAGTGTATTGTTATATACTTGGCGGAAATATAGATTATTTCTGGAACTTTGGCTCAAATAACGGAGATATAAGTATTATAAAATACGAATATGGTAATCTGTACATAGATAGTATAACTCATGTTTAGAGAAACTAACAAGAAAGTTAACTTAAAAACCTGCAAGTCGTAAACTAAAAATTTTGCGATGCAAAATTTTTATCAGAGGACAATTGACAGAGGACAGAGGACAGTGAAGGAGGATTTTTCTCCACTATGTTACGAAAAATCCTCCTTCACTGTCCTCTGTCAATTGTCCTCTGTCCTCTAAAAAAATTATGTCGTATTATTTTTAAATTACGAATTGAAGTTAATATGAAAGGAAGGCACTATAATTATGAAAGAAGTTGTATGCAATTTTTTATTGATGATTCAATTTTTAACTAGGATTCCGGTGAATATAAGTTTGCCTTGTGAAAAGGATAACTTTAGAAGAGCCTCAATATTTTTTCCGGTAATCGGTTTAGTAGTAGGTGGAATTCAGTGGGTAGTGTACAAGCTACTTGTGAATATTATTCCTATAGATGCAGTGATAATTATAATTTTAATAGTCGGCGTTATAGTAACAGGCGCAATACATATAGATGGGCTGGGAGATACCTGTGATGGATTTTTCGCTTTTAAGGGCAGCGATAGAATAATAGAAATAATGAAAGACAGTAGAATAGGAACTTATGCTTGTATTGCTATGGTTATGGACTTACTACTTAAATATACCCTCTTTTCTTTTATAGTTCCAAAATTTTCAGTAGCAATTATTGCAGTGCCCATGATATCAAGGTGTTCAGTATTGTTTTTAGGGTTTAAAGGAAAAACTGCGAAAAGTACTGGTACAGGAAACTTTTTTATTGGTAATGTTGGGATAGCCCAATTTATTATAGGTTTAGTAATTACATTAGGAGTTTTAGCATTATTGATGACGCCACGATACATAGTTATTTTATTAATTGCTGCGTTAATTTTATCCCTTATATTCAACTTATTCTGCGAAAAAAGAATTGGTGGATTAACAGGGGATACTCTTGGAGCGAATAATGAGCTGGTGGAAATATTAACATTAATTTTGATATCCATTATGTTAAAAATATAAGACGAAATAGTAATGTTAGGAGCGGATTATATGTCAAAAATAACTTTAGTTACTGGAGGTAGCAGAAGTGGCAAAAGTACTTTTGCAGAAAAATTACTAGAAGATAAGGATAATGTGTTATACATTGCTACTGCAATAGTAACAGATAAGGAAATGGAAAAAAGGGTAGAAAAACATAAGAAACAAAGAAATTCAAAATGGGAAACTTATGAAGGATACAAAGGATTGGATAAGATATTAAAAGAGGATAAGAATAAGTATGTGATGTTAGAATGTATAGGAACTATGGTAACAAATTTAATGTTCGATAAAAATTATGATTTTGAAAGCATGAATCAAGAAGAGATAGAAAGATTAAGTTTTAGTATAAAGAATGAAATAGAAAATATGATAGCATCAGCTAAAGAAAATAATAAAAATTTAGTTATTGTTACAAATGAAGTAGGATGGGGATTAGTATCAGAGCATAGACTAGGAAGAATTTTTAGCGATATACTAGGACATATAAATCAGTTTATAGCAAGATTAAGCGATGAAGCATATCTGGTTTCATGTGGAATTCCTTTAAAATTAAAATAGAAAAGAAGGTGATAGACAATGAAATACCTTAGTAGAAAAAAACTTTCTATATTATTAGTTAATCTTATGATTATGTCCTTATTTTTAGGAGGATGTAGTTCAAAAAATGTTGCACCAACTGAAAAAACGGAATATATGCTAGGTACTATATGTACAATAAAAGTTTACGATGGTAATAAAGATGAAGCAATTGATAAAGCTTTTCAAAGAATTAAACAGATAGAAAATGAAATGAGTATTAATAAAGAAGGAACTGAATTTGATGCAGTAGCAAATGCTGCAGGGAAGAATTTTGTAAAAGTATCCGATGATACCTTTGCAGTTATAAAAAAGGGATTATACTATTCTGAGCAGTCTAAGGGAGCCTTTGATATAACAATAGGACCGCTAGTTAAGCTTTGGGGAATAGGAACAGATAATGCTAAAGTTCCAACTCAAGCAGAAATAGATGCAGCAAAAGCTTTAGTTGGATATAAAGACTTAGCACTAGATGAAGCAAATAAAAAAGTAATGCTTAAGAGACCTGGAATGTCCATTGATGCAGGTGGAATAGGGAAAGGATTTGCAGCAGATGAGGCTGTAAAAGTTTTAAAGCAATATGGAGTAAAACATGGAATTGTAAATCTTGGTGGAAACGTATTAACAATAAATGATAGCCCTAATGGTCAACCATGGAAAATAGGGGTACAAAATCCTTTTGAACCTAGAGGAGAAGTTGTAGGTACGTTAGGGGTTACTAACAAGACTGTAGTAACTTCAGGGATATATGAAAGATATATTGAGAAAAACGGAAAAAAATATCATCATATATTAAATCCTTTTACCGGATATCCTATGGAAAATTCATTAGCTAGTGTGACTGTTGTAACAGATGTGTCCTTTGATGCAGATGCCATGACTAAGTATATTTTTTACCAGGGGCTAGAAAAAGGGCCTGAGTATGTAAAGAATTCTTTACCTGGAGTAGAAGCAATATTTATAACAAAAGACAAGGGAGTCTATGTAACAGAGGGGCTAAAAAATAATTTTAAATTAACCAATAGTGAATTCAAGATGATAAATAAATAGAACTTTAGGTATGTAAGTATCATTAAGGTTACTATTTAACAAAAAAGTTCATTCTTGCATTTAAGTTAAAATAAAAATATAATAAATTTATAATAAAGGCACATACTAACTTTTAGTATGAGAAAAGTGAAAAGGAAGGTATTTACTTATGGAAAAAGTAACAAAGGATATGACAATAGGAGAAGTTATAAGATTAAATCCTAGAAATGCTGAAGTTTTAATGAGCTTTGGTATGGGCTGTGTTGGATGTCCTTCAGCTCAAGCTGAAACTTTAGAGCAGGCTGCTCAAGTGCACGGACTAGAACTTGATAATCTGCTAAGAGCGTTAAATTCATTAAGTGAATAATTAAAGCGAAAATCACAGGATAAATAAGGTTATTCCTGTGATTTTTGTTTTATATGATTATTTTCTTTGTGTTCACAAACAAGGCATTGATGTGTACAGGATTCTAAATGTATTAAAACCTCTGTATTCCTGAGTGAGGTCTCAAGCTCATCTTCTATTTTATCACATATATCATGGGCAGCCTTTATTGACATATTTTCAGGAAAAACAAGATGCAAATCTATATATTTTATATTTCCAGACTTTCTTGTTCTCAAATCGTGAAAATCGCAGTAAACAGATTTAAACTTACTTATAGTAGACTCAATAATACTAATTTCACTATCAGATAACTTTACATCAAGTAAAGGGTTAAATGCGGTTTTTAATAAATCAAAAGCCTCCTTTAGAATAAATATCGCAACTATAATTGCAACTACTGGATCTAAAAAATGTAATTTTGTAATCCAGATTAATAATAGTCCTACTCCTACGCCGAGAGAGGTATAGACATCTGCTTTTAGATGCAAAGCATCAGCTTCTAAAGCTATAGAATCTTCCTGCTTAGCTACTTTGTATAACTTGTTTGATACAAAGTAATTTATTGCAGCGGAAATAAACATAACGATAAATCCGATACCTATGGATTCAACTGCCTCAGGATGAAGAAGTTTTTTTATGGCCTCCACTATTATCCAAACAGAAGCTACAAAGATAAGAAGGGCTTCTATTACTCCGGAAATATTTTCAACTTTACCGTGTCCATAGGGATGGTCTTCATCTGCAGGTTTATTTGAAATTTTTACAGAAAAATAAGCTATAATAGCTGCAACTAAATCCATTGTAGAATGGATGGCTTCAGATACTATACTTACCGATCCAGTAAAAACTCCAACAAATAATTTCATTATGATAAGGCTTGAGTTTGATAATATAGAAAGCCTTGCGACCTTGGTTTTTTCATTCATTTCTACAGTTCCTCCTAAAATTATTTGTTATCACTTGATAAGAAATTATAAGATAATAATAACGTATAATCCCTTAAAAGTCAATGATGATAGGGGTGAAATGTATTATCAATTGATAAAGAAAATTAATTCCTCTTTGTACTAATAATATTCTTTGCTAATTTCTTAATAATATTAAAAATTAGAATTTTCTTAGTAAAAATAAAAAAATTAGTAAATAATTTTTTATTTTATGTATGAGATTCTTTCTGTATCAAATAATAAGTTAGGAAAATAGTATGAATATCAGGCACATCTAAATTTAAATTATTATTTATTTCCCTGTGCCTTATTTTAGAAATGTAAGGAGGATTATTTCATGAAAAAGGTTATGAAGACAATGGATGGAAATCAAGCTGCTGCTTATGCATCATATGCTTTTACAGAAGTTGCGGCAATATATCCGATAACTCCATCCACGCCTATGGCAGAAGGTGTAGATGAATGGTCTGCTCATGGGAAAAAAAATATATTTGGTCAGACAGTAAAAGTCGCTGAAATGCAATCAGAAGCAGGTGCAGCAGGATCAGTTCATGGCTCACTTGCGGCAGGAGCATTGACTTCAACATATACAGCATCACAGGGGCTACTTCTAATGATTCCTAATATGTATAAAATAGCAGGAGAACATTTACCAGGAGTTTTTCATGTAACAGCCCGTGCTATAGCTGCTCATGCATTGTCAATATTTGGAGATCACCAAGATGTAATGGCATGTAGGCAAACTGGTTTTGCATTACTAGCTTCATCAAGTGTTCAAGAGGCAATGGATTTAGGATGCATTTCGCATTTATCTGCAATTAAAGCAAGGGTTCCATTCTTGCACTTTTTTGATGGTTTCAGAACATCACATGAGTATCAGAAGATAGAAGTTATTGAGTATGAAGAACTTGCAAAACTTGTTGACTATGAAGCTATTAAGCAATTTAGAGATAGATCAATAAACCCAGAACACCCTGTAGTAAGAGGTACTGCGCAAAATCCAGACATTTATTTCCAGGGGAGAGAAGTTTCAAATCCATTTTATTTAGCGGTACCAGATATTGTAGAGAACTATATGAGAGAAATAGAGAAGGTTACTGGAAGAGTTTATCATCCATTCGATTATTATGGTGCACCAGATGCAGAGTACATAATAGTAGCTATGGGCTCAGTTTGTGATACTATAGATGAAACTGTTGATTACCTGATGTCTAAGGGAGAAAAAGTAGGATCTATAAAGGTACATTTATATAGACCATTCTCATCTAAATATTTCTTTAATGTAATGCCTAAGACTGTAAAGAAAATAGCAGTTTTAGATAGAACAAAAGAACCGGGATCATTAGCAGAGCCTCTGTATTTAGATGTAGTTAAGCTGTATGATAAGAGTGAGAAAAGGGCTGTAATTGTAGGAGGAAGGTATGGATTAGGGTCTAAAGATACCAGACCATCTCAAATACTAGCAGTGTTTAATAATTTAAAACAAGATAATCCAAAGGATGGATTTACTATTGGAATAGTAGATGATGTAACAAACACATCACTTCCGGAAGAAGATATTATACAAACATCACCAGAGGGAACTATAAGTTGTAAGTTCTATGGATTGGGATCAGATGGTACCGTTGGAGCAAATAAGAGTGCGGTTAAGATTATTGGAGATAACACTAACCTCTATGCACAGGCGTATTTCTCCTATGATAGTAAGAAATCAGGCGGAACAACTGTTTCTCATTTAAGATTTGGTAAAAAGCCTATTAAATCACCATATCTAGTATATAAAGCTGATTACATTGCTTGCCATAATAAGTCCTTCGTATACAATTATGATTTACTAAAAGGTCTAAAAGATGGTGGAACATTTGTGCTCAACTGTCCATGGGATGAGAAAGAACTGGATGAAAGGTTGCCAGCATCAATAAAGAGATCTATAGCAAAGCATAATATTAATTTTTATGTGATAGATGCTATATCGATAGCAGGCGAAATAGGGTTAGGCGGAAGAATAAATATGATAATGCAATCAGCATTCTTTAAACTAGCTAATGTAATTCCTATTGAAGATGCTATTGAATACTTAAAGAATTCTATAGAGCACATTTACGGCAAAAAAGGTCAAAAGATTGTTGAAATGAATAAGGCTGCAGTTGATAGAGGAATAGATTCCTTGAAAAAAATTACTGTACCAGGAACCTGGGCTGATGCAAAAGATCCGGATATGCCAATTAAAGATGAACCGGAGTTTATTAAGAAAATTCAACGACCTATAGCAAGACACGAAGGTGACGAACTTCCTGTTAGCACTTTCGTAGGTATGGAAGATGGTTCTTATCCACTTGGTACAACAGCATATGAAAAGAGAGGAATTGCTGTAATGATACCTGAATGGCAGATAGATAAATGTATTCAATGTAATCAATGCTCATATGTATGTCCTCATGCAACTGTAAGACCATTTTTACTAGATGAAGATGAAGTAAAGAGAGCACCAGATACATTTAAAACTAAAAAGGCAACAGGAAAAGGACTAGAACAGTATCAATACCGTATTCAAATTGCTCCACTTGATTGTACAGGATGTGGTAATTGTGCAGATGTATGTCCAGCACCGGGAAAAGCGCTTATAATGAAACAGGCAGATCATGAAATAGAGATGGAGGCAGAAAATTGGGAATTTGCAATGACTGTTACTGCTAAGGATGATGTTATGGATCCTAACACATTAAAGGGAAGCCAGTTTGTAAGACCATTGCTTGAGTTTAACGGGGCTTGTCCAGGATGT
The DNA here is from genome assembly GCF_016316925.1 of Clostridium aciditolerans. Taxonomy (GTDB): domain Bacteria; phylum Bacillota; class Clostridia; order Clostridiales; family Clostridiaceae; genus Clostridium_AM; species Clostridium_AM aciditolerans. The sequence continues at coordinate 89,009 of NZ_JAEEGB010000015.1, read as the reverse complement.
GGTGAAACTCCATATATTAGGCTTTTAACACAATTATTTGGAGATAGGATGATGATTGCTAATGCTACAGGTTGTTCGTCAATTTGGGGAGCAAGTGCGCCATCAATAGCTTACAGTACAAACGCAGAAGGCAAAGGACCTGCTTGGGCAAATTCACTATTTGAGGATAATGCTGAATACGGATATGGAATGTATTTAGGAGTTAAGCAGATAAGAGAAAAAATAGCTGATTTAATGAAGATATATGTGCTAGCTGATGGAAAAGAAGAAATAAAGGAAGCCTTCAATTTATGGTTGAATGAAATGAATGATGGAGACGGTTCGAAAAAAGCTACAGATAAAATACTCGAGGTTTTAAAAGGTTACGACTACAGTCAGGATGAAATTATAAAAGAAATAATGGATAGAAAAGACTATCTAATAAAGAAATCTCAATGGATTATAGGTGGAGATGGTTGGGCATACGATATAGGATATGGTGGTGTGGATCAAGTACTTGCAATGGGAGATGATGTAAATCTATTTGTTATGGATACAGAAATATATTCTAACACTGGCGGTCAATCCTCAAAATCTACACCAACTGGTGCGGTAGCTAAGCTTGCAGCAGCAGGAAAGAAGGTAAGAAAGAAAGACCTTGGAGCAATGGCAATGACTTATGGTTATGTATATGTGGCTCAAATAGCAATGGGTGCAAATATGAATCAAACAATCAAAGCTATAACTGAGGCTGAAAGATATAAGGGACCATCACTTATAATTGCATATGCTCCATGTATAAGCCATGGTATAAAATCTGGAATGGGAACTAGCATAATGGAAGAAAAGAAAGCTGTGGAAAGTGGATATTGGCATTTATATAGATATAATCCAATGTTTAGAGAAGAAGGAAAGAATCCGTTCCTATTAGAGTCAAAGGAACCAACAAAACCATTTAAGGATTTCATACATGGTGAAATAAGATATTCTTCACTTATGAATGTATTTCCAGAAATTGCAGATAAAATGTTTGATGAAGCAGAGAAAAATGCTAAAGAAAGATATGACTTCTATAAGCGCTTAGCAGAAATGAAATATTAACAAAAGTTATATATAAAATTATTAAAAGAAAGGGTTACTATTTATAGGTAACCCTCTCTTTATAAACATTATTTTTCGTTTGTATCTACCCATTCCTTTGCATTTCTTACTTCGGTTTCGCTAGGTAAATGAACATTTGAGACTGGTTTTGTGTCTTCTATATTAGCCCATGCTGCAGTGTCATGACTTTCTATTGGAACTCCCATAAAGCGTTCCTTAATTCTATTTTTTGCCATACTATCCCTCCTCTATATTATTATCTTCAAAGAAGTAAAAGCTATTAGTGAAAGTTTTCTCATCCGTTGAAAGATTACCCAGATATGTTAATATGGGTAGCTTTATATTAAGTTTTAGCCATGAATAAAAATATGGAATTTAAGGTACTTTAATATAATAAGAGATTATATATGAAATTTTTGAACATTAAAATTGAAATTATTGAAGTTATTTTAGGATAATTAAATTAAAACTTATATGAGAATAGGAGGATTAATTATGATAGTTGTTTATCATGATGCAGGAGGAGCACACTCTACAGCTACAGCTGCAAATATTCATATAGGAAACCTCTCTATGGATAAGATTCCTACAAAAGAAGAATTATTGAGTCTACCGACTTTTGACAAAACAACTCGAAGTCAAATGGGAACGCTATTATATATTGGGGAAGATGAACTTGGAACTAAGGTATATACTGTAGGACGTAGATATAAGCCTAATTTAGTCATACCTGCTATATCAAGTATGTATACTATTTTACATGGAAGCACAGATGATCTGCTTATAGTAGATACACAACCATCTGTTAACTTGTTGATGAAAATTGGAGGTTTTAGCTCAAGAGCAATAAATCTTGTGTCTTTTGGAAGGCCAATAGTAACCTACGGAACTATTAAAGCATATAAGGATATTGCAAATATTGTTAAAAAAGTAAAGCAGCAAATAAATGACAGAAATAAGCAGTAAATAGATTATAACAATTATTAAGACATCATAGATGGTGGTGTTTGTAAACATGATAAACAATACAAATATGAATAATAATGGTCCTAATAACAGTAATGCAAATATAAAATTATCTAACTGTCTTTTGGATAATATAAATCAATTAAAAGCAAAGTTTACTAATTGTCCAGATGTTATATGGAAAAATGTATATTTAGATAATAATAAAGAAGGTTGTTTTATATATGTAGAAGGTCTTGTTAATGACAACTTAATACAAAGAGATTTTATAAGCCCTATAATTTCTATGAAATATGGAGATTTATTAGATTTAAAAAAAATACAAAACATTCCTACTAGTAGTGTTTTTCTTACTTATGACTTTGATGAACTTTTGCAAAATATAATGTCAGGAATAACAATTTTTATTGTGGATGGCATCAATTATGCTATATGCTGTGAAAGCAAGAAATCTGAAAAAAGAGAGATAAGCGAACCGCAAACTGAGAAAAATGTAAAAGGACCTCATGAAGGATTTATAGAAGATTTAAATGTAAATATGTCTATATTAAGGAAAATAATTAGAAATAATAATCTTAAATTTAAAACGCTAAAATTAGGGACTACAACTAATCAAACTACTGCAATTGCATACATTGAAGGAATAGCAAATCCTCAGATGATAGATACTTTATATAATAAACTAAGTACTATAAACTATGACGGATTACTTGCTATTGGTTACATACAACAATTTATAACTGATTTTAAGAAGTCACCTTTTCCACAATACCAGGCCACAGAGAGGCCTGATAGAACTACTGCAGCGCTTTTGGAAGGAAGATTAGTAATTTTGCTAGATATGACTCCTGTAGTTCTTATTTTACCAGTAAACTTTTTTGCATTTTTAACGGCTTTTGATGATTATAGTACTCATTGGATATTTGGAAGCTTTTTGGGGGGGTTAAGATTTCTAGCTTTAATCATTGCAATTCTTCTTCCAGCATTATATATAGCGATTATATCGTTTCATTACTACATGGTTCCATTGAGTCTATTGGTATCATTAGCAGAATCCAGATCAAGAGTATTTTTGCCACCTATACTTGAAGCATTAGTTATGGAAATAACTATAGAGTTTATTCGAGAGGCAGCTGTAAGGCTTCCTACTTATATAGGAACTTCGGTAGGCATAGTAGGAGGTATTGTTATAGGGCAGGCAGCAGTTCAAGCAGGTATTGTAAGTGATTTGCTCATAATTATAGTAGCAGTAACTGCTATTGCTTCATTTGTTGAACCAACTTATGATATGGGCTTAGCTATAAGATTTATAAGGTTTATAATAATGATATTTTCTTCCATATTTGGGATTATAGGTATTATCATAGGTGTATCACTGATAATTGCGAATCTCATTGTATTAGAATCCTTAGGACAGCCATATTTTCAACCCATTATACCTTTAAAAGTTAAAGATCTTAAAGATACTATTGTAAGATTTCCACTTAACTTACTTAGAAGGAGACCTGAAACGTCAAAACCTGTAGATAAGAAAAGGGGAAAAGATGATGCAGAAGGATAGAAATAGCATAACATCAACGCAGGTAATGACATTTATGTTAAATGCTCAAGTAGGTGTTGGTATACTTTCACTACCAGCATCTCTTGCAAAAACTGTTGGCCATGATGGATGGATTTGTGTAATAGCAGCAAATTTTATATCTATAATCTCAGGCATCTTAATAACATTTTTTCTAAAAAGATATCATAACAAGTCAATTTTAGAAATTAATAAATTATTATATGGTAAATATATAGGAACTTTTAATAATTATATATTAGTGATATACACATACGTACTACCAGCTTATATATTAAGAGAATTTGTTGAGCTTATAAAGATCGCCATATTAAGAAATACTCCAGCTATTATTTTGAGCTTTTTTGTTATGATTCCTAGCATATATTTAGTATGGTATGGATTAAAAAATGTATGTAGATATGGCAGTATATTTTACTTTTCAATAGCAACTATGATGGTTTTACTAATATTGGTAAGTAAAAACATAAGGTTAACATTTCTTCAGCCTGTGGGGGAATCTGGAATTAGAACCATTATAAAAGGAACAGGTACTGTAACTCTTTCATTTTTAGGTTATGAATTACTAGCCTTTATTTGTCCTAATGTTATGGAGAAAAATAAGATTACAAAATCTGCAATAACAGCAATTTTCTTAGCTGGTTTTTTTTATACTTCAGTTGTTATAGTTTCTACAGGAATATTTGGTGAAAACAGGCTAAAATTCATGATGTTTCCTCTTTTTAGTTTAACTAGAACATATAAATCTATGTTACTTGAAAGAGTAGACTTATTTTTTATATCCTTTTGGATGCCCGTCATGGCTGGTGCAATACGTGCATATTATTTTTGTGCATATTATAACTCTTATAAACTCTTAAATATAAAAAATAAAAAAGTTCTTATTACTTTATGCACAATTATAATAGTTTTGATAAGTAGAATCCCAAAAGATCAAATACAAATTTCAAACTTTGAAAAAATAGTTAGCATTTATGGTATTGCAGTTATAGGTTTTCTTTTAGTAAGTTATGCATTTTCCTTTGTTAATAAAAGAGGTGTAAATTCTAATGCAAAAAATAATTAGAATAAAGATAAATAAAATACTTGTAATCTCGATAATGGTGGTTTTTTCAAGTACACTTATAGGTTGTTGGGATCAAAAAATTTACGAAAAAGTTGGATTTATATTTGTGGTTGGAGTAGAGTCTTCAAAGGAAAAACATAAAAAGCTATTAGTTACTTACACAAATCCAGCTATTGGAATTGGGAAAAGAAACCAGGTGGAACTAACTAGTCAAGAGGCGGACTTATTAAGGCAGGCTATAGAGATTTCAAGAACAAAAACATCTAGACCATTAGAATCTGGTAAGATTCAGCAAATACTTATTTCAAAAGAATTAGCGGAAAAAGGTGAAATACATAATTTAGTATCCATATTCTCCAGTGACCCTCTAAGTCCTACATTAGCATTTTTAGTTATTGTAGATGGAAGTCCATATGAATTGTGTAAAAAATCACTTGAGTTTCCAGATAAGCCGAGGATAGGAGTGTACTTAAATCAATTGCTTGAAGCTGCTGTAAAAGATTCAAAAGAACCAGAAACTAGAATTTATAATTTTGATACAGAATATTATGCGGAAGGATTAGACAGTATAGTTCCTATGATAAAATTAGAATCTACAACAGTTAAGCTTACAGGTTCGGCACTGTTTTCAAGAGATAAAATGGTAGGGAACATTGATGTTAAGCAAACTACTTTAATGCTTGCAATGATGAATAAACTAAAAAATACAGCGGAGTACATATTTAGAGTTCCTAATATAGAAGAGGCTCATAGTGGTGTAAGAGATGGCATAGCTGCTTCTATAAAAAAAATAAAAAGGAAAATAAATGTTACTATAGATAGAGGTAAACCAATCGTAAATATACAATTTAAATTTAAAGGATTTATAGATGAGTACAGATGGGACGATTTAGATAAAGAAAAAAAGTATAGAGAACTCGAAAGTCAAATGGCTGAGGAGTTGAAAAATGAGTGTTTAAATATAATAAAATACACTCAGGCAGTAGGTAGTGATCCACTAGGAATTGGAGATATAGTAAGGGCTAAACATAGTGACTATTGGAAAAAAGTTGACTGGAAGGAAGCTTATAAAACAGCTGAAATAAATATTGATGTTAAATTTGAATTAGAAAGCCATGGATTACTGTACTAATTTAAAGTAGTTTCTTATGTATAAAACAAATAATAAGCCAGTATGATTGGAAATAAATTATCATACTGGCTTGTTATTTGTTTTTATTATATTAAGTTTAGAATTAATAAGAAAGTTGGAGTTATTAAATCTAAGGGCTTTAAGGCTTTAAAATTACCTTTATACAGTTATCATCCTTTTTATCAAAGATAGAATAGGCATAGTCTCCTCTATCGAGTGGAAGCACATGGGTTATTATATCAGTTGCATCAAATTTTTCGTTTCTTATTAAATTTAAAATAGGCTTTACGTATTTGTGTGCTGGGCATTGCCCCATTTTCAAAGTAATATTTCTTGAGAAAAAGTCTCCAAGTGGAAAGGAGTTATATCTTGCACCATAAACACCAACCATAGATACAGTACCGCCTTTTCTGACACATTGGGCTGATAACTCTATAGCTGATTTAGAACCTCCCTGAAGTTTTAATGCTGTTTCTATCTTTTCTACTGTAGACATTATACCATCCATACCAACACAGTCAATTACAACGTCGGCTCCTCCATGGGTTATTTCCTTTATATAATCTCCAGTGTAATCATGATTGTCAAGGTTAACAGTTTCAACATCATTATATCTTTCAGCATGGTTTAATCTGTAACCAACGTGATCCACAGCAATTATACGTTTAGCACCTTTAAATGCAGCCCATTTCTGTGCTAAAAGACCAACAGGTCCACAGCCTAAAACTACTACTGTATCTCCAGATTTAACACCTCCGTTTTCAACTCCCCAGTATGATGTTGGTAATATATCAGTCAAAAACAATACTTGCTCATCGGTAAGTTCTTCTGGTATTTTAGTAGGTCCGACATTCGCATAAGGTACTCTTAAATACTGAGCCTGGCCTCCGTCGTAACCACCGTATGTATCGCTATATCCAAATATCGCACCAACTTCTCCATGAGGATTTGAGTTATCACATTGGCTATATAAATCATGTTCACAATACCAGCAGTGACCACAGGAGATAGGAAAAGGAACTATAACTCTGTCACCTTTTTTTATCTTTGAAACATCTTTACCTACCTCTTCAACTATTCCCATAGTTTCATGCCCTAGTATAAAACCTCGAGGCATATTTGGAACCATTCCGTGTATTAAGTGTAAATCTGAACCGCATATAGTAGTAGAAGTAACCTTAACTACTATATCATCAGATTTTTCGATTGTAGGATCTTTAACTTCCTTAACTTTAACATCATTTATTCCGTCATAAACAATAGCCTTCATTGTTATTCCCTCCTTTTATATAAGAAAAGTATATTGTTTTATCCTCCAAGGGTAATATCCTGTTTATCGTACCATTCAATAGCTTCATAAAATTGTGAAGGATTAAAGTCAGGCCAATAATCATCTATAATGTAAAAATCTGAATAAACTGATTGAACTGGTAAAAATCCGCTAAGTCTTCTTCTTCCTCCCCATCTTATAATTAAGTCTACCCTAGTAATATCAGAGGATTTTAAGTAACTTATTATAGTGTTTCTATTATTTGTAGTTAAATCGTTGGCATTTCCCAAATCCCATTCCCAGCCGTAGTTAACTAAAAAGTTGACTCTCATGCCTCCTTTTCCAAATTGCTTTCTTTTAGTAAAAGGAAGAAGTTCTTTAGGAAACATAGGCGATGAACTATTACCAACAACTAAAAGAGAGGCATCTTCCTTAGATAGCATTTTTACTGCGTCTATACATGCTGCAGTAAAGGCTTTAGTTTGTACTGCTGGTCTTTTGGTATTGTCCGTAGTAAAACCATAATAAGTTAATTCTTTTACTCCAAGCTCTTTGCAAAGCTTAAATAATTGTAATCCGGGATCAAGTCCTGGGCCGTATCCTTGTTCTTTACCTAATCCTTGCTTAACAGCCCAGCGTCTGTTTCCATCGGGTATAACGCCAATATGATTTGGAATTCTCATTTTATAGCCTCCTATATATTAACTATTAATGACAGTATTACCATATAATATGAGTTTTATTCCATAATAAACCAAACCAAAGATTACATATTACTTTATATATTTATACACAATAATTATTAATGGTAAAACTGAAAGGAAGTGTATTTTTATGTTTCAAAGCTTAATTAGAGGAATAGCTAATGATACTGCTGACGATTTAATGGGAAGAATGCTAAAGGACGAATATACAGAAAATCTTTTCGGGCTTATAACAGCAGCACAAAAGTTAACAGTACGTGCTATAATTGAGGCTTGTATGAGAGGGGAGTCTGGAGAAGTATTAAGTAGATCACTTGGAAGTCCAAATGTTCAATCTCTATGGAATAAATTATATTTAAACCCAACACAGCTTTTTTCACTTCCTACAAAGGATGAATTTGCTGTAGATACCCAAGTAACTATAGGCAAAAATGCTGTAAAACCTTTAAAACTATCTATGCCAATTATGATAACAGGTATGTCTTATGGAGCTTCGTTAAGCTTAAATGCTAAGGTTGCATTGGCAAAGGGAGCTAGTTTAGCTGGGATTTCAACGAATACTGGTGAAGCACCGGTCACTAATGAAGAAAGAAAAGCTGCTACCTTACTAATAGGCCAATACAATAGATATAGATCATTGTGTACAGTAGAACAGTTATCTCAGCTGGATGCTATAGAAGTTCAACTTGGTCAAGGAGCTTGGGGAGGAGCAATGGTTGGAAGTATTAAACCAGAAAATATAGGAGATCATATGAGAGAATCATGGCACCTTGGAGAAAATAAACCAGCTAATAGAGGTTCAAGATTTGAAGAAGCAAATACATCAAAAGAAATAATAGATTTAGTAAATAAGCTAAAAAAAGATTATGAAGTACCAGTGGGAATTAAAATAGCGGCATCTCATTTTATTGAAAAGGAATTAGATATAGTAATGCAAACTAATGCAGATTTTATAACTATTGATGGTGCTGAAGGGGGAACAGCCGGTTCGCCTCCAACTCTTCAAGATGATATGGGGCTTCCTACATTATATGCTGTATCTAGAGCAGCAAAATATTTAGAGCAAAATGGGGTAAAAGATAAATATGATATTATTTTAGCAGGAGGATTAAGTACTCCTGGACATTTCCTCAAGGCCTTAGCACTTGGAGCTAGTGCTGTTTACATAGGGTCTATAGCACTAATTGCAATGATTCAAGCTCAAGCAGTGAAAGCAACTCCTAATGAGCCAGCACCACAGCTTGTGCTTTATGATGGAAAGCTAACAGATGAATTAGATGTAGAGCTAGGAGCAAAAACACTGTCTAATTTCTTAAATTCTTGCAATGAAGAGATGAAACTAGCGCTTGTTGCTATGGGTAAGACTGGATTTAGCCAGCTTTCAAGGGCAGACTTAGTTACTGTACATAAAGATTTATCAGATTGTTTAGGAATAGGATATGCAGGATATCCTAGTAATTAAGTGTCATCTACTTTTATTTAATATTAAAAGGAATAAGAAATTATAAAGTTTTCATACACCTTTTTACTACCAAGTTCAAAGTCTAAAAGTTTTGTACTATCAATATTAAATAGAGGTGATTAAAAATGGACTCAATTGAACTAATGAAAGAAGAACATAAGTTTATAAAAAGAGGACTTAAAGTCATAAGAAAAATATGCATAGCTATACTTGAAACTGGAAAAGTATCTTATGATGATTTTATAAAAATGATCGATTTTATACGAAACTATGCTGATAAGCATCATCATAGTAAGGAAGAAAATATATTGTTTAAGAAAATGGAAGAGGAATTGGGGGAAAAAGTAAGAGCACCTTTATCTGGTATGCTTGTAGAACATGATTTAGGAAGATTATTCATCAGCAATTTAGAAGAAGCACTTAAAAAGTTTAAAGAAGGAGATATGGAAGCAAGAGTAGATATTATAGCTAATTCTATAGGTTATTGTGATTTATTGAATAGACATATAGATAAAGAAGATAATGCTATATACAATTTTGCAAAAAGATCCTTAAGTGAAGGCTCTCTTAAAGAGATTGAAGATAGATGTATTGAATTAGAGGATTGTGCTGGTGAAAAAAATACTCAAAATAACTACATAAAAATGTTAGAGCAGTTAGAAGAGAAGTGGATTAAGTAGCAGATTATATTACAAAAAAGAGTAAAAGATATTGAATCCTTTACTCTTTTTTATTATTTTTTTATTATTTTTTTATTATTTCATTTACAGATACAGGAGTTTCAGTAGCATTATGAGTTACCTTATAAGTAAAGCTGCTGTTAAGTGTTTCAATGAAAGCTTTAATCCATGCCTCTCTCAATGTGTAAAAGACATTTATGTCTCCGCCCACAGCATCCCAGTAATTTTTATGCAGACATAAGGCTGTTTCCCACTGCAATTTATCTTCACTACTTACAGTAATATCATTTACTCTATCACAAGGCATACCCTCAATGATATAGCTATTTAACGCGTTATACATTTCTTCAGGAGTGCTAATTTGATATTTTTCTTTTGCTTCTTCGGCACAAATACTAGCTTGCTTAGCATATAAATCTAGAGCTATATTTAGTGCCTCTTCTTTGTTATGATTATTAAATATTTCTGTTATAAAAGCAGCCTGTCTTGTCTCTGCAAGTGATATTTTATGTTGTAACCAACCATGTATGTTGGAGACGTCTATTAATTCCTCTATAGGCTTATTCTCTAAAGGATATCCATGCTTTTCTTCTATATTCTTATATAGGCTTTTTACACTTTCCCCATATTTTTCTGTATAAGCATTGACTAAATCTGATTCTAACCCCTCATATAATTTTATTTTATTGAATAACCATGTATGAATAGGTGCTAAAAATTTACTCATTTTTATATCTCCCTTCTAAACAACTATATAAAATAAATTACCACTTAAGTTTAAATATAGTGATGATGTATTTTAAGTAAGTTAGATTAGTATTTATTTTACTAGATATTATTTTATGTGTTTATTATATTATTAAACATTTCTTTTTTCTGTAACATAGGTTACTGATTTATAACATTATTTTTGGTAAAGTATAATCACTAATAGAAAACCCGCAAGATTTTACATAGCAAGTAAAAATTTATATTAAGAGGGGGAAATAATAATGAAAATAACTAGCAATATGCTAATCGGAGAAATTTTAAAATTAGACAGCAAGGCAGCACAAATATTAATGAATCATGGCATGGGATGCGTAGGATGTCCATCTTCACAAATGGAATCATTAGAGCAAGCAGCGGCAGTTCATGGCATAGACTTAGATAAGTTAGTAGAAGATTTAAATAACGGACTTGGATATAGCTTAAAGGCAAATGATTACGATATGTTCTGTTATCAATGTGAGCAGACTGCAGGAGGTAAAGGCTGTACAAAAGCTGGAGTTTGCGGTAAAGATGCTGCTGTAGCTGCATTACAAGACCTTCTAATTCACGAATTAAAAGGAATAGGTTTCTATGGAAATGAAGCAGTTAAAAAAGGAATAAAAATAGATAGTAAAATCAATAAATTTACTATGGATGCATTATTCTCAACTTTAACAAATGTAAATTTTGATTCTAATAGATTAGTTGAGTTAATAAAGGAATCTGAAAGTCTTAAAGCTCAACTTAAGGGAATAGCAGGAGAAATTACTGTAGAAATTCCTGATGAGGTAGATTATAAAGCGCCAAATACTATAGAAGAGATGATATCAGAGGCTAAAGGTTTAGGTATTATGTCAGATTCAACATTAAATGAAGATGTACGCTCATTAAGAGAATTAGGCATATATGGAATAAAAGGAATGGCAGCTTATGCTCATCATGCTTATGTATTAGGAAGAGAAGATGAAGTAGTAAATAACTTCTTCTATAAATTATTAGCAGCTACTTTAGATAAAAACCTAACTGTATCAGATTGGCTTAGCTTAGATATGGAACTTGGACAAGTAAACTTTAAAGTTATGGAGCTTCTTGATTCAGCTAATACAAGTGAATATGGAAACCCAGCCCCAAAAAGTGTACTAGTAACTAAAAAGAAAGGTCCATTTATAGTAGTATCAGGACATGACCTAAAGGATTTAAAACAATTATTAGAGCAAACTGAAGGAAAAGGAATTAATATTTATACTCATGGTGAAATGCTTCCATGTCATGCATATCCAGAGTTAAATAAATATAGCCACCTTGTAGGAAACTTTGGTGGAGCTTGGCAAGACCAACAAAAAGAATTTGATAACCTTCCAGGCGCAGTTTTAATGACAACTAACTGCATACAAAAGCCAAGAGAGAACTATAAAGATAGAATATTCACTTCCAGCGTAGTGGCTTGGCCAGGTGTTGCACATATTGATGATAAAGATGGATTAAAAGATTTTACACCAGTTATTGAAAAAGCTTTAGAACTTGGCGGATGGACTGAGGATGAAGAAGAAAAGTCAATATTAGTTGGATTTGGACATAATGCAACATTAAGCAATGCAGGAAAAATAATAGAAGCAGTTAAAGCAGGAGCAATTAAGCATTTCTTCTTAATAGGCGGATGTGACGGTGCAAAATCAGGAAGAAACTACTATACAGATTTTGCTAAGGCTGTTCCGGAGGATTCTATAATATTAACTTTAGCTTGCGGTAAATATAGATTCAATAAGCTAGATTTTGGAACTATAGGAGAGCTTCCTAGATTACTAGATGTAGGACAATGTAATGATGCATATTCAGCAATTAAAATAGCATTAGCATTAGCAGAAGCATTTAATTGTGGAGTAAATGATCTACCATTATCACTAATTCTTTCATGGTATGAGCAAAAAGCTGTATGTATACTACTAACATTGTTATCTCTTGGAATTAAAAACATTAAGATAGGACCTTCATTACCAGCATTCCTATCACCAAATGTAGTTAATGTATTAGTTGAAACATTTAACTTAGCGCCAATAACTACTCCAGAACAAGACTTAAAAGAAATACTAGGATAAATAGAGTACGGAAATTATTAGAGCGAATAGTTATCAGATAAACTTAATAAAGAATGGGTACTAGCGAAGCTAGTACCCATTTTAATTATGCAATTTCTGCAAAGCCTTCTCCAAGAACTTCGTTAACCTCATTAACTGTAATAAAGGCTCTCTCATCAATATCTTTTATATAATCCTTTAATTTTAAAAATTGTTTTCTATTCACAACAGTAGTAATTACTTCTCTTTCATTATTGTTATATGCGCCTTTAGCGTAGTATATAGTAGCACTTCTATCTAATGTATCTACTATATAATCTTTTATTTCCTCACCTGAATTGCTTATTATTGCTACTTGCTTATAGGTATTTAGGTTTCTTATTACAGTATCTATAAGTGTTGCATTTAGTATTACACCAAGAATTGCATACATACCTTTATCTATTCCAAATACAATAGAGGCAGCTACTGTTATAATAATATCAGCAATTAATACACATTTACCAATGCTAATTTTAAAGTACTTGTTTATTATTTTCGCAATAATGTCTGTACCACCAGTAGATGCATCTTGATCAAATACAATTGCCATACCTACACCACATATTAATACACCAAATATAAGTTGAACTAACATATCATTACTTAAAGGGCGAACATTAGGAAAAAACTTTTCTAATAGTAGAATTATTCCTGAAACGGAAAAGCTGCAGAATATAGTTTTTCCTCCAAAAACAGGTCCAATTATTAAAATACCAGTTATAAATAATATTACCTCCATAGCCATCATTAATGCTCCAATAGGCAGGATTGGGAAAATACTATTTATTATTATAGCAGCACCGCTTATCCCGCCAGCAGCAATATGGTTTGGAGCTAGAAAAAAGTAAGTGCCCATGGCTACTAATAATGCTCCAATAAAAATTATAAAGAAACTTTTGAAATTTTTCTTCATACTAACCCCTCCCGTTTAATTATATTCATTAAAAAAGAGCATATAAACCCAAGAGAATTAAATTCCTCAGATTGATATGCTCTCATTACACATATGCTAAATGCGATCATGTGAACGTCTTTTCAATAAATTAACTAATATATTTTTAAGTTAATCTTATAATAACATAAAAGTATTATATTGTCAATATCGCTGGATTATTTTAATAAAATATAGATTTATTGTAGATAAAAAACAATTGACAAAATTCAAATAATATAATAAATTTAAAATGAGTAATTACTCATTTTAAATGAGTAATTACTATTAAAATATTTCTATTATATAAATTGGAGGATAAAAATGGATTTAGAAAATAAAGAGCTGCTTGAAAAGCTTTTATCAAATGAAGGCTTTTCGGAAGAAGAAATGACGAAAAGACAATGGCAAATATTAGAGGCTGCTGTAAAAGTATTCTCAGCTAAGGGCTTTGATGGAAGCAGAACAAGTGAAATTGCAAAGGAAGCTGATGTAGCTGAAGGCACAATATTTAGATATTATAAAACTAAAAAAGATTTGCTTATGGGGTTATTAATACCGCTGATTACAAAGTTTTTCAGACCTATGATTTTAGATTCTGCAGAGAGAATTATAAAAAACGAGGAAGATAAGCCTGTAGAAGAGGTACTTAATGATCTATTAATTGATAGGTTCCATTTAATTGATAAAAATTTGCCATTAATTAAAACAATATTTATGGAGGCAGCCTATCAACCAGAATTATTAGAAACTCTGCAAAAAGATTTAGCCCCTAAAATCATTCCATTTATTAATTTTTTTATTGAATCTAATATAAAAAATAATAATTTTAGAGACTTAGAGCCTAAATTAGTTACAAGAACATTGATGAGTTTGCTTTTAGGTTATGTTATATTTTCTAATACTTTTCCGGAATTTTTTCAAGGTGAAAACCACGAAGATGAACTAAGAAAGATCGTTGATATATTTTTAAACGGAGTTAGTAATATATAGTTTTAATAAAGGAGTGAAATATAGTGGATAAAAAGAAAAATGTAAAAGTATTAGTGCTTATTACTCTAATAATTGCAGTTTCTAGTGGTTTTATTTTTAAATCCATTAAGGATAAGCAAAAAGACGAATTTGTATATTACGGTACCGTGGAAGCAGATAAGATAAATCTATCTACAGAGATTGGTGGAAAGGTAAAGGAGATTAAACTTCAAGAAGGAAGCAAGGTAAAGGCCGGTGAATTAATTGCAACTATAGATTCTGATGAAAATTCATTAAAACTTCAAGATTCGGAGATAGCAATAAAAAGTGCTGAAAATGAATTAGGTAAAACACAAGATGGTACTAGAGCTGAAGAGATAAAAGCTCAAGAGGCTTTAGTGAGACAAGCACAATCACTAGTAAAGCAAGGAGAAGCAGCAGTAAAAATTGCAGAAAATAATTTAAACTCTGCGCAAACAAATTTTGATTATAAGAAAAAGATATATGATGACGCAGCGGCATTATACCAAAGTGGAGCGGATTCAAAATACAAAATGGATGCTGCTAAAAATGAACTTGATAATGCTACAAACGTACTTAATAATGCTAAAGACTCATTGGAAAGTTCGAGAGCACAGGTCAGCAACTATAGTGCACAACTGGATTCATCCAATGAAAAATTGCAGTTGTTAGTAAATGGTGCTACAGAAAGAGATAAAAATTCTGCACAGTATGGAGTAGAAAAAGCAAAGAACAGTTATGAGCTCAATAAAGTTATGCTAGATAAAAGTAATATAGTGACATCTACTGATGGTATTATAGAAACTATTAATTTTAAGAAAGGTGAATATATAGCACCAGGTAGTGCAGTTGCTACATTGTTAGATGATAAAAATCTATGGGTAAAAATTTATGTGCCTGAAAGTGTACTTACACATATTAAACTAGAAAAGGAAGTAACACTTACGAGTGATTTTTTAAAGGATAAAACCATAAAAGGAAAGATAATATATATATCACCAGAAGCAGAATTTACCCCAATGAATATAGTTACTAAAAATGACAGAACTAAGCTTGTATATGAAGTAAAAATCAAGATTTTAGATAATATTGATAGTGTAAAAACTGGCATGCTTCTTGATGTAAATTTGAAATAATGGAGGCTTATTATGGAATATGCCATCTCTATAAAAAACCTTACAAAAAAGTTTGGAAACTTTACAGCTGTAGATGATTTATCATTTGATATCCCTAAAGGTAAAATATTTGGTTTTCTAGGGCCTAATGGTTCGGGAAAGTCTACAACTATAAGAATGATTTGTGGGGTACTAAAACCAACTTCAGGAGAAGGAAAGGTTTTAGGATATGACCTTATAAAAGAATCAGAGGAAATAAAACAAAATATAGGATATATGTCTCAGAAGTTTAGTTTATATGAGGATTTAACAGTAGAAGAAAACCTAGAGTTTTACGGAAACATATATATGATACCTAAGGACAAACTAGAAGAACGGAAAAAAGAATTAATTGAAATGGCCAATTTAAGAGGAAAAGAAAAAAGCTTAGCTGGTACATTGTCCGGTGGATGGAAGCAAAGACTAGCATTAGGATGTTCTCTTATTCATAAACCTAGTCTTCTAATACTAGATGAGCCAACAGCAGGAGTGGATCCGGTATCAAGAAGAGAATTCTGGAGCACAATAACTAATCTCGTTAAAGGTGGAATAACGGTATTAGTAACAACTCACTACATGGATGAGGCCTCAATTTGCGATATTATAGGCTTTATTTATAATAGCAAGCTTATTACGATTAGCACTACAGATAGTTTATATAAGGAACATGGTATAAACAATTTAGAAGATATATTTATAAGCTATGTTAAAGAGCTTTCAAATAAGGATGTTGTATCATCTTTTAATGATTTAAAATTAGAGAGGCAGAAAAGAGGCGATAAATAATGCAGTGGAAGAGGCTAATGACTATAACTAGAAAAGAATTTATTCATATAAAAAGAGATAAAGCTAGCCTTATAATAGCATTGATGATGCCAATAATGATGCTTTTATTGTTTGGATTTGCAGTTAATACTGATGTAAATAACGTAGATTTGATAGTTTATGATGGAAGCAGAACTTCAGAGAGCCGTGAGTTAACAAGTAAGTTTACGAATTCCTCTTACTTTAGACTTTACGGGGAAGTAAATTCACCAAAAGAGGTTGAGGAATATATAGCGATGGGAAAGGTCAAAGTTGGACTTGTTATACCACCTGATTATACTAAGGAGTTGAGAAGAAATAGCCCAACTGAAGTACAGGTATTGGTGGACGGATCAGATCCTACTATAGCCAGAACAGCCATGTCATATTCACTGCTCATTGGAAATAATTATTCTTTAAAGATGAAGAAAATTGAAACCCAAAGATCAGCATTAGGTAAGCAAGAAAACACAGGTATAAGCTTGAAGCCATTTGTGCTATATAATCCCACTCTTGAGAGCAGTAAGTTTAATGTGCCAGGGGTTATTGGGCTGATTCTTCAAAATATAACAGTAATACTAACATCTTTTGCTATGGTTAGAGAGAGAGAGAAGGGTACTATAGAACAGCTTATTATGACTCCAGTTACATCTTTTGAACTCATAGTTGGTAAGCTTATACCATATACACTGATAGGATTTTTCGATATGATTGTAGCTTTGCTTTTGGGAAATATAATATTTGGAGTAACAATAAAAGGAAGTGTTGCATTGCTAATTTTACTTGGAACATTATTTTTAATATGTTCCTTGGCTATGGGGATGCTAATTTCTACAGTAGCTAAAACTCAACTGCAAGCTATGCAGGCATCAATTGCTCTTCTGCTACCGAGCGTATTGCTTTCTGGATTTATGTTTCCAAGAGAGTCTATGCCTAAAATTGTTTATTATATAAGTAATGTTTTACCTATGACTTATTTTTTACAGATTTTAAGAGGAATAATAGTAAAGGGAGTTGGAATAACCTATCTGATAAGTCCAATTATTTCTTTATTGATCCTAATCTTTATAATTGTTGGTATAACTATGAAGAAATTTAGTAAAACACTTGATTAAACAAATAGGGCTGTTGTAAAATGCATAAAAGACATGTATAAAGTCAAAAATCATGCATAAATAAGGAAACCAATTTCCTTATATGCATGTTTTTTTATTCATCAAAATTTATAAATATGTGTTTTCAACAGACCCTTATGTACTTTCTATAGTATTTTTATAACCTCTACGTCATACTCGCCATCTGGTGATGTTACAGTTTTCTTTTGGCCAACTTTTAATTTATATAATACTTCGCCAAGTGGTGACTCAATGCTTATTTTCATATTTTTAGCATCTGCTTCAACAGTACTAACCAATGTAACTTCCTCAGTTTCATCAATATCATAGAATTTTACTAAGGCTGTTTTGTTAATACCAAATACATCTGTTTCATCAGAACTTTCAATGATTTGTGCATTTTTAATTATTTCTTCTAATTCCATTATTCTTGTTTCAGTCATTGATTGATCATCTTTAGCAGCACTATAATCTGCGTTTTCACTAAGATCACCCTGTGCACGAGCAGCTTTTAACGCTGCCTTTATTTCTACTCTTTTGACAGTCTTTAAGTATTCTAATTCTTCCTCTAGTTTTTTCTTTCCAGCTTCTGTCAACATTAAATTACGCATGAAAAAATCACCCACTATCTAAAATTTTATTAATATAGCAAAATTGCTCACAACTATGCTTTACTTCTTTACACTATTATAATATCACCAATATGATATTACAACAAGATAACAATCATTTAGATATTTCCCATAAGTAAATAATTTTAAACTTTGTACCGGTAATTTTTTAGGGGACAATTGACAGAGGACAGTTGACAGTGAAGGTGGGTTTTCCTCCTTATGTCAGAAAACTAATTTATTTTTAAGACTCGTTTCACTAATGTGAAAAATCCTCCTTTTGAGGTGCTCTAAATGCATTTAAGTATATATCTACATAAATCTGACCTACTATCACTAAAATCTTCACTTGAAATCTCTATGCTAGTATCATAAAAGTTACTATATTTCAATAAAGTATCTTACTTTAAAAGTGTATTAAAAGTTGATATACTATATCTGATTAATATATTTATTTTGTATATTTTTAAGGGGGGGCAATTAAATGGAAAAGTCTAAAGTATATTTTACAGACTTAAAAACAAAACCAGGTTTAAACTTGCTAGATAAACTAGAGAAGTTAGTAAAGAAGGCGGGCATTGAAAATATTGATTTTAAAAATAAATTTGTAGCTATAAAAATTCACTTTGGAGAACCAGGAAATTTAGCATATATTAGGCCTAATTATGCCGCAAAATTAGTAAAAGTAATTAAGGAATTAGAGGGAATACCATTTCTTACTGATGCTAATACATTATATACAGGAAGAAGATCAAATGCTATAGACCATTTAGAGGCTGCTTTTGAGAATGGCTTTAATCCATTGTCAGTAGGCTGTAATGTTATAATTGCGGATGGTTTAAAGGGAACAGATTATAGAGAAATAGAAATCAACTGTAAGCATTGTAAAACTGCTAAAATAGGTACTGCTATTGCAGATTCAGATATAATTATATCTATGAATCATTTTAAAGGCCATGAAATGACTGGCTTTGGTGGTGCAATAAAAAACTTAGGAATGGGATCCGGCTCAAGAGGTGGAAAATTAGAAATGCATTCCGCATCTCAACCAAAGATAAAAAAGGAGAATTGTGTTGCATGTGGACAATGTATAAAAAGCTGCTCACAATCTGCTATAGTAATTGATAAAGACAAAAAGGCAGATATAGATTATAGCAAGTGTATAGGTTGTGGTCAATGTGTTGCGATATGCCAATTTAATGCTGCACAAGTTATATGGAATGAATCAGCTGACACTGCAAATGAAAAAATTGCAGAATACACTTATGCAGTTATTAAAGATAAGCCTAACTTCCATATTAGTTTCATAATGAATGTTTCACCTAATTGCGATTGTTGGAATTCAAATGATATAGCTATTGTACCAGATATAGGTATAGCTGCTTCCTTTGATCCCGTTGCGCTAGATAGAGCTTGTGTGGATTTGGTAAATAAAGCTCCAATAATAAATGGGTCAGTTCTTGAACATGAACACTACCATGAAGGTGAAGATAAATTTACTCATATACATGTAAATACCAACTGGGAGGCTGGTTTAAAGCACGCTGAACAAATAGGAATAGGTACTCAAGATTATGAATTAGTTGTTCTAAAATAGAGTTCAAAGGCCGAAAGTTAACTTTCGGCCTTGTTTATCTGCATAGTTTTGCTCATTTATACCATAGTAAATTTGTATGATAGCTTTTACATATAAGATTGTTGTATTTTAATGTATCTCTATTTGGAGACATCTTATGTTTTGTAAATATAAATATGATTTCAATAATTAGTATAAAAATTAAAATAAATAATAACTTTTTGAAGTTTGACATTAAAATCACCCCTATCATATTCTATGTGATAGGGACATGCAAAATATTATTTTTTTGATTTATTTTTAGTTTTTTTCTTTTTTTGAACAGAGTATCCAAACTTGCCTAGAGGTTTATTGAAAACAGGAAAATATTCACCGTGAGAGTAACATATTAAATTAGCTTTTTCTAAATGTATTTTACCACTTTCATCTATTAAAGTCTCTTCTACATGAATTGATACTACTTCTGCTAAAAAAAGATCATGACTTCCCAGAGGAGTTATACTTTTAAGCTTACACTCCATGGTAACGGGGCATTGCTTAATACCAGGTACAGAAATTTGTTCACTATCCTCCAATACTAAATTACACTCTTTTATCTTATCAATAGTTTTTCCGGATCGCACACCACAAAAGTCTACGGCACGGACAAGATCTTTAGAAGGTAGATTAACTACAAATTCCTCTGTTTCTTTTATGTATTTATATGATAATCTTTCAGGGCGTATAGCCACTGTTATCATTGGCGGTCTTGTGCATGCAGTTCCAATCCAACCAACAGTAAATACATTTACATTTCCTTCTTTGCTTTTAGATGTTATAAGTACTGCTGGAACTGGATTTAGTATAGCACTTCCTTTAAATGATATTTTAGACATGTAATTTCTCCTTTCTTTATTAGTTTTTATAAGTCAATTTATCTTAGGCATAATCATCTATACACTTTAATATAAAATACAGTGATTTATATTATATCAAAGAACTATATTAAATGTTACAAGAAAATTTAAGAGTTTCTATAAGTGACGTAAATGGAATTTTAAGGTATAATGTCTTTACTATACATTCAGAGGAGTGATTTCATGCTGGGAAAGGAAAAATCAAATATAGTTTTAATGGTGCAAAGTGCAAAGAGAATATTTTGTTATTTTAACGTATCATATGTAACTATAAGAGAGTTTGAGAACAGATATGGGGAAAGCTCCTGGAAAAATTCAAAACCTGTTATTAAGGTTTACTTTGTAGAAAATGGCATAGCAAAGGAAACAAAAACAATTTTCATAGATGATTTTGCAAACAACTGGTATATAAATATGGATAGAGGGGATAAAGACATATTTATAAAGCTTGGAAGGGTATTACCAGATAATACTTTCTATGCATTTGCAGTATCAAATACAGTTACTACTCCAAGAAGTTACGAATCAGAAGATACTTCAGTATACTTTGTAGATCTTTCTCAAAATGTTAACATAAATTCTAAGTCAAGCCTTCCTACTTATGAAGAATATAAAAACAATATTAAGAAGCATAGAGAACCTAAACCCTATCCTTTTATGAACGCCAATAAAAAGTGGAATGGATACCCTAAAATAATAATAAATACAGATTATTGTAAAGAAGATTTTTTTAATAGATATTTTGATGAAGTAATAATTAAATATGATTTATGTTCGTCGCCAATTAAGTAATGTGGGGGTAAAATATGGTCACTGGTTATGTTTCAATGATACTTCACAGCCACATGCCTTTTATCAGGCATCCTGAAATTGAGGATTCTTTAGAAGAAAGATGGTTTTTTGAGGCCATGAGTGAATGCTATATACCATTAATAGAGGTTTATGATAATCTTATAAAGGATAACATAAATTTTAAAATTACTATGTCCATAACACCACCACTTATGGCTATGCTAGAGGACGATTATTTACAAAAGAGATATTTAGAATATTTAAAGAAATCTATAGAACTATCAGAAAAAGAGATTATTAGAACTAAGAATAATAAAGAACTAAATAAATTAGCATACTTTTATAATGAAAGATTTAATAAATTGATATCAATATATAAAAGTTATGATTACAATTTAATGAATGCATTTAAAAAATTTGATAAGTCTGGCAACTTGGAAATAATAACTTGTTCTGCTACTCACGGACTTTTACCTTTGCTTATGGTAAATCCAGAAACAGTCAGAGCACAACTTGCAACAGGGATACAATCATATATAGATTGTATAGGACATTCTCCTAAGGGGATATGGCTTCCTGAGTGTGCTTATACATATTCTTTGGATTCAATGTTAAAGGATTTTGGAATACAATACTTTATAACAGAAAGTACAGCAATACTTAATGCATCACCAAAGCCGAGATATGGAACTTTTGCTCCAATAGCTACTCCTAATGGTGTATGTGCTTTTGGAAGAGACATGGAATCTTCACATCAAGTTTGGAGCAATTTCACAGGGTATCCAGGGGACTATTATTATAGAGAGTTTTATAAAGACATAGGATATGAATTGCCTATGGAATACATAAAGCCTTACATAAACAAAGGTGGAATAAGGTTAGATACAGGGATAAAGTATTATAGAATAACAGAAAAGACAGATAAAAAGGAGTATTATAACAGAGAAGCCGCAATGGAGAAAGTTAGGGAGCATGGTTCACATTTTGCATCTTCTAGATTTAATCAAATTAATCATATTTCTCAAAATATGAAGCAGCCACCTATAATAACTTGCCCCTATGATACGGAATTATTTGGACATTGGTGGTTTGAGGGGCCGGATTTTATAGATGCCTTTATAAGAAAGTCTGCAGAAGAATGGACGAACTATGAGCTAATAACACCGTCGCAGTATTTAGAAAAATACCCAATGGTTCAATGCAGCAATCCATGTCCTTCAAGTTGGGGAGAAAATGGAGATTATTCAGTATGGATAAATAAATCTAATGATTGGATTTATAGAGATCTTCATAGCTGCGCAGAGGCTATGGTAAGGCTGGCTGATACCTATACAAATCCGAATGATCTTCAGAAAAGAGCATTAAATCAAGCTGCTAGAGAATTAATGCTTGCAGAAGCATCGGACTGGCCCTTTATAATAAAAAACAATACAACTGTTGAATATGCAGTAAAGAGAGTGAATACACATATTGAAAGATTTGATAAGTTATATGATGACATAACTAAGAATAAATTAGATTCTAAGTATATTTCACATATGGAAGAATTAGATAACATATTTAAAAATATAAATTACGAAATTTATAAAAAAGATATTTATTAGGACCCATGAATAATATATTTGTGGGTTTTATTTAAATATAATACATTTATGTTAAAATTTTCTGATAAAAGTCTAAAAAATACTCAAATCATTTTTCGAATTTGAGCTTTAATAACTCTATAGGTAAACCTTCACTTAGGGATATTTGTTCTAAGTTAAAATAGCTTGGATAATCCTCCTTGAGGTTATCTGATATTAATAACTCGGATGCAAATCTGTTAGCCTCATTTTCATATCTATTTATATTATAAAAGGTATGGTTTTTTAAAAAAGTACAATTTAATTTAGGGTGAAGAATTGCATGACCAAGCTCATGTGCACATACAACTCTTTGCATTAAATACGGGAGAGTAGAATTAATATAGATAAACTTAACTCTCTTTTCATATTGATATAATCCGTTAACTTCTTCATGCAAAGGCCAATGAATTACTTGAATTTTTAGTAATTCAGCTAATTCAAAGGGATTATCAGTTTTAAATTTTTTTGTTAATTGATCTACTTTTTCCTTTATATGGTTTCTCAATTTAACTCCCCCACGCAATACAAACATTAACCTATCAGTTGAGCTTAATCTTTTCTATATTTTTTAGGTATATACTTTTTATTAATTAATTTTGCTTGACGCATACCAAACTCAAGTGCGTCTACAATGCTTTGAACAGCATCAGGTGATACTGGTTCCCCTGAAAGCATAAGTCCATCTTGCCCTTCCATAAGTTCAGTTTTTATTTGATTAAGTCTTTTTTCTATGTCTTTTTCGTCTTTTTTATTTAATTGTGTCTCGTTTTTTTCGTTAACTAATTGATTCTCGCCTAGAAGATAAGATGTTGTAGTGTCAAGTGCTTTAGCGATATCATTTAATCTTTCCAAGGAAGGATTACTTCTTCCATTCTCAATATCACTTAGAAAAGAAATTGATATATTTGCTTTTTCAGATAAATCCTTTAGAGTTAAACTGTGTTCTTTTCTAAGAGCTTTTATTCTATCTCCTATACTATTAATAGACATACATATCACCTTTCTGAATTTGTTACTATCTTTAGTTCGATAATAACGTATTAATTATATTATACATCAATAAAAACGGAAGTAAATATGAAAAAATACGGTTTTTACGTAAATATGAGAAATTTAGAGTTTTTTAAAACAATACAACTTTATTTTAACCAAATAACATAATACAGATGTATGATTTATTACGATATTTACGTATAATAATTATAAACATTCTGCTAATTTATAATAATTTATTATATATATCAATAAAAATCTTTGCACTCAAAAGATACTTTAATCTTAGATATATAGGAGGTGGAAAATGAGTTTGAAAAAATTACTTAAGTTATCAACGATGATAGTGGACATTTTTTAAATTACAATTACGTAAATAACGTAAAAAGATTGAATAATGAAAAATTATTAATAATATAATAGTAAATTACTTAGAAAAAATTTATAAAAGAGAAAAACATATAAAAAAGGAGCTGATAAAATGGACAAACACAAGGAAAAGGACTTATATAAAAAAACTGATGGATTGCTTTTAAATTATAAGATAATTAAGGCAGAAATAAATAATTTAGAATTAGAAATAGAAGAGATTAAATCAGAATATGATGGTGTTAAAGCTATAGGGTATGAAGAACGAACAGGAAAAACTAATGCCTTTAGTAGCTCAGTAGAGAACGAAATATTAAAAAAAGAAAAGTTAATAAGGGATTTAATGAAAGAAAAGAGAAGCAAGGAAATATTGCTTAGCAAAGTAGACAATGCCTTAACTATATTAGAAGAAGAGGAAATAAAAATAATTAAGTTAAGGTATTTTGAAAAAATGGGATGGAATAAAATAGGCATATTAACAAACAGAGATGGAGACTACTGCGGCCGCATTAAAAGAAAGGCTGTAAATAAGATATCAGAACTAATTTGGGTAAGCAAAAAGTACACGGGATAAATCCCGGAACTGGTCGGATTTTTTCTGTAACAAGTACAGTAAACACATGCTAATATTATATCATCAAATTAATTCGAAACGAGCACTTGGAGATACTTCAAGTGCTTGTTGCTTTATGGAAGGAGGTGAGGATATGAAAGTAAAAAAAGACTTAGATCCTAAACCCAATAGAAAAGATTTAACAAACAACAAAAAATTAAATGATTAGATGATTGCAGAATTGACAATTAAAAAATGTGGATAACTTTTGGAACTTTGCTTAAAAATCCGAAAAAGGACAGCACAACAAAAAGCCTTTTGATAAAAAGGCATGCGTAACATAGCGACTTGATATGCAACTGTGGATATGTTAATTATACTGCTATTTTAAGAAATTTATTTATGCTTCTAATATATTCAGGCTTATTTATGGCGTAAGCCAGTATTACATTTATGAGTTTAGAAATAGCAGTTAAGTATAATTCAGAACGCATAGTAGTGGTATTTACTGTTCTTGGTTGTTCAATGCATGGATTGCACTTAAAAGAAGCTATAGATCTTTCAATACATGCACGAATAGGGTATGTTTCATCCCATTCTGAAGAATTCCTTTGAACACCAGGATAAAGTCTAAAATCTTTATCAGGATAAACATATGTCATACGACCACTTTTTTTATCTGTACAGGGATTTTCACATGTGTGATAGCATTTACCTTTTTTATCTAAGGATTTATAAAAATCTTCATCGAAGAATTTTATATTCAAAGGAATACCCCAACCATTTGTTAAAAGACCAAACTTGTAGAAGTAACCAAAATGTCCATTAACAAAGTCTAACTTAATACTAGGGTTAGACTGTGCAAATTTAGGCGAATCAACGCTTGCGGAATTCCGCAAGCGACTATATTGAATTTAAAATTTAAAGGAGGAACTTAATTATGAATATTGATCTTCATTATTATGGAACATTTCTTGCAGCAAGAATAGCAGGATTTGAAAAGGAGGAAGCTATTGTGATAGCTCACTCAGCACAGTATGTAGATGAATCTAATATTAGTATGGTGGATTCAAAATTAAAGGAATTACTAGGGAGAGCACCACAGCCAACAGTTATGGCTAACGATGAATATACTAAATATTATCTTAATCCAATAGAAGATTGGAGTGATAGTCAGCTACATGAAATACAAAGTGCATGGATGAATTTTCACTTTTTACCTGGAAATCTTGAAAATGAAATACCTTATCAAGGAGTAACTTCATATGATGGATGGTTTAGTGACTGGAAATTAGATGCTGAGCAATTAAAACAATTTAAATTGATATGTAATACAAATAGTACTACAGTCCAAGCTATAATAAATGATACAAGCTATAATAAATCAGAACCAAATTTGCATATGATAGGTTTAAGAATGCATGTTTTGGCAGATACATGGTCTCATAAGTATCATATAGGAACACCAGCATGGTACATTAATGATGCTGGTAATAGTGTAAAGGAGTTTTTTAACGGAGAATGGCTTGATCTTAATTTTAATGTCCTTAAATCTTCAACTCTTCCACATATCCTTGACGATAATCCAGAAACAAGGGACTATTTTGCCTTACCTCCAATGGCTACCTATGAGGGAATTGTTTATTTAGGGCATGGACGTATGGGACATTTACCAGATTATCCATACTTACATTATAAATATTCTCCTCAATGGGTAAGTAACAACAAAGGAAGCAATAGTGAAATAGAAAAGGACAATCCTAAAGAATACATGTTAGGATTTACTCAAATGGTATATGCTTTAAAATGCATCAGAAATAATACTCCATTTGAGGTAAATAAATATGCTGAATTAGAAGCAAATGTTAAAGAAAAGATTCAAAATGTTATTAATCTTAGAAAAGTAGATCAATCAGATGATTGGAATAATTTGATTGGTGAATTATATGGAGAAAAAATTGTACCTTTTAATAAAGATGAATGGCATGGAAAATTCAGTGCATCTCCTACTGCAGAAGATAAGAAAAAGACAGATTATTATTTATTTAATGAAGCAGCATTAAATCATAGAGATTGTATTGAAAAATTTTTAAATAGCAAAGGTTTCTCTTTAAAATAAAAGATCATAGATTTAAAAGCTGATTGATATACAGATAATCATATTTTTCGCTCATTAATACCCCCGGGGATTTTGTGAAGGATTTTAAATCAAAGTTAGATGAGTTAAAGAAAAAAAGGAAGTTTATAAGGGATATGGCCAGATTCGTGTAAAAAACTATAGTAGGGTTGATTTATTTAGAGATATAATAAATCAATTAAATTATAGACTACATAAATTATATGTAGTCTACGTATAAAATAAATAAAATCAATCAATGTATGGGAGTGTACACTAAATATTAAAAGGAGGTGAGATCATGGAAGTTAAAAAAGCTTTAGTTGATAAACAAGATAAAAAGCTAAATAATTCAAAGGAGGAAAATTTACATGATATTGAAAAGCTAATGAAGCATAGGAGCTATAAAAGGCGTAGAGGTGCATTAAAGCAAATAAGTGGTTAGAAGGTGGTAAGGTATGCTTGAAAATATAAAACTAGTCTTAGGCATAGTAGATAACTCTAAAGATGAGCTAATAAAATATTATATAAGCAGAATAAGCCAAAGAGTTCAAAGTTATTGTGGAGACACCCAATTGAAGCTTGAATATGAAGGAATTGTTGAAGAGCTAGTTATCAAAACTATGCAGGGGAAAAATGATATAAGGTATGAGAGAATAGGCGACTACTATGTCCAGTATAATGTGCATGAAGATATGCTTACACCTTATTTATCTCAACTAAAAAGGAGTGTATAAGGTGTTTACAGATCTTTTAAATCAGAGTCTTACTATTATTAGAACAGAAAGTACAGCTGCATTAAATAACATAGTAGAACAACAAGAAACAACCTATGGTCCTTACCCATGCAGAATGGGGCGTCCCATAAGTAAATTTGTACAATCTATGCCTCAAACTAAAATTACACAAAATTTAAGACTATACACTATAATAAGTGCAAATGTAAAAGCAGGTGACATAGCTTTAATAGATGGAGATAATTATATTGTAAAAAATATTTATAAACCTGCTAATCATCATATTGAGTGCGATTTAATACTATATCAGGAAGTATAGTAAATGAAGATGAAATTTATTAGAGATAAGGAACCTGACTTACTCAAATATTAAAAAATAGGTGAATAATTATGGAAGAATTAATTAGGGCAATAGCAGTAGATATAGCAAAAGAATTTGAACATTATATTTATTTACAAGACATAGGAGAAGGATTTAAAAGACCTTCTTTTTTTATTTATCATGTATCGACAAAGCAAGTAGACATAAATAGAAGAAAATACAACAATAACATCTTAATAAAAATAGTATATTTTGCTCCATTAAGCAAATACCAGTTACCTATTAGATTAGATCAATTAGCTACTTTAGAAAAGTTAAAAAAAATATTTTCTAATATGGGAATTAGAGTAGGAGATAACTGGGTACGCATTAGCGATATGGCTGTAAATTATACAGAAGATAAAGATATAGTCTTACAACTTACTTTAGATAAAGAAGAATTTAGAGAAGATAAATTCAGTAATGAAAATAACTTTGAAACTATGAAAAATATTTATATAAGGGAGAGTGGAATTTAATGAAATTACCAAGTATTAATATCATATTTAAAGAAGCAGGCACAACTGCTATTGAGCGTGGAGAACGTGGCGTTGTTGCTCTAATATTAAAGGACACAATAGGTGCAGGTGTTACTAATCCTGTAACTATATATAGTTCAAAAGACATTCCAAATAGTCTAAGCGATATAAATAAAGAGCAAATTAATTTAGCGCTTATGGGTTATCAAAAGGCTCCTAAAAAAGTTATAGCGTATATAAATACCGCAGCTGATTATAAGGAGGCTCAGAAATATTTTGAAACTGTTAAGTGGGATTATATTGCAGTTCCAGATATTTTAGATGCAGATGTTACTGCTTTTGCAAGCTGGGTTAAAGACCTTAGAAACAATAGAGATATAAAGGTTAAGGCTGTCTTACCTAATTGTGCTGCTGATCATGAAGGAATAATTAATTTTGCTACTCAAAATATAAAAACTCAAGATAAAACTTATTCAACTAAAGAATATTGTAGCAGAATAGCGGGATTACTAGCTGGCACTCCATTGACTATAAGTGCTACTTATGCACCTCTACTTGAAGTATTGGATTGTGACCATTTAACAAAGGATGATTCTGATGCTGCAGTAGATTCCGGAAAATTTATACTTATAAATGATGGAACTAAGGTTAAGGTTGGCAGAGCGGTAAATTCTCTTGTAACTACAGCTAACGATAAAGGGGAAGATTTTAAAAAGATAAAAATAATTGATATCATGGATCAGATTCATGATGATATAAAGAAAGTTGTTGATGATAACTATATAGGAAAGGTAAGCAATTCCTATGATAATAAGTGCCTGCTAACAACTTCTATTGGAGGCTATTTTGAAGAATTAGAAATGGAAGGTCTTCTAGATAGAGATAAAAATAAGGTAACTATTGATTTAGAAGGACAAAAAGCTTACTTGAAGAGTATAGGCGTTGATGTTGACAGAATGAAAGAAATAGACATTAAGCAGGCGAATACTAAAGATAAAGTATTCTTAGCAGCAAATATTAAAATTTTAGACGCAATCGAAGACATGAGTTTTAATGTTTCTATATAAAATTAAGTAGTTTATAGGGGGACTAGGCCGAAAGTCAACTTATACCCCGGGCTATGTTTTTAAAGCTTCAGTCCGTTAAAAACTTTTAGTCAGTCTAAAGCTTGTGTTTTAGACGACCTAAAAACTTAGATAAACTCGCTATGCTCAAACAGTATCTAAGATTCTAAGGTTGTCTTAAAACCCTTCGCTAAGACTGACACAAAGTTTTTAAATCTACCTTCAGCTTTGAAAACATATCCCTTTATATAAGTTAACTTTCTAGTTAGTTTCCCTATAGAGTTATTAAATAGTAAAAGCTAATTTGAGAGCTAATAATTAAAAAATGTTAAAAATTTTTATACTTAGGAGGTATATTTTATGTATAATGCAGAAAAAACTATTATTGGAACTTGGGGAGAATTGTGGATTAACTCTGAATTGATTTCAGAATGCACTGGCCTACAGGCTAAAGCTACATTTCAGAAGGTGGACATACCTATGTGTGGAAGATTAAGTAAGGCATTTAAAGTTTCAGGATGGGAAGGAAAAGGAACGGTTACTTTAAATAAAGTAAACAGTAGAATGGCTAAATTAATTGGCGATAACTTAAGACAAGGAAAGCAAGTTGTATGCACCATAATTTCTAAATTAGCAGATCCTACATCTGATGGAGTTGAAAGAGTGTGCTTAAAAGGTGTTAAATTTGATGATTTAACTTTAGCAGACTGGTCAGCAAATAAAGCTTTAGTTGAGAGTTTACCTTTTACTTTTGAAGACTTTGAATATATAGATATGATATAGAAAGTATAGGGGAGAAGTCTGAAAGTTGACTTATACGCCGGGCTATGTTCCAAGCTTCAGTACGTTAAAAACTTTTAGTCAGTCTAATGCTCGAATTTTAAGCAGAGAGTCAAAATCTTAAGCAGGCATCCAAAATCTATGATTTTGAGATGATCGCTTACACAGAGAGTACTCCTCAGACGTAAGGAAGAGGAGTTTCATATAAGACTGACATAAAGTTTTTAAAATGTACCTTCAGCTTTGGAAACATATCCCTCTGTATAAGCCAACTTTCTAGCTAATTTTACTTATATAAAAAATATATAAGTAAAATATGCAAATTAGAAAGTTAGTTTCCAGATATATTAAAACTAAGAAATTTCATGATTGTATAGGGAGGAAATTTTTATGAATAAGACAATAGATTTATTATTAAAAAATGATGTAAGTAAGTTAAAGAGACCAACTAAGGATGTAGAGATAACTAGATTATCTGAGCTATATGGAGAGCCTTTTGTGGTTACATGCCAAGCATTAACTCCTAGTGAGTTTAATGAGCTACAGGAAAGTATTTCAATTAATGTAGAAGGAAATATTGAACTAGATAACAATATACAAGTGCTAACAATCCTAAAGGGAACAAAAGACCCTGATTTTAAGAGCAAAGAGCTTATGGATCACTTTAGCGTACCTACACCAAAGGATTTAGTTCAAAAGATATTTTTAAGCGGAGAAATATCAAGCATATATACAACTATAACTGATCTTTCAGGCTTTGGTAAGGATTCAGTAAAAGAAATAAAAAACTCATAAACACAGATGGTCTTGTACAGATGATGTATTATTATTGGAAAGAAAAAGGTATAAGACCCTCTGTGTTTTATAGTATGCCTATAGGCGAAAGATTGATAGTACAAGCTTTTTATGAAAATGAGATAGAAGAAAAAAATAAAAGCAGACAGGAAATGAAAAATTCTGAGACACCTATTTTCCCTGTGATAGTATTATAACTGTTTCCGGGATGCTAGTATTGGTATTCTTTTGCAGTGTATAAATAAAAGGAAGGCGGTGAGGAGATGGCTGGAAAAAGTAATAGTTTTCCTAAAGAATCTGATAAGATTTTCAAAGGAAATTCAAATTTTGAGAAGCAAATTGGTAAAGTGCGAGAAACGATAGAGAGAATAAGCAGATTCAATATTAAAATTAATATAAATATTAATAACAATCAAGCTTTGAAAAGTATATTAGAAACTAATAAGGCCTTAAAATCTATAGAAGGTAAATCAGCTGGTGTAGATATTAAAGCTAAAGACCAGACAAAGGGCGTTATAAGTGGCATAAAAAAGAATATCTCAAGCTTAAAAGGTATAATTCTAGGCGATACTAGCAAAAAGATTTTTGATTTTACCATAGGTGAGGCTATGAGAAGAGAGGATAAATTTGCCTCTAACTCAGGGGGAACTAATAATACTGCAAGTACGCAAATAAAAAATATAAAGGAAAGTTTTGCAGGCTTAGGGACTAACCTTGTAGGAGTAAAGGATAATGGAGAGATTGAAAAAGGAGGAGTTTTTGATATATTTAAGCAGCAATTATCAAAAATATTGCCCCTACTAGATAAGTTTAAAAACAGTGATGCGTTCAAATTAATTAAAAAAGATCTGAATGCTTTTGTTGCGCTTCTTAGTAAAATACCTAGTGTAATAAATGGATTTAAGAAAAGTGATGTATTCAAATTAATTAAAAAAGATCTCGATGCTTTTGTTATGCTTCTTAGTAAAATACCTGGTTTAATAAATAAATTTAAGAAAAGTGATGCATTTAAATCAATTCAAAAAAGCCTCAATGATTTAATGCCAGTTTTTATGAAAATTCACAATGTAATGAATAAGTATATTATGTCATCTTTTAAATTTTTTAAAGATATAGGAAATAAATATGTAATGCCAGCAATAGTTTCTATATCCGGTATAGTTAAAAAGTATGGACCTTCAATAGTGGAAACATTTATCAAAATTGCAGATAAGATAGAACCTCAATTAAAAAAATTTTGGGGTATTATTGAAAAAAACATAATACCTATAATTCAGGATTTATGGGGGAAAGTACAAAAAATTCTGCCTGGGATAGGAGATTTATTTTCTAGTGCATTTGATATTTCAGTAATTGTGATGGGTAAAGCAGTTGACATATTTGGAAATGTGTCTGATGGAGTAAAATCTTTATATGATAAAATAAGTCCATTTCTAGATTGGATTGCAGAATTATTTAATAAAGTAGCTGGTGGAATTAGAGAGGCTGTAAATTGGTTAGAGAAATGGATTGATAGAAAAGGTAATGGAAAAAATCTACCAGGAGGAGGACCAGGGGGACTACTTAAGGATAGTGGACAGAATGCACTTGGAACAAGCTATTGGCGCGGGGGGTGGACATTAATTGGTGAACAAGGCCCAGAACTTATGAAGCTTCCAGGAGGAGCTCAGATATTAGACAACAGAACTTCTCAAAACATGCTAGGTGGTTCAGTAAGTGTAGAAAAATTAGCGGATACCTTAGTAGTTAGAGAAGATTCAGATATAGACAGAATAGCAGACGCTTTAGCTAAAAAGTTAACTAAAGTAGGATTTAATTGTGTATAGGAGGAATAGATTATGGAATTTTGGCTAATGCAGAATGAAGATAAATTTCAACTTCCCGTACCACCAGCAGAGTACAATTTGCCTAATGAAATAAATGTAGATGTTTTTAATGTAGAAAATCTAGGAGAAGTAAGCTTTATTGGTAAAAGTAAGCTTTCTAATATATCACTTAACAGCTTTTTCCCTAATCAAAAATATAATTTCTGCCAGTATTCAAATTTTCCAGAGCCTTATGAATGTGTAAAGCTAATAAAAAAGTGGCAGCAAAGTGGTAAGCCAATACGTTTAGTAATTACAGAAACAGATGTAAATATGTTATGTACCATAGAAAAATTCACTTATGGTGAAAAATTTGGAGACAGAGATGTATATTTTACATTAGATCTTAGAGAATATCGCAAATTAGAAGGGATGTATTTTAATGTATCTTAGTGTATGGGCTTTATATGATAGAAAAACCTTAGAAAACATAACTGATTTCTGTAAAACAGTACAAATTAGCGGAGATGTACAGCAGTGTGCTAGAAAATTAGATATAAATATGGCTTATTCAATAAGAGACAAAAACCAACCTAATGCACAGATAGGACCTGGTACTATTATATATGTATGTTTAGATTTTAAAGAAATATATCGTGGAGTAGTAGTTGATAGAGAAATAAACTCTGGAGCTCAAGAAATAACCTTTACAGCTTATGATTATCTAATGTATTTTTTAAGATCTAAAGTAACCTATAACTTTCAAAATATAGAAAGTGAATATGCAGTAGAAAAGATATGCAAAGACTTAGGGGTCATGTATAACTATATACCTACTACGGGAATCAAAATAAACAGACTTATTCAAAATAAGACAGCTTATGAAGCTATTATGGAAATATATACTCAGGTGAATAAGGTTAATAATATTAAATATATGCCTTATGCAGATTATGATATGTTTTCAGTTATGGAAAAAGGCAAAGTTATAACTAATCCAGAGTGGCATAGCTATACAGGTACTGTAGATGTTAATGCTGTATTGAGTCCAGATTTAAATATGGCAGGAACTGTATACAAAGATACAAGTTCTAATATGGTGAATAAGGTCAAAATTTACGATGAAAATGGTAATGCTATTGGTGTTACTGAATTAGAAGATATGATAAAGTTTTACGGAGTGTTTCAAGAAGAATATCAAAAGGAAGAGAATAAAGATCCAGTTACGGAAGCTAGAAAGTTGTTACATGGAATAGATCGAGAATTTTCTGTAACAGCGATAGGTGATTGGAGATGTAGAACAGGGTATGCTATGCAGGTCAAAATACCTTATATTGATATTTTAGCTGATACTATTATGTTCATTGATGGAGATACGCACACATGGGAGTTAGCTTCAGGAAAGTATACCATGGATTTAAAGCTTTCCTATTATAATACTATGGATGCAAAGGAGGAGTAAAATGGAAGACTGCTACGGTAAACTAATAAATATAATAAAAAAACATGGATCAGCGTACAACCCTCCAAGTATAGATTTAGGAGTGGTCCTAAATTTAGATCCTCTTATAATAAAAATAGGTGATCTGCAATTAACTAAAGACAATCTTTTAGTAGCTGATTACCTACTAAAAAACTACAAAAGAAAAATAACTATTCCATCTACATCCGCAACTGGAAGTACCACAACCGGCAGCATAACAACAATAGGTATCTCTGATGCGGATTTGAATTTTACTGATAGTCTTAAAAAAGAAGATATATTGGCCTGTTTGGCTACGGAAGATAGACAAACATATATAATTTTATGTAGGGTGGTGAAAGCATGAGCATTTTTCCACAGGTTGATGTAAATATTAATAATGAAATAAAAAAAAACGATGAGAAAATAGAAAGGATTCCAAAGGAATACGCCTGGGATTTTGAAAATAACGACTTTATCATGAAAGATGGAAAGCTGGTTGTGGTAGAAGGAAAGGATGCAATTAAAATTTGGATATGGAAGGCCCTTCATACTGTAAAACTAAAATATAGTGTATATTCAGAGAATTATGGACATGACTTAGAAACATTAATTGGAGAAGGAGGGTTTTCTGGAGGACTTCTGCAAAGTGAAGGTAAAAGGTTAGTATGGGAATGTCTAAAGTTAAATCCTTATATAGAAAGAATTGAAAAATTTGACATGAATTTTTCAAAGGATAAATTAGATATTAGCTTTATAGCTATTACAAGCTATGGGGAGGTGAAAATTAATGTATAGTGAAAATAATAGTACAAATGATATATTGAAAAGAATGAGAGATGGTATACCTTCTGATATAGATAAATCAGAAGGTTCTTTTATTTATGATTCACTTCTACCAGCAGCTAATGAGTTTCAAAAAGCTCATATTAAATTAGATAATGTAGCAAGAAAACTTAGTATAGAAGCTT
The DNA here is from genome assembly GCF_016316925.1 of Clostridium aciditolerans. Lineage (GTDB taxonomy): Bacteria > Bacillota > Clostridia > Clostridiales > Clostridiaceae > Clostridium_AM > Clostridium_AM aciditolerans. Next base: position 53,221 of record NZ_JAEEGB010000015.1, on the reverse strand, counting down.
TATCAGGAGATGAATTAGAGCAAAGAATATATGAAAAAACAGGAATAAAAAGAAAGGAAGCTACAAAAGCTCACACAACTTTAAACGTTATAGGTAATGCTACTATAAAAGCAGGTGATTTGTTTCAAACTGCTGGAGGTATACAATTTATATCTATAGAAACAAAAACAATTGTTACTAAGGGAACTATAAGCATAGAAGCAGTTGTTCCAGGAATAAGCTCCAATGTTCCTGCTAATCAAATAACAGTAATACCGGTAGTCATTCCTGGAATTATTAGTGTAAATAATCCAAGCACTACCGAAGGTGGTTATGATGCTGAAAGTGATGAAGAGTTGATTAAAAGATATTATGAAAGAATCAGAACACCAGCTACAAGTAACAATAAAGCACAATATAAGAATTGGGCGAAGGAAATTGAAGGAGTGGGAGATGCAAAGGTATATTCTCTTTGGAATGGAGATAACACTGTAAAAGTTGTAATAATAGACTCTAATAAGCAGCCAGCAAGTACAGAGTTAGTTCAGGCAGTACAAAATTATATAGACCCTGGCAGCAAAGGTTTAGGGGATGGAGCTGCGGCAATAGGTGCATTTTGTACTGTAGCTAGTGCAGTAGGCAAAGCCATAAATGTATGCTTTACTGCTGTAAAAGATAAAAATTATACTGATGAGCAAAGAAAGATAAATTTTGAAAATAATCTAATTGACTTTCTAAAGAACTTTGCTTTCGTTGAAAGCTCAATAAGCTATGCTAAAGTAGGAGCGTTAATACTAGATACAAAAGGCTTTTTAGATTATTCAAATTTAACTATCAATGGAGGAACTTCCAATATCCTAATAGATGATAATGAAGTTGCAGTAAAAGGGGTGGTAACAATTGAGTAATGAATACATGAAAAACTATATGCCATCATTTATTACTGAATCTAAAATATTTGGAAATATATATGATGCTGAAGTTAGGGAATTTGATACTTTAGAGAAAAAAATTGAAGACCTAAATAATCAGTTAAGTATTGATACTGCAACTTGGGCTTTATCTATATATGAAAATGAAATGAGTATTAAAACTGATTTAACTAAGTCTTTGGATGAAAGAAGAGCTGTAATTAAATCCAAGTGGAGAGGCACAGGAAAAATAGATGGGAAACTTATTAAGATGGTAGCAGATGCTTATACCAATGGTGAAGTTGATGTTGCCTTTGATGGAAAGATAAATATTAAATTTAACAGTATTATAGGAATTCCAAGCAATTTAAATGATTTGAAGAAAGCCTTAGAAGATATAAAACCAGTAAACTTAAGGCTTGAATATATATTTTCATATCTACTTATAAAAGATATTGATGGAGTTAAGACATTAAGGCAGCTCGAAGCTATTCCATTAAATAAATTCGCTGGAGGTGAAATAAATGGCTAGTAATACGCCTAATCTAAATTTATATAAAAAAGATCCAACTGTAGATGGAAATGATACTTTTAATATAAAGGCTATGTTAAATGACAATTGGGACAAGATAGATGCAGCGGTGACAACTAAGGTTGATAAAGTTGATTTTAGTTCGCATTTGGGAGACACTGTGTACCAAACAGCAGGAGGAACTGCTACTGCAATAACACTAACAATAAGTGGGACATTGGTAACAGGATATCCTATTACTTTTATAGCTTCTGCTAATAACAATGGTGGTGCTACAACTATAAATAATAAAAAATTATATAAACCGGGAACAACTACAGCACCAATCTTAATAGCAGGAAAGGCATATGCAGTTTGGTATAATACTACAGGAGATAATGGAAATGGTTGTTTTTTTATCAAAGCTAGTGCGGAGGGAAATACAATCGCATCTCACGTACTAGCAGGAGATACATTTAGTAATGATGTGGATACTGGGATACTAGGAACTATGGCTAATCATAGTGCTGAAACACAAGCTACAGGAATAAAAGCGCTTACAAACCTTGTAACTAATGGTAGTTTTGAAAATAGTGCTTTTGGATGGATTGCAGGTGGAGGAGCATCTTCACAGGTTTCAACAACTTTATCCTATCACTATCAAGGTACAACTGGTGCATTCACTAATGCTAATGGTTCAGGTGATGGCTACTATTATCAGACCCCGACACTTATAGAATCTCACAAATATTATTTATGTGGGTGGATGTATCTAACTAGTTATGCTAGTGGGGATAAAACTTGTCTTGAGTCTAGCGTAAGTGGTGTAAGTTTTGATTCAACTAAGCTAAATCAATGGCAATTTCTATCGACAACTGGGACTGCATTATCTTCACCGAGGCATGAGATAAGAGCGGGTCATGTATATTCTAATTTCGCACAATGGCAAGGAGCCTTGGACTGTATTACACTAATAGACCTAACATCCTCATTTGGTGCTGGTAATGAACCTACACAGTCACAAATGGATGCAATAATGAATACATTGGGTGGTTGGTTTGATGGAACTTGTGTTTTAGCCAAAATACCTAATGGTGCTTATCTAAACAATGGTATTACAGGAAGTCCAGAAATATTAACTGCTAGTGCTGACCTAAAACCTTCTAATATATCATCTGGTAAAAATGTGCTTGGTGTTATAGGAACTATGGAACTAGATAGTATAGGTCAGACACGAATAGTAGGTTCTAGCCATACAACTACTAATGCCCCTGTAGATTTGGCAAGTATAAGATTAGAATTTTATAATAGAGTATATCCTAATAATTTAGGAGCAATACAAGTATTAAAAGATGGTGTAACTAATGTGTTTAGTGGGGCTATTATTAATACTAATAATACTGCAAATGCAACCGATGAAGATTCTATTTATATTACAATAAATGAGAATATGTATCCAAATAGAGATTATAAAGTAGTTCTTCCACAAAGCTGTATAAAAGATAAACTAGGCAATGGTTTTAATGCTTTGGAGTATTTATTTCATACTAATCCTAATCCTAGTTCATGGGTAAATAACCCATCAGGACTAAATACTGCTAGAACTACTTCAGCAGGATGTGGTACTCAAGATGCAGGTTTATCTTTTGGTGGGAATCCTAATAATAATTATAGTAATGTTACAGAAAAATTCAATGGAAATACTTGGAATAGTGCAGGGAATTTAAATACTGCTAGGGATACTTTAGCAGGATGTGGTACTCAAGATGCAGGTTTATCTTTTGGTGGGTATAATGGTAGTTATCTAAATATTACAGAAAAATTTAATGGTAGTACTTGGAGTACAACTGGGATCTTAAATACTGTAAGGCGTTCGCTAGCAGGGTGTGGTACACAAAATGCAGGTTTATCTTTTGGAGGATATTATAATGGTAGTTCAAATATCACAGAAAAGTTTAATGGTGCTTCATGGAGTACAACTGGAATTTTAAGTACTGGAAGGTCAGAACTAGCAGGTTGTGGTACACAAGATGCGGGATTATCTTTTGGTGGCGCAATTACTGGAAGTACTTTAAGTAATACAGAAAAATTTAATGGTGCTTTATGGAGTAATACTGGGAGTTTAAATACTGCTAGAAATGGTTTAGCAGGGTGTGGTACACAAAATGCAGGTTTATCTTTTGGTGGTACTATTGCTTCAACTTCAGCTATCACAGAAAAATTTAATGGTGTTTCATGGAGTAATACTGGAAATTTAAATACTGCTAGATATCGTCTGGCAGGATGTGGGACTCAAAGTAATGGTCTTTCATTTGGAGGTTACGTTAATAACTCTACATTGACTAACACAGAAAAATTCTTTGGATAAATAGGAGGCTAATATGAACAGTTTAATAAATATAAAAGACCTAACAGATCTGTATATCACTGATGTTAAGAAAGCAAATATACTACCTATTGAATTAGTATGTAAGGTAGAAAGCATGTTGCCAGAACTTAAGCACAGTATGACAACACAAACAATATGGAGAACAGAAACAGAAATAAGATGTTCAGTTTTAAATGATAAGGATTGTCCAGATAAGGCATCAAAATATCATCAAGCAAAACTTGAACAAACAGTATTCTTTGAACAGTTACTTCAATTATCTTTTGAGTATAGAAAAAAACAACAAGAATTAAATATAAAAGAAGCTGAAATTGAAGAAATAGAAGATAAGTTAACTGGTAATCTAAAATTATATGAAGTTAAAAAATTAGAAGCTGAATTAAATATAAAGGAAATAGAAAAGCAGGAACTTATTTATGGACTTAAAAATATGCAAATTCAAGGGAAAGAAAGAGTTAGAGAACTTGAAACATGGTCTAAAATAAAGGCTGAATTGGATGATGGCAGTTTTGATAAGGATAATAAAGATTCTAATCAATTAGTATCTATGACAAGAAGATATATACAAGAAGCATTTAATGTTACTCACATGGGTAACCAATCTGATACAGCAGGTTACAACAATATAATTGCTCAATTCTATTCTTTATGTAAAGAGTGCATAGCAAGAAAAAAAATGGATGAAGCATTAAGTTATTTTGGAGATTCCCAAATAGCGGAGTGGGTAGTACAAGTATTTAATTTAAGAGATGATAAATAATGGTTTATATTAAAACCAATAAATTGTCTATAACACATGAAGATCAAGAAGTAGATAAGCTAAAATTTCAAGTATTAACATCTAAAGATGATTATAATTATGTACAAGTAGATGGACCGGAAGGAGCAATATTAAATTGGAAAACAAGAGTAGAGGGAACAGATTCCACACTAGATGAAATAAATACTGTAATAGCAAGTATCCCTCCGAGTGCAGAAGATCAAAAAATAGTAAATTTACAAAATCAGAATGCACAAATTTTACTAGCATTAGTGAATGGAGGTTTGATGTAGTATGGATTGGTTTAAAATATGTTCAGATTATTACAATGCAGGATTTTACGACAATAATTCTTTAAAAGTTTTTGCTACTAAAACTAAGATTACTGCAGAACAATACCAAACAATAACTGGAATATATTATGTTGTTTAGGAAAAACTATACGATGCAAGAATTAGTTTAACTAGGTTCTATTAATTTTGCATTATATATACCTACTAATTACTATTTCATGTTATAAAACACAAGAAAATAATAACTATAGAAGAAACTCATTTAGAAAAGAAAAACCCTGCTTATAAAATAGTTGAAGAGCATAAAAGTGTTAGAAATCTTACAGAAGTTGCTATTGCTCCAGAGGATACTAAAAGATCAGAGTAAAAGAAATTTATAAAGAATAAAATAAGAATTCTTTATATTCGCAGATAAGAGAAATCTTCGAGGGAAAATCAAATTTAAAGAAAAAAGAACGCTTAGAGGCTAAGTACAGAAGAGTATTCCTAAAGGATTAAACTTCTGTATAGGAGGTGATGATTTGTATACTGAAAATAACTTGACTGATGATATATTAAAAAGAATGATAGATAATATACCTTCTGATGTAGATAAATCAGAAGGTTCTTTTATTTATGATTCTTTATCTCCAGTGAGCAAAGAATTAGAAAAATCATATGCATCAAATGATGATATTTTAAGAAGAACAGATCCATATAGAGCTATAGGAGAAGATCTTGAAAAAATAACAAAACCTTATGGAATTACTAGAAAGCCTGGTAAAAAAGCTTTAGCTCAAATTTTGGTAAAGGCTGTTATGGGTACAAATTTGAAATCAGGCTCAATATTTCAAACTAAATCTGGTCTAGTATACAAGACTATAGAAGATATTATAGTAACAAACGAATCAACTATTGTAAGTGCAGAAGCTAGTGAAGTCGGAAGTAAATACAATGTTCCTGCCAATATTATTACTGAGGTTCCAGTACAAATAAGTGGGATTATATCTGTTACAAATCCTAATCCAATAAAAAATGGTTATGATGTTGAAGATGATGAAAGCCTAAGAAAAAGGTATTTCGAGAGACTGCAAACCCCAGCAACTTCAGGTAATAAGTATCATTATAGAAATTGGGCTAAAGAAGTTACTGGTGTTGGGGATGCTAAAGTATTTCCTCTTTGGAATGGCAATGGAACTGTAAAGGTAATTATAATTAACTCTAATAAAAGAGCTGCAGATAGTAATCTTGTAAATGCTGTTAAAAATCATATAGAAGAAAATAGACCTATAGGATCTGATGTTACAGTAGTTTCAGCAAAAGAAAAATTAATAAATATATCAGTTACTCTAGTGATAGATACTAAATTATATACCTTAAATCAAGTTCAAGCTTCTATTGAAAATAACCTAATAAAATATTTTAAAGAAATATCTTTTATAGGCAACTATATTTCATATGCAAGTATTGGTAACTTAATATTTAATACTGATGGAGTTATTGATTACAGCAACCTTCTTGTTAATGGAGGTATTTTAAATGTAACACTTGAGGATGAAGAGATGCCTGTGCTTGGCACTGTTAGTTTGGGGGTGTAATAAATGTATAGGGATGCTATCTATGGGAGTACACAATATGCTGATGATAACCCAATATTACAGCAGCTACAATCTTTTACACCTGATTTAATGAAGTACTTACCAACATACTATGAAAATTCTGAACTAATGAAAAGTGTTCAAGGTACTATAGCAAAAGAAGTTGGTAAACTAAATTATTCTAAAAAGGATTTATTAGATCAATTTTATGTTGACACTGCAACTTGGGGACTAAGCTGCATGTGGGAAAAAACTTTGGATATTCAGACTGATTTAAATAAATCCTATGAAGAAAGAAGAGAGATTATAAAGGCAAAGTTAAGAGGAGCTGGAACCATAACCAAAAATATGATCAAAAATGTTGCTGAAGCTTTTTCAGGAGGGGAAGTTGAGGTATTAGAAAACTTTTTAGACTATAGTTTTATAATACAGTTTATTGGTATAAAGGGTATTCCAAAGAATATGGCAGGATTAATAGAAATAATAGAAACTATTAAGCCAGCACATTTGGGATACTCTTTTAAATATACTTATACTTGGTGGTATAAATTAAAAGAACTTACCTGGAGTCAATCAAAAATAAAAACATGGAATGACTTAAAAGTTTGTGGATAGAGGTGATAAATATGAAGACAACAGCAAATTTAGGATTAAAAAAACCAGAAGGAACAGATGTAGTAAACATTGAAGATTTTAATTATAATGCTGATGTTATTGATACTGAATTACAAAAAAGAGCTTTAAAAACAGACATACCAACAGTTCCTGTACAAAGCGTTAATGGAAAAACAGGAGCAGTAACACTTTCTGCAGGTGATGTAGGAGCTGCAACTTCAGCACAAGGTATCAAGGCTGATACAGCCCTGCAAAGTTCACAGCTAGGGAAGACTGGAGGGCCAGCTAAACAGGATGATCTTGTGTCGCATTTGGCTGATAATATGTATCAGCCAGCAGGAGGAACAGCTACAGCAATAACGCTAACAATAAGTGGGACATTGGTAACAGGATATCCTATAACATTTATAGCCAGTGCTAATAACAATAGTGCAGCAACAACTATAAATGGAAAACAGTTTTACAAGCCTGGTACAACTACAGCTCCTACATTAATTGCAGGAAAAGCTTATACTGCCTGGTACAATGCCACAAGCAACTGTTTTTTTATAAAAGCTAGTGCAGAGGGTGATGCCATTGCTGGGAATGTACTAGCGGGAAAAAAATTCAGCAATGATGATGACACTGGGTTGGTAGGAACAATGACCAATAGAGCAGGTGCTAAATTTCAGATATGTGGATATGAGGAAATAACTGAAGTAATCCCTCACCCATCAGCACCAAATACACAAGGTTTGATTACTGGTAGAAATGCTTATGGTGCAACAGGGTATATTGATTCTAATTCTCAGATGCAAATGTCAGTAAATAATCTTATTCCTGAGAATATAAAAAAGGGAGTAGCAATAGGCCGTTATGGTGGCAGCGGTTCGCAAGTTATGATAGGTACATGCGATGTAGAAAGTTTAGGTGGTAAAAGGTATGCAAGTGGTACAGGCCAAGTTTATGGAGATGGAACATTTACGTATAGTGGCAGTTATACTGGCAGTAGATTTTCTTTCGCAGTAACAGGTTTGGCTTTTACTCCGAGAGTGATTACAATATATGCTACAGTTACATTAAAAGATTCTGTCGGCGGAAATCCATATGTTATTTTTAATTCTTGGGTTAAAGACCCTTTAACTTTTCCAAATGGAGGAAAGAGTACTAACATAACGCAAATGGAAAATTCAGATATGAGACTAACCGCAGATGGATTTTACTGGTTTAGTGCAATAACATTAAATGTAGATGCCATCACAAATCCAAGATATTATTTTACAAATAATTCTGTAACTTGGCATGCATGGGGATAATAGGAAATGTAGTTTAATTATAGAAATAGGAAGAAGAATAATTTACGATAAATTAAATGGAAAAGTATTAGTAGATCTTGGTGAAATGCAGGGTGATGTTTTACCTAAAGAAGCTATAGGAGGATTAGATTTTATAGATTTACCTTATGAACAAGATAGTGATAAATTTAGCAGAGTAAAAAAATATCATATTGATGTAAATTCAAAGCAAGTTGTCTTTGATGAATTATATGAACCAGTCTTAACACCAGAGCAACGCATACAAAATTTAGAAAATCAATTATTATTAAGTGAAAATAAAAATGTAGAGGGAGGTATATTCTAATGGTAAATCAAACAGTAGTGCAAATTATAGGGAATAGAATATTGAATGGTGGTTTAAATCCTAAAACTAATCAACCTTTTCAACTATCAGATGTAATAAATTCAGATTATAAAACAGCCGTAGAGAATTATCTTATAGAAAAGAGTGGAGCAGTATAAGTTAATACTCAATAGAAAAATATTGCGATATAAAAGTAGACAAGGAGTGATTTATTTTGCTAAAAAGTTTTTTAAAATTTTTAAAGAAAAACCATTTAAAATCTAGTCCCCTTACTGAAAAAGTAGACGAATATAGTATGGATGGTAAGGCGAAAATGTTTAAAAAAATATATACATTCAATGATGCTTGGAGCCAATGGAAAGCTGGAAACAAATTTCCCATTGCATTTTATGGTGATAGTACAATAGATGGCAATAATACAACAGGGTATGTTGCAAATATATTAGGTAAAGATAGTCAATCTCCAAATACTTTCTGTAAAAAGTTAGAGACAACCTTGCACTTAGCAACGGGGAATAACAGGCTGAGAATATATAATGCCGGTTTTTCAGGTAAAGACTCTGCCTTTGGTGTTGCAAATATTAATGCTGAATTTGGCATTGGCACTGATTATTCTGATGTTAAAATGGTTGGTATTGGTTGGGGCATAAACGACAGATTGAATTATTCTGACGCTAAGGCCTATCGAGATGGATTTAAAGCTAATATAATTTCACAAATAAACTGGTTCTATTCAAGAGGTATTCAACCATTTTTATTAACAACACAGGCTATTGTATCACCAAATGTAGACACGCAGTACGTAAGTCAATATCCATTACGAACAGCTGAAGCAATTAATTCAATTGCAAACGAAGTTAAAAGAGAATTGTCCGTTGAATATAACTTAGAATTAATTGATATTAATAAGTTTACAGAAAGATTTTTACTCTATTCGCCAACTGACATAGCTACCCTTATTCCAGATAGATTACATTTTGGAGATATAGGCCATCAGTATGAGGCGGATTTAATTTTTGCACATATTTCCCCACAGGTAATATTTGTTGAGACAGATACAAAAATAGATTATTCAACTCAAAAAGTAATTAATGGGGTTAATGAGGATAAATTAACATACTCACCTATTGATCAATATGGATTTAAACTTTATGCAAAGTATCCAAAATCCGATGGATTGAATACTAAAATTATGGAAGCTTGGGTTTTTATAAATTCTAAAGATGAGATGAGTTTAAAATCATATGTTTCTTGTTATCTTAATACTTATATAAAAATAAATGGTGTTGTATATAAGTCAGAAGCATTAGAAACAATTTTATCTACCTTATCATTAGGTTTATATCATTTAGAAGTTTTTTCTGGTTCAACTAACAATGTTGATCATGTCGATTGTGTTGATTTCAAAGGATTTCATATAAAAAGTAAGTAAACAACTTCTGTCTTATATACACCAATTAATAAATAAAATCAATATAGATAACTTTGTAGACTAGAATGTAGAAAAAAATATGTAAAGAAGAGGTGCAACTTGGAAGAGAAAATATTAGATTTAGCTGTGCAGCAAGGAATATGGGCAGTGCTTTTTATAGCACTGCTTTTCTTTGTACTAAATGAAAACTCAAAAAGAGAATTAAAATATCAGGAAATAATATCTCAGTTAACAGATAAGTTTCAATGTATAGAAGATGGTTTAAACTGCATTAAAGAAGATGTAAAAGAAGTTAAAGATAAAATATTTAAATAACTATTAGCACTTTTAATTTACCAACATAATCTAAATAGGAGGTAGATTATTATGAGCAAATTTGCAGTAGATCCTGGACATGGGTGTTATCCAGACACAGGAGCAGAAGGATATTTAAATGAACAGAACTGTGCTTTAGATATAGCTAATAGAGTTATTAGCAAGCTTCAAACATTAGGTCATCAGGCTTGGAATGTAAGACCTTCAAGCGCTTCAAGTGTCTCAAATTCGCTGCAGCAAAGATGTGATAATGCAGCTAATGCAGACTATTTAGTTTCTATACACTTGAATGCAGGTGGTGGAAAAGGCAGCGAAGTATTTGCAATGAGTACTGCAGGAAACGCTTTAGCTTCTAGCGTATTAAAAAGTCTAGTATCACTGGGATTTGTGAATCGTGGGGTAAAAGATGGCAGCAATTTATATGTAATAAAAAATAGCAAGCCTGTAGCAATTCTTATAGAAGTATGTTTTGTAGATACTCAAAATGATGCAGATTTATATAACAAATTAGGTGCTGAAGTTATAGCCTTGGCAATAGTTCAAGGACTCACTGGACAAACAGTGAATTCGGATAATAGCAACTCTGACTTTATAAAATCTGTACAGCATGATTTGCAAAGAGTTAGCTGTCTGGAAAGTGGGGAAATTAATGCCACAGGTGTGTTAGATACTAAAACTAAGGCTGCAATAAGGCAGTTCAGGAATATAGTAGGGTTACCAGATAGCGAAAATATAGATTCTAAGCTTACAGATGCACTAAATGCTATAACTAAAGTGCCTACAATAGGTAAAGGCTGGCCGAGCAATTCTATAGCAACTAAATTTGTTCAGTGGTGGATTGGAGTATCTAAGACTGGTGTGTTTGATGACACAACAGTTCAAAAGGTTAAGGAATGGCAAAAATCTGCTAAAATATACTCAAATCCAGACGGGGTCATTAGAATAGATAGCTGGATTAAAATTCTAAAATAAGATTCTTTATCTATAAAGACCGATTTTAGGAGGATGGAATCTGTGGAAAATCAAGTAATCAGTATTTTTGTACAAGCAGTCTTGGTAATTTTGGGAGCACTGGTTTCATATCTAACTACTGTTGCTGTTTCCTATTTGAGCAAGAAAAAAGAAGCTCTTATAAAACAAATGGGTGCTGATCAGTATAATATAACTTACAACATTGCAAAAAGTATATTTTTCGCTGTTGAACAACAGTTTAAGTCAATGCCAAAGTCTGGACAACAAAAAGCTGATATGTTTAACAAGATGCTTTTAAACAAAGTTCCAGGACTTACTCAAGATGAAATAGATCATTTCAGAGAGGCTGTTGTTGGAGAAATAAACTTACAGTTAAGCAAAACGGGATTACTAGCCCCTGTGTCATCGCCTAAACAATAAATAGTAAGCATAGAGTATAGGGAAACTAACTAGAAAGTTATCTTATACAGAGGGGTATGTTTCCAAAGCTGAAGTAGATTTAAAAACTTTGTGCCAGTCTTAGTGAAGGGTTTTGAGAGAACCTTAGAACTTTAGAGTTGTTTGAGCACAGCGAGTTCTCGAAAGTTCTTAGGTTGTCTTGAAACACAAGCTTTAGACTGGCTAAAAGTTTTTAACGTGCTGAGCTTGGAAACATATCCCGGCGTATAAGTTGACTTTCGGTCTAGTACCCACTATTTCCCCGGAGAAATCCGGAGAGTTTTTTTATTTATAGGTTTTAATCTTTTTATTTCTGCCAACATAAATTATAATATAATGTATTATAACTATGGTTTTAAGGAGAATAATTTTATGTTTGATGCTAAACAAAAAGTCTTACCTAATGGAATAAGGTTGATTAGTATAAAGAAAGATACACAGGTTACTTCAATACATGCAGGTATAAAAATAGGAGCAATTTTTGAAAACCCAGATGAAAAGGGGATATCACATTTTATTGAACATATGCTGTTTAAAGGCACAAAAACTAAGACAAATGAAGAGTTGAATTTAGATTTAGAGACCTTAGGTGGAGAATACAATGCTTATACTGACAATGATTGCACAGTGTACAGTGTTACAGCACTTCGTGAAGAATTAGAAAAATCATTAGAACTACTATCAGATATGCTTAGAAATTCAACATTTCCAGAAGAAGAGATTAGTAAAGAGAGGGATGTAATACTAGCAGAGATTAGGACAAGTAAAGATGATGTAGAAGACTATAGTTTTAAAAAAATAAACGAAATGGCATTTATAAAGAGCCCTCTAAGATATGAAACTATAGGTGATGAAAAAACTATTAATAAAATAAATAGAGAAAAGTTAGTAAACTTTTATGACAAGTATTATGTTCCTAATAATTGTTTTATTTCCATAGTATCATCCTTTGAACATGAGTATGTATATGATTTAGTTTGGAAGTATTTTAAAGAGTGGATGTGGAAAGAATTTAAGAGACAGGAAGTTATTGTTGAAAATAATATACCTGGGTTAAAGGTTTCTTATAAAAAAGATATAGAACAGAGTACAATATTATATCTATTTACTTTTTATAATATAACAAAAGAAGAGGAGCTTGCTCTTAGAATTTTAAATCATAAATTTGGAGAAAGTGCTAACTCTATATTATTTAGAAAGCTTAGAGAGGAAAAAGGACTTGCTTACGATGTTTATACAGATTTAGATTTGACTACTAATGTAAAAACATTATATATATATACTGCTGTTAGTGATGAGAATGTAGATGAAACTATAAACACTATAGATAATTGTATAGAAGAAATCAAAAATAAAAATATCGTTTTTGATGACAGCACAATAGGATTGATGAAAAAGGTTTTGAAGACAGCTGTGGCATTTACTTTAGAAGATTCTACAGACATAGGAAATTATGTACTGCATCAAGCTATTGACGAAGATGATATATTCAAATTTGTTGATGATATGAAAAACTTAGAGAATGTAAGGAAAGAGGATATATACAATGTAGCAAGAATTGTTTTTGAAAATCCTACTATACACATATTGAAAAGTGAAGATAGTAGATAATCTTTATATGCTTAATTGGAGAGTTTAAAATGAACAAAGATAAATATGTTATTACAAAGATAGAAGTGCAGAAAAGAAATAAAGATAGAGTTAATATATATATAAATGATGAATTTGCTTTCGCATGTAGTGCAGAGCTTGTATATACTCATAGTCTTTCAAAGGATAAGATTATAGAGAAGGATAATTTAGAGGAGATAGTAAATGAAGATAATTATATAAAATGTAAGAATACCTCCTTAAAAATGATAGAAAAATCCTATAAAACAGAGAAGCAGATCACTGATAAATTAATTGAAAAAGGCTACGATGAGAAAGTTATTGAGAGAACTAAAGAGTTTCTTAAACAGTATGATTTTATAAATGATAATAAGTATGCACAAATGTACATAAAAGATAAAATGAACTCTCAAGGTAGAAATAAAATAAAATATGCATTAATTAATAAAGGAATAAGTGAAGAAATAATAAATGAAAAGCTATGTTATATTAATAAAGAGTCTGAGGAAAGTTCTGCTTTAAAATTGGCAGAAAAAAAGTATAACTTATTAATTAAAAGTGAACAGGATATTAGAAATATTAATAAAAAATTAAGAGAATACCTAATTAGAAAGGGCTATAATTTAGATATAGTGCAAAGTATCTTAAATCAAGTAGTAAAACAGGATATAAATAACATATATGAAAATGAAGCTGAAGATAAAGTAAATGAGGATATAGATAAATTATATGAGTTGGCAGAGAAAAGATATAGAATATTAATAAAATCTGAAAGTGATGTTAGAAAGCTTTATAAGAAGTTGGGAGATTATCTTTTGCGAAGAGGATACTCTTGGAATGACATAAAAGCAGCGTTAAACAATATTATAAAAGACTATTATATTTAACAAAACCTCTTATATTAAAACATAAAATATTTTGTTAAGTATAGAAATTGTCAACTAATTAAGAGGTGATTATTATAATGAATAAGAATATTAATCCTGTAACACTTGTATTAGCTTTAGTATTTTTATATCCTCTTTTAAAAGGTTTTCTGCTCAAATTTTCTTCTAGTAACTTGAAGGCTGGAATAGACGAAATAAATAGAAATGTTTCTTTTGTCATTTCTTTAGTTTTAGGAATTTATTATGGTAAAAAGATATTTTTACAGCATGAAACTGGTATTTACAAACAAATATATAAAATTATACCGGATAGCGTAGTTCAATATATAGAAAGCAATAGCTTTATAGTATATGCAGTTGTAATACCAATACTTATATTCATAGTATATAGGATTATTAAATTGATTTTTGATCTTATAAGCTACGCAACACTTTATCCCGTACTAGATGGGGTAGAAAAGTTTTTAAGTTCAAAGAGTAACTTTTTCAAGAGAATGGCAGGAATGTTTGTTCAATTTCCTAAAGCTGTATGTTATGTACTTATAGTAACTTTTATATTAAATATAATGTCTATATTTGGTGCCAGTGATAAGCTTAATGAGCACCTGGAAGGGTCCAAACCATATAATACTATATGTAAAGAAATAGTTATTCCTATTACAGATTCTAAAATAGCTAAAAAATTGCCAGGTATAATAAATAATTCTTTTAGGATTGTAATAAAAGAATCTGAGCCTAAAGAAACTATACCAGGAAAAAATGTTAGCAAAGGCAGAACTATAGTATATTACAATGGGGTTACATTGGATCAAGGAATAAAATCTAATGCAGAAATAGATAAGACAGCAAGAGAAATTACTGCTAAGGAATCTGATACAAAGGGAAAAGCAAAGATAATATATAATTGGATAGGAAGCAACATAAGTTACGATCATGATAAAGCAAATAAAGTGTTAAATAATAACTTTAATGTGGAGTCAGGGGCTATACCTACCTTCAATACAGGAAAAGGGATTTGTTTTGATTATTCCTGTTTGTATGTTGCGATGGCTAGGGCTAACCATATGAAAGTAAGGTTAATAACTGGTGAAGGATTTAATGGTGTCAGCTGGGTAAGCCATGCATGGAACCAAGTGTATATACCTGAAGAAGGGAAATGGATTAACATTGATACAACTTTCTACAAAGGAGGAAACTACTTTAACAGCAAAAGATTTGAGTTAGATCATAGAGGCTCTCAAATTGCTGGAGAGTGGTAAAAATGTTACCAAATTGTAATATGATTTTTCACCAAAAAGCAGTATAATATTGTTGACGAGAATATAGGAGATGGTGAATTATGGAGAAATATGAAGAAAGAATTAAAAGAAATAGAAGAAGAAAAAAGAGAAATGCCATCCTTACTGCATTTTCTTTATTATTACTTTTTTCTTTTGGATTCTTTGTTGGCGGCAAAATGTCTCATAAGAAGAATAACGTTGTTGTAAGTGCTGCAAATGGCAACACAAAGGAACCAGAAAAGAAACCTTCCGATGAAGCTATGAATAAGAGAGAAAGCGCGGTAAATAGTGACAATAAAAATAATGTTAATAATAAAAATAGTAGTAGTGGAGAATTTGATCCATATAAACCAGATGGTAAAAAAGTTGCATATTTAACCTTTGATGATGGTCCATCAACAAATAATACACCTAAAATATTGGACATACTAAAAAGATATAATGTAAAGGCAACCTTTTTTGTTATTGGACAATGTGCTGAGCAAAATAGTGAATTAGTAAAAAAAGAAGTAGCAGAAGGACATGTGGTTGGAAATCATACCTATTCTCATAACATGAAGCATATATATTCAGATCCAAATGTCTTTGTTAGTGATTTAGACAAAGGGGACAAGACTTTGAAATCCATAATAGGTAATGATTATAATTTAAAGCTTGCAAGATTTCCAGGAGGCTCTTTTGGGCCAAAATTAGCACCTTTTAGAGAAGCAGCAAAAAAGGCTGGTTACCACTATATAGACTGGAATGACTTAACCGGTGATGCTGAGCGTAGCCTTGTTCCAGTAAGTGGTTTGCTTGATGAATTGAAAAGATACACTACCCAAGACCATGTAGTAATTTTAATGCATGATGCTCCTGCTAAGACTACTACAGTTGACGCTCTTCCACAGGTAATAGAATATTTACAATCTAAGGGATATAGCTTTGAAACTCTGAAATAAAAACACAGCTTGAAGATTAGATACTTCAAGCTGTATTTTATTTTGATTTTTTTGATAGGTGATTTTTAATTATTATATTTATTGCTTTTTCGCAGTCAGTATCATCATTATTTAGGCTCCATGCTGTATTAAAGTATACTAAAGCCTTTTTATTATCCTTTAGCATGGTGTAACAATATCCAAGATTAAAAAAGTACTTGCTTTCTCGTTTTAAATCAATAGCAGATTTTAATAGAGGAATAGCCCTATTGTATTCTTTAAGTTTTATAAAGCATACAGCAGAATTATACAGTGAAGATGCTTCATTCTCTTTAAGTTTAATGGCCTTTTCGTACATATCTAGTGCTTTTTTATAATCTTTAGCATTATAATATTCATTAGCCTTGTGAAAGTAGCTCATTTTAATCCTCCTTAGGTTTACCAAACACTTTTTTCATTCTGTTGTAATAAATTTATATCGAACTTTTCGGAAAAATATTCCATTAAAAATCATAACCACATTTTATTTTTTTATGCAGTTAAGAGAGTTACATTCTCAGCTTTTTTTCCAAGAACTCTACTGCTTCATACATTAAATATGCGAGTATTGCTAATATTATAATGCTGAGCATGACTGTATCTAATTGTGCTATTTGACCTCCAAATATTATTAAAAAGCCTAATCCATCCTTAGCTACTAGAAACTCACCCATTATAACTCCTACCCAGGAGAGTCCTACATTTATTTTTAATGCTGAAACTAATGTAGGAATAGAGGATGGTATTATCAAATAAATTAATACCTGAAGCTTAGAAGCTCCAAAAGTTTTAAGTAGCTTTATTTTGTCTATATCAACTTCATTAAAGCCATTTAGCACAGTTATTATAGTAACTACTATTGATATGAGAAGAGCTACTAAAATTATTGCAGGAGCTCCATTCCCAACCCAAAATATTATGATCGGTGCAAGGGCTACTTTAGGAAGAGCATTAAGTACAACAATATACGGATCCAATACTTTTGAAATGAAGTCAGACCACCATAATATTATAGCTATTAGAGTACCAAGGATTGTTCCAAGAACAAACCCTAATATAGTTTCATAGCAAGTAACCCATATATGTTTAAATAAACTTCCTTCCATATACAGCTTAACAAGGCTTTTCCACATCCTTGATGGAGTACTTGTTAAAAATGGATCTATCCATTTTAAATCTCCTGCGATTTCCCATAATAAAAATATTGACACTAGAATTGATATTCTAGTAATTATAATATTTCTTTTTCTTCTTTTAACACTTTTGATATATAATTCATGTTCTCTAATTTCATCAATCATTAAGAGTTTAACTCCTTCCATACATTGTTGAAGTGAAGTCTGAATTTAGAGTCTTCCCTGCATTTTAATGGTGAATCGTGAGGAATTGAAAAATCAATATCAAATATTTTGCTTATCTTTGCAGGGCGACTAGACAAAACAATTATTCTATTAGACATTGATATAGCTTCAGAAATATCATGAGTAACCATGATTGCTGTTTTACCTTCTTTTTTTATTATTTTATAAATTTCATCACTTATATTAAGTCTAGTTTGGTAATCTAAAGCTGAGAAGGGCTCATCCAAAAGTAGAACTTCCGGATTAAGAGCAAGAGTCCTAATCAAGGCAACTTTTTGCCGCATGCCTCCTGAAAGTTCTGAAGGGTGATGGAATCTAAAATCCCATAGACCATAGTCATTTAGTAGTGAGTTAATTTTTTCTTTATACAACTCTATAGGTTTATGTTGTATTTTTAATCCAAGAAGTATATTGTCCCATACTGTTAGCCAATCAAATAGGTGGTCTCTTTGAAACATATAACCCATTTTAGTTGATATAGAATTTGAGACTTCACCATCAACATATATTTCTCCATTAGATGGCTTTAGAAGCCCTGCAATTATATTAAGTAAGGTTGATTTTCCACAACCTGAAGGTCCCACTATACTAAGGAACTCACCATCTGATACTGTAAAGGTTATATCATTTATAGCCTTGGTTGATCCTTTTAACGAATGATAGTTCATATAAATATTATTAACAGATACTTTATCCAAGAGATCATCTCCTATAAAAGTTTTGGCATATTTTATTATATGAACTCTTATAACATAATGTTAAAATAGAATTTTTAACATTATGTTATATTTGAATAATTAGTAAACAGATAAAGACAAATATATGTTATAATATTATTATAAAAAAGTATTATTATGGGATTTCATATGCTTATATCTAGTTCATGTAAATTTAACAAAATTATATAATAACCGTATATTATTGATATGGTTATTTTTTTTCTTATAAACTATATATTTAGTAATAAGGGATTATATAATTTGATTATGAAAAAGCATATGAAAATTAGAGTTTTACATTGTTATAATAAAGATATGTATTAAAATGTACATACGTTATTTTATCCATAGGATAATTTAAAGAAAAATATGTAATTCCCATAAACTTATTAATTTGTAAAAAGGTGATATGATTTATGAGAAACTTGTTTCATATTGGTCTTGATGTAGGATCAACTACAGTAAAGGTTGTCGTTTGTGATAATAAGGACAGTATAGTATATAGTAGATATCAGAGACATTTTTCAGATATAAAAAGTACTATAATTAATGTTATAAAAGAAGCTTATGATTATTTTAAAGAAGCAAATATTACAATAATGGTAACAGGCTCTGGCGGGTTATCGGTATCTGAATGGTTAAACATATCATTCATACAAGAAGTAATAGCATGTACTAATACCATAAAGAGATTTATTCCATGCACAGATGTAGCTATAGAACTAGGCGGAGAAGATGCTAAAATAACTTTTTTTGATGATGGAATAGATCAAAGAATGAATGGTACATGTGCCGGAGGAACTGGAGCTTTTATTGATCAAATGGCATCATTGCTTCAAACAGATGCAGAAGGATTAAATGAGCTTGCAAAGGGATACAATGTCATTTATCCCATAGCAGCAAGATGTGGAGTATTTGCCAAAACTGACATTCAGCCTCTTTTAAATGAAGGAGCTGCAAAAGAAGACATAGCTGCGTCTATATTTCAATCCGTAGTGAATCAAACAATAAGTGGACTTGCTTGTGGTAAATCAATAAGAGGAAATGTAGCATTCTTAGGAGGTCCTTTATACTTCTTATCTGAGCTTAGGAATAGATTCACTGAAACTTTACAATTAACAGAAAAACAGATTATATTTCCTAAGAATTCTCAGCTGTTTGTAGCTATTGGGGCTGCGCTAACCTCTAAAAAAGAGAATATAATGTCCTTTGAATCTTTGATCGAAAAATTGCCTAGGATTGAAGAGTTTACAAGTGATGCGGTGCAGACTTTGAGGCCGTTATTTAAGGATGAACATGAGCTACAAAGTTTCACAGAAAGGCACCAAAAATACCTAGTTAAAAAGGAAAGTTTAGAAGATTTTGAAGGAAACTGTTATTTAGGAATAGATGCAGGTTCTACTACTACCAAGGCAGCTCTTATTGATGATAATGGTAACTTACTTTATTCTTTTTATGGAAGTAATGAGGGAAGCCCACTTAAATCTGCTGTGAGAATATTAAAAGATTTATATAGCAAATTGCCGCCAAAGGCTAGTATAGTAAATTCTGCAGTTACTGGTTATGGAGAGGGACTTATAAAAGCTGCTCTTTTAGTGGATATAGGAGAAGTTGAAACTGTAGCTCATTATAAGGCAGCAGAATTTTTTAAGCCGGGAGTAGATTTTATTCTAGATATTGGTGGACAGGATATGAAATGTCTAAAAATAAAGAATGGAGTAATTGATAGTATAATGCTTAATGAGGCCTGTTCCTCTGGATGTGGCTCATTTATAGAAACTTTTGCTCATTCTTTAAATATGGGTGTGAAAGATTTTGCTAAGGCAGCAGTCTATTCTAAAAGACCTGTGGATTTGGGTTCAAGGTGTACGGTTTTTATGAATTCAAAAGTTAAACAGGCCCAAAAAGAAGGAGCTTCTGTAGGTGATATATCAGCAGGGCTTTCTTATTCAGTAATAAAAAATGCACTTTTTAAGGTAATAAAGATAAGAGATCCTAAGGAGCTTGGAAAGAAGATAATTGTACAAGGTGGGACCTTCTATAATGATTCTATTCTTAGGGCCTTTGAACTTATATCCGAAAGAGAGGTTGTAAGACCGGATATAGCAGGCATTATGGGGGCTTTTGGAGCCAGCTTAATTGCTAAAGAAAGATATAAAGAAGGTCAAAAAAGTAACTTGTTAAGCTTTGATAAGCTAGAGAGTTTTTCAACAGATATAACCATGAAAAGATGCGGAAAATGCAGTAATAACTGCCTTTTAACTATCAATAAGTTTTTTGATGACAGAGAATTTATTTCTGGCAATAGATGTGAGAGAGGCATTGGGTTAGACCACAAGATTAATGAAATACCAAATATATTTGACTATAAATATAGAAAAATATTTGATTATAAACCACTAAAGAAAGAAGAAGCTAAAAGAGGTTCTATTGGTATTCCAAGGGTACTAAATATATATGAAAATTATCCCTTTTGGTTTACATTCTTTACTAAGTTAGGATTTAGAGTTGAATTGTCTCCTAGATCATCTAAGGAGATATATGAACTTGGAATAGAAACAATACCTTCTGAATCAGCTTGCTATCCTGCTAAAATAGTTCATGGACATATAATTAGTCTTGTTAACAGAGGTATAAATTTTATTTTTTATCCTTGTATTCCTTATGAACAGAAGGAGCAAGTTCAGGCCGACAATAATTATAATTGTCCTATGGTTACATCATATCCAGAGGTTATTAAGAATAACATGGATATTTTGAGAGATAAAGACATTAAATTTATGAATCCATTTTTGCCTATAGATAATGAGGGTAGATTAATAAAAAGATTATTTGATGAATTAAAAGATTTTAATATAAACAGAGATGAGATTAAACAAGCTGTTGCAGAAGCTTACAAGGAAGATCGTAAGGTCAAGGAGGACATAAGAAATAAAGGAGAAGAAGTACTGCGATATCTAAAAGAAACTGACAGAAAAGGTATAGTATTAGCAGGAAGACCTTATCATTTGGATCCAGAAATTAATCATGGAATCCCAAATATAATTACTTCTTATGGAATGGCCGTTCTAACAGAAGATTCTATAGCACATTTAGGAGAAGTTGAGAGACCTTTGAAAGTTGTAGATCAATGGGTTTATCATTCAAGACTATACGCAGCAGCAAGCTTTGTTGCTACTCAAGAAAACTTAGAACTTATACAACTAAATTCTTTTGGCTGCGGCTTAGATGCAGTAACAACAGATCAAGTACAAGATATATTAAACTCTTATGAAAAGATATATACTGTCTTAAAGATAGATGAGGGAAGTAATTTAGGGGCAGTTAAGATCAGAATAAGATCATTAAAGGCTGCTTTAGAAGAAAGAGACAGTACAGGATTTAAGCCAAAGAAGATGCTAAAAAGCTCAGGTAAAATTGTTTTTACCAAGGAAATGAGAAAAACACATACAATTTTATGTCCGCAGATGTCTCCTATACACTTTCAATTTGTCCAAGAAGCCTTTAAAGCATCTGGATATAATCTAGAAGTTTTGCCTTCTGTAGATAAGAAGGCTGTAGATGAAGGGCTAAAATATGTAAATAATGATGCATGCTATCCTTCCATAATAGTAGTCGGACAGTTGATAGAGGCACTTAAATCAGGAAAATATGACTTAAATAACACATCCGTACTGATAACTCAAACAGGTGGAGGGTGTAGAGCAACAAACTATATAGGTTTTTTAAGAAAAGCTCTTAAGGAAGCTGGAATGCTAAATATTCCAGTAATATCTTTAAATCCTATAGGTATAGAGAAAAATCCTGGATTTAAAATAACAGCAGGTCTTCTAAATAAAGCTATGCTTGGATTATTATATGGCGATTTATTTATGAGGGTGCTTTATAAAGTAAGACCTTATGAGAAAATTCCTGGATCAGCTAATATTTTATATGAAAAATGGATTGAGAAGTGTAAGCAAAATGTTATAAATGGAAATCATAAAGAATTTAAAGAAAATATTTATGCTATAGTAGAGGATTTTGATACTTTAGAGATAAATAATATCAGAAAGCCTAAGATTGGAATAGTAGGAGAGATACTTGTAAAATTTCATCCTACAGCCAATAATAATATTGTAGATATTATTGAAAAAGAAGGTGCTGAGGCAGTAATGCCAGATTTAGTAGATTTCTTCCTGTATTGTGCATATGATGCAAAGTTTAAATATGAATATCTTTCAGGAAATAGGAGGAACAAAATTATACGTAATACTCTTATAAGAGCTATTGAGTATTATAGGAAACCTATGAAGGCTGCTTTAGCTAATAGCAAAAGGTTTAGTCCTCCTATAGAAATTGAAAGACTAGCAGAAGGCGCCTCACAAATAGTATCATTAGGTAATCAAACTGGCGAAGGTTGGTTCTTAACTGCAGAAATGGTAGAACTTATAGAGAGTGGAACAAAGAATATTGTATGTATGCAGCCTTTTGCATGTTTGCCTAATCATGTTACAGGTAAGGGAATGATAAAAGAATTAAAAAGAAGATATCCTGGTGCAAATATAGCAGCTATAGATTATGATCCTGGGGCAAGTGAAGTTAACCAATTAAACAGGATAAAGCTTATGCTTTCAGTGGCCTTTAAAGCTATGGAAAATGAAGTGTTGAAAAGCCAAACTGAAACTAAAGATCAAATAGCGGCTGAAGATGGAACTAAAAAATAAGTGTGCATTATGCACTCTTATTTTTTTATAGCTTTTTCACCAAAGCTGTTATTTATAATTCTATCAAATTTAGCGTTTAAATTTATTTACAAATAACAAAGAAGAGTATAAAATAGTATTATGTTTAAATGAATCATGATTCATAAAAAGAGGTGATGTTATGCCAAAGATAATAAAAGATGTTGAGAAGACTATCAGAAATTGTGCTTTAGAATTGTTTGTTGAGTTTAGCTATACTAACGTTGATATGAAAATGATATCTAAAAAATCCGGTGTAGCTGTTGGAACTCTATATAATTACTATGAAAATAAAAAACAGCTTTATATAAGCATACTTAAAGAAAGTTGGGAAAATACATTTAATAAGCTTGATGCTATAAGTGAACTTACCATTTCTTCAGGAGAGAAACTTAGAAAATTCGTAAGTGCACTTTATGAAGACATTGAAGCAAGAAATGGACTAGGGAAGGCTTTGATAAATACTTCAGTAGCTGAACTGAAAGATGATAAAGATATTAATGGTTTAAAAAACAGCTTGATTTTAAGAGTAGAAAATTTTTTAAATTGTCTTGATAAGGTAGAAACTCTTAGTAAATGTTCTAACGTTGATACTAGATTAGCAGAATCTCTATTAGTATCCACGTTAGTACTGTTAGAATTTCACCCAAATGATAAAGAAGATAACATCAACTTCTTAGTTGACTTCATAGGTTTATCTGTAAAATAGAAATAGCAAAGGAGATATATTTTTATGAATTTAGCATTGTATTTATTAGCAATAGTTATAGGTGTTATCACTGGTGGTATAACAAGCCTTATAGGGGCTAGTGGAGTTATGATTATAGTTCCTATTTTGACTATGCTCTTTAAAGTTAGTGTTCATACCGCAATAGGTACAAGCCTTTTTGTGGATGTTATAGCTTCGTTAACTGTATCTTATTCTTACTACAAGAATGGTAATATAGAGCTTAAATCAGGTATTTGGATAGCTTTAACTTCTATTATTGGAGCTCAATTAGGTGCATCATTTGCAAGTAAAATGGGAGAAGGTAACTTGTCCTCAAGTTTTGGAATTGTGTTAGTCCTTGCAGGTTTATCAATGGTGCGTAAGAGTTACAAAGAGAAAAAGGATTCATCAGATACTTTAAGTAAATTGGTTAACTTTAAAAAAGAATGGCAAAAAATATTATCAGCTTTAGTTATAGGATTAGGAATAGGAATATTAAGTGGAATATTTGGAGCTGGCGGCGGAGTTATGATACTTTTAGCTTTAATAGTATTAATGTCATTTCCACTTCATAAGGCTATAGGTACTTCTACGCTTATAATGGCTATAACAGCTCTTTCATCTACAGTTGGTTATGGGGTTAGAGGTAATATAGACTTTGTATTAGGCAGTTTATTATCTGTGGGAGCAGTAGTTGGTGGAATTATTGGTTCTCGTTATGCAAATAAAGTTAATGAAAAGACATTACAAAAAGTTGTAGGTATATGCTTTATGGCTATGGGTATAATTATGACTGCAATAGAAATAATCAAATAAACTTATCAACAGCTTAAGGGTGCATTATGCACCCTTATTTTATTTCTTTAATAGCTTTTTCGCCAAAGGTATTGTTTACAATTTTATTAAAGGCAGGCCTTTGAGGAATCAAGTCGGATTTATAGGATTGAATTATATCCATTAATCTACTTAAATCTTCTTCTTTGAAGATTGGAGTAGAAGCATATGCATTTATTTTTCTGTAGTTAGCAATAACCGATTTGATTAAATCCTCATCTGTTCCAGGGAAAAATGATTTAATAGATTTTGCAACTTCCTCATCGCTGTGTTTTTGAACCCAGAGTTGTCCCTTATATATAGCACGAGTAAATTTTTCTATTACCTGTGGATTTTTATCCATGTAGGATTTTGTTGAGAAGAAACAAGTATAAGGTATAGTTCCAGCTTCTTCACCAACAGAGGCAACTACATAACCTGCATTTACTTTAGTAAGCATGCTTGCATTAGGTTCAAATATAGTTGCATAATCACCAGTACCACCTTTAAAAGCTCCTGTTACAGCAGCAAAGGCAATGTTTGTTATGACATTTAAGTCTTTTCCAGGAGTAAGATTATGCTTTTTAAGTACATATTCGAAAGTCATTTCAGGCACTCCGCCTGGTCTTCCGCCGATTACAGTTTTGCCCTTTAAGGATTCCCATTTGAATTCCTTTTCTTCATGTCTTCCAACCAAGAATGAACCATCTGTTTGAGTTAACTGCGCAAATAATATAGGGTAGTCATCCCTATTTTGATTGTTAATGTATATTACTTGTTCTGGGCCGCAGAATCCTATATCAGCACTTTTACTTAATACCTGTTGCATAGTCTTGTCAGCACCTTCGCCAGTTGTTAGGTCTACCTTTAAACCTTCCTCAGTAAAGAATCCCTGGCTAATTGCTGCATACATTGGAGCATAGAAAACTGAACGGGTAACTTCATTCAATCTAACAGTTACAACATCTTTATTAGCATCTTTCTTTTCAGCACATCCGGCAAAAATAGTAACTATAAAAATAAAAGTTATTAAAATGGAGTAGGGAATAAACTTACGTTTCTTCATACAGAACCTCCGTTAAATAAATTAGATATTAATTTATATTATGAAATTAAATAAGTTTTGGTTAAACTTTTGTTGCTGAATCTCTGGCAATAGAAGAATAAGTTTACTTACTATATTTTGTTAGATATAATGTACTTAAATATATAGTTATTTTAAGGGGTTGAGATAAATGAGAAGTGAGTTCAAAAGAGATACCCCAGAGGAAGCTTTAGAAAAGTTTAAAAGAGAACTAAGGGGACGATTAAAAATATACATAGGTTATGCACCAGGTGTTGGAAAGACTTATGCCATGCTTAATGACGCCAACAGTAGGTTTGAAAAAGGTGAAGATATAGTAATTGGGTATTTAGAATCTCATCAGAGAAAAGAAACAGAAGCTCAAATAGGAAAGCTAGAAACTGTATCTAGAAAAAAGATTGAGTATAATAGCATTGTAATGGAGGAAATGGATACTGAAGCTATTATATCAAGAAGGCCAAATACTGTTCTTATAGATGAATTAGCACATACCAACGTGCCAGGTTCTAAGAATAAAAAGAGATTTGAAGATGTTGAAGAGATTTTAAGCCAAGGAATAAATGTAGTATCTACATTAAATATTCAACATTTAGAAAGTCTAAACGATATAGTAAGACAAATTACAGGAGTTACAGTTAGAGAAACTATACCAGATAAAATTGTTGAAGAAGCAGATGAAGTAGTAGTAATAGATATTACCCCAACAGCTCTTCAAAACAGGTTAAAAGGTGGATATATATATAAATATGAAAATATTGCCAGATCATTAAAAAATTTCTTTAGGCTAGGTAACTTAAATGCATTAAGAGAAATAGCTCTTCGTCAAACTGCTGAAGAAGTTGATGAAGAACTTGAAGAATATAAAAAAGAACATGGAATTAAAGAAAACTGGCACATTATAGAAAGAGTAATGGTATGTATAAGTCCTAGCCCAACTTCTAAAAAGCTCATTCGAAGAGGGGCTAGAATAGCAAGAAAATTCAAATGTGAGTGGGTTGTAGTTAACATAAATAGCACAAGAATATTTGCTCAGAAAATGACCGAAAAAGATTCGGAGAGGCTTGAAGGTCATTTTAAATTGGCACGGCAGCTAGGAGCAGAAGTCGTAAATTTGACTGGAAAGAGTATATCAAGAGAGTTAGCACAATTTGCAACTCAGAGATATATAACACAGATAATTATTGGACATAGTACGAGAACTAAATGGCAAACTATATTAAGAGGCTCAACAGTTACCAGACTCTTAAAGCTTACAAAAGATATAGAAGTTCATGTTATACCAAATGATTTAAGATAAGTAAAAAACCTAGCACTAAATTTCAAATGGTTCTGGTTAATTGGACAAGGAAAAATGCCCTATATTTTAGAAAATCTTAAAATTACGCAAGCTGGCATCGCTTTTAACGCGGTGTCAGTTTTGTTTTTTTGTTCACAATCTTTAATTAGAATCTCTATATTAAATAGGTGCTTGAAAAATAGGAATATTAAGATATTTTGATGTGACAGATATAAATAGTCTAAGACTTTTCTTTATCAGTGTCAATTAAGAATACTGAAGCTAAATTAAGCCAATACCAAAAACTACTACGAACCACAAGGATATTTTACTTAAACTGTCTATAATAAATTGGAGTTTTTTAAATTAAGGTTAATATTAAATTTTAGTTTTTCTATTAATGGAAGTATAATCTGAATATGCATAGATGAGAAATGAAGAAAATTAGTATGTTGATAATAAAGGAGGTTTGCAATATATGTTAGATGTTATATTTGTAGCATCACTTTTTATAGGTTTTGTATGTCTAAAATTTTTTGCTGAATGGTGTGATAAGCAAACTGAAAATAAAAAGGATTAGTAGGAGGAGCTAGAGAATGTGGGGATTAATTATAATAACTATTTTGCTGTTTATATATTTATGTTATGCACTCTTTAACCCTGAAAAATTTTAATAATTTAATTGTATGAGGAGGATGTTGCAATGGAAACTTTGCAAATAATAATACCACTAGTAATATTTGTTTTATTGGTTATCCCAGTTGGTAAGTATTTGTACAAGGTAAGTACCTTTGAAAAACATTTTGGTAATGGATTTTTCGATATTATAGATAATTTTATATATAGGATATGCGGAATAAAAAAAGGCGAAGAAATGACGTGGAAGCAATATATACTATCCATTATTGCAGTAAATGCAGTAATGGCAGCATTAGGGTATTTAATATTGAGAACTCAATCTTTACATTTTCTAAATCCAAATAAGGTAGGGGGAATGGAGCAGTCACTTACCTTTAATACAGTAATAAGTTTTATAACAAATACAAACCTTCAGGATTACAGTGGTGAATCTGGTGTATCTTACTTAAGTCAGATGACTGTAATGACATTTATGATGTTTACTTCTGCTGCTACTGGTTTTGCCGCTGCACTTGCATTTATGAGAGGAATTATTGGCAGAAATAAAACCCTTGGAAACTTTTTTGTAGATTTGACTAGAGTTATAACTAGAGTACTTCTTCCTCTATCAGTTATAGTTACTTTGCTATTAGTAGCACAGGGAGTACCACAAACTCTGACCGGTACTCATACAGTAACTACAATTGAAGGTAAGCTTCAGGATATAGCTTTAGGTCCAGTTGCGACTCTTGAATCAATCAAACACATAGGTACAAATGGTGGTGGTTTCTTTGGTGCTAACTCAGCTCATCCTTTTGAAAATCCAACACCTATAACAAATTTAATTGAAATGCTATCAATGATGTTACTTCCTGGTGCTGTAGTATATACCTTTGGATTAATGTTAAAGAATAAAAAACAAGGCTGGGCAATATTTGCCGCTATGGGAATATTGTTTTTACTTGTACTTCCAATTTGTTATTCATCAGAAAAAGCAGGTAATCCAGCGCTAGCACATATAGGCCTTAATCAGCTTATGGGAAATATGGAAGGTAAAGAGGTTAGATTTGGTATACCTCAATCTGCACTATTTACTACTGTAACTACAGCTTTTACAACGGGAACTGTAAACAATATGCATGACTCTCTAACGCCTTTGGGAGGATTAGTGCCACTGTTCAATATGATGCTAAACGTAACCTTTGGTGGAAAAGGTGTAGGTTTTATGAATATGATTATGTATGCAATACTAACTGTGTTCTTATGTGGATTAATGGTAGGTAGAACTCCAGAGTTCCTATCTAAAAAACTAGAAGGAAGAGAAATTAAGCTGATTGCACTAGCTATCATAATACATCCATTTCTAATACTTATGTTTTCTGCACTAGCATTAATTATTCCCCAAGGTGTAGCAGGAATAACAAATCCTGGATTCCATGGTTTAACTCAAGTAGTTTATCAGTTTGCATCATCTGCAGCTAATAATGGTTCTGGATTTGAAGGCATAGCAGATAATACGATATTTTGGAATACCGCTACAGGAATTGTAATGTTCCTTGGAAGATATTTATCTATGATAATCCTTATAGCTGTAGCAGGGTCCTTAGCCTCTAAAAAAGCTATACCTGCAACTGCTGGTACCTTTAAAACTGACAATGCTATGTTTTCAATAACTTTAGTGGTTATTGTTTTAATAATTGGAGCATTGACATTCTTACCAGCTATTGCATTAGGACCGATAGCAGAGCATTTAACGCTTATACGTTAAGTTTTACAAATATTTAAGAAGGAGCATTTGGTATGAGTAAAAATGATAAAAAAAATAAGTTTATTACCAAAGAGATAGTTAATGAAGCTATAGCTGAATCCTTTCGAAAGTTAAATCCTAAATATATGATTAAAAATCCAGTTATGTTTGTTGTTGAAATAGGCTTCTTTATATCTTTAATATTAACATTTTTTCCAACCATGTTTGGAGATACTGGTAATAATTTAAGAACATATAATTTGATTGTTATGTTAATTCTTTTTATAACTGTTTTATTTGCAAATTTTGCTGAAGCTATAGCAGAAGGTCGTGGTAAAGCTCAAGCAGAAAGCTTAAAGAAAACACGTAAAGATACTATGGCTAAGCTGTTAGATAGTAATGGCAATGTAAAAGTAATAAGTGCAAGTGAACTAAAAAAAGGAGATATTGTTCTTGTAGAAACAGGAGATTTAATTCCTAATGATGGTGAAGTTATAGCAGGACTTGCATCTGTAGATGAGTCTGCTATAACCGGTGAATCCGCACCGGTTATGAAGGAAGCTGGTGGAGACTTTGCTTCTGTTACCGGCGGAACCAAAGTCGTAAGTGACTGGTTAAAGGTTAAAATAACAGCTACACCTGGTGAATCCTTCCTTGACAAGATGATTGCTTTAGTAGAAGGCGCATCCAGACAAAAGACACCTAATGAGATAGCTTTAAATACAGTACTTGTTAGTTTAACACTAATATTTTTAATAGTTTTAGTAACTCTTTATCCTATGGCTATATATTCTGGAGTTAGAATTCCTATATCAACACTAATTGCACTGCTTGTTTGTCTTATACCTACAACTATAGGTGGTCTTTTATCAGCTATAGGAATTGCTGGTATGGATAGAGTTACAAGATTTAATGTTATTGCAATGTCAGGTAAAGCCGTTGAAGCTTGTGGTGACGTTAATACAATGATACTTGATAAAACGGGCACTATAACTTATGGTAATAGATTAGCTGCGGAATTTATACCAGTTACTGCTGTGAAAACTGAAGAACTTATTGACTATTCTGTGATATCATCATTTAAAGATGATACTCCAGAAGGAAAGTCCATAGTTGAACTTGGTAAAAAACAAGGAACTACATTAGAGGCATCTAAGTACGAGGATTTAGATTTCATAGAATTTACGGCTCAAACCAGAATGAGTGGACTAGACCTGACCGACGGAAGAAAGGTAAGAAAAGGAGCACAGGATTCAATTAAAAAATTTGTGACTGAAGCTGGTGGTGAAATTCCATCGGATTTAGATGAAAGCCTAACTAGAGTTTCCAAATTAGGTGGTACCCCATTAGTAGTATGTGTAGATAATAAAATATATGGAGTTATATATCTAAAAGATACGGTAAAACCTGGTCTTGTACAAAGATTTGCAAGACTAAGAGAAATGGGTATAAAAACTATAATGTGTACGGGAGATAACCCATTGACTGCAGAAACAATTGCTAAAGAAGCTGGTGTTGACGAATTTATAGCAGAAGCTAAGCCGGAAGATAAAATATATGCTATAAAGAAGGAACAAAGCGAAGGAAAGATAGTAGCTATGACAGGAGATGGAACTAATGATGCTCCGGCTCTTGCCCAGGCAGATGTAGGCCTCGCTATGAATAGTGGTACTACAGCAGCTAAGGAAGCAGCCAATATGGTTGACTTAGACTCAGACCCTACAAAGATATTGGAGGTTGTTGAAATTGGTAAGCAGCTTCTTATAACTAGAGGTGCTTTAACCACCTTTAGTATTGCAAATGATGTTGCTAAGTACTTTGCTATAATACCTGCTATATTTACTGTAGCAATACCTCAAATGCAGATATTAAATGTTATGAGATTATCAACGCCTTCTAGTGCTATAGTTTCAGCATTAATATTTAATGCTATAATAATTCCAGCGTTAATACCTATCGCCATGAGAGGCGTAAAGTATAGACCTATGAAGTCGGAAATGCTTTTACTTAGAAATATGTTAGTATTTGGTGTTGGTGGTATGATAGTACCTTTTGTTGGAATTAAAGTCATAGATTTAATCATAACACCATTATTAAAAATATTAAACTTAAGCTAATATCTTAATTTTGTTTTAAGGATTCAGGGGAGGAATTATCCACACCAATTCTGAGCCTGTTTCCTTAATAAAATATTTGTATAAATATATTTTATCGAAGGAGATTAAAACCATGAAAACATTAAAGAGATCAATTCTTATAAGTGTTGTATTGTTGATCTTATGTGGAATAATATATCCTTTAGCTATGACAGGAATAAGCCAACTTGTTTTTAATAAAAAAGCTAATGGAAGTATGATATTTGTCAATGGAAAAGAAGTTGGTTCAGAGCTAATTGGCCAAAGTTTTACTGATCCAAGGTTTTTCCATGGAAGAATTTCAGCAGTTAATTATAATACCTATACTGAAGCAGATACCAAACCCGATAAGAATGGTAAAGTTTCATATACTGGTGTAAGCTCAGGTTCGCAAAATCTTGCTCCATCAAATAAAGCTTTAACTGATAGAGTACAAAAAGATATAGATGAGTTTTTAAAATCCCATCCTAGCGTGAAGAAAGAAGATATACCAACAGATTTGCTTACAAGCTCAGGGTCAGGACTTGATCCAAATATAAGCCCCGAATCAGCAAAGATACAAATACCTGCGGTTTCAAAAGCTACAGGTATAAGCGAAGCAGAGCTTCAAAATATAGTTAACAAATATACAGAAGAAAGAGCTTTGGGGATTTTTGGTGAGCCTAGAGTTAACGTTCTTAAGGTAAATCTTGAAATAGCAACATTATTAAATACAAAATAAAAAATTAGAACTAAAATAACTCTAGATGGTCTAGAGTTATTTTTAGTTGAAATCTTGAAAATCGTCCATTTTTAGATTTTCCTTGTTATTAAATAGGATCTAGCTTAATTAATTGCTTAACTTACAGGTATATTTGATGTTTTCTCGTTTTAGTGTTAGCTTAACTAATTGACGTTAGTTGCCGATAATCTTATACTGAGGAATAAATGTAGAGTATCGTAACGGAGGGAAATATGATAAGAACACTTAAAGGTAAAATTTCAGCGGTATATATTTGTCTTGTATTAATGATTGCTGTTGTAGGATTTACTTCAGTAATTAGTTTTCATATATTAAGTAAGTCAATAGATGGATTAATGGTTAATAATTACAAGAGTATAAATACAGTTAATAACATGATTGAAGCCATTGATGGACAAAACATAGCTATTTTAAGTTATCTTAATAATAATGAACAAATAGGAACTAATTTATTTTATAAAAATAGTGATGAGTTTTATAAATGGTATAACATAGAAGCTAATAATATAACAGAAATAGGGGAGAGAGACTACGTAACTAAAATTAATGATGAGTATATTAAATATATGACATTATTTTCTGATATACAGGAAATTAAAAATAATCAGGGAAAAGATAAAGCTCTTGATTTTTATAACAAGAAAGTTAGTGCTCAATATACTGACTTAAAAAATGAATTAAAAGGTTTATCCTCTTTAAATGAAAAAGCAATGTTTAATGGGAAAAATAATGTAACTAATGACACAATAGCAACAATGTATATAATCTTAGGACTATCTACAGTGGCTGTAGTAGGAGGTTTTTTTATTTCAACATTCTTCATTAATAGATTTTTAAAGCCAGTATACATTCTTACGGAATGTGTAAAGTCTGTTAAGGAAGGATATCTGCATCAGGAGATACCTGTAGTTTCAACTGATGAAGTAGGTCTTTTAGCTCACGAATTTAATAAAATGACCAAAAGACTTCAACAGTTTGAATATAGCAGTAAAGGTAAATTATTAGAAGAAAAGAATAAGTCACTTGCCATTGTAAAAAGTATTTCTGACCCTTTAATTGTTTTAGATACAGATTGTAAGGTTATTCTATTAAACGATGCTTGTGAAGACATATTTGGTATAAAAGAAATTGATGCTTTGAATAAACACTTTTTGGAAAGCATAAATAATAGAGAATTATACGAATATATATCCAGTGTTTATGGAGAAGAACATGAAAAAAGGGCAGAAAAAATAATGAATTTAAAGATAAGGGAAAAAGATTATTACTTTAATATTATTGCTACGGCTATAGAAGATAGAAATTTAAATATATATGGAATAGTTGTATTATTCCAGAATGTTACTAAGTTGAAACAAATTGAGAAAATAAAATCAGACTTTATGGCTACTATATCGCATGAATTAAAAACACCTTTAACTTCAATAATGATGGGATTAAGCTTGGTTGCAGATAAAAAAATAGGATCTTTGAGTGAAAAACAGGAAAGCATTATAAAAACAATAAGAGAAGATGGGGAAAGGCTTTCTAGCCTTGTAAACGAGTTACTTCAGCTTTCTAAAATTGAGTCAGATAAGGCGTTATTTAATATAAAATCCTGTTCTATAATTGGAATAATAGAAAATTGTATTAAAAGATTTAATGACCAAGCTGTAGATAAGGAAGTAAATTTATATTATGAAGCAAGTGAAAAGCTTCCTAAAATATTAGTAGATCCAGATAAAATATCCTGGGTGTTAAATAATCTGGTGTCAAATGCATTAAAATACGTAAATGCAGGAGATGAAATCTTAGTAAAGGCATTTGCTGAAGGTAATAAAATATTTGTATCAGTTATTGATACAGGAGTAGGGATACCTGCTGAATATCAGAAGAGAATATTTAATAAGTTTGTTCAAGTAAAAGGCAGCGATTTAGAAATGAGAGGTAGTGGGTTAGGTTTAGCTATTGCTAAAGAGATTGTAGAAACTCACGGCGGGCAAATTTGGTGTGAAAGTAAATTAGATGTAGGAAGCACTTTTACCTTTGCTATTCCTGTAGCAAATTAGTTAGATATGGAGGTTAATTTGAATGAAAAAAGTATTAGTGGTTGATGATACAAAAAACATAAGAACGCTACTAACTACATGTCTTGAAATAAATGATTATGAAGTTATCACAGCTAAAAATGGGCAAGAGGCAATTGAACTATTAAATATCGAAAAGTTTGATTTGGCTTTTTTAGATATAAAAATGCCAGAAATAAGTGGAACTACAGTTTTGAAGAAAATGAGAGAAATAGGTATTAATATTCCTGTAGTAATTATGACTGCATTTGCTACAATCAAAAATGCAGTAGAGTGCACAAAACTTGGTGCTGTGGTATATTTGCAAAAACCTTTTACTGCGGAAAAGATTAAATCAGTATTAAATGAAATTTTTAATAATAATAATACTAAAGCTTTAGATGATTACTTAAAGAACAGTAGAGAATTGATCGAACTAGGAAGAAATAAAGAGGCTTATGATATTTTGAAAAAGGCTTTATCTATAGATCCATTATGTTCAGAAGTGTATTATATAATTGGAACGATTTATGAGAAAGATGGAAATATAAAGCAAGCTAAAAAGTTTTATGAAACCTCAGAGCGATTTAGTATATAGTACAATAGAGAAGTATAAAGAATATTTCACATTTTTGTGGGAAAAATATTATAAATTTATATAAATATACTTGACAGTAGAGCAAATAAGGATATAATATTATTTAAAAGTTAAATATAGGGATTTAATTTGCTATGATGAAGAGGAGTAAAGGTAAGAAAAGTATTAAGAGAGGAAAGCTTATTAGCTGAAAGGCTTTCTATGCGGATTACTTTGAATGTAGCTTCGGAGCTTCTTTGCTGAATTTATAGTAGGTAAAGACGGTTTTCTTAACCGTTATTTGTATTAAGAGCCTGTAATTTTGCAGGAAAAAAGGTGGTAACGCGAGGTTTTTTCGTCCTTTTATGGATGGAAAACCTCTTTTTGTTTTACAAATAGATAAACTTGGTAAAGCTTATGGTAAGGGGAAAAATATAGGGGAGGGATAGGCATGGATATGGTTATTAGACCAGTAAAATTGGGGGATTATGAAGATATTAATGAAATAAGACGTATGGATGGCGTAAGAGAAAATATACTAGGCATAACAAGTGAAAGTTTTCATCAATCAAAGGCTTTCATAGAAGGCTTAGGTAGAAATGACCACTTACTTGTAGCTGAGGTTCAGGAAAATGGAATTAAAAAAGTAGTTGGAATTATAGGATTAAATGTAAGTAGTAATCCAAGAACAAAGCACACTGCAACCTTAGGTATTATGGTTCACAAAGCTTACCAAGGTATGGGAATAGGAAAAAAGCTTATGTCAGAAATACTTGACTTAGCTGATAATTGGCTTATGTTAATTAGAATAGAATTAGGCGTATTTACTGATAACGAAAAAGCTATAAAGGTTTATAAAAATTTTGGATTTGAAATTGAGGGAATAAAAAAGTATGCTGCTATTAAAGATGGCAAATATGCTGATGATTATATAATGGCAAGATACAAAAATATATAAAAATCTAAGGAGGAATTAGAATGTCAGAAAAAAGAGAAATGGCAACAACTTATAGCCCAAAAGAATTTGAAGGCAGAATCTATAAAAATTGGGAGGAGAAAGGCTATTTTACTCCAGAGATAGATGAAAATAAAACTCCATATACAATAGTATTACCTCCACCAAATATTACAGGAAAGCTTCACTTAGGTCATGCACTAGACGATACTATCCAAGATATAATCATAAGAACTAAAAGAATGCAAGGTTACAGTACTTTATGGCTGCCAGGACAAGACCATGCAAGTATAGCTACAGAAGTTAAGGTTGAAAATGAGCTTCTAAAGCAAGGTCTTAAAAAGAAAGAAATGGGAAGAGAAGCTTTCTTAGAAAAAGTTTGGGACTGGGCAAATGAATACAGAGGCAGAATAATGGACCAAGTAAAACAGTTAGGATGTTCTGTAGACTCTACAAGAGAATGTTTTACTATGGAAGAGAAAGCGAATAAAGCAGTTAGACACTTCTTTGTTAAATTATATAATGAAGGTTTAATATATCAAGGAAACAGAATAACAAACTGGTGTCCAAAATGCCAAACAGCTATATCAGATGCTGAAATAGAGTACAGTGAACAAGACGGACATTTTTGGCATATTAAATACCCAGTTGTAGGAAGCGATGAGTATTTAGAAATAGCTACTACAAGACCAGAAACAATGCTTGGAGATACTGCTGTTGCAGTAAACCCTAATGATGAAAGATATGCTCATTTAATAGGAAAAACTTTAATGCTTCCATTAGTAAACAGAGAAATTCCTATAGTAGCAGATGATTATGTTGATTTAGAATTTGGTACAGGAGCGGTTAAAATAACTCCAGCTCACGATCCAAATGACTATCAAGTAGGAAAGAGACACAACCTACCAGAAATAATTGTTATGCATTTAGATGGAAGAATAAACTTCCCAGGTAGCAGATATGATGGATTAGATAGATATGAAGCTAGAAAGCTTATAGTTGAAGATTTAAAAGAACAAGGCTTCTTAGTTCAAATAAAAGACCATGCTCATAATGTAGGAACACATGATAGATGTAGTACTGTTATAGAGCCAATGGTTTCAAAACAATGGTTTGTAAAGATGGAAACACTAGCAAAACCAGCTTTAGAAGTTGTAAAAACTAAGAAGATTAAGTTTGTACCAGAAAGATTTGAAAAAACTTATTTTAACTGGATGGAAAACATTCAAGACTGGTGTATATCAAGACAATTATGGTGGGGTCATAGAATTCCTGTTTGGTACTGTCAAGACTGTGGTGAGGTTATAGCTTCTGTAGATGAACCAACAAAATGTACTAAGTGTAATTCAGAAAAATTACAACAAGACAATGACGTATTAGATACTTGGTTTAGTTCAGCATTATGGCCTTTCTCAACAATGGGCTGGCCAGATAAAACACCAGACTTAAAGTATTTCTATCCAAATAGTACATTAGTTACAGGATACGATATAATATTCTTCTGGGTAGCTAGAATGGTATTCTCAGGATTATACTGTATGGATGATATTCCGTTTGAAAATGTATTAATTCACGGTATAGTAAGAGACGCAAACGGAAAGAAAATGTCTAAATCTTTAGGTAATGGCGTAGATCCATTAGAAGTAATTGAGCAATTTGGTGCTGATGCTTTAAGATTTGCACTTACAACAGGAAATGCTCCAGGAAATGATATAAGATACTATCCTGAAAGAGTAGAAGCTGCTAGAAACTTTGCGAATAAGATTTGGAATGCTTCAAGATTCGTTCTAATGAATATAGATGAAGAAGTTATGAACAAATACAAGGAGTGCAAGAACTACAGTGCTGCTGATAAGTGGATACTATCAAGAATGAACACAGTGGTAAAAGAAGTAACAGATAATATAGAAAAATTTGAACTTGGAATAGCTTCACAAAAGGTTTATGACTTTATTTGGGGGGAATTCTGCGACTGGTATATAGAGCTTGTAAAACCAGTAATGTATGGTGAAGATGAAGAAGCTAAGGGTGTTGCATTTAACGTATTAAATAAAGTTTTATCAACAAGCTTACAATTACTACACCCAATAATGCCATTTATAACAGAAGAGATATATACTCACCTTTACACTGAGTTTGAATCAATAGTTATATCAAAATGGCCAGAATATGATGAAGCACTTAATGATGAAAAAGCTGAAAAAGATATGGAATATATAATAGAAGCTATTAAGTCATTAAGAAACGTAAGAACTGAAATGAACGTTCCACCTTCAAGAAAAGCTAAAGTAATGGCCTTCGTAACTGAAAATGAAGCATTAGAAGCTTTCAAGAGCGGAGAAACTTATTTCCAAAAGCTTGCTTCAGCAAGTGAGGTAGAATTCTTAAACAGCAAAGAAGAGGCTCCAGAAAATGCAGTTTCAGTGGTTACAAGAGGAGCAGAAATGTTTATGCCTTTACTTGATTTAGTAGACCTTGAAAAAGAACTTGAAAGATTAAATAAAGAAAAAGAAAAACTAGAAAAAGAAATAGATAGAGTAGAGAAAAAGCTTTCAAATGAAAAATTCGTATCAAAGGCACCACAAGCAGTTGTAGACGAAGAAAAAGCTAAGGGTGACAAGTATAAAGAAATGCTTACAGCGGTAATCGCTAGACTAGAAAGTTTAAAGTAATTACAAATTAGAATTAAGGAAAACCTTTATGATTTATTTATGTCATAAAGGTTTTTCTATTTAACTATTAGAACATTTTTGAAAACAGGAAAGAAAATAAATTAATATTTAAATAAAATTTAAATCAATTTAAAAATGAATTAAAGTACGAAAAAATTCATACGAATATTATAAAGAAATCAGAATTTTAGAGATACAATGTGATAAATTTATACAGCAATTTACATGTTACTGTGATTAATGGAGATTTTTGTAAAGGTTTAGATTAGTTCTTCTTAAATAAATATTAAATGAAAGGCTGGATGTCCCATGAATATATATCTAAGGGCAGCTATAATTTTTGTAGTCACCCTTCTCATATGTGAATGCATAATCTTTGTATTAGATAAAAAACTAGCAGTAAAAAACTTTAGACTTACTGACAAGTGTAAATATTTTGTGGAAAGTACATTATGTATTATTATGGGAGTTATTTCTGGTGTATTTAGATAATTTTTTATGGGTTTTAGGCAATTGTCAACCTTAAATTATATCTTGTATTATTATGCCAATCATGATAATATAATTTATAGGTCATGGATAAGGGGGTAAACAAATGGTAGCTAAGAAATCTATATTTGAAAAGCTTAAGTTAGTTGAAAAGATAGATGGAGAAAACGAAACAGAGCTAAATGAAGAGGCAGCATCCATAGAAGAGTCTAATCAGCAAGATGAAAATGAAAAAAATGAAGATCACATAGAAAACTCTAATAATTTTAACGTAAAAGCTACAAATACCCTAGTTAATGATAATAAAAAAGTAGGAAATACATATATGGATAGAAATATAGATATTAACAAGGTCTTAAGTATCGAAGAAATTTACGGTAAGTTTTCATTAGAAAATGATAGTACTAAAACAGTATTTGTAATAGATGAATTTTTTAAAGCATTACCAGGAAACCTTCCGAGAGAGGTTAGAAAGCAATCAGTTATAAATATAATAAAAGCATCAGGAAAGGATATAGATTTGATCCTAAGAGATGGTGAAAGTAGAGCAAATATACTCAATAATCATTTGAAGGAGTTCTCTAAAAAAACAGAGGATTCTGTTACTGGGTATCAAATGCAAATCCAGCAGTTAATGAAAGAAATAGAGCAATTAAAAAATCGTATAAATGAGAGAGAACAGCTAAGGCTGGAACAAAAATCTATAATAGAATTTGAAATGCAAAGAATAGATTGCATTATGCAATCTGTTGAATAATATAATTACATACTCTTACATGTTTTTAGTTATGTCCAAATAAAATACTTAATGTGTTATTAAAACTGTTGTAAAAGAAACTTACAGCAGTTTTTTATTATTTGAAAATAAGTAAGCTTAGATTAAAGGTTTCATTTAAGTTGAAATTAAATTTAAGTATTAGTTTATAAT
Organism: Clostridium aciditolerans; assembly: GCF_016316925.1. Taxonomy (GTDB): domain Bacteria; phylum Bacillota; class Clostridia; order Clostridiales; family Clostridiaceae; genus Clostridium_AM; species Clostridium_AM aciditolerans. The sequence goes on along the minus strand of NZ_JAEEGB010000015.1, from coordinate 13,078 downwards.
AATATATCATGGTATAATTAATTGATGAAATTGTAAAGCTTTGATAGAATTAATAAAAAAGTATGGGGATGTGATACTATGAATTATGATGAAGCAATGCAATATATAACAAACACGGCTAAGTTTGGAGTTAACTTAGGATTAGGTAAAACAGAAAAGATACTAGAATTTTTAGGGAATCCGCATAAAAAATTAAAATGTATACATTTGGCGGGTACTAATGGAAAAGGATCCACTACTGCTATGATTACTCAAATACTTGTAGATGCTGGATATAAAGTTGGTATGTATACTTCACCTTATCTTGAGGTCTTTGAAGAAAGAATTCAAATAAATGGAGAAAATATTTCTAAAGAAGAATTAAGTGAAGCTGTTACAGAGGTGTCAAATTCAGTGAATAAAGTTGTAGAATTAGGCTATGAACATCCAACTGAATTTGAGATTATAACTTGTACAATGTTTTATTATTTCTCTAAGAAAAACGTAGATTTTGCAATAATTGAAGTAGGACTAGGCGGAAGATTAGACTCTACAAATGTAATTGAGCCATTTTATTCTAATAAAGATGGGGGAGTGCTAGCAAGTGTCATAGCATCTATAAGCTATGATCATATGCAAGTATTAGGTAATACATTAGAGGAGATTGCTTATGAAAAAGCAGGAATAATAAAAAATGGCGTGCCTGTAATAATGTATCCTCAGCAAAAGGAAGCGGAAGAAGTTATAGAAAAGGTATGTTTTGAGAGAGGTTGTAAATTAATAAAGGTTCCGAACAACTGTGTAGAGTATTTAGAAGATAATAATATTAAAATAGACAATCAGAGTACAAAGTATAGTCAAAATATTAAATTACAGACTAATGAGAGTACATATTATATAGAATTAGCTTTGCTAGGTAAACATCAATTATTAAATTGTGCTACAGCGGTTTTTGTTATAGAAGAACTTATAAAGCAAGGAACAAATATAAGTATTGATAGCATTATTAATGGATTAAAGACTGTGAAATGGATAGGAAGACTTGAAGTTATTAGAAACAAGCCTTTAGTTATAATAGATGGAGCACATAATATAGATGGTATTTCAAAGCTCAAGGAAAATGTTGAATTATATTTTAAATATAATAAGATGACGTTAATATTAGGAATATTAGCAGATAAAGAAGTAGATAGCATGGTAAATACCATTGTTCCACTAGCGGACAGAGTTATAGCAGTAACACCTAACAGCTATAGAGCTGAGAGTGCAGAAGAACTTAAAAATGTAATACAAAAATATAACACAAAATGTGAAGCGGTAGAGAATTATAAAGATGCATATGAGTTAGCTCTTTCATATTGTAATGATGATGATCTATTGTTAATTTCTGGTTCATTATATATGATAGGTGATATGAGAAAAATACTGAAATCATTTTAATAATAAAATATAAAAAAGTGCCTTAATTATTTTACATAGTTAAGGCACTTTTTAATGCTTTGATATTATAAGTTTAATTGTTTTTTACAACCATTTCTTGAAGAGCTTTTACAAACTGATCAGGACAAGATGTGTTCTTGCCGCCACAGGATATACCTTCTAATCTTTTAATAGCGTCCTCAACCTCTAATCCTTCTAAGAGACTAGATAATCCTTGAAGGTTACCATTGCATCCTCCAACAAAAGAAACATTAGTAATTTTGTTATCTAATATATCAAAATTTATTTCTTTAGAACAAACTCCACTAGTTTTGTAGCTATACATAATATCACCTGCCTTGAATATTATTAGTAAATTTATGATTAACAAAAATATTATATAACAAAACATCTATATTACTCAACAGATAGTTTTATTTAAAAAATATTCTTAAATCTTAGATAAAGTATCTTCAAAATATCTGTTGCATTGTTGCATCTTTGACTTGTTATTTTCTTTCAGATGTCTAATAAAATTTCTAAATTTATTATTACCTATTTTAAGAGATATTCATATTATATTTGTAAGGGGGGGATAGAATTGAGGCATTTATATGTATGTAATACTTCTTCAGATTTTATTTCAAAGGTTAACATAAATAATTTCGAAGAAGAAAGTAGAATCATATTAAAGTCAAATAATATAAATGACAGAGTTGGACCACATGGCATATGTTTATATAAAGACAAACTTATAGTAGCAAATAATTATAATAATAGTATATCAATTATAAATTTATTAGAAGAAGTAGAGGAAAGCAGCCACTATATAGGTGTGCACTGTAATGATGTAGTTATTTTTAGAAAAAATGCATATATAATATGTGGTGACCTTAATGGTTTAATAGTATTTGATCTTATAGAAAATAAAATAGTAGAGGAAATCCCCTGTGGAAGTTTACCACATAGTATATGCTTAAATAAGGAAAAGAAACTTTTACTAGTATCAAATATGTATGATGATAGCATAACAATAATTGATTGTGCTAATAGCGATAATATTAAAAATATAAGGGTAGGTGCATATCCTACGAAAGCCTTATTTACAGTTGATGGACAATATTCTCTTGTATGTGAAAGTAATATAGGTTCTGATTTTAGAGGAAGTATAGCGGTACTTTCGTTAAAGAACTATAAGGTTATTAATAGAATTACTGTAGGGAATTCACCTATTGATATGTATTGTGATGAGAAGACTTGTCTTGTATCTAACTTCGGAGAGGGCAGCATAAGTGTTATAGACATAAATCACTATAAGGAAGATAAAAAGATAATTGTGGGTGGAATGCCAAGGGGAATAATGAAATATGGCAGAAGTATATACGTAGGAGATAATTATAATAATAGATTAATAGATGTAAACATTGAAAGTGGAAACAAAAAATATATACCTATAGGAGGAGAGCCTACAGGTATGATTTTAGTATAAACATGCTATTAGGTTATCAATAAATTAATAATTTTATTATATAATTCTGAAGAATTGCTTTTCCACTTTTGACATAGATCCTTAGCTTGTTTATTTGATCCTACATTAATTTTTATATCGATGAGTATAGAATCATTTTCTAGTGCCTTTAAGTTAACTATATAGTTATCCTTATCCTCTATTGTATAGTTGGCTGTTACAGCAACTTCCTTTTTTATATTTTCTATGTGATTTTTTAAATAGTTATCTATAGTATCTATTTTACTATTAGAAAGCCTATTTTCAAATAAAGACAACACTTTAGCTCCTTTTTCAGTAATCATAAATCTGTGATTACCTGAGTTGTCTATATCCTTTATAAAACTCGAAGAAACAAGTTCCGTTAAATATTGCTGAAGAGTAAAATAATTAATAAAATTATTTTCTAAAATAATCTGTGTTATATGATTATTCGAGATAGGCAGTTTAATTTTATTAAGTATGTAAAGCAGTAATAATTTGTTTTCTGCTAGCTCTACAGTATCCTCAAACATTATCTATCCTCCTGATAAATTATTAGTTATACAATAATTATATTTTATATTATAACATAAAATGTATGAAAATGAATAAAGCACTGAATTTCTTCAGTGCTTTATTTTTTATATGTTATTTTCCGTTAGCTAAGCTCTGTTCTGCCATTGATATCAGTCTTCTCACCATTTCACCGCCAACTTTACCACAGTTTCTTGATGAAACCTCGCCCCAATAATCTTCAGAACCTTGGTGAACTCCTAAATTTAAATCTTCAGCTATTTCATATTTCATGTTATCCAATATAGAATGAGCTTCTGGTACTAATTGTGTTCTTCCACTTCCAGATTGACCTAATGCCATATAAAATCCTCCTTTAACTATGTAATGTAGTCATAGTTTGTACTTTTATTATAAGTTTATTCTGTAGAGTTTTAGGAAGATTAGGTTAACTTAACCACTAAAAATATTAACAAGAAATTTATTTAATTTGTGTAATAATTGTTAGTAAATGATACTATATAAATTTATAAGAACAATTATATTTTGGAGGGAAAATTTTGAGGTTTAGGTTATCTAAAAAAATTTTACTTGTGTTATTTTTGCTTTTTGTAGCTATTATAACATCTATTTTTATCAACTATAAAGAAAGAGGGGCGTTTATAAGAATGAGCAGGAATTTGCCCATTTATTGTGTTGATATAAAAGATAAAAAAATAGCTATAAGTTTCGATGTAAGCTGGGGAAATGACAATACAGATAAAATACTAGATATACTTGACAAATATAATATTAAAGCAACATTTTTCTTAGTAGGAGGATGGATAGACGAAAATCCAGAAAAGGTAAAAGAAATTTACAAGAGAGGACATGAGATTGGAAATCATTCTAATAAACATCCAGACATGGCTAAAATATCAAGAGAAAGAATTATACAGGAAATAGATATTAGTGATGCAAAAATTAGACAGCTTACAGGTGAAGGTACAAAGCTTTTCAGATTCCCAGAAGGATCATACAATGATATGTCGGTACAAACTGCATCTGAAACAGGACATTATTGCATACAATGGGATGTTGATAGCATAGATTGGAGAGAAGAGGGGGCGGACGTAGAGTATAATAGGATAATAAAAAATACAAAGCCAGGTTCCATTTTATTATTTCACAATAACGCGAAGTATACACCAGGAAATTTGCCAAGAATCATAGAAAAACTTCAAGGAGAAGGTTATAAATTTGAAAAAATTGGAAATTTAATTTATAAGGATAATTATAAAATCGATTATTCAGGCAAACAAATATCAAATTAAGGCTGTTTATACTATATTTTACTTAGTTTAATATAAGAGTTATTGAAACTTGGTGTAAATTTGTATTATAATGGAAATATCAAAGCGAATTGGGAAGGAGATATTATATACAAACTAATAAAGTAGTATAAAAAACTATCTCTTGTTTAAAATAATTTTAATCAATTATTTTGAGGAGGTAGGAAAATGAAAACAGTATCCATAATAGGTGGTAATAAAAGTTTTAATTCCTATTTGCAGAAATTTCTCAAATCATTAGAGGTTGATTGCAAGTATTTTACCAAATATGCTGTAAAAAGAGAAAGTTATTATGATTATGTAATATTTAATTCAAATAGTAGCATTAAAGATGTGCTATTAAATGGAGGTTACTGCTTTGTTAACATGGATTTAGTAAATAGTAATAGGAATGTTAATATATATGGAAACATAATAACTTATGGTTTAGGCAGTAAAAATACAATTACAGTTTCGAGTATGGAGGATAATAATAGTTTTGTCTATTGTCTACAGAGGGACTTAAATTATAATGCATTTGGAAAACTAGAACCTGCAGAAGTCCCAATTAATATAAGTTTTAGCGGAGAAGAAGAGATATATGCAGCTATGGTTGGAATAACTATTAGCATTATTGAAGGAAAAGATATAAGTAGTTTAGTTAAAGGAAAAAAGCTTACGGTTTTAACCTAAGCAGAGAACCAAAATCTCTGATTTTGTGTGAATCGCTTACTCCTCTGAATTTATGAAGAGGAGTTTCATAAAACAGTATATATAGTAAAATTTAATAAGTATATTTCCAGTATTCTTTGAATAATTATATGTTGATAAGATAATTCAAAAACTAAGGGAAAGAGGGGTTATGATGGACAATTTAATGTTGAATAATAAAATTTATCTTGAGGGAGAGGTAAGTTCGGAGCTAGAATTTAGTCATGAGATGTATGGTGAAGGGTTTTACACCTTTTATATCGAAGTTCCGAGACTAAGTGATGCTAAGGATACATTATTTATTACGGTTTCTGAAAGACTAATAAGTGGCATGGATATTAGAGTTGGGTCACAAATTATAGTTGAGGGTCAACTAAGATCTTATAACAAATTTGTAGATGGAGCTAATAGACTAATATTAACAGTTTTTGCAAGAAATATTAGTGCTTGTGAGGAAAGAAGCAAAAATCCTAATCAGATATTTCTTGATGGTTTTATTTGTAAACAACCAGTTTATAGGACAACTCCTTTTGGAAGAGAAATATCAGATATGCTTCTAGCAGTAAATAGGTCTTATAACAAATCGGACTACATACCAACTATTGCTTGGGGCAGAAACTCAAGATTCTGTAAGACTTTAAAAGTTGGTGATAACATAAGAATTTGGGGAAGATTACAAAGCAGAGAGTACCAAAAAAAGGTTTCGGAAGAGGATGTAATAAAAAAGATAGCATATGAAGTTTCTATATCAAAAATGGAAAGAGTAAATAAAGATGAAGATGGCAATGAGGTAAGCAGCAGTATTGAGATGGATGAAGATATGGAATATAGCCATAAGGAGAGTGAAAATAACTTAGGCGAAACTCTACCAGGAAAGCAGATTTCTTAAAAAATAAACAGTGAATGGTATTAAAAACTATTCACTGTTTAAATTAACTTAACTTATTTTCTTAAATCTTCAAGAATCTGAGTTTTATCCTTCGTTTTCTCATCAACCTGCTTTATTATTTTAGCTGGTGTGCCTGCTACAACTACTCCTTCAGGGACATCTTCTGTTACAACAGAACCTGCAGCTACAACAGAACCTTTTCCAATTTTTACTCCTTCAAGTATAACAGCATTGGCACCAATTAGAACATCATCTCCTATTTCGCATGGTGATTTGCTTGGTGGTTCTAAAACACCGGCAACAACTGCACCAGCACCAAGGTGAACTCTCTTACCAAGCATACCTCTTGCGCCAACAACAGCATTCATATCTACCATTGTACCTTCGCCAATTTCAGCACCTATATTTACAACAGCGCCCATCATTATAACAGCATTTTTACCTATTGTAACCTTATCTCTTATAATAGCGCCTGGTTCAATTCTTGCTTCAATATTTCTTACATCAATAAGAGGTATTGCAGAATTTCTTCTGTCATATTCCATTCTAAATTGTTTAATCATTTCTTTGTTATCTTCAAGAAATTTTGAAACTTCTTCAGACTCACCAAAAAGTACATAAAAGTCTGAACCGTTATAGCTTTCTATATTTCCTAGATTGCAATCTGAAATATCTCCTTTAAGATATACTTTAACAGGAGTGGATTTTTTAGCTTCTTTTATATATCTGGCAATTTCATATGGATCGGTCAAATTATAGTTCATATGTAGAACCTCCTTAGTTAAGTAATTTAAATTAACATATTTATTATAATAAGTATAATTATAATAAATATATTTCATCAATTAAAGGGGTAAAGCACATTTTTAGCAACAAAATATAAGTTTCAGTAACAAAATATAACCTCGAAAAATAATCTAATAGTATAGTGCATTAGGAGGTAGTTTAATGGGTTATGAAATAAAGGATTGTATTGACGCTGGAAGTATATATTGTCCTTGTCATTTGGCGGAAACTGGAGATTGCATACTATGTTCACAACTTTCAGGAAAAACCTTTTGCGATTGTATTAACTGGAAGGGAGTGTGCATGTATCAAGAATATATATTAAATAATAACAAAGCTAAAGATGTAAGAAAAGAATATCAATGCAAGATAATGAAAAAAGAGATATTGGAAAATAAGTTATTTGTTCTTACAATAAATGCCCCACATAGTTTAGTGAGTGACTTAGTATATCCTGGTAGTGTAATATTTATGAGAAATCCTGAGTCATCAGCCTATTATGATACTCCTATTTCTATAATGGAAGCGGATACTGAGGAAAATACTTTGAAAGTAGCCATTGAACTAAAGGGAATAAAAACAAAAAGTATTTGTAAGCTTAAAGAGGACGAAAGCGTACTTATAAGAGGACCATTTTGGAATGGAGTTTTAGGATTGAAAAATGTATATAAGGCAAAGGAAGGAATTTCGGTTGTAGTAGCAAGGGGAATTGGTATTGCACCATTAGTACCAGTATTAAAAAAATTATATTCAAATGGAAACAAAGTTATTGCAATAATAGATAAAACTCCTTTCAAAGAGCTTTTGGGAAAGAAGTATTTTGATATGTGTAATGCTGAAATATTTTATTGTAATATGTTAGAAGCAGGAGAGCTCTCGGAAGAATTTAAAAATATAATTGGTCAAATATTAAAGGTTGAAAATGTAAATTTGGTTCATTGTGATGGGCCTGATATATTAATTTATAAATTATTAAACTATTTAAGTGATTCTATTGATGTATCTTGTTGTAACAACTCAAAAATGTGCTGTGGAGAGGGTGTATGCGGTACATGCAGCACTAGATATAAAAATCATGTAGTGAAGAAGTTATGCAAAATTCAGATAGATCCTAAATATGTATTTAAGGAAAGAAGACTTATTTAAAATAAAAAAATGCGAAGCATTTTTTAGAGGACAGAGGACAATTGACAGAGGACAATGAAGGAGGATTTTTCTACGTTACACTACGAAAAATCTTTAATTATATTATAAGCTGATGTTTCGCCTTAGCGAAACGAGCTCAAAAATCAATTAGTTTTCTGACGTAAGGAAGAAAACTCACCTTCACTGTCCTCTGTCCTCTGTCAATTGTCCTCTAATAAAAATTTTGTGTCACAAAGTTTTTATATTGTGAATTGAAGAGTTTAAGATGAAAGCAACAACTATAAAGGGAGGATTATTAATGAAGGTTATTATAATCGGTGGCGGATGGGCTGGTTGTGCTGCTGCGATAACGGCAAAAAAAGCAGGAGCTGAAGTTACACTCTATGAAAAAACCGATATGATTTTAGGACTGGGTAACGTTGGTGGGATAATGAGAAATAATGGGAGATTTACTGCTGCTGAAGAACTTCTAGCGCTTGGAGCAGGAGATTTAATTAATATAACAGACAAAAACACAAGGCATAAAAATATAGATTTCCCAGGACATAAGCATGCTTGGCTTTATGATGTCAACAAAATAGAACCTGCTGTTAAAAAATATCTACTAGAAATAGGAATAGAATTAAAAATGCTATCCAGGGTAGTAGATATAAAGAAAGCTGAAGATAGAATAATAGGGTTATATTTAGCGGATGGAGCTTATGATGAAGGCGATGTATTTATTGAAACAACAGGTTCAACTGGGCCTATGGGTAACTGTTTAAGATATGGCAATGGTTGCTCAATGTGTGTATTGAGATGTCCAGCTTTTGGACCAAGAGTAAGTATTAGTATGAGAGCTGGCGTGGATGATCTTCAGGGAGAAAGAGAAGATGATATATATGGAGCTTTTAGTGGTTCTTGTAAGCTCTGTAAAGAGAGTTTGGATGAAGAATTGGTTAGAAAGTTAAGTGAAAAAGGAGCAGTTGTTCTAAAGGTTCCTCCAGAAGATATAAATATGGATAAATTAAAAGCGAAAGTATGCCAACAGTATGCCTTGAAAGAATTTGCTGAAAACGTGGTTTTACTTGATACAGGGCATGTAAAGCTTATGACTTCTTATTATCCACTGGATAAATTAAGAAAGATTAAAGGATTAGAGAATGCAAAATATATTGATCCTTATGCAGGAGGAAAAGGTAATTCAATTAGATATTTATCCGTAGCTCCAAGAACTGATGATATGAAGGTAAAAGGTATAAGCAACTTATTCTGTGGTGGAGAAAAGAGTGGTCTTTTTGTAGGGCATACAGAAGCTATATGCACAGGAAGCTTAGCGGGGCATAATGCTGTAAGATATCTTTTAGGTATGCCATTATTAGTTCTTCCAAAAGCAACAGCTATTGGTGATATTATATCTTATGCTAATTATAAGATGATGTCAAAGAAAGGAAGAAGAAACAGATATACTTTTGCAGGAGCAGAGTATTTTAAACGAATGCAGGATATGAAACTATATTCTACTGATAAAAATGAAATTGAAAGCAGAATAGAAAGCTTGGGATTGACAGATATTATGAATCAAAAACTAATTTAAAATAATGATAGATAGTGATAGGAACTGGAAGTCTAAGGTCCAGTTCCTATTTATCATTTTTATTTAAAAAATCTTCTAAGTTAATTACGTGCTGCTCATATACTCCAAAGCCTATTTTACGTTCCTCGCTGAAAGCTTCTACATCATAACAAAGCTTTCTACCCTCGATTGATGTTAATATTGCTTTTACGGTAACCTTTGTATTGACAGGAGTTGGACTTATATGTTTAACATCAATTCTAGTTCCAACAGGCCTGTAGTTTTTAGGTATATTATTAATTATTGAAAGTGTAGCTGTAGTTTCCATAAATTTGATCATAACAGGTGTGGATAACATAGTCACACCTTTATTTCCAATAAAGTCAGCTGTATCTTCTGGTTTGACTATATATTCATCAACATGGCTTTCTCCAATTTTTAAAAGATCATTAAGGTTCATTTTAGTAATCATCCTTTCAATTATATCTAAAAGTTTTGCTGGTATTCTAATATTTTGACTATTTGTATTATAGCATAATTCATAAAAAGTAGTCGAAAAGTGCTTTAGAATAATGGATAACTTCATGAGCGTTTAGATTCTATACAAAACTAAGAAGTCTGTTTATAAAAATAGTTTTATGATATTATATTGTTAAAGTATTAAACTTAATATTATTAATGTATGATTTAACGTAAGTAATGGAAAGGAGCTAGTTGTAAAATGAAAAATATAAATAGTATTATTTCTAGAAATGTTCAAAGTATAGAGATCTCAGGAATTAGAAAGTTTTTCAACAAGGTAGCTAAGTATCCTGATGCAATTTCATTAACTTTAGGTCAGCCAGATTTTAATGTACCTGAAAAAATTAAGGAAGCTATGATTAATGCAATAAATGAAAATAAAACTACATATACATCAAATGCAGGTATTATAGAACTTAGAAAAGAGATTTCCAGCTACTTAAAAACTCAACATATAAATTATAATGAAAATGAGATATGCATTACAATAGGAGGCAGTGAAGGGTTAATGGATATTTTTGCGGCATTGATAGATCCTTCAGATAAGGTTCTAGTGCCAACGCCAGCTTATCCAGCTTATGAAAGTTGTGTAAAGCTGTTAGGTGGTAATGTTGTAAATTATAATTTAAAAGAAGATTTTTCAATTGGTTTTGAAGAATTGGAAAAGTTAATAGTACAAGAAAAGCCTAAAGTAATGGTGTTATCTTATCCATCTAATCCTACAGGAGCTATTTTATCCAAAGAAGATAATGATAAACTTCATAAAATAATAAGTGAAAATGAGATTATTGTTGTAAGTGATGAGATGTATAGCGCACTATATTTTGAAAAAGAGTATTATTCTATAGCGCAATTTGATGATATAAAGGATAAAGTAATAGTGGTTGGTGGATTTTCAAAGATGTTTTCCATGACAGGACTTAGAATAGGATATGTATGTGCTACAGAAGAATTTATGAACTCTATAATGAAGGTTCATCAGTACAATGTATCCTGTGCACCATCTATAGTCCAATATGGAGCATACGAAGGACTTAAAAATTGTATGGAAGATGTAGAATGTATGAAAAAGGAATTTATTAAGAGAAGAGACTATTTATATGACAGACTAATTAAAATAGGATTTGAATCTAATATCCCAATGGGGGCTTTCTATATGTTTCCTTCCATAAAGAAATTTAATTTGAAAAGTGAAGATTTTTGTGAAAGACTCTTAAAGGAGGCAGGCGTTGCTGCTGTACCGGGATTAGCCTTTGGTGTAGGTGGAGAAGGCTATGTGAGAATTTCCTATGCTTACAGCATGGAACAATTAAAAGAAGCATGTGATAGAATAGAGAACTTTGTGAAGAATTTATAAGTTAAGCTTAAAAAGAGTGCGGTATTTTGTATTATAGAAGAGTTCTATATACTTAAGTACTGCACTTTTTATTATGTAATTTAAGGTGAAGTTATGAGTCCAATTTTAAAATTGGATCTATAAATTGAAAAGTATTTAAATATACATCAGTTTATATTAGAATTAATTTAAAATTATTATGAAGTATAATAGCAAGATAAAATAATTGTATAAGTAAATTTGGATGTGCAATTTTATGCAATGCAATATTCATGGTATATTTTCGACTATATGAAAATATATGCAGAGCTTATAAAATTCTTGTTTGAATAGTGTAGTAGATACACTTGTATATCTTAGTATATAAATATAGAATTTTGTAAGTAATTATAGATTTTCACAATTAATTACGAAATAGTAGAATATCAGACTATGAATGTTAAATAAAAAATATGAATAAAAATACATATATTTTATTTGAAAATTATGAAAAATGAATTATTTGAAAAAATATTTGATATGTATTTTTTATTATGCTATTATAAAAAAGAACAATGGATTGGTCTATTAGTCCATTTACTTTTTAAAATTTTAAAATGATGGAATTTTCGAAAAATGTACAAGTAGACACAAGATAATATGATGGCTTTTATATGGCCTAAATTATAACTCGACAAAGGCTTTATATATAGAATTAAAATATCAAAAGTAAATTTTAGGAGGTCTCATAATGAAAACTTTAGTAATAGGTGTAATTGGATCGGACTGTCATGCTGTAGGAAATAAAATATTAGAACATTCATTTACACAAGCAGGATTTAATGTAGTAAATATAGGAGTTCTTTCACCACAAGAAGATTTTATAAATGCTGCAATAGAAACTAATGCAGACGCCATAATAGTTTCATCATTATATGGACATGGAGAGATAGATTGTAGAGGATTAAGAGAAAAATGTGATGAAGCAGGCTTAAAAGGAATACTAATGTATGTTGGTGGAAACTTAGTTGTTGGAAAACAAAAATGGGAAGATGTTCATCAAAAGTTTAAAGATATGGGATTTGATAAAGTATATGCTCCAGGAACATCTCCAGAAATAACAATTGGAGATTTAAAGGCTGATCTAAAGCTTTAGATTTAAATAGATCTTTCATGAAAACGATGTAAGGCAAACTTTTATAAGAATGTTTTATTTTAAATTATACATAAGTTTTATCTGGTATAGGACTATCAGAAGTAGCACATCCAGATGAATAGGTAGTTAACAGACAAAGCGGTAAGAACAATGAAAAAATATTTGGTTAATGTAGATTAGGAGGTAATCAGATTGGAACTTAGAAATAAAAAATGGACTGACGAAGAGTTTTTCAATATGAGAAAAGAGGTTTTAGCACAGTGGCCGACTGGTAAAGAAGTAGATCTT
>NZ_JAEEGB010000014.1 GCF_016316925.1 Clostridium aciditolerans | reverse complement strand
GTTGGTCCGAACTGAGCACAGCGAGTTCTCGAAAGTTCTTAGGTTATCTTGAAACACAAGCTTTAGACTGGCTAAAAGTTTTTAACGTGCTGAAGCTTGGAAACATATCCCGGCGTATAAGTTAACTTTCAGCCTAGTACCCCTATAAAGTCTCACATCAATTAGTATATATTAATGAAATAGTTATTTCTATACATATGCCTCCTTTTTTATATTTATTGATGTAAAAAAACTAATATTGTATTATAATATTTAAGAGTTAGTTTAACTTTATACAGTGGTTTTTTATTAAAACAAGGGTGGTGTGAAAAATTAATATAAAATCTTTTGTTAGTATTGTAGTTTCAAAAATAGTAATAAAATTGTCCAAGACTCTATTTAAAGGAGGAAGTAATTTCCCGGGAAGGGTTGCTTTAAAATTAGATAAGGATATACTTAAAACCATTTGTAAAGACTATAAAGTTGTGCTTATAACAGGTACTAATGGCAAAACTACAACTACAAGCATGATTTACAATATGCTAAAAGAATCTGGAAAATGTGTAATTACTAATAATACAGGAGCAAATATGCTTCCTGGTATAGTTTCATGCTTTGTTGAAAATTTTTCTTTTGCGAAATGTTCTTCTACAAAATATGCTGTTATTGAGTGTGATGAAGCAAATGTTCCGCTTTTTACACAGTATGTAACTCCAGAAGTTATTACTGTTACAAACTTATTCAGAGATCAGCTGGATAGATACGGTGAAGTATATACTACTCTGAAAAAAGTTCTTGATGGAATCGAAAAGGTTCCTTTAGCTAACCTAGTTTTAAATGGTGATGAGTCTCTACTCGGAGATTTAGAACTTCCAAATAGAACTATTTACTATGGCTTTAATTGTTCATTAGACAACAACAAAATAATTGATATAAATGCTGATGCTAAATTTTGCAAAAAGTGCAAGAGCCCGTATAAGTATAACTACCTTACATATAATCATTTGGGAGACTTTTATTGTGAAAACTGTGGATATAAAAGGCCTGAGCTTGATTATACTGTAGATGAAATTAAAGAGCAGACACCTGAAGGCTCTCGTGTTGTTATAAATGGTTATGAGTGTTACATAAACCAACCTGGAACATATAATATATACAATGCTCTTTGCGCCTATTCGGTAGCAAGAGTTTGCGGAGTTGATACTGAAACAATAGTTAATTCTCTTAAGAATATACAGAGCAGCTTTGGTAGACAGGAAACACTTGATATTGAAGGTAAGGATGTAAAAATAGTTCTAGTTAAAAATCCTGCGGGCTACGATCAAGCAATAAATACTATTAGCTTAGATAAGAGAGCATTTAATTTAGCAGTACTGTTAAATGATAACTATGCAGATGGCAGAGACGTATCCTGGATATGGGATGTTAACTTTGAAAAATTATCTTCATTAGATATAGATAAAATAATGATTTCAGGAATAAGACTTTATGATATGGCAGTACGACTTAAGGTCGCTGGATTACCTACTGAAAAGTTTGTTATATGTGAAAATTATATAAAGCTTCTTGATGAAATAAAGAACTGTAAGCAGGATACTGTATATATACTTGCTACTTACACTGCTATGATTAATTTTAGAAAGTTCTTAAACAGTAAAGGATACATTAAAAAGCTTTGGTAAAAAGCTGAAAGGGTGTGAATAATTTGGAACTTAATATATGTCACTTATATCCTGATCTATTAAATGTATACGGAGATTTAGGCAATATCTTAATTTTAAAATATAGAGCGCAGCAAAGAGGAATACAAGTTAATATTCACAATATATCCTTAGGAGATCCTTTTGATCCTTCCAAATATGATATAGCTTTTTTTGGCGGCGGTCAGGATTATGAGCAATCTATAGTTTCTGAAGATTTAAATCAAACTAAGAAGTCTGGCCTAACAGAATACATAGAAAGTGGAAAAGTATTTTTATGTATATGCGGAGGATTCCAACTTCTTGGCAAACACTATACTACTCCTGATGGAGAAAAACTTGCTGGTCTTGGGCTTTTAGATATATACACAGAGGGTGGAGATGTAAGGTTTATAGGAAATACAGTTATACACAACGAAGAATTTAATGAAACCTACGTTGGTTTTGAAAATCATTCAGGGAGAACTTATATCGGAAACTTAAAACCTCTTGGTAAGGTAATTGCTGGATACGGAAATAATGGTGAAGATGGCTATGAAGGATGCATATATAAAAATTGCTTCTGTACATATTTCCATGGATCACTACTTTCCAAGAATCCGGAGTTTGCAGATAGACTTATATCTACTGCTTTATCAAATAAATACGGTGAAATAGAACTAGCACCTTTAGATGATACTATAGAGCTTAAGGCTAAGGAGTTTATTGTAAGAAGAGAAAGTAAAACTAAATAGTGTTATAGATATCCAAACTATAAGGTTGACCTGCACTTCAGGACATATTTTAGAACAACGTTTATACTATGATAATCTTTAAGAGAAGCCAGTTTTAGGCTTCTCTTAAATTATATGAAAAAATTCTATTAAAAACATTGTAACAAATGTTATTGCTATGTTAAAGTATGCTATATTTATACTCTTAAAGATCTTTGTATTTACAAAATACTGCTATCAAATCCTTTTCCGTCAACCTCAGAAGCGTCTATTACAGATATGAGGGCATCTTTATCTATATTTTGTATTGAATATTTTAACTCTGGCAGATGAGATAAGTGTACTATACAATACAAAACTTTTCTTTCTTTGCCAGTCAATGTTTGCCCATTTAAAATAGTAGCTCCTCGATGCATATAAGTTATGATATAATCACATACTTCTTTCTCTTTTTCAGTAATTATAAATAAAAGTTTTTTTCTCACCATACCATGAATAATTTTATCTGTTACAACTGCTGTGATATACATTGATATTAATGTATAAAGAGCAGTTAATATACCATTTAACAATGTAGCTATACAGACTATAAGGCAGTTAAAAATAAGCCCAATTTTCCCAACATCATAATTGTCGTGCTTTTTCTTGAATAGCATTGTTATAATATTAATTCCACCCATAGAGCCATGATTTGCATAGGTTAAGCCTATACCGAGTCCATTTAGTAGTCCCCCGTATAAACAATACAGTAGAGTATCATTAGTACTTATTATAGTTTGCAGATCTTTGGTAATAACTAAAAATACTGAATAACAAACCGTACCTATCAAACTATAGATTGTAAATCTTATATTTAATTTTTTAAAGCTAATGACAAGTAGAGGTATATTAGCTAGCATTATTGTATAACCAGCGGGGAACTTAGTTATGTATTGAATCAAGATAGCAAGCCCTGACACCCCACCACTATACAGTTTTGCATGTACAATGAACATATTTAATCCTATTGAAGATAGCAAGCATCCCAATACTATAAAAGCTACATCTTTTATCCTTAGATTATTTGTTATTGTTTGCATATTCATTCCTTACCCTCGTATAATTATTTTTATAATTGCGTATATAGAGTATCAAACTATATTTGATGATACAATGCCTTTCAAAAGTATCTCCACAGCCATCTATTCCTACTAAAATGCTTAACTGATTTCCTTGTAAGTCTTCCATGGTAATTATATATTGATTGTAAAGTATTTACTTACAATTATCAATATTTATCCGATGTCTCCCGCCACTAAGAAGCCTATTAATAGGCTTCAAATAGAGATTATTTTATATATAAGCATAAAAAGACTATAGGATGCCCCCAAGCATTGTTTGCTCCCTATAGACTTCTAAACTCATTTTATTAATATTTAATATAACTTAACTTTAAAATTATGGCTCTATACTCTATTCATAACTTTTAAGTCAACCATTTTATTTTCTTCACCTGGTGTTAAATCATCGAAAGTTCTAAATATAAAACCTTCTCCCTTTAAATATTTTATAACATCTGGCAGTGCTTCCACTGTAAAATTATTATAGTAAGTGTCATGCATTAAAATAACAGCAATTCTCTGGCCTTTGGACTGAGTCATAATATTATGCTTTATCTTATCTACAGATGTCTTACCTACTTCTGCATCCCCAGCACTTACATTCCAATCTACATATTTTAATCCTTTTTCATTTAATGATTTTTTTATATTTTCTAAATTACTCTTGCTTGCAACTAGATTGTCGGATCCTCCAGGCATTCTTACATATACTATAGGATTTCTTCCTGTTATTTTTTTTATAACGCTTTTGCAGGCATAATAATCTTTAAAATATGCATCTGCATTCTTGTACATTTGGCTATATTCATGAGAATATGTATGAACTCCTATACTCATCCCGCTATTACTTAGTTCTTTTAATATTTGTGGATTTTCTTCTCCCTTCATTCCAACTACAAAAAAAGTAGCCTTAACATTGTTATCCTTTAATATTTTCAGTATTTTTCTAGTATTATTGATACAAGGTCCATCATCAAAGGTTAAAAATACCTCTTTAGGGTTTTGCACATTATTATAAGCAGTACCCAAATTATGATCATAAGCTTTCACATTGTTAATACTATCATCTAGCTGACTACTTAATTTCTTGTCTACATTCACCGGAAAAAAAAATTGAGTTAAAATAAATATTGCGGAAATAAACATAACACACATAATAGAACTATACTTTTTCACAGCAACACCCTCTTTTGTTAAATTACTATAGTCAAAGTAAAATTACTTCTATAATATAGGTTAACCTTTATTTCGCAAATAATTATAGTAAATAAAAGCATTTTTGGAAATAGGACTAGCTATTTTTTATATCCCATTGTAAACAAAATAAACTAAATAGTAAAAGATAATCATTTTAGTATGTTACCTCAATGATTACCTTCTGCATTACTTTAAGCTTTAATATAATAATTAATTTTCATGTCTAGACTTATTCTCTTTTTCTGTTCTCTTTTCTTTATTAGCCTTCATTTCTTCGCCTTTGTTCTCTTTTTCTGATTTTCCATGTTTAGAAATACTTGCACTATTATTAGCTGGATCATCATTAGTTTTTGATTCAACTACATTAGTAGTGTCATTAGAAGCATTGCTATTTTCCTTTTCCTTTTTATTACTTGTTGCTTTTAAAGCATCTTTTTCTTCTTCTTTTGTTATGTTACCCTTCTTAACTTCTTCTTTTAATTCATTTTTTAATTGTTTCTTTAATTGGCCTACTCCGCCCTTCATTACTTCCTTCTTTGCAGCTACTGCCTGATTAAATCTCTCTTTTTGAGTATTTAAAGTTTCCTGACTTTGCTTTAATGAATCTTCTGCTGTTTTTATATCTTGCTCATTTCCTGATTTTTTAGCTTGCTCTAGTTTCTTTTCAGCATCTTTTGCCGCCTGTCTGTCTTTTATTAATGCTTCTCTTTCTTTCTTCACTGCAATTATTGCCTCTTTTTTGGCAGTTTGCATTTCTATAACCTTTGCTATAGTTTCTTTAGCATTACCAGAAACCTTGCTCTCTATGCTCTTTAAAACCTCAATAGACTTCATTTGTCTATCAGATATTGACGTTTCTGCCTTTTTCAATTCATCTAGTTTTATAGCGCTATCAGTAGTTGTGCTATCAGTTGCTTTATTGATGGCATCTTCTACCTTTTCTTCAGCTTCAGTCATTTTATCACTATATTCATTTAATGTTTGATTTGAAAGATCTGTCCTTTCCTTATCAGCCATTACTTCGCTTTCTCCAAGTCTTTCCTCTGCTACTTCTGCTAAAGCCTCTGCTTTTTTATCATCGCTAGTTGCCATGTTAATCTTTAAATCATCTAAAGCCTTATCTATAGGATATAATATTACGTTATCTGGTGTTATACCAGCCTTGTCTGCAAGCGTTGCAGTATTAGTATCGGCTAATGCCTGGCCTCCTAAACTTAATGATACTGTTAAAGCTGTTATAAATAATGCTATTTTTTTCATGTTTGTTCCTCCCTAAATTTGTTATCATCTTCTTTTCACAAATATTTACGGATAATATCGAATTTTAAAGGGGGTATTACAAAAAAACAGAACTATTCGTTAAATTAACAAATAGTTCTATACTCATGTACTTACATTTTCTTTTCCAGTTGAATTGCAAAATTAAAATATTTTATAGATTCATTAACACTTCCCATTCTGTAGTACATGTTTCCCATCTCCATGTATCTTTTGTATATTTCATTTTTAGTTGCAAATTTAAGTAGCGCATCCAATGCTAAATTCATATACATCTCTGCGGAAATCATGTTACCTTCCTTTTCCAGAATCAAAGCCTTATAATAATAAGATTTTTCAATAAAAACTATATTATTAAGATCTATTGAGTAGTTTAATGCCTCATCACATACACTTTTAGCTTTATCTAAAACATTACTTTCAATTAACTTGCTAGTACACATTAACATAAAGTTTACTAGAGTTTCCTTATTATCCTTTGGGAAACATTCTAAAGCTTTATTTGTATAGGCTATAGCGATATCCGTGAGCCCCTGTCCAAACATAACTACAGCATAGTTATATATAGCCTGCGCCATATGTGCTAGATTATTCTTATATAATTCATAGGATTTTTGCTCATACTCATGGAACTTATCCATATTTCTTCTAAGTGAAAGTATAGCCAACATATGATATGCTTCTGCTTTTTTTGTATCTTTCTCAATATAATCCATCAAATCAATAAGTTCCATTGCTATTTCGTAAGCTTTTTCATAGTTTTCCAACATTACATAGCAAGCAGCTTCATTATAGGTAGCTCTGGCCAGTAATATAGGATTTCTTTTTTCCGTAGAAATCTGTCTAACATTACTGTAATAATTAGCAGCTTGCGAAAATTCCTTAGTATTGTAGAAGTATCTTGCTATATCCATATAGTATACAGCTCCACTTTCTTCCGAAAAATACTTTTGCCAATAATCATAGTATTTTGAAACTATAAGCTGTACTTTTTCTATCTTATTCTCGTCTAGATAGTAATTAAATAGCAAGTGCATTATTCTGAATGCAATATCAAAATATGATAACTCTTCAGCAAACTTTAAATTATATTCTAGTTCCTTCTCATACCACTCGGAATATCCTGTTCTTTCTATGTCCTGAATATTTTCAATTACCTGTGATTTTATATCTTGTTTTAAGTACATTGGATCTATTTCTAACTTTACAGCAATGAAGTCTAATATCCATTCTTCTGGCTTTATTTTATCATTTTCGATGCAGCTCATTTTAGAAACAGATATTTTGTCTCCGCATAAATCCTTTAATGTATAACCTTTATATATTCTGGCTCTTTTTATCTTTTCTCCTGTAGAAAGTATCTCCATAATCCTCACCTATTCTCATTAAGACTCTTTCAATATTCCAAGTTTCTTAAAGGTTTCAACACCCTCATTTAAATATTTTGCTGCATCTTTATCTCTACCATAATCTATATAGAACTTTCCAAGCATGATAGCTATCTCTGCGATTTCTTTAGTGTAGTCCATATTTCTAACAAAATTTAAGGCCATAATTAATGTATTTTCCGCTTCTTTTATATCTGATTCTAACATGTCCACTCTGAATTTAAGCAAATAGTACTGTATGAGAGATTTATCACTGCCATCACTAATGCTGTCCATTATTTCTTGAAGTGTTTTTTTAGCATTTTCTACATTTTTTAATTTTATATAATTTTCACATATGTTTACTAAAGTTTCAACTAAATCTGAATCATTAATTCTAACTCTAAGTTCTTTAGCTTTACTTAAGTGTATGAAAGATTCCTCTAAATTATCAAAATCACAGAACAATTTTCCTAAATTATTTTCTATCTTAGCAACATGCATAAGATCATTTATTTCTTTGTATACCTCTAATGTCTTCTTGGAATATTTTATTGCATTGTCTACGTCGCCTTTCT
Organism: Clostridium aciditolerans; assembly: GCF_016316925.1. Taxonomy (GTDB): domain Bacteria; phylum Bacillota; class Clostridia; order Clostridiales; family Clostridiaceae; genus Clostridium_AM; species Clostridium_AM aciditolerans. The sequence continues at coordinate 213,082 of NZ_JAEEGB010000014.1, read as the reverse complement.
TATTATATTCTTCTGATAGAAGCAAAAGTGTTCTTGCATACTCTCTTTTATTATCCAATTGCTTAAATTTTTCCTTGGCAAGATAAGAATAATTTATAGCTTTTTCTGTGCTCTCTAACTTAAAATACACACAAGCTAAATAATAATATATTTGTCCAAGTAAAAAGTCATTTCCAATATCATTTTCAGTGTAAACATTTTCTGCTTGCTGAAAATAGCTACATGAAGAATGATACGCTTTTAACTCCATTGTAATTTTTCCTAAGTTGACAAAGGCTTTTATTGTTTCTTCATAGTTATTATTTTTTATAAAGATAACATTAGCTGAAAGAAAAAATTGCTGTGCTACAGCATGTTCAGCTTTTGTCATGTGAATTATGCCTCTTAGATATAAGTTTTTAGCTTTTCTATACTCCAAGTTGTATTTTTCTGCATAGTATAAAGACTTCTCAATATACTGCTCTCCTTGAGTCAAGTCTTCATTAATTATATATGATTCTGCTATGTTTTCAAAATAAGTACAAATTTTTTCTGCCTGGGTCTCTTCTGATTCCATGAGATATTCGATTGAGGTGTTTAGCGCCTCCGCTAGGTATTCAAGCAGATCCATACTTGGATTAGATTTTCCGGATTCTACAAGGCTTATTTGTCCTGGAGTAATTCTGTCTCCTGCTAAATCCTTTAATGTCATGTTGAGCTCTTTTCTTCTTCTCTTAATTTTTTCTCCTAAAGACAGTATTTCCATAAATCACTCTTCCTTTACTACCTACAATATTAATATATATAAATTATTTTATTAAAAATTCTGCAAAGTCTCATCTTATTATAACATATTTTTAATCCTAATATAAAAATTTTTAATAAAATAGTAATACTTTTAACTTGTATTGACCTTAAATTCAAGAATATACCATTTTTTACTGATTTTTTACATGTAAAAAAATTGCGTACTGTAAAATTAATTTCAAAGTACGCAATTAAACACATAAAATAAATAACAAGTTAAAGATGATAGTATATTACATTTTATGTGCTTTCTATATGTTTATTATTTAACTCTATCTACCACACCTTCGTACACGTCTCCTGCTGCATGTCTAACTATCTTAGCTGTTCTCTTTATTCTTCTTCTCGTATTTCTATCAAGCCCTGGCATCACCATCATGCCAACTGCTGCTCCGATTAAAGCTCCTGTAAGAAATCTACCACGCATAATCTACACTCTCCTTTTATTTTAAATAGGTATATATATAGAATATGCATTTTTTTATTTATTAAACAGAAAACTTAAATTAATTCATCCATTGCTTCATTTGCAAGTTTATCACATCTATTGTTAAATTCGTTATCACTGTGTCCTTTTACTTTTATAAACTCAACTTTATGAATATTAACTAATTCTATAAGCTTCTCCCAAAGTTCTCTATTTTTCACTGGTTCTTTAGAAGCTGTCTTCCAGCCATTTTTTTGCCAATTTTTAATCCAATTTTGATTTATTGCATTTATTACATAAGCTGAATCACTATGAAGCTTAACTTCACAAGGTTCTTTTAGCATAGACAATGCTTCGATTACCGCTGAAAGCTCCATTATATTATTTGTGGTATTTCTATATCCTTTTTTTATTTCCTTTTTCATACCGTTATACATAAGGACTATTCCAAATCCTCCAATTGTATTCTCTTTTCCATTTCCTCTACATGCTCCATCAGTGTATATGGTAATCATCTTCATTTAAAGTTATTGCCTCCTCAAGTTCAAGATTATACATATTAGATTCTAACTGCTGTTTTTTTGCAGCTAACTTATAATTTTCATGTCCTTTTTTAAAAATACTTTTTATAACTTCAAGAAATTTGCTTACATTGTAAGTGCCAACTAGGTTAGATATATAATTAACAGCTTCTTTAGTCAATAAAATTACATTTTCCTCTCCCTGCCAATTTTCAAGGATGATTTCTTCTGGAACCTCATTTATAATAGCATTTAGCCCAAAGAAAGCAATAGCCACATCATCAATTCTGCCTATAAGAGGTATGAAATCCGGAAGTATGTCTATTGGACTAGCTAAGTACATTATCACTCCACCAACCATCATCTTTACCTTTATTTTAACCCTTTTATCTCTAAATAATCTCCATAAAAGCACTGTTATATCTGGTATAAGCATTGCATACTGAACAAACTTTTCATATTTTTCAGGAACTTTTTCTACTATTCTACCTCTAACCCTTGAGTATTCCCCCTGGGTTCTTATTGGGGACAGTTCGCAACTTTTCTTCATTGGTATCATTTTTTTAGTTTCAGCATAAATAACATCTTCTGCTTCTACCTCAATTCCACCTTCAATAATATTTATTCGATTTAATGTAAAGTAGAAATACGGCACTAGCTTGGACACTTCTTCTAGATTAACAGCCACATTATCCTTGTCCACATCTACGCCTAAATCAGAAAAATCACTTAGTAGCTTTTTTAATGCAACATTTTTAATGCTCTTTATTATTCCTATTTTAGATACATTAACTTTCAATATCTTAACGTTTATTATATTTCCTTTTATATTTCCTAGTCCTAATTTAACTTCAAAGGGAATTTTTATCCTTTTTTTATAGCTACCTCTAACTGTTATTAACTCCTTAATTTCTATAGAGTTTATTTCAAGCCCTTCAATATGAACATAATCTTCAATTATGCTTAATATATCCTGCTCTGTTAAAATAACTTTTGCAGCTGAAATCTTCATATAAAATTCTCCCCTCTTTCGTTTATCTAATAATTAACCATTACTAAAAACTATTTCTTATATAAACAACAAATAGTTAGTATATAGTTTAACAAGTATAAAACCCAAGTTTTTCTTTATAAGTAAAGTATACAGTAAACTAAAATTTCTGCAATAACATTTTCAATGTAGTTCGTAATTTCATCACCAGCTGTTCCATAAATTACTTTAGCAAAATTTATGATTTTCATTAGACTTAATATCAAAAATATTATAATATCATACTCAGATGCTTCGTAATCAACATATGATTTTCTTAAGTAGTTCATAGACATATCATCGGGGACAGTTCACAACTTTTCGTAACATTTTATTATTGATAGTTCACAGTTTTTCATCAAGATTTCAACTAAAAATTCAAATATATAATTATTTTAGGAAGGTGAGGTATTTAATGAAGAATAAAATTAAAAACAAATTTATGCTGATACCTGTTTTAACTGCCGTACTTTCTCTAGTAGCGTTGATATTTTTTACTTACTCACATAGATCTACTGATTACAAATCTTATGTTATTTTTTTAAATGATGTCTCTAGTAAAAAGGTTTCAACTGTGTACTTAACTAATACTTCTAAGATAAGAGTTAAGTTAAGTGACGGAAAAATATATGAAACAGATAATCCTAGAACAAGTGATTTTAAAGAAGTAATGTTAAAGGATGGAGTTACAGTGTCTGAAGACCTGCCAGTGGATATTGGACAAGTGCTTCCACTGACAACTTTGGTTCTTTCCATTGCGGCTATTGCATTTATGGGTATAAAATCATCATCTATTACTTCAAAAAGAATGCGTTCAGTGGATGCCTTAGATGCAAGTGTTGTGGCAGATACAAAATATAATTTTGAGAGCGTAGCTGGAAATGAGGAAGCTAAGGAAAGCATGAATGACTTAGTTGACTTTTTAAAAAATCCCGAAAAATATACTCAATATGGCGCAAGAATGCCAAAGGGAGTAATACTTTATGGTGAACCTGGAACAGGTAAGACACTTCTAGCAAAGGCTGTAGCAGGAGAAGCTGGAGTTCCATTCTATGCTGTATCTGGTTCAGATTTTATTCAGGTATACGTAGGGGTTGGTGCCAGCCGTATAAGACAATTATTTAAAAAAGCAAGAAGTAACGGCAAAGCTGTTATATTTATCGACGAAATAGATGCTATCGGTAAGAAAAGAGATGGCGGAAAAAATACTGGTGGTTCTGACGAAAGAGATCAAACTCTAAATGCATTGCTTACTGAAATGTCAGGCTTTAACGAAAAAGAAGGCATTATAGTTATGGCCGCTACAAACAGATTAGACATGCTAGATCCTGCTCTTTTAAGACCTGGTAGATTTGATAGACACATTGAGGTTAATCTTCCAGACGTGAGCGCTAGAGAGAAAATCTTAAATCTTCATCTAAAGAACAAGCCTGTAGGAAGTATAAACGTAAAAGAATGGGCTCATAAGACTTCTTACTTCTCAGGTGCAAAACTTGAAAGTTTAACAAATGAAGCTGCTATACTGGCTTGCAAAGATAATAGTGAAAATATAGAAGATATACATCTTGATCAAGCATTTTCAATTGTTCTTGCTGGATACGAAAAGAAAAATAGAGATCATATAAAGGATATAGATAAAAAGATTACAGCTTATCACGAAATTGGACATGCTCTTGTATCTTTAAAGGTTTTACCGGAAGAAAAGGTATCAAAAGTTACAATTATACCAAGCACTAAAGGTGCTGGCGGATACACTTTAAGTATACCTAAAGACAACTTATATCAAAATAAAAACTATTTAAAGAAGAGAATTATGGTTCTACTTGGTGGAAGAGCTGCTGAAGAAATCATATTTGGAGCTGATTACATTACAACTGGAGCACACAATGACTTAAAACAAAGTACCAAGATATCATTTAATATGATAACTCAATATGGTATGGGGGACACTCTTGGATTATTAAACATGCAGGAGTTGCTGGAGTTAAATCTAAATCAAGATGAAGTTATTAAAGAATGTAAAGACATGATTGATTCTATGTATGAAGATGTTAAGACGCTGCTTGTAAGTGAAAGACATAATCTAGAAAAGTTAACTAATTTACTTTTAGAAAAGGAAACATTATATTCAGAGGACTTGAATCTATAATGGTAGTCATAGGGGACGGTACACAATTTTTCATCTTGATAAATTGTGTACCGTCTTTCTTTTATTGGGGACAGTCTACAATTTTTCGATGTAGGTCGAAAAATTGCAGACTGTCCCCAAATAAAGAAATAAAGGAAATGAAGAAAAATTGCAGTGTGTCCCTATCTGCGAAACAAAAATAATGAAGCTATAACACCGCCAATAAGTCCACCCATATGTCCAAAGTTGTCTATATTAGGTATAGAGAAGCCCATAACTAAATTTATAGCAATAACGGACACTATGTTCATCATAAATCCTTTCCCAACACTATTTTTCATTTTTACTGCAAAAACTAGTGCTGCTCCTAAAAGACCAAATATAGCTCCCGATGCTCCGATGGATACCCCAGTTGAAAATATATAGCTAAAGATAGACGAAATTATGCCTGCTAAAAAGTATATAAAAACATACTTAGTTCTTCCGTATATTTTCTCTACTAGTGGTCCTAAAGAATTTAATGCATACATATTAAAAGCAAGGTGTATAATTCCACCATGTAAAAACATACATGTAATAAATCTATAGTATTCTCCTTGGTTTATAAGCTGATTAACCTTTGCGCCTAAGAATATCAGTACATTTATATTACTATCAACAATGTTTCCTGATAAATAAGCGGTAAGTATATAAGCCAATACATTTACACCAATTAAAACATATGTTATAATTGGTCTCTCTGCTTTTGCAGCCCTATTTTGTGATGTGTTCGTGTAATTTATAATGGTCGCTAGTTCCTGAACCTTATCTTTTAAACCCTCGCTAAAATATAGTACTTTATTATCCACATTGTTGATTAAAATTAATTCACATTGTTGATAAATTTCCTGATTTACACTCAATTCTCCATTCTCATTAGATTCAATTTTCAATCTATCGTCAATTATAGCCTGGATTAATCTTATGTTATCAGTCTGTAAGTGCTTTCTTGCTAATGTTTCTATTTCATGAATATTGAGTTGATAACTGCCCTCTAAATTACAAAAAAACATCACATCAATGCTACTATCTGTCTTTTTATAAACTCCCCAATTAGTGTAAAGGCCATTTATTTCTCCAATCTCTAAAATACTATAACCGTAATGCTCATATAGATTTTGTATTAAATTTTTAATATATGCTTCCATAAAATTCTCCTTCAAACTATATAAAACTTTAAAAATAAAAGCACCGCAACAGATAAACTCTTCTTACTAGTTTATTGTGTGCTGTGCATTCAATTTTATCCGACAACTAACCATCACTTATCATGCAATACTTTGTATTACAATGCTAGGATTATTTAATAAATCTATTTCATAAAAAGGTATTGGACTTTTAGTTTCACTATCATATAACACTCTGACTACTGGTCTGTCTGGAAATCCTTTGTTTTGTTTTATAACAAATCCCTCATTGCCATTTGATAGTTTAACACAACATCCTAAAGGATAGATAGCAAATGTATTTTTAAAATTTTTAACTAACTCTTCATCAAAACTAGTCCCACTTCCTGAGAGAATGAGTTCATAGGCATCATTAGGGCTAAACTTCTTTCTGTAACATCTATCATTGCTTATAGCATCATATACATCACAGATACATACAATCTTTGCAAACTTAGAAATCTGTTTTCCATTTAGTCCATAAGGATATCCCCTACCATCAACTCTTTCATGATGCTGTTCAACTATTTTAATTATGGAGTCAGGCATTGAAATATTCTTTTTTAGCATTTTAGCTCCGTACAATGTATGCTTTTTAATTTCATTAAACTCTTCATCTGTTAAACGTCCCTGCTTATTTAATATAGTAATTGGAACTTGTGTCTTTCCTACATCGTGAAGTATCGCTCCAATACCGAGATCCTTTAGGTCCCATTCGTTAAATTTTGAGGTCATACCTAGAAAAGTCGTCATAATACAAGTATCCAGAGAGTGTACATATGTATAGTTATCATAGGTTTGTATGTCATAGAGACTTTTATTAACATCTCCAATATCTACAATATAATTAATCATATCTTCAACAGCGCCAAGCGATTCCTTAAGCTTTTTTCCATTACAATCATGTACATTTTTCATAACATTGCACATGCTTTTCATTGTAACCTGTTTTAGCTCTGAAAGTTTTTCATCTTCTACATCCACATCATCTAATCTGTCATCTTCCACGTATATATAGAAAACACCTAACTCTTTCAGTTTTTGTATGTAAATACCACTTAACCTTACTCCAGCTCTTAGTAAGACTTGTCCCTCGTTTGTTAATATGCTTTTACCTAATACATCATTGTCACTAACCCTATTAATGAACTCCAGCCTCATTTCTCCACCTCAAATAAATCTTGCTATCATACATATATATTTCATGCCTTGATTTACACATTATTCTAAAATAAGTCAAAATACTACTACTTATGAAATCATATCATATTATTTAAGAAAATAAAATAGCTATATAAAGTTATTATACCAAACTTTAATAATTATTAATAATGCTGTTTAAATATTAATTATAAAAAAGTTACTTTATTTTCAGACAATTATAAACAGTTGTCTAAATATAGGATTCAATGGTGTGGAACTAACTTTCTAGCTCGAATCCTATACTTTTAAACAACTGCTTACAATTATTTGTATTCCTCTTCTTTTCCTTTGACATTTTCAAAGACTTCCCTTATATGTGCTTTAATTAGAGAACATAAGTTATTTAATTTTGATAGCACAATAGAATGTTCCTCATTATAATCAAACTTTACTAGCCATGTTGGATTATACTCATCGTCAATTTGCTCTATACTATATTCTTGTTCTATAAACTTATCTTCATTAAATAAATCAAATACAGCAGAGTATTCCCAATCTTCAACATCTCTATTGGTATCAAAATATACATTTATTTTATCACCATCATAAAACATTTTCTTTATGTACTCTGCTCCTTCACCTACTTCATAGCTTCCCAGCTCCTTAGTCACAAAACCTGTATCTTTATCCTTTTCCATTAAAACTAATGAAGAAAAATCCATACATTAACACCGCCTTACATATAACTTTAATAATTTTTATAATATTAGTATTTACTTATTTACAAATTTTAGTTATTATATTATTGTAATTAATTTCCATTTAGTGAGGGAATCTTATGAAAAAGTTTTTAGCAATTTGTTTAACTGTGGTTATCGTTGGTGGATTTATAAAGTTTACTTATACATCTAATAAATGTAAAAATATTAACCATGCTGTTCAACACTACTTTACATCAGGAATACTCAACCGTTATAAAATGTATAATATAGGTACCCTAGATCTTTCTTTCTCTAATGGCAACATAGCTGTAGTGAAAATCGATGGAATGGAGAAAAAATCTCCACATCATCAAAGAGCTTACAGCGTTTTCCTAGAAAGAAATAGCCAAGGAATATGGAAAGTAAAAAAAATCTATCCTGCTCAAGTTACCTTACAAAGTCAATAAAACCTTTAGGAATAGATATACAATCTATTCTTATTTTTTTGTATGGTCCGTACATTCATCACAAATTCCTTCAAGCTTTAAGTCTAATTCCTTATCCATAAATGTAAATCCTGTTTTATCCTTTATTAACTCTCTAACCTGTTGCATTGGACAATCTATTTCAACCTCTTTATGGCATAACTTGCATTGAAGTATATGTTTATGATCTTCTTTTCTAAGCCTGTAATTATTTTTACCCTGTCCTAGATCAAACTTCTTTATTAATTCCTTATTTTCAAATAAGTCTAATGATCTGTATACAGTGGATAAATCAATATTTAAATTTCTTTTCTTACATTCATTAAAAATATACTCAGCATTCACAGCATGATCTGATTTATTTAAAATATCAAGCACATTTATTCTTCCTTTTGTAACTTTTATTCCATGCTGTCTTAAGTATTTTTCTATTTCCAATGCTTTCACCCCAAGCTTTCTTTAGAAAAACATCATCTTTATCCCGAAGATAACAAGTATTACTCCGCCTATATAATCCGCATATTTGCCTAAAAGCTCTATTTTTTTTAGGTACTTTGCTATTACGAATGCAAGCGATGATATTATTAATGTCACCACTCCTATAAACAACGTATTCCGAAGTATAATGAGATTATTATTTATGTTATTGAGTACAGTGAATCCTATAACCATAGCATCTATACTTACTGATATACCAAGAATAAAATACGTTCCTGGTCTTATAACAGGACACTCTCCTTTATTTTGAAATCCTTCTTTTAACATTAAGATTCCTACAATTGATATAAGGGCTCCTCCTATAACTTTAGGAACGGATGCTATGTATGTATTAAATAACACTCCTGCATATGCACCAATAAAAGCGAATAGAAATTGAAAAAATCCGCTGCAGGCTGAAAATAAAACTCTTCCTTTTATTCTTACTCCTCTATTTAATCCTATGCATAATGCCACACCAAATGCATCTAACGATAAGGCTATGGCTATCAGTAACAATGAATAAAAGTCCATACCATTTCTCCTTATTTTTACTTTATTTTAACAATAATATTTTACTTTATATCTATTATATTGTCTATATAAAGAAGTTTTTATAAGACATTTTTGTTCGGGGACGGTTTACAATTTTTATACGACTTGAGTTAGCTAAGGGACAGTTTACAATTTTTATACCGATACTCATTTAGATAATTATTAAATCTAATCCCATTTATTAATCTATAAAGGATTAATTTGTTATCGTTTGTCAATAATTCTAATAAAACATGAAAGGAGTGGTAGTCATTGAGTAGAACTCCACGGAAAAAAGGTTTAAGCAATATTCATCACATTATGAGCAGAAGCATTAGTGAACTTCAACTATTTGTAGACTTTAAAGATAAAGATAAATTTCTAAATATAGTAAGAAAATATCAAAAAATTTATATGTTTACTATATATTCATACGTTCTTATGGATACTCACTATCATTTGCAAGTTAATGACAATGGTGCTGATATATCTAAGTTTATGAAGTCCATAAATCAAAGCTATGCCCTATACTATAATAAAAAGTATTCAAGACATGGTCACTTGTTTTCTGATAGATTTAAAAGTAAGCCTATAGAAAAGGATAGTTATGTTGTTGCAGCTTCTGCTTATATACATAATAATCCTAAGGATATTCCAAACTATAAAAATTGTGTTCACAAATATAAATACTCAAGCCTTAAAGTTTATGCTGGAATGCCCTCAAAATATTCTGATATTTTAGATATAGATTTTATACTAAAATATTTTAGTACTAATAAGAGATTGGCACGTAAATCTTATTTGGAATTTGTGTGCAAATTTAACGCTTTAAAAATTAAGGATGAACTAGAATTTAATAGTTCTGAAAGTTATTATACTCCTATGAAACATATACTTGTTAGGAATTTTAAGCCTACAGATATAATAGACTTTGTTTCTCATTACAATAAAGAGTCTTTTTGCATTCATACAAAGTATAATCATAAAAACATAGAGTCTAAATCAATTTGCGTAGTTCTAATGAGATCTTTATGTGATTTTAAATTTAGTGATATTTCGAAAACTATAGGGAATTTAACCTATTCTAACATTGGAAGACTATGTGAAAAAGGGATCTCGTTGATTAATACTTCTGAAAAATATAGAAATATAGTTGATGATTTTATAAGCTACAGTAGGTCTGCATAGTTTAAAAATTTGCTAACCTAATTTAAAATTTTTATCTATAAATAATTGTACAAGCATCTAAGATAAGTTAAATTATTAATAAAACTATAGTGATTATGCATTGTATATGCGTTAGTTCTATCTTATTACCTTACTTGCTATTATTATTTGTTATTATTTGTTATTACTTGGGGACGGTTTACAATTTTTAATAAATAATAATTGTAAATCGTCCCCAGAAACTGCAGCAGAAACTGCAGAAGCTGAAGCTGAACAAGAACTATGTATCATCAAATTTTCAATACATGTCCATTGTCTTTCAACCATTTTCTTCTTTTTTCACAATCAGGTAAAATAGATTTCACTGTATTCCAATATTCCTTAGAATGATTCATGTGTATTAAATGACATAATTCGTGTACAACTATATAATCAACAATGCTAATCGGTGCCATTATAATTCTATAATTATAATTTATATTTCCTTTCGATGAACAACTTCCCCATAAAGTTTTCTGATCCTTAATAAATATTCTTTTAGGGCCTACACCAAGAACCTTGCTATATATATCTGTTCTCTCTTTGAATAATCTAGCCGCCTCTTTTCTATATAGCTTTACAATAGCATTAGATATTGTGTCCCCACTGGTCATACTGCTTAAGTTTATAAAAACCCTAACTTTCTCACCCTCTATTTCGGCATTGCATATAGGTTTATTACCTTTAATAATCTCTAATTCCAACTCTTTCCCTAAAAATAGAAACCTTTCCCCATCCTTAAAAGCTCTGTTATAGGCAAAATTAGCTTCTTTAATGAGTTTAACCTTATCAGTTATCCATTTTTGTTTCTTCTTTATGATATTTTTAATAGTTTCTTCGCTCACACCAAAAGGAGAAGTAATTATGACTTCTCCCTTATCTGTAATCTTAATTCCAATAGTTTTTCTACGTTTTCTAATAATTTTATAGTTAATTGTTGAAAAATTGTATTGTGTCCCCATCACATTCTCCTATTTCACTGTGACAGGTCTTATTACATCTTTTATCTTTATATAATAAGTCTTTCCGCTTTTTAAATTTTCTTTAGGCACTATGCTTATTTTTTTATCATCAGCCTTTTTCACATCAAAAGCCACACGTTGTCCAGTTTCTCCATCAATAAATTCCATGTTAGTGTAATCTTTAACTGTATCAGCATTCACCTCTTTATTAAAACTTATAGTAAATACTTTATTCTGTGCAACGTCCTTCAGAGTATCTAAATATTTGTAATTAGCATATAAAAATTTATAAGCATTATCAAAATAGTCTGTAGGTGCTTTAACCCAGCCCTTATCGGTTCCCACATATACGTTGTCCTTGGAAACTTTATTCAATATATACTTAAATGCACCCCAGTGTTTTTCGTCTTTAGCTAAGTTTAAGTTGATCTCAAAATCTTTTCCTGCATAATTTACTTTTACATAACCTCTTTTATCTACATCATTCATACATTTCCCGGAAAATAATTCAGCAACTGCCAAAGAATCAACATCTTTTGCCTCAAAATCAGGTGTTACTCCAACTTTCTGAATTGCATTACCTAGAGGTGAGTAAAACTTTTCTGTAGTTATCTTAAGAGCGCTTCCATCTGATAAAGGAAACATCTGTTGAGCAACCCCTTTTCCATAAGTAGTCACACCAATAAAAAAGGCCTTCTTATAATCCTTTACTGCAGCAGATAAAATTTCCGAAGCACTTGCTGTATATTCATTTATAAGAAAAATTACAGGTTTGTCTATAGTGATTCCCTTACCTCCTGCTAAATACCTTACCTTATTGCCTTCTCTATCTTCCACCGTAATTGCAGGATTAGATCCGATAAAGTTTCCAGCTATCTCAAGAGCTGTCCCCATATATCCACCGCCATTATTCCTTAAGTCTATTATGTAGCTATGGGGATTCTTCATATTTAATTCCTGCAGCTTTTTGCTGAATAATTGCGAAGTGTCCCCACCGAAAGATACAATGTTGATGTAGGCAGTGTTTTCACTCAACATTTTGCCTGTTACTGTTGGAAGGCTTATCTCTCTTCTCATTACGCTGAAACTCAATATAGCATCTGCTCTTTTTACCTGGAGTTTTACAGTTGTTCCTGATTCTCCTTTTATATAGGATGTTGCTTCCTCCACTTTCAACCCTGCTAATGATTTATCGTTAGCAGAAATTATTATATCACCTTCATGAATTCCTGACTCTAGAGCTGGTGAGTTATCTATAACTGCTTTTACTTTAACTCCCTCAGCAACCATTTCTACTGATATACCTATGCCATACATTTTATTGTCTATGCTATTTAAAAAATCTTCCTCCTGTTGCTTAGAAAAATATTGAGAGTAAGGATCGTTTAGTCCCTTTACAATCTCCTCTATAGTTGGTGCATTTAGAACACTATCAGATACTGGAGTCACATAGTTGTCTCTAATAATAGCCCTAGCTTCATCTAGTGTCTGACTAGATGCTTGTACCTTAAAAGAAGAACTAGCAACTAGAAATATTGTTAAAGCTAGAAATGAAATTGTACTCTGTATTTTACCATATACTGATTTGCTTCTAATCCTATTCTTTACTGCAGAAAGTTTATTCTTCATCTTTTGTCCAATCCTCCAATACTCTTAATTTGTATATTATAAAAATTATACATCATTTTTCCTATTAATAAAATCTAATTATTTGCAAAAATCTTACGATACTTTATTCTAAAACTAAGGGACAGTTCACAATTTTTCATCATACTATTGATGAAAAATTGCGAACTGTCCCCATCACTCTACTTGTTGTTTCCTAAATTAATAAGCTCCATATAATCAAAAGAATTTTCTTTCGTTAGTTGAGGAATAGTTATTTTCACATCTTTATTAATGTTATAGTTTTGAGTATTATAGTTAAATCCAAGTCCAAGGATACCTTTTACATCTTCAGTTGTTGCACCTTGAGTATTGCTCAATTTATTCATAACCTCAACAAACTTATGAATGTCTAATTGTAAATCAACAACACCAGTTTCTCCAATGATATAACCATCGCAGATATTATAGGTTATATCTATTCCTTTATCCCCAATTACTTTTAAATCTTTTATTGCATCCATAAATGTCTTTATCTGCTTCATAGACTCTTGAGGATTTGAAGCCATATTAGCAAATACCTTTTCTATGTCCTGCTTTTGTTGCTCTTTGTTTGGTGCTCCTGAAAGATCAACACATGACAGCATAAATTGCTTCATGAAGCTAATGAACTCTTTATTTTGCACTGCATCAGTTGCCGTATAATTTAATAAAGATTTAAATGTCATATCGTTAAGCTTTAACTGATAGGTTTGTGCATACTTTATTCCATCTTTATTATTAACTCTCATTAATCCTTTATAGTCAATAAATTTAAAGCCTGGATTCCAGTTTTCTAAATATTTTTCCATAAAGCTTTGGAATTGTGGTTGAAAGTTCTTGCTAAAATCCATTAAACCCGTAATATTATTTGCTCCAGGCATGACTTTAGAATCTACCGCAATAGGATCCATAACCATATATTGTTTTCCTGCAAACTGTGGCGGAAGATATTGTGCTGCAACTTCAGGAATCTTTACAATCTCTTTCATCTTAGGCTGACTTCCTGTCATATCTAAGCTTACCCAAGCCGTTGTTTGTATGTTCATTCCTGCTACTTGAATGCTTATGTCTTCTTGAACATTTGATAATGTTTTATTACTGTTTCCATTCATCTTTATATTAAAGTTCATTTTTGAATTATTTATTATAGGAATTATTTTATCTGCTTGACTTTGTTCTTCTTTTGGTAAGTCCTTAACGCTAGCATTTACTCCTATAGTACTGTCACTCTCCATAGAGTTAATATTATTTTGATTTAAAGTTGCCTTTAATAATCCACTGTTTACACCTTGATTTTTGTTCATTGGAAGTATCTTTTCTAGTAATGATGTATTTACAACTCCTTCTCCGCCTAATACATTAACTTGTCCAATATCTTTTATCTTGCTATCAATGTATTCCTTAACCTTTGCTTCAGAATTTTCATCAACTAAAATTATTGGTGAAGCTGTTAATGCTGCTAATGCAGAGCCTGATAAAGAATCAGCGAAGCCTTTTCTGCTTGCAAAATAAACTGTATCATATTTAAGGTCCTTAGAGAATTTATTTATAGTATTTATGTTTCTTTCATACTCATTGTTTCCAGTGATTCTTTCTGTATTTGGAAACTGTTTTACTACATCATCATTGATAATGTCTTTATCGCCTATAACATATGTTTTTGATATATTATTGTTCTTTAAGTAATTCTGTAATGTATCATTAACTTTGTCTTTTGGTACAAGTATTATAGGCATTTCTTTTGAAGCTGCAATAGGTGCCGCACTAAGAGCATCTATAAAGTCATCTCCCTTAGCTATAATCACACCATTATTTGCTCCCACTTTTTTAGCTATCTCAACAGATGTGTCGTATCTGTCATTTCCAGAAATTCTTTCTATTTCTATTCCTTTATTTTTAATTGCATCCTCAACCTTTGAAGATACTGATCCTGTTCCACCAATTATAAATGCTTTTTTTGCTTTCAATCTAGATAGTTCATTAGTTAAATTAGAAGCTGAATCAGATTGGTTGTCCAAATTATCTTTTGAAACTAATAAAATTGGAGCATTATATTTTTTAGCTAAAGGTGCTGCACTAAGAGCATCACCGAAATCCTCTCCACTAGCAATTACAACATAATCGGATGTAGCATTCCATCCATTTTTTGAGACAGCAATAGATGTATCATATCTATTTGCTCCTCCTATTCTCTCTGGGTTAACTGCGGCCTTCGTTCTAGTAGTAACACCTATACTTAAACATAAGCTTATTGATAATAAACAAGCTATCTTTTTCATGTTCATAGTAATTATCCCCCTTCACATTACTAATGCTATTATAACATTGGTAAATTTATACTTCAACATATTTAAGTGCAATTTATTGCTTACCTATATAAACGGCTGTTATACCATTAAAGTATAATATTAAATGATGTATATTAATATCACAGAAGCATCTAATAATCCTTTAAAACTCCTATCTGCTTATACTTTTGAACCACACTTATTCTAAGAATACTTATTATATTGTTTTAATTATTCATTTTTCGTCAATACTAATTATAGTACTAGATACTACTAATCTATACTAGTTTGCTCAAATTAGTATTGATAACTACAGTGCATTTAGTGTATTATATTTTTGGGTAGATCTAGATTACTTGTAAAGTGATGCAAAAATAAATTAATATAATGAAAAGGTGATGATATGTTGGTAACTTCTACAATAGTACTGTTTATAATTCTTACAACTATAATAACATTAGCACTATGCAAAGCTGCAGGCAAAGATATCAGGGAATAGTAACTAAAAGACAAGATTACAACTCGATTAAAATTTAAAGTTTACTATTCCTAACTATATCCTTTAGTAGACTTGATTTCGTTTAAAAAACTTATAGTAAGATAAATAGTAAATCAACATGCCTATTAGGCTTCCAGCAAAGTCTATTAATACATCGCTTACTAAGGATGCTCTTCCAGGTACAAACACTTGATGAAACTCATCTGTAACTGCATAGAATAAACATACAAACATTATATAAATTAATGCTGATTTTCCTTTTATGTTAAATGAAAATAGTGCAGCAGTTACTATCATAGCAAGAACTAGATATTCAAAGGCATGTGCATTCTTTCTCAAAATTATATTTAAATTTTCCTCTCTTTTATTCAAAGATTCATTATCTACTATATTGCTTTGTACAGGCTTTTCATTAGAAATTTTAGAATTATTTACTACAATTTTTTCTTCTTTTTTAACCTGATGATACTTATTTTTTATATCATTCAGCACACGGTGACTTCTCTCTTCTGAAACCTCACCAATATTTGAAGAATTATAAAATATAAATCCCATCCAAAAGATGCATAATATAACCAATAATACTTTCTTCAAATGCGCCACTCCTTAATTAAAAAACTTAACAAGAAATTTAATACCTTAAATTATTATACCATCTTTTATTTCTATTATTCGATCCGCCTTCTTAGCTATTCTATCATCGTGAGTAATAACTACAAAAGTTGTACCAAATTTCTTATTTATATCTCTAAATATTTTATATATGCCTTCAGCAGAATTAGAATCCAAATTACCTGTTGGTTCATCTGCTAAAATAATCTTAGGTTTATTCATAAGAGCTCTAGCAATAGCTACTCTCTGCTGCTGCCCGCCAGATAAATTATATATCTTACTCTTCATTATGCTAGATAAACCAACTAACTCAAGCAATAGCTCTGCTCTTTCACGGGTCTTCCTTCCATAGAAAAACCTCTTAATTGTATGAGGCATAAGTACATTTTCTAACGCATTAAATTCAGGTAGAAGATAGTGAAACTGAAATACAAATCCTATTTTCCGATTTCGAAGGGCAGCTAGAGTTATTCTGCTCATTTTATCTATTCTACTACCATCTATATAAACTTCTCCATTAGTCGGTTTATCTAATGTACCAATTATATTTAAAAGTGTAGTTTTTCCACTGCCGGAAGCACCTATAATAGCCGTAAAGGCACTCCCCTCTATAGTTAGATTCACATTACGAAGAACTTGAGTTTTAACTCTGCCTCCATAAATCTTATCTACATCCTTTAACTCTATAACATTACCCATTCTTTATTACCTCCACAGGACTCAATCTAAAGGAATTTACAGCCGGGAAAAAAGCTGCTAAGGTTGCTGCGACTATATCTATTAAAGCAGATTTGCCTATAAACCTATGGCTAACAATAATGTTTATTACTGGCGTACCTTCTGGAGTAATTATATATGTATTAAAACACTTTATATATATATGTGTAAGCCAAATGCCTAAAGCAGTACCTAATACCCCAAGTATAAAAGCTTGTATAAAGAATACATAAGCAGCTGAAAAGTCCCTCATTCCCATAGCTTTTAAAATGCCAATTTGCTTATATTTTTGAACCACACTTATACCGAGTATACTTATAATACTCAAAACAGCTGCAAGCAGCACAAAAAGCTCAATTATGATAGTGCATATTTTCTGTCCAACTAGTCCACTAAATAAAAGCTTATTTTGATCCTTCCAGTTCTCCACCTTTAACTTTTTATCATTTAAACTTTTTTCTATGTGTTTCCCAGTAATATCAGCATTGTATACATCATTTACACCTATTTCTATAGATGTAACCTTATCTCCAAAGCCCAATAAGTCTTGTGCTGTTTTTAAATCTGTAATAAGCCAAGTTCTATTTACCTTAACCGCTCCTAAATCGTAAAAACCCGCCAAAGTAAGCTCAATTTTTTTCTTGTCTATAGTTATTATAGTTATCTTGTCTCCAACATTAACTCCTAACCTTTCCTTTAAATCTCTACCTATTAAAGCTTGACCACTATCCTCTAGCATCTTTCCTTCATAAATTCTATCCTTCATTCTGTAAAGTGAATTAAGGTCGTTATAAATAAATCCCCTTATTTGTACAGACTCTGTCATATCGTTTAGTTTTATAAAGGCTTGATAATCCACTACAGGGGCTGCCGATTTTATATCTTTATCTGCTTTTATAATCTTATTCTTTTTGTCCTGCCAATCCGCTATGCCTCCCTTTGTTGAATATACAGTTATATGAGCAGAACTCCCTATAACCTTATTTAATAACGTAGATTCAAGGCCTTTACTTAATAGTC
The DNA here is from genome assembly GCF_016316925.1 of Clostridium aciditolerans. Taxonomy (GTDB): domain Bacteria; phylum Bacillota; class Clostridia; order Clostridiales; family Clostridiaceae; genus Clostridium_AM; species Clostridium_AM aciditolerans. Next base: position 194,694 of record NZ_JAEEGB010000014.1, on the reverse strand, counting down.
CTATAAATATCTGAACAGATACCCCGATAGCTATCCCTAATATTATTACAAGTGTTTGTATTTTGTTGTATCTCAGAAATCGACCTGCTATTTTAAACGATGTAAGCATATTTATTCCTCCAAATTTTACCCCATTTCCAATTACATGAAACTAAATATAAAGATAAAATAACCATTATCACTATACATAAAAAACTTTTTAAAATCTTACTCATGACTTCTCTTTATCATATATAAAACAAATATACGAGAAATTAATTATTCTGAATTAGGATTTTATATCTAATACTATATACATACGTATATTAATTTCAATTAATGGGTTAGTTTAACAATAAGTCTTAAAAACCTTAGTCGAACAAGTCTAAAGTGCAAAAGGTAATAAAGTCTATACTCTATAACAAGTTGAAATCTAATCGTATGGAGTTTGCCTAACTAGATACTATTACGTAAATGTTATATAATACCTCCAGTAATTTCAAATTTAAACTTTTTCTTATTTGAAAGTCAAAATAATTCCAAAAACGACATTAAAACATTTTCAACAAGTCTTAATTTTTCCATACCACCCTATTTATTGAAATTAGCGCACGTATATATATTATAAAGGAATATATGTCTTAATTTGGTAGAAACCTAAATATAACAACTTGAAGTATGCTATTAAATATTTAGATATATATAAAAGTACAAGCTATTATGCAACAAAAAGAGTTATAGATTTTTGAAGATTATCATTTTGTAAAATAAGGTTTTCGGGGGAAATTAATATGAATGTATATGATTTAATGGACAAATATTCAAAAACAAATTTAATTCTTCGTAAATATAGAAATAGCTCTATGAAGTATGAAGAATTAATTAGAAAATCTGATGCACTAGCATCATATATAATTAAACGATTTGATAATAATAAGATGCCTATTGTTGTTTGTGGACATAAGGAACATTTGATGCTCGTTTGTTTTCTTTCCTGTACTAAATCTGGGCATGCTTATATACCAGTAGACAGTTCTATGTCTAAGGAAAGAATTAAGTATATAGTTGAAAATTCAAATTCAAAATTAATTTTTAATATATCAGATAATAAGCTACATTTAGATAATATAGACATTAAAAATTGTGCGGAAATAGAGACAATAATAAATAGTCATGCAACAATGATTCCCGACAAAATATATAGAGTTCAGGATGAAGACATTCACTACATCATATGTACATCAGGAAGTACAGGAAAGCCTAAGGGTGTAAAAACAACCTCCAATTGCCTTAAAAGTTTTGTTAATTGGGCATTAACGTTATGGGATTATTCAGAAGGAACACACTACGTATTTATGAATCAGGCACCTTTTTCTTTTGATTTATCGGTAATGGATTTATATCTCTCATTATATACAGGTTCCACATTATTCAGTATTGACAATCAAATGATAAGTAATATGAAAGAGTTATTTAGTTATTTAAAATCATCAGATATTAATATATGGGTGTCAACTCCTTCTTTTGCAGAAATGTGTCTTACTGACATCAATTTTAACAATAATCTTTTACCTAGATTAAAAGTGATGTTATTTTGCGGAGAAGTATTAACAAATAATTGTGTACAAAAACTACAAAATAGATTCAAATACATAAGTATTATAAATCTCTATGGTCCCACAGAGGCAACTGTAGCAGTTACAGCGATAAAAATAGATACAGAGCTTTCTAGTAATGTTAATCCTCTACCTGTAGGTTATATAAAAAATGATTGTAAGCTTTTTATTGTTGAAAAAAATAATAGCGTTCTAAATAACGATGAAGATTGCTTAGAATTCAACGGGGTAAGTTACCGTATACTTCCTGAGGGAGAAAAGGGGGAAATTATTATATCTGGGAAAAGCGTTAGTCCTGGTTACTTTAATAATAATGAAATTTCTAAAAATGTATTTTCTAAAAGAATAATAAACGGTATAGAAAATAGATATTACAAAACAGAAGACGAAGGATATATAAAAGATAATCTGTTATACTATTGCGGCAGAATAGATTCTCAGATAAAGCTTGATGGCTTGAGAATTGAGCTTGAGAATATAGCGAATAGCCTAAGAGAAATTGAATTTATAGAAAATGCTGTAGTATTGCCAGTAAAAAAAGAAAATAAACTTCAATACTTAGCTGCAGTGGTTACATTAAATAAAGTTCTTCTCAAAAAAGATTTTGAAGTAGGGCTTGTGATCAAAGAAAAACTAAAGAATTTATTATCTAATTATATGATACCTAGAAAAATTATTATTAAAGAACATCTTCCTATGACCATAAATGGAAAAATAAATAGAAGACTTCTAACAGAGGAATTGAAATGATTCCTAAATATTAATTTTTAAATCTAGGTTATAGATTTTTTCCTCCTAATTTAAAAGGCTGGTATTAATTTTTCCAGCCTTTTAAAATTGCAAAACAATATCTATTTTATACAATATTTCAATTAAATTTTATAGTATTTAGTTTTGTACTAAAAAATGAAAATAGAAGTCATTCATACTCCTGCTTTTATTTACAACTTATTAATGAGCTTTCCTAAATTTTTATTCTTTGATTATAGATGCTGCCACTTCTTGCTCTGTTAAATTTTCTTTGTTATAAGATTCTTTCCTTTTAGAATTAGCACTTATATTAACACTTGAAAGATAATCCATAAGCTCTTCTCTTAAATCATTGCGTTTTAAAGCATATTCTATATTAGCCTGTAAAAATCCAAGCTTATCCCCTACATCATATCTTATTCCTTCAAAACAATAGGAATACATAGCTTCTTGTTTTGCTAACTCCTTCAATGCATCAGTTAGTTGTATTTCTCCACCTTTCCCAGGTTTAGTTTTTTCAAGTATTTCAAATATTTTAGGAGTTATTATATATCTTCCCAAAATAGCGATGTTTGATGGTGATTCTTCTATTTTGGGTTTCTCTACTAAGTCCTTCACCTTATAAACTTTGTCTTCAATTTTTACGCCTTTTACAATACCATACTTAGATACCTGCGTTTTATCAACTGGCTGTACTCCTAATATAGAAGTTTTATACTCATTATAAGAATTTATTAATTGTTTTAAGCATGGTACTTTACTATCAACTATATCATCACCTAACATAACAGCAAAAGGCTCATCTCCTACAAAGGCTTTAGCACGACTTATAGCATGTCCTAAACCTTTAGGCTCCTTTTGTCTTATATAATGGATATCAACCATATTAGATATATTTTGTACTAATTCAAGTAGCTTTTCTTTATTATTATTTTGAAGCTCGTCTTCTAGTTCAACAGATTTATCAAAGTGATCTTCTATAGCCCTTTTGTTTCTTCCTGTTATAATTAGTATTTCTTCAATACCTGAAGCTACAGCTTCTTCAATTATATATTGAATTGTTGGTTTATCTACTATTGGTAGCATTTCTTTTGGTTGAGCTTTTGTTACTGGTAAAAATCTTGTACCTAATCCCGCCGCAGGGATTATTGCTTTTTTTACTTTCATTAATATTACATCCTTTCAACTTCAGTATCGTTCTAAAAAAATTGTCATATATTATATTTTTACTTTTTCAAGAAAAACTTTTAACGCCTCTCTCCAATCTCTCATCTCATCTCCAACGCTACATCTCAACATCATATTATCTAACGACGAAAAAGCTGGCCTTTCAGCAGCCCTATTGATCTTATTAGACGTAGTTGGACTAACAGTACACTCTATTTCCTTAAACTTGACTATCGCCTTTGCAAAATCATACCATGTACACTCACCAGTACCTGTGCAATGATATATTCCATACTCATCAGTCAAAGCAATTTTTAAAATATGATGTGCTAAATCCTCTGCATTAGTCGGATTCCCCCTCTGATCATTCACTACCTCCAAATGTCCTTTTTCCTTTGCAGCTTTCATAATTGTCTTTACAAAGTTATTCCCATTATATCCATAAAGCCATGCAGTTCTTACTATAAAATATCTTAAGCAGCACTCTCTAACATAGTTCTCTCCAAGCAGCTTTGTTTCCCCATACACACTTACTGGATTAGTTACATCATATTCCCTATATGGAATAGTTCCATTACCTCGAAACACATAATCTGTTGATATGTGTATAAGTTTTGCATCTACTTGTTCACAAGCAATAGCTAAGTTTCTCGGTCCTAGCGAATTCACTTTTAAAGCTAAATCCCGATTATTTTCACAGCTATCTACGTTAGTATAAGCTGCCGAATTTATAACAATATCAGGTTTAACTTCATTTATGAAACTTTTTACTAATTCTAAATTTGATATATCTAATTCTTCTATATCTACTCCTATAATTTCAGAGTTTCTATAATCCTGTGGTATAGTACCTAATTCCGATGCTCCTTCTTTTAATATATTGATAATTTGACTACCTAATTGTCCTCTACAGCCTGTAATTAATATTTTCATTTTACTACTCTCCTAGAAACTAAAATTCTATTTTGCTTTCTTCTAAAGTTGAAGCATTTTTATCTTTTTCAGACAATAAAATTTCTTCTATTTCCTCTAAAGGCCATTGTATATTTATATCTGGATCATTCCAAGCAATACCGCCTTCATGCTCAGGATGATATAGGTTTGTACACTTATACACAAATTCTGCTTCATTAGAAGTTACTAGAAAGCCATGTGCAAAGCCTTCTGGGACATAAAACTGTTTTTTATTTTCTTGAGTTAAAAGCACTCCATACCACTGCCCATAGGTTTTAGATTTTCTTCTTAAATCTATTGCTACGTCAAAAACCTCACCTTTTATTACCCTAACAAGCTTTCCTTGAGGATATTTAGTTTGAAAATGCATTCCTCTAAGTACTCCTTTTCTCGACTTTGATTGGTTATCTTGAACAAAAACCATATCTAAGCCTTGAGCTTTGAAATCCTCGTAATTATATGTTTCCGTAAAGTAACCTCTATTATCTCCAAATACCTTAGGCTCAATAACATACAATCCCTGAATAGGAGTTACCGTAAATTTAAATTGTCCCATGAATATACCTCCTACTTTTCTTCATACATTTTTTCATAATACTTTTGATATTCTCCTGAGGTTATATTATTCATCCAATCCTTGTTATCTAAATACCACATTATAGTTTTGTTGATTCCAATTTCAAAAGTAGTTTCAGGATACCATCCTAATTCTTCTTTTATCTTAGTTGGATCTATCCCATATCTCCTGTCATGACCTTTTCTGTCTTCTACATATTTAATTAGACTCTCTGTTATTTTCTTATCTACATTTTCATTTAAGTAGTTTATAACTGTCTTAACTAATTGAATATTGGTTCTTTCATTATGTCCACCTACGTTATAAACCTCTCCTAATCTTCCTTTGTTTATAACCATATCTATTGCCTTACAATGATCTTTTACATATAACCAATCTCTTATATTAGATCCGTCACCATATACAGGTAAAGATTTGTGGTTTAAACAATTATTTATTATTAATGGTATTAACTTTTCAGGAAATTGATATGGACCATAGTTATTTGAACATCTTGTTATATTTATTGGCATCTTATATGTATCAGCATAAGCCTTTACCATTAAATCTGCACCTGCTTTACTTGATGAATATGGACTATGTGGATCTAATGGTGTTGTTTCCATAAAAAAGCCTGTTTCTTCAAGTGATCCATATACTTCATCTGTAGAAACTTGAAGATATTTCTTACCTTCTTTAAAACCATCCTGTATTTCCCATGCCTTTTTTGCTGCATTTAATAATGTAACTGTTCCTAATACATTAGTCTTTACAAATACTTCTGGTTCTCTTATACTTCTATCTACATGTGATTCAGCTGCAAAATTTACTACGTAATCTATATCATAGTTTTCAAATAATGCTTCTATTAGTTCTTTATCACATATATCTCCTGGAACAAATATGTGGTTAGGATTATTTTCTATATTTTTAAGATTTTCCAAGTTTCCTGCATAGGTAAGCTTGTCTAAATTGATTATTTTTATATTATTGTATCTATTTAACATATATATAACAAAATTTGAACCTATAAAACCTGCTCCACCTGTAACCAAATAAGTCTTCATCTTTAATCCTCCGGAAAATTAATTTATTTGCTTCAAGAACTGATTTTTTAATTTATACCAAATATCACCACCTATTCCTATATTATATATATACGTATATTAATTCTAATTACTGCGGTAGGATAAAAAAAATTAAAAAAATAACAATCCTCATAGGTATTTTCTCAAATACATATAAGAATTGTTATAGTAAAATAGGTGATATTACGTGCCCTAGTGGGAACATGATTTGTTAAATCCACTTGCTCCTAATTCTCCTTTTCCCACAAAGATAAAGGTATAAATTTAGGAATATTACTAATAATGTTATTGTTATCTTCAGGAACAAATACTATAGCAATATTTAGTTTCTTTACATGATTTACATGAATAGTAAGCTTTCTTATTCCCTCATTTTTATTTTGCCCTATTGGATTTGGTGAGGAGCTAAGAGGTTTTGCATCCATTTCATTAAATCTTAAATTTTTATCTGGAGATATAATATGAATCCAAAGCTTCTTATTTCCATCATTTAATACGGCAGTCTGCCCATTATCTTCTATGGATATATTCTTACTGGTATGCATAAACCACCAAACATCTCCAAAATCTTTAAGCTCTATTTCGTCCTGCAATAAAACTTTTGTTCTATTATCAAATATCATTAATCCTCTTAAAGACTTAACAGCATCATTATATGCTGAAGTTGTATTAATTATAGAAAATGCTTTATCAGTCATACTCTTAAAAGAAACTACTTTAGTTATTCCATTAGGATTTTGATCTGCTCCTTTATTAGGATTTATAACTATTGTATTCTGCCCCTCTGCTCTTTTCCTATAATAACTCCAACGATTTAAATTATTTTTACTCATATTAAAATATCCTGGTAAATTATAGTTATCTGCTCCAAGTTCCTCAGCCCACTGTACACCATTAGCTTGTATTACAAAATCTCCACTATCGAGGTCAGTATGATTCCTATTTTCAAAATTAAAGCCTTTAATTGCTGCAAATATTCCTGTTGCATTATCCCATGAGCTTCTAAAGGTTGTTATTTCTGATCTTCTAAAATAATTATCTAAAGGCAGTTCATTTTTTTTAGTATTACTATAAATTTTGCTAGAATACCATAACATATCTAATGCTGTTGGATTACTATCTGCATATATGGTTCTCTGCCATACATAATAAGGCTTATTATATACTTTACCTAACCACATCATTTCTGGTCCTAAAACTTTCCTGCCACTACTATCTCCATATCCAAAACTATATTTTTCTTGTCCAGATGCATGAATTATAAAGTCTCCCGTTTTTTCTAGGCCTGGACTACTTAATAAATTAAAATCTATTCCTAATGCAATTTTCATTGATGAAATTAGCGAACTTAAGTATACAGTCCCATATTGCCAATAATCTGTACCTTCATTCCATGCTCCATCTGGTGCATAGCCCATAATACCATTGGGAATATATTTTATCACATATTCTAAAATGGCATTACATATTACTGGCTCTTCCTCTGCTATGGCCAAAGCTGCTATACCAACACCAGCATTACAAACAAGATTCCAATTGGCATTACTATTTTTCCACCAACTATCATTAGAGTTACTCATATATAACTTTAGAGCAGGATTTAAACCTTTTTGTATTATCATATTTCTTATAATTTCTTTTTGTTTATAGCTCCAATCATAGTAAAGCCAATCATATGCAATAGCTAGTGCATTAATCATTTCTGCTGTATCAAGAAAATGTTTAGGATTAAAATCTTTAAATTTACTTACCGCTTCAATTTCTTTCCACAATCTATCTTTATATTTACTATCTCCATGCAATTTATACATAATTGCCAAATTATACACTCTTTCTAGTACCTGCCTACTTATAGGCAAAAGGCTTGTACCATCTTCTAACTCATACTTAACTGTTGGATCACTAAGTATTTTGTCTGCAGAAACTTTCAGTTTTTTATCCCATAGTTTTTCATGATCATCAGTATTTATGATTCTCCTTAGATTATTAAAATCATTTTTACTGGCAATAATTCTTGGATGTTCTTTAATACTTTTAATAACTACATTAGTATTATTGCTTTGAATATAATTAAAACTATTAACGCTTCCAATTGAATCGGAAGATATCATTAAAAGAACTGTACAGATGAGTTTTAAACTAATTAGTTTAAAGCGATTTTTCTTCATATCCATAAGGATGATTCTTATGCCAATTCCACGCTGTTTCTACAATAGTCTCAATTGAATTATACTTAGGATTCCAACCTAATTGTTTCTTAGCTTTATCACTTGAAGCAATAAGAATAGCTGGATCACCTTCTCTTCTCGGTGCAACTTCAGCCTCAATATTACATCCTGTAACTTTTCTACATACTTCTATAATCTGTTTTACTGAGAATCCAGTTCCATTACCTAGATTACAAATAATACTTTGTCCACCATTTTTTAATCTATTTACTGCAAGTAAATGAGCATTGGCTAAATCAGTTACATGTATATAATCTCTTATGCAAGTTCCATCTTCTGTACTATAATCATCACCATAAATCATTATTTTATCTCTTTGTCCTAAAGCAACTTGAAGTATAATTGGAATTAGGTGAGACTCTGGCTTATGATCTTCTCCAATTTTACCGCTTACGTGCGCTCCAGCAGCATTGAAATATCTTAAAGCAGTATATTTAATTCCATATGCTTTATCACACCATTTTAATATTTTCTCTACTGTTAGTTTTGATTCACCATAAGGATTAGTTGGAAAAGTTTTATCCTCCTCTTCTATAGGTACTCTATCCGGTTCTCCATAGGTAGCCGCTGTGGATGAAAAGACTATATTTTTAACATTATAATCTCTCATTGCTTCTAATAAATTTATAGTACCACCAACATTATTATTAAAATATTTTAATGGTTCAATTACACTTTCACCTACTAAAGAATCTGCAGCAAAATCAATAACTGCTTCTATGTTATTTTCAGTAAAAACCTTATCTAATATTTTTTTATTTCTTAAATCTCCTTCATAAACTTTACCACCAAGAATGGCATATCTGTGACCTTTTTGAAAATTATCTATTATTACAACATCTTCACCTTTTTCTAAGAGTTCAGCTACCATGTGACTTCCTATGTAGCCTGCTCCTCCACAAACTAAAATACTCATAAAATTTTTCTCCCTTTATATCACTATTCAATATTTTTATAGTCTTATCCTTTTAGGAGTGTAGCTTATTTGAAAGTATCTAGAGTTTAATTTTATATACTTCACTCTTAACTGCGAATAATCCTATTATATATAATACAACAGCTATAATACCATAAACTAGTATCGATAATATAATATTACTAATTTTAAAGGCATCTTTTATTATTATGCCTATTATTAAAACTGCAGCACTTACCAAAACAATCTTCAAGTTCTCTACTAATATATATTTTTTATTACACTTTATTTGATATTGCTTTTTAAACCTAATTAATATGCTAGTTAATGAATATATTGAAGTAATAACTGTTCCTAATATTACTCCGTACAATCCTATAAAAAAAGATAAAACAATACTAATTATAATATTAAAAATACTGGCATATAAACTATTTACAAAAGTTGTTTTAGTATTGCCTTTTGCATAAAAGTACCTGTACATCGCATCTCTAATAACGTTTATTGGAAGGCCTATCATATATATTAGTGAACAAGTATATACCATATTTGTAGTAGATTTATCAAATTTTCCTCTTTGATATAGTAATACTATTCCGTCTTTACCTATAATAATAAATCCTACCACTATTAAACACATAAGCGCATTAAAAAATGTACAGTAATCAAATAATACTTTTTGTCCATTTTCTTTATTAATATTTTTGGTAATCTTAGGATATATATATGTCATTATATTTCCTATCAATAACATATTAATCATTGATATTATTGTATTTGAATATGTAAGGATTGATATTTTCCCTTGTCCTAGATTTGATGATATAAGTGAGTTAGTCAGCAAAGATACTTGATATAAGCCAGAGCTAAACATTGTTGGAATAAATACTCTTAACATATTCCTTAATTCTTCATCATTAAAATTAATTATAGGTTTGTATTTAAATCCTTCTTTATGTGTAAGATAATATTGTATTCCAGCATTTAAAAACATAGTAATAAGTATATAAAAAGCAAATTCATATATAGATAAATTTGCATGGGTAACCACTAATAGAGTTAATAATATATTAGTCAGAAGAGTAATAACTTTAGGTATGTTAAATTTTCCATTACATTGGAAAACGGCATTAGTTACCCCTAAAATTGTATTAAAAAATTGAGTTACCAAGGTTATTAACATAATATTACATGCAACTTCTACAAACTCACTTGATCCTGAAGAAAATGCCGAAACTATATATTTTTTCCCTAAAAAAATTAAAAATATACATATTAATGATGCACTATATAAGATTGTTATAAAATTATTAATAGATTTATTATCTTTTTTATTTATCATAGCAGGAATAAGAACTGTAGTAATTCCTGTTCCAATAAAACTAAATATAAAAGTACCTATACTGTTAGAAAAATTAAAGGCATCCATTTGAACCGTTGCTCCGAAGTTTGCAGCTGTTACAGAAGCTTTTATTAAAGTTACTGCCTGAGTTATTAATGTTAAGAAAATCATAGTTGCTAATTGTATAAACGCTAGTTTATTTGAGCTCATCTCTTTACTTCTAATATTTAACATACTTGTCCAACACCTCGAATTGTTCTTCTGCTTCAAGAAAAATTTTACTATCCTTTATCTTATTTTTAGAAATTGTATCTAATATATGTTTTTCATTTAAATTTTCTAAGTCTTGTATATATGTATATTCATCTATCAGATCTATCTCTTTAAGTACATTATAGGTTTTACTGCTATATATTATTGGATATAACCCTTGTCCAAACACTTGTGATAAAATGCAAGCATGAAATCTTGTTCCAATTATATTTTCCATAGCCTTAAATTTATCTAAAAATCTTTCTATATCACCATTATAATTTTCTATATTTATATAATTACTGTATTTATCATCTAAATTATTAGTTATTTCCTCTATAATTTTCATATCACCTTCCCTTTCACAAAATGAAAATAAAGTAATTTTAATTTCTCTATTTATCGCTTCTTTTATTATATCGACTATTTTATTAATATATATTTTTTGATATTCTATTAGTTCTTTTCTATTTTTTAAGTCTATTAAAGATATACCTAAGGAGTTTTCTAATTTTTCTATTTTTTTAGTTTTCAACTGAAATACTATGTCAGGAGCAACTCTAGCATTATCTAAATAGCTAAATAAGTCATATGAATACTTATCTCTAAAACAAATGTCCTTACAATTCCCAAATAAACTTTTATACTTTTCAAAAAATTCTTCAGACTTAAATGGTCCAAAATTACACCCTATAAAAAAAATAGATTTTTCATTAAAAGATCTAAAAATTTTTTGCCTATAAGTATATGTACGCTTCCAATTTTCTGTTTCCATAAATATAGAACCACCAATAAAAACAACTGCATCGTACTTCTTATATAATAACTTTTCTAATTCAAGTTTTCTAAATACCTTATGACAAAATGTATTTATTATCTTTACATTTTTGTATTTAGCAAAAATTTTTCTGTAATTTTCATCATTTACATCCATTGTCCATTCAACATCATTATATCTTTCAAATAGTATTTTTAAAAAAAGATCATCTCCGAAATTTTTAGCAAAGTATGCAATAACTAAAACTTTTTTCATATATTCTCCTACTCTTTCTTATATAAATATCAATTGATTTCTAATGAAGCAAAAAACTCATCTGTCGTCTTATAGTTTCTATTTATATCAACTGATTTTTTTCTAGATACTATTTGTGCTGGGTTTCCAGCAACAATACTATTATCTGGTATATCCTTAGTTACTACTGTATTTGCTCCTATCGTTACATTATCACCTATGCTTACTGGACCAATAATTTTAGCTCCAGCACCAATAAAAACATTATCGCCTATTGTGGCTAACTCTTCTCTACCTTTATATAAATTATTTCCTATGGTTACCCCTTGCAAAATTGAACAGTTTCTGCCGATTTTTACATGACTATTTACAACTATTCCTGCAAAATGACTAATAAGAAAACCTTCTTTTATTTCAGTAGTATAAGGTATATCTATGCCATATTTATATTGTAATTTTCTAAATCTAAATTTTAAAATTTTAAATAGTATTTTTTCTATAACATTTTTTTTCTTCATGTAAAAATATTTGCATATTCTCATTAAAAATATATACTTAAATCCTGGTTCCACAGAAATTGAAAATATATATTTAAGTACTTTTATTGTTGTAAATTCTTGACCTGTTTGTCTATAGAAATCACAATATAGTGTGTAAATTAAATCCTTGTATTCCATGTTCCACTCCCTACAATAGATTATTTTACTTATTTTTTATAAATTTTTGTAACTATAAATATATATCATAATTTTTTTCATATATTTCCTTGTTTAGTTCTATATAAATATCATATTATTATGTAAATTAAATATGGAAGTTTATATTTTGCTAAAAATAAAATAAGATTATTTCTTTTCCCATATAAACTTAAATCAACACTTTTAATAGAATTCATAATAATCTTATCTTCACACATCTCTCTAATAGCATTTATTTTTTCCGCTCTGCTTTTAGGATTGTTCCTTCTTCCTTCATTAATTATAGACATTAAAAAGTATTTTATAATTAACTTATCTACTTTATCTTTAGCTTCTAAACATAAGTTATTATTTTTTAAAAAATCTTTTAAATATAAAATTATAGTTCTATAGATTGATTTCCAACAATCTTTTTTATACCTCATAGTTGCAGAATTAGTATTAATCAAATAATGATAATAAAATCCTTGATTTATAACGGCTTTATTTGTATGAATTAGAAACTCTAAATTAAATATAAAATCTTCTCCTATAATTAAATCTTCTTTAAATTTTATATTGTATTTTTCTATTATATCTTTCTTAAAAAGTTTGCCCAAAGGACCTCTGAAATTTCCCAAAATATGTTCCTTTTGGTTATCTTCTCTTTCAATTAGTGGAATTAATAAGTAGTTTTTTATGTCGTTTCCTTCCAAAACTTTTTTATGAATACTAGAATCTATGTATAGAATTTTACCGTTATTTTCTTTAACATAGTTGCACATACAAAATTCTGCATTATTTGCTGTTACCGAATTATAGAGTTCTTCAATCATATTATGTTCTATACAGTCATCTGAATCTATAAAAGTTACATATTCACCTTTCGCATATAATAAGCCTGTATTTCTTGCCTTAGATACACCTTTATTTTCTTTGTCTATAACTTTAATTCTTTTGTCTTTTATAGCGTATTCTTTACATATATTTAAACTATTATCAGAAGATCCATCGTTAATTAATATAATTTCTATTTCTTGAAGTGTTTGTCCCATTACGCTATCTAAGCACTTTTCTAAATAAGTTTGTGCATTGTATATAGGTATTATTATACTTACTTTAATCACTAAATCACCTCCGAACTCCTAAAAGTTCCATATTCGATTTCTTCTTATAAACAAAACAATATATTAGTAAATAATAGAATAAATTATTTACTATGTAGTATTGATTAGGATTAAAATTAGAACAGACTAAATTTGCTAAAAACACTCCTACTATAAACGCTTGTTCAATTTTATCATCACATTTTTTTAATGCACGTACTAGCAAATATATATTTAGCACAATAAATAATATGAACATTGCTATCCCATTCTCCACCATAATATTTAAATATTCAGAATGTATATCTAGATCGCTATAGCCAATAAAATTATATGCATAAAATTTATATTGCCCTGCTCCAATTCCACTCCAAAAGCCAACATAGTTCATAATATTATTAAATATAAAATCAAATTGAATCTTTCTAGAATCTTGAGTATTACCTCTCTGCTCAAAAAGTAGATAGTGAATTTTATCACCAAAAGCAGCTATTATAATTACTACTATTATTGCACACGTAGCAATTATCAATATTTTCTTTACTATCTTACTCATTGAATTCCATTTAGACATTATAAGATTGACAAATAATACAATAGTTATCCCAATATATCCTATTCTAGTTAATGTTAATATTGAAAAAATAGAAGTAAGTATAAGTGCTGATAGATTAACAGTATTTTTTCTTTTCAAATAATTAAAAAATACTACTGCAAATAATATAGCCCCTAAATTTCCTCCAGCATTATTTGTACCAGCTATTCCAACCACTCTTTTTACAAGTTCACTTCCTTGCGAATAGTAAATACTACTATTAAATTGTCCAAATAACAATTTCTTATTTGTTATAAACTGTGCTATTCCCAATACCCCATTAAAAATTGCAATATAGCTAAAGAAATTAGTTACATTGTGATATTCATACTCTTGAATATTTTTAAATATAAACCCAATAAAAAAAATACTTAAATAAGTCGGAACAATTTTCCAAAAACTAACCACATCATATACTTGCTTACTTGCATAAGATATAAAAATAGTAATTAAGAATATTATCATAAGAATGTTATCTAAACTTATTTTTTTTGTATTATTATTAATAGTAAAAATAGATATTATCCCAATTAAAAATAAGGTTAATGGTATGTATATACATTCACCTGTTCCAATTATGTATTGACTATAATTAATCTTAATTGATATGGCTAAACATGTTGAAAATAGCAATATTATTACATTCTTATACTTCTTATTTTTGAAATAATTTGAATTATTTAAAATAAACATAATAGTAGTTATTACAACTAATTCAATAAAAGTTTTTACATTCATTCTATATCTCCAATACTATCATTTTAAATTAGTGCATTAAAAATATCATTCCAGGCCTCAGATATTTTACTTAATGAAAAATCCTTTGCTCTTTCTATAGCTAACTTAGATATTTTATTTCTTTTTTCTTCATTATTTATTAAATCAAGCATTGCATTGGCTAATGAATCAACATCTTCACAGGGTACTAATATTCCATTTTCATAATTCCTAGTTATTATTTCTCTTGGACCGGAATTAGCAAATGCCACTACTGGCAATCCACATTCCATAGCTTCAGTTATTACAAGTCCAAACCCTTCCCATCTTGATGAGGAAACAAATATTGAAGAATCTAAATAATATTCTTTTATATTATTTGTAGGTGGTTTAATCTTAACTCTTTCAGTTAACTTTAAACCTTCAATTAATTGTTCTAATTTTTCTTTATCAGATCCATCTCCAACTATTTTCAATATCCAATCTTTATTTTTTAAACAAACTTTGCTAAATGCTTGTATAAGTAAATCTATTCCTTTTTGCCGTTCTTCTAATCTTCCAACAAATAAAATATTTTTTTTACTACAAGTAGATTTTTCATTAGACTCAAAACTAAGTGGATTATATATTACATCACAATCTATATCTTTTTTATTTTTATAGATAATTTTATCATGGTTGGTTAGAACAACATATTTATCTAATTTGTATATATATTTATTAAATAAGGTATCTAAATTCCAATAGTATCTATTTGGATTTTTTAAATATGCATTATAAGAATTGTGTTGCCAACCTAAAACTTTTGAATTTAAACTTTCTTTGATAGATCCCAATAAGATACTATATAATCCTTCAACACCTATAATTACATCATATTGCTTTTTATTTAAGTATTCCGCAAACTTTTTTCTAACTTTATTAGGAAAATATAGATTAATTAGTTTTTTATAATGAGTTTCCTTATTTAGTATGCCAGTTTTTCTATTAACATCTTTAATTATTTTTCTAAAAATTTTGCTTAATATATTTGTTTTATTTAAGCTGTTGTTAAATTCTACATTTATTTTATGGTTTAAATTATATAAATTATTATTGCCTTTTGGTTTTTCTGAAATACATAATATATCTATTTCATGTTCTTTAATTAATTCATTAGATAAGACTGATACAACTCTTTGTACTCCACCTAAACTAAATATGTTAGTCATAACAAAGCAAATCTTCATTTTTTATTCACCTATTTCGCTGTCACTGCAACTTCTCCTCTCGCCTTTTTTGTTTCCATTTCTTCTACTATACTTACTAAATATTTACCATATCCAGTTTTAATTAATGACTTTGCAAGTTCAATAACTTCTTGTGAGCTTATCCATCCTTGTCTATAAGCAATTTCTTCAAGACATGCTATATATGTTCCTTGAGTATTTTGAACTGCTTCAACGAAATTAGATGCTTGAAGCATAGATGCATGGGTTCCTGTATCAAGCCAAGCCATGCCTCTACCTAATAGTTGAACCTTTAAGGTTCCTTCTTCCATATAAGCTTTATTTAAATCAGTTATTTCAAGTTCTCCTCTTTCAGATGGCTTTAATTCTTTAGCTTTTTTAACTACTGAATTATCATAAAAATAAAGCCCTGGAACTGCATATTTTGACTTTGGTTTTTCAGGTTTTTCTTCTAAAGAAATAACTTTACCATTATCATCAAATTCAACCACCCCAAAAGCTTTTGGATTTTGTACGTAATACCCAAATACATATGCTCCATCTTCCAATGTTGCTGCTTCTTTTAGATGATTTGAAAAACTTTGTCCATAGAATATATTGTCACCTAAAATCATAGCTACATTATCATCACCTATAAATTCCTCTCCAATGATGAAGGCTTCTGCAAGTCCATTAGGCTTTTCTTGAACTGCATATTGAATCTTCAAGCCTAGCTCCTGTCCATCTTTAAAAAGTTCTTTAAAATTAACTATATCTCTTGGTGTTGAAATAATTAATATATCTTTAATCCCTGCAAGCATTAAAACTGACATTGGATAATAAATCATTGGTTTATCATATATTGACACCATTTGCTTTGACATCGCTTTTGTCACAGGATAGAGTCTTGTTCCTGAACCTCCTGCTAATACTATACCTTTCATTAGATTCACCTCTACTTTTTACCTTTATTAGATCTTTTTCAATTTATAATAAATACTTTCGTTAGCTAAGCTTAATATCAAGTGATTTACAGCTTTTACATTCTTAAAATTACTATTTATGGCCTTTATGAAATATTTTCTTCCTTCCCTTATTTTTTTGTTTTTCATATATATATGAGCTAATCGTTCATAATTAGATGACATTATTATTTTATAGCTTCTATTATCAATATTTTTACTCTTAATTAATTTTTTTATTTTTTCTAATACTATCTCATGACCTTTAATAACATTATTAACATTTCCAGTTATACTGTTATTGTGATAATAATAATTCAAACAAGGTGTATCTACCTTCGCTATATTATATCCATTACTTAATACTCTCATATATAAATCCCAATCTTGGCAACTTGGAAGTTGTTCATCAAATCCTTTTATTTCATTAAAAACATCTTTCTTTATGCATATGGTAGATGTTGTTCCAATAAAATTTTTACATAATATTGATAGTAATTCATTATCCAATTCTTCATTTTCTTTAAAAATAAGTTTTTTATTATTATTTTCATTAACTAAATAATAATCTGTATAAACCATATCAATATTGTTATTGTCATTAAATTTATTTACTTGTAATTCTATCTTTTCTGGTAACCATTCATCATCACTATCTAAAAATGCAATCAAATCGCCTCTACAGTGTGTAACTCCTATATTTCTTGATTTAGCTCCTCCTACATTAATCTCATTTTTATAATATCTTATATCTTCTGATAAATAAGATTGAATAACTTCATAAGTATTATCTTTTGAATTATCATCAATTATGATTATTTCCAAATTACTATAAGTTTGGCTTAGTACACTTTCTATAGTTTTTATAATTCTATTTGCTCTATTAAAAGTTGGTATTACTACGCTAACTAACACATTACTATTTGCCGATTTCATTTTTTCTCCCCCTATAATTTTTGGTATAATTCATCAAACTTAGATATATAACTTTCCAATGAAAAATTTAATTTTTGTCTATTAAGTGAATTATTCTGAAATTCCTTTCTTTTACTTTCATCTTTTACTAGATATTCTATTTTCGCTGCCAGCTCATTAATATCTCCAACTTTTGAAAGAAACCCGTTATAATTTTCTTTTACCATTTCGCATACTCCACCATGTCTATATCCAACAATAGGTGTTCCACTTGCCATTGCTTCCAATACAACTGTAGGTAAAGGATCAGGATTAGTACTTGGAAGAACAAAGATATCATATAGAGAATGAATATTTTTACTATCACTTCTATAATCAGAAAAAATTACTCTATCTTTATTTTCCATAACTTTAATTTGTTTTTCTAATTCATCTTTCCGCCATTCTTCCCCTTCAAATACTCCACCAACCATCATTGCATATACGTGACTATTTTTCTTTAATACTATATCCATTGCTTTAAGAAAATCAGCTTGTCCTTTCCATGCATTTACTCTTCCTATCATGCCAACAATAATTGAATCATCAGGTATATTAAACTCTTTTTTTATATATTCCTTTTCATTATTAGGATTAAATATATTGTTATCTACACCGTTATAGATTACTTTAATATCCTTCTTAAAATATCCTGTGCTCTTTAAATGTTCTTTTACAGCCTGAGACACTGTTACTACTTCATCAGCATATTTAGATAAAAGAAAACTTATAAATTTATGTATAGCTTTAGGTTTTACTATAATTTCATGTATATGCCAAACCTGAGGTATTTTAAGTTTTTTCTTTATATATATTCCTTCCAATACAGCTGCTGTATTTGTATGAATTATATCTATATTTTTCTCAGATGCTATTCTCTTTATTTTTTGAGAATATTTTATATAATCTTTTAAATATCTCAATATTCCAATTGGAGTAAAAAATTTTCTTCTTAATATTGGGTATTCTACAATTTCAACTTCTATATTATTTTCTTTAAACTTTTTAACTAGTGGTCCATCACAGGGAAGTACAATATAGGGTTTAAGACTTTTCTTATCAATATTTTTTAATAGTTGTAATAAAACAATATCTGCCCCATACAATTCAGCCCCTGCATGTAAATATAATATATTTTTCATACTAATTTTCCATCCTTGATTTCACTATTTTTTCTCTTTTATCAACAACAATACTATAGGGCGGAATATCTTTTGTAACAATTGTTCCTGCACCTATAATACTCCCTCTACCAATAGTCACCCCATCAAGTACTATTACTCCACTTCCTATCCAACAATCATCCTCAACAATTATTCCTTTTCTAATAACTCCCTGTGATTTAATTGTGCTTGATGTATCATTAAAATTATGATTCTCTGCAAAAAAGCTCACTCTAGGACCAATCATAACATTCGACCCAATGCTTATATATCCAGCACATCCAATATAACCCATAGGGCCAATTGAAGAATTATTACCCATTTTCAGCCCTTCTCCTACTTCCACTCCATAGTAACTAGATGGTCTTATCATAGTTGAATTTCCTATAGTAACATTATCTCCAAATACTAATCCTCGTTTACTTAGCCCTTGTACTTCGCAGTGCATTTCGAATTTCATATTTTTACCTATTATTATCTTATTCTTATTAGATATTTTAGTTCTTTTCCCTATAAATATTAATCCATCAGACTTAGCAAAAAAAGCCTTAGCAAGAAACCCTCTTATTATTTTTAATAAAGTAGAACTTAATATTGAAATTAAATCCAGTGTACTTATATTATTCTTATCTATTCTTTTAAGCATATTTCCCCTTTTCTTTATCTACAAATCAATACGATATTTTATTAGCTAATAGCTCCTCATATTTGTCTATAATATAGCTCCATGTATATTCCTTTTGTATTCTGTCTTTAGCCTTAGAGCCTAAAGTTTTTATATATCCTTCATCAATATTATCTAATTTATCTATAAGATTAGCTAAATTTCTATTTTTCTTATTAAAATATAAAGCACCATCCATTCCTACTTCTCTATTAAATCCAACATCTAATAATATATTTAAATCAGTTGTAGCTAGTGCTTCTAATAAAGAGGGATTAGTACCACCTACTTCATGTCCATGAAAATATCCATATGCATTTTCTCTAATCTTTTTTAATAATTCTTGGTTATAAACTGTCCCAACAAACTTTATTCTTTTATCTTTATCAAAGTTTGTCTTTTCTCTTAATTCCTCATAGAATTTATTTTTCTCTACATTAGTTATTAATATAAAATCCTTTTTGGTTTTTGATTTCATAAATTCAGTTATCATCGTTTCATAGTTATTTTCTGGAACAAATCTACCAACTACTAAATAGTATTCTTTCTTTTTAACATTTTTTTCTTTATACCATTGAAGTAAAGTACTATCCTCATCTGTTAATTTTGATTTTTCAGTATCAGCTCCATAAGCTATAAAAGTTGTTCTTGGATTGTATTGTTTATAATCTTCTTTTATATATTTCTCTATATTTTTTGAATCACATATTAATAAGTCTGCATGTTTAACCATGTATTTTTCTGAAACTTTCCAATATTGTCTTATAGCTTTATTCCATTTAGCTCTCTTCCATTCATGACCATCTGGATTAACAATTAAAGTCCCACCTAACTTTTTTAATTTATTTTTATAATATCCGACAAATGGTCCTATTCTACATGCTAAAATATATACGATTGAATTTTTTATTTTATTATCTTCTATACATTTAATACTTTCTTTTAGTGCTGCTATATCATAATAAACTGCTTTTGCAGGTCCAATATTGGGTACTTTTATGTTGAAGCATCTAGCTCCATTATGTTTAAAATTCTTATAATCATCTGCTAAGCAAGAAACATGATATTTTATTTGTTTACTTTTCTGTCCTTCTGTTAGTTTTTCAACAAAGGTTTCAAATCCGCCATATTTTGCGGGTATTCCTTTAGAGCCTATAATAAATACATGCTTCATTTTCCAATCCCCTTATGCATTATCCTATACTATTGCCATAGCTGCTTCGCTCTTAGCATCTTCTTTTAAATTTAAAATAGCCTTTCTTCCGACAGAATAATATTCTATTGCTTTTTCTTCTACATCGTTAATTTTATAACAATTTCTTCCATCAAATATGATAGGAGTATTCATTAATTCCTTGTATATATTTAAGTGTAAAGATTTAATTTCATTCCATTCTGTAAATATAAATGCTGCATCTGCATCTTTTAAAGTTTCTTCTGGAGTTTTTACATATGTAATTTCAGTTGGAAATAGTTTTTTAAAGTTTTCTTCTCCTACTGGATCATATGCCACGATTTCTGCTCCTTCATCTAATAGTCTTCTAACATTTGGTATTGAAGGTGCATCTCTCAAATCATCTGTTCCTGGTTTAAATGTTAACCCTAAAATTGCCACTTTCATTCCTTTTAAACTTCTAAACCTCTGTTTAGCTTTTCTAAATAATTTATATTTTTGATTTTCATTTACCTCTATCGTTGCTTTTATAGTTTTTAACTCATATCCATTATCATTAGCAAGCCAATGAAGTGCCTTAGTATCTTTAGGGAAACAAGACCCTCCATATCCTATTCCTGCTTTTAAGAACTTGTCTCCTATTCTCGGATCATAAGACATTCCATTTGCCACATCTTCAACATCCGCTCCAACAATTTCACAAAAGTTAGCAATTTCATTAATAAATGATATCTTTAATGCCAAGAAATCATTAGATGCATATTTTATCATCTCAGCACTTCTTCTATTAGTTACAACTATTGGTTGATTAAATCTTTCATACACTTCTCTCAAAGTATCTCTAGCTCTATCTGATTTAACACCTATTACTATTCTGCTAGAATACAAAGTGTCTTTAACTGCTGTTCCTTGAGATAAGAATTCTGGATTTGAAGCCACTTCTATTTGAACATCATTTTTTAAATGTTCCTTTAGAAATTCTTCTACTTTATCATTAGTCCCTATTGGAACTGTTGATTTAACAACAACCAAACAATCTTTTTCTACATTTTCAGCTATTTGTTCGGAGGCTTTATATACATAATCCAGATTAGCGGAACCATCTTCTCTTTCTGGAGTACCTACACCTATAAAAATTACATCTGCATCTTTATATACTGATTTATAATCAGTTGTAAAATCTAATCTACTTTCTTCATAATTTTTTTTGAGTATTTCATCTAATCCAGGTTCATATATTGGTGATATTCCTTGTTTCATTAGTTCTATCTTTTCTTTGTTCGTATCCACGCAAGTTACACTATGTCCTAAATGTGCTAAACATGCACCTGTAACTAATCCAACATATCCTGTTCCTGCCACTACAATTTTCAATATTAATCACTCCTAATTAATTTATCATGCAACTTAAAATACTACCTTGCTCCTTCATCTCCAAACAACACCCTCACCGTTTTCAATATAAGAGCTATATCAATCCAAAGGTTTCTTTCCTTTACATACTTTATATCTAGTTCCATCCATTCCTCAAAATCTATATCATTCCTACCCATAACCTGCCAATAACAAGTTAATCCTGGCTTAGCTAAAAGTTTAATTTTCTGACGTTCTGTAAATTTTTCTACTTCCCTTGATAGATTAGGTCTTGGCCCTACTAATGACATTTCACCCTTTAACACATTAAATAATTGAGGAAGCTCATCTATACTTGTTTTTCTTATAAATTTTCCCACTCTAGTTATTCTTGGGTCATTCTTCATCTTAAACATAGGACCTGTCATTTCATTCTTGTCTTTAAGCTTGTGTAAAAGTTCTTCTGCATTAGTTACCATAGATCTAAACTTATACATATAAAATATTTTTCCGTTTTGTCCTACTCTTTTCTGTGCAAAGAATATAGGCCCCTTGGAGTCCAACTTTACAGCTATAGCCGTTATAATTATCAAAGGACTTAATGCAATAATTCCAAATAATGCTCCTAAAAAATCCACAATTCTTTTTGTAATATAATAGCTTGTACTTTTTTCATAAATTTTCAAAGGCCCAACAATATACTTTAAACTTTCCCCTCTGATTTCTACCATTTTATACCTCTCCTCCCTTTATTATATACATACGTAAACTTTTTTCTATCAATGGGGTATAATTAAAAAAAATCAAAAAAATAACAATCTATATGTGTTTTCTCTAATCACATATAGATTGTTATATTAAAATACTAATCATATTTTCTTTCTAAATTTTATGATCTTCATTTCCATAATAATAGTTATAGTAATATTTTTTTTCGTTCACTTCTAACTTATTAAGTACTGCCCCTAATATTTTAGCGTTAACCTTTTGTAAAAGTTCTTTAGCTTTTTTTGCTGCTTTCCTATCTACTTGTGATGAAGCAACTACTAAAAGGCAACCATCGGCATAGGTTGAAAGAAGCTGAGCATCTGTTACAGCTATTATTGGAGGTGTGTCTATTATAATATATTCATAATTTTGTCTTAATCCTTCTAAAAATTGCTTCATTTTTGATGAAGCTAGAAGTTCAGCTGGGTTTGGAGGCCTCGTACCAGAAGTCAGAACATCAAGATTCTGAATCTCAGTACTTTTAACTGCTTCTTGAAATTCTACATTGCCTACAAGTAAATCTGATATACCAGCTTGATTAGATAATGAAAATACCTTATGTAATGTTGACTTTCTTTGGTCACAATCTATCAATATAGTTTTAGCTCCACTTTCAGCCATAACCACTGCAAGATTTGCAGCAGTGGTAGACTTTCCTTCTCCTGGCTCTGAACTTGTTACAACTATTATTTGAACCTTATTATCAAAGGATGAAAACTGAATATTTGTTCTCAAGGTCCTATATGCCTCTGCAACAGGGGATTTAGGGCTTTTTACTGTTACAATGCTTTCGTTTTCCATATTATTCACTCCGTTTATTAGTTAATTAATTGTTATCCCTTGGTATTACACCTATAACAGGAATACCTAAATACCTATTTATATTCTCTTCTGTTTTTATAGTACTGTCCATATATTCAAGTGCAAATGTAAGTCCTAAAGATACCACAAGTCCAATGAAAAATGCTATAGCTACGTTTAAAGTCTTATTTGGTTTAATAGGTTTTTGTGGAATCTTAGCTCCATCCATTACTTGTATACTTCCAGTTGGGTATATTCTTTTTGATTCTTGTATAAAAGCATCAGTAACAGCATTCATTATAAGATATGCTTCTTGTGGACTGTTATTTTTCACTTTAAATTCAACTATTTGAGTATCGTTTTGTGGTGTTACATTAATTATACTTTCAAGTTTATCTGCTGATATATTTTTTAATCTTGCCGAAGCATTTTCAGCAACAGCTCTAGACTTTCCTATTTCAGCATAAGTCTTTACAAGTTTTTGAAACATCATAATGTCATTATAATTATACTGAGACTTATTATTTGGATCATTATCAGCTTTTCCTATAACAATACTTGCACTTGCTTCATATGTAGATTTAATAACGAAAAAGTTTAAAATCCCTGATATAAGTGTACATGCAATAGTTATTATAAGTATTAGTTTTATTCTCTTTTTAATTATGCAAAAGAAGTTCTTTAAATCTATTGTCATTTCCTCACTCATAGGATGTATATCCTCCTTGTATATTTAAATTTACCTATATTTTATAACTAAACTTTTAGCATCTGTGTCATTTCCTACTATCAAATTAAGCTTTCCATCCATGCTATTTTTAAGCTCTAAATTATCAAGGCCTACTTGAGATATACCAGGAGCTCCGTTATCAAATCCTAAAAATGCTGTTGGAACTTCAAAATCTGTCCATCCACTTGATACATTTTCATCTGCCTTGTATCCATTTATTGAAAGTGTTAAAGTTTTTGCGGTTGCTGAATAAATTCTTATTTTGGTTAAATTACTTTTTGATATTTTATCTACTATGTCAATAGTCTGTCCATTTTGTTGATAAACATTAAATGAAGATTCAGAAGTATCTGCAAAAACAAATTGTATATCTCCATCAGAACCGTCAGAAATCTGAGATAAGTTGCTTGAATCAATATCATTTTCAAGGGTTTTTACAATGCTTTCTGGTACTGCTGCAACTCCGCCTAATGCAATTATATTAGATTTTGTTTCTATATTTTCTTTTATAAAGCTTTCTGTTGCAGATGGAATAGTTTTGTAAGTTAATATTATTGGCGATGAAGTTTTCGCTGATAGGGCTGATCCTGATAGAGCATCTGCAAATTCATTTCCAGTTGGTCCATCTGCCTGAACAACATATAAATTATCAAATTTAAGGTCTTGCTTAAAATATTTCATTACATTTAAATTTGTTTCAAATCTATCTTGACCATAAAGTCTTATTGCTGCCTTAGATACTTGTTGTGCGGTGTTATCACTTATAACTCCTTGTCCACCCACTATGTATGATTTTTTTATATTTTCATTATTTTCTTCTATATAATTTTTTACTACTTCTGGCAACTTATCTTTACCAGTTAAAAGTATAGGCATACCTTTTTGCGCAGCTATAGAGGCTATAGAAAGGGCATCAGCAAATCCATGTCCTGATGTAACTGTAATTCCATTTATATTTTCAAGTTCTTTTGCAACTATAACTGAAGTTTCGTATCTATCATCCCCGCCAAGACGCTTTATATCAGCCACTAAGGACTTTATTTCATTTTCAACCTTTTGTGAAACTGAAGCATATTTTCCTATTATAAAAACATGTTTAGCATTTAATCTTTTTATTTCTTGTTTTACATTGTCATTTAAAGTAGCACTTTCAGTTAAAAGTATTGGTGCATTATATTTTTTTGCTAGTGGAGCAGCACATAGTGCATCAGCATAACCTTCACCACTTGCTATTACTACATATTCAGAATTTGTCCAACCTTCTTTAGATATTGCTGCTGATGTTTGATATCTATCTTGCCCCCATAATCTATTTGAAGCCGCTGAGACTATTGATGTACTAAATGCTATAAAATTTGTAATAACAAACATACTAAGAACATATGAGATAAATTTTTTATTTCTTTTTAACATAAATACTCTTCCCTTCAGTAAGTTTTATATAATCTTTTAAGTTATTATCTTTAAAAGCCAACAGAACCTGATGCTGTTGGCTTTCATATTCATATGTGGGTATTACAGAAATTAATTATGTGCTTTTTAATCAACTTGTACTATATAAGGTGTACTTATGTTTTTACCCTTGTACTTTAGATAAACTTTATAATTACCTTTTAAGTCCTTATATTTTGTGGACTTTAATGCTTGTTCATTTAATGGTACTATACTCTCTATTAAGTCACTAACTGTTTTATCTTGAACGTTAGAATCATAGATAGTTGCATTACCATGACCTACTCTAACTACCTTAGTCACAGAATATCCATTTTTCTCATTAAATAGAATACCTTGAGCCTGACCTAAGGCATGTTGTAAATTGTACTTTTTAACAAAGTTACTATAAGCTCCATATAATGTTGTATTAGGATTAGTTAATTCTATAGTTAACTTATGATTTGACTGGGAAACATCAGCAATTGCATGTAAGCCTTGTGGATGTTTTTGTTCAGCATACTGTACCAAATTTCTAACTTGAGCATCAAATAATCTTAAATTTTGTTCACCATTGTTACCATTCTCTTTACCCTCATTTTTGTCATTCTTTTTATCGTCATTTTTATCCTCATTTTTATTGTCCTTTTTGTCCTCCTTTTTATCATCCTTTTTATCATCCTTTTTATCATCCTTTTTATCATCCTTTTTACCACTTGAGTTTTTACTTATCTTTAATTCTTTTCCATTTAATTTTACTGTATAATAGGAGTTGCTTGCCCCCTTCTCCTGAGAAACTTTAACTGCTGTTTCATGTTCATTAGTATTTTCTGGCGGTGCTACCCCTGCTGCTTTTACAGTTGCTGCTGTCACTGAGCTTGTTATTAATACTGAAGCTACGGTGCATGCTGATAAAACATTTTTTGTGTTTTTCTTCATCTCTTTTCCTCCAATTAATATTAATGTATAAGGTACAAAGCCCCTTATCATGGCTATATTTATGTACAAAGTAGCTAATACTTCTTTATTTTTTCTGTTATCCGATGACTACCCGCTCTAATACTCCCATCACACTCTGTGAAAGCGATTCGCACTAAATCGGAGATTTGAGCTCTCTGCTTTTCTCCAAGGTGGGAGTAAAAGAGCGGCTACGCCCCTGGGTTCGTTCGACTAAATCAGATTACCATTTATTATATAAATTCGTATATTAATGTTAAATTAGTGGGATAATATAAAAAAAACTCCAAGCTTTATGTATGATAAACAATTTGTATCAGACATAAGACTTAGAGTAGTTTGGTGCTAATTCAGTTTCACAAAATTCTATGTAAAATCTTTTTTATTTTTTATGTTGTTCTTTTTTTGTTCTTTATCTTTATCTTTTTCTTTTTTTTCTTTATCTTTTTCTTTTGCTTTTTCCTTATTTTCTTTTTCTTTTGCTTTCTCTTTATTTTCTTTTTCTTTTGCTTTCTCTTTATTTTCTTTTGCTTTCTCTTTATTTTCTTTTGCTTTCTCTTTATTTTCTTTTTGCTGATTTTTATATTCTTTTGTTTTCTCTTTTGATGTATCATTTTCTTTCTTTGCATATTGTGTATTGTCAGACTTACCCTCTTCTTTTTCCATACTTATTTTTTGATCTGCATTTGATTTTATTTTATCTGTTTTTTCTTTTGGCAATTCATTAGATTTATGTTCTTCTTCATTGATTATATTTATAATTTCTTTTACAGATTTTTTATCAATATCATTTAATTCATTTCCTGAACTTTTTTCTTTGGCCTGATCTATTAAAATAAGTTTACAAGGAGATATGCCCTGCTCCTTAGCCTTTTCATATATTGTTTTGTTTCCTTTTAAAAGAATTATTTTTGCTGCTATTTTACTTTCTTTAATATAATTATCTACTGCTTTTTCTAAATTTTGATCATCGATTTTCTTATTCAATTCCGTTACAGTTATTATAATTGTATTTTCCTTTTCCTTTGAAATAAACCTCTCTTCTTCAGATATTTTAATAATTTCATTAATTGCAATATCTATGGATTTAAGATGAGACTTATCTATCTTTTTAATAACCTTATTTCCATCCTCATTCAAGGCTCGCAGTTTTATAGGTTCCCCATATAAATTATAAGCAATTTCAATACTTGGATTGATATCTACATTTACATATCCTTTAGGTGTATAATAACCATATGCACCATAACCTCCTATAAAAAACATTAAAAATACAGCTGCAGCATAGATGAAACGTCTAAAAATTAGTTTTTTATCTTTTGCTGGTGTATTAATTACAATCTCTTCTCCAATATCTACAAAATCATCAGGCTTATCTATTTCTATAAAATCTCCACCCTTTGTTAATACAATAATTTTATCATTTAACCGTTGTAATACTATTCCTTTCATACTTTCACCTTCACTCTATGTACTCTCGTATAAATTTATAATCCCCGATTAACACAATTACCAGTGCTATAATATAAATTCGTCCTCTCTCTATTTTTTTACGATGAATAGGAATATTTTGCTGTATTTCTTTTATCGGTAATCTTTTTGTACTTACTAAGTTATCTAATACATCTGATTCACGTACGATAAATTGAGCGACTTCTTTATAAAGATTTTTAAGCTTTTCTTGTTTTGGCGAAGCTTGTACCAACTCCAAAAATTCAATTCCCCATTTTTTTAATTCCTTCTCGTATTCTTGAATTTCCAATTTTCTCATTTTATTCTCTTCTTGATTTTTATATTCTTCAATTGCCTTATTTTCTATCTGGCTACATGCTACTTCATTCTCCGATTCATAAAGCCCTTGCAAATATATCATTTCTTTATATTTTTCATTTTTCCTATAATAGTCTATACATCTAAGATTAATAACCATTTTAGCAAAGTTTAAAAATTTTCCTTTATTCTTATCATATGAATCTACAGCTTCTTTAAATGCCATCATACCAATGGTAAGTTCATCATCATATCCGTATTGCAGAAATCTTCCTGTTTTTTTCTGAATAGTACTAGCTATAAAAGGTTTATATATTTCAATTAATTTATTTAATTCTTCTTTATCTTTTTTCGCTTTTTCTACTCTTTCTTCAAGAGATCTCTTAAAGAAAAACATCATTACCACCTCACTTCGAAACTACTTAATATCTATTCGCTATGTAGTCTTTGCAAATTAAGGTATATAATGACATTTCCTTGATTTTATTGTCACACCCCTTATGTTGTCAGCAAATATTACGTACCGTCCTTTTAGCTTTCATCTCTCAATTAGTAAAGATGATAACGTTTAGTTCTTGATAACATTATAATTTGTTCTAGTAATATTGTAAATTTCTTTTACACTCTTATATTGCTATTTTCAAAAAATTCTTTACAAAAAAAATACATTTGAAAGTTATTTAACTTCCAAATGTACTTCTACTTCCTTCGCTAATTATCTTAACTGTTTTCAATTCTCTATCTCTTGAAAAAACTAAATAGTCCTTTTTTTTCTTTAATTTTTTCTGCTCTTGAATATATTTCAGAGTTATTTAAAAGCTTTTCAGCATTATTTATGACATTTTCATATAAAACATGATTTAAGCTTTCCAACTGCTCTAAAGTTTCTTTCATTTTTGGTGATCTCATGCCAGTAGAATGAGCATCTGAGGCTATAAAATCACATACTCCATGCTGAATAAACATTTGAGAGATTCTTTGTATTCTCTTACCAAACATACCACTGATACTTCCTGAATTTATTTGAAAAAAACAACCTTCTGCTATGAACTCATTTATACTAGAAGGTTTTTCTATTATATAATTATATCTTTCCGGATGAGCAATTATAGGGACTACTCCTTCTATTTTAAGCTCATATATAATATCCAAGGCATCCTTAGGCATTCTTTCCATTGAAAGTTCTATTAGCATATATCTTGTTTCACCTATTCCCTTTATAACTCCGCCTTTGTAGAACTCTAATGTATGTTTGTCCAAAAATATTTCTTGTCCTGGAACTACATCTACATCTATTCCTTTTTCTTTGGCTTTAACGTTAATTTCCTTTACAAGCTTATACACATCTTCATAGATATTTTCATAGTAACCTGTATAAAAATGAGGAGTGGCTGCAATCTTCTTTGTACCATCCTTAACTGCAATTTGCAGCATTTCCATGGTTACAGCCATTTCTTTTGCTCCGTCATCTATGCCCGGTAATATATGACTATGTAAATCTATCATATTTTATCACCTTTATTGTTCTACCTTTTTAGGTTTAATATTTTTTCTTTTTTATTAATTTATTTCCCTATTCAATTCTAGTTTCCATTTTTTATTATCTCAACAGGACTTAATCTATAAGTTTTTACAGCAGGTAAAAATGCAGCTAAAGTTGAGGCTGCTATATCAATTAAAGCAGAAACAATTATAAACTTATTATCTATAACAATATCTACTACTGGCTTTCCCTCTGTTGTTACTATATATGTATTAAAACCTTTTATGTACATCATAGCAAGTCCTACCCCTAGCGCAGTTCCTATGATTCCTAAAACAAAGGCCTGCATTAAAAATATAAATGCAGCAGAACCATCTCTTATCCCCATAGCCTTTAATATACCTATTTGCTTATACTTTTGAGTTACAGTTATGCCAAGCACACTTACTATGCTTAGTACAGCCGCCAGAAGAACAAAAAACTGAATTATTACAGTACATATCTTTTGTCCTATTATTCCACTAAGTAAAAGTTTATTCTCATCTTTCCAATTTTGTACTTTTATATCCTTATCATTAAGAGAATTGCTAACCTTTTTCGATAAACTATCCGCTAAATATGGGTTTACAACGCCAATCTCTATAGAGGTGACTTTATCTCCAAAACCTATTAAATCTTGGGCAGTTTTTAAGTCTGTAAAAATCCAAAACCTATTTAATCCTGCTGATTCCAAGTCATAAAAGCCCACTATTGTAAGCTCAATATTCCTTTTATCTATTGTTACTATGTTAAGTTTATCTCCTAATTTTAAATCAAGTCTTTCTTTAAGCTCTTTACCAATCAATGCTTGTCCGTTATTTTCTATCATTTTACCTTCATAAATTTTGCTCTTAATACCATATAACTTATTAAGGTCCTCAGGTATAAATCCTCTTATTCTAGCAGGTTCTTTTATATCTGTGAGCTTTATAAAAGCTTGTTGTTCAGCTACTGGAGCCACTACATCTATATCCTTGCTCACAACTTTTATTTTGCTCTTTTTACTTTGCCAGTCTTCCATTCCTCCCTTAGCAAAATATACTGTTATATGTGGTGAGTTACCTATGAACTTGTTTAATAATGTAGTTTCAAGTCCTTTGCTTAGAAGTCCAATAAATATTTGGACGGATACCCCTATAGCTATTCCTAATATTATAATCATGGTTTGTGCCTTACTATCTTTTAAGAACCTCCATGCTATCCTTAGTGATGCAAACATTATCTATTTCCTTTCATTAGCATAATTTATGTCAGAAACCATACCATCCCTTATTTTTATTATTCTATCTGCTTCTTTAGCTATCCTATCATCATGAGTTATAATTATAAAAGTAGTTTTAAATCTTTTGTTTATCTCCCTAAACACATCATATACAGCCTTAGCAGATTTGGAATCTAAGTTTCCTGTTGGTTCATCTGCTAGTATAATTTTAGGTTCGTTCATAAGAGCTCTAGCAATTGCAACTCTTTGCTGTTGACCTCCTGATAGGTCGCAAACTTTTTTATTCTTAAATTCAGATAATCCTACTAAATCCAAAAGTTCTTCACCCTTTTCACGAATTTTTTTCCCATAAAAAAATCTCTTTATTGTATAAGGCATAAGCACATTCTCTATGGCATTAAATTCTGGCAGCAGATAGTGAAATTGAAATATAAATCCTATTTTTCTATTCCTAAGAGAAGCTAATGCAGCTCTACTCATACCATTTATTCTTTTATTATCAATATATACTTGTCCACTAGTAGGTTTATCTAAAGTGCCCATTATATTTAACAGAGTAGTTTTGCCACTACCTGAGGATCCTATTATAGAATTAAACGACCCTTCTTCAAAGGATAAATTTACATCATAAAGCACTTGAGTTTTAATAGATTTCCCGTATATCTTATTTATATTTTCTAATTCTATAATGCTTCCCATACTTCCCCCATAAGTTCAAAATTGAATATATGCTAAAATTTTCTATCTACATTTTAACATATTAAAACTAAAACAAAAACAGCCTTTTGGCTGTATGTTGTTTGAGTTTCACTGATCAGCGTATTAATGAATATATTTAAGTAACTCTTCTAAAAATTTCAACTTACTATTATTAGTAGTATCAAATTTTTTAACTTCAAGAACAATCTTGCTATCTTTTACATAAACATTATTTACTTTTAGTGGTATCACACTTGCATCTAAGCATATATTAGAATCCTCTACGGAAACGCCTCCATGCAATAAACCACTAAGCTTATTTAAAACATACTCTCTTGGTATAGGAACCTTCCCAACATAAAGTTTTTCTGGATTATACTTCACCTTATTATCCTTAAAGGTTATAGTACCTTTTGATGAAAAAAGAAAATCTACTCCCTTATAACTAAAGGGAATGTAAAAATTTAATTCCTTGTCGGCTATTTCTCCATGAACAGCTTTGATATTTAAATTCCCATAGCTTTTCTTATCAATATAAGTCTTTATTATGGAATTTAAGTCTTCATTATTTAATTCTAATATTCCAGTACTTTGAGATTTTACTACATTGGCTATAAATTCATGAGATAACTTTGCACTTGGAGCAGCATATGATGAATTCCACGTTAGGAGTTTAAAGAATACACCACAAGCAATGATTATCCCTACAATTATAATCAGTAATACCCTCTTTGTCTTTTTATCTTCTCTCTTTCTCATTACACCCTCCTCAAGCAGATATCTAAAATCTTTATAAATATAGTATCATATAAATAAGGAATAGCAGAATTTTATCTGTTATTCCTGTCTTAGCTCTCATTAGTGCCTCATCCATATTATTGTAATCCACCTGCTATATATTATACCCTCTCTGACGCAGGATTCTTCTATTCTCTGCCATACTCATCATCGAATCTTACAATATCTAAATGAGACCGCTATCATAATTTACAAAAAAGCAGCTAATAAATGACTTTTCACTTATTAGCTGACTAATATTACTCGTACCTTAATGCTTCGATAGGATCAAGTTTCGCTGCCTTACTTGCAGGGTATAATCCGAAGAAAATACCAACTGCTGAAGAGAACCCAAATGCTATCAATATTACTCTAATTGACACTGGAATATCTACATGCATAAAGGAGCTAGCAACCTTACCTAAGGATATACCAATTATAGTTCCGATAGTTCCTCCTATTAAACATAATATTACAGACTCCATTAAAAACTGTATCTTAATATCCTTTGTCTTTGCTCCTATGGCTTTCCTTATACCTATTTCTCTAGTTCTTTCTGTAACAGATACAAGCATTATATTCATAACTCCTATGCCACCAACTAATAGTGATATAGCCGCTATAGCTCCAAGTCCTAAGGTTAACATATTTAACACTTTGTTTATAGTATCTAATTCTTTAAAACCTTGCTCAGCAGAGTATTTACCTTTATTTTGGTGCTTATTTTCAATAATTCTTATCATTTTAGCACTTATCTGGTCTGCATTCTTCATATCTGAAAGTGTTACTGCCATCCTGCTTATATCAGTATACTTAAATATTTTATCCCCTATGCTTATAGGAAGCACCATAAATCCAGGCGCATTATCTCCAGCCATTCCACCAAGAGATGCATTTGTATCTTGGAATACCCCTATGATATTTACATTGATAGTTTTATCCCCCATACTCAATTTAGCTCTTTTTCCTACCACATCAGTATCTCCAAAAAGTTTTACAGCAGTTTTATCATCTATTGCAGCCACATTTTTTGCTGCATTTATATCTGTTTCATTTAAATATCTTCCTTTTATAATTTTTATGCTGTAAAGCTTCATTGAGTCAGCAGTTGTACCAACAACGCTCATACGCTTTGATTTATTATTCTCCGTTTTTAAATTACCGGAACCACCAATATCAGCTACCACAGAGGTAACTTCAGGTATTTTTTCTTTTAAAAGTTGTATGTCATCTAAGGTATAATAATCTCTCTTTTCTATATCATCAGTAGTGGAATTCATCTTAAGATTAACTAAATTTGTTCCAATACTCTCAAACTGACCTGTAATATATTGTTTTGCTCCATCACCTATTGATACTATGGTAATTACTGAAGATATTCCTATGATTATACCAAGCATAGTTAAGAAGGATCTCAGTTTATTGGATCTTACACTCTGCAGTGCAGATTGAAAACTTTCCGCTATGTTCATTAGCTATCCCCCCTGACTATGGTTCTATTATTTACCACATTATCTGAAATAATATTTCCATCTCTAAACATAATAGCTCTCTTAGTATGCTGAGCTATATCTGGCTCGTGAGTAACCATAACTATAGTTACTCCTTCATCATTAAGCTCCTGAAATATACCCATTATTTCTTCGCTTGATGTACTATCTAAATTTCCTGTAGGCTCATCCGCAAGTATTATTGCTGGATCATTTACAAGAGCCCTTGCTATAGCTACTCTTTGCTTCTGACCTCCAGATAACTCATTTGGTTTATGATGAACTCTATCAGCAAGTCCTACTCTTCCTAAAGCTATTTTAGCCCTTCTTTCTCTCTCTGGCTTCGACACTCCTGCATACATCATTGGTAATTCAACATTAGCCAAGGCGGTAAGCTTTGGTAGAAGATTGAATGCCTGGAATACAAAGCCTATCTTTTTGTTTCTTATTGCTGCAATGCTGTTGTCATCAAGAGATGATATATCAACACCGTCCAAATAATACTTACCATCAGTAAGCTTGTCTAAACAACCTAGTACATTCATTAATGTAGATTTACCTGAACCAGAAGCACCCATTATAGCTACGTATTCCTTTTCCTCTATTCCAAGATTAACACCTTTTAAGGCTTTTAACTGGATTGCACCAGTATCGTATACTTTAACGAGGTTTTCAAGCTTAATTATCACTTTTTAGTCCCCCCATTTTTGTTTGCTGCTTCTGCAACTACATCACCTTCATGAATAGTCTCAGGAGGGTTTACAATATATTTATCTCCGTCTTTAAGTCCATCTATAACCTCTACATCATAATCTGTCTCAAGACCAGCTTTTATGTATTTTTTCTCAACTTTGTTGCTGCTGTTCACTAAGTAAACATATTTTTTGCCTGTAGATTTTTCTTCTTTAATACCGTCAAAGCCTACTGCAAGTGCACTGTCCTTCTGACTTATTATTATTTCTGAATCCGCTTCATATCCAGCTTTTACATTTTCATCAGGATTGTCCATAGTTACTTTAATATTAACCTTATAATCTTGATCTGTACCATTAGTCTTTGTTTGTGCCATTTCTCCTATATCGGTTACTTGACCAGTATATTTTTTATCTGAACCTTTTACTTTTATATCTGCCTTTTGTCCTTTAACAACCTTTACCGCATCATACTGTGTCATATCAAGAGATACTCTAAATGATGAATTATCATCTACTATAACCATGTCTCCAGCTTTAGGAAATTGATTTTCTTTTGCATCCATTCTTATTACTATTCCATCGGTATTTGCTTTTAGTTTGCTATCTTCTATCTTTTTAGTCAAATTATCTATATCCGCCTGTGCTAAAGCAACTTGAGTTCTTTGCGCAGTTACTTTGTCCCCACTAGATGCATTGACATTGTTAAATGCACTTTGTGAATTTGCTAAAGCAGACTGAGCTCCTTTAACAGCATTAGCCGCTTCCTCAAAGGCTTTTTTAGAAGCATCAAAATCATTTTGTGATATGTATCCTTGACTAAGTAATCCTTGATTTTGTTGATATTTTTTATTTAAATCATCATAATTTCTTTGTGCATTTTCCAAAGTTATTTGTGCTTGTGATAGTCCATTTTGGGCGTTGCTTCTCTCTGTATCTAATCCTGTTTTAGTTAATTGGTTTAATGTAGCTTGTGCATTAGCTAAAGTTAGTTTTGCCTTTTCAAGCTGACTTTCATAGTCAGAAGTATCTAGCTCCACTAATACATCTCCCTTTTTTACCTGTTGGCCTTCAGTTACTAAAGCCTTCACAACCTTCTGTGCAGGATTTAATGCTATATCATTTCTATATTTTGCTTCTACATTTCCAGTTGCAGATACGGATTGTAAGACCTTCTTCTTTGTAACCTTAGCCATAGTTACCTGTTTAACCTTAGCTTTCTGTGCTTTAGCATATGATGATACTCCTATACCAACAATAGCTAGTACAACAACACTTATAATAATAATTTTTTTATTAAACTTAATTTTGCCTAATTTTGCTTTTAATCCCATACTCTTTCCCCTTCTATCTAATTTATATTAAGAAAAATGCAACACATTTTTTAGTGGACAGTCTCCTTAGTTTCCCTTTATACCTATGTAAGTTTTGATTTGCTATCCCCCTCTTCTATTATCCTTGATAAAATTCTCAAGCCGCTTAAAATATCCTCTAGTTCATCATTGTTTGCACGCTTTAAAAGGTCACTAAAACTTTTGATATGTGCATCCTTTATTTCCTTTGAATAACGTACTGCTTTATCCGTTAAGCATATAATAACTTTTCTTCTATCAGCACTATCCTTGACTCTATCAACAAGACCTTCTTTCACAAGCTTATCCACTAATACAGATGCAGTACTATTTGGAAGCCCCAAATTCTCACTGATTTCAGTTAAAGTTTTCTTTGGTTCTTCTTTTAACAGATGTAATATCATATATGAAGACATATTTAAACATTTGCCTTCAACATGATTACTTGCTTTTCTTTTCAACAATTTAAGTATTTTTATTATTTCGTGAGCAATATCATATACTTCTTGATTATCCATTCTATTTCCTCTCATGACAAAATATTTCAATTATGAAACAATTTTATCACAAGTTTAAATATATTTCTACATTTACAATTATACCGCATATTTCTAAATTTTTTATAAATTAATTCTTAAGATTTTATAAAGAAGAAGGGGACAGTCTGCAATTTTTCCTCACATAATAGAGTTGAGGAGAAATTGTGAACTGTCCCTAGCTTGTCTAAAGAGACTGTTGAAAAATTGCGGACTGTCCCCACTATCTCGCAGTTATTATTCTAATTTTTAGATCATAACTTGATGGACTATATACTGTATAGTTACCACCATTATCTTTCTGACTTCTTATATTTATATTTGAAGATATATCATTTGCCCTAATGTAAACTTTATCTCCATGTGTTATTTCTCCATATCCAAAGTTATACACAACTGTATTGCTATCTTTATTCACATTTACACTTTGCACATCTAGTCTTTTACCAGTTCTTTCATTTATGA
Organism: Clostridium aciditolerans; assembly: GCF_016316925.1. Classification (GTDB taxonomy): domain Bacteria; phylum Bacillota; class Clostridia; order Clostridiales; family Clostridiaceae; genus Clostridium_AM; species Clostridium_AM aciditolerans. The sequence continues at coordinate 157,049 of NZ_JAEEGB010000014.1, read as the reverse complement.
ATATAAAGTCGTCATCATATACTCCTGTTATGCTGTTATCTATATTCTCATCAAAAACTATGTTAGCGGCAGCAGATCCATCAGCGTTAATTATTACACTCCAAGCATCTGAGTTTGTTTTAGGCGCAAGCAGCATATTATAAACTGTATCTGATCCTGCAATTAAATAACGGCCTGCCAAATCTGACGAATTTGCAACATCTATGCTATTACCACTTGTATCCTGTATTGTTTTTGATTTTAAGATAACCAGTTCTGCTCTAATACCAGCTGCCTTTATTAAATCCACTTTATACTTCCCATTGCTTCTATCAATAGATTCACTGTTGAACATAAGCACAACATCTTTACCAGAAATAAATCCACTATCTGGAGTTGTCCCTGCAAGGGTAAAATCATTAATATCTAATGAGTCTAACTCTGAGCTTAAATGTATTGTAGCTTTTATATCATCGCCGCTATATTCAAGCTTTACTGTATTTGTTACAAGACTTGGACCTCCAGCATAGTTTGTACTTATATAGTCAGAATAAGAAATCCCTGAAATAATGTTTCCAGACTTATCTTTAACATTTTCTACCCCTACTTTTAATACATGATTTTCATCTGTTCCATTGCCTAATATATAACTGGAAGGAAATTCAATCATAACAATACTATCATCTTCATTATGGGTGATAACAGCATTAGCTGGTAACTTTTTATAATCGCCAACTCCATTCATAAAGGAGTAGTTTGAAATATTATTTATTGATACTTCATCCATAGGCTCACTAAAGAAAATAACTACCTTTTGTTTATCATCAGATTTTTTAACTATCTTAGTTACTCTAGGAGCTATGTCGTCTATTCCATCAAATACAGTTGTATAGTCTTCCATCACATTAGGTTTAAAATTGGTGTCTACAATATTTGCAATACGTATTGTATATTTAGTACCTGTCAAAGCGTTATCCTTTGTAAATTTTATATCATAGGAGCTCACGTTATCTCCTGATACCCCATTAGCTTCCTTTACATAGTTAATTTTATTTGTTATTTCTATGCCTTCAGAATTAAATAATTTATAGTTAGACTTATTTGTTGCAAATATGCTGTTAACATTCTTATTGAACTTAATTCTTATGGTCTGGCTATCTAGCATAGTTAAAGCAATAATTTGCGGCTTAATATTATCTGCCTCTATGCTGAAGCTTACATTAGCATTATCATCAACTTTATTTCCATATGCATCTTTTATATTACTTGTCACCGAAATAACATTTGCTCCAATATTTAAAATATCTTTTATTCCTTTTATCTTTACAACGATATAATTAGAGCCATTGTCAAAACTAATATCTGCAGAAGAAATTGAGTTTCCATTTATTCTATAGTAATCATTTATTAAGGCAGTTTTTTTATCCATAGGTCTATTAAAAGTTATATAGACAATCCCTGAGTTATCCCCAGTTACCTTTACTATTTGAGGTTTGTTAGTAACAGATTCAACGGAAAAGCTTGTCTTAGTTTCTTGTAATACAAATCCAGCAGCACTATAGAATTTATCATCTGCAATACCTTTTGGAATTTCAAGTGTATTGCTACCTGCTGGCAGCGGTACATTAAAATATAGCTCCACTTTATCTGCCCAAATATCGCATTTTTCATATAACGTGCTCAATGAAGTATTTAGCCCATAATTTACTACACTTTGTCCATTGATTTTAATAGCTGATAAATCACTCATTGTAACTTTAATAGGTACTGAAAACTTTACAGTCAGCTTATTGTTCCCAGTTACTGTTACATAAGCAATTTGTGGGACTGTAATATCCGAAAAAGTAACTAACTTATCGTATTTAGGTGCTGTATTGTTTAAATCTCTGTCTAATACAGCATTTTTTACTGTTACAACTACATCCTTATATTGAGAATATGGTGATGCCAAAGTAATCAATACTGTTTTATTATCATCTTGTAATGTCGCTGATGCATTTTGAGAATTTAAAGCTACACCATCTAACTGATAATTTTCTACTGCCTCCGCTGTCTCCTTGTTAACCTCTGTGTTGAACTCCACTTTAATTTGATTAAGTCCATTAGTGCTTATTGAAGAAACTTTAATGTTTTCTACATCATTGGTTGATTCACTGATAGCATTACTTATCTGAGCTGCTACATTATCTGAAATAACACCTTTTCCTCCAATAACATTTAATTCTGTAGATTTATTTGCCTTACCTTTTACATATTCTAATACTTTCGAGATAGCAGCTGAACCTTCTTTATCAACTAGAACTAGAGGATCAGAGAACTTTCCCGCTAGTGAGGATGCAACTAATGCATCTGCATATCCATCATCCTTTGCGTTTGCTGCTGCACTTGCAATAAATAATTTATCTGATTTTAAATCATCTTTAAATCTACTTAATACATTTAGATTAGTTTCAAATCTGTCAGCTCCTCCATTTATTCTTTCAACAGCACCAAGAGCCTTATAAACATCTTCATTTATAACATTGGTGGTTCCAATAACAGTAACTTTTGAATTATTACTTTTTACAAAATCAATAACAGATTTCATTGTACTATTATCATTACTTCCTAACAATAAAATTTGCTCTTTAGCTGCTGCTATCGGCGCCGCTGACAGGGCATCTGAAAAACCTTCTCCCCCTACAAGCATAACGTCATCAAGCTTAATTCCCAGTTCCATTAACTTTTTTGCAACGGCTATATTTGTTTCATATCTATTATCACCTTTAAGTTCTATTAAATTATAATTATCACTTTTTAACTTATCTCTTATTGACTGGCTAATAACGCCAGTTCCTCCTACCATGTACACATTTTGAGGTTTTAGTTTATCTATCTCAGCTTTACTATCAGAATTTAAGGAATAGCCACCAGTTAATAATATAGGCGCATTTATAGTTTTTGCTAAAACCGACGCACTTACTGCATCTGCATAACCTTCTCCAGATACTAAAACTACATCTTTAGCACCATTAGGCCAATTAGTTTCTGCAACTTGAATTGCTGTCAAGTACCTATCATCGCCACAGATTCTTATAGTTGATGCCCTTACAACTATTGGTAAAATTATATCTAGTATCATAAATATGAGTACTGATAATTTTATCATTTTTTTATTCATTAGCCAGTTTCCTCCTAGAAAAATTAACATAAGATTACTTATATTTTAATACTAGGGCATAAACTAGACAACTTATGAAACAAATCCAAATAGTGAATATAAATGAAAATATTCATTATTAATCCAATTTAAAAAACCACATTAAGAAAATCTCTCCTTAATGTGGTTTAAAAAGCTTTATTACTATTATATTATGTATTTATTAATTACTTTGGCTTCCTAGTTCTTCTAATCTAAATGATACTGACCAATCCTTTAATGCTACATCTTCTTCTACATTTACGCCAGTAGGGAAAATAAGATTGCATACTCTTGCTTTTAAAGCATTAACTGTAAAATTCTTCAATTCAAATAACTCTGATTTTACAACTGTTCCATTACCATCTTTTAAAGTAACAGGAATCTTTTCCATGTTTATTGACTGATTGTTACCGTTTCTTACTACTAATGTAACTAGTATGTTTCCACCCTTTTGAATACCTACACTAAAAGTAGATACAGAAACTTCTCCTTCATTTAGCTCTGGAAGTTCATTTAAAAAGTTATCAAAAACAAGTTTGTCCTCTATATCTATGTCCTCTGGTAAATCTTCATATTGAGTTTTAACAGTTTTAGAAGCCTTTAATCTTGAATCAAATTGTACCTTCCAATCATCCATAGCTATTGTATCAACTTTTACATTTTGCTTTTCAAAATATAGTTTTACTGGTCTTGCAGAATGTGCTGGTATTTCACCTAAAGATTCTAAATTAAACATTTGTTGTGCTAAAATTTCATCTTTAGAATTTAATATGTAAAAAGGAACCTTTCTAAGAATAACCTTTTCTGAAAGTCCGTTTCTTATGTAAGCTTTAACTTCTAATTTTTCACCTAAGTCATAAACATAAACGCCAGCTACATTAAGTTGTCCTTCAACGATTTGTGGAAGTTCTGCTATTTCCTCTTCTAAAATCTCTTTTTGAACATCAGACATTACATTTTCATCATGTTCTAAAAGTGAAAGTACCGTAGGAACATATAACTTATCATCATTTGCATTGACCTTGCTGTTAGCCTCTTTCATTTTCTTTTCCATTTTATACCTCCAAGCTTATTTCATCAATATACTTTCACAATAGTTACTAATTACAAGAAGGCTTGTCTTTCAAATCATTGATATGATTTCCATTAGTAACTATATTTACTTCTATATTTTTGTTTCTAATTTAATATATCATAACAATTTTATAAAATCAAATCTAATTAAATACAAGCTTGCCACCTCTTGGCGAGCACAGCATACTAGTTCAATTTTTCAATAACTGTTTGCCTATCTACATGTACACCGCTGCCTTGTAAATATGAATAGATTATGTTGCCATCTTTGTTATCCCCAGCTGAGTCATATCCTGAAATAATATGTCCTGAGGAACTTAAATTAGAGAAGAAACTATAATCTAAGGTTTGTTTACCATTGCGATAATATATGTTAGTAGGTTCTGCTGGGACCCAACCATATTCAGGTAAATAATACTCTACCCAAGCATGTCTATCTTCACTGCCGTCAATTGTACTACTGCTATTAAACTTGCTGGTATCTACCCAAAAACCTGTAGCTACTCTAGCTGGAACTCCAGATGCTCTTAATAGTGCAACGTATAACTCAGAATAATCTTCACAAACTCCTTTACCTGTATTTAAAGCATTTAATGCTCCCTTATTTCCATTATTGTTATCATAATTCATATAGGTATTTACAAATTCATAAGCCTTCTTTGCTTTATAATAAGGATTAGTTGTTGTCCCAAAAATCTCCTTAGCTTTGTTTATTATATCCTGGTTATCACTTTCTATTTTATCACTTGGCGAAGTGTATTTTTTATAGTCACTAAAATTACTGTAATCTCCAGTAGTCTTTGACAAATCCTTTACATATTTTATTCCACTATCTTGCACTGTTCTAACAATTTGATATTGAATCTTATCTCCAGGTTTCACATTTGTATTAGCGCTAAGCTGTCTACGAATAGAATCTTCAGAAGTTATTTTAGCATTGGGACCTAAAACCTGTAAATCTAATTCTTTTTGATATGGTGAATTGCTAAAAGTGCCTATATTATAAGTTAAATCGAAGCTTGTATCCTCTGTAGCAGTAACAGTTAAAGTATCTGTAATTTTGTATGTATGTGTATCTATGAGGGAAAAAGAACCTACGCCAACCTCTTGATTAGTTGGTGCACCACTTTTAATAGTAAAATCCATTTTCCCAGGTAATTTTAAAGCATATCCTTTAGTAGATTTTATATTATCTACTAAAATGGTATAAGTCTTTCCTGGATCATAGTTATTAATAGGTCTTATGCTTACAGTACTTCCACTACAAGTTAGACTCGTCTTTAACGAATTTCCACTTTCATCTACAATCTTTATATTTTTCTCATTTATACTAAATGGATCAACATCCTGTGAAAACTTAACGTTCCATACTTTATCTGTGCTTATGTTCTGTTGTGTAGGAAAAACCTCATAAGATTCTTGAGCATGAGCAGCTTTAGAGTTAAACAACAATAGTAATAAAATTACTATAAACTGAATTTTAAATATTCTAAATCTGTTAGTATTATTTTTCTTATTCATATATACTCCACCTACCTTTACTATCTAGCTGTAAGAGTTTTTGATCTCTTGCACTCTTTATAAGTTTAATATATCACAGTGAAATTATTGGCTCAATATAAAAATTTTGCGAAGCAAAATTTTTATTAGAGGACAGAGGACAATTGACAGAGGACAGTGAAGGAGGATTTTTCTCCGCTATGCTTCGAAAAATCTTTAATTTATAAATCTAGGTTTCACATTTTTTTAAAACTGAATAAATTTATATGAATAAGTCTAATATTTTAGATGAATTGATAGATTTAGAAGGACTAAAAGCTCAAAGTAGAAGAGATTTTTTAAATAAGATGAATATAGCTCTTAAAGAAGCATCTGAAAAATTTAAAAATCATAGAGGATTGACAATTGACACAGCCTAACGGCTTGGGACAAAGTCGCCTATTGCTGAAAAATAATTAAAGTTTTTCCATAGTGTAAGGTCGGAAAAGCAACAATTATTGTCCTCTGTCAACTGTCCTCTGTCCTCTATAAAAAAATTACGTCGTAATTTTTTTAACTCACATCTTCCTTTGGCTTTAATAATTTTCTATGTACAAATTTAAAGCCAAAGATTTTAAACAAATATAATCCAACACCTAAAGGTAGCCAGAATAGTGCGTAATAAATTCCACCATGTACATAGGTGGCTATAGCACTAATATCAACACCTTTTAAGTTTATAGTTTTAAATGGATTAATAAAATATACTAGAGGCCACAATTTTTTCACAACATGGAAAAAACCTGGTGGCATCATATATTCAGGCCATACATACCCTGCTGTAAGCATTGTAGGCACAGACAAAAACATAGCGAAGCGTACACATTGATCCGAAGCATCAAAAACAAAAGCTAAAACAAAGGATATTGCTGTAAGGTTAATAAGAAAAATAGCAAGAAGAATAAAAGAATTCAATATAGTTCCTTTCAAAGGAAGATCAAAATACTTGCCTGCTACATAAAGGCCTCCCGCAAAGCCTACGCATGTCATGAAAGAAAAAACTAAAATTTTTGAACAAATCTTAATTAACTTTTTAACTCCTTCCTTTGAACGGAGCTTAATTTTTACCATGTTCAATTTTTCTTCAATTAAAGCCGGTGCTAAAGCTCCAATATATAATTGCTGAACAGCCAATCCAATAAGTGCATACAAAAGATATCTCATATAACTTAATTGCGGCTCATATAACATACGTTCTGTAAAGGATAAAGAAGCAATGGACTTTTGGGCAGCATAAGGCACCATGTTGTTTGCCTCTAAAACCTTAATCTGAATTCCTGCATTAATAGTATTTAATATTTCGCTGCCATAGGAAAGTGCCGTGTTTCCTATTACTAAATTTGTTTCATCTACTAAAAGCAAAGTTTTTGGAGCCTTAGTTTCAATAGCATCTTTACTAAAATTCTTAGGAATGATAAGCCCTACATTAATTTTTTTTGTTTTTATGGCCTCGTTAAGTTCCTCTTCCGATTGTGGAAAATAAGAAACATTAAATTTTGAAGTTTCCTTAAACTGCTTTACAATATTTCTTGATATAGAAGAATTGTCCATATCAAGAACCCCCATAGGAATTCCCTCTATAAAAATCTTACTAAATGCCAATCCAAAAATAATAGCAACAAGTGTAGGCCCTAAAGTAAGTAAAATAATATTTTTTATAGTTACAGGCCTAACTTTAATCTTAAATTTAAACTTCTCTTTAATACTCATACTTGAACCACCTCTTCAGTTTTCTGCTGGTGATTTTTTTCGTTTTTTATATTCTCATACCTTTTTTTAATAATCTTCTTTAACATGAAAACCCCAAAAGAAGCTATCCACATATATAATACAAATTTAAACAACCAATTTATCTGTGGCAAAATATATTCTATTCCTATATTTTTAAGACATAAGTCCCTTATGGATTCACCGTAATAAAGGAATGGAAGAAACTTAGCAATCTCCTGAAAATAACTAGGCATTGCAAATAAAGGGAAGGTAAAGCCAGCCAAAATAGTTGTAAAAAGAACAGGTATAGAGGCAACCTGCAGTGCAAGTATTTTTTCCGGCAAAATAAGTCTTATAAGTACCCCGTAATTCACCATACCTATACAAAATAAAAGGGTTAGTATAATAGCTCCATTAACAGTTCCTCTAAAAGGTACTGCAAAATATTTAAACTGAATTCCGAGGCTTATTCCAATAGAAATCACCCCTAAAAGCCCACCTAAAATGCCTTTTATCCACAGCCACGAATACTTCTTTTCATCCTTTCTGACTATATCTACACCCAACATAACAAGACTAACTTGAATAATAGAAATTATCATCCCAGGTATAAAAAAGTTTATATAGTTTCTAGTAGGATTATTTAAAAGTCTGTAATTAAAATACATAGGAAGCACATAGTTTTGGGATACCTCAGGCATTATACCTAATTTCCCTTCAACTACCTTTTTTAAATATCCAGTTTTAATAGTAAGAAGAATTTCACTCATTCTTGCTTTAGCAGCACTAGTAACTGACATTTGTGTACCATCGTAACATATAAGCACCTTAGGACCATTTCCACTGGCCAAATCCTTAGAAAAATCCTTAGGAATTATAACACCGACTCTCACTTTTTCTTGTCCTATTAAATCCTTAACATCTTCATCTCTATCGCTATAATTAGTCACATTAAATATTTCATTTGTTTTTATTTCATTAATCAGCATTTTACTAAATTGAGAATTATCATGATCTACAATAATAGTTGGAATATGCTGAACTTGATGGCCTTCCATTTGATATCCTAGTATAAAACTACAAATAATGGGAATTCCAAGCACAAACAAAAATGAAAAAAATAAGTTTTTAAATTTTGCGCCTAGATGTATGAACTTTACTAACTTTTCTTTCATGATTGCATCTCACATCACTTTCCAAAATCAACAATAGCTGTCATTCCAGGATGAAGCGGCTTATCCATATTAGTTAGCTCCACTTTTACTCCATAGGATAATACATCAAATTCTCCATTGTCATTTGTAGCTCTTTTAACTGCAAAATCAGGCTTTTCATTTATTCTCACTATTTTACCCTTAAATTGCTGATTAGGATATGCTGCAAGTTTTACAGATACTTCTCCGTTTAATTTTACTTTCGAAAGGTCTGTTTCTTTTACATTACACTCAATCCATGGTGCAGTTGTATTTGTCAATACGACAAGAGGCATTCCTGGGGTTACTAATTCCCCTACCTCAACATTTAGCTGAGTTACTGTTCCATCTACCGGTGCAGCAATTGTAGTATCATTAATATAAGTCTGTACTTCACTTAATCCACCTTGTGCCTGTTTGATCTGTGCGTCATAAGCCTGTATTGTAGAATCAGCTTGACTTACCTGTGCTTGTGCTGCAGTTATCTCCTCTGCTCTAGCTCCGTTTTTTGCAAGATCATATTTTTGTTTTACTATTTCAAATTGGGTCTGTGCGTTATCAAAATCAGCCTTAGAAACATAGTTTTGGTCATATAAAGCCTTAACCCTATTATAAGTGGTTTCTGCTAAATCATATTGAGCTTTAAGCTGTGCAAGTTCCTCTGGTCTTGCTCCATTTTTTAAAGCTTCAAGCTTTGCCTGGGCTGCCTGCTTTGCCGCTTCTGCTGCATTTTTCTGTCCTGTAGCAGCTTCAATCTGCGCCTGTGTCTGAGATTGCTTTGCTTGTAAGGTGCTATTGTCGATAGTTATCAAAACTTGTCCACCTTTGATGCTGTCACCTTCGCTAATTTTTATTTCCTTTATTTTTCCTGATGTTTTAGAGTTTATCTTTATCTCTTTAGTTTCTATATTTCCTTGGACCGTTAAATGACCATTAGTTTGCTTTATTATCTTATCTCCTGTTAAAGCGGCAGCATTAGTACATGCTGTACAAAGACTACTTGTTACAAGCAAAGACATAATTAATGCTATATTCTTACGTTTCATAGAAAAACCTCCCTGCATAATATAATATTAGCTACTTATAGAGCATCATAAATATTTAAAATAATATGTATTTTAGTTATCAAAATAATTTGCAATTAAGTATTTTTCAACTTTTATAAGCAGTTCATAAAAGTTTTCTCTCTCTTTTTCCGTTAGAAAATTCAAAACCTCTGAGCTAAGGACCTGATTATCAGGCAGCACCTTCTCTAAAATTTCTTTTCCTTCTTTTGTTATCACAGCTTTTATACTTCTTCTGTCATTTTCATTTACAATTCTTTTTATTAATCCTCTTGCAACCATTCTATCAACTAAAGATGTTATGTTTGCTCTCGTTACAGACATTTGATCCCCAAGAACAGATAGGGCAATTCCCTCTTCCTCAGCCAAATAAATTTTATAAAGAGCAGTAAATTGTGGTTTTGACAATTTAAAGGTTTTATAAAATTTATCAAATAATTGCTCTATTAAATCTCCTATTCTGATAATTCTCTCAACTAATTTCATTGGATCAATATCAGTAGAATTGCTATTGATTAAGTTCTCTAGGTTGTTATTCTCTTGCTCCGCCACTAAATTACCTCCATAATTAATAAATTTTTCTATTTAAAATCTCATTTAAAGTGATTTTTATCTTATTTGTCATTTATGTATTTATAATAAACATATAAATAGTAAACATGTTAACTATTTATATGTTTATTATATGAAATTTATTTATAATTGTCAATATAATCTAATATAGGTAAAAATAAAATAAGATACCTCATAATACATAAATGTGCATTATGAGGCATCTTATTTTATTCTTCTGCTGCTGTGATTTTATTTTAAAATTTTTAGTTCTTATGTAATTGATTATCTTTGCAGTTGTGCAATTACAATGAATCTTTGGGGCGCTGCTCCTACATATCCAAAAGGATAACAGGTTACTAATGTTAACATTGGCTCATTATAATTTTTAATAATTTCTTCTTCCTTAGGCTCAGTTATCTTAGTATCAATAACCTTATAGATAAATTTACCTTTATCAGTTTCAACAGTTATAATATCATTTATTTTAACTTCATCTAAATTTGAAAAAACGCCATCTCTATGACCGAATATAACACAATTACCACTTTCACCAGGTAAATACGAACCCTTATAATGTCCTGCCCCACTTTTCAAGTTTTCATCACTAGTACCTTCAACTACTGGCAATGTCTTTTTACTTCTTTCTATAGTCAATTTCCCAATAATTCCATGCTTATTATAAATGTCTTTATCTTTTTCAGATTCATTATTGTTTTGATTATTACTATTAGTACTTCTTATGCTTTTATTTTTTTCAATATTATTTAATATTTCTATATTTTTATTAACTTTTCTTTTACTATATATAATTTCATAGGAAGCATATCCTATTATTAATATAGATATGATAAATATAGCAATAGCAGCTGTATAGGTAATTTTATCTTTTTTCATTTTTTCAAACCTCTCATTTAACTTTCATCATATAATCGCAAATATGAAACTCCTTCTCCTATTGTCCGCTTAAGTTATTTATATATTTTATCATATATGGTTTTGTTAAAAATGAAAACAACCGAGTTTCTCTCTAAACTTCGGTTGTTTCCTGCTAACTTCTAATATTTTATTAAAATTAATATTCTTTTTCTTTTTGATAGTTATCTGATATCTTATACATACTAAACTTAGCACCAGCTTCTTTTGCTTGTGAATCAGCGCTTGTATCTACCACTAGCCATTTTCCATTCAAATACACTTCGTTCCAAGCATGATATCCTTTTGTATTATTAGAATATCCCATTACAACCTTTGTTGGCACTCCAACACTTCTTAACATACCTGCAAAAGTAGCTGAAAAGTCATAGCAAATTCCTTTGCCTGAGTTTACTGTAGAATCAATATCTGGCAAATAGCCTGCTTGTACAGCATTAAGCTTGTCATAATCATACTTAACATTACTTATCAAATAGTTGTAAATTACTTCAACCTTTTTATCATCACTACTTATTCCTTCAGTTAGCGCAGCTGCTTTACTAACTGTCTCTACGGCTTTGTCAAAATTTACCACTTTATTGGATATACTATAAACAGAGCTACTATCCTTTATTTCAGCATCAATATTCCATTTCTCTACTTCTACATATTCTTTTCCTTGAGTATTCTGCAATAAAGTTACAATATATTTGCCGTTTCCCATTTGTAATGGATAATTTTCATATTGCCCTTTACCGTCAAAATCATAGTAATAAACTCTATCATCTTTTTTTACTGATACCTTCATTCTTTTATCACTACTATTACTATATCTAACTTGCACATATCCGTCCCCAACATAATCTTTATTAAGTTGTAAACTAGTACTCATAGCTGTATTAGCTGAAAGTAGATTAGTTTTATTATTATTAGAAGATATATTATTTGCTTGAGCTTGTACTTTAGTTCCAAAAGACACTAAACCTAGAGAAAATATTAAAAAGAAAGCTATCTTTCCTAATTTTTTATACACAAAAAACTCCTCCTTCGGTAACTGGCTGCCACACAGTACAAACTGTAAGGCCCTATAGCTTTGCGTCCTATACTTTCGTATAGTTTGCTATTATCGGCGAAAAGCACGAAATTAAATTTACTATTTAAAAATTTATTATTTAACTTAATTTTACTCTTTATAGTATATATTGTCAATGAACATCCTTGTAAATCTAAATTTTAATATAAAATTTAGATTTGCATTTTATAATTTTCTATAATAGAAAGGTCAAGCAATAAAGCCTGACCTCTCTCTCTACTTAGCTTTGTTTTTATCTCTTCTCTTTAGAATAAATAATCCACTACCAGTTAAAGAAAGTATACCTAAAAACAATAAATTAAAGTTTTCTGTTCCTGTTTTAGGTAAATTTTTATCTCCTGGAGTATTATTATTTTGTGAAGGTTTTGTTGAAGTTCCTGCTGGTATGTCTGTAGGCGACCCTGGAGTCTTATCATCATCAATATTTGTGCTTGGCTTATCCTCTGGTTTATCTTTTGGATTTTCTGAAGGACCACCTGGAGTTTTCTCATCATCAATATTGATTCCAGATTTATTATATCCAAAGTCTACATCGTCTTTAAATTGTTCAGCCGTTAGGCTTACAGAAACTTCTCCATTTAAAGTTTTGTCTAATTCATAAGTTTGTTTTAAATCTTTTGGTAGAGTATTTGCATCTAAGTTTATAATATATTTTCCTGGCACCAAGTCACTAAAGAGGTACTTTCCATTAGCATCTGTAGTGGTAGTACTAACCCTTCCACTTCCGTCTGTCAATGTAAGTTTAACATTAGGTATTCCTTTTTCATTAGAGTCTTGCTTGCCATCTCCATTTTTATCATACCATACATAATCCCCTACAGAGGTTAATTTAATTATTATAGGACCACCGCCGCCACCAGAGGATGGAGTATAGTATCCAAAGTCTACATCATCTTTAAATTGATTACTAGATAATGTTACATTAACCTTATAGTCTAATGTAATATCTAACTCATAACTTGGCACCATTCCTGTTGGTATCGTGGTTTTATCTATACTTACAGTATAATCACCTGGCATTAGGTCATCAAAAAGATACTTTCCATTATCATCTGTAACAGTAGATTTGGTATTTCCCTTTGAATCTGTGAGTATAAGCTTAACCTTTGGTATTCCCTTTTCTGTAGGTTCCTGTTTACCATTGGCATTTGCATCTACCCATACATAATCTCCTAGGGATGCAGAAAGCTTAACTTCTGCAGTATCACTTGCTACTGGGTTATGAGTATTTGGAACAGTATTGCCTTTGCTATCTATCGGTGTTCCGCTAACCTGTACAATATTTACCAAGTCACCATTAATCTTTCCCTCATAATAGTAGACAATAGAAGCTCCTGTAGTTAAAGGTTCATTTCCACTTAATTTAATCATTTTTGATTTATCAATTTTTAAATCAGTATCATTAATGGTTATGTCCTTTAAATCAGTCTCCCCAGTATTTTTTACTGTAAACAAATAAGTTATATCAGAATTTAGTTTACCAGATACTATTTCTACTCCGCTGCCTTTTCCACCATCATGACCATTATACACTGTCTTTTCTACTGTAATTGATGGCTTAACCTCATCTACTTTCGCAGTATCTTGAGCTGAAGGCTTGCTGGCTGTGTCAATAGTATTACCTAAATTATCACTTGGCGTCCCTTCAGTTTTTGCTGTATTTGTTAAGTCTCCATTAATAGTAGTTTCATAGTAATAAGTTATATTTTCGTTAACTTTTAAAGGTGCATTTTCTGCTAATCCACTTTCGCTTCTTTCTTTATAAATCATTTTTGATTTATTAATTTTAAGATCAGCATCATCAATTGTTATGTCCTTCAAACAAACATTTCCTGTGTTTGTTATCTTAAACATATAAGTTATAGGAGTACCCTTCTCACCTACTACTAATTCTCCACCACTTTGAGCTCCATTGTCATGACCAGCATATACTGTTTTTTCTATTTTTATTCCCGGTATCACCTCTCCTATAATGGCTGTATCTTGAGCAGATACCTTGTCTCCATTAGGAATAGCAGTATCTTTATCATCACTCGGTGTTCCTTCAACCTTTGCTGTATTTGTAAAATCCTTAGTAATAGTTGTTTCGTAATAGTAAACAATAGTTGCTCCTGGTGCTAATAAGTCATCTCCGCTTAACTTAGTCATTTTAGATTTATCAATTCCAAGAGTTGTATCATCTAGTGTTATATCCTTTAAGTAAGAAGTTCCTGTGTTTGTTACTTTAAACAAATAAGTTATAGGAGTACCCTTCTCACCTTTTACATTTTCTACTCCTGTGCCTTTTCCTCCATCATGACCTACGTATACGGTTTTTTCCAGCTTTATTCCTGAATTCACTATATATCCTGCATCAATAGTAATATTGTTTTCCCCGGATGCTAATATAACATCTGCTTTTCCTGTACTATCTACATTACTGTCTTTTCCTCTGTCCGCACCTTTAGCTGAATCTGTAAATTTGTAATAGCTATCCTTTACAAACTGTACCGTATAACTTCCTGGAACTAAGCTTGTAAAGCTATACTTTCCATTCGCATCTGTAATTACATCTGGAATAATTGTTCCATCTTCATATTTTGCTGGATTACCATCCTTATCTAAAAGTTTTACTGTAACTCCTGGCATTGCTGGTTCTCCTGCATCTTGAATTCCATTGGCATTTTTATCAAGCCATGCAAAATCTCCAAGGGAAGCCAACTTGTAAAGACCTGCATCCCAGCTCATATCTCTCTGACCAGCAGCTAATGTTATAACTGCTGTTTTTCCTGTTGTTACATCTGCATCACTGTCTTTTAAACTGTCAGAGCCTTGAATACTTTTGCTAAACTTAGCATAACCAGTAGGCTTAACAAATTCTACAACATATTTTCCTGACTTTAAGTTATCAAATAAATACTTTCCATCTGCACCTGTTGCTGCTTGTGGTACAGGGTTACCATATTCATCCTTTGCAGGTGTACCATCTTCATTAAGAAGATTTACCTTAACTCCTGATATCCCTATCTCTTCTAAATCTTGAATACCATTTGCATTTTTATCTTCCCATACATAGTCTCCAATCTGAGCAAGATACATTCCTGCATCAACATCCGTTTTATTTTCTCCTGATTTTAAACTTACTATGGCTGTAGTTGCTGTTAAACCTGTTGAATCTGCTATAGCATCACTGTCTTTACTGCTATCTGATGGGTTATTTATGGTAAATTTATAGTCTCCATTAGGATTCTCAAACTTTACCTTATAAAGCCCTGGTTCTAAGTTTTCAAACTTATAGTTTCCATTTGCATCTGTAATTACATCTTGTACCTGGCTTCCATCTCCATATTTTGCTGGATTTCCATCCTTATCGAGAAGTGTTACCTTAACTCCAGAAATACCTACTTCCCCTGCATCTTGAATTCCATTGGCATTTCTGTCATTCCATACCCTGTCTCCAAGAGATGCTAACCTGTAAAGCCCAGCATCTATAGAAAAATCATTTTTATCTGTAATAACTATATCCTCTGTTTTTATGGCTGATGTAGTTGTACCATTATCTGTATAATCTTCTTTATTACTATAGTTTATATTTGAATCCAGTTCTCTATCTCCACCTACATTATATGGTGCAACCTTATAACCTGTAGGTAAAACAAATTCTACCTTATAAGTTCCCGGAGCAACATTAGGAAATTCATAATATCCAGTTTTTCCTGTGTGACTATCTCCTGTTCTGGTGTATCTTCCTGTGTATTCAAAATCACCAATTACACTATTATACTGATATAAGTTAACTAGCACACTATTTATGCCTGTCTCGCCATCATTTTGTAGCCCGTCTTTATTCATATCTTCCCATACAAAGTTACCGATATAATATTTTGCAGCTGGGTCAGGCTGAACTTCGAAACCTACTTTTTTAGGCTCTGACGGAAGGAATGGTTGATCTCCACCTATATCTACAAAAGTTGCTCCATATCCAAAGGAGTTCCATGCAATTTGATTTGCTGGTGCTTCATAAGGTGCTCTCATTGGCCATTGTAATATTCTTTCTTCATCCTTATTAAGAGGGTTATTACCAAAATCAAATTTTAAGGATCTAACGGAGGTAATATCTAATGGCGGTGTTTCAGACCATCCATCCGTTTTAAGTCCCTTTTTATTTTTAGGATCCCTAAGCTCCTCTTTTGAAGGATTAGGATTTGTACTATAATAAATTTTAACACCTGCTGGAAGTGGCCCTCCATTTTCTCCTGTTATTCTATTTACAAGATATGGTCTCCATGCAGAATCTCTAGCTTTAGTATCAATTACACCTATGTCACCTATATATGGCAGCACGTCAATAATGACAATATTGTTTATAGGTCCGTTGGCTCCTGTATTTTTTACTCTTAATTGATAGTCTGCAATACCTCCTGGCAGCGTATAACCATGCCTATTGCTTATATCATAGTAGTTCCAGTCAGTGTCTAACTCTCCTTTAACCCACTTTTGCGAATCTGCAGTTCCAACAAAGTTTACAAATACATCTCTACTGGATTTAACTACTTTATCTGTACTGCTAGAATCTCCATCTAAATCATTAGTATCATCTATCAATTCATTAATAGGGTTTTCAAATACACTTTGATCATTTGTTGTAATATAAAGCTCATTTGTGTATTTACCACTTAGGGTTTTATCCTTTATTTTTGCGCTAAATTTAACATCTACATACTGTCCTGGTGTAAGAGTTCCTGTAAAGTTCCACTTTAATATCCGGTGCGTTACTCCACCAATTATTTTTGTTTGAGTTGTATCAACAACTGGGTCATTACTGATATTACTATGACTCCTATCACAGCCTATAATTTGCACATCTTCCATTTCCGCTGGAAGTATATCTACTGCTATAGGATTAATATAATCTCCTGTGGCAAAAGCATGATTTTGTATTCTTAAATTATATTCCACAGTATCATTCATATTAAATTTAGTTTGTCCGTTTTTAACGGTTTTAGTAGGTACTAACCAAGGCATTGGGTCTATAACCGAAATTACCTTACTTGCGTTTTTTATAATAGGAGGAATTCCATCCTTAGTTGCAGTAAGGGTTGCGTTGTTAGTTATTTTATCTCCAGTGTCTGGCTTTGATACAGTTCCATTTACTGCTATTGCAGATGTGTTCCTAAACCCTGGAGCAATACCCTCAGCTCCATTAGTTAATATCCACTTTACACCTGTAATTTTTTCTCCAGGATTAGGAGTAATACTATTTGTATCTAAAACTTTGTTGGTATTCGAAGGAACTGGAGTACCCGGCCAATTCTGCCATGAACCACTGCTATTTATTTCGTATTGAACTTCTACGTTAGCAGTATTACTATAAGCTCCAGTGCTTATAGATGTAAGTGTTATTTCCTTAGGTATGCTATCTACTATCTCAATTTTATCAAGAGGCACATTTCCTGTATTTTGAATATTGCTTAAGGTAAACTGCGCAGTTTGCCCTACAGAATACCTGTCGTCAGCCTGTCTTCCATTTTTAGTGAAATTAGCTACTGATGGAGCAGCTGCTGCAAAGCCATGAGTAAAGGTAGCTTGTTTAGTTAACACCTTAGTGTCTCCAAACAATTGCACATATCCATCTACTGCATTTGTAACTGAATCTTCAACTTTAACACTAGGATATTTTACAGTTACAGTTCTATTTACTGAAGTATCTACATTTACATTGCCTATATCCCAAGTGACTTTTCCAGTTCCACTATCATATACTCCTCCATTTGATGAAGAAATGTATTCTCCTCCAGCAGGAATAGTGTCTACCAATTTCACACCATGAAGATTTAATCCTCCAGTAGCACTATTACCCTTAAGAGTTATTTGATATGTTACATTTCCACCTACCGCTGGAGTTCCTGATGGAATTGTCTTAGTTTTAGTTATACTCCAATCAGGATCTTTTACCTTTGGTGTAACAGTAACTGGATTGCTCGTTACCTCATCCCCATAGTCACCTTTAATCTTTGCCACATTAATTGCTGAGTTAGTAGTCCCTCCCTGTGTAGTTCCCGCTGGAAATCTTGCTATAATCTTAACAAATCCAGTTTTACCGGCCTTTAAAGGCTCCTTAAAAGTAAAGGTTATTAAGTCATGTCCATTTATACTACCTGTTGTTGTTACTGCTATATCTTCTGATGGAGTATAAGACACATACTTTATATTACCTGGAAGCTCGTCTGTTATAACTACATTATGAGCATCTGTAGTAGTATTGGGATTTGCATATTTTATTGTGTAGGTAAAGTCCTCTCCAGCAAAAACTTCACTTTTATCTACAGTTTTTTCTAATGTAAAGTTAATGTCATTTGTATCTGCTCTTGCCTTATTCTCAAAAGCTAATGAAAAAATGTTTAAGATAAAGGATACTAGCACCATTAGGGTTAAAACCTTGTTTTTTCTTAATTTAACCAATTTATACCTCCTTTCATTTACTTGCAAAGTCCCTCAAGTGTTGTAATCATAAAAATATTAGTTATTATTCATAATTTTATCACCTTTCACTTACAAAACTCTTACAAAGCATCTGCGCATATAAATAGTATAATGACTAAGATATTGGCTTTTAAAAATTAATTGTTTTTACTATTTTTGCTTTATTAAAAATATATTTTATATGCAAAAAACCGACCATTATATTAAATATATAACGGTCGGTTGCACTACTAACTCACTGCGTATAAAGTGCCCAATTAAATACACAAATTATGATTCCCTTATAAAATATTTTTCATATTAGTTTCTGTAATATCTTCAGTTATTTTAGCCGTATGTTCATGAACTGAATCAAGCTTCTTAAAAATACTATATCTATAATTTTGCTATATTTTGCTTATGATAATAGAAGTAAAAATTTTCAAATCATCTATATGTTTTTCTATAATCTCTTCAACTACCTTTAAATTTACAGATTGATAATTATGTACTGCTATATTTCTAAATCCCACCATAGATTTTAACTTTTTCATTAACTCACTATCTATTAATTTATTTTTTTCTAATACTTCAAAAGCATCCCTGCTATTTTGAGGTATGCCTAATTTTTTCTCTGAAACTATATGCATTGCTAAATCAATTGCCGCTTCACAAGCTCTTTGAATATTTAAAATTATAGAGTCTTGTTTTGTGTAATTATCTAAGTTTTTAGGATTATTATTATATTCTTCCTTAATTCTTACTAAGCATCTTTCAATAATCGCTATTTTATTGAAAATCACATCATTCCCCATAAACATTACCTCTTTCCTTAATATTTTTAAGTATACTCTCTCTTTCTTCATTTAAAAGAGCATATTCTTTAAAAGCCCTCATTTCAAAATACATTCTTCTTGTATCATCATTACAATATATTACTTCTCCATTCCCAACAATTTGTGCTTTAAATACTGTAGAAGCATTTTTCAAGTCTATAAGATCAACTTCTCTTTTTAATATATCTGCTAGTTCTTGAGCTATTATAAAAACTTCATATTCGCTTAAATTCATATCACTTAAAAAAGCTATATCTACATCACTATCTTCTCTAAAAACTCCTTTTGCACTAGAACCAAAAATATATATTATATAAGGTTCTAGTTTTTCTATTAATAACTTTTTTATTTTTTCTACACAGCTCTTATCTATATTCAAATATAACACCACTTTTCTTTTTTATTCTTCTTTCTTTAATATTCCTATCACTGCTTTAGTTTTATTTATTTCATTGTATCATATTCATTTTTTCAATCAAATACACTTATCTGGAATTAATTAAATATTCGTTTAAAATAAAAACTACAGAAACTTATTCTCTATAAATTTCTGTAGTTTTCCTCCTGGCTTTAGCCAAGTTTTTTATTCTAATTTATACTTCCAGAAGAAGCGTGTCCATTTAACATATATTCAAACTGTTCTTTAGATACCATATAGTCATTTATTGCATCTTGAGTGGTAACCTTTTGGTTATCCAAATTATACTCAGCAAAATCTAAAGTAACTTTATCTATCAATCCATTATCAAAGCTCTGCTTTGCTTTGTCATAACTCATCTGTGCAACTTCCAATGCTGTATTTTGAGTTTGTACTGCATCTTCCTTGTTTTTCAAGTTATAATATGAATTCCATAGTTTTACCTCTGTTGCTGTATAAGTGTCCGCTGATTTATTCTGTAAATCCTTAAGACTCAATTCTGTATTCATAGGTTCAGTTACAGAATCATAAACATATTTCGTAGTTATGTCCAGTCTTTGCTTTGAAAGATTAATATCCTTTTGAAGGCTTCCGTAGCTGTAATCATTTTTTACTGCAGTGATTATTTTGTTTTCTATATCACTATCATCAAACTTAGCAAAATCCTTTTTAGCAGCAGAAAGTTTCAATTCACTATTCATATCTATATTAAGATATTTTTTTATAGTAAATAAAGGAGTTTGCATGTAAGCTTGTAGACCACTTATAGAAGATACTAGTGTATTTCTTTTAACCTTTAATGGATTTAATTGATCCTTAGTTGCCTGACCTACATTTATCTTTTCTTGTATTTGATTCATTTGTTGATCTATATCTACAATGCATTTATTAAGGGCATCTATTTGCTGCTGATAGGTTATAACCTGCAAATATTTTTTTTCTAAATCAAACTTTATAGTATTTAGCCTTTCGCTTTTAGTATTTTTTATATCATCTATACTTTTCTTGTCAGTTAAAGGAGTCAAATCCCTTTGAATTACTGCATTTAAATATTTTCCTGGTCCATATTGTGACTCATTGTTATTTTGAGATATATATAAGGATTGCTGACTATCCCAATCATACTGTCTATTTGCAGCTTCTATTTTAGTATCAATATTTTTCAATTCCTCATTGTTATTTTCCACATTACCAATAGCTTGCTCTAGGGTCAAGTTAACTACATTGCTTTGTGCAGGAGCTGCATCTGCAAAACAGGTAGTTGTTACGTTTAAGGTAATAGCCATAGCAATTAAAAAACCTATTTTCTTTTTCATAAACTTTCCTCCTTTTAGTGGTCACACTGGGTAACTTAAGATTTTCGCTTCCGCTCACAAGTTACCCGTTAAAGTCCATTTAGGACTTTAACCTCCACACTATTTGTTGTCCATTAAACTTAGTAACCTATTCCAGGCGTCCCCATAGACTGTTTTGACATATTTGGATATCCAGAGGCATGGCCTTGTAACATATAATTAAATTCATCTTGAGCTACCATATATTCATTTACAGCCCTTTCTGTCAGATTCTTTTGTTTATCTAATTCTAAAGCCGCTGAATCTAAAGTAACTTTGTCTATCATTCCAACCTCAAAATTCTTCTTTAATTTATCATAAGTATCCTGCGCAGTTTTTTCAGTAAGGATTTGTGTTTGTACTGAACCTTCTTTATTCTTTAAGGCATAATAATTAGCCAATAAAGCTTGCGGCAAACCAGCTTTAGCTGATATTAAATCCGTTTGTGCACCTGCTAATTGAGATTTAGCATTAGCTTCACTTGCAATATAGTTAGCACCTGTTTGTTGAGCTAAATTTCTAGTATCCGAAAAATAATTATGGGAATATTTAGAATATATATCCTCTGTCCTTTTTAATAAATCAATCTTACCGTTTAACAGGACTAAGGAATAATCTTTGTTAACTGAATCATTTATTTTATTTAATATATCTTTATCATCAAAAACAATAAAGTCTTTTTTTACTGGCGTCAAATTTAATGTTTTTCCTAAACCTATATTTAAATACTGTTTTATCTTTAATAAAGATTGCTCTATAGAATCTTGTATATCATCTTTTTGAGCTTCTAACTGAGTTTTTTGAACATTTAAGCTATCTAATGCATTAGAAGCTGCCTGTCCAACCTTTATTTTTTCTTCAGTTTGTCTTATTTTTTCATCTATATTTGCTATAGTTTTATTTATGTTATCAATTTGCTCTCTAGAATTTAAAACGTTCATATACTGTCTTTGCAAATCAAATTTTATTACATTTAGTCTCTCATCTCTATCATTTTTAGCCTTCTTTATATTTAACTCATCACTCAATGGTATAACTTCTTGTACTAACTTAGCACCTAAATATTTATTTTGAAGAATATCAAATTGAAGTCTAAAAATATTATTGTTTAAGTTACTTTTAAAGAGTTGTATGTTAGCCTCTAATAGACTAGTATCTGTTGATGTAGCCATATTATGATCTATATCATACTGTTTATATAAAGCGTTTACTTTATCATTCATAAGCTTTAACTCTGTATTATTTTTTTCTAAGTTATTTATTGCGTCATCTAAAGTTATAGTCATATTGTCACTACTTGTATTTATAACATTAGTATTACTTGGTACAGCAGAATTAGCTGCATCAGCAAATACCGCAGTATTTACAGTTAAGGAAAGAGCTAAGGCAATTAAAAAGCTTAGATTTTTTTTCATCATTTCTGTCCTCCTATTCTACTACAGATTAATTACTACTCTGAGCACCGGTTCCTATTCCTGATGCATACTCAAGCTTCAATTTTGATAAATACACATCTCTTTGAGCAGACTTCAGAGAATCTTCTGCCCCCTTAAAGCTTGATAAACTATCTTCAAAATCTATTTTACTAATCATCCCTAAATTATATCTCTGAAGAGCTTCATTATATTTTTTCTTTTCAGCGTTATAATTTGTTGT
This sequence comes from Clostridium aciditolerans, assembly GCF_016316925.1. Lineage (GTDB taxonomy): Bacteria > Bacillota > Clostridia > Clostridiales > Clostridiaceae > Clostridium_AM > Clostridium_AM aciditolerans. Next base: position 134,064 of record NZ_JAEEGB010000014.1, on the reverse strand, counting down.
TAAAGATTGAAGTTTTTGTACTTTACTTTGTAAGTCATTGTATAATCCATTTATTTCTATAGAAATATCTATTTTATCTGTTTCTAGTTGATTTTCTGCACTTGTTACTGCAAACTTACCAACTACATATTCAGGTGAAGTTACATATGGGTTACCACTGCTTCTAACACTATCAAATTCTAACTTCTTTACCTTGATATTTTCGTTATCATTTAAAATTTCTGCCCTATATTTTAATGCATCATTTACATATTCATCATAGTTTTTTATAATGGGCTTTTCCTCTACTATGTCTTTAGCAAAACTATTATATGTATCACCTATATTAGAACCTGAAAGTTGATTAATATTTTTTGTAACAGAATCAAAAGCTCTCTTTGCTTTATCTAACTGAGACTTTTCATTGTAATAAGACTGCTCAATACCTTTTAAGTCTGGCTTACCTATAAGTCCTAAACTTAGCTGTAATTGAGCTCTTTTATATTTAGCCTCTGCATTTTGAAACTTTTGTGTTTCTAAATCTAAAGCCTCTTTAGCATTTATAAAAGCAGCATACTGATTATATAAATTAAACTTTACTGAGTTTTTTGCAGCTTCTTTTAAATTTGTATATTGATATATGCTATACTTTGCTTCTATATCGGCATTTCCTCCGCTTGAACCTCTAGTGGCCTCTTTATAATCATTTTTAGCTTTTTCTATGGATATGTCTATATTTTTAATTTGATATGAATTTTCAATAGCTTTATTTATAGCATTATCTATATCCAGTGTATTTCCTGCAGCCTGTACAAAAGTTGTAGAAGAAAGCATTAAAGCCATAACTGCGGACATACAAATTAATTTAACTTTTTTCATATTGCATCTATACCTCCTAAATTGATTCTTCTTTTATCTTATCTCTAAACATTAGCTAAAACATTACATTTTTTAGGTTCCATATGAAACTAAGAACCACTTAATATTTTTAAATAAAAAGCTATTACAGCAACTCCTTCCTTAATATTGTTATAACTTGTACTATTTCCTTAATATCTAAATATTTCAATCTTGAAATAATTTTATCATATGGATGAAAATATTTCTATATCTTTAACTTATATTTTTTGTTAACTATTCCAATAATAAAATTCGTAAAACTACTAGTTGAATTATTTATAATCTAATAAGATTAAAATAACCTCTAGCTTATACAAACTAGAGGTTATTTTTTATAATATTTACTTTTCTAATGTTATATTAGCAATATTTTTTCCCTTTTGCACAGCTTGAACATTTACTTTCATATCTTTATAACTTGCCTTTAAATCTTTAGCGTACTTATCAGCTAGGGCTTTTCCATCACTTTCTTTTACATTATCTTTTATTATCATAGTTGCTGTTACCATATTACTTTGAACATACACTTGACCATCAATTATTTCTTTTTCCTTCTTAAGCTGTTCTGTTCTTTTCACGTCTTGTTCTAACTTAGGTCCATTATTATTTTGAGTATTTTGTGATGACTGCTTTGTATCATTGTTAGTCTTTGAAGTTTTATTTCCAAAAGAGCATCCTGATACAGATATAAGCAAAGCTACTACCATAGATACTGTTGTTAACCTCTTTGTGAATCTTTTCATGTTCAATCACTCCCTTTTAAATATCCTAAATTATTTTATCATAATATACTTTTTAATTCAAAGTGTCAATATAATCCATTTAGAATATTTGTTGGACTGAATATGAAAGGAGCTTTCAAAGCTTCTTTCATATAAGTTACAGCTAATTATTCTTTACTGAAAATTTCATGCTCGTAACTGACGGCTCTATCACTTCTCCGCTTGTGGACTTAATTTCATTTAATATTATAATATTGTAGTTTTCTCCTTTTTTATATCCAGATAGTGGTGGTTTAATGACAATAGTACGAGAGTTTTCCATTTGAAAAGAAACATCTGCTACATTGCCTTTATCATCTTGGACCTCAATGTTATCTATTATTGTGCTTTCATCAATAGGCTTGCTAAATTTTATTTTCCACACCTTAGAAGAATCAACTTCTACCTTGTCCTGCATAAATTTTATGTTCTTATTTTCTAGAAAACTATAATCGTCCGGAGCATCATTTTCATGATTGTCACTATTCTTTTTTAATACCGCTAAACCATCGTCAAAGGTAGACCCATAGTCATAGTCAAAGGGAATAACAGTATTTCCTTTTCTGTTTATAATCCCCCACTTGTCACCTACTTTTGCTAAAGCTAATCCCTCATTAAAATCAGATACGTAATCAAATCTAAGAGTTCCAACGACTTCACCATCTTTATCTATAAAACCATATTTATTTTCGCTTTTTATTCTAGCTAATCCTTCTTTAAATGAACTCATTTCATCAGCTTTTGGCTTTAAATTAAGTTCTCCAGATTTGTCTATAAAATAATATTTATCATTTAACTTTACAACAGCTTTACCATTTTGAAAATCAAATATTCTTTGATATCTAGGTTTTACAATAACTTTTCCTGTCTTATCTATCAATCCTGATATTCCATCTTTCTCTATTATCCCTAACCCCTCATTTGCTGGTACTATGCTCTCATAGTCAATGTCAAGAATAATTTCCCCTTGCTTATCTACAAGCCCCCATTTATCCTTTCTTTGTACTTTAAATAAATCTTCATTAAAAGAATCTATGTTATCATACTTATCAGCTGTAACAGCATTAGTTGTGGTAATAACCTTTCCTGATTTATCTATAAGCCACCAATATCCTCCTCTTTTTACAGGAGCTACTCCATTTTGAAAAGGGTGCATATCTTCAGCATCATATTGAGTAAAATTACCTGACTTATCTATAATTCCCCATTGTTCTTTGTTTTTAACAACAGCTATTCCATCATTAAAGTCATAAGCATAATCAAATCTAAGATCCTGAACAACATTTCCAGACTTATCTACAAACCCATATTTTTCTCCTTGCTTTACTCTTGCTATGCCTTCTTGAAAATCAGATATGTTATCAAAATTAGGTGCTAAAATTATTTTCCCGTTTTTATCTATTAGTCCCCATTTTCCACCAGTATATATTTGTGCTAGCCCTTCCTTAAAATCAGATATTTCATCAAATTGAGGTTGCACAACTACTCTCCCAGACTTGTCTATAAAACCATATTTTGTACCCTTTTTCACTTTAGCAATACCACTACTAAAGTAATCTATTGAATTAAACTGAGGTTCCGTAATAATTCTTTCTGATTTGTCCATGAGTCCAAACAATCCATTTTTTTGTACTCTCACTAAACCATCTTGATAACCATATATATTTTGAAAAGGAGTATTTATTTTCGTATTAACATAACTTCCATTGCCTTGTGCTGATACACTATTAATATCGCCATAAAAAAGCAAAGTGCTAAAAAATATGCAGGAACCTATACCTAAAGCATAATAACGCTTAAAACTTTTATTCAAGATTTTTCCCTCCAAAATTATATTATTCATATATTAAAAGAAGTTCAGGTAAAACATTAAGATTTTACCTGAACCAAAAGCATCATTTAGTTTGTAACATTTAAAGTTCTACCTGTTAAGTCATCTTTCGATGGGCTATATACCGAATAGTTCCCGTTATGCGCTTCCCCTCTTATATTAATAAGATTAGCATCATCATTTGCACGTACTTCTATTTTATCTCCAACACTTATTGATCCTACATTAAATTTATATATAACCTGATCGCGATCTATACTTACATCTAAAGGAGTAAGAGTTTTCCCAGTTGTAGCATTTTTAAACAAGAAGTCATCCAAATAAGAAGTTCTAACATCGTCATCAATATTTTGATTAAAATCTATAGCTACAGAAGGATTACTGTAGGCCGATCTACTAGTAGTAGCTCTCCATGAGTTTGGGTTTGTAATTGGAGGCATTACTAGAGTAATAGAACCAGATCTTAGTGGTCTTCCTGCAGCATCCTTACAATTTCCACCAGATACACTAATGCTAGCAGTACTTCCAGCATTCTTTATATTTTCTATTTTATCATTTTTATCAGCGCCAGCTCTAAATGTAAGGACTACATCACTACCTATCATAATCGCACTATCTGGTTTTTGACCATGAACTCTAAAATCATTTAAATTTATAATGTCTAAAGGAGCTGTAAGTGAAAATCTAACCTTTACATCATTACCAGCAAAAGTAAGTTTTCCTGTGTTATCAATTAGCTTAGGTCCAGTAGTATAACTACGGCTTATTATATCAGCAAAAGGCTCAATTACATTTCCATCCTTATCAGTCACATTTTGAATACTTAATCTACTTATATGATTTTCTCCAGCTCCACCATCTATTATATATCCAGATGGGAAATCAATAATTACACTTTTTTCATCTGCACCTGGCGTAATGGTAGCACTAACTGGTAGTTTTTTAGACTCTCCATTACCATCCATGAAACGATAATTTTCAGGATTTAAAGCCGAAGATTGATCCATAACTTTATCAAAGAATACAACTACTTGTTGATCATAGTCTGAGGTTTTTACCACATCTGTAACAATTGGTCTATCATCACCATTTCCAGAAATAATTGTAGTGTAAGTATCCATTACATTATTATATGAACTATCATCACTAATATTTCTAATAGTTAAAGTATACTTTGATCCTTTCAAAGCATTACTATTATCAAATTTAATATCAAAAGTTCTCTTACTGTTTTCTCCTGTGCTGTAAACTGGTCGTATATCACTAATTTTATAACTGATATCTGTACCATCAGAATTTACTAATGCATAATTAGATTTATTTGTGGCATAGCTGTTATAAACATCTTTATTAAATTTAATTCGTATAGTAGTATCATTAACTACATTAACACTTGTGACTCTAGGTTTAACTGTATCATACCCTCTACTAAAGGTTGTTTCTAATTGAGTAATTCTATTTCCGTACGTATCTGCAACATCATCATCTATAATGAATTTATTTTCTCCATCCTTTAATAGATATTCTAATCCTTGGATTTTAACTACTGTATCGTTAGAGTCTTTATCAAAGCTTATATCATATGAGCTTACACTAATTGTATTACCATTTAGCTTATAATTTCCATCTTCTAAAGCTGTTTGTTGATCCATAGGTCTATCATAGGTTATATAAACTGTTCCAGTATTATCTCCCTTTACACTAAGCACCTTTGGAGTACCCGTTGGCGCTGCATCAACAGTAAAGTTTAAGGATGTAGATTGAGCAGAAAATCCAGCAGCGTTATCAAAGGCCTTTCCTAAAGTACCATTAGGAATAGTTAATACATTGTTTCCCTCTGGAAGTATTCCATCAAAGTAAAGTTCTACCTTATCTGTCCATACTCCACATTTATTATCAAATACAGTATAAGTTTTATTTAATCCATAATTTGTAATGCTTTGTCTATTAATTTTTATTAAATATAAATTCTTATCATCTAATCTTATTGGTTCAGTAAACTCAACTACTACCTTATTACCACCTCTGGCTTTTACTGACTTAAGTGTTGGTACCTCAGTTGAGGAAAAAGTAACCTTTTGTTCGATTGGAGTTATGGTACCGCTTGAATTTTTGTCTAATATTGCATTTTTAACTTTAAAATTTACAGTTTTAGACTGAGTATAAGGGTTTGAAAACGTAATAGCTATAGTTCTTTTGTCCTCCTGTAATTCAGCAGAGCAAGCACCTGATACTAGATCACTGCCATCAATCTGATAATTCTTTAAATTTTCTGCTGAATCTTCATCAACTTCTGTATTAAATACGATTCTAATCTGATTTAGTCCATTACAAGCTATAGATTTTACTGTAGGACTGCTAACAACAGGGACTGATTGATTCACCTTTGAAACAATATTATCAGAAACTATCGTTGATCCTCCAATTACATTTAAATCCGTTGATGTTTTTATCTTGCTTTTAATATAACTTAAAGCCTTGTCTGTAGATGTTGAACTTTCATCGTCTACTAATACTAGTGGTGCAGAGTATTTTCCTGCTAAAGATGAAGCTATTAAAGCATCTGCATATCTATCAGCACTAGCATTTGCAATAAATATCTTATTTGTATTTAGATCACTACTAAATGAATTTAATACATTCAAATTAGTTTCAAATCTATCTGCTCCACCATTTATTCTATTAACAGCTCCTACTGCTTTATATATATTATCATTAATAGAATAGCTTGTACCAACAACTGTAACACTTGAATTATTAGACTTTATAAAATCTAACACTGGCTTCATTGTATTCTTATTGTTATTTCCTAATAATATTATTTGTCCTTTAGAAGCTGCCATAGGCGTAGCTGATAAAATGTCTGAGAAACCTTCCCCACTAACTAACATAACATTATTAGCACTAACTCCCAATTTAACTAATTGCTTAGCAACAGATACATTAGTTTCATATCTATCTTTTCCACCGAGTTCTATCAAATTATAGTTATTGTTTTTTAATTCATTTCTTAAGGATTGAGATACTGAAGCATTACCACCTATAACATATATATTTTGTGGCTTTAACTTATCTATTGCATCCTTAGCATTTCCATTAAGTGATGCAGCTTGTGTTAAAAGTATTGGTGCATCTAACTGCTTTGCAAGCACAGAGGCACTTACTGCATCAGCATATCCTTCACCACATACAAGCACCACATCTTTGGAACTAGACCAATTTGTAGTAGCAACTATAGCTGCTGTTGCATAGCTATCTGATTCTCCAATTCTCGTAACTTGTCCTGGTGCAGCTTTAACTAATACTGTTGGTGAAGCTAATGCCAGAGCTATTGATATAGCAACTGCTCGGCTCATAGCTTTTCTACGGTTTAAATTCATTGTTATAACCCCTCCTAATTTACCATAATAATCTACTATATGAACATTATACTACAAATACAAAATTTTAAACACTAAGGTTGACAAGATTCTTGTTTAAAAATTTATCCATATGCATTTAAAATTACTTACTCATATTCTCAATTCTCTGAATCTCCGGTTTCCATCTTAACCTAGCAGTGCCAACTTCACCATTTCTATTTTTAGCCACTATACATTCTATAATTCCCTTACTTTCACTGTCTCCATTATAATATAGGAATAGGTAAGAACTTGATATTATCTCCTTCTTTTCCCCTCCTTCACACAGTGCGTGCGACTTTCATCGCACACTGCGTTCCATCAATATTATTTTACTCTTTTATCTCACGTAATTTTCAACAAGTTTACGAAGTTTCATAAGCTTTTCAAACCCATCATTACACAAATTTATTTTTTCTATATTTGATTTCACTATATTCATATCTTTTTCGTGGATTAATTTATGCAATTGTTGCGTTGTAAGTATAAGGTTGCTATAATTATCGTTTCCACCTTTATTTTGTGGTATTTTACGATGTACCTCTATTTCTGTTAAATTTAAGTGGTCACCAGTAATATAGCATTTTCCCCGTTGTCCTGAATATAATGATATTCTGTTGTCGTTAAACTCTAAACTTTCATTTTTAACAGGATTTTCGAGCAAATATCTTATACCTAAATTTATACGATTGCTTAATTTTTCATGAATTTTATTTCTCCCAGCTTCTGTATATGAACAGATTTCTGGATGAAATCTTTGTGATGGTCTTGTTACTACTCCTGCAATCGGAAACAGCGCTATTTGGGCTATATAGATTACATTGAAATTATACTTTCCATATACCCTTTCGTAGATTTTTGTTTTTCTTCCTGTTCCACTTCGTATATTTTTTGTACTATTATATAGGTTCTTTCTAACTAAGAATGCTATTTTGTGAAAATCCATATTACAATTTGATGCAATTTTATAGTAGTTTTGTAGTCCTAATATTGTTGCATTGTAATTATTACAACTTTCTATTGTGGGTTTATTTTTAATTAATTTAATCTTTTCCTTAATAGTTTTGATGATTTTCTTTTTTGATTTGTCACATATACTAGATTTGGCTACCATATTTTTCTTCTTAGGCTTTATTTTCAGTTTAAATCCTAGAAAATCTGAGTAGTTTTTTCTTAAATTTATAACCTTTGATTTTTCTGTATTTATTTCTAAGCCTAATCTTTCTTGAAGCCAACTCTTAACTGCTACAAAAGCTTTTTGTGCATCCTTTGCATTTCTGCAAACTATTTTAAAATCATCACAATATCTTACTATATACATTTCTTTTAGATTAGATTTTTTTTTGAGAGCAGGTCTTTTACATTCATTCTTTTTATATGTATTTTGAGTTTTCATACCTTCCCACTGACTATATATCCACCAATCTAGCTCATTTAACACTATGTTTGCAAGAACTGTTGATATTACTCCACCTTGCGGGACACCTTTTTGTTGTATCCCATATCCTTCAACTTCTGCCTTTAACATTTTTGATATTACACATATCAAATTTTTGTCCTGTATCCCAATACTCCATATTTGTTTTAGAAGTTTTCCATGGTCTACGTTATCAAAGAAAGCTTTAATATCTATGTCTACGACATAGTGAAGTTTATTGCATGTTGTAAGGTGAAATAGCCTTGCAATTGCGTGTTCAGTGCTTCTGTTAGGTCTGAACCCATAACTATGTTTATAAAATTTTGCTTCTACTATTGGTTCTATAACCTGTTTTATACACTGTTGTATTATTCTATCTTCCATAGTGGGTATCCCCAAAGGTCTAATTTTACCATTATCTTTTTCAATTTCTTTTCTTCTTATTGAATGTGGGAAATAATTTGCAATTCTATGTCTTATATAGAGTATTAATTGTTCTTCTCCCATCTTCTCAATATCTTTAATAGTAGTATTATTGGTTCCCTTGGTTTTGCTCCCTTTATTTTTCTTTATATTTCTAAAAGCTAATAAGATGTTTTCTCTACTACTTATTATAGGAATAAGATTATTAAAAATTTCTCCTCTTTCACTTTTAGAGTACAAGTTATCTTGTATCTCTTGAAAATTGTAATATTCGTTATTTCTTAGTTGATCTTTCTTATTAATCTTCTTATCATCTGTTGTCATTAGTCAGCCTCTTTCCTTATTTCTAAGTTTCAGCTTCTTTTAGTCTTACTCGAACCTAATAATATTACGCAATAATAAATTTCTAACAATATTGACTTGTGGCTATCCCTCCGCTAGCTTTCGCTAGTTTCAACGGTACTGTGCCACTGCTTTCACTGACATAAAAGCAAGTTATAACTTTAGTCTTTCCTTGCTAACACTTCAATGGAAATAAGTCCTCCATGTTATCAGCTTACCACGTTCCAATAATTCTATCCTTTCATATATCCTTAGGTAATTCCTATGAGCCTGCTTGCTTGATACTGCCTGTAACAGTATAAGGATTTTCATAACGAGTATTTTTACTCATCCTCACAAGCCTTACAACTTAGGTAGGTGAAACATTTCTATTTCATTAGAGTTTAGACTCTTACATTCAGAATTTCGTCAGTCTTACGTTTTCAGACATTCTTACCATAGATACTTTGTGGACTCCCGACCTATCTTACACTCGACCACCTCTGGTTCGCTTTTCCTAGAGCTTCCGCTCCTTAGGGTGTAATCTCAGCCGACTTCACCGAGCTTATAACAATTTCTTTCTTATTAAAGAAATTGCTATTCGGAGTATTAGAGAAAGCCATTCAAGACGTTACTCCCTCATTTGACTTTTCAAATTATCAGTTCTCTTAAAGAAGAAACACTTTCTTTAATGCCTAACCTTTTAAGTTAGGAACGTGTCGCACACTCATCTCTATACAAAAACAAAACTATATCTGCGTCTTGCTCTATACTACCAGACTCCCTCAAATCAGAAAGTAATGGTCTATGGTCACTTCTACACTCTGGGGCTCTTGAAAGCTGAGAAAGGATTATTACAGTTATATCAAGCTCCTTTGCCATAAGCTTCAAGCTTCTTGTTATCTTTGATATATCCTGATTTCTGTTTTCCTGTCTTTCTTCACTGTCTATAAGCTGCAAATAGTCAATTACAACTATATCAAGACCTTCTTTAATTTTCAGTCTTCTGCACTCAGCCTTTATTGAAGCTAAAGTAAGTATCTTGTCATACATCTTAATACTAGATTGAGCTAAAATTGATGCAGATTTAGTAACATCATACCACTGCTCCTCTGTAAGGGATGCATTTTTTATAGAGTTCATAGGTATTGCTGTATGTATAGACACAACTCTATCCACTATCTGCTTTATTCCCATCTCTAGATTAAAAAAGGCGGTTTTAGCATTTTGTTTTAATACAGTATTTAAAAGCAAATTAATGGCCATTGCTGTTTTTCCCATAGAAGGTCTGGCGGCAAGTATTATTAAATCTTCCTTGGATAAACCTCCAAGCATTCTGTCTATTAATTTATATCCACTTTTTATTCCCTGAATATCTCCACCATTTTCATACCTTGTTTGAAGAGTATCCATGAAGCTCTCCATTATTTTCTCAACTCTTCCAGTATCTCTGCTTTCTAAGCTTTTAGCATTTATAAGAGAGTTTTGAGTGTAGCTAATCAAATGCTCTGAAGAAAATTCCCCTTTGCTTAGTTTGTCCAAAGAACTGTTAAGAATCTTTAAAAACTCTCTGCAGCTGGCTTTTTCCTTTACTATTTCTCCATGTTCCTTTATGCCCTTAGATGTAACCGTTGAATTAATAATCTTACTTAGATATGTTATCCCACCAATTTCTTTTAAGGTATCCTTTAGTCTTTCAGCAAGAGTTATTATGTCTATAGGTATGTTACTTTCATACAATTCCTTTAGATTTTTATATATTATTCCATTTTTCAAATCATAAAAATCCTCTGGCTTTAAAAAATTTATAACCTCGCATATAGCGTCATTTTTTACAAGTATAGCTCCTATTACACTTAGCTCAGCTTCTATATTGCTTATATTACTTAAATTCATATTAGCTTAATCCCCCTATTCTATGTATTTATAGGCATCTGCATTGCACTTATTAGATTCTTTTTTAATATTTCTATATTTTTTTAATTTGTCCATAGTAATCAAGCCTAAGCTTTTCCAGTTTTCAAGTATAGACCATATGTATGCAGAGCTTTTTGCTTTATACTTTACAGCCTCATATATAGCCTCAAGTATGACCTTATTATCAAACTCCTCTGCAAAAGCAGCAATTTTTTCAATGTCTTCTAGCGCAGCCTCCCCCATATTTTTATTAAATTCACATATAACTAGGCCTATTCCATCTGTATTATTTGCTTCTTTATTAGCTGCTTTTTTATATATTTCTTTTTTTGCTTCTTCTTCCCCTAGGTCATTGCAAGGGGCTTGTAAGCCCCCGCTAAGTTCTTCCTTCTCAGAATCACTATTCTCATATAGATTTATTCCTTTAAAAATAATATCTAAAGGATAATCCATATCTACACATATTTTATAAAATCCATTTACAAAATCTTTATTTTTAACCTTTTTAAGCTCTTTATTTATGCAGAGCATAGTGTTCTTGCTATTTATAAAATTATATTTAATCCAGTTTACAATCATTATTTCTTTAGTTTCTTTGCAATATAATATCTTTCCATAATCCACAAATCGCTTTATAAGTTTGTCCACAGTTTCTCCATTATAACCGGTTTCTGCTTCTATAATTAACCTTGGAATTTCAAATATCCCACATTGAGTTGTCTTTTGATTTGTCATAAGATAAAAGTAAAAATACTTCTCCTCCGGTGTAAGCTCCATTATAAATCCATCCTGCCAAAAGGATGTTTGTATTTGTCTATAAGTTGCCATAAAAATTCCCCCTAAGTTTTTCTAGCGCTTTCTTTTTTCTCTCCACTGCTGTTCTGTAGCATATTCCTTTTGCTTTAGCATAATCATTTAACGTCTTATTTTCAAAGTAAAACCAATATATAATTTCTTTTTCCTTTAAAGATAAGTTATCTAATCCTTTTTTCAGCAGCATTCTCTCTTCTTTCTTTTCAAAGCCTTCTTCTAAATTTTCCTCTGATGGTATTACATCAATTAATTCTGCGCCGCAGTCAATAATACTATTTAGACTGCAGCAGCACCCTTCTTTTACATTACACCTTATTAGGTTGTAAAAGTTTCTAGTAATTGCATTCATTACATAGGTAGTAAAGCTTCCTATTCTATTTACATCAAACATATTCACCGCTTTTATTACAGAGACTTGTCCGATTTGTATTAAATCTCTATATTCATATCCTCTTATGTAAGTTCTTTTAGCAGTTTTCACTATAAAAGGAGTAAATTTTATAATTATTTCTTCTAGTGCTTTTTTGTCTCCTGTTTTCGCTAGCATAATTTTGTTTCTTATATCTTCATTATTTATACTAAAACCCCCTCATCATCCTTCCAATTGTTGTAACTCACCTATTTTAACCATCTTTGTTACACTAATAATTGCTCTATTTAGACATTTTCTAAAACTTTCATTCTTTATCCCTGTTTTTAAAATATAATCTTTTACCGCTTCTTCTCCTGAACAAAATGCTATAAGTACTGCCTCCTGTTTTTTTGGTATTCGATTTTTTATAAATTTATCGTAGTTTTGCACTACAGTTACTTTGTTCACTATTTCTTCTTCTAAAGAGTATTCTAAATATGATGCTTTTAAGTTATAAACATAGTCTGGCTCCTGACCTAAAACATTGTACTTGTCATAGTTAATTTTCTTTTTTACGAAATCCTTTACTCCATTATTTAGAGATATAACAATATAATTGCATAATTCTCCAAATACATTACCTTTAAAGTTTTTTAAGCATTTTATTATTATTAATCTGCACTGCTGACTAAAATCTTCTTGATTGAGGTTATAAACTTTTTTAGATTCTATATAATACCTCTTCCATATTAATGGTTGAAATGCATCTATAAATTCATCCAAGTCCTTAATTTCCCTTCTCATTACTTTTTGCATTATTTCTTTCTTCTTTTCTTCAGTTAATCTTTTAAATAGCATTAATATAATCCCCCCATACTAATTTTGAATAATATTTTTCACTTCTATAAATCCCTCTACATATAATAGGGACGATTTACCCCTAAGCTCCGAGACATTTTTTCAAAAAAATCCTTCGTTATTTTATCCTAAAATATGTCAATTAACAATCTAATTATACATTTCCTATCCATATTAGTTGTAATTTGTTATAAAATAACTCAATATAATATACAATTATGCATTTTACTACTTATTTCTTGCTGTAAATTTTTTATTGTTTTCAAATAAAAAAAGGCCCATGCAAGATCAAATTTCTTGCATGAGCCTTTTTATTAAGATTTTTTTATTACATTAGAGAGATTATTAATGCTAACTGTTAACATCTCGAGCTTGCTTTCTAACCTAACTAGCAGATACACAGATACTGCTATAGGAAATCCAAAACTACCTACCATGTTCAGCAGTTCACTATTCAAAATCTTCACCTTCTTTGTATAGAGGCGCTATGTCTACTTAACTTGTAGTTCAGTAGATGTCTTATCTGTAAGTTCTGCTGAATCTTTTATTTTTAAATCCCCGCCGCTGGATGCAAATATATTTTTAGAAATTATAGCATCCATAGCAGCACTTACCTCTGTTTCTTTTACATCTTCCTTTATATTATTAACTCTTATTGCCACCTTTTTCCCTGATTCATTTAAAAAGTTCATAACTAATGTTTTAGCCATATTATTTTCCCCCTTCATTTTTGTATTTAGAATGTAGTACTTTTACTACATCCTAAATAGTTACTATGCGTTCATTAATCCGCTTTGCTCTTCTTTTATAATCTCATTTAAGGTTTTCCCAAGAAGCTTTTCTATTTCTAAGGATACGTCATAGATGTCTTGATCTGAGGCTGTAGTTTTCACTTTTGAAAACCTCTGTTTCTTTATTACTTCTTTTCCTTTTTGGTCTACACCGTCCTTGTATTTTAGTACTAGATTAGTCTGCAGTTTTGTTGCTGTTGCAGCCATATTTACCAACTCCCTTCATCATATATATACACAGATGAAGGAGAGATAGGCAGGTTTTTGAGGTAAAAAAATAGGAACAACAGACTTCTTTCTGTTATTCCTACCATATTTATCATATCTCTGATTCCAACTTATCACACGCTTACAACTGTAAGCAGTCCCCGATGCCTTTACAAGGATAAGCTCTCATTTTTAATATGCATTTTTATTTACAAAGCCTTTAAATACAGTTAAAAGCATAATCTTTACATCAAGCCAAAAGCTCCAGTTTTCAATGTAATAGATATCACACTCTATTCTTCTTTCTATAGAGGTGTCTCCTCTCCATCCGTTAACCTGTGCCCATCCAGTAATTCCAGGACGAACCTGATGTTTTACCATGTACTTTGGTATTTCTTCTTTAAACTTGTCTACAAAGTAAGGCCTTTCTGGCCTTGGACCAACTAAACTCATATCTCCTTTTAGCACATTAAATAGCTGTAGTAATTCGTCTATGCTTGTTTTTCGTATAAAAGAACCAAATTTAGTTTTTCTTTGGTCATTTTCTGTTGTCCACTGAACTTTTTCTTCTTCATCCTTTTGTATATGCATTGATCTAAACTTGTACATATTAAAGGTCTTTTTATTAAGCCCTACTCTTTCCTGTTTAAAAAGAATAGGACCTGGTGAAGTTAGTTTTATAATTAGAGCTGTTGCTAACATTATAGGAGAAAATAAAACTATACTTATTAAAGATATGCTTATATCAAAAAATCTCTTAATCATCTTATTAGCTAAATTATCTAATGGGATATATCTTATATTGATTATTGGTAAACCATCTACCTCTTCTACATATGGCTTAGCAGGAATATATTTGTAATAGTCAGGTATAATTTGAGTTCTTACACCACTTTTCTCACATGTATTAATAATATGACCTAACTTATTATATTCATCAATAGATAAAGTTATAAAAACTTCATCTATGTCATAGTTATCCAAACAAAATTGCAATTTGTCAATTACGCATATATCTTCTGGCACCTGCACGGATGCAGCTACTTCTCCAAAAGACTTTTTATATTCACTTAAGGTACTATATTCTATATCTTTCTTATGTAAATTCTTATTATTATCAATTATAGCTAATACATTATATCCCCACTGTTTATTTCTTTTAAGTCTTTTTAAAAGTTCTATAGTAAGAGGGCTATAGCCTACTATGAGAATATGCTTCATATTATATCCATTTTTTCTTACATGCCTTAAAAACACCCTTATAAGAACTCTTTCAGCAGTAGTAAAAAATATGGATATTCCATTAAAAATAAAAAGAAGATATCTAGAATAATCTGTTTCTTTAAATATAAATAATACAAGTATAAAAATTAAAATACCAGCTATATTAGCCTTTAGTATATTTACAAATTCCTGATATATACTCTTAAATCTATAAGGGGTATATAGATTAAATATATTATAAATAAATAAATAAATAGGAATTATGCATATAACAGGTTTTAAATATTCTCTAAAGGTCAAATATCCACCTTCATCTGGAGCATTTAAAATTCCGCTTTTAAATCTTATATACCAAGCCAATATAAGCGCTACTGCTATACCTAATGCATCCATTACTACTAAAAACCTATTTAAATATTTTTGATTTTCTTTTATCATAAACCTATCCTCTTTTCTTAAATATATTTACAAAAAGAGATAAAATAAATTTTACACATACACCTAAATATACCAATATAGTAACAAATATATTATACTTAAGTCTATAATGTTTATCATAAAATAAAATCATAGCTCTATGAAACTCATAAAGTGTCTTAAAACGCTTCTTCTTACTGCTTGCACCCTTGTAATGAATTATTTTAGCTTCTGGATAGTACATTACTTTCCATCCAGCTTCCTTTATTCTATAGCACCAATCTATATCTTCACCATACATAAAAAACTCTTCATCTAAAAGACCAACTTCATCTATTGTTTCTTTTCTAAGCATCATAAAAGCACCAGTTAAGGAGTCTACTTCATTTATTTCATCTTCATGTAGATAACTTAATGTATATTGTCCAAATTTTTTACTATCTGGAAATAACTTATACAATTTTAACATATAAAATAAAGAGGATTCTGGAGTTGGAAATCCTCTCTTGCATGCATGATCAAGTTGTCCATCTTTAAGGACAACTCGACAACCTAAAACTCCAATATTTTTATGTGAATTCATATATTTAATACATTTTTCAAGGCAGTTATCTATAACTACTGTATCAGAATTTAGAAGGAGTACATATCTACCAATTGATTTTTTTATGGCAACATTGTTTCCTTTTGGAAAACCTAAGTTATCTTTGTTTTTAATTAGGTTAACTTGTGGAAAATATTCTTCTACCATTTCTATGCTTCCATCAGTGGAATTATTATCTGATACTATTATTTCATAATCTATATTTTTTGTCGTATCTATAACAGATTGTATTGTTTGTTTTAGTAATTCTTTCGTGTTGTAATTTACTATTATTATTGATAAATCCATAAAAGCACATCCTAAATTTATTTCTTTTTAAATTTATTTTCCCAATAATGTTTAATTGATTCTACAATATCTAAAGACTCTTCAACTTCATGCTTTTGTAGTGAATAATTTATTTTTATAGAATTTATATTGTAATAGTCTTTTACACTAATATTAGTCCAATGATTAGGATCAATTTTTATATCATAAATATAGGTAGCTACATGCGGATATATATCAAAGGGAGCTACTTCTATATCTTTTATACCTTTACTTTTTTGGGTAACTATATAACTGTCTCTTTTTTTAAGCTGATTGTCCAACATATAATTATTGGCTACACCCACTAATAAATCACCAAATAATATATTGACTAAAAATACAGTTACTATTATCCCAAGTCTACTTTTATTAAATTTATTTAAAGTATCAGAATCCCAATTAAGTAGCGCTGCAAGAGCTATACATAAAAATATTATGAATGAAGAACAGGTTCTAGCAGTTACTGAACTAGCCAATACAAACATGGGTGCAATGCTGCAAAAGGCGACCACAATCCAAAATAAACACCATTTTATATTTCTAGTAAATAAATGTTTTTTAGGACTTTGTATTTTTATTATATATACAACAAGTAAAATTGTAACGATCCAAATCCAAAGCTTTTGAGCTCCATTTATAAAATAATAAATTAAAAAATATCCTCCTAGGGCGGCTACTTTATAAAGAGCTGAGGCTTCTGCAGTCTTCATTCTTGCAAAATTGCCTGGGGCACATATTAGAATCATACCACCTATAATAAAACCAATGGTTCCCAATATTAAGTATAAAGGAATTTCTTTATGTTTAACTTTTTTAAAACAGTGTCTATAGAATACTATACTAGAGAAAAAGATAGCTACAAAAATTTGTTCATGTGAAAAACCCACTATAATACCAAGTAAAAACATAACAATTGAAAAAAGTGCTTTATATTTACTATATTTACAGTTAAAATTTTTTATATAAAACACATAAGGTAAAGTAAATATTAAAGCTAAACAAATAGGATAAGAATAAAATGCCGCACCTGTTTTCCAATAGAAACATTCTGCTAGCACAGGCATTCCAAACCAGGCAGTACAAAATATAAGCAAAAATGTTAGTCTGTCTTCAGAAAAAACTTTGGGCTTTCTTTTTAATGCTATTATTAAAGATAAAAATATAACTAAAATTAATACTATTCCATTTAAAATTCCAATAAAATTATTAATAAAGTCATTCTTCATTATAATACCTATTGTAAATGTACTAAAAACTCTTCCACTCCAATTAAAATAGTATTTGTTCATATATTTAAGTAAGCCTAGGTTATGTACATCATTATAATATACGTAATCGTCTGCCATAATAGGCTGAAGAACTCCACATAAGCATACTAATATAAATATTAATATCATCATAAATTTGATATATAAATTTATATATCTTTTATATTTTTCTTTAAAAATCATAAATTTAATCACCTATATTTCTTGTAATTTTACTTAAAGTTTTAATATAACTTTAAATAAATTAATCGTTATATACCACTGAATTTTTATATAGTTAATAAAATTTTTATTTCTATACTTTATTTTACTAATCCTTTTTAGATTTATAATTCCTTCCTTAATGCCACTTAAATATTCTTTACCAAATCCTTTATAATAAAAGAATAAAAGTTTTATACTCCATCCCACAATTAAGAAAGGTAAGTTAAATAACACCTGAATAATTGGCATATTTTTATATACTAAATATGCATTATTTCTTGCTGCTAGTTTAACCTTAAAACTATTATGTCTGCTGCCGCTAGTTGCACTACCTATATGGTATACATAAGCATTACTGCAATATAAATTTTTATATCCGTATATCATTGCTCTATAACTTATATCTAAATCTTCAATGTAAGCAAAGAAGTTTTCGTCAAAATAACCTATTTCATTAAATATTTCTTTTCTATATATTGCAGCCCCAGCGCAGCTACTAAATACTTTTTTATTTTTAGAGTAATGCTTTATGGATTCTCCGTCTCCTCTTTTAAAAGCCCAACCTAAAATAGTATACTCATCTCCTGCATCATCAATTTTATCTTTTTCATGATATCTTATCATTTTACTGCAACAAGAGAATATCTTTCTATCTTTCTCTATACAATTGACAAGATTTAAAAGCCAAGTATTTTCTACTACTGTATCATTATTAAGAAGGACTACATACTCACCTTGAGATACTTTAATTCCTTCATTAACTGCTCTACTAAACCCATAATTTTCATCTAGTTTTATCAAGCTTATCATTGGATACCTTTCTAAAATTAAGTTACAACTGTTGTCAATTGAAGCATTGTCCACAATTATTATTTCATAATCCCTATAAACTTGATTTAACAACGATTTTATGCAATTATCTAAATATCTTTCTCCATTATAATTTGGAATAACTATTGAAATCAACATATACTACCTCAATTCTAGACATTTTGCTTCTGTATTTTAAATTTATACTAGAGCGTATCTGTATTGTTCACGTTCTATGCGAATCTTACAAAATATATAAGCCCTTGAACTTTCTATAAGTCATGTTCATAATATACCTTTTCTTGTTGTAATACTTGTTCTAATTATACCCTGTGAAATTTATATTTTAGTAATTATAATTTTTATTTATAAAGCAAAATTTAACAATCACTTAACATGATATGATCTTTCCACAGATATTATTATGTGTTTAGTATAACTTGAAGATATAAATAATCTTTATAAAAAAGACAATTTTTCACCTGTCTTAAGTTATGAGGTATATTTCTGCATTCTTGTGTGGTACTTGGTACCATATCGATGGCACGAACTTGCTTAATCTTGGTGATCATCACTACTTCATAAGGTATATAAAAAAGCAAAATATTAATGTTGATGGTATCTTATATTGTTCCTATTTATAGTAAATAACATCTTCTTTCCCAACCCAACATGTAATATTCGAATTGCCTATTGTTGCACAGCCGTATTTATTGATTCCATCTTCTCTTATGTCCAGAACTTTCATGTCAACACTTTCCATTTTAAGAGCCTTGTCCTTTTCACCCCAAGCATTACAACTTCCATAGCCATTTACTATATACAAATACTCATCTATTTTCATACACCCTATATCTATGCATTTATTATTATATGCAGACTTTTTTCCCGAAGTAAAAATCATATGTGCATTTTTCATGTAATCAATTTCCGCTATTAAAGGATTCAATATAATAAACTCTTGTTTCTCCTTATTATAACATTTTATTCAATATATTCCTTAACCTGACAAATATTTAAATATATCCTCTTATGAAATAAAAGGTGAAAATTCATATCCCAATCTTTGTACAGCAACAACCTTTATATCAAAGTCAAATGACTTCTTGCATTCCCTGTAAACTGTTATAAAATTATTCACATATCTATCGTTAACTAACCATACAATACGGATTCTCTTCCTTTTAATCTTTGCCTTGCCCTATTCTGATTTGTGCCACTTCTTTGCCTTTGGCAAATTGTCATAATCAGTCTGTATGCGTTCCATATGCTCGTCAATAGCATTAACAATGAAATCATTTATAAGAGTTATTTATATATAATGTATTACCATTATTTGAATAGATTGGAGTCAAGTTAGCTAATTTAAGATTAACAATATATTGGTAATCCGATGCATCAAGGTAAAGATATTGAGACTTTATTTTTGCTACTGGCTTATATTGAGCAATAAAAATAGAAGCGCCAAATCCTTCGGGCAATGTAACAAGATCACTTGAATAAAGATTCAACGATACTAACATAGTATTTCTCCACGAGTTTGAATTACCTTTATAATTAATGTAATTAGAAATATTAATAGTAGGAGAAATCTTGTTTACTGGAAAATTTGAAATGATCGAAGATGCATATACCTGTAAAAACAGAAAACACCCAATCAAATTTATTGCTAAAACTTGCTTAATAAAGTCATATTGTAAAAAAGCAATTTCTATCGTAATAGACAACAATAAATGAGGCGCTACTATACGCAAATCATAATAATTTCCAACGCTATAAAAAATAGAATCAATGCATATTATTGCAATCAAATTATAAAGATGGAATAGACATCTGAAAATATCAGCAAAAGTTTTTATATTTTTTAAATTTTTAAATTGTATCAAGTTCCTAATTAATAAAATTAAAATCCATAATAAAAAAAACAATACAACGCAACGTTCAAATATTTCCAGAGAATTCGAAATTTTATAACTGAAAAATATTTTAAAATTAGCAAAAGCCAAATCAATAATCATTTTAATTGCAGCTGATTTATTTTGATGAAATTCATTTATAAATAATGTAAATGAACTTGGATAATATTCAAAACCTTTAATCATATAAATTCCAAAAAAAGCGCAATAAAAAAGCGATGCAATAATACTACCTATACGCTTTATTCTTTTATGAAAATCGAACATTTGGCAAAAGAATAGCATTGTGACAAAAATTAAAAAGCACCAGGTCGGCCGTAAAAAACTAAGTATTGTTATAAAAACAATCGAAAGAATTAATGATGATTTTGATTGTCGATGGCCGTTTTTTAAATTAAAAAATAGGCGATAAAAAGCAGCGGCAAGCGCGATAGCAAAAGCGTGATTTAAAGATTCTTCCATCTGAGTAGGAATACAGAGTAAAACGGTCCAACATGAGACAATACCAACCATCACAAGCATCGCGCGTCTCGTTCTAATTTTGGTATAATAAACAAAAAAGATAAAGCTCAATGCAATCAAAACAGAATTTAGAACTGGCCCTAAGAGAAATGGCGTGTTAAATAAATGGGCTAGCCCCCCAATAAGTATTTTATAAAAAGGCCCATGTACTCCAATGGAAAAACCGCTATATTTCACCATTTCATTAATCCCGAAAAACCCTTGATCGAACCCTTTTGCTTTAAAAGAAGTTGCTTCTAGCCAATAGCATATTTGATCATTCCAAACTCCTCCCATTAAAGAGCCAGATAACGTGTAATTTGAAAGTTTAGAATTCAGTATAAAATGGACAAGAAGAGCCGTTATAAATCCAGGGCTTAAAGAAATAACGAGAATTATAGCAAATTTTTTATTTTTTAAAATAGCTTCTTTTATTTTAGTCAATTTATTTCTCCAACCTTCCTTAGCAGTATATAAATAAGTGGTATAGTTGCTATAAGTTATATTCATAACATACCTTTCTATTTAATTTGCGATTAACAAATTCTGATTTACCATTATTGTTGCTATCAATAAACTCTACCATTAAAGACTTCTATTATATCAATTAATCAAGCCTTTGTTGCTAGTAGCAATCTTGTCATTAGAACGGTTGCTAAAATAGTTATCATTCCAATGTAATTTACAAAACACTTATTCCAACTCCAACAATAATAAGTAAAAGACCAATAAATTTTTTCTTAGTAATTCTTTCTTTTAATATTATTAAAGAGAGTATAGCAACATATATATATCCGGTGCTTTCTAATATTGGTGCTAGAGATAATGGTATTTTCTTTAATGCAAATAAAGTACATAAAGTACATGTAAAAAATATTAAATATGCTATAATTACATTTTTATTTATATACTCGTCAATCTTTCGTTTATATTTAATACCTGCACTTTTTTTTAATACTATTTGTGATACACTAGCTAAAAAAACAGAAACTAAATAAAAAATTGCATATAATAAGTTATACTTCATCACTCACCACCATTAATATACCTAAAAATACAATAACTGCACCAATTATCATATTTAAAGTAATTACTTCACTAAAAAAAACATTACCAAATATCATACCCCAAATAAGGGATATTCCTTTATTAGCATATGCTACTGTCAAAGGTATGTGTTTTAAAATTTGTTGCCATGCAATAGCATATATAAATAGTACTATCAAACTTCCTACATAAAGTGAAATGAATTGTACTGATAAAAATTCTTGCCTTGATGCTAATTTGGAAAATATTCCTCCAATAGATAACATCAACAACATCATATGTAGTAATATATATGATTTAATCTTATTCATATACTTTTTCCTTTTGATCTTGTATATCATAGTTAATTTTTTCTCTGATAACATATTGTGGTGCATTATTTATACTTATGTAAATTCGTCCAATATATTCACCAATCAGCCCTAGCATTAACATTATCATTCCACCAATAAACATAATTGCAGCCATCATAGAACTATATCCCATTGGTGAACTGGAATTTATGAACATCTTTTTGATTATTGTCCATATGCCGTATGTAAAGCCAAATAAAGAACAAACAAATCCTAATATTGTAGCTATTCTAAGAGGCTTTACTGAAAAAGCTGTAAATCCATTAAGCCATAAAGATATTAGTTTTTTAAATGTATATCCGGTTCTACCTACTTCCCTTGCTCTATGGTTTATATCAACATTGCCAATTTTTTTAGTTGCTCTAACTATCAAACCACCAAGATATGAATATGGATTTTCATATCTTATTATTTCGTTTATTACATATCTCTTACAAACAAAATAGCTTGATATATATAAATCTTTGGAAATATTAAGTAATACCTTCCCCATCCAAGCAGCCATCTTACTACCAAAATTTTTAAACAATGAATGTTTTTTTTGTGCATATCTTGCATATATTACATCCTTGTCATCATTTAAAGCATTGATCAGTTTATAACATTCTTTAGCAGGAGTTTGTCCATCATCATCAAGGGAAATGATTATATCTCCAGTTACATGCCTATATCCAGCCATTAATGCATTATGTTGCCCAAAATTTTTAGCCAAATTTAATACCTTTATATTTTCATTGTTTCTTGCTAAGCTTTTCAAAGCCTCATATACTCCATCTGGTGAACAATCATTTACACATATAATTTCATAAGGATTTTTGTAACTTACAGTATTTACTATTTCTTCTATTACAGATTCAATAGTCTTTTCACTTCCATAACACGGAATAACAAAAGATAATTTTTTATTAATCATTTGAATCACCATTTTTAAAGATACTCATAAATATAATATTATAAAATTTTTTATCAATACATACATCCTGCTTAAATAAGCCTTCCTGAATAAAATTAGATTTTTCATAACTTCTGATTGCATGAACGTTATTTTCAAAAACTCTTAAAAAGATTTTATTTAACCCTAACTGATTAAAACCATACTTTGTAATCATATTTGTAGCTATTGTTCCATATCCTTTATTTAGTGCTGTTTTTTCGCCAATAAATATACCAAATTCCGCTTTACTGTTGTTATAATCAATATCTCTTAAATATACTGAGCCAATAGGATTATTATTTCCCTTTTCAATAATTATAAATTGTTTAACTTTACCACATTTCACCTTAGTTTTTATCCATGATTCATGTTCTTCTCTTGTTAAATCTTTTTGATATATAAAGTTTTGCTTAACATAAAGACTATTTCTCCATTTAATTATATTATCAGTATCTGAAAATGATATTTCTCTAAGATATATTTTTTCATTATCTAAAATTAACACACCCATCTATAAAACTCCTCAACTTTTTTAACTACATAACGCACCTCATCTTCTGTAAGAGAATAGTACATTGGTAATCTAAGTAATCTTTCACTTTCAGCTGTTGTATATATGTCTTCGCCATTAAAATATCCAAACTTTAATCCTGCTGGAGATGTATGTAATGGTATATAATGAAAAACAGCCGTGATACCATTTTCTTTCAAAAATTTTATTAGTTCAGTTCTTTCTTCAATACCTTTTGTTTTAATATAAAACATATGAGCATTATGTTTACATTCATCTGGAATAGTAGGCAACTCTATTCTACCTGATTCTTCTAATGATTTTAGTGAATTATTGTATAATTTCCAAAGAGCTAGCCTATGATTGTTTATCTCTTGAGCTCTTTCTAATTGTGCATAAAGGTAAGCTGCATTGAGTTCACTTGGCAAATAAGATGACCCTAAATCAACCCATGTGTACTTATCAATTTGCCCACGCCAAAACTTACTTCTATTAGTACCCTTTTCGCGAATAATTTCAGCACGTTCTATATATCTATCATCTCTAATTAATATTGCTCCACCTTCACCTGATGAATAATTTTTAGTTTCGTGAAATGAATAACAGCCAAAATCACCAATGCTACCTAAGGCTTGTCCTTTATAGGTTGACATAACCCCTTGAGCAGCATCTTCAACTACTAATAAATTATATTTTTTTGCGATCTGTAAAATTTTGTCCATTTCACAAGCTACTCCTGCATAATGCACTGGAACAATTACTTTTGTTTTTGAAGTAATTGCTGCCTCAATCAAGTTTTCATCAATATTCATGGTATCAGGACGAATATCAACAAATACAATTTTAGCACCACGCATTACAAAAGCATCAGCAGTTGATACAAAGGTAAATGCCGGCATAATTACTTCATCACCTTCTTTAATATCTGCTAGTATTGCAGCCATTTCAAGAGCATGAGTACATGATGTAGTAAGTAATGCTTTTTTTGTTTTTTGTTCAATCCAATTATTACATGCCTTGGTGAATTCTCCATCACCACAAATTTTATTATTTTTGATAGCCTTTTTAATATATTCTATTTCTTTACCAACAAATGGTGGCTTATTAAATGGTATCATGTTTTTCACTCCCTAATTGTATACTATAATAAATAAAAATATAAAAAGAGTTAGTACTTTTACTAAATACTGATTTTTAGAACTTAAACAAAATATTTGCATTTGTTGGACCCAAAAGCTCATACTGTGTTGCAAACAATAAAAAACATAAAGTTATAAAAATTAAATAACTGACAAATGTATAATTTATTTGTATTGAAGTACTTGAGTCTGTATTTTTTCTATCAATTGTAACTTGCTTTATAAACTCCTTAAAATTCAAAAGTGAATTCCAAAGTGTATCTGACAAAAGTGCTATACCTGCAATTAATATTTGAATCGACATAAAATAACGCATTTCCACATGCATAAGACATGGAACTAAAGATGGTAATATCAAAGCTAAAATTAAAAATGTACGTGAATCAAAGACATCTTTTATCCACTTACAATTCTTTTTAAATGTAAGTAAACTTAAAAATAGCAATGTATATGAACCTAATAAATAAAAATAATTAGTTTCGTTGTTATCAACACTAACTCCCAAGAATAACCTATTTAACCATCTCGTTAAAAACTCTACTGGATATTTTAACACCAACTTTGTATAATCTTTATAGTTGTATGAACCGCCCCCTTTTTCAATTGATTCAATATCTCTATTTTCTTTTATAAGTATTGCTTTACCTCTATTATCTGGTATAGTTACATCAGAATATTTAGACATAAGCATATTATTTGTTAAAGCGAATTGTAGCCACTGGCCTCCAGTTGGTAACCATTGCCCTGCATCTCTTACCGGTTGTACGCGGGTCTTTACAAAATAATTATTAGCACTGTTTACAATTGAAAACCCAACAACAAAAAAAACTATAATACTAATTAGTTTAATATTAACTTGTTTCTTCCTAAAAATTGGAATAACTTTTGCAAAAACAATAAATAGTAAAGTGCAAACAACAGTAGGTAAGTATTGTCCACTAAACAATGTACACATTGAAAAAATAATTCCCATGTATAAATAGTAAATAGAAGGTAGCTTTTTTTCACATGTCATAATTCTTATAACACTGTTAACAGTAAGCAGCATTACTACAATGCTAGATGCATCAACACTTATAAAAGAAAAATTAACACCCATTTCCAAATAAAGTATAATAGTTAATATATAAATTTTGTAATTCTCTATTTTTTTATTAAAGACATATGAAAAAAAGTAAGGTAACCCTATAGTCGATATGTACGCAAAACTAATACAATTGAACATCTTTACAAAAAAGAACTGATCTACTCCCCAAAATAAGGCTAGTTGATAAAGAACAACATTAGGTATTATTGATAAAAAACCTTTGTACATAACGTAAGAGTGTTCTGGATTAGAGTTTAAAAATGTTGTTACAACTTTCCATGTTTCCACAGCATCCCCTGAACGGGCAATTAAGTCCTTTTGAGGAAATAAGTACAATGCCATTAAAATAAAAGCAAAGATAAATACTCCCTCTCTAGTATCAATTAATTTAAGACACACTTTTTTCATTATTATCTCCCTGCATTAAAAAAATTTATGTGCATTTACTCATTTACTTAGACCTTTAATGGTAACCAATTTTTGTCTTTGTCTGACAATATTAGTTCATTAATATCTTCTATTGGCCAATTAATGTTTATATACGGATCGTTCCAAATTATACCAATTTCATCTTTAGGATGATAAAAACCTGTACACTTATAGCAAAACTCTGCTTCTTCAGATAAAACTAAAAATCCATGAGCAAAACCTTCCGGTATGTAAAATTGATTTTTGTTTTCTTCTGATAAAATTATTTCTATTTATGGTAAATAACATCTTCTTTTCCAACCCAACATGTAATATCTGAATTACCTATTATTGCACAGCCGTATTTATTAATTCCATCTTCTCTTATGTCCAAAACCTTCATATGAACACTTTCCATTTTAAGGGTATTATCCTTTTCACCCCAAGCACTACAACTCCCATAGCCATTTACTATAACTTCATCCCCGATACGTATACGTTTCATTTTTATAAAAGGATGCTCTTTAAAATCTTTTTTTAATATACTCAGCAAATACTTTGCTGAGGACATTTTTTTTGGTGGAACTGTAAAATATGATTTAGCTGCGTCTTCTCTTTTTTTCTTAATAGGATCTTTACCAAATTTCAAATCCGATAATATGCTAATAATCTCCTGAAAATTTCTTGCTACATATGAATTATTAATAACTTCTTTCGTCAATTCATTTTCAAACCCATGACCTTCTGTATATATAATAGGTTTTCCTGTAGTTGCAAACTCAATCATTGTTGTACACATATCCCCAATAAATACATCTGCAGCCATCACATCATCCATAAAATTTCCATCCTCAACAATTGAAATATTATCTGTTTTCTCATACAAATCCATATATTTATAATATTCTTTCCATCCAATATGCTTAGCATTTTCTTTAAGCATCGGATGAGAAATAAATAATAACTCAACGTCTGAATGTTGTATACTCCATTTATAAAAATTATCAATATATGCAACTAAATTTGACTCGTTCTCATTCAATGTCCAACGTGGTTTCCAGGCAACCTGAAATTTATTATTCTTCCGCAATTTTTTCCTTCCATAATGCAAATACTCATCTATTTTCATGCATCCTATATCTATGCATTTATTATTCTCATGTACAGACTTTTTCCCCGAAGTAAAAATCATATATGCATTTTTCATGTAATCACTTTCCTCTATCAATGGGGTCATAATAGCACCATATAATATATTACACAATTTTGCACAATATATTATTTTGTCTGAACGGTATTCCTCTGGTAGGTAAATATCATATGGTGTTGTCGTAAAAATATAGTCTGCATTAAAAGATTCAATGTCAATAAAATCCCCTTTATCTTTATCATAACAATTTACGCAATCTATTCCTTCTCTTGACAAATACTCAAATATTTCCTCTGATGAAATAAAAGGTGAAAACTCATATCCCAATCTTGGTACAGCAACAACCTTTATATCGAAGTCAAATGACTTCTTGGATTCCCTGTAGACGGTTATAAAATTATTCACATACCTATCGTTAACTAACCATACAATACGAATTCTTCTTTTTCCAAACATTTTCATTTCCCCTTGTTATTTCTTCTGTGTAGAAAATTAATTTTTATTTTCTAATCAACTTAAATCTTCAATGGCAACAAACTTTTATCCTTATCAGACAATATTAATTCGTCTATATCTTCTATTGGCCAATCAATATTTATATACGGGTCATTCCAAATTATTCCAGATTCATCTTCTGGATGATAAAAATCTGTACACTTATAACAAAACTCTGCTTCTTCAGATAAAACTAAAAATCCATGAGCAAAACCTTCTGGTATGTAAAATTGCTTTTTGTTTTCTTCTGATAAAATTATTCCTATCCACTCACCATAAGTTCTTGAAGTTTTTCTTAAATCTACTGCCACATCAAAAACTTTACCTTTTATTACTCTTACTAGCTTACCCTGAGGGTAAGTCTTTTGAAAATGAAGTCCACGTAAAACTCCTTTTTTAGACTTTGATTGATTATCTTGAACAAACACCATGTCTAAACCAGCAAGTTTAAAATCTTCATAATTATAAGTTTCCATGAAATATCCCCTGTTATCTCCAAATGTAACAGTTTCTATTATATATGCACCTTCTATTTTTGTTTCTATAAAATTAAACTTATTCAAAATAACACTCCTTTTAGGAATTAAGAGTTTATAATTTAAATTTGTGCATTTTTAAACTTAAGTATACAAATTATACTTATTTATGCTTTAAGTACATTTTTTCATAATACTTTTGATACTCTCCAGAGGTAACGTTCTGCATCCATTGCTTATTTTCTAAATACCATTGTATAGTTTTTACTATTCCACCTTCAAATTTAGTTTCTGGCTGCCAACCTAATTCTTTTTTTATCTTAGTTGGGTCTATGCCATATCTTCTATCATGACCTTTTCTATCCTCTACGTATTTTATTAAAGCTTCTGTTACAGAGGAATCTACATTATCATGAATATAGGATATTACAGTCTTTACAATGTTTATATTGGTTCTCTCATTATGTCCACCTATATTATAAACTTCACCCAATCTTCCGCTATTAATTACCATATCTATCGCTTTACAGTGATCTTCTACAAAAAGCCAGTCTCTAATATTTAGCCCATCTCCATATACAGGAAGAGAATTTTTATTTAAACAATTATTTATAATAAGAGGTATAAGTTTTTCTGGAAATTGATAAGGCCCATAGTTATTAGAGCACCTAGTTATATTTATAGGCATTTTATAAGTATCATAGTAAGCTTTTACCATTAAATCTGCTGAAGCTTTACTAGATGAATATGGACTATGTGAATCAATCGGTGTTGTTTCCTTAAAGAATCCTGTTTCTCCAAGTGAACCATAAACCTCATCTGTAGATATCTGAATATATTTCTTTCCTTCTTTAAAACCTTTTTCTGTTTCCCAATAAGTTTTAGCAATATTTAAGAGATTCACCGTTCCTAATACATTTGTTTTCACAAATACTTCCGGTTCTCTTATACTTCTATCTACATGAGATTCTGCAGCAAAATTAATTACATAATCTATATTAAATTTTTTAAATATATTTTCCACTTCTTCTTTATCGCAAATATCCGCTTGTACAAAGATATAGTTAGGATTATTTTGGATTTCTCTTAGATTTTCTAGATTTCCGGCATATGTTAACTTGTCTAAATTTATTATTTTTATGTTGTTGTATTTCTTTAACATGTAATGAATAAAATTGGAACCGATAAAACCAGCTCCACCAGTTACTAAGTATGTTTTCATGCTAGCACCTCATTAAAATATCTAAAATTTTTATATTAACTAAAAAATTAAATTTCCCTTGCTTTATTCTATTAGGATTTTATAAATACTTTTCTCAACAAATTACTTTAGTTTATATAATTTATAATACTAAAAATCTATTAATTTTAGTGTAGGATATAATCTAAAGTCTGTATACCTAAAGTCTTGTTATACTTATATTTCCGTATTTTATTCCCAATTATTTATTGTATTTATAACATATTGTACTTCTTCATCTTTCATCCCATACCACATAGGTAAACTTAAAACTTCATCTGATATTTGCTCTGCCATTGGAAAATCTTCTTTTTTGTAGCCTAAATCAGCATAAGCATCTTGCATATGCATAGGTATTGGATAGTGTATCGTAGTTCCTACCCCAGTATCATTTAAATATCTTACAAAATCATCCCTTTTTTCAGTTCTAATAACAAAAAGATGCCATACACATTTTGCATAACCTGCTATATTGGGTTTTATTATTTTAGGATTATTTATTCCCTCCAAATACTTTTGTGCTATTCTAATTCTATCTTCATTCCATTTTCCCAAATTTTTTAATTTTATTCTTAAAAACGCTGCTTGAATTTCATCAAGTCTTGAATTTGTACCTTTATATATATGATGATATTTCTTATCTGAGCCATAGTTTGCTATTGCTCTTATTTTATCTGCAAGTTCTTTATCATTTGTAACAACTGCCCCAGCATCTCCTAACGCCCCTAAGTTTTTACCAGGATAAAAACTAAAGCCTGCCGCATCTCCAAGGCTACCTGTTTTTCTGCCCTTGTATAATGCCCCATGAGCTTGTGCTGAATCTTCTATTACTTTTAAATTATATTTTTGTGCTATATCATTAATTCTATCTATATCTGCAGGTTGACCATAAAGATGAACTGCCATTATTGCTTTTGTTTTATCTGTTATTACCTTTTCTATTAAATCAGAGTTTATATTACACGTATTTAAATCTGGTTCAACAAATACTGGTTTTGCTCCTGTATATGAAACTGCTAAGGCTGTAGCAATATATGTATTAGACGGAACTATAACTTCATCACCAACACCTATATCATATCCTCTAAGTATAAGATATAATGCATCAAGTCCATTTCCACATCCTATACAATATTTAGCATCACAAAAAGCTGCAAATTCTTCTTCAAACTTTTTAACTTCGTCGCCTTGAATAAACCAATTTTTATTATACACTTCTTTAAATTTATCAACTATTTCGCTTTCTATTTCTTTATGCATAGGCTCGAAACTTACAAACGGCACATTCATATTTAACACTTCCTTTTAAAATCTTTTTCTAGCCTCTTCTAAATAAAAATCATGGTTTCTTATATAATCACTTTCATCATAGTATTCAGATGCAAGAACCAAGAGTACACTTCCTTCTGTAAAATCAAACATCTCTCTCCATATTAAAGGACCTATATATAATCCTATTGATGGATCATTAAGCTGTACAACTTCTTCATCATTAGAATTTCTAAGTCTTATATTAACAGAACCATTTAGGCAAATAAGTACTTGATGTAATTTTCTATGAGAGTGAAATCCTCTTGTAACCCCCTCTTGAACTCGGGTAATATAGTAAATCCTCTTTATCTCAAATGGTACATCTATTTTACCTTCTATAGGAGTTAAATGACCATATTTATCATTTATATCTCTAAATTTTAGTAAACCTGTATTAAACATTTACCCACCTACTTATATATATTTAGCGTATTAATATCCATATTTCTTATCCATGTTTCGTAGTCTGAATCCTGCCAAGGCATGCCTCTTTTAAATGTATTTCTCCAAGGATAAGTATACTCACCTGTAATCTTATTTTTTATCTTTCTAACTGAGGAAATTTCTTTGGCAGGGTTTCCTACTACAACAGTTTCACTAGGAACATCTTTAGTAACAATTGCTCCTGCACCAACTAAAGCATCTTCATGAATATGTACCCCTGGTAGAAGAACACTTTTTGCTGCAATCACCGCAAAGGAATCAATGGTTACACCTAATAACTCATTTGATGGGGGGGCTGGATCGTTTGTTAAAACAACATGTGGAAAAATCCATACATAATCATTTATTTTACTTTCCTCTCCTATAAATACATTGCTATGTATACTAATATAATTTCCTATATAACAATGATGTTGAATATCTGATAATGTTCCTATTCTAACATTATTACCTATTTTATTATTTTCTCTTATTGTAACCTTATGTCCACTTTGAAAATTATCTCCTATAACTGTATCTCCATATATAACATTTTCAGTTCTTATTAATGAGTTCTCACCAATAACAAGTGGATGTACTTTATTTTCTTTATCTTTGTAAAAATCCATTAAATATTCTCCAAGTATACTTCTCGCACCTATGAAACTACCTTTTTTTATATGAACATTATCTCTTATTATACAATCATAATCTAGATACACATCATCCTCTATTACAACATTTTTGCCAACCCTTACTCCTTCTTTTATTGTTACATTATTACCTATCTTAACCGTACTATCAAACATACAAACTTCCTCCATTAATTTCTTAACTATAAAACTTTAAATCTTTTTTACATTCAGATATGCATGTATTACTTATTATATTACTTTGTCCATAATTCTTAGTTATCCATATTGTTTTAGCTTGCTTTTCTGCTTATTCTGTCAGAAGATTTTTATTGTTTTTTATTTTATAAACAACTTTCCTAGCACCATAACCTTCCTAAACATCTTTCTTAAGATTAAAAGACCAGTAATTACAAATGAACTTATAAAACAAGTAAGTCCTATATATCCTACTAAAAGTTTCATGATTAATGCATATGTAGTAGGCATTAGGTTTTTAAAGTCACATACTGAATATATAAGTAACATGAGAGTTGCAAATATAAATAGTACACGTTTTTTTGAAGAAAGTTTATCTAGCATATTTCTATGGTTAACTCCTGTTTTTTCTAATAATTTATTAGAAATTGTACTGAAATGCGTAACGCAATAAATAAATTTATCTAAAAACGAATATTGATGCCATTTGTACTTTTTTACATATCCTATCTTTACATTATTATATTCTTTTTTAACATGCTTTCTTTTATCTCTCGTTAACATATTCATATACGGCAGAATTTCTTTTTCTGTAATTTTAATTACATCATCATAGTAATGAAACATAGCTTTAGTATCATTATTTACATTACCATGACTAATACCACCATCTCTATGTTTTATAGCTGTAATATCAAGCCATCCTATCTTTGCCCCCATCCTCACTATGCGAAGAAAAAATGACCAGTCTTCTATTAAAAAAATCTCTTCATCATAATAGCCATACTTCCTATATATTTCACGCCTAAAACAACATGCTCCAGCTGGTATTAGACATGCTACAGAAATCTCATTATAAAGTTCTAATGATGTATAATTCTTAATCATCTGTACTTGATTAGGTTGAACTGCATTTGTCTGGAATGTTTTTAAATCAATATCATACATTTTACATTGTGAAGTAACAACCAAAATATCTTTATTTTCTTCAAAATAATTTGCAAAATTACTAAATACACTATTATTAAATAAGGCATCATCAGCAGCAATTATCATAATATATTCCCCAGTAGCAAAAGAAAGTGCTTTATTGATATTTTTAACCGTACCTAAATTTGTTGAATTATTGTTAATAACAACACTTTTTATATTTTTACTCTTATATCTATTTATGTAATCTCTTATTTCCATTTCATCAAAATCATCAGAGCCATCATTGCTAATAATAATTTCGATATTAGGATAATCTTGTGTTAATACTGAATCAATACATTCGAAAATATAATGATAATTTCTATAAGATACTATTATAAAACTAAAAATTGGATAATTTTCCATATATTAATCTCCTTAAATATGAATTTAAAGTCTTAAATTTTCTATATACAATAACATCCATAAATAAAAGCATTTTTAATGCTTTTTTCAATATATCTCTCTCAAGACACATATTCATACGTATGAACTTAACTTCTCTTCTTCCATATGTAGTAAGCATATAACGGTTAGGTAGTATCTCATTGTCTATTATTTTGACCAGATCATCTTTTAATATTTGAGTAGATGGCGAGCTCTCCCCATTACTCACACCATTAAGCCTATATTTTACTGTAACATTGTCAATATATCCTATCTTGACACCATTTCTCGAAAGTATCAACCAAGTCGGTAGATCCTCTGTAAGAAGATATCTATCATCAAAAAGACCGTATTTATTCAAAAGATCTTTTCTCATGCATACTCCTACCCCTCCAATTATGTTACATACTGCTAACTTTCGATATAACCTATTAGGAGGAAGCTTTTTAATAAGTTTTCTATTGTTAGTTTCTGGATATAAGTACTTTATTTGCTCAAGTTTTTCATCATATACAGCACAAGTTGAAGTTGCTATCATTACCCCAGTTGTTTCTAGATACTTTACAAATTGCGTTAATACGCTATTGTCATATAATTGATCATCAGCAGCAAGTAATTTTATATATTTTCCATTTGCATGTTTAAGGGCAGAATTAATATTCTTTACTGTGCCTAAATTCTTATCATTTTTACAAATGACTACGTCTTTAATATTAACTCTCTTATGTTTATTTATATAACTTAATATCTTCTGTTCATCAAAATGTTCAGAACAGTCATCACTTATTACAAGCTGTATGTTATTATAATCCTGCATAATAACCGAGTGTATCGCATGTATGATATATTGTATATTATTATATGAAAGAATTATAACTGTCATAAGTGGTTTATTGTTCATCATCTTTTACCTTCTATTTATAGTTTAAAATTTTAAACTTTGTCAAAGTATGGTTTGTGTAAATCTTTTATTATTTTTCATTAATTATATTTTTGAAAGTAGTAATCACATACCTCATTAATACTACCATATTTAACTTTTTCACCTTTTTCTAATACAATCCCTCTATTACATAACTCTCTAATTTCTTTAATTGAATGTGAAACTATAACAATTGTTGTACCCTTTTGGATCATATTCTGAATTTTTTCATGGCATTTTTCTTGAAATTTAAAATCCCCAACAGAAAGTATTTCATCTACAATTAGAATATCTGGAGTTAATGCAGTAGCTATAGCAAAACCTAATCTAGCGTACATTCCTGAAGAAAAATTCTTCACTGGTATATCCAAAAAATTTTTTAATTCTGAGAACTCTACTATTTCATCAAAAGTTTTCTTAATAAATTTATCATCATATCCCAATATAGCACCGTTTAAAAAGATGTTATCTCTTGCTGTCAATTCGGGATCAAATCCTGCCCCTAGCTCTATTAAAGGAGCTATTTTCCCTTTAATGGATACTTTACCTTTAGTAGGTTTTAAAATTCCTGAAATGACTTTAAGAATTGTACTCTTTCCAGCACCATTTAACCCTAAAATTCCGAAAATGTCTCCCCTATTAATTTCAAAACTAATATCCTTTAAAGCCAAAAATTCATTATAAGTTATTTGATTTTTCACCTTTTTAATTACAAATTCCTTTAAATTAGTTATTTTCTCATTTGATGTTTTAAAACTCATTGAAACATTTTCAACTGTAATTATTGGTTCCATATTTAGATATCACTCCTTAAAATAGTTATATATTAACTACAAATTTATCCTGCGACTTGTAAAAAATGTATAATCCTATAATAAACATAATAACACTACATGCCAAACAAACTAAATTTAATTGTAACGTAGGGACATTTCCATATAGTATTGTTTGCCTAAAATAATCTATGAAATAGTACATAGGATTATATAATATAAAGATTATATATTTTTGAGGAATAATATTTATAGGATAAAATACAGGAGTTAAATAACTCCAAATTGTCAAAATTACAGAATATATATGTTCTAAATCTCTAAAAAACACTCCAATTGAGCATAACATTAATCCAAACCCCATACTAAAAATAGCAATATATATAAGCCCCAATGGTGCTAAAATTGCTGCATAGGTCAACTTAACTCCTGTTAAAATGCACACTAGAAATATTGCTATCAAAGAAATACTCATATTAATGAACGAAAATAAGACCTTTGATATGGGGAATATATATTTGGGTATATATACCTTTTTAATCAATTGTCCATCTCTAAATATGGATGACATAGCCAAATTTGTCGATTCTGAGAAAAAATTAAAAAGCACTTGTCCAGATATCAAATATACTGGAAAGTTAGCAATATTAAATCTAAATATGCTTTGGAAAACAATTGTTAATACAATCATTGTTAACAATGGATTTAATAAACTCCATGCTATACCTAAAAATGATCTCTTATATTTTACTTTTAGATCTTTTACTGTTAATTTCCATATCAAATTTTTATATTTCAAAAAATTTAATATATAATTTCTAAATTTATTCATTTTACTGTTCCCTTTTAAATATCATTATTTTAAATAACTAGTATTTTCCTAAATTCTATTTTAAACATTAACTTTATAACGATAGTTACTCTACTATATTCATAAGCACTAAAAACTTTACAGCATACAACTACATCTTTATCTTATCTACAAATACTTTAAGAGCATCTTCCCATTGCCTCATCTTATCTCCTACTGAGCATCTAAGCATCATATTGTCTAAGGAAGAGTACGCTGGTCTTTTAGCAGTTCTTGTTAATTTATCTGACTTTATAGCTTTAACTATACAATCTATACCTGCGCATTCTACAATTTTGCATGCAAAATCATACCAACTGCATTCTCCTGTACCTGTACAATGATAAATTCCGTATTCTTCTGTTAAAGCTAACTTTAAAATGTGATAAGCTAAATCTTCTGCATTAGTAGGATTTCCTCTTTGATCATCTACAACTTCTAAATACCCCTTATATTTTGCAACACTTAAAATAGTTTTCACAAAATTTTTGCCATTATATCCATAAAGCCATGCAGTTCTTACTATAAAATATCTGCTGCTAAAGCTCTTTACATATTCCTCACCTAAAAATTTCGTTTTTCCATATGCACTGATAGGACATGGAATATCGCTTTCTTTGTAAGGTTCTACTCCCTTACCTTCAAACACATAATCTGTAGATATATGAATAAGTTTAGCTCCTATATCTTCACATCCTATGGCAACATTTCTTGCTCCTAGAGAATTTACTTTAAACGCTAGATCATAATTTTCTTCACAACCATCTACATTTGTATAAGCTGCGGAGTTTATTATTACGTTTGGCTTTATTTTACTGATATATTCCCTTACAGAATTTAAATCTATTATATTTAAGTCATCTGCACCTACTGATATAATCTCAGCTAAACTATATATACGACTAATACTACCTAATTCAGAAGCACCTGTTTTTAATATATTATAAATTTGACTGCCTAATTGTCCAGTTCCCCCAATAATTAAAACTTTCACTTTATTGCGCTCCTACTCTTTTGATGCTGCTGCTTCTAAATTAGCTATATATGTGTTGTTCAGTATTTCATGTAAATTTATTTCCTTAGCTAAACTATTAGCATAAGCTAGTGACTCAAATGTTCCAGCATCTGTCCACCAGTTTTCTAAAACATCGTAGGTTAAAGAACCATCTTCTATATACCAATTGTTAACATCTGTAATTTCAAGTTCTCCTCTTCCTGATGGTTTTAATGTTTTTATTACATCAAATACTCTGCTATCATACATATATATTCCTGTAACGCAGTAGTTACTTTTAGGTTTTTTAGGTTTTTCTTCTATAGAAACTATATTGTCTCCTTTAAGTTCAGCAACTCCATATCTTTCAGGATCTTTGACCTGCTGTATAAGAATTTTTGCACCTTTCTCTTGATTTTTAAACTTTTCTACAAATGACGCTATGTTGTCTGAAAATATATTATCGCCGAGAATTACTACGCATTTATCAGTTCCCACAAAATCCTCACATAATCCAAGTGCTTGTGCTATTCCTCCTGGTTGATCTTGAATTCTATATGTAAATTTTACACCATAGTTATAACCACTGCCTAGTAAGTTAACAACAGCTCCCATATGTTCCTTACCTGTAATAACCATTATGTCATTTACATCAGCTTGTTTCATTTTTGCTATTACATGGTCTATCATTGGATACTTTCCAACTGGAAGTAGGTGTTTATTTGTTACTTTTGTTAAAGGAAAAAGTCTTGAACCTGTTCCGCCTGCTAATATTATTCCTTTCATTTTTAAACCCTCCAAAATTCCATATACAATTGCTTTTATTGTGTGTGATTATTCACAATTAAATATTTGCTTACTAATAAATCTATATTTTGACATATTTATTATATCACGTATGTAAGTTTATTTAAACTTAAAAAAGTGTAACAAGCACAGAAATAGCTATTGTTACACCTTTTTTACAAACTTATATATTATTTAGTTAACATTCTCTTTATCAATTCTATTATTTTTTAACTTATAGTTAACACTAACACCCATTCCAAATAGCACCCAAAATACTGGTGCTACAGATACAACGCTATCATTAAAGAACCCAGCCCCTAGATATCCGCAGATGGCAATAAATATAGCTAGCCCAACTATGGAATAAAAATCATTAAACTCATTTTTAAAATATAACTTTGCACAGGACATAAAGTATATAACAAACATTGCTAGAAATGATATTAATCCAAGTACTCCTATATTAATTGCATTCTCTAGATATAAGTTATGAGCCTTATCCACTAGCATAGAAACTGTATCATAAGCAACAAGCTTTCCTACATAATCATCTTGTGGAAACTTAGCTGCAAAGGTGTCTGGACCATATCCTAGAATTACTGTATGTTTTAAAAGCGGTATGCTCCTTGACCATATATATCCTCTAGCAGAACCTAATTTCTCTTTTCCCTCAAGTCCCCATTTCTCAGCAGCTTTTATTTCCAAAGAATCACCATACTCATTTACAAAGCTAAAATGGCCACTATTAATTATCAAAGGTATTTTTAAACTTCCTCTCGTTATATTCATAGTATATTTTTTACCGGTGCTCGTAGAGTATTCTTCCATATCTATAATAAGGTCTTTGAATTTATCTTCTTTTAAAACTACTTGTCCACTTTGCACATTTCTCTCAGTATTTATAATATTGTCTTTATCATCTTTAAATATTATATTATCATTATCACTTTGTATCTTTAGGGTTTTATCTGAAAATACTATTTGTAATGATTTGTCTTTTTCTACCACGTCTCTAAGCAAAGATGTGTTAGAAGCTTTAGCTAAGCTTTCTGCATCCTCAAATAAAGAACCAATTCTAGCTTTTAACATTCCTTTAGAATATATATTAAAACCTACACCACCTATAAGTGCCACAACTAATATTGCAGCTGTAAGTTTCCAGTTTTCAATAAAATATTTTCTGAGGGTTGTAATAAGTATTAGAATTGCTATTATTCCACCAATAATCCCTGCACGTGAATGACATAAGATTAGGTTTAAAAACATAAGTAGACTAACTAGTGCCATAATACTTTTATAAAATTTGTTTTTTATTAAAATAAAAAGTGTAAAAGTTAAAGGGAAAAGCATAGCCATATAGCTACCCACATAATTATAGTGATATAAAGTAGCATATATCATCTTGTCTCCAAACTGAAACTTCAAATTTGCTGCTCTATTCTGAAGCTGTGATGGAAGAATTAATTTTTTTCCTGTCATAGTTTTAAATATATCATGTCCAAAATACTGTAAAATTCCAATAGTACCTATTATTAAAGCAGAACATATAAGTGCAATAAGTATAACTTTAATGGCAGCTTTATCCTTGACTATATTTATAGTTGTAAATAATATAAGCATATAACACAAAAGTACTATCATACCTTCATATCTTTCAACAAAGCCCCAGATTGATATTCCTTTAAAATCTGAGAAAACTGTAGATAAAACTATTAGTATTGAATATATAATCATAGGTATATATATGGTATTTTTATGTATTTTTATCTCTTTAGAAACTAGTTTTACTCCTAAAATAATTAAAGCTATTATTGTGAATACCATTATCCATATACCTTTATAATAAGAGAAAAAGTCTAAACTTTGACTGCTTCCATTCCAATATTTAAAATAATCACCTGTAAGCTTCATAGCTTTACCATAAACTATTAAAGGAACTAAAGATACTAGAAAAATTAAAGGTATTACCGAATACCAATTTCCTTCATATTCTTCACCATATAAATCCTTATACATATCATCATACATTTTCTTACCTCCATACTATTCTAATAAAAATAACGTTACTAAATATAACATATATTATTAATATTAGTGCATTTTACATGTTATTTCAACTTATTTGTTGCATCTTTTATATTGGCATTCCCAATTCTTACATATTCCCTTTGTCAAATATTGAATTTAAATTAATATTTAATATTTCTTTTATATTCAAAGATTATTCTTTTATGCAAAATTTAATTATTTTAATACTTCCGTTAACTACTTAATCTAAAAAATAAAAGACCATTGGATAGAGTACATATTAGTACCTTATACAATGGCCTTTTTAACATGTTGTAATTAGTTTTTCAGTTAGTATGTGACCTAACCATGTTTATGATAATTGAGTTGAATTATTTAGAAAGCAATTAATTTATTTTTTCCGTTCATATATAAAAATAAATTAATATGAAATATTTATATGAATAAGAGATATATAAGAGGAAGGTAAGCCCTTCCCCTCATATATTGATTTTATTTATTATCTTTGAGAAGTTATGTCAGTATCAACAAGAATTATATCTCTTGTCTTAGTCTTATCATCAGAAGATGGAACAAACTTAGCATTATTGCTGTTGTCATCTCTTAATGCTTCTACGTCAATATTAGCATTCTTTAATGATACAGAAACTTTCTTCTTGTTTGCTTTTCCATTTGCAAATACTTGTTTGTCATTTTCAAATAAGAATACTAGAGAGTTTCCTTTAACTACAACTCTTTCAGCTTTAACTTCTGTTCCGCCTACGTTGAATCTGAAGTCATCAGCCTTAACACCTGAGTATATTGGATCAAGAACTGTATCGAATGTTAATACAACTGCTGCATCTGTAGTTCCTGCTTGTGTTGTTGCATACCAGTAATCTGAAGTAGTTTCTGGTGCTGCTAAGTAGTCATATGCTCTTGATACAAGATCATGGAATTGAGCATCAGTAGCAATTGAAGCTCCAGTTATATCTTTAAGACCGTTCTTTCCTTGTGCATCTGTAGCTTTTACTTGAACTTTTGCAAATGATCCCCAAAGCTTGATTATATCAGCTTTGTCAGCTTTATCTGTGCTGCCAGATAAGTTTGTTAAACCATTTTTAGCATGATTTGCAGTATATTCATCTACTATGTTAGCGCTGCTATCTGTGTGATCATCATTATTGAATCTTAAGATAACATCTGATCCGCTAACACTTACGCTATCAGGAGTTTGGCCTGCAACCATAAAGTATTCTTTAAGTGCTGAATCTGGATCTATAGCATTTTGGAATTGTACTTTAACTAATAGATCATCTCCGTCTTTTTGTATTCTGTAAGTGCTATCTTTATATGCAAAAGAACCTGTTGCAGAAGCACTTATTGTTGAAGAATTATTAAATGAATCTATTAAGTTTCCTTGTAAATCCTTTAAGTTTGATGCAAGAATACCTCTTATTCTGTTGTCATTATCATAACTTGTAATATTTGTTCCATCAACTGTTGTACCATCGCCAAGATCTGTATAGTAGTTGTCTGGGAACTCTAATGTTACACTCTTATCATCGTTTCCAACTGTAATCTTTGTATCGGATGGTAATTGCTTACTATCTCCTGCAGCATTCTTGTACTTATAATTGTCTAATTTATCTAATTGAGATCCATCCATTGCTTCTGAGAAAGTTACAACAACTTTATGCTTATCTTTTGCATAAGCATTAGCATTCATCTTAGGTGCTACATCGTCTGATCCATTTATTGTATTTGTAGAATCATCCATAACATTTTTATTAGCCGTAGTATCTGCTAAGTTTTTAATAATTAAAGTATATTTAGCAGCTGTTAATCTCCAATCATCGTTCTTTAATTGGGCAATTGTAGTTGCTTGTGTAACAGGATCATAAGTTTTTCCTTTTCCAATTGTTTGATAATCATAAGCATTTTTATAAAGTTTTATATCCCATGAGTTATCAGCACCAAATGTATCATCTTTAATAGCACCTGATGTTACAGAATCAGAAACACTCTTATAAGATGGTTTAACTAATCTTATATGACTGCTAATATCTACATTACTTGCATCTTTTAATGTATAGTTAGCTGCTTTAATTGCATAAGATGCATCTATATCTTTGCTAAATGACATACGAATAGTTTCACTATCTACCATTCTAACACTAGTTACTGTTGGTTTTGTTTCATCTTTTTCCATTGTAAAGTTTACTCTTGTATCATCAGCAACCTTATTGCCATAAGCATCCTTTACGCTGTTACTTACATATATTGTATTTGAACCAAAGTTGATGCCTGGAACATGCTTAATCTTAACAGTACAATCTCCTTCTTTTAAAGAAATATCTTTTGGATCTACTTTTCCAGATAGAGAGTCATTGTTTAATTTATAGTTACTAATAACTTTAGCTGTTTTAGTATCCATTGGTCTGTCAAATATTATTTTTATAGTATTATCTGTGCTAGCTTTTACTTCTTTAATTACTGGTTTAGTGCTTACAGTATCAACATTGAAGTTTTCTTCTTTTTCTTTAACTATAAATCCTGCTGC
This sequence comes from Clostridium aciditolerans, assembly GCF_016316925.1. Classification (GTDB taxonomy): domain Bacteria; phylum Bacillota; class Clostridia; order Clostridiales; family Clostridiaceae; genus Clostridium_AM; species Clostridium_AM aciditolerans. The sequence continues at coordinate 91,179 of NZ_JAEEGB010000014.1, read as the reverse complement.
ATCACTTAATACTCCATTAGCAGTTCCATCAGAAACCTTTAAAGTGTTGCTTCCAGCTGGAAGTTTTGTAGAGAAGTAGAAGTCTACTTTATCTGCCCAAACACTATCTTTGTCAGATTCAATTCTAGCTGCTGTTGTAGTAGCTATTTGGTGGTCAACTTCAGTTACTGTAGTATCTAATCCAAAACTTGATATGTTTTGTCCATTTATCTTAAACTTTGAAATAAAGTCGTTAGTAGGGTTCACACTACCAACTGCAGTTACTGGTATCTTAACAGGTTCTGTAAAGTTAACTGTTATCTTGTTGTTTCCTTTTACAGATACAGATGCTATTGCTGGTGCAGTTGTGTCTGAGAATGATATCTTTTGATCAAATGCATCTATAGAACCTGATTTATCTGCAGTTAAAACTCCTTGCTTAACTGAAACTGTATATTGTTTTTGTTGTTCTTTTGGTTGTTTTAATGTAATTAAAAGAGTTCTGTTGTCATCTCCAAGTACTGCTACTGCATCTTTGTCACTTAAAGTAGAACCATCTATTTTGTAGTTTCCTACATCTTCAGCTGAATCTGAATCAACATCAGTGTTGAAATTTACTCTTAATTGGTTTAAATCAACTGCTTCTACTGATTTAACAGTTGTGTTTCCTGGGCCTGGTTTAACTCCAGTAACAGCTTCTGTTATTTTTCCTAAAAGACCGTCTGAAACAACACCTGTTCCACCAACAACTTGTAAGTCAGTTGATTTATTTGCATTGTTTTTGATGTAATTTAAAGCGTTAGTTGTTCCTTCGTTTCCGTCTTTGTCAACTAATACTAATGGTGCAGCATATTTTCCAGCTAAAGCTGAAGCTACTAGAGCATCTGCATATCCATTATCTTGTGCATTGTATGCTGCTGAAGCAACATATAATTTATCCATTTTAACTGTATCTTTGAAGTTAGCTAAAACTTTTTGGTTTGTATCCCATCTATCTTTTCCACCATCTACTCTTGTACCATTAACAGTACTTAATATAGAATCGCTTATAACATTTTTAGTTCCAACTACAGTAACTTTTGACTTGTTCTTAGCTACAAAGTCAAGTACTGGCTTCATGTAGTCAGCATTGTTCATTCCTAGTAAAAGGATTTGTCCTTTAGCAGCTGCTACTGGAGCTACTGATAAAGCGTCTGAGAATCCTTCTCCGCCAACCATGATTACGCTGCTTGGATCTACTCCTAAGTCAACTAATTTTTGTGCTACAGCTACGTTAGTTTCGTATCTGTTAGCTCCGCCTAATTCTACTAAGCTGTAAGTTTTCTTTAATTCATTTCTTACTGCTGTTGAAACTGAAGCTTCTCCACCAACAACATATACATTTTTAGCACCTAATTTTGATAATGCGCTAGCTGTATCTGTGCTTAATGTTTTTGCTGTAGTTAAAAGTATTGGTGCATTTAATTTTTTAGCTAATGCTGAAGCACTTACTGCGTCTGCATAACCTTCACCGGATACTAATACTACATTGTCGCTAGTTGTCCAGTTCTTTGTAGCAACTTGTGCTGCTGTTGCATATCTGTCAGCTGCTCCAATTCTTTCTGCTTGTCCTGCTGCTGCTTTAACTGGGCCAGCTGATAGAGCTGTTGTTAAAACTAAGGACATAAGTGTAGCACTTGCAAGTGCTTTTGTACCTTTTTTACTCATATTGTAATACCCTCCTCGATTAAGTGAATTTTAATTAAAATTCTAAAATATATATATATATTTTTAAATATATACTTTATTAAAATACTTCCAAGCCCTATTTAAAACGTTGTAGCTCGGTCATATTTTTAAAACAGGATTAATTATAACATATTTATACTACATATTCTAGTAATTATGTGTAATTTATTTAATTTTTATCAAAAAAACCTATCATAGATAAGATTTCCAAAATTCACACTTAATTATATCATAACTTAAGCGTCATTTCTACTATAATCATAATTTATTAATTTATTCATATATTAGAATATCTTTACTATGATTCTATTATACAACATCATTTCTAGTTTTTCTATACCTTGGCTACTAGTAAATTTAACCACAATATCCATTTGCCAATATACTAGGATACTAAAAAATCCAATGTCTGCTTATGTATAATTTTGTTGTCTAAATATATTCTACATATAATTGAAAATTCCTCCTTATGAGGAAAAAAATTTGGAAGGACAGCGAAAATCTTATTATAATACTATCCTTACCAATAATTTATTGTGCATTTTTTTATTTTCAATCTACTCTATAGATATAACTTCAAGACTGTCTCCTACTTGTAAACTGTTCATAATACTGTCTGAAACAGATGCAGTACCACCTACTATTACAACTTTAGAAGTATCTGTTACATTAGATAAAATATAGTCGTGAGCTGAAGCTATTTGACTTGCATTTGCTCCAACTCCACTTAGTATAAGTGGTGAACCTGTTTTTGCTGCTGCTGCAGAAGCAACAAGAGCATCAGCAAACTGATCGTTTGTAGCACCACCAGCTGCTACATAAACATTACTGAAATCTAATCCATCAGTACTTTTAAAGTAACTTAATACAGCTAAGTTTGTAGCAAATCTATCAGGAGTATTTTGAGTTATCTTTTTTCCACCAACAGAATCCACTACGGATTGTGGTAAAACTCCCTCTCCTCCAACAGCTAGTACTGATAAACTATTTGAAGTTACAACATCTTTTACTCCAGATGCTACTGCCTTTGAAGTTCCAAATAATACTGGATATCCTTTTTGTGCTGCAATTGATGCTACAGATAATGCATCTGCATATCCATCTTGTCCATTTACCAGTACAGCACCTTTTTTACCACTAAGGCTTAATACTCTTTTAGCAACTTCTGCATTTGTTCCCATTCTTGAAGTATCTGTTATTCCAGCTATACGCTCAACTTGATAGCTTGCTTTTAGCTTGGTTTCTATTGATGGAGATACTACACCAGTTCCTCCTACTATGTAAACTTTTGATGCTCCAAGATTTTGAATTGTAGCTGCTACCTCTGGCTCTAAAGTACTTCCACCTGCTGTTAAAAGTATAGGTGCATTAAGTTGTTTTGCAAGAGGTGTAGCACTTACAGCATCTGCATATCCATATCCATTTACTAATATTACATTTGATGCCTTTCCAAATAAGTCTGTAGCAACTTTATTTGCTGTACCTATTCTTCCACCTGATCCCCCATCAGTTCTTGTAACTGTAGCAGCTTGTACATTCGCTGCACATAATGATATAGAAAGAACCAATGCCGTAAGCATAGTGCTTAAAAATCTTCTTCCTTTAACCATTAAGTTTACCTCCCATTCTTAAATATACTTACAATTTAATGAAAATTTTTCACTTTGTAGTATTTTCTTCATATTATACACCATATATCGGTGTTTTGCTATAAAACTAATCCAAAATTTATTTATATGTCTCTATTTAGTTTCGTAGTTTTAACAAAAAAGTTTATATATTCTTATAATGATAATGTATCCTCAAGATACAAATTATTCCATGATATAAACAAGAGTCATTAACTCCAACATTAATACATTTTTCATATTTGTGCTTAAGTGTCCTAAATTTAACTTTTAAGTCTTCATAAATATAGACGATTAAAGATTCTTTTTCGCTTCAAAAAATTTTTTTATACTAAGTTCTATTCAGTTATTTTTTCTATTTCTAGAATGAGAAAATTCATCGAATCTCTATAATCCTTAAGTGTAGATACCCAACTCAAACTAAACTCTATTCCCTACAATCTCCCATAAAAAATAACGCAACTATACCTGCTCCAGTATGAGAACCTATTACAGGACCAATGTTGTTTATAATTACGTCTTTAACCTTGTATTGTTCAAGAATTAAATCTCTTACATACTCAGCATCCTCAATACAATCTCCATGGCTTATAGCTATTACCTCTTCTTCCGGATTAACTATTTTCTTGCTTAATTTTTCTACAAGAGTCTTTAAGGCCTTCTTTCTCCCCTTTACTTTTTCAACAGGAATGAGTCTTCCCTGGTTATCTACAAATAATATTGGCTTTATATGAAGCAAGGTTCCAACCATGGCTGCAGTACCGGATATTCTGCCCCCTCTTTTTAGATGATTTAAATCTTCTGGCGTAAACCAGTGATTTACTTTTAGTTTATTTTGTTCCACCCAATTTATAATTTCATCTTTTGAAGCTCCTTTTTTAAGCATGTCATAAGCGTAGTAAATCAAAAGCCCTAATCCTAAAGATGCGCTTTTACTATCTATTACTGTTATATCAGCATTTTTATATTCTTCCATTATTTGTTCTCTTGCTAGCTGCGCACTACTTGTGGATCCGCTTAACGCTGAAGAAAATCCTATATATATAACTGATTTTCCTTGTTCCACATACTTTTTAAATTCATCATAATACATTTTAAAGTTTACCTGTGATGTAGTAGACATTTCTCCAGCTCTTAATGCATCATAAAATTCTTTATAACTTGCAGTTTCCCAAAAATCATCCTTACGCTCAACGCCTTTAAGTTCATATGTAAAAGGCAGATAAGGAATACTATTTCCCTCTATATATTTAAGTGGTAAATCACTACAGGAATCGATTAATATTACTGTATCCATTTAAATCCCTCCCAGCAAAATTACTTTTAGTAAAATAAACCTTAATATAATTTAGCATTATATCCATATTATATATATTTGTCCATATGTACATTTTATTATACTTTTACATACATTTCCATTTTTTTATTTACACTATAATCTAAATTGATAATTTTTATAGAAGAAGATAAAAAATAAATAGTTGAGAGCGGACAGTAGAAAAGTCCTTCGCTCTCAACTAAAAATAGTCATTCTAGCGTATACGTTAACTTTCCAGTTAGTTTCCCTACATAGTATTTCTAAGCACTTTTTCTACCTCTTCAAGGGGCACAGGTCTGCCAAACAAATATCCCTGAACTTCATCGCAGCCGTAATTACTCAACACCTGCAGCTGCTTTTCTGTCTCTACCCCTTCTGCTATAGCCAGTGATCCTATATTTTTACACAGGTCAATGATGGTTTTTACTATAGCAGTATCTTCTTTATTTTCCGGAATGTCCTTTATAAAGGTTTTATCTATTTTTATTTTATCGATTGGAAACTTACTTAAATACCCTAGTGAAGAATAGCCTGTCCCAAAGTCATCTAGTGCTATCTTTATTCCAAGCTCTCTAAGCTGAGTTAGAGTTTCAATTGCCCGATCTGGATTTTGCATAAGCGATCCTTCGGTAATTTCAAATTCCAGCCACCTTGCCTCTGCACTTGTTTCTTCTAATATTTTCTTTACAAAGCTTAAAAACTTTGTATTTTCAAACTGCTTTGAGGATATATTGATAGCAACTCTTTTAGATCTTATATTTAAATCTTCCCATACTCTGCACTGCTTACATACAGTTTTTAATACCCATTTATCGATCTCCATAATTAAGCTATTCTGCTCTGCAAAAGGAATAAATTTTCCTGGTGGTGTCATTCCTAGCTGTGGACTATTCCATCTTATAAGTGCTTCTATACCTGTACATTCTCTTGTGATTATATTAAATTGAGGCTGATAGTATAGTATAAATTCATCATTATCTATAGCCTTCATTATCAAATTTTCCATAGATATTTGCTCACGGGCCTTTTCACTCAGATTAGGGCTATAAAATTCATACCTATTTTCTCCAAGTTCCTTTGCTCGATACATAGCAATATCAGCATTCTTTAGTAGTGTAGCTGTATCTCTTCCATCCCTTGGATATACAGCAATACCTATACTTACGGTAATTTTAAATACATTATTCTCATATACCCATCTGTTACTTATAATTCTTAATATCTTTCTACAATTATCTTTTATCTCATTATCGTCTTTTACACCTGGCAGAATTATTCCAAACTCACCCTCACCTAATCTTGCAATAATTGTGTTTTCATGAAAATTTGATTTTATCTTCTCAGATATTTCTTTTAAAAACTGATCTCCAGCATCATGGCCTACTATATCATTTATAAGTTTGAATCTATCAAAATCTAGATATAGTAGGACTATGATACAATCATCAATCTTTGTATCTATTATGAACTCTTCCATTCTCTTAAAAAATAGTGCCCTATTAGGCAAATTTGTGAGCTGGTCATAATAAGCCATTTGGCAAACTATTTCTTCCACCTTTTTTTGCTCAACCCTTGGAAGAAAGACTTCATTTCTTAGAATACATATAACTATTATGGTAAATATAATCAAAATCATTAATGTCATCTCTTCCCTAACCACCTTTTCATTAGAATTTCTGCTAAGAATCAGATTGACTTCCCCCCCCATTTGCTCCAAATTTCACTTAAGCAGGCATACAAAATCTTAAGTAGATATTCCAAATCTATGATTCGGTAATAGTCACTTACACAGAGTGCTGATTTTGATATGATCGCTTACTCATTCGACGATAGGAGAAGGAGTTTCACTTTATAATATGTATGCTCATATTATTTGCAACCTAGTATGCTAAAGTATGTTACAGAATTCGCATTTCTATCCCTGTACAGAGTTTTAAACTAGAAAATTGACTTACACAAAGGGCTATGTTTCCAAAGCTGAAGGTAGATTTAAAAACTTTGTGTCAGTCTTAGTGAAGTGTTTTAAGACAACCTTAGAATCTTAGATACTGTCTGAGCAGAGCGAGTTTATCTAAGTTCTTAGGTCGTCTAAAACACAAGCTTTAGACTGACTAAAAGTTTTTAACGGACTGAAGCTTGGAAACATAGCCCGGGGTGTAAGTCAATTTTCGGCCTTTAAGCTCTATATAAAAATAAAACTAATATTTATGAACTTCAATGAGAATAATAACCTTGTAACAAATTCAAACAAGAAGGAGGCTATTTTTATGCCAGCTCAAAACAAACAAATAGAAGCTAATAATTTAAAAGTGCTTGAAGATCAATTAAATTACGAATCACTTATGAATAAGAAATTTAACGAGTATTCATCTATGTGCAGCGATACTCAGTTAAAAAACTTATGCAATCAGGCTAGCCAGGTTCACAAGCAAAATTTTAACTCACTAAAAACATATCTTGATTCTCATCAATAATTGAATATTTACGGAGGTATTTGTTATGAATGAAAAAGAATTAATGACGGATTTACTCTCTAGCGAAAAACAAGTAATATCAGCCTACAGTACAGGAATTACTGAAACTTCCTGTGAAAATCTTAGAAATGTGCTAGTTAACAACTTTAAGGGTGTTCAAGATGTTCAATTTAAGGTATTTGATGCTATGAAACAAAAGGGATGGTATACAACAAAGGATGCGCAGGATAACGATGTTATGCTGCTAAAGAATCAAGCAACTCAGATGATGAATGAATTAAAATAACCATCTAAAAATGAAGCTTTTCATGTTTATACTTTTATATGAAAATGCTTCATTTTTTTGTAACAATTTCATATTAACTGAATATTATACAATGTAGAGATTTTTTTTGGAGGTATCTTTTGAAATTTATTGATTACAGAGATGAAATATTATTTGAACACCGCTTCTGGCTCCAAATATTAGGAGACCATTCACGTTTTATTCTAAACTCCCTATCTCCAGAAGAAAAAGATAAAATACAGACAGCTAATCATTTTATACACTTATTTGATAACCTTCTTGAAAAAGCTCGAAGAGATCTCACAATAGAAGAAATTAATTCATTAAACACATCAGCTTATAATTCTGCAAATAATCTTCGCAACTTTAAACTTCAGATTCTTTCTCAACAATTGGCAGGTAAAATAAAGATTAATTTGCCTCCAACCTTTATTAATCACATGGTTAATGAATTGGATGAGTACTTACTTATCTTAAATTGTATGATGAATGATCATAGCAACTTATCTCACCCTTTACATTATCATCTGCTATGGTTACTTGACGGATCTGGCCACGCCTCCTCTATAGGAAGCAGCTTAGATACGTCTGAAAAAGCTCTAATAAAAGTAAGCAAAAAATATGCTAAAGAATTTGATAATCTGTATCTAAAGTCTAACGAATTCAAAGGGTATATGAGAACAGGATTGAGTGATTTTCCTGCACTTCATAAGTTAAATCAAGATGCTGATTTAGAAATGAATTCTTTCAAAAAATTTTTAAAGGAATTAGAAAAACTAATTTTAGATAAAAAAGTACTTGGTACCTTAATGCCTCTTACGACAGATCATATGTACAGGGAAGAATGCTATTATCTTACAAAGTTATCTAAAGTATCTGATGTAAAATCATCTGAATGTGATCCTACAAAACCTCGAATTAATGTGTAACCTTTTATGTACCTCTATCATATTATAGTTAATGGGATTGATTAATCTTAAGGACAAAGTACTGTTACTTTAGCAGGTGGCTGATATGGTTATTATACCATTTAAGTGTCCATTGAAGGCTATTATGTACTCTGTTAAAAAGCTTTATTTTTATACAAAAGCGTAAATAACTAGAACCTTTTAGACTTTTGATAAATAAAATGATATTGTAACTAATTATTGAGGTGAATTATATGGATGACAGAGAACTTCTGGCTAGAATTATTAAGTGTGAGGCTGGTGGTGAAGGCGAGAACGGCATGAAAGCAGTTGCCAGTGTTGTTATGAATAGAGTGAACGTCTCATCTGGTGAATATCAAAGGATAGGCCAAGGTGACTTAAGAAAGATAATCTATCAAGAAGGACAGTTTGACTGTGTTCGCCCAGTACTTGGAGGAGTAGCTAATCCCCAAACTATTTGGGCTAACCCACCAGAGCAGATACATTACGATATAGCCGATTGGGCCCTTTCTGGCCACAAGCTATTTACTGTTGGTGCTTCGTTATGGTACTTTAATCCCTTCGGACCATGTCCTTACACCTTCCCATATAATGGTAGTGGCAGTTTCCAGGTAGCTATAGTAAAGCACTGCTTCTATAATCCTACGGCACTTTATTTTGAAACCTAATAATTCATAAATATTTTTTGGAGGTATACTTATGTTTCCAAACTGTTACTTAAATCACATGAACTCAGGATATAGAGCCATGCCGCCAATGCCTAGTCCATCTATGTTCCCAGGCGGAATGAGTCCAGGTGGAATGTTCCAAGGAGGTCCTATGCAAGGTCCTATGCAAGATACTGAGATGGAGAACGTAGAAGCAATCCCTGGGGGCACTAGCGCTGGCGCACCTACACCAGGAGGCACACCAGGTCCTACACCTACAGGAATAGGTGCACCTGGCACTGTCGGAGTAACACCTTCTCCTTTTGTAACAGCACCCGGTGCACCTGTGGTATTAGACACTAACTATACTCAAGGTTACTTAAGAACTCAGATAGGCAGAAGGGTAAGAGTGACCTTCTTACTTGGAACAGGTACCTTACAAGACCGTGTGGGACTTTTAGAAAATGTGGGTATAAGTTATATAATTCTAAGAGACGAATATACTGGTACTGACGTACTGGGAGATATATATTCAATTAAATTTGTAGATATATTCCCACAAGCTCCTGCTGGCACTCCAAGGACACCTTAAGATTATACTCATCAGATTAATAAACAAAGTAAGATTAGCTTTTGCTAATCTTACTTTGTTTACTTTGAGATGTTCATATTATTTTCTAAAAACTTGGCATATTGTCTAAATTATCATTATCTTTATCATTAGGATTGCTTCTTAAATAATGTCTTCCATTTCTAGCTGTACCAACGTTTACTCCTTGAATCAGATTATCTTTTGCCATCATTATTGCTTCATCTATAGAATATACATTTCCGTTTTCCAGCATTACATCTGTTATGTCTCCATCATTATTTTTTTTAACTTTTATTACTTTTGATTTTTCTTCCATGATCATCCCTCCTAGTGATAGTATTTGAATAAATCCGTAATATATACAGATTTATTCACCTTAGAGGATAATTGACAAAGGACAGTGAAGGAATAAAACTCACCTTCACTGTCCTCTGTACTCTGTTCTATAATACTTTTCCTAAGAAATCCTTAGTTCTTGGATGCTGTGGATTTCCGAATAATTCTTCTGGTACATTTTCTTCAATTATATTTCCTTGATCCATAAATATAACTCTATCTCCAACTTCTTTTGCAAAGCCCATCTCATGAGTAACCACGACCATTGTCATACCTTCTGCTGCAAGCTCTTTCATAACATCTAGAACTTCTCCTACCATTTCTGGGTCAAGAGCTGAAGTTGGCTCGTCAAATAACATAACATCTGGTGACATAGCAAGTGCTCTTGCTATAGCTATTCTCTGCTTTTGTCCACCAGATAACTGTCCTGGGTAGCTATTTGCTTTATCGTCAAGACCTATTCTCTTTAACAAATCAAAGGCAATTCTCTTAGCTTCTTCATCAGACATGCCTTTCAACTTTTTAGGTGATATAGTTATATTATCTAAAACGCTTAAATGTGGGAATAAGTTAAATTGCTGAAACACCATTCCCATCTTTTGTCTTAGTTTATTTATATCTGTACCTTTGTCTGTTATAGATATACCTTCAAAAACAATTTCACCTTCAGTAGGTTCTTCCAGTAAATTAAGACATCTTAAAAAGGTACTTTTACCGGAGCCACTTGGTCCTATAACAACAACAACTTCACCTTGTTTTATTTCTATGTCTATTCCTTTAAGAACATGTAACTTATCAAACTTTTTATGCAAACCATTTACTTTAATCACTTGTCTTCATTCTCCTTTCAAAGGTACCTACAATTTTTGAAAGTGTAAATGTCATTAAGAAGTACATTATCGCTGCTACAATTAAAGGTTCGAAAGGTTGGAATATGTTACCTCTTACAGTATCAGCATTATACATAAGCTCATGTATACCTATTATAGATGCTATAGAAGATTCTTTTATAACAACTATAAATTCATTACCTAATGCAGGCAATATATTTTTAATAGCTTGAGGTATTATTATATATCTCATAGACATTGCTGGAGGCATACCTAATGACCTTGCAGCTTCCATTTGTCCTTTATCTACTGCCTGTATACCCGCACGTATTATTTCTGCTACATATGCAGAACTATTAACTGATAGTGCTATTATACCAGCAACAAAGTCTGGAAGACTAATTCCTATGTGCGGAAGACCATAGAATACAATATATAATTGTACAAGCACCGGAGTTCCTCTTATAAATTCTACATAAGCAGTTGCTATTAAATTTAAAATCTTTTTATTCGATAACTTCATCAGAGCTAAAACAACTCCAAGCATTACACCAATTAAAACTGTAAAGAATGCTAGGAAAATTGTAAACTTAGCTCCATTAACAAAAAACATATAATAATTAGATAAAAAACTGAAATCCAATACTACGTCCTCCCATTTTATATTAAATTAAATATTTTTCTGCGTCAAATTAAAGTGGTAAAAAATAATGTACACAGAAATAAATTGTTAGGTAACTACAGCTACCTAACAATTATTGCTGAACTTAAAGGTCTTAATTTATTTTACTTCTACTGAGTTAGTTGCATCAGTAACATACTTGTCAATGCTCTTATCTTGAATTAGTTTGTCTAGTGTCTTATCTATAGCGCTAACTACATCTGCACTTCCCTTTTTAATTGCAACTGCTGAACCTGCTTCTTCAGTTTGAAGTTTTATACCTGATATAACCAAGTCCTTATTAGCATTCACATTTGAAGTTGCAACTGGCAATTCTACTATAACTGCATCAACTCTATTGTTCTTAAGAGCTAAAACTAAATCTGATATTTTTCCAAGAGCTACAGCTTCAGAATTTGGCATTTGCTTCTTAGCTATTTCTTCTTGTATTGCTCCTTTTTGAACTCCTACTCTTTTACCTTTTAAATCATCTATTGATTTTATCTTATCTTTATCAGAAGCTTTTACTATTACAGTTTGAACTGCATTATAATAAACTTTTGAGAAATCTACGTTTTTCTTTCTTTCTTCAGTTGGAGTCATTCCAGCAACAACAATATCAACATTTCCTTGATCTAAAGCTGCAAGCAGTCCATCAAACTTCATGTCTTTTATTTCAAGCTTTACTCCCATATCTTTTGCTATTTGTTTTGCAACTTCAACATCAAAACCTACGATTTCATCTTTTCCATCTACTGATTTATGGAATTCATATGGTGGATAGTCCGCACTTGTACCAAGAACAAGTTTTCCGTTCTTCTTTATTCTTTCCATAGTTTGTGATTGTGTTCCACTATTAGATGCCTCTTGCTTGCTTCCACAAGCAGCAAAAGTAAACATTGAGCCTACAACTAAAGATACTGCTATAAGTTTCTTTAAACTTCCTTTTAACATTTTGATTCCCCCCAAAATTTCTATCACTTGATGCTTCAAAATTAATTCTTGTATTATTATACATCCGTTTTCATGTTTATACAATACTTTTTATAAATTTTTTTAATAAAAATTCATAACTTTATCTATAAAAAAATTGGATATCCATAGAATTATTAACTGTATTTTAACTCAACTTGAATATTTATATACCTTCTATTTATATAAATACCAGATTAAATTAAAAATTTAGCACTTTAAATTCAATGAATATCCATATTATTAAAACTGTAATACTTTACTCTTCATCCAATTATATATATCATTTATTATTTCATCTTCGCCAAATTCAGTACTTAGGTATCTTATTTTTTCACATATTTTTGAAACATCAAAATTTATTCCCTCAAGTACATCACCTAATCTTAAAATAAGGCTACTATTTAAAGCATCAGAATATATAACCGCCTTTTGTATATATGCTTTCTTTAGGGTTAATCCAATTTCTATATCTCCCCAAGTAAATCTATTTTTAAAGCTTATATCAAATGAGGGTGATTCCCCATAAATCCATTCCCATGAGGAATACTTATTATATAATTCATTTAATTTAAATATCTCCTCATTTAATATATATTCTTCGGAATTTTCTCCATATATTTCTTTAAAGCTTTCTTTAAGTCTCATTTTAAATGACTCTATAGTTATAGCTTTATTTAAGTTCTTTAAGTTTACAACTCTAGCTTGTACTGAATCTATACCTTTAGACTGTATTTTCTCTTTTGAAACCTGGAGATAGCTGCCTAATTTACTTATATCAGTATCAATAAGTATAGCACCATGATGATATGCTGAAGTTTTCGTAAAGTAGAAAGCATTGCCAGAAAACTTCTTTCCATTTACCTCAATATCATTTCTTCCAGAAAACTGTGCATCTATCCCTTCTTTTTGAGCTGCCTTTAATATAACCTTCAACTGTTTTTCTAGATTATACAAAGCTTCGCTTGCCACAAATGTAAAGTTTAAGTTTCCCAAGTCATGGTACACTGCACCACCGCCAGAAAGTCTTCTAGCTATCTTCCCATCATTCAGTTCTAGTTCTTTACATTTGCACTCTTTCCATGGATTTTGATTTCTACCTATAACTACAGTGTTTGCATTTTGCCATAAATAAAGAATCACTTCATCTTCTTCTACATTATTTAGCATGTATTCTTCTAAGGATAAGTTGTAATAAGGATCAACTGATGTAGATATAACAATTTTTGTTTTTATATCTTTAGTTAACAAAGTGTAAAGATCCTCCTTCTAAAGCAAGAGCTCCTTCGTGTATAGCCTCTGCTGTAGTAGGATGTGCATGTATAGTTTCTGTAATCTGTTCTGCTGTTAACTTGTTCTTTACAGCTAGAGCTAATTCAGCTATTAAATCTGTTGCATGAGGTCCTATTATAGCACCGCCGATAACAACTCCAGTAGCCTTGTCTTTTATGATTTTTACAAAGCCTTCTTTTTCACCATAGGTCATGGCTTTTCCGTTAGCTGCGAAAGGAAATTTACCTATCTCTATTTCAATACCTTTTTTCTCTGCATCTTTTTCTGATACTCCAACCACAGCAATTTCAGGATGTGTAAATATAGCACTTGGAACTACATCATAATTCATACTACATTCTTTTCCCATTATATTTCTTGCTGCCACTACCCCTTGATGGGATGCTACATGGGCTAATTGAATTATATTAGTTGCATCACCTATAGCATATATATTATTTAGACTAGTTTGCATTTTGTCATTTACTGATATAGCTCTTTTGTTAGCAGTTAACTCAATATTAAACTTCTCTAATTCTGCAGTATCTATTGAAGGGGCTCTACCAACTGCCATTAAAACTTTATCTGCTGATAGATATTTTTTAGTATCTTCTTTTGAAAATACTACTATTGATTGGTTGTCTTCTCCTTTTAATATTTCCTCGACTTTGCAACCAGTATATAACTTTATGTTATTATCCTTTGCTATTGCAGTTATTTCGTCACATATATCTTTATCTAAGGTTGCTAGTATTGAATCAAAATACTCTACTACATATACATCTACGCCTAGCTTGGAGTACATGAATGCAAATTCCATACCTATTATGCCGCCACCTATTATTATTAACTTTTTAGGAAGCTTATCTAAATCCAGTGCTTCATTACTGGTTATAACGTTTTCTAAATCTGCACCTAGTATTGGAAGTTTCATAGCCTTTGAACCTGTTGCTAATATTATATTTTTAGCGTTGATAGTTATTTCTGTATTATTTTCTTTTACAAATAGGCTGTCTTCTTTTACTAGCTTACCTTCACCTTTTATGATTCTTACATTACGTTTTTCAAGTATAAATTGAATTCCATTTCTTAATTCTTCAACTATATTGTTTTTACGCTGAATTATCTTTTTCATATTTACTGAGACATTTTCTGCTATTAAACCAAATTCATCTGCTCTGCATAAGCTGTCATATATCTCTGCTGACCTTACTAAGGTTTTAGTGGGAATACATCCACGATTAAGGCAAGTTCCACCTAGGTTTTCTTTTTCAATCAATACTACATTTGCACCTAACATAGCACCTTCAATAGCAGCTACATATCCACCAGGTCCTCCCCCAACTATAGCTATATCACAGCTTATTTCTTCTTTTTTAGGCTTCATTAATCCAGCGAAATAATTAAAGGATGAGGCACCTTTGTTACTAGAAGTATTGTCTTCTTTTTTGTTATCCTCTTTAACCCCGACAGCTTCTCCTTCTATCTTAGCTATTACGGCTCCTAAGCTTATAGTGTCTCCCTCTGAAATCTCTATACTTTTTATAACACCTGAAAAGTTAGATTTAAAAGTTGAACTTCCCTTTTTACTTTCTATATCACAAATGTTATCATCAGCGTTAATTGTGTCTCCAACACTTATATATATTCTGCATACTTTACCATCCTTAGCGTGTCCATTTAACTTATCTAATACTATATCTAACATCACTTACCTCCTAAATTATAGAGTTTCAAACTAGAAAATTGACTTACACTCTGGAATATATTTATAGTCCTTTGTGTAAGTCAATTTTCGGCCTTTTAGTCCTATGTTATTTGAAGTCTCCTTCGAATTCATCTACGCTGTCTTTTAATAATGTAACACTATACGCCATAGTAGGGCCGCCTCCAAATGCAACTGAAACCATAGCTGCTTCCATTATTTCTTCACGAGTTGCACCTGCTTCTAATGCTTTGTATGCATGGAACACTATGCAATATTCACAACGATTGTATACCGCAATAGCAACACTTATTAATTCCTTTGCTTTTGTCTCTAATTTTCCTGGTTTATACGCTGTTCCAAGTAAATTCATGAAAGCATCTACGCCTTCTTTATTAGTTGCTCCAAAGGATTCTAATCCGTTGCATAAAACTTATAAAAAGTTATAAATATATAAATTTTATTTTGATTATAGTTACCAAATAATCTTCCCTATTCGCAGAACCCTATTTCAATTTTAAATAATCTACTCTAGTTTGGTATAGTTCTCCCAGGGCTTAAATTCCCCCACAACGCAGGGTACATATTAGCATTATCTTTTAGTAGTGATGCTATGCTAATTTATAATTACCAAGATTAATTGAAGCATTTTTATCTCTATCTATTTCTAATCCACATTTATTGCATACATAAATTCTATCCTTTAGCTTTAAATCATCTTTTTTGTTACCACAACAACTGCAAATTTTACTTGAAGAATAAAATCTATCTGCTTGAACAAACTCTATTCCATTAAACTCACATTTATATTTTATCTGCCTAATAAATTCATAGAATTTTTGTTCCTGTATACTTTCTGCTAAATGTTTGTTTTTCATCATTCCGCTAATATTTAAATCCTCCATAATAATTCTATATGGCTTTAGTTTAACTATTTTATTAGTAGCTTGATGAATATAGTTAAGTCTTATATTGTTTAGTTTTCTATAGATAAGTTTAATTTGTTTTTCAAGCTTTATTATGTTTTTAGTCTTAACAAATTTCTTATCTTTTTTATTTGCTTCATATTTTCTTGATACTTGCCTTTGTAATCTTTTTAATTTCTTTTTTAGCTTTCTAACCTTTACAGATTTATTAATGGTTTTTATTGGTTTATCTAAACAATTTATAACTGCAAAATTCTTGATTCCTAAGTCAATTCCAATAGATAAATTCTTATTTAACTCAACTTGGTTTTCGTTGTGTTCAAAGCCAAACGTTAGATACCAATACTTACCGTCAAATTCACACCTTGGGTTATTATATTTAGATAGAATAGGTATTTCATAATTTGTTTTATATTTAACCTTGCCTATTTTCTCTATATTAACTGTTCCATCTTTGAATTTAATAGCATCATATCTAACATAAAAGGAATTTTTAGATTTTTTCTTGCTTTTAAACTTAGGATGCATAGATAAACCCTTAAAGAACTTATTATAAGCATCATTTAAATCCTCAAAAGCATGCTGTGTAACCTGTGCAGATACTTCCTTTAACCATACGTAATTATTATTCTTTTTAATTGTATTATTAAATTCAGTTCTTATTTTTACTTTTGAAGGCTTAAGGTCTTGCTTATTCATTTCTTCCCATTTTGCTAACCCCCAGTTGTATGCAAATCTTGCACAACCTACGGATTTAAACATTAACATTTCCTGTTCCTTAGTTGGCTTTAACCTTATTTTTACTGCTTTTATCATGTTCTCACCTCACTTTCTATTAATATTATCTCCTAATAATTAGGTAATATAATAATGAGGTAAGTTTTAAAAGATTACAGCATCACCTATAAATTATTTTTATATATTTATAACTTCTTACAAGTTTTATGCCTATTCACCTAGTATCGCTACTACTAAGCAGTTCTCAAAGTCTTGTAAAACTTATGAACTTCTCATACTTTCATATGAGCGTAGACTATATCACCACCTAATCGGTGTCCTCCACTTCCACTACCAACAGCTTGTAGTGTACTCCCATCACAGGATAGTCGTTGAAGTTTCCTCTCTTTGAGGCTTACCTGCTGATTGCCCATTGTTATTTGGCACTTAGGATTTAACCTTATGCTATCTAACTAATTTTTTCTGCTTTCGCAACTATCACGCTCAGGCTTATTTCATCCTTACGTTGTAGTTTAGTTAGCTTTAGGGGTTTCCAGCAATTCAAAGGATTTTGGATGTATTCCATACATCACTCCATGCTCTTTACGAACATGGGAGGCTGTCAACAATTTTCTAAGTTATAATTTTTGTTAATGTTTTATAACTTTTTATAACTTATTTGTAACTGTTAGTTACCTCCAACAAAATTATTTAATATTTCTCTTGGATTTTTTGACATATTAAATTCCCCCTAATAGTTTATTTTAATTATCTTACTAATCATTAGTATAGCAACTATTTTATAATAATTCAATATATAATTTGAAATTTTCTATTAAATATACAAATAGACCGCACCTTGTCTATAGGTGCGGCTTATTACTCTTCATTATCTAATTCTTCTATTACTAACTTATCAAAATCCAGCTCTTCAACAAAATTATGGTGGTTAAAACTAGTCTTACTTCTTCTATTGTATTCATCTAAGTTGCTAGGCAGCCAGTAGGGCTTCGATATGTCAAATTTATTACAAAGCTCAGTTATACAGAACTTTAAGTTATCCTGATAGCTTCCCTCTATATCAGCTGTGACAACATCATCTTTTAAGGTCTTACCGTCTTTAATCAATCTTCCCCATATTCTTAGCATACTGTTCCTCCAATGCTACTCTTTATCATAAAAATCAAGAAATGAATAGTCTTCTCCACCCTTTTCCCATCCTAAGATAGAGTCCATGTTTACATTTTGTGCAGATCTGAATATGGATTTTTCTACGTCCTTAAAATTTTTCTTTAGAGATTCAATTAAATCCTTGATTTCATATCTCTTGTTTCCTATCTTCTCAGCAGCAACCATACATGCACAATTTAATGGCCAAATGCCACTATTTTGAATAAAGCGTTTAATATAATCCTCGTGAACATAGTAAAGCGGCCTAATAAGCTCAAGTCCTTCGAAATTTGTAGATTTCAACTTAGGCATCATAGTTTTATAGTTTCCTGAATATAGTACATTTAATAATGTAGTTTCAATAACATCATTAAAATGGTGTCCTAGCGCAAGTTTATTGCAGCCTAATTCTTTGGCTTTATTGTATAGAGATCCTCTACGCATTCTTGCACACATGTAACATGGATAGTCCTGCGCAATTTTGTCTACTACGTCAAAAATTCCCGATTCAAAAATATGAATTGGTATATTTAAATACTCACAATTATCAATTAACAGCTTTTTTATGTCTGGATGGTAGCCTGGGTCCATGGCAATAAACTCCAATTCAAAGTTCATCTGCCCATGGCGCTTTAACTCTTGAAATAGTTTAGCCATCAGTATACTGTCCTTACCACCGGAGACAGCTACTGCAACTTTATCACCATCTTCTACTAGCTTAAAATCCTTAACTGCTTTTACAAATTTTGACCATATATGTTTTCTGTATCTTTTAGTAATACTTCGTTCTATTTCCTGAAGTGGTTTTCGCTCTTCGTATGGAACTAGCACTTCGCAACCTTTTCCTGCTATATCACTCATTTTAAAATTCCACCTCTCTTTTTACGGAAATATTATAGCACCTTTTGAGAAAAATGCGAAGCATTTTTCTAGAGGACAGAGGACAATTGTCCTCTTAAAAATTTTGCTTCACATTTTCCTCATAAATTGTGTTAAAATAAGAAATACTAAGAAAGTAAAAACATGTATAAAGTGAGGTAATAACTATTGATAAACATAGGTGATTTTAATAAATTAAAAGTTGTGAGAAAAGCAGACTTTGGATACTACTTAGATGCAGGTACAGGACGTACTAGTGATGATATCTTGCTTCCAAACAAGAGTGCACTAGGCAATGAACTTAATATAGACGACGAAGTAGAAGCTTTCATATATAGAGATTCAAAGGATAGATTAATTGCTACTTTAAAGAAGCCTTTAGCTACAGTTGGAGAGTTAGCTTATCTTAAAGTAATTTCTACTACTAAAATAGGAAGCTTTGTAGACTTTGGCCTGGAAAGGGATATACTAGTACCATTTAAAGAAAAGCTTTATGGATTACTGAACAATAAATCTTATTTATTTTATATCTATTTAGATAAGACTGGAAGAATTGCTGCTACTACTGATATAGATAGATATTTAGAGGACACTGATAAATACAACATAGGAGATTCTGTTACTGGAACAGTTTATGGTTTCCAAACTAACAAAAGCGTTATGGTAGCTGTTGATAATATGTATAAAGGTGTTATTCTAAAAAATGAATATTATAGCGATATACAACATGGAGATGTACTTGATCTAACTGTAATCAAAATTTATGAAGATGGGAAACTAGGCCTTACTCCAAGAAAAGCTGGAAAGATTCAAAGAACTGAACTTCAAGACACTATTTTAGAATATCTAAAAGATCACGGTGGTTTTATGCCTTTTAATGATAAGAGTTCACCAGATGAAATATATGATACTTTTCATGTAAGTAAAAATAACTTTAAAAATTCCTTAGGTGGACTTATGAAAAGAAACTTAATAGTTCAAGATGAAAAAGGAACAAAACTGAAATAATTAAAATGAGCACCACATTAAGAAAAATACTCAATGTGGTGCTTTATCTTACTTTTTAAATATTCCAAAAGGTTTTCCTATCGGTAAGAATGTTCTGCCAAAGTGTGGATTTAAAACTGATGCTGCAGAACCATAAAAAGAAAAAATTGATATAAATAACTCTGAGTATGCAGCTAGTTCATGTGAGAACTCGGGCATAATTCCAAATGAGCTAAGTGATAAACCTAAAAACAAAAAGTTTATAAGGAAAAATATTATAAATAATACCTTATTTGTTTCGGCTGCTCCTATAGTCATAAATATAGTAAATATCAAATATCCTATATAGGCAAATCCTAGTTGTTTAGCATCTACTGTGGATGCTAAAGTTTGTCCAAACACTCCGCCTTTAATCATCCAAGAAGTTCCTACTGCCAACCAAAAGAATGCATATGCTCCAAAAGCAGTTGTTCCAAAAACGTTTTGTCTTTTTGAATCATTTAAGCAAGCAAATAGTTGTGCAAAACCACCTAGGAAAATTGCCCAAGGTAATACAAAAGAAGTTCCCTGTGTTAATCCTAACTTTTGTGATGATGCTACAAGTGTTACCATAGCTAGTCCAAATAGGCCTAATGCTGAAGGATCACAGTTTAAAATTTTAACATTTTGCGTCTGACTAGTACTCATGAGTACCTCCTCTAATAATATATTCCTATAAAAAATATCAGAATTTGTCGAGGATGTCAAACATATTATTTAGATTTATAATAATTAACTCGCATATACCCAAAATTCTCCAGTAATCGTTATTTATATATATCAGAAAACTCGATATTAATTCTTTCAGTGTTTGTTTCGTGCGTAAAACTTTCGTCCTCATTTTCTTCTAAAACCACTGCAGGGAGCTCAATAATAAACTCACTTCCAACGCCTAATTTACTTTTAGCATGAATTTTCCCACCGTGCATTTCTACAAAGGACTTAACAAGTGACAACCCAATACCACTTCCCTCACGATTTCTACTTAATGTTTTATCCACTTGCCCGAATCTTTCAAATATCACTTGAAGCTTGTCTTCTGGTATTCCTACACCAGTATCCCTTACAGAAATAGTAACACTGCTCTCCATATCAATTATATTTACATATATTACACCTTCAGGATTAGTAAACTTAATTGCATTTGAAAGCAGATTAAGAATAATTCGTTCGATTTTATATGGATCGAAGGCCATTACCTTTTCTTCTACATTAGTGTCGAATATAAGACTTATTCCTTTATCTTCTACATAGGAAGCGACAGACAATGTTATGTCTTCTACAACACTTATAATATTATAATTTTGAGCATTAAGTTTAAGAAATCCTGAATCTGCTCTAGTCACATCCAATAGATTATTAATTAATCTCATAAGCCTATAGCAGTTTTGCCGCATAACTTCTAAATACTTATCTTGTTTATCTTTGAATCCTTCACCAGTATTATTGTATAAACTTAATACCTGTACAGCAGCAAATATAACATTTAAAGGAGTCTTCAATTCGTGAGAAATATTGGAGAAAAATTCTGTGATAAATTTATTAAATTCACGGGTTTCTTTTAATAGCTCTATATTTTTTTCTACATCTTTTTGTAATTTTTCTACTTGCTTTTCCGGTGTAATGTCACGAAATATGCTTAGTATTGTTGGTTTACCTTCATATATAAAATAGGTAGATGTATTTTGTACAACAGCTATCTCCCTATTATTTTTTTCTATTTTATCTTCAAAAGTCAACATGATAGCTTTTTCATCATATACCTTTAGAAACTTTTCTTTCATACTATCTTTTTCATCACTAGGGATAAAATCTAAAATTGATTTTCCAATTAACTCTTCTGCATTCATGAAACCAATAAGCTTTGCCGCACCTTCATTTGAAAATATTAATTTATAATCACGATGAACAAAAATAGCATCTCTGGAATTCTGAATAAGCAAATTGTAACAAGCTTCGTTTTTCAGAAGTACTCCTTCCATATACTTACGTTGTCTGTCCTTTTCATTTAGTTCCTCATTCAGTTCTTTAAGCTGCTCATTTTTCATCTTTATGTTTTTATTTTCAATTTTTACATAGTATCCTAAGGGCCAAGCCGTCAAAATAAAAACACCTGCTAAAATCAAATCATTTTCAAAATACATGTTAATAGGACCTTGGGGTCCATATATTAAATCTATCATTAATATTATTATAGATGAAACTATAGCAGTAGCCATTCCATGTTTCATACCTAGTTGCAAGGTCGATGTAATAATTATAAATAAGAATAAAAATTTATATTGACTTAAATGAGCATCTGATTTAATAATGAGAATCGAGAATATTAGGATAAATATAAAATTTTCGACAATCTGGATTTCTTTGTTATATTTTGACAAAGCTCTATTTGTTGCAAGAAGCGTCCATATCCAGTAAATAACAATTATTACTCCTGTTATTACGCCAAATACAACTATGCTAAAATTGTCAGCCATAGTATTAGTAATTATCTGATCTTTTACTAAAATTCTATTATAAACAATTATTGCACAAAAAAGTAATGCTGCTAACTTTACAACAGATATAATATCATTTATATTTTTCTCTCTACTATGCTCAAAGTTATCCATAATTCTCACACCCACATATTTTTATTATTAATAATATAAGGACCGAAAATACGATCCTTATATTATTACAGTATTATTCTTCCCTAAGACATTTGGGCTCTTTAGGCTGATATGTTGCTATAAAGCATGCTGATGCTGATGTTGAAAGAGCAAAAAGTGTAAGCACACTAGCTCCTAACCCCATGATAATTCTCATAAATTTCTTTTTCATTTTAGTTCCTCCCTTTTTTAAATTCTAAAAAGTTATCTATTTTGTTAAAAATATTGTGTCCTATAGATGTAAGTGTTAAGACCTGCCATATAATGCCTATGCATATTGATTCTGCACTTTCTAATGAAAAACTATTGTTATATCTAAAATAAATAAATAATAATATAACCATAATTATAAGCAGTACATTAAGGATTAAAATAGATTGTCTTTTTAAACGTTGCCTTGTTTCAACTTTTCTTATTGGTTTAGCGGAACTATCTACAGGAGCAAGCTTATTAACAACGAAGTATGAAACCATTAAACATACTGCTCCTAGAACAATTAATATTTTAATATTGAATAACGGTAATATTTTATCAGTGATTAATGCTAAAGTTGTACAGACAACTCCTCCAATTATTGCGCAACTATTTGGAGAACTAAAATGAGCTCCTCCTGAATATTTTCTTAGCAATGCAATAGCAAAGGTAATAATTAGAGCATCTGTTAGTACATTGAAAATTGTTCCAAATAATACAACCCAAAAAATAGCCCATAAAACCTGCATCAAGCAAAATGCTCCATAGGCAATAATCTCTTCTTGATCCTTATTCAATTTTAATGAAGAAGCAACTTTATATCCTATTTTATTTGAAATTCTTTCAATTAAAAACATTTCTCTAATCATCTTCCTTCTTTCTGTACTTTAATATATATAATAATAAAATAATACTTCCAAATAATATTAGTGAAGGAGTAAAATATAGCACCTTCATTAATGGCTTATCTACTATTATTTGCATATCAACTTTTAGCCAATTTAAAACAAATACATTTAAGGATTCACATATTGATAATAGTATTGAAGAAATCATTATAGATGATATTGCTTTCATAATAGGTATTTTATTTATTGATGCTGTTATAATAATTAAAACACTAGTACTAATAACAATATTCACCCCAAAATTAATAGGTAGCATTCTTATAAAATACGTGCTTATAGCTGAAAGTACACTTGCTATGAAATAACGTTTTTTTTCAACATTTACATGAGCGATCATATAACTTGTCCATATAAATAAAAGTGACTCAGGAATAGCTCTAAATAATAGCTCAACTATGGTTATCTTTAGCATAAATATAAAATACCTTCCTAAATTCCAATTTTATTATAATTATACCACTATTTCCTCACAAGGAAAACAACTATAATACAAAATAAGGATGATTTCTACAAAAATAGAAATCATCCTTATTATTAGTAAAAAATAATTGCCGATGCATCATCCCCTGCTTTTAATCTAGGATATTTTTTCATATCAATATCTTCATTTTCAATCTTTCTTATAATTTCATATACTATGTTTAAACCTAATTCTTCTACTGCTGATATAATATTTGAGTGCTCAATATATTTATAGACATCCGCTATGGCTGCAAAGCCATCAGACATTAATAGAAACTTTTTATATTGTTCAAATTCTAACTCTCCTATAATAGCATTATCAATAGCTTCCCTATTAAACTCTAAAACCCAGTAGCCTTCAGGAGTATTTTTTAATAGTCTATGTTTAATTAATAAATCATTCACTCTATTTCTGGCTTCATTAAATCCTAGACCTTCCTCTTTCATGTGTCTTTTTAACTCTTCTACTGCAATACCATCAAGCTTTTCTACACTTTTATCTTTTATTTTAATGTGCTTACCGTCAACATTTTCAGCTATTAGTGTACAATCTCCAAGTAAAAAATATTCAATTTTATTATTATTAATGCGTATAAGAGCAATAGATGCAGAAGGTATGCTAAGCTTGTCTATAGAATTTGTTTTGTCTAATTTATAAAACTCTCTTTCAATAACTCTCATGCCATCTTCTATTATTTGTTTTAAAGTCAAAGACATATTATCTATATTCTTCTTAAGGTACTCATCCCATGCCTTAACAAACCAAGCTGCATCGCTAGAGCAACCTGTAATATTCTTTTTAGCAAGCCCAGTTGCTCCATCAATTACCCAACCATAGGTGTTAGAAGCAAAAACTATATCTTCGTTATTTTTATTGCTGGGAAAGGATATAGAGTTATAGTTTGTAAAGTACATAAAAACATCTCCAATCTATAGCTAAATATATATCTGTAATTTAATCTATTATAACAAATTTTCTGTAATATTTCTTAACATTACCGACATTCCAGTTTAACATCACTTAGATATGTCAACAATATTCATGTAGAGTCCAAAACCTTAAAATACAAATAAATGCTTTTAAATAAATTTTAGAGAAGGAATGCAAGTATGTTAAATATAGAAAAAAATAAATTGACTGCCAAAGATTATTTAGTTCTACCTATACTTATGAAGACATTTATACTAAGCTGTATCGCAATAGCCTTGTTTGTACTATTCTATCCTCCAATGCCAGGTGTTGCCGATCAAGGAGATTTTCAAAGAGTCATGACTGTAGTGGGCTTAAAAGAAATTTCATATAACTCAGCAGACTTTGATTCCCATTGGTTTAAATATATTACAAACAATTATGTAATGGTCCCTTTAGAACTAGAAAGACTCATTGGAATCATTCCTACAACTAGTATGATTTATCCTATAACACTAGCGCGAATAATATGTAAAATGCTAGGTTTTCAGTATTTTACAACTAAAGTATTGGCTTTTATTTATTCTTTAATGTATATATTAAGTTTGTATATGTGTGTTAAGTACATTCCTTTAAAAAGAGTAGGCACACATATATTTTTAGCTGTATTGTCATTATTTATATTGATGGATGGAGGATATCTTATATGGTTTAATAGCCTATACGGAGAGCCCATGATGATATTAGGATTACTTTTCTTTACAGCATCGGTTCTGTATTTTCTGCAAAACATACAAAAAATTAGTTTAAATAAAATATTGCTTGTTTTCACAGCAGCTTTTTTCTTCTTAGGTGCTAAAATGCAGTGTTTTTCTGCTCTACCCATCATAATTTTATTAATCTTAAGACTACCTCTTTTTGAGAATACATTTATCAATAGATTTAAGATGTCACTTCCTATTGCTTGCTTCACACTGCTGCTAGTTTTTTATGTTAAAGGTATATATTTGCAAATAAATAGTACTTGTGGAATAGATACTCAATATAACTCAGTTTTTTATGGTATATTAAAAAATTCTGAAAACCCTAAAAAAGACTTGAAAATTCTCGGTTTGCCGGAGGATATGTCCGTAGAAGCTGGCAAGCACGCTTACTTGCCCAAAGATCAATATATAAAATATGCTCCAGGTTCTCCCTTAACTAAGAATACCTTTAATAAAAATATAGATAATTTAAAACTCTTAAAATTCTATTTACTGCATCCAACGCGATTAATTGAAGGTATGGAATATACCGCTGCCCATTGCTTTGATACTAAAACTTCTCTTGGGAAATATGAAAAGTCTGATATAAAGAAATATACACCTAATTTTAACAGGTTCACTATGTGGTCAGATTTTAGAAATTCAAGATTACCAAAGAATCTATCATTTTTAATATCCTTTTATGTGTTAATTGCTTTAGTTTCAGTTATTGAATACATCAAGAGAAGAAATGATAGAGTAGAAATGTTTCGTATAGAACTATTATGGGCAATTATGATAATTGGAATTTTACAGTTTCCAATGCCTTACATTGGTAACGGAGAAGCGGATACTGCAAAACAACTTTTTTTATTTAATTATACTTTCGATATATTGTTTCTAGTTTCTTGTACTTGGATTTTTGATAAATGTTACTTCCTATTTCTAAAATCTCTGAATAAATAAATTTCTAAAGTGCTGCTGCTAAAACTGCGCCTACAAAGACCAATAGCTAATAAAAATAAAGACGTGGTATACAATTTTTTAAAATTGATACACCACGTTTTTAGCTTAAATATACTTATATAAATACTTCATTTAGCTGCATATTATGCTTCTTTTAAGAAAGCCTCATATCCCTTTGCAGCTTCATATATATCTGCTTTACTTGCAATTTCCCAAGGAGCATGCATATTATGAAGAGCAACACCACAGTCTATAACATTCATTCCGTACTCAGCTAATATATATGCTATAGTACCACCGCCTCCTTGGTCAACCTTTCCAAGCTCTGAAGTCTGCCATGTTACATTATGCTTATCTAAGATAGCTCTTATTTCTGCTATATACTCTGGACTAGCATCATTTGAACCTACCTTACCTCTTGAGCCTGTGTACTTATTAAATACTATACCTTTTCCCAAATATGCAGTATTCTTTTTCTCCATAACAGATGGGAAATTCGGATCATAAGCAGCAGTTACATCTGATGAAAGCATTTTAGAATCTCTTAATGTTCTTCTTAGCTTTATGTCGCTATATTCTCCACATAACTCCATAATTTCAGCTACTGTATTTTCAAAGAATCTTGAATGCATACCTGTAGCTCCAACACTTCCTATTTCTTCTTTGTCAACTAATAAAGTTACACAAGTTTTTTCTGGATTTTCTGTTTTTAACATAGCTTCAAAAGAAGTATAAGAACATATTCTATCATCATGTCCATATGCCATAACCATGCTCTTATCTAGTCCAAAGTCCCTTGCTTTTCCTGCTGGAACTACTTCAAGTTCAGCAGATACAAAATCTTCTTCTGTTATGTTATATTTTTCATTTAGCAATCTTAATATGTTTTGCTTAACTCTATCCTTTGCATTCTTATCGTTAATTGGCATACTTCCAACTAATACATTTAAGTCTTCACCTTCAATTACCTTGTTGGCCTTTTTATCCATCTGATCGGCTGCCAAGTGTATTAATAAATCAGATACTCCTACAACAGGATCCTTTTCATCTTCTCCAATAACAATATTTACTTTTGTACCATCTTTTCTAACAACAACTCCATGTATAGCAAGAGGAAGAGTTACCCATTGGTATTTTTTTATGCCTCCATAATAATGGGTTTCAAATAAAGCTAAATCAGTATCTTCATATAATGGATTTTGTTTTAAATCCATCCTTGGTGAGTCCACATGTGCTCCTAATATTCTCATTCCTTGGCTAAAAGCATTTGTTCCAATAGTAAACATAGCTAAAGCTTTATCCATGTTGTTAGCATAAACTTTATCGCCAGCTTTCAATGAGCCCTTTTGCTTTATGATATCCTCTAAATTCTTAAATCCAGCCTTTTCTGCTCTAGCTATAAATTCATGCACACACTCTCTTTCAGTTTTGCATTTTGACATAAATTCTTTGTATCCCTCTGATAGATCAAATAAACTTTTTAACTCATCATCAGAATACTTATCCCAAGCATATTCATATTTTTTTGTTAACTCTTTGCTCATACAAATTACCCCCTAAAATAATATTTTTTAAAAATAAAGGGAGTAAAAACTCCCTTTATACTTTAAATTATGACTATATTGCACTATCTATATCTTTATTTTGTCCAATATTTTTCTTTTGATAACTGCTATACATTAGCCATGCAACTAATGAGAAGAATACTGGTCCAGCTATACTCCAAATCGTGATTTCTATATTGCCATTTATAGCTGGTTCTATTATTGAGAATATGTTAGCAAAGCCTACTGTTAATATAACTACCAAAGTCCATAAATTAGCACTTCCTTGAGTTTTAAATACTTCAAATGGCTTTTTGATTTCTGACTTTCTCTTAAATGCTGGGAAAGCACCAGCTAAGAACATGTATGGTAGAGTCATAGCTACGTTAGTCATAGCAACAAGTATGTCAAAGAATTTAGACATTGAGTCTCCACCGAAAGCTACTAGGAATATCATTGCACAAACTATGATTGCTTGAATCCACATAGCATTTATTGGCATTCCATTTTTAAGTTCTCCCATTTTTCCAGGCCATAATTTAGCTGGAGTTCCTTCAATTAATTGTTTTAATGGCGAGAACATTAATGTAAAGAATGCACCAGATAACGCTAAGAACATTGAAAGTCCAACGAATCTAGCAACACCATGAGCCATCATAGTAGCAGTAGCTTGGCTTGCTCCAAAAGCAGTACCAAGTGCGTATCCTAGGTTAGCCATAACAACATAACTTGCGTTTCCTAAGTGAACGCCTTCTGTGTTCATAACGCTTGACCAGTTAGTGAATATACCAACTAAGAATATACCTGCTGAATATCCTATTGTTATTACCGCTGCTGATATAATAACACCTTTAGGGAATGTTTTTTCTGCATTTTCAGTTTGGTCAACAAGACCTCCAACAACTTCTATACCACCATATGCAAATATTGCATAAACTACGAATGCTAATGAAACTATTGTATTTCCAACAAATTTAGGATTTGGTGATTGTGTGAATGATTTTAATCCTTCGATTGGTTGTGCTAATTGTCCATGATTTCCTATAAGTACTGCTATAGCACCAATCCAAACAATTATATTTAATGCTGCAACTGCTGTACCACCTAATGATGTTACTTTTTTAATCTTATCTAAACCTTTACTTGATACATATGTTACAAATATTATCCATAGTATTCCTAATATTCCTAAAGTCTTTGGTCCAGATAGTCCAAGTAAATGCCAGTTCTTTGTTGTGTCTTGTCCAAATATAGCATTTGAAACTGGAACCCATAAACCTGATGCAACGTTTACCATCCAAATTACATAGGAAGCATACCACATGAATGTTCCCATAAATGCGAATTTAGGTCCTATAGACTTTTCCATCCATGAGTAGATTCCACCTTTTTCATCTTTGAATGCTGCACCAAACTCAGCCATCATTAATGCAAAAGGAATAAAGAATGCTATTCCTGATAGGATGTACCATGGAATCGCTGCATATCCCATTTTATAGAATGATCTTGGGATATTGTTAAATCCATAAACTGATGTGAAGATCATTAATACTAATGATATCAACGTTAGTTTTTTAGTCGAGTTTGTATTTGAACTCATTTTGTTTCCTCCTAAAATATTAATATCGTTTTCATTGTTAAATTTAAAATTATTATGCCTGTTGTTTATTGCTAAATATTGGTTTGCAAAGCTCTGCAGAACTTCATTTTAATTATGAAACTCCTCTTCGTAAACTCTGAGGAGTAAGCGACCATATCAAAATCCAAGGTTTTGTATGTCTGCTTATGTTAATCTATTGTCAATGTATTATATACTATAACATTTTTTTAAATTGTCTAAATCATCTCAAAGTATGAATCGATAGGTTGAAATATATATAATATGAACTCATACTTTTAGCTGACTATAAATATCTATGTCGAAAAATGATGAATTTATAAAACACATTATAGGATTTTTAACTATATAGGTAGCTTATACTATAATCTAATACTCTGAACTAATAAAAAAATTGCAACGCAAAATTTTTAAGAGGACATTTGACAAAGGACAAAGGACAGTGAAGGTGAGTTTTCTTTCTTGCGTCAGAAAACTAATTTATTTTTGAGCTCGTTTCACTAATGCGAAACATCAGCTTATAAATATAATCAAAGATTTTTCGTAGTGTAACGTAGAAAAATCCTCCTTCATTGTCCTCTGTCAATTGTCCTCTGTCCTCTAAAAAATCGCGTCGCAATTTTTTTAAATAATTCCTATTTCTTTAGCTTTTGCTACAGCTTGTATTCTGTTGCGAACACCTAATTTACTGAATATATTCAGTATATGGCTTTTAGCTGTACTTTCTGAGATAAATAGTTTTTGTGCTATTTCTGAGTTTTTTGCGCCGTTTTCTATAAGCATTAGAACTTCTTTTTCTCTCTTGCTTATTAGTTCGTTATTTTCTTTAGTTGAATACAGTGCCAATATTTTATTTAGGTATTCTCCCATCCTATGATAGTCTTTATTAAATTTCATAGCTTTTATAGTTTTTAATAAAATTTTACTCATTTTTAAATGCTTGAATAGAAATCCCCTAACAAATCCATTCTCGTATCCAATGTTTAGAGCTTCTCTTAAATCCTTTGTGGCATTTTCATATTGATCTTTCTGACAAAAGATTTCTGCTCTATAAATATGGGCTCTTATACTTAAGTATTTGTTATCTTGTTCTTTATCGGAATTTAAAACCTTATTTAATAACATTAATGCATCATCAAATTTACCCTTGAAGATAAGCATCTTTGCAAAGACAACCATTTCCTCTGTAAGTCTAAAGTCCATTATTGTAATACGCTTTTCTACAAGGTTAATCTTGTCGTATTCCATGAATCTTTCCATTTTGAATATCTCAAAATAATCCTTTAACTTATGAAAGTGGTACCTATCTAGCAGTTTATTATCGCCATATTTTTGTGACAATTCCTCTATTTTTTCATTAATTTTATCCACTTCACCTTTACTGCCTTTTTCCATAAGTATTCCTTGATAAACATAGTATCCTAAGCATAATGTGTAATAGTGGGTATAGAAGTCTCCTTGTTTCTCCGCAAATTTTATACCTTTTAGTACATATTCTTCTGCCTTAATAATTTCATTTTTTTCATAATACACTAATGCTAATATTATATAAAAAATTGCCATCAACGATGGTTTTTTCAACTCGTCACTCACATTATTACTTAAACATTCACTACAAATATTTTCACATTCAATTAATTGACCTCTTAAGAATTTTGTAAAAATTATTGCTCTATTTATTACTAGACTCAGGCTATTATCTTGATAAGATTGACTCAAAAGCGCTGCTTGATTAAAGCTTTTTTCCTCAGAACTAAAATCCTTTGAATAAAAGTATGCTATTCCTAGCTTTAAGTTTATTATTGCACTCCAAAATACGTCATTTTTCAGATAACCTAATGCGTCTTCATAATATTTTATACTTTTTATATATTCTAATCCTATGAGACTTTTGTCTCCCTTAACAATAGATAATGTTCCTAAACACTCATTTCTATACTCTTCATCCCCATAGCTTTCGATCATCTTCTCAGTAAGCTCTAAGTATTTATTATAATTAGTATCATCGTATATATGTATATACATATAAGTTATACAAAGTCTTGGATTTTTTATGATAATATCCTGCGGCATATTTTCTAGCCAATACATTACATAGAAATAATCATTGCTTAAAATCTTTTTTATACATTCTTCTTCTACTAGCTTTTCTACCTGTTGAAAATTTTCTACTTTTACATATTGATTGATAGCATTATTTATGAGTTCATTTCCCTCATACCACTCAGCAGCTCTGTTGCTAGCCTCATAAATTTTATCTTTATTTAATCCGCTTGCTTTATTAATCAAAAACTCTTTAAAAAGTCTATAATACCTAAAGGATTTCCCGTCACAATCTAATTTTTCAATAAATAAATTTTCCTCATATATTTTCTCAAGAATTTGTTGACTGTTTTTTTGACAGTTAACTGCATTACATAAATCTGCTGTTAACTCATCTAAAATACATGTATTTAATAAAAATTCTGTGGTTTCCTCTGATTGATTATTAAAAACTTCTTCACAAAAATAATCCTGTACATATTTATTACTTCCACAAAAGCTTTCAACCAGTTCCATCATGTCCTTTTTTTCATGCATAGATAGTACAGCAATCTGTAACCCCGCTATCCAACCTTCTGTGCGCTCATTTAATATTTTTATACCTTCCTCTGGTATTTGTACTCCCATATTACTTAGAAATTCCGAAGTTTCGTCTAAAGAAAAGCTTAATTCGTTTCTGTCTATTTCAGTTACTTCTCCATCTAATCTTAATTTTGAGATATTTATATTCGGCTTTGTTCTGCTGGTTATTATAAGATGAATATTATCAGGAATACTATCTATGAAATGCTTAATCCCTAAAAGAATATCTTTGTTTTTTATACAATGAAAATCATCCATTACAAATACTAAATCCTTGTTTATCAATGAAATACCATTTAACAGCGCTTCTATTATTGATTCAATTGAAACATCTTGATCATCAAAGTTTATTGCATCGCATTTAAAACCATTATTCTTCAATTCCTCAATTATTGAAACAAAACAGCTCCAAAATACCTCTGGATTGTCATCTCTTTCATCTAAGGAAACCCATACTGTATTGTCAGATAAGTTTCTCAAACTTATCCATGAAATAACGGAAGTAGTTTTTCCACTTCCTGCTGGAGCTGATATAATAGTAAGCTTTGTGTTTAAAGCTTTATCTAACTTATTTAACAATTTTTCTCTGTAAATGATTTTACATTTCTTTTTTGGGATCATAAATTTAGCCTTAATATGCTTATAGTTTAATATCATTTTTCACATCTCCCAAACATTTTTTATATTTCCGCAAATAGTTCAACTATTTTAAGTATTACCTCTACGGCCTTTTCCATGGCATATGTCGGGATATACTCATATTTGCTATGTATATTATGCCCACCTGAAAATATATTTGGTGTAGGAAGTCCCATGTGAGAGAGTTTACCGCCATCCGTTCCTCCTCTTATTGGTCGAACATCCGGAAACACATTTACTTCTTTCATGGCTTCAATAGCTATATCAACAATATACTTTACAGCTTCTATTTTTTCTTTCATGTTTTTATACTGTTCGGTAATCTCAATTACAGCTGTTCCTTCACCATACTTTTTATTTACATTTTGCACCAAATCAATAATGAACTGCTTTCTTCTCTCGAAATTTTTTGAATCAAAGTCTCTTATAAAATACTGAATTTTAGTCTCTTCTACTCTCCCACTGATTGACCCTATATGATAAAATCCATCATATCCTTCTGTATTTTCTGGAGTCTCTTCTTTTGGAAACATACTCATTAACTCTGATGCAATACTTATAGAATTTATCATTCTTCCTTTGGCTTTTCCTGTGTGATAACTTATTCCGTTTATAGTTATTTTTATACTAGCTGCATTAAAATTCTCATATTCTAATCCGCCAATAGACTCTCCATCAAGGGTATAAGCCAAATCAGCATTAAATTTTTCAACATCAAAGTACTCTGCTATTTTTCCAACCTCTTCATCAACGGTAAAGGCAACCTTAATAGTTCCATGTTTAAACTGTGGATTCTGTATCAAAAATTCCATAGCAGTCATAATTTCAGCAATTCCTGCTTTGTTGTCTGCACCAAGAAGTGTTGTACCATCTGTTGTAATTAATGTCTTACCAATATAATTTTTTAATTCTGGAAACTCTTTAGGAGAGAGGATTACATTTTGCTCCTCATTTAGTATTATATCTTCACCACTATAATTTTCTACAAACTTAGGATTTACATTTGCTCCTGAAACTTCTGGGCTAGTATCCATATGTGCAATAAATCCTACGATGGGAATGTCTTTGTCAATATTGGCTGGTAATGTTGCCATTATATAGCCATTCTTGTCTAAACAAATATCTTTCATTCCAATCTCTTCTAACTCTTTTACTAAGTCTTTGGCTAATTCTAATTGCCCTGGAGTAGTAGGAATTGTTGCGGAATTTTCATCAGATCTAGTGTCATATTTTACATACTTGATAAATCTTTCTACGACTTTAGACATTGGTGTCTCTCCTCCAAAATTTAATCTTTTTTATAGGCTATATATTAACCAGTGGCGATAGACACCGGATAAAGTATCTTCTATAATACTAATTTATATTATAATTTAAAAAAATAAAAGCCTCATTCTAAATAAATTTTAAGTTTTATTCTGCAACCAATGTCTTGGATAGATAATTATAAGATTTGCAATCAGCCTAAAGTATGATTTTATAGGTGGATTAATTTATTGTGATTAGTTAGAGCAAAGTAAATTTACTATTCTAGCATATAACAAAAACCGTACTAAACTAATAGTACGGTCTTTGATATGTATGGTGGAGGCGGTGGGTGTCGAACCCACGTCCGAAAGCAGTAATACCTAGGCATCTCCGAGTGCAGTCCTTAGTTTAAACTTCCCTTCACCAGACGCCTAAGGACAGGCTGCTGGCTTCAGTAGCTTCATAATTTCCGTTCTCTACTCAAAGCTTTGTAGAGCTCGGTACCCCGCTGTCGACGCCCTATCCTAAGCCGCGGGACTCAAAGGGAGGACGTAGCAGACTAAGCTGCTAATGCAAAATTATCGTTTGCGTTTATCTTTATTCCCGTAGTTTTTTAACGCGGGCCCACAGGCTCCCTCGACTCGCTTCCTAAATACAACGCACCCCCGTCGAAACCAAGTACGCCCCCATATTAAAAGTTGATAGCTGATACTATAGATTATTAGTTAAATTAACTAAGTATCATCTTATAAATAACACTTTCAACTGTTATATATGGCAACAGTGTGTTGCTACGCAAACTTATATTAAATTTTCAATGATTCATATTGGCATCATCACCTGATGATTACTATATTACATCAAATTTAATTATTAATCAATAGTAAATGTTACATAATTAAAACCTAATTGTAAGCCCTAGAAATTAATTAAGTTACTATTATTAATGAAATTAATAAATCTAATCAGTATTAATACTTTGATTTTTCCTTCATCTGTCTATCTATATCTCTCTTAGCTGCTTTTTCAAGCATAGCATCTCTTTTATCATAATTCTTCTTACCTCTAGCCACTGCTAGATTAACTTTTACTCTTCCGTTCTTAAGATATAGAGATAGCGGAATTAATGTATATCCTTTTTGAGTAGTAAATCCTAAAAGTCTAGAAATCTCGCTTTTATGAAGAAGCAGTTTTCTATCTCTAAGGGGGTCCCTATTATATATGTTTCCCTTCTCATATGGACTTATGTGCATATTGCAAACATACACTTCTCCATTTTTTATTTCAGCATAGCTATCTTTTAAATTCGCTTTGCCTAATCTTATAGATTTTACTTCTGTTCCAACAAGCTCGATACCTGTTTCCATACTTTCTTCAATAAAATAATCGTGCCTTGCTTTTCTGTTTTCAGCTAGAGTTTTATTGTTTGATGTACTTTTAGCCATAAAAACACCTACTTTAGATTTTATTCGTAGTACTAAATTATATAATATAAGTAAGTTTATGTCAAGTCCTGATATAAACCTTGCAATTTTTATCAGAGGACAATTGACAGAGGACAGTGGACAGTGAAGGAGGATTTTTCTCCACTATATTGCGAAAAATCTTTAATTATATTATAAGCCGATGTTTGAGATTAGTGAAACGAGTCTCAAAAATAGTTTGTGTCAAGTTCCAGTGGGTAATTTATTTTTTAAAATTCTCCATTATGATTCAGTTAAAATTTTTATTCCTAAAGGGCTTCGCCCGAAGCCTGTAATTTGTAACCTTTGAATATAGCTATTAAAGAAGCATCTGAACCAGAGTATTAACAAATTGATACAGCCTAACGGCTTGCGACAAAGTCGCCTATTGCGAAAAAATAATTAAAGGTTTTCCGTAGTGTAACGGAGGAAAATCCTCATTCTCTGTCCTCTGTCAATTGTCCTCTGTCCTCTAAAAAATAATGCTCCACATTATTTTTATGTTACGAATTGAAGATATAAACAACTACATAAAAAAGGTTTAATACTGAATTTAACTTCTTCAGTATTAAACCTTTATATTTCCGTACGTTCTATAGTTCTTACCTTAATTTTCTCTGAAATTCTTCTGTCAATACTACCGCTGATTCTCCTTCATTGTTTAAATCCTTATTTCCTATTCCATCTGTTGTGTATTCATCTTCACCTATCGGTGACATTGATGCCTGCTTTAATGTATTTTCTTCTTTGTCTTTATCAGTTTCTGTTTGATCAACGGGATAGTTGTTCATTTTGACATTTTCACTGTTT
The DNA here is from genome assembly GCF_016316925.1 of Clostridium aciditolerans. GTDB lineage: Bacteria > Bacillota > Clostridia > Clostridiales > Clostridiaceae > Clostridium_AM > Clostridium_AM aciditolerans. The sequence goes on along the minus strand of NZ_JAEEGB010000014.1, from coordinate 54,544 downwards.
AAGTCGCTATTTCCTATTCCATCTGTTGTATACTCACCTTTTTCCATATCTTCTTCCTCTCCTTTAAGGATCTCAAAGTATATTTCATGGGCAAACATATCTACTCTTGCTACTTTTATTTTCACTTCATCGCCAAGTTTATATATTTTCTTAGTTCTTTCTCCAATTAAGCTTAAATGTCTCTCATCATATATATAGTAATCGTCATCTAGAGTGCTAAGATGTACAAGACCTTCTATAGTATTTGGAAGTTCAACAAACATTCCAAAGTTTGTTACTGAAGATACTATACCTTCATATTCCTCACCTATTCTTTCACTCATATACTCGGCCTTTTTCAGATCATCTACTTCTCTTTCTGCGTCTTGAGCTGTTCTTTCTGTTTCTGAAGATTGCTTTGACGCATACTCTACTTCTGCAAGCAATCTCTTAGATCTCTTTTCATCTATTTGACCATTTATGAATTCCTTTATTATTCTATGAATTATAAGATCAGGATATCTTCTTATAGGTGATGTAAAATGACAATAATATTTAGCCGCAAGACCAAAGTGACCTACACAATCTGGTGAATATCTTGCTTGCTTCATTGAACGAAGCAATAAAGTACTTACTACTGTTTCTTCCTTTTTACCTTTTACTTTTTCTATTATACTCTGTAGCATTTTAGGACGTACTTCTTCACCAAATCTAACAGCATATCCTAAATTGTGTATAAACTCACTAAAATGAGCAAGCTTTTCTTCATCTGGATCCTCGTGAATTCTGTATACAAAAGGCATGTTAACCCAAAACATATGCTCTGCTATAGTTTCATTACATACAAGCATAAATTCCTCAATTATTCTATTTGCTATAGCTCTTTCATATGGCTTAATATCTACTGGTTTACCCATTTCATCTAAAATTATTTTGCACTCTTCAAAATCAAAGTCTATAGCTCCACGGCCTAGTCTCTTTTTATTTAAAACACCACATAGTTCTTCCATAAGCTTAAAAGTATCTACTAAATAATCATATCTTTGCATAAGCTCAGGATCTTGCTCTGTAAGTATGTTTGTTACATTTGTATATGTCATTCTTTCACAGGTTTTTATTACACTTTCTACGATCTCATGGTCAACAACCTTACCAGTTTTATCTATTTCCATAAAACAACTTAAAGTAAGTCTATCAACTCTAGGGTTAAGACTGCATATGCCATTTGACAGCTTTCTAGGCAGCATAGGTATTACTCTGTCTATTAAGTAAACTGAAGTTCCTCTATTTAAAGCCTCTTTATCTAAAGGATTCTTTTCCTTTACATAATTAGATACATCCGCTATATGAACTCCAAGATAGTAATTACCATTAGGCAGTTTTTCAATGGATATCGCATCATCTAAATCTTTTGCATCCTCACCATCTATAGTTACAATCGTTAAGTCTCTTAAATCTTTTCTTTTTTTGTATTCTTCTTCTGGTATTTCATCTGGTATTCCATCTGCATATGCCTCTACCTTTGGAGGGAATTCCTCTGGTAAGCCATATTTTTTAATTATGGTTAATATGTCAATTCCTTTATCACCTTTTTTACCTAGTATCTCCTTAACTTTTCCTTCCGGATTTCTCCTCTTATCTGGCCATGTAGTTATTTCTACAATTACTACATCTCCAGTTTTTGCTCCATTTTTACATTCTTTAGGTATAAATATATCTTGGTATATTCTTTTTTCCTCAGGGACAACAAATCCAAAGTTTTTACTATCTTCAAAAACTCCTATTGCAGTCTTATGTGCTCGTTCAAGAATTCTTATTATTTCCCCTTCACATTTTTTTCCTTTATTCTCTTCTCTGGTTATCTTTACAACAACTTTATCTCCGTGCATAGCACCATTCATATATGATGATGGTACAAACACATCTGGCCTTTCCTCTTCCGCTATTACAAAGCCAAAGCCTTTTTGATGACCTTGAAGGCGTCCAACTACTAATCCCATTCTATCTGGTACCCCATAGTGCTCAGTACGAGTTTTTACTATTTGCCCGTCCTTTTCCATACCACTTAATATTTTTTCAAAATCTTTTCTTTCTGATTTCTTTATATCAAAGACCCTTTCTAACTCAATTATATCCATAGGCTTATACGCTTGTTCTCTCATAAAGCTCAAAAGCACTTCTCTTATATTCATCTTTCTCACCCCGTACATTTTAGATTTTAATAAAGGTAGGTTTATATTACCTAAAACTAATCATTATTATCTTTATAATAATCAAAGAAAAATATTCAACAATATTTACATTAATATTAAATTTTAGAAGTAATGCTGAATTTTTATTCTTATATTATAGCAAATTTATCCAACAGTCAATTGATTTAGGGAAAAATAAATAGAGCGGTCTTAAAACTCCGCTCTACATATGTAAATCTAAAATATTACTTTATTATATTCTGTAATAAACATAATACTGCAAATATTATTGAACATATAACTGTAATTCTTGATAGTCTTGCTTCAGATGTTCTTGACTTGTTCCTAGAATAAAATGACTCTCCAGTTCCGCCACTTACTAATCCGCTTAATCCATTAGTCTTACTTGGCTGCATTAATACAACTGTTATTAGTATTACTGCTACTATAGCCTGTATAACTGTTAAAGCAATACGCATGTTTCTCCACCTCCTGGTATTATAACACATCTTACATTTTAACATATAGATTTAGTTATTACAATAATATGATAAAAATGCTCTGCAAAATATTTATGAATTGACTACATCTTTCTTCTCCTTTTCTAAAAGCCAACTAATTTATTATAAAATCTATTAAAAAAGCCCTAGAGTTATTGTTAAATAAGCTTCTAGGGCTTTTTCATTATATTGATAAGAACTTATTTTTTTATATTATAGAAAGCATTTAAGCCTCTATACTCTGCCATTTCGCCTAATTCCTCTTCTATTCTAATAAGCTGGTTATATTTTGCTACTCTTTCTGATCTTGCTGGTGCACCAGTTTTTATTTGACCTGAGTTTACTGCTACAACTAAATCTGCAATAGTTGTGTCTTCTGTTTCTCCTGATCTATGGGAAACAACTGCTGTATATCCTGCTCTTTCTGCCATTTCTATAGCATTTAAAGTTTCTGTAAGAGTTCCTATTTGGTTTAATTTTATAAGTATAGAGTTTGCAACCTTTTTTTCTATACCAGTCTTCAATCTACTTGTATTTGTTACAAATAAGTCGTCACCTACAAGTTGAACTTTGTCACCCAACTTTTCAGTAAGCATTCTCCAACCTTCCCAATCCTCTTCTGCCATACCATCCTCTATTGATATTATTGGATACTTATTAGCGAGGTTCACATAGTAGTCAGTCATTTCTTCTGAGCTTAATACTTTTCCTTCACCTTTTAAATTGTATTTACCATTTTCATATATTTCAGATGAAGCAGGGTCTAGTGCTATAAATATTTCTTTTCCAGGCGTATATCCTGCTTTTTCTATAGCCTCAACTATAACCTGTATTGCCTCTTCATTTGATTTTAGGTTTGGAGCAAATCCACCCTCGTCACCAACTCCAGTATCATATCCTTTTGATTTTAGTAATGATTTTAATGTATGATAAACTTCTGCACTCATTCTCAAAGCTTCACTAAAGCTTGGTGCTCCTGCTGGCATAATCATAAACTCTTGTAAATCTACATTGTTGTCAGCGTGCTTTCCTCCATTTATTATATTCATCATTGGTACAGGAAGAACTTTCGCATTTACTCCTCCTATATACTGATAAAGACTTAACCCTAAATATTCAGCAGCTGCTTTAGCGCAAGCAAGTGATACTCCAAGTATTGCATTAGCACCAAACTTTCCTTTGTTTTCTGTACCATCAAGTTTTATCATAGTTTTATCTATTAAAACCTGATCAAATACATTCATTCCGATAAGCTCTTCAGCTATGTAATTATTTACGTTATCTACAGCTTTTAAAACGCCTTTTCCATTATATTTTGATTTATCATCATCTCTTAGCTCTACTGCCTCAAACATACCTGTGGAAGCTCCTGATGGTACAGCGGCTCTTCCAACAGTTCCATCCTCCAGCACAACCTCTACTTCTACTGTTGGAAAAGCTCTTGAGTCAAGTATTTGTCGTGCAACTACATCTACAATTTCAATGTAATTTTTCATAAAAAACACCTCCATATTTTAATACCATAGTTCAAAAATGAATTTTCTTTCAACATTTTAATTATACCTAAAAAAATGAAAATTATGAATTTATATTTCTAATTTTAGAATAAGGCAAATTCGAATAAATAACAAGTTAATATGATGTAAAATAAACTATCATACTTAATTGCTATTTATCTCCATATGTATAAGGTTATTTATAGTTATTTTTTGTCTTAAATTGTTGTAATCCTAAGAAGAATTTATTAATATTGCGAAAAAAATTTTTAAGTTTTTTAGATACTTTTTTATTTAAAGTGATATATTTTTCTGTTTTCATTAATATAAATTTTATAAAGTAATATTAATCCTAATATTACCAGAAACTACATCAGCGCTTAAAAAGATGGTAACAGCATAAATCATATATTATGGAGGGGATGAGATGTATAAAATTACAAACAAGAAAATGCTAGATTCTAATACTTTTTTAATGGATATTGAGGCTCCAAGAATTGCTAAATCTTGCTTGCCAGGACAATTCGTTATAGTGAGAAGTGACGAAAAAAGCGAAAGAATCCCTTTGACTATCTGTGACTATGACACTAATAGAGGAACTGTGACTGTTGTGTTCCAAGCACTCGGTATCTCTACTCGTAAGATATCCACCTACGAAATTGATGAATCATTTTTAGATTTTGTAGGTCCACTAGGACACCCTTCTGATTTATTAAATGAAGATTTAGAGGTTTTAAGAAATAAAAGCATAGTATTTGTAGCTGATGGCATCGGTGCAGCGCATGTATATCCTCAGGTTAAATGGCTTTATGATCACGGAATTGATGCAGATGTAATAGTTGGATGTGAATCAAAAGAGCACTTATTGCTTGAGAAAGAAATGAGAACCATATCTGCTAATTCATATATAGCAACTAATGATGGAAGCTATGGTTATAAAGGTTCTGCCGAAGAGCTATTGAAAGAGCTTATTGAAAATGAAAGAAAAAATTATGACCATATTGTTGCTGTAGCTCCAATGACTATGATGAAATCCATATGTGAATTTACGAAAGGTTTTGGTATTAAAACTATAGTAAGCTTAAAACAAATAATGATAGATGGAATAGGCTTATGCGGAGGTTGCAGAGTTACTGTAGGCGGAGAGACTAAATTTACTTGTATAGATGGACCAGAATTCGATGGTCATTTAGTTGACTTTGAAGAAGCAATAAGAAGACAAGCTATGTACAAAAAAGAAGAAGCTCATAAGTGTCGTGTAGGACTAAACTTATAGGTAATTTTAAAAAATAGGTCGCATTTTTTAGAGGACAAAGGACAATTGACAGAGGACAATGAAGGAGGATTTTTCTCCGCTAAACTACGAAAAATCTTTAATTATATTATAAGGCGATGTTTTACATTAGTGAAACCAGTCAAAGTATAAATTAGTTTTCTGACACAAGGAAGAAAACTCACCTTCATTGTCCTCTACTCTCTGTCAAATGTCCTCTTAAAAATTTTTTGTAACAAAATTTTAAAAAGGAGTGATAAAGGATGGCTTGTGACTGTGAAAAAAATTTAGAGTCAAAATTTAGCACTAATCAGGTTGATCTATCCTTAATGGACAATGTATTTGATAGATATCACAAGGAAAATGGAAACTTGATTAGCATATTGCAAGATGCACAGGGTGTATATGGCTACCTCCCCCTTGATGTGCTGAAATTAATCGCGGATAAGACAGGTAATAAAAGAGCAAAGGTATATGGAGTTGCTACATTCTATTCTCAATTTAGATTAAATCCTGTAGGTAAGTATATTATACTTCAATGTCAGGGAACAGCTTGTCACGTAAACGGTTCAGAAGCAGTAGGAAATGCTATTTGTGATGAACTTGGGATTAGCCCAGGAGAAACAAGCAGTGATGGAATGTTCTCACTTGAAGATGTAGCGTGTCTTGGTTGCTGCAGTCTTGCACCTGTAATTATGATTAATGGAGAGGCATATGGAAATTTGACGCCTGATGGTGCAAGAAGAATTATTAAGGATATATATGCTAAAGAAAAGGAGGAAGCTGTTTAAATGAAGATTAGAATAGGATTTGGCAGCTGCGGTATAGCTGCAGGGGCTAAAAAAGTTAAAGATAGATTAAGCGAATTAATTAATGAAAAGAACTTAAATATTGACCTTTCAATTACTGGCTGCATAGGCATGTGTTTTTATGAACCAATAGTTGATATTATTGATGGCGATGCTGTGTTTACATATGCCAATGTTACAGCAAGCTTAATTGAAGAAATAGTTGATAGTCACATTATTAATGGAGAACCACTTAGTCAGTATATAGTATCTACTGATAAGGAACCATACCCTCAGTTAAAGAATCAGGTCAGAATTGTACTTAAAAATTGCGGGATAATCAATCCTGAGAAAATTGATGAATATATTGAGAACAATGGATATAAGGCACTCAGTAGAGTTGTTAATGAAATGACTCCTGAAGAGGTTATTGAAGAAATAAAGGTATCTGGATTAAGAGGTAGAGGTGGCGCAGGTTTTCCTACTTGGTTTAAATGGGATGCTGCTAAAAAATCTAAGGGTCAGGATAAATATGTAGTATGTAATGCTGATGAAGGAGATCCAGGTGCATTTATGGATAGAAGTGTACTTGAAGGTGATCCTCATGCAGTTCTTGAGGGTATGGCAATAGCAGGCTATGCAATGGGCGCAAAGAAGGGTTTCATATACTGTCGTGCTGAATACCCCCTTGCAATAGAAAGACTTAAAATAGCAATTAACCAAGCAAGAGAGAGAAATTATTTAGGTAAAAATATACTGGGTTCTAACTTCGAATTTGATATATTAATCAAGACAGGTGCTGGAGCATTTGTATGCGGGGAAGAAACTGCATTAATCGCATCTCTTGAGGGCGAAAGAGGTATGCCAAGATTGAAGCCTCCATTCCCTGCTCAATCTGGATATTTTGCAAAACCAACAAATATAAATAATGTAGAAACCTATGCCAACGTTCCATGGATATTAGTAAATGGAGGGCAGACATTCGCTGCTTATGGTACTGAAAAGAGCAAAGGTACAAAAGTATTCGCTCTTGCAGGTAAGGTTAAAAAAGGCGGGCTAGTAGAAGTTCCTATGGGAATGAAACTCAGAGATGTTATCTATGGAATAGGCGGAGGAATAAAACAAGACAAAGAATTTAAAGCAGTTCAAATGGGCGGCCCTTCTGGTGGATGCATACCAAAAGAATTACTGGATACTCCTGTTGACTATGAATCAATTAGTAAAACCGGTGCCATCATGGGATCTGGCGGTATGATTGTAATGGATGAAAATACATGTATGGTAGATATGGCAAGATTCTTTCTTGATTTTACCTGTAAGGAATCCTGTGGAAAATGTATATATTGCAGAATAGGAACAAAAAGAATGCTTGAGATGCTGGAGCGGATATGCTCAGGGAATGGCAAAGATGAGGACATTAAAACATTAGAAGAATTATGTGTAAGTATTAAGGATGGATCTTTGTGCGGACTTGGCCAAACTGCACCTAACCCTGTACTTACAACGATAAGATATTTTAGAGATGAATATTTATCCCATATAGAAACTAAAAAGTGTCCAGCTAAACAGTGTAAGAGTCTTTTAACCTATACAATTTCTGCTGACGCTTGTAAGGGCTGCACCCTATGTGCAAAAAAATGTCCAGCTGAGGCTATTAAGGGTCAGGTAAAAGAGGCCCATGAAATAGACCAAGAAAAGTGTATAAGATGCGGCAATTGTATAACAGTATGTAGATTTAATTCTATCAATGTAGAGTAGAAGGAGAGGTGGTATATATGGGAACAATTAGAGTGAATATAAATAATAGAGAGTTGGCTGCACAAGAAGGAGCTACAATATTAAAAATAGCACTTGATAATGAAATAGACATTCCAAACCTTTGTTATGATAGCAGAATGAAACCCTATGGTGCATGCGGTGTATGTGTTGTTGAAATAGAAGGAAATCCAAAGCTTCAAAGAGCATGTTCAACAATAGCATCAGATGGTATGGTAGTAAAAACAGATACAGCCAGAACTATATCCGCAAGAAAAGCTGCTTTTGAGCTTTTAGCCTCAGATCATAGGGGAGATTGTAGACCTCCATGTGTAAATGCATGCCCTGCACATACAGATTGTCAAGGATATGTTGGTTTAATTGCTAACGGACAATATGAAGAAGCAATAAAGCTTGTTAAAGATGTTGTAGCACTACCTGCAAGTATAGGGCGAGTTTGTCCTCACCCATGTGAAACAGCTTGTAGACGTCAGAATTCTGATGATCCAATAGCAATTGCTGAGCTTAAAAGATTCCTTGGAGATATAGATGTAAACAATGGTACATTTGTGCCAGATGTTAAGGAGAAAACTAATAAAAAGGTTGCAATAATTGGCGCTGGTCCAGCAGGTATATCCTGTGCATACTTCCTCGCAATGGAAGGTCATGAAGTTGTAATCTATGAAAGTATGCCTAAACCTGGTGGAATGCTCAGATATGGTATACCACAATATCGTCTTCCTAAGGAAATATTAGATGCTGAAATAGATACCTTAAGAAAAATGGGCGTAGAGATTAAATGTAACGTTAAACTTGGTGCAGATATAAGTCTACCATATCTTCAAAAAACATATGATGCTGTCTTCGTAGCAATAGGCGCTTGGGCAAGTTCAGATATTGGATGTAAAGGTCAAGATATGGAAGGTGTTCTTGGCGGTATAGACTTTTTAAGAATGGCTACACAGTCAGAGCCAATATATATGGGTAACAAAGTTATAGTTATTGGCGGTGGAAACACTGCTATGGACGTTGCCAGAACTGCTGTAAGACTTGGAGCAGAAAACGTTAAACTTCTATATAGAAGGACCAGAGATGAAATGCCTGCAGAAAAAATTGAAATAGATGAAGCAGAAGAAGAAGGGGTAGAATTTAATTTTCTTGTAGCACCTGTAGAAATCACGGGTAATGGTACAAGAGCTACCACTATAAGATGCCAAAAAATGAGGCTTGGAGAAGCCGATGCATCTGGAAGAAGAAAACCTGAACCTATAGAGGGAGAAGAAATTACTTTTGAAGCAGATCTTATTGTTTCAGCAATTGGACAGAGAGTAAATGCAGATTGTGTCAAAGAACTTACAACAACAAGAAAAGGCACTATTTCAGTTAATGAAAATACCTTTGAAACAAATATTGAAGGTGTATTTGCAGGAGGCGAAGCTTCAACTGGACCTAAGATAGCTATAGAGGCAATAGCTCAAGGGAAAAATGCTGCAAGAGTTATCCATAGCTATTTAAATGGCGTTATAATTCCAGTTGCTAATCCAAACTATATAGTTCAAAATGATTTATGTAAAAAGGACTTTGAACATGTAGAAAAACAAAATAGAGAGCCTCAAGTAGTAGTCCCTGCAGAAAAAAGAAAACTTAGCTTTAGCCCAATCTCTGAAACCTTTACTGAAGAAGTAGCTTTAAGAGAGGCTTCAAGATGTCTTGAGTGTGGATGTCATGATTATTTCGAATGTAAGCTTATAAAATATATTGAAAAACATGATATAGATACTGAGAGAATATGTGGAGAAAAACATAAGAGACAAGAAGAACAAAATCATCCTTTCATAACAAGAAATGCTGATAAGTGTATACTGTGCGGTCAGTGCGTTAGAGCCTGCGAGGAATTTATAGGAGTTACAGCTATAGGACTTGAAAAGAGAGGCTTTGACTCTAAGGTAATTCCTGAGTTTAACTTACCTCTTCAAGAAAGCTCATGTATATCCTGCGGTCAGTGTGTAGATGTCTGCCCAACTGGAGCATGCATAGAAAAAGAAGCTGTTAAAAAACAGGTTCCTGTAGATTTTGACAATATAAATTCTGTATGCAACTACTGCGGTGTAGGATGTAATTTGGTACTTCAATCTAAAGGAAACCTTGTGTACAAATCTATCCCAAATAGAAGTAAAGATGAAGGCCTACTATGTGTTAAAGGTAGATTTGGCATAAACTTTATCAATGATAAAAATAGAGTTAAAACATCTGTTGTAAGAAGAAAGGGAGAAAGTATTGAGGTTGATTTAGAAGAAGCTCTAACTCTTATCTCTAAAAATCTTCAACTAGTAAAAGGTCAATATGGAGATAACAGTGTGGCAATTCTTGCTTCACCAAGGTTTGCTAACGAAGAGGTATTTATTGCTAAAAAGATTGCAGATAAACTAAATACGAGTTTTATAGGCTCAATGACTAGCAGTGAGGCTTCAGGAATGGAAAGTGTCATTGGATATAATGCTTCTACAAATAGTTATGATGAGTTATACAGCACCGATTTAATAGTTTCAATAGGAAATGTAGATGAGAATCATCCCGTTATGGCAGTAAAGATGAAGTACGCTGCTAGAGAAAAAGCTAAACTAGTATCTATAAGCAGTAACAAAACAAGAATGGAGGATTACGCAAATATTTCGTTTAATCCTTATAACAATATAGAATTCCTAAAATCCTTCATTAAAGCATTATTTGATGGTGGATATATAAATGAAAATGAAGTTTCAAACAAAGCTGAAAATCTGGATAGTCTAAAGAATTATGTAAAAGATGCTAAGGATTGCACTGATGCCGCTAAGCTTGCTAAGATGTATGGAGAAGCTAAAAAAGCAATAATCGTCATTGATGATGATATAGTAACTGAAGATACTTATAAATTACTTGCAGACGCTGCAGTAATAACAGGCAAGATAGGAAAACCACATAGTGGAATTATAATTGTACGCTCCATCAGCAATGCTCAAGGCTTTATAGACATTGGTATAAAAGCCAAGGGTATGGAGATGCTTGAACAAATGAAAGAAGGAAAAATTAAGGCAGCTGTTATCATAGGAGAAGACCCTGTAGGTGATGATAAAGACACAGCTGAAATTTTAAAGAATCTTGAGTTCTTAGCGACCCTTGACACCTTTATGACTGACACAGCATTAATTTCAAATGTTGTTGTTCCAATTGGAAGCTTTGCTGAATCCGAGGGTACATTGACTAGATCAGATAGAAAAGTACAAAAAATTACTCCAGCAATAAGTACTGCAAATGTTAATACATTGTTTAATAACCTGTCAAAGATTGCACAACACTTAGATATAAACATTGTAACTTTGAAACAGGCATCAGAAATGTTATCCTCTGAAATAGAAGCATACAGCGGATTATGTGAAGCAGATATACAAAATGAGGAAATCTATGTACCAAACAGTAGAACAAATACCTATGGTTCACAGGTTCTTTGTACAGATGGCTTTAACAAGGAATCTAAAAAGGCTGTTTTAGCTTTACCTAACGGTGACAAAATGTTTAAAGATAAAAAAGTTTACGACTCTATTCAAATGAGATTTGATTCCTACTTAAAGGAAACGGGATTAACTAGATAGTAAATTATAAAGCCCTATATATGTTTTCTATATATCCTTTTAAAGAAAACCATATATGGGGCTTTATGAGTATAAATATTGAATTAAAGAATTAACAATCTATAGGGAAACTAACTAGAAAGTTAGCTTATACAGAGGGATATGTTTCCAAAGCTGAAGTAGATTTAAAAACTTTGTGCCAATCTTAGCTAAGGGCTTTAAGAGAACCTTAGAACTTTAAGTTGGTGAAAAGCCTAAATGGCTTTTCACGAGCAACGTATCAATGGTAATTGATATGTTGGTCCGAACTGAGCGTAGCGAGTTCTCGAAAGTTCTTAGGTTGTTTTGAAGCACGCACTCTGTGTAAGCGACTATCACCAAATCAAAGATTTGGGATATCTGCTTAAGCTTTAGAGTGGCTAAAAGTTTTTAACGTGCTGAAGCTTGGAAACATATTCCGGCGTATAAGTTAACTTTCGGTCTATTACCCCTATACTTTACTTTATAAGGCTACTTCCAGTCATTTCTTTAGGCTTTTCAAGCCCCATAGTTTGAAGCATAGTTGGTGCTATATCTGCTAGTACTCCACCTTCTCTTAACTCACTAGCATTTTCTGATACATATATAAATGGAACATCGTCTGTTGTATGCGCTGTCATTGGCGCCCCTGTTGAGTAGTCTATCATCTGTTCTGCATTTCCGTGGTCTGCAGTTATAAATACTGCTCCATTCTTCTCCAATACTTTATCAACAATTTTGCCTAAACATTCATCCACAACTTCTATTGCTTTTTTGGCAGCTTCAAATACGCCTGTATGTCCAACCATATCTGGATTTGCATAGTTTAATATGATTAAATCATATTTGTCTTCATCTATTCTATTTATAAGCTCTTCTGTAACCTTATATGCACTCATTTCTGGTTGAAGGTCGTAGGTTGCAACCTTTGGTGAAGGTATTAAAGCTCTATCTTCATTTGCATTAGGCTCTTCTACCCCTCCATTAAAGAAAAAGGTTACATGAGCATATTTTTCAGTTTCAGCTATTCTTAGTTGATTTTTGCCTAGTTTGCTTACATATTCACCAAGAGTATTTGTGTAACTTTCAGCTCCAAATGCTATTTGCACATTTTCAAGTGTAGCATCATACTCTGTCATAGTTACAAATACAAGGTTTAGTGGCTCTCTTGAAAATCCGTCAAATACTCTATCATTTATTGCCCTTGTTATTTCTCTTGCTCTATCTGGTCTGAAATTAAAGAATACTACTGAGTCTTTACTATTTATTGTAGCTGTTGGTCTTCCGTCCTTAACTATTACTGTTGGAATTACAAATTCATCTGTTTTGTTATCATTGTATGATTTTTTTATGGCTTCTACTGCACTTACTGATTCTTCACCTTTTCCAAGTACCATAGCGTTATAAGCCAAGTTTACTCTTTCCCATCTCTTATCTCTATCCATAGCATAGTATCTTCCCGATACAGTGGCTATCTCTCCAACCCCTAGCTCTCTCATGAAGTTTTCAATATCTTCAATAAACTGTATTGCTGATGAAGGCGGAACGTCTCTTCCATCTGTAAAGGCATGAAGATATACCTTGTTTACTCCTTTTTGTTTAGCTAATCTTAGAAGTCCTTTTAAATGATCTATATGTGAATGAACTCCTCCATCTGATAAAAGCCCCATTAAATGAAGAGCTGAGTTATTCTGTAGTGCATTGTTTACAGCATTATTTAATGCCTCATTTTCAAAAAAGTCACCGTCATTAATAGATTTTGTTATTCTTGTAAGCGCTTGATATACTATTCTTCCAGCACCAATATTTAGATGTCCAACTTCTGAGTTTCCCATTTGTCCTTCTGGAAGTCCAACACTTAATCCACTTGCTTTTATTTGAGTATGAGGATAGTTATTCCAATATCTATCATAGTTAGGTTTGTACGCTGCTCTAATTGCATTTCCATCTTCTCTATCTGAAAGTCCGAATCCATCAAGTACCATTAGCATTACTGGTTTTTTACTCATTTTTACCCTCCAAAAGTTTTTAAGTTATAAATTTTTAAATCAACGATTGATTCATAGTATAAAAATTATGCGACGTAATTTTTTTAGAGGACAATTGACAGAGGACAGAGGACAGTGGACAGTGAAGGTAAGTTTTCTTCCTTACGTCAGAAAACTATTATATTTTTAAGCTCGTTTCGCTAAGTCGAAACATCGATTCATTGTATAAATTAAAGATTTTTCGCAGCACAGCGGAGAAAAATCCTCCTTCATTGTCCTCTGTCAATTGTCCTCTGTCCTCTATAAAAATTTTGCGTCGCATAATTTTAATAGTTTACTATTGCAGCAAAATCTTCTGCTTTTAGACTAGCTCCTCCAACTAACGCACCATCTATATCTGATTGTGCCATTTGAGCCTTTATTGTGCTTGGTTTTACAGAACCACCATATTGAATTCTTGTTTTTTCAGCAGTTTCTTTTCCATACATTCCAGCTATTACATTTCTAATATAAGCTATTGTTTCATTGGCTTGCTCATCAGTAGCTGTTTTGCCAGTTCCTATAGCCCAAATTGGCTCATAAGCTACAACTAACTTTTCAACTTGCTCATTTGTTAATCCTGCTAAATCTAATTTTATTTGTCTTCCTAAAACTTCTTCAGTTATATTTGCTTCTCTTTCTTCTAAGCTTTCTCCACAGCAAACTATTGGAGTTAAGTTGTGCTCAAAAGCCTTTTTAGTCTTCTTATTTACAGTTTCGTCAGTTTCGTTAAAATATTGTCTTCTTTCACTATGTCCAATTATTACATATTCAACACCCATAGCTGCAAGCATTGCTGGTGCAACTTCTCCAGTATATGCTCCCTTTTCTTCAAAGTGCATATTCTGTGCACCAACTTTTATATTTGTTCCTTTAACTGCTTTTAATACTGCATCTAAAGCCACAAATGGTGGGCAAACAACTACATCACCTTTTGCTTCTTTCACTAAACCTTTTAACTCTTCAACTAGTTTTAGTCCTTCTTCTATAGTGTTGTTCATTTTCCAGTTTCCAGCTATTATTGATCTTCTCATTATTAATTACCTCGATTCTATTTTATTTTAAACACTTAATAATCTTACTGTAATTCGTAACTTAAAAATTTTGCGATACAAAATTTTTAAAGAGGACAATTGACAGAGTACAGAGGACAGAGAAGGTGAGTTTTCTTCCTTACTTCAGAAAACTAATTTATTTTTGAGCTCGTTTCACTAATGTGAAACATCGGCTTATAATATAATTAAAGATTTTTTGTAGTGTAGCGGAGAAAAATCCTCCTTCACTGTCCTCTGTCAATTGTCCTCTGTCCTCTGATAAAAATAATACGTCGTATTATTTTTATTACTTGTCGTTTAGCGCTTCTATTCCTGGTAATACTTTTCCTTCTAAGAATTCAAGTGATGCTCCACCACCAGTTGATATGTGAGTCATCTTATCTCCGAATCCTAATATATTAACAGCAGCTGCACTATCTCCTCCACCGATAACAGTTGTAGCATCTGAATCAGCCATAGCTTTTGCTACTGCAATAGTACCTTTTGCAAAGTTTTCGAATTCGAATACTCCCATTGGTCCGTTCCAAATAACTGTTTTAGCTTCCTTAACAGCATTAGCATAAAGTTCAGCAGTCTTTGGTCCAATATCAAGACCCATATGTCCTTCTGGAATGTTTTGATCTTCAGTTACAATTGGAGTTGCATCTGCAGCAAACTTATCTCCAACTACGTTATCTACTGGAAGTAATAATTTAACTCCCTTAGCTTCTGCTTTATCCATCATTTCTTTTGCGTAATCAACTTTATCAGCTTCAAGAAGTGATGTTCCTATTGAAAATCCTTGTGCTTTTAAGAATGTATAAGCCATTCCTCCACCGATTATTAGAGTATCAACTTTTTCTAGTAAGTTGTTTATAACATTGATTTTGTCTGATACTTTAGCTCCGCCAAGTATTGCAACAAATGGTCTTACTGGATTTTCAACAGCTTCTCCTAAGAACTTTAATTCTTTTTGAATTAAGTATCCGCATACTGATACTGGTACAAACTGAGTAACTCCAACAGTTGAACAGTGAGCTCTGTGAGCTGTTCCGAATGCATCATTTACAAATATATCAGCTAGTGAAGCTAAATCTTTTGAGAATGACTCTTCGTTCTTTCCTTCTTCTGGTCTAAATCTTGTGTTTTCAAGAAGAACTACATCTCCGTCTTTCATGTTAGCTACAGCAGTTTTAGCATTTTCTCCAACAACAACATCATCAGCAGCAAAAACTACTTCTTTTCCTAACATTTCTGATAATCTCTTAGCAACTGGAGCTAAAGTCTTTGTTGCATCTGGTCCTTTAGCTTTTCCAAGGTGTGAGCAAAGTATAACTTTTGCTCCATTTTCTATTAAGTATTTTATAGTTGGCATAGCTCCAACTAATCTATTTTCATCAGTTATTCTTCCTTCTGCTAGTGGAACGTTAAAATCACATCTTACTAAAACTCTTTTTCCTCTTACTTCTACATCTTCTATTGTCTTTTTATTAAAAGCCATTAAAAACACCCCTCTTTTTTAAATTAGAAAACTTGGAGTGCAGCTTGCTTTTTTAACACTGGAACAAAAACAACCCACATCTCTCAATTCTATATTATATACCATTACTTAGTATTTTCCATATTTTTATCACAATATTATTAACAGGAATCAAGTTATTTGAAAAAGGTCTGGCCTTATAGCCAAAACTACAAAACCAGACCTATATGATACATTTACGTTTTAAGACTTTAACTATTTAGTAACAAAATATTTTAAAGTTCTGATTAATTGTGAAGTATATGACATTTCATTGTCATACCATGAAGCAACTTTAACTAATTGCTCACCATTTACTTCCATAACCTTAGTTTGAGTTCCATCAAATAATGAACCGAAGCTGATTCCGATTATATCTGAAGATACTAATGGTTCTTCAGTGTATCCGAATGACTCGTTAGCAGCAGCTTTCATTGCTGCATTTATTTCATCAGCTGTTACTTTCTTTTCTAAAGTACAAACTAATTCAGTTAATGAACCAGTTATAACTGGAACTCTTTGAGCTCCTCCATCTAATTTACCTTTTAATTCAGGTATAACTAAACCGATAGCTTTAGCTGCACCAGTTGAGTTTGGAACGATGTTTGCAGCTGCTGCTCTTGCTCTTCTTAAGTCACCTTTTCCGTGTGGAGCGTCTAAAGTGTTTTGATCATTTGTATAAGCATGGATTGTAGTCATAAATCCTTTTGTTAAACCAAATTTATCTTGTAATACTTTAGCCATTGGAGCTAAGCAGTTTGTTGTACATGATGCACCAGATATAACTGTTTCTGTTCCATCTAATACATTTTGATTTACGTTAAATACAACTGTCTTTAAGTCTCCTGTTGCAGGTGCTGATATAACAACCTTCTTTGCACCAGCTTGTATGTGAGCTTCTGCTTTTTCTTTTGAAGTGAAGAAACCAGTACATTCTAATACTACGTCTACTCCTAATTGTCCCCATGGTAAGTTTGCTGGATTTCTTTCAGCAGTTACTTTTATTTCTTTTCCGTTAACCACGAAAGCTCCTTCTTCAACTTTGATTTCTCCATCAAATCTTCCTTGAGCTGAATCATATTTGAATAAATGTGCTAATGTTTTAGCGTCTGTTAAGTCATTTATTGCAACAACTTCAAATTCTGGGTTGTTGATCATCAGTCTTAATGCCAATCTTCCTATTCTTCCAAAACCATTAATAGCTACTTTAACCATTGTAATTCCTCCTAAAAAATATATTTTTATATATAGATTTTAAATTTACTGTCTACTTGAAAAGATTTATTAATTCTCTAGCTGCGCCTTCGTCTGTAATTAACACTCCATTTGGATTGTTTAATTGTGTAGCAATAATTGCCTTTGCTTTACTTTTTCCTCCTGCTACAGCTATCAATGTTTCTATTTTTCCAATCTCTTCATTTCTTATTCCTATACTTGGTGTAGAATGAACTATTTTTCCTTCTTTGTTGAAATAATACCCGAAGGCTTCTCCAACAGCACCTTTATCCTTTAGCTCATCTATTTCTTCTTCTGAAAGTCCTCTTCGCTCAGCCATAAGCTCTGCTCTTCCTACACCATAAATTAATATATTTGCATTATATATGTTGCTTAATATATCCTGGATATCTGTTTCTTTTATTATGGTGCTCATAGCCTTGTCACTTAAGTTATCTGGAACATGTAGTAATTTGTAGTTTCCTTCTACCTTATTTGCAAGTTTAGCAGCTAGGGTATTTGCTTGAGTTTCTACATTTTTCCCCATTCCACCTCTGGCAGGTACTACTAGTATATCTTTCAGGCCTGCTACTTTTGGCATATTGTCAATAACTTCTTTTACGGTGGAACCTCCTGTTATAGCAATAATACTGTTGTCTTTCACTACACTTTTCAAATAATTTGATGCAGCTCTACCTAACTCGTTAATAACCGTGCTGTCTTCATTTAAATCTCCAGGAACAATTATTACATTTCTCAGTTTTAAACTCTCTTTTAAGAATTTTTCTATTTCTGATAAACCCCTTAGATGATGGATAAAATCTTTAAGCTTATCGATTATCTCTTCTCCCTCATCTGTTATTGTCATACCTGGAGTACTTATCTCTATAAAGTTTTGACTCTTTAAAAAGTTTATTTCTGTTCTTACTATTCTTTCACCAATTCCTAAATTATTAGCAAGTACTCTTCGTCCTATTGGTTGATTATAGTATATAGTTCTTAATATATTATATCTTTTCTCAAATAATTCCACTATTTCAGGAACTATTTTCTGTTGTAATTTTAAAACTTCTTCCAAACAAAACACCTCTTTGGACATTTATCGTCCCACTACTAACTTTTGTGTCCCACTTATATTATAAGACAAATATTATTTTTTTTAAATAGTATTTTCAAAAAAAATGTGAATAAATTGTGAACAATAAGGGAAGGGGACTAAAATCGTTTTCTTCCCTTAGATGACTTTATCCCCAGTTCCTCTCTATATTTTGCTACAGTTCTTCTTGAAATATTCATTCCTTCTTTATTAAGTAAATCGCATATAACCTGATCTGAAAGAGGCTTCTTTTTATCTTCTTTATCTATCAGATCTTTTATAGCCTTTTTAATTATTCTTACAGAAACATCTTCGCCAGTTCCGGAGGATGATATAGCAGTAGTAAATAAATCTTTTATTTTTACTGTCCCTCTACTTGTATATATGTATTTATCTCTAATAGCTCTACTTATAGTTGACTCATGCATTTCCAAGCTTTCTGCTACTTCTCTAAGTGTCATAGGTTTTAAATATTCTTCACCATAATCAAAGTAATCTCTTTGTAGTTCTAAAATATTCTCCAGAACTCTATATATAGTACTTTTTCTATGCTGTATACTTTTGATTAAAAATAAAGCACTATTTAGCTTTTCTTTTACATAATCTACAGCATTTTTATCATCTTCATTTCTTATTATTTCCTTATAAATTTCATTAATACTTAGTTTAGGAAGGATATCATCATTCATTATTATATAATACTCATCATCTATTTTCTTTATATATGCATCTGGAGTTATATACTTGACCTCTTCTCCAGTATAGAAACCTCTTGATGGTTTAGGATAAAGAGATTTTATTATATCTCCATACTCCTGTGCTTGTTTAACATCTATATTTAATTCCTTTGCAATGAAAGTGTATTTATTTTCAGCTAATGCTTCTAAATATTTGTCTATTATAGTATATATAATATCGTCTTCCAACGCTTTCTTATATATTTGTATTTTTAGGCATTCCTTTAAATCTCTTGCTCCTATTCCGTCTGGCTCAAGAGATTGTATTATTTGTATACAATATTCAGTAAGCTCTAGTGATATTTTTAGCTCATCACTTATATCTTTATCTTTTACTGCTAGATATCCTCTTTCATCCAAGTTTTCAATGATATATAAGCATATAGCTTTTATATATCCTTTTTCATCTAGGTCCCTTATTTGCTCTTTTAAATACTCTTTTAATGATTTTTTTTCAGAAATAAAATTAAAAGGAGACACATCATCATCTTCATTTTTTTCATAGCTATGATGGCTATAGTTATCAAATTCAAAGTACTTAATTAATTCTTTATAGTCTACTTTATTTTTTTCTTCATTATTTGCATCAATACTTTTAGCATCAAGTACGGGATTTTCTTGTAATTCCTTTTCTACATGTTCTTGCAATTCAAAGCTTGACATCTGAAGAATTTTAACCGATAACTGCATCTCTTGAGTCATTACTAATTTCTGTTCCTGAGTTAAACTTAGGCCAAAATCCATACTCATTTTTTTCACCCCGCTCTGCACCATTTAAATTTACTCATTTTATTATACCATGAAAAGGTATTTTATATAAATTTAAAATTCACAAAATAGAAAAAATGCAGAGCATTTTTTAGAGGACAGTTGACAGTGGACAATTGACAGTGAAGGTGAGTTTTCTTCCTTACGTCAGAAAACTAATTTATTTTTTGAGTCTCATTTTGCTAAAGCAAAACATCGCTTACACAGAGTGTACTCCTACGAAGCAAAATGGCAGGAGTTTCTTTATATAAATTTAAAGATTTTTCGTAACGGAGTGGAGAAAATTCCTCCTTCACTGTCCTCTGTCAACTGTCAATTGTCAACTAAAAAAGCTAGGTTTCCCTAGCTTTTTTACTATGTTATATAGATGGAGCAGCAAACTTAACTGCTTCTTCTCTTGTAGCAGGTACAACAAACTTACCAGCTTTTATAGCTTCTGTATATTTGTTAACTAAATCTAAAACATCTTTTGGAGTATTCTTATCTGAAGTTGGAGCTATACCTACACCATCCTCTTTTAATCCATACTCTATATGTTTTCCACCTTGGAACTTTCCGTTAACTACATCTTTTACTGCACTATATGTAGCAACGTCAACTTTTTTAACCATACTTGAAAGAATTATACTTGCATATTCAGGAACTGTAACTGCCTGGTCCATATCAACACCTATAGCCCAAACTTGCTTTCCTGAATCTTTAAGTTCCTTAGTAGCTTTAAACATTCCTATACCAACACCACCTGCTGCGTGATAGATAACATCACAGCCAGCACCATATAATGATTTAGCTAATTCATAACCCTTGTTTGTATCACCAAAGCTATCAGCATATTTAACCATTGTTCCTGGGCTCTTACCATCTGAGCTTATTAATCCTTTAGCTGCTTCTGGGTTTACAGCCTTAACACCTGCAGCAAAACCTACTTCAAATTTATTTATTGTTGCAAAGTCTTTACCGCCTATGAAACCAACTTTGTTAGTTTTAGTCATTTTACCAGCTATAACTCCCATCAAGAAAGAACCTTCTTGCTCTTTGAACGTTATTGATTCAACGTTTGGTGCATCAACAACTGTGTCTATTATAGCAAAATTTTTATCTTTGTATTTTCCTGCTACATTTTTCATAGCCTGCTCCATTTGGAATCCAATTCCAAAGGTTAGGTTTGATCCAGCATTAACTAATGCATCCAGATTTGATTCATAGTCTTCTTTTTTAGCTGATTCTACCGGCTTATAGTCAACTCCAAACTCTTTTATAGCTTTCTTTATTCCAGTGTCTGCTGATTGATTAAATGACTTATCATTTAATCCACCTTCATCTGTTGAAAGGCCTATTTTAACCTTAGCTCCTTGCTTAGTGCCTTCCCCTGCTGGTTGGTTTTGTTGCTTCTGTCCGCAGCCAGCAAATAATGATACTGACATTATTGCAGTAGCAAGGATAGCTACCACTCTCTTCTTATTCATTAATAATTCCCTCCTAAAAAAGTTAATTTTGTTACTAATATTTATCAGTGTATTAAGAATATTCTACAACAGGGTCAATTTTCCTCCCAAAAGTTCAATAAAATTTTACAAATGCTTATTGATTTGGGCTTTAAATCCTGTTAAAAGTTTTATTAAAAAATATAAAAGTCCGATAATTGAGAATTGATGTAAACAAGATTTTTTTTCTTACATCTAATCCTCAATTACTCTAGTAAAAAATATTTAGTCATATGGTTTATATTATGATGCTTTTATTATTTTATGATTAATTTCATATATTAAACAGGATATTTATTCCATTAGACAATTGACAGAGGACAGAGGACAATTGACAGTGAAGGTGAGTTTTCTTCCTTACGTCAGAAAACTAATTTATTTTTTTCAGGCTTGTTTTGCTAAAGCAAAACATCGCTACTTATATAAATTTAAAGATTTTTTGTAGCGTAGTGGAGAAAAATCCTCCTTCATTGTCAACTGTCAATTGTCAATTGTCCTCTAAAAAATAAAAGGGAGCAAAAGCTCCCTTTTATTTTTATTTATATCCTGCTTTTACAAGCACTTCTATTGACTTTTCGCCTTCATCATCAGGTACAAGTATAATAGGTCCTGTACAACCCATACCACTTTCTGAGTATATACCTTCTTTCCATAATGCTCTACAAGCATTTTCAAGTTCTAATATATCAACTCCTGGTATTGAGAAGGTAACTACTTTCTTTGGAGGCATTTTTACTTCTTCCTCTACTACTGGCTTTTCTTTAGCTAACAATTTTCCTATTATATCATTTAAGCCAGCTTCTCTTGCTTTTCCGAATTCAATCTTAGCTTTTGATAATACATCATTTTTAGCACATAGTGAACAATATCTTAGAGCCTCGCATATTAATGGAGCTCCTGAAGCACGGGATACTATGTTAACTAACTTATCATAGTCTTCACCAACACCTGGTCCATATCCATAACCAACTGTTTCATAGTCTCCACCAGTTGTGAATGATGCAAATATTTTAATTAATAGATTTCCAGTTAATGAATCACAAACCATTACATCTGGAGTACCTGCTAGAATATCATTTCCTCTCATTACAGCGCCGCCATCAGCTCTTAATGAATCAGCAAATCTAAAGTCATATCCATTAGCTTGTAAATCTTTTAGTGCACGCTCTACTCCTCTAGCTCCATCAAGATTTAGGATACCTACTGTTGGATTTTTTATTCCTACTGCTTTTGCTACAGAGATACCAGATATTGCATTTTTAATCATACCTTCTACTCTGTTAGTAGATGTAGTTCCTGTTGTAGTAGCAATAATTAATTCTTTCCCCTTACCTGGTGTTACTATTCTTCCAACAGTTGATACACCGATTGGGAAATCAAAATGCTGAGTTACACATCCATCAAGCTCTTTTTTCTCCAAAAGCTCTACCATTTTCTTATGTCCTTCTTCTGCATCTTTCACTTCCACAACTTCAAAGTCACCTTCAACTTTTGGTCCTATTAAAACTATATCAAAATCACCATATTTACCTTTAGCCATTTCAGCTGCTTTTACCATCTCTTCAACGCCATGCTCTGAGCCAAAGGTAGTGAGGCCTATTCTAACTTTTTTTCCGAAGCTTCCACTTTTTATGCCTTCTGCTATTTCATTGAAAACTTCCGCTACTATTTTTTTAGTTGCATCCACGTAAAATCACCTCCTAACTATTTTAAAAGCTCTTCAGCGAATTTCTTCATTCCTTCAGCTATCATATCCTTTATTTCGTCCTTTGAAACACCTAGTGATTCTTCAGCTGCACCAGTGTTTTTCTCAACTAGTATAGATATACCATCAAATAAATTTGTCATTCTTCCTAGGAAAAGACTTCCTTTACCAACTACCATGAAGTTATTTAATTTTCCATTCATTATATTCTCTATTCCATGACCTACTATTGGAACTCCTGATGGTATATGTCCTTGTGTTGGTGCAAATCCTGGATATCCATGAGCTTTTACAAAATTAGGTAATTCTTTTCTATCTAATTGTCCGCTCTTAACTGCTAATGCACCTATCATTTTGTAGTTTTGAGTTGGAACATCTCCAGCACCTGCTGGTTCAGTAATATCTGGAGTTTGCATTTCTGGAGCGTATTTATCTACATCAGTAATTTTCATTCCATTTTTAGCTAAAGGCTCTAGTACTAAAGCTTCTATAACTGCTTGTGGTGCTGCTCCATGTCCTATTGTGTGTCTTCCTATTATATCAGTTCTTAGTACTGGACTTACTCCATCATTTTCTGATACTAGTATAGCAAAACCTCCTACGCAGTCTTCTAAAGCTGGCAATCCCTTCTTAACATGGTCTCTTCCATTCATGCCTAGCTTCGCAGTACTTCCACCTGCAAATACTATTACATTTCTATGTATTCCTGATTTAACAAGAGCAGATGCTGTAACTAGTGCGTGAGTTGGGCCTGCGCAGAATCCTCTTACATCCATTCCAGTGGCACCTTTAATACCTGCTATCTCTCCGCAAGCTTTAGCAGTATTTCCGCCGCCTCTTTGATTCATATCGCCTATAGCTTCTTCTGAACATTCTATTAAATAGTCAACTTCATTTACATCTATTCCTGAGTTCTTTATTAAGTGCATTAGTGCTAAAACTCCTGATGCCTTAACAACAAGATTTTCTACCATTATGTGTGACGATAAGTTTAAGTCAAATTCATGTGCTCTTTTAATGCATCCAACTAATTTTCCATCTTCATATAGTCCTTCTGCTACTCCATTTTCTACTAAATTTTGGATTACAGATAACTCTTCTCCTTCTTTTAACGCCTCTACTTTTTCTTTTAAAAGAGGGTGGCTGCTAAGCTTTTCTTTTACTAATGCAGTAAAATCCTTTTCAAGGATAACTAAATCAAATACATCTGAAATCTTTAATAATCCATAAAACTCATCTTGTGGCATTATTTCTCCGAAATTACCAAATCTATTAGCACCTTCAACCTTTGAATTAAACCATGGTCTTGGTAATTCTCCTAATTCATCTGGAGTCATATTACCTATATAAGTTTGATTTGGTGCATAAGCTACAACTTCATCAAAAGGTCTTAAGTGATTTTTTAATTCCTTTAAGTAAGCTGAATCTGGATTCGTTTCTCTTTCTAAAGTTTGAGTAGTACCATTATGTATTACCATATCAGGTGCATTAACTAAAATATAAGAAGCCTTTTTTATTACTGGAAAACTCATTGTAAAACCTCCCTTAATCTAATTGAGAATTGAGAATTAGGAATTGAGAACCTTCAATATCTCAATTCTCAGTTCTCAATTTATATGTATCTCTTACTATATTTAACGAAAAATTTATAAAAACAGGGAATTGAAAATTAAATAATTTTCAATTTTCAATTCCCTTACTATTAATTATTCTTCAAATACTTTTTGTCCCTCTACTTCAGTTGAAAGAGCAGCTAATGCTTTTTCTACTAAGTGATATCTTAATTCGTACTCATCCTTAGCTTCTAATGATGGGTTTCCAAGTGGATGAGGTATTGCTATTGTAGGTACTATTCTGTTAGCACCAACTGTTAATGATATTGGAACTACTGTACACATATGAACTACTGGAAGACCTCCACGTTCAATTTCTTTTACAAGTGTTGCACCGCAACGTGTACAAGTTCCTCAGGTGGAAGTTAGTATAACTGCATCTACTCCATCTGCAATTAACTCTTTAACAATTTGCTCACCAAATTTCTTTGAGGAAGCAACTGCTGTTCCGTTACCAACTGTTGTATAGAAATATCTATGAAGTGATCCAATTTTTCCTTCCTTCTCCATTTGTCTTAATACGTCAACTGGAAGTACTCTATCTGAATCTGTATTAGCATATGTTGGATCATATCCACCGTGTGCTGTTTCATAAGTTTCTGCTGTTAAATCCATTACGCCTTCTATATCATATTTTCCGAACTTAGAAGCATTTGATGATTCAATGTGGTCTGGGTTTCCTTTTGGAACTATACCACCTGATGTAACTAATGCTATCTTAGCTTTTGATATATTTTTTACTGCTGGATTTGGATCTACTCTATCGAATACAGGCATTTTAAACTCTGTAACGAATTCTTCACCCTTAATCTTTTTAACAAGCATATCAACAGCTCTTTTTGAACCTCTTTCAGCTGCAAAGTAGTTCTTTCTTATACCTCTTTCGATGTATGACTCTTCTGCAGGTGATCCTATTTCTTCTTTTTTAGCAAGCTTTAATGCTAAGGATGCAATCTTTGGAAGAGCATCTTTCATACCTACTGCACTGTTTTTAGTTTCTACAATGTAAAGGTGTTTCTTGAATAAGTCTACTCCTGGGTTTTCAACATACATAGCTGAAAGTACAGGTATTCCTAACTTTTCTTCAACTTCCTTTGCTATTGTTCCGCAAGCTACACCATATCTTCCAGCATTGAAAGCAGGTCCTGCTATAAATAAGTCTGGGCTATATTTTTTCACCATTTCAATAATTTCAGTTTTTGCTTCTTCTACATTTTCATTGAAGTATGAGTCCCCACAGATAACTGTAGCAACTATTTCAGCATCACCATTTTTTAATAATCCGTTTAATCCCATACCAGGACCAACAAATCCTTCTCTAACTTCTGGTTTTATATCAGCTTTTTCTTCTCCACCTATACCAGCGTAGAATTGGTTTATATAATGAACAACTTTAATCATTTCAGAATTCCCCCTTTTCTTAGGAATTTAAACACATTTTAGAATTAGTATTTTGAGTATTGAGTTCTAACATTCTTAACTTCTTCAATAATAGCATCTACGTCTAGAACCATTTCCATCATTCCGCACTGTTCATCGTAAACAGCTGCATCGCATTCGTCCTTTATTTCTGGCTCAACAACGTGATAAACTGCAAGACCTAATGCTATTCCAGCAAGTGGACCTGCAAAAGTTGGGTCTCCAGCAGCTACTGTTTCTGCTGAAAGTCCTGAAGCTTCTGCTTCTGCTCCTCCGATTACTACAACTACATTTTCTGCACCATGTTTTTCAGTTAAATCTTTTACTCTTTGTTGGATCTCCAGATCCATAGCTCCTGCGGCTGTTCAAACAAAGCATTCTGTTGATGCAAAAATTATTTCTGCTCCAGCTGACTTAACGCAAGCTTCTATCGCTGGTCCTGGTATTCCGTCTCTATCTCCTACAGCTATTACTTTTTTTCCTTGTAACATCTATATCATCCTCTCTTTCAAATTTAATATTGCATTTGTAATTTTTATTTTTTAATATCAGCTATTTCATAAAACCTGCTAATATTATTTAAGGATTCAGTCTATTTTACTTGGGCTATTAATATCCTTTTGCTGTTAAAGTGTTGAATCCAACTTCGCTTGTAGCTCCAGTTATAACCTGAATCTCAGCCTCTATTGATCCATCCGCTCTTAAGCTTCCTACGTGTCCACCTGCTATTACATCAGCAGCTTCAGGATGTCCTATTATCTTCTTCATTGCTGGTAATATTACAACTTCGTTAGCATTTCCACCAGTTACTACTGCATCACCTTTTGGTGTAGAGTCAGCAAGTGATTGTGAGCTTCCATCTTGACCTGCATACTCGTCTGTAATTAATACAGTTTTTATTCCTAGGTCAGTTATCTTGTTGCAGTTCATAACTAAGTCAGCATCTGGGTTACCAAAGCCTTCTTCTGAAATTATAACTGCATCTGCTCCTAAGAAGTGAACTAACTTAGCAGTGTAGTTTGATGATCTTTCTTTATCTGCAAGATATACGTTTTCATTTGTGATTACACAACCTAAGAAGTTGATGTCCTTACCATGTCTTTCATATAAATCTTCAATAACTGGATGATTCATATGAACATAGCTTGGGTTCTTATCGCAAGCTGATACGCAGTTTCCACTAACGATAGCTCCATCAAATACTTCAGTTGGATATATAAATGTTGGTATAATTTTCTTAGCATCTACGCCATATACGTATGTATCATGTAGTAATCCTTGAGTTTGAAGCATGTATACATATACAACCTTTGGTAGTTCTGGATATTGTTTAACTTGATCAAGTAATGGTAATGTTTCAAAAGTTTTTACTTCATCCGGCTCAACATTTCTAGCTGCTTCTCCAAGGTATGTTGCTGCTTTGAATCCAATTGTTCTTACAGCTTCTTCATGCTCATGTTGTTTAACGCCTTCTTTTGGCTCACAAATAACTACAAGGTTATTTGTCTTTGAGAATGGAGTATATTTAGCTCCCTCTCCGCTCATGTCTATAATTCCTTCTTGGAATCCAACTATTTTACCAGTAGTAACTACTGCAGCTCCCTTTAACACGTGAGTTCTTCCTGAACCAACTGTGTCAACCTTGCTTATAAATCCTGGGAATATTCCACCTTTTCCCTCAACTTTTACTCTTGGTTCAATAACGTCTTTTACTGGAATTATTCTTGTCTCTTCACCTGGCTTAGCGATATCGAATTCTATACTTTTAACTCTTTCATCGCCACCAACTGCTTGTAATAACTCTTCTTTGTTTACATAAAGAACTCCATTTTCCACTTTTGTTGCAGCTCCAAATTGAACGTCCTTAATATAAATTTTTCCAATTTCTAAACGCAAAGTAGTCACCTCCAAATTTATTTCGATGAGAGTTGAACTTACATTCAACTCTCATTCGATTATTAATTAATACTAAAATGGGATTTGAGTGGTTAATTATTTATTTATTTATAAAAAGTTTTGAACTTTTTATTTCAAATAATTATAGTGTTTCGTAATAAGCTTTTATAAAGTTTTCTATATCATCTAATGTTGCTATTTTATCAGCAGTAATTGAGCTTACTTTTTCACCATTCTTATAGATTATCATTGTTGGTAATCCTAAAACTTTTTGTGATATAGCAAGTCTTCTTGCTGAACTTGTATTTAAGCTAGTGAATTTAATTTTATCACCATACTTATGTTCAAGTTCATGAACTCCTGGCATAAGTTGTTTACATATTTCACACTTATCTCCCCAGAAATCTACGAATACTGGTTTTTCAGTATAATTTACTATTTCAGCATCAAAATTTTCCTTAGTTAATTCTATCATTGATAAAACCTCCTTTTATTTGTGATTTTCTATATAGTGTTCAGCAGCTGTTGCAGCTATAGCTCCGTCTGCCGCAGCTGTTATAACCTGTCTTAATAGTTTCTTTCTTATATCTCCAGCAGCAAATACTCCTGGAATATTTGTCTTCATGTCATCATCAGTTACAATATATTGATTTTCCATTTCTATTTGTCCTTCAAATAGCTTTGATATTGGATCATATCCAACGAATACGAAGCATCCATCAACCTTTAATTCGCTAGTTTCTCCAGTTTCTCTATTTTTTAAAACAAGACCTTCTAATATTTCATCTCCCAATGCTTCTTCAACAGTTGAGTTCCATATGAAGTCTATTTTTGGATTTGCAAATGCTTTTTCTTGTAGTGATTTTGCTGCTCTTAATGCATCTCTTCTATGTATTACAGTTACATGCTCAGCAAACTTTGTAAGGTATATAGCCTCAGTTATAGCTGAGTCTCCTCCCCCTATAACAGCTATATCTAAATCTGTAAAGAAGTCTGCATCACAAGTTGCACAGTAGGAAACTCCTTTTCCTCTTAATTCTAATTCGTTCTTGAATCCTGAAAGTCTTGGAGTAGCACCAGTAGCTACTATTATTGTTTTTGCTTGATATGTTTCTTTTCTTCCTTTAACTACCTTTAGGTCTCCTGACAATTCAACTTCTACTATTTCATCTTTAGCAAACTCAGTTCCGAATTCTTCTGCTTGTTTTCTCATTCTTTCACTTAGTGTTGTACCTGTGCAATCTTCAATAGATCCAGGATAGTTTTCAAGCTCATCTGTAGTTGTTGCCTGACCACCATATTTCGCTCTCTCGATAAGTAAAGTTTTCATTCTTGATCTTGCAGCATAAAGGCCTGCTGACAGTCCTGCTGGACCGCCACCGATTATTATAGTGTCATAAATCTGTGACATTTTTGTTCCCTCCCGCTTTTTAATATATTAATTACTTTTAGATTCAATATCTATATATTAAGTACGCATTACTAAATTTAATTGCAATGGTACTATTTTAAGCATACATTTATGCTATTATTCATTAGATTTTGGATGCCTGCTTAATTAAATGCATGATAGATTAAATCATAGTCTATAAGTTGAAAGTCTTCTAGCACTTGCTTGCTCCATTGTGGAATACCAAACTTTTGAGTGAATTTCTCAGTAGCATATATACCTTCCTCTATATAATTTAAAGATTGTATATCTACGGATTCACTTTTGCCTTTTGATATAACAACTGTTCTGTAAGGAGTTTCATTAGGTTTTATACTACTCATTAAAGGATGTGTGAGCAATTTATGTCCTTTATGTATGTAATCTCTTACCTTTTTAAATACATCCATTGTATTCCCAACTACGTAATCGATTTCATGACTATTGCTTAAATTTTCTCTGCTCATTGGATTATTAGTTACAATAATTACTGGCTCTATCATTTTTATTCTCCTTTTCAAAACGAAACTTTAACACCAACTATATCGTATATCAGATTGTAATCAATTAATATTTTAAACATTTTCTAATCAAAATATATTTCGACATTTTAAGTTAACAAAAAACAGAGGCAGAAAGCATTCGCTTTTCTACCTCTGTCTATTAACCTGAGAGTTTTACTCCTTCGGTGCTTGCCGCTTTCCAGAGACTTGTCCATTTTCGATCCTTTTGCCTGAGAGCTTCATATTATTTAAGCAAAATAATACTTCTTCCTTCGGCTATCCATTTAAGGATACCATATATTAGAACCTTATACGCTCTAATATATAGTAAGTAGATTATCAACGCAAAATTTGTTAAGTTTTCTACTTAATCTCTCGAAAATTTCATCCAACTTTATTAATTTTTTAACATTTTCACTGACAACTTAATTATATAATAGACAAACAAAAAATTCTATACATTTAGAACATATTAAGTATTCAATTTTATTATAAGATCTATCTGCTTTTTCAATACCATTTTTCGCGTATATCTTGGCTATATTTCAATATA
Source organism: Clostridium aciditolerans (assembly GCF_016316925.1). GTDB lineage: Bacteria > Bacillota > Clostridia > Clostridiales > Clostridiaceae > Clostridium_AM > Clostridium_AM aciditolerans. The sequence goes on along the minus strand of NZ_JAEEGB010000014.1, from coordinate 23,937 downwards.
TTTACAATATATTCGCTAAAATGCTCAATAACCCTTGGTATATTTCTTAATTTTCATTCAATAAAATTAAATATACGACAAAAAAACTTTGTTTGCAAGATTACATTTGTCAAACAAAGTCTTTTTAATTCCATATTGTTAATAAACTATAGATATTTTTTTAACAATATATCGTATTCATTAATGATTCTCTATAAAAAATACACCACCAGCCCTAGGGCCTGAATGTATACCTACAACACATCCTACTTCACATTCTATAAATTCCTTATTTGTTGACTTTAAAGTTTCCTTTAAAGCATCTAATATCTCCTTATTTTCGACATGTACAAGTATAGAGGCTTCCCCCTCTTTTATTCCTTTTTTATCTATATAATCTAAAATATATTTTATAGATTTCTTGTTACCTCGTACCTTATCAATAACTACCATCTCGCCATTTTCTACTGCTAAAATTGGTCTGATACCTAATATATTGCCTATAACCCCTGCGGTTTTAGATAATCTTCCACCCTTAACTAGATTGTCTAAGGCTTCAAAAGCAAGCACACTCTTTACATGTGGAATTAAAGTTTTGATTTCGCTTTCTATCTCTTTAATTCCTAATCCTGCTTCTTTTAACCTAGCCTCCTTAAGCACCAAAAGTCCCAGACCTGACGTAACATTTAAACTATCTATTACCACAATATCATCTGTTCCTAGCATTTCCTTAGCAATACACGCAGACTGATACGTTCCACTCATTTTAGAAGAAATATGTATAGAAACTATCTTGTATCCTTTTTCCCTATAACTCCTATAACATTCTAGGAATCTTTGAGGATTAACCTGTGCCGTTCCAGGGAATTCATCGCTTTGCTCCATTTTTAATAGGAGTTCCTGTAAGTTTATATCTATTCTATCCTTATAGGTTGTTTCTCCAAAATTAATTAATAGCGGAAGCACCTCTATATCATATTCTTTTACTATTTCTTCAGGTAAATCAGATGTACTATCCGTTATTATCTTTATTTTTTCCATCAAGCTTATACCGTCCTATTTCATATTTGGGAAATCCATCTGCCTTAACGCCTCATATGCAATTATAGCAACAGTATTTGACAAATTTAAAGAACGGGTAGTAGTGTTTATCATTGGAACTCTTATGCCACTTTCAGGATCACTTTCTCTTATTCTATCAGGTAACCCTGCTGATTCTTTTCCAAACACAATGAAATCTCCAGGCTTAAAGTTTACTTCATGGTATGAGTTTTTAGCATGGGTGGTTGAGAAATAAAAAGTCGAATCCTTATACTTCTCTCTAAGCTCATCATAGGAATCATATATGGTTAAATCTAAATCTTTCCAATAATCCAACCCAGCTCTTTTAAGATGTTTTTCATCTAAGCTAAATCCTAATGGCCTTATTAAATGCAATTTACAACCTGTAAGCACACAAGTTCTTGCTATATTTCCTGTATTTTGTGGTATTTCTGGTTCAAATAATACTATATTTAAATTCAATTTATTCTCCTCCAATCAGTATGTTGTTATAAACATTCTATTACTCCATATATATTACTCCATAATATTATAACAGTAAAGAGAATTTCAAGAGGACAGAGGACAATTGACAGAGGACAGTGATTGTTGCTTTTCCTCCATTGCACTACGGAAAACCTTTAATTATTTTTCCACAATAGTCTACTTTGTAGCAAGCCGTTAGGCCGTGTCAAGTTATCAATCTTCTATGATTTTTAAATTTTTCTTTGTGGTTTTAACAATAGAATTTAAGATTTTGTTTAGTTCTTTACATTCAGCAATCAATTTCCCTGATGCGTTAGCATCAATGTATTTAGTAGCAATTAAAAGTTCTAACCAATACTCTGTTTCAGATGCTTCTTTAAGAGCTATATTCATCTTATTTAAAAAATCTCTTCTACTTTGAGCATCTAGTCCTTCTTTTACGTTTGCTCCTATACTTGTTCCTGATCTAAGAATTTGTTTTGAAATAATGTATTCCTTCTTTTCTTCAGTCAAATATTTATATAAGCTAACAATTTCTTTTGCAAAAACAAAGGCTTTTTATAAGTTAAGTTTTCTTTCAATCTTTAACCTCCTAAATTCATCAATTCATATAAAATATTAGACTTATCCACATAAATTTATTCAGTTTTAAAAAATATGAAACATAGATTTATAAATAAATTAAAGATTTTTCGTAGTGTAACGGAGAAAAATCTTCCTTCATTGTCCTCTGTCAATTGTCCTTTGCCCTCTAAATTTTGTTTCGCAAAATTTTTATTTTACCGATTCAAGATATTCTATGGTACCATTTGATATATTTTCAGCTAATCTCTTTAACACTTCCTCTTTTGACAACTTTTCTCTATCCTCCTTATTAGTTATAAATCCACACTCTACCAAGACACAAGGTATTTTACTATACCTAAGTACTGCAAAGTTTTCTCTTCTTATACCTTTATTTTCCCATCCATCATCTTTTATAGCTTCTTTTTCTATAATTTGTGCAAGATTCATTCTTTCATCTTTTTGATAACCCTTTGCATCGTAGTAATACGTAGTTATGCCTTTAAAAGTAACATCATTTATAGAATTTATATGAATCGAAACGAATGCATCTGCATTGGCCTCATTAACTTTCTCTCCTATTTTTTTTAGAGGTATAAGCTTGTCCTCATTTCTTGTTAAAATTACTTTACATCCTTTATCTTTTAGATATGCTTCTGCATACTTTACTATCTTAAAGGTTAAATACTTCTCATACATATCTTTATAACTCGTGCCATTGTCAATTCCCCCATGTCCAGCATCTAGCACTATAGTATATTCCCTAATGGGTTTCTTAAATTTATTATTTTTATCTATAGCTTTAACCATAGGTGAATATGGCTCACCTAACACCTTTTCATAAACCGGGTTTACGGCTTTCCCAAATAATAACATTATCATAGTAAAAAAAATACAAGAAAATAAAAACCTTTTCCTGTTGCCAATTCTCATATTCTCACTATCCTTTTTAATAAATTTTAGAATAACTAAACTCAATTAATATTAAAACATAATTATATTATATACAAATTATGGAATATTTTCAATATAACTCAATATATTTATAAGTTACGTATTTGTAAATATGTTATAGAGAAAATAACTATAAAGTTAATTTATACTATAAACTAATTTGGTAATTTTTATAGAAAAGATAAAGAATAAATAGTTGAGAGTGAAGAATTAAGAGTTATGGATGATTTTCTTACTCTATGCTCCAGAAAATCTATAATTTTTAAAGATTTTTTGTAAAAAAATCCTCCTTCACTCTTCACTCTAAATTCTTAACTCTCAACTAAAAAGTATTTATCTTAAATTTAAATATTACCAATAAATTTTAGTGTATAAGTTAAACTTGGATTATATAAAAAACAAACAAGGACTTCATTACAATATATGAAGCCCTTGTTTATTTTACTCTACAATAACCTGGTGCGGATAACAGGATTTGAACCTGCACAAAGTTTCCTTCACTAGAACCTGAATCTAGCGCGTCTGCCAATTCCGCCATATCCGCAAATTTGAATAAATTTACAATTACATTATACCATAATATTCCATAACGACAATGCTTTTATGTAAAAATGATAAATGGAAGAGGAAATTAAAAGGACTAAGCCCTGTATAGTACAGGATTTAGTCCTCGAAGATTGCTTAATTAAACTTTGCCTAACTTTTTGGAGTTTTTCCATTTGTTTGGGGCTGTTCATTTGTTTTTGGCGGTTCACTTGTTTTAGGTGGTTCACTTATTTTTGGCGGTTCACTCGTTTTAGGTGGTTCAACCGGCTTTTTAGTACCTCTTTTTATAACCCCATCCACTGGCTTATAAAAATCATATGCTATAACATCTTCACCTATCAAACTGCCATTCTTTGTAGTTCTTTTTGTAACTTTTACCTTGTAACCTGTATAAGGAGCTTGAACTTGTTGAGTTTGTCCATCTGGTAATGTTGGATCATCTACATACTGCACTCCCGGTTGTATAGTCTCATAAACTTGAGATTTCACCTCAGTTACTACATCACTTAAAGAAGAATTCGTATATACATTGAATGTAACATTTCCTCCAGAAGCATCTCCTTCAATATATATTGGATAATCAAAAGTATTTTTAAATTTATAGTCTAAATTGCCATAGTCAACAGTAGCATCCATTCCAAGTGGTACATAGTGCGATGGTAGTGTATGATGAGCTCTTTCAACAGATTTTATATTAGCTCTAAGTACTGCATTGTATAATGTTGTAGATACCTGGCATATTCCGCCACCAAGCCCTGAGTCTATTTGGTTTCCAATAATAACTGGAGCCGCTTGATATCCCTTTTCAGCAGTTCTTTCTCCTACCACATCGTTAAAACTGAAACTATCTCCAGGCATGAGTACTTTACCATTTATAATATTTGTTGCTAATCTTATATTATTAGCCCTTTCTCTCGAAGATATAGAACCATACTCTGTAGTATAAGTTGATATTTTTGCATTAATAGAAGATATCTTATCCGCAGTAATCTTAGCAGCAGTTGCTTCAATAGGAGCCTTAATGTTTGCATCAGTTCCTGCTGATTCATCAATTTTTGATGAAACTTCTTTTTGTAATTTATCTTTTTGAAGCTTTCTTCCACTCTCTTCTGGTACTACTGTAATATTTCCTCCGCTTATTTTTAATGTCGCATTTACAGGATCTTTATTTATATCTTTTTCAATACTATCTATAAGTTCATTTACTGGATTTTTGTCATAAGTAATCCCTAGAGAAAATTGTTTTTTCTCGAAACCTTTTACTATTTTATACTTTTTAAAGGCGTTAAAATCCTTACCATATAAAAATGCTTGGCTTACGGCTTCGTCTATATTATATTTAGGATTTAGCTTTGAATAATCTAATGTATAAGTTCTATCAGGAGTTATTATATTTACTTTTTTCTTTTCTACTGAATTAGTATATTTTTGTTCTAAAGTTTTCTTTGCTTGATCTTTTGTTTTCCCTGATAAGTCTTCCCCTGATATACTTACCCCTGGATATATTACATTTGACCAAGCTTTAACCACATTATACTGGTATACCCCAAACCCTACAGTACCTATTATAAGAAAAGCTACAGCAATAAGTACTGCATTTGAAACCTTTTTTTTAGTACTCCTTTTTTTTCTTGCCACAGGCATCACCTCTTTATTTCACCTAATAATTATACTATAAAAGCAATTTTATTTAAATTGTTTTCTTCATACAAATATTTATTGAACTAAAAAATCATAAGGTATAGAATTAATTATACAATTATGTATCTTCTTACAAAATAACTTAAAGTGAGGTGTATCTAAATGAACTATGATACAGAAAAAGTAAAACATTATATCAGGAACCTATTGACAACTCCAAGTCCTAGTGGATTCACAAATAAAGTTATGAATTATATGAAATATGAGCTAGACCTGCTAAAAGTACCCTATACAACTACTAATAAAGGATGTCTTATAGTAACTTTAGATGGTGAAAATTCTGAATATCAAAAGACTATTTCAGCTCACATAGACACATTAGGTGCTATGGTAAAAGAAATTAAAGCTAATGGAGCTTTGGTTCTAGCCCCTGTAGGTGGCTTCATGATGAATTCTATAGATGGCGAAAACTGTACGATACACACTTTAGATGACAAAGTTTACACAGGAACTATTCAAACTATAAAACCTTCCGTACATATACATGGAAATGAGGCCCGTGAACTAAAAAGAGTTCCAGAAAATATGGAAGTTATTATAGATGAAAAAGTATTTTCAAAAGAGGATGTTGAGAATTTAGGAATAAATATAGGTGACTTTATATGCTTTGATAGCAGAACTATTTTTACAGATAACGGCTTTATAAAAAGCAGACATCTAGATGACAAAGCAAGTGCCGGCATAATTTTATATGCAATCAAATATATAGTAGAAAATAAAATTTCTCTTCCTTACACTATAAATTTCTTAATAAGTAATTATGAAGAAGTAGGTCATGGTGCTTCTTTTATACCTGAGAAAACAAAAGAATTTTTATCTATAGATATGGGCGCTCCTGGACCTGGACAAAATTCATCTGAATACAGTGTATGTATATGTGCCAAAGATTCCTCTGGTCCTTATGATTTAGAGCTTCGAAAAAATCTTATTAATATGTGTAAAGAGAATAATATTTCTTATAAAATTGATATATATCCTAATTATGGGTCTGATGCTTCTGCCGCACAAAAAGCAGGTTGGGATATAAAAACAGCTCTAATTGGAACTGGTGTCTTTGCTTCTCATGCATATGAGAGAACCCACATGAATGGGGTAATGGCTACTCTAGATTTACTTTTAAAATACTGCCAGAATTAAAACAATATAGGTCGGGGAGGTTGTCAAAATGAAAGCTGAAATACTCTGCGTAGGAACAGAACTTTTACTTGGCGATATAGTGAATACCAATGCTCAATATTTATCAAAAAGACTAGCAGATCTAGGTATCTCTGTATATCATCAATCTGTAGTTGGGGATAACAGTGAAAGATTGAAAAAAGAATTTGAAGAATCTTTTAATAGAGCTGATATAGTAATAACTACCGGTGGACTTGGTCCTACACCAGATGATTTAACAAAAGAAACTGGTGCAGAATATTTTAATAAAGAAATGGTTCTGCACGAGGATACATTAAGCAAATTAAAATTACACTTTATTAACACATCAAAAGGAGAGTTAAAGGGAAATAATATAAAACAAGCATATTTTCCAAAGGACTCATTAGTTCTACCTAATGACTATGGTACCGCACCAGGTTGTGCTATAGAGGAAAATGGTAAATTACTTATTGTTTTGCCTGGGCCACCTAGGGAAATGAAACCTATGTTTGAAAATTCTGTAGTTCCTCTATTAAAGAAATATAGTAGCGAGATACTACAATCAAAAGTTCTAAGAATTTGCGGCATAGGTGAAGGTATTATGGCAGAACAAATATCTGATATCATAAATAATAGCACAAACCCTACTGTAGCACCTTATGCCAAGGACTGGGAAGTAACTTTAAGAATTACTGCAAAATCAGATACAGAAGAGAATGCAAAGAAGCTTATTATTCCTGTAGAAAATGAAATTCGTAGTAGACTTGGTACACATATATATGGGGAAGGCGAAACTTCCCTTGAAGCAGTCTTAGCTGAATTGCTAATAAAAAACAACTTAACTATATCTACTGCTGAATCCTGCACAGGAGGGCTTATCGCTTCAAAGCTTGTAGATTATCCAGGCGTCTCCTCAGTATTTATGGAAGGCGCTGTTACCTACAGTAATGATGCGAAAATCAAGCGTCTAGGTGTAAAGGAAGAAACTTTAGAGATATTTGGTGCTGTAAGTGAAGAAACTGCAAAGGAAATGGCAGAAGGTATTGCTAAAACATCCGAAACAAACATAGGACTATCAACTACTGGTATTGCAGGACCAGGTGGCGGTACTTCGGAAAAACCTGTAGGCTTAGTCTATATAGGTCTCTATATTAACGGAATAACTAAGGTTAAAAAATGTGAATTTACAGGCAGTAGAGAAATGATAAGAAGAAGAACTACTATAACTGCACTAGACTGGGTGCGAAGAGAATTATTAGAACAGTATAAATAAATATAGATGTACTAGGCCGAAAGTTAACTTATACCCCGGGCTATGTTTCCAAAACTTCAGTCCGTTAAAAACTTTTAGCCAGTCTATAGCTTGTGTTTCAAGATAACCTAAGAACTTTCGAGAACTCGCTACGCTCAAACAACTCTAAAGTTCTAAGGTTCTCTTAAAACCCTTCACTAAGACTGGCACAAAGTTTTTAAATCTACCTTCAGTCTTTGGAAACATATCCCTTTGTATAAGTTAACTTTCTGGTTAATTTCCCTAACATATAGTAAATAATGTTCAAATAAAAGTCCTAAATAACTCTAACCTATAATTGTTAACATACATTATAATTGTCTTTCTTAGTATGCTAATCTTTATTCACGTCACTAAAATATTCACAGTAAGGCGCTAGTGGGCATATTTCACATTGTGGCTTTCTAGCTTTACAAATCTGCCTTCCATGCCATATCAAATAGTGGTGAGTATCGCTCCACATTTCTCTTGGAACGTTTTCCATAAGGCCTTTTTCTACTTGGTCAGGAGTATCACCTTTAGCTATTCCCAATCTGTTTGATACTCTAAATACATGAGTATCTACCGCAATAGCCGGCACTCCAAAAGCATTAGATAAAACTACATTAGCAGTTTTTCTTCCTACTCCCGGAAGTTCTATTAGTTCTTCCATTGTTTTTGGTACCTCACCACCATGTTTTTGTATTATATCTCTTGTAGCTCCTAATATATTTTTACTTTTGTTTTTATAAAATCCACAGCTTCTGATCTTTTCTCCTAGCTCTTCCTCTGTCAAGCTTATCATCTTTTCCGGTGTATTATATTCTTTGTATAATTCCTCCGTAACCTGATTAACTCTTACATCAGTACATTGTGCAGATAGTATTGTTGAAACCAATAATTCATAAGGTGATTTAAACTCCAATGCACATTTAGCATTAGGGTAGGTCTCACTTAATACTTTTAATGTTTTCTCTATATTTTCTTTTTCCAAAATGTTCACCTACTTTTACTTTTCTTACATATTAATATTGTATCTTCAATAGAAAAAAATACCCATTCAAAATAATGGGTATTACTTATATTCTCCTCTATACTGTTCAGGTAAAAGTTCTGCAATTTTTTTCATTAGGAACTTCATTGCTCTTTCTTCATATTCACGTTTGTCTTCCTCACGATCTTTAGCAGGTATTTGTACCTCTTCACCTATAGAGAGTGTAACCTTTGCATGATGGAACTTTTCTTGTCCCATATCATTTTCATTAATAGGAAGAAGTTTCTCACTACCATAGATACCAAGTGGTATAACTGAGGCTTTTGACAATCTTTGAATTAATATAATTCCTTTTTTAGCCTTAATCATACTTCCAGTTCTGCTTCTTGTACCTTCTGGGAATATGAGAATATTTTTTCCTTCTTTTAATGTCTTTACTATTCCTGATATAGCTTCTTTATCAGGAGTATTTGGCTTAATAGTTATAGTTTTAGTAATGTATACACCCAAACTAGTCAACGGATTGTCGGATAGTTTTGCTCCTGCTACAAAGGTTATATCCTGATCTCTTAGTATATTATTTATTACCAATCCATCAGAATTACTTAAATGGTTACATACAAATAGTATAGGCTTTTTTACGTCTTTTAAGTTCTCCATTCCCTTAACTTCTATATCTGCATAGGTTTTTAGATACTTCTTAATCAGTTTCCCAGAAAAAAATCGAACTACATCTTTAGGAAGATAGCCTATTATCCTAGCTGCTCCAGGAGAAATCATAATATAGTCCACCTTTCATTTACATGGTTTAAAATAAAAATTATATAAGCTATACAAATAAAAATTACTTCCTAAATATTATATCATATAATTAAATTATAGTTTCAAGTATTTTAGAAGTCTATTATAATAATTTTGTACATAAGGTGAACTAAACTTTACAGGTTTTCTACTTTTCTCTAGACACATCACATTAATTAAAGCATTTCTTTGAAGTACGTTTTTACCTCTCCAGCCACAAGATGTTTGGCTATACTTCTCTTTAAATGTTGATTTATCTAAACTTATTAATTCGTCTAAACTTGCCATTTCCATAAAGTCATAAGGCCTAAATTCTTCTATTTTTGATATTTCAGCACCTTTGTTATATGGACAAACCTTTTGACATGTGTCACATCCAAATATTCTACCATTTAATTTGCCAAACCATTCATCATCTATTTCCTTTTTTTGAGTTATATACGAAAGACATATGTTAGGGTTATTCTCGTTTTTTATTGCACCTGTTGGGCATGCGTTTTGACATATATTACAGTTTCCACATTTATCTCCTAAAGGCTTATCTTTTTCTATAGGCAGATTAGTTATTATTTCTCCTAAAAATACATAAGAACCATATCTTTCTGTAATCAGAGTATTGTTTTTTCCTATAAATCCTATTCCACTTTGCAGGGCAATATATCTTTCAGGAAGGGAATTGCTATCTACAAAATATATAGCCTTACCTCCCAAACTCTGTATATAGTCACATATACTTTTTAAATAATGAGCTACCACAACATGATAGTCTCTCCCATGAGTATAACTTGAAAATCCTGTAGTATTTTTACAATTTAAGTTAAATAAATAAGGGAAAGCAATAGATATTATTGTTTTCCCGTCTTCCATATAGAGAAAAGGATTTATCCTCTTCTCTATACATTTCTCTTCAAATTCATTTTCTAATCCTTTATTTTTTCTGCTTTCAAAGTATTGCCTCAATTCATCAAAAACCCTACATTCTGAAAAGCCAACGGTATCTAAACCAAGCTTGTTACAATACTCTAATATGCTGCTTTTGTAATCCAATTAATCACCTTCTTTAGTGCTCTAGCTTTGACTTGTTATTTTCTTTCAGATGCCTAAATAACCATTTCGTTGTATATATTTCTTCTTCTTCCCTTAAAATCCTCTATTTCTATTATTGGCGCTTGTGTTGCCGCTTGCTTTCTTCGAACAATTTTTGCTGGTATTCCCACAGCTGTACAATCTGATGGCATATCTTCTAAAACAACAGAGTTAGCTCCTATTTTTACATTATCTCCAATTATTATAGGCCCTAAAACCTTTGTTCCACATCCTATTATAACATTGTTTCCTACAGTAGGATGTCTTTTCCCTTTATCTTTTCCCGTACCACCTAAAGTTACTCCATGATAAAGTGTTACGTTATCCCCGATTTCTGCTGTTTCTCCTATGACCACTCCCATACCGTGATCAATAAAGAGTCCTTTACCTATTGTAGCTCCTGGGTGTATTTCTATTCCTGTAAAGAATCTGGATAGTTGCGATATTAATCTTGCTGTAAAGAAAAATTTCTTTTTATAGAAAAAGTGAGATATTCTATGATGAATTTGTGCATGGATACAAGGATAAAAAAGAAATACTTCTAATGGATTTCTTGCCGCTGGATCATTCTTCATAGCACTTTTTATATCATAAACTAGTGATTTAAATGGATTTCTCATCTCTCTATACCTCTCTAATTAATATTAGTCATATAATCCCATAGATAAATATTTTTCTCCACCGTCTGGTGCTACAGTTACAACTTTTTTCCCTTTTCCTAGTTGTTTTGCTACCTTCACTGCTGCAGCTAAATTAGCACCTGAAGATATTCCTACTAGTACGCCTTCTTCTTTTCCCATAAGTCTTGCATATTCAAAAGCATCTTCATCAGTTATAGTCATAACCTCATCTACTATTTCTTTATTATATATATCTGGTATAAAACCAGCTCCTATTCCCTGTATTTTGTGAGCTCCAGCCTGTCCGCCTGATATAACCGGAGATTTTGCAGGTTCTACTGCTACAACCTTTATATTGCCATTATGCTGTTTAAGTTTTTTACCAACACCTGCTATAGTTCCCCCTGTCCCAACACCTGCTACAAATGCATCAAATTCATTTAAATCCTTAATAATTTCATCTGCTGTAGTTTCATAATGTTTCTCTGGGTTTGCTTCATTTATAAATTGCTGTGGTATATAGTATCCTTCTTTACCTTCTGCTATTTCTACTGCCTTTTCTATAGCACCTTTCATTCCCTTTATACCTTCTGTTAATACAAGTTTTGCTCCATAAGCCTTCATCATGTTTCTTCTTTCTATACTCATTGTATCCGGCATTATAATTATTACTTTATATCCCTTTAACTTTCCTATCATAGCAAGTGCTATTCCTGTGTTTCCACTTGTAGGTTCAACTATGGTATATCCTGGTTTTATAATTCCTTCTCTCTCGGCCTTTTCTATCATGCCTAACGCAGCCCTATCTTTAATGCTTCCACCAGGATTAAACTTTTCTAGCTTTACATAAATATCAGCCATGTCTTCTCCTACTATATTACTTAGCTTAAATAAAGGTGTATTACCTATCATGTCAATAACATTATTAAATATCATTTTAAATTCCTCCCTTTTTTGTTTAAAAATTACATCAATTTATTGAAAAGTTTTCCTAATTTGAGTGTATTACTATTTTAAATATCAAAAAACTCCGTCTCTATATATAATAGAGACGGAGTTAAATCCGCGGTTCCACTCTACTTAAGTCTTCAATTAAAGACCTCAGCTTTAGTTCAAGCACAGCGCTATGCTCTACCACTATAACGGGTGGATCCGATACAGCCTACTTAATTCGGTGTATAACTCCAAAGGGCACTTCACTTAAACCTTATTCAGAAACTTCTCAGCATATAGTTCCTTCTCTGTAAAACTTAATTTAAGCTACTTTCCTTTTTCAAAGTATTTCCGAGTATTTTGATACGAATTGTATATCTCTTATTATACAACTATTTTTTCCTTTGTCAATATTTTTTTAAACTTATCTGAATAATTAATTTTTATCAATCTTTAAGCTTCTATTAATATATAAAATGCACATTAACTACAGAATCTATGCTTACCTATTATTTTGATTAATGGTCTTGACCATATCCATGCGCTTGTAGCTGTTGCCGGATTAAAGTAGTAAATAGCGCCGCCTGATGGATCCCATCCATTTAAAGCGTCTTGTGCAGCATTTATAGAACTTTGAACCATGTTTGCATTTATCTGACCATCGACTATAGCAGTAAATGCTCCTGGTTGATATATAACCCCAGCTATGGATGAAGGAAATTTTGGATCCCTTGTTCTATTTAACACCACTGCGCCAACAGCTACCTGCCCTTCATATGGTTCTCCTCTTGCCTCTCCATTAATAAGCCTTGCTAAGAGCATTAAGTCCTGATTGCTTGTAGCTGTACTATTATTGTTACCAGAAGCAGCAGCTTCGAGTCCTGCAACATTAATTCCAATAGCATTAAGTGTATTATTACCTGCAATTCCATCTACAGCTAAGCCATTTTTAGCTTGAAAATTTTTTACTGCAGTAAAAGTTAGATAGCCGTATATTCCATCTACACCTCCAGTATAATATCCCCAATCTCTAAGCCTACTTTGTATTTGTGAAACTACATCTCCTCTTGACCCATAATAGTAGGCTATTGCTTTAACTGCACTTGTGTAAGGAATCATACAAATTGAAGTAGTAATGTATGTAAATATAACGATAAGGACACAAGCTATTTCCTTTTTGAATTTCATAATTTTTTTAGACATACATAGGCTCACTCCTTGCTATAAACTAAATATTTAATAAAGCTAGTAATATCGGTATATTTTAGGTCTTACGATATAATTTAGTTTATACACAAAGTTATAAAAAATACATTTTTAAGCTAAAAGAAAGGTTGTAAAGATTACCCAAAACAACAAATAAAAAAGCCCTAGTCAAAAACTATGGCTTTTTTATCTGAAATTATATAAAATTTGCACCGAAAGCTAAAATCGTAAGCATAATTATTAACAAAACGGTTCCTTTAGCTATGAGATTTTGAACTGTTGTATTAACATAGCTGCCCATAACTTCAACATCATTTACAAGTATTATCATGAATATTAGCACTACAGGACATAATACACCTGCCAGCTGCTGAGTGACCAGAATTATATTAATTAATGATACATTTGGTATAAGTATAATTATTGCACTTACTAAAATCATAAATAAAAATAATCCAAAGAATACAGGTGCTTCCTTTATTTTGTTGTCTAATCCACTTTCAAAGCCAAAGGCTTCACATACAGCATAAGCAGTACATAAAGGTATAACGCAGCATGCTAAAAACGATGCTCCGAAGAGCCCTACTGCAAATAATAAAAATGAATAATTTCCTGCGAGTGGTCCTAGTGCTGATGCCGCATCTTGTGCTGTATCTATACTTATGCCAGCTTTATATAGTGTTTCAGCAGTACAAACTGTTATGACTAAAGCAGTTAATATAGCCCAGATCGTTCCAAGATATACATCAGCTTTTTCATATTTGTACTCTTTAATAGATATACCTTTATCTACAACTGAAGATTGTAAATAAAATTGCATATAAGGAGTTATTGTTGTACCTACCATTCCTATGAGAACTAAAAAATAATTTTTATCAAACTTTGCTTGTGGTTTCACTATACTTACAAAAACATGACTCCAATTTGGTTTTACAAGAAAAGCTGTTATAAAATAACCAAAGAATGTGATTGTTAAAAACAAAAATATTTTTTCTGCCTTTGAATAATTTCCTCTTGTTAATATAAACCAAATAAGTGCTGTGAGTATTGGTATAGAAATATATTTGCTTATATGAAATAACTCTAAGCTGGCAGCTATACCGGCAAAATCACCTATGCATACACCGAGATTTGCTACAAGAAGTACAAGCATAGCAAAAAAAGCCCATTTAACACCAAATCTTTCTCTTATAAGGTCCGAAAGACCTTTACCTGTGACAACTGCCATTCTTGCATTCATCTCTTGAACTACTGCAAGTCCTATAGCTATAGCAAACATTCCCCATAACATTGAATATCCATAATGAGCACCAACAACGGAGTAGGTAGTAACTCCACCGGCATCATTTCCCGCATTAGCTGTTATAATTCCTGGGCCAATTATACTTAATATCATTAGAAATCTATTTTTACTCTTCATGTTTATCTACCTCTTTCTATCCTACCTTTTTAAATCTTCTTCTCCATGTTGGAATTAGTATGTCTTCCACTATGTCACTCATGATTACTACACCACATAGTTTCTGATGACTATTTATTACTGGAAGAGAAAGAAGGTCGTATTTAACACAAAGCTCTATAGCTTCATCTATATTTTCATGGTCTTCTATTTTAGTTATATCACCAAGCATTATTTCCTTTAACTTTTCCTGTGGTTTAGATAATATTAGGCTTTTTAATGGAACTACACCTTGAAGCCTTTCCTGTTCATCGGTAATATATATATAATGAGAAACTTCATCATCTGGATTAATCTCTCTTAGAAGCTCAATGGTTTCTTCAACAGTTATGTTTATATTGAAGGATATAAAATCCTTATTCATTATACTTCCAACCGCTTCTTCACTATATCTCATTAAAGACCTTACTTCGTCAGCATCCTCTTTTTCCATGCTGAGAAGAATATCCTCTGCTGTTTCTTCATCTATCTCCTCTAAAATATCTGCAATTTCATCGTTAGGCATATTATCTAGAACTTCATCTCTTTTAGATTGACTTAAGTTTTCCAATATATCAGCTTGGATGTCTGGCTCAATTTCCTCTAAAGTATCCGCAGCAAGATCTCGTTCAAGACTCTCAAATACTCTTTTCCTATAGTTTATATCCATATCCTCTAAAATATCCGCTAAATCTGCAGGATGCAATTTCGAAAGCTTTTTGTAGGTTACAGATAGTTTCAAATTATTATTCACCATCTCAAGTGATTCAACGTTATCCCATACTATTAAACTATCAGATGGTTTTTTATCAAACATCTTGTAACAGCTTTTAACTAAACCCTCTAATCCAAGTCTTCTTCCAAGAGCAAGTACACCTGAGTCAACAGCTACTACTCTATACTCTCCCGCTATTTCTGCAATTCTTAGATCATTAACTCTTACAAGCTTTTTCCCATTTATATCAACAATTTGTCTGTCTAATAAATGTTTCGATAAAAGATAAGAGTACTTTTGAAGAATGATTTCTCTTATTCCTTCACCTTTAATACGTATTCTGTCATCGTCCTCATAAAAGGAAATACGTTTAAATTCACAATTAAAAATTTCGCCGTCTTTCTTTACCATATAGCCTATAGCTCTTGGGAGTCCATCCTCAGTAGTTACATAAATATCGCATAATTTGCCTACGGGTTCATTAAACTCATCATAGATTTTTTTGTAAAGAACCTTACTTAAGAAGAAATTAGATAGCTTTTTCATAAATATTCCTCCCTCCATACACAGAGGAATATTTACAAAACTGATAAGGAATTTATAGAAATGCCTAAATGTTAGAAGTAAATTTCTTTATCGGTTAATGTAAATGTTCCTCTGTATATTCAATATTAAATTTTGTTTTGACCTAAATCGACCACTATAAGGGCCAACCTCCATTTAAAAACACCACCTAAAAAATAAAATAAAGGAGCCTATAAAAATTATAGGCTCCATGCAAACTAAAACTTTATAGTACGAGTTTTAGCACTATATAGCTTTGAACTTAAATCGTTCAGCTACATTAAGTAAAACCTTGATTCGGTAATACCTGTTGACCCATTGGCATCTCTCGATGTTTCCGGGCAGTAGCGTGTATCTATATAGGAGCCTCACCTAACATAAGTAAAATATATCTTTTATTATTAACTTTCTTTCATTATTTATTATAGTACAAATTCCTTAAAATGCAACCATAAATATAAAATTTATTTAAATTCGCCCGTTATATTATATTATTTTTATTTTTTTCAATATTACTAGTATTCATGCAAGATTTTGGCTATTTTCTTAATTTTCATCAAAATCTTTTATTGTAATTTTTGTAAATTTATTCAAAGCATTTTATTTAATTTAACTATTATTCTAAATTATTTATTCATATTTTTTTATCGTTGTGTTAATATATTAATGATTTTTATGTACTGTAAATTACTGTTTTTCATTTACTGAAACTCATGATATAAAAATATACAAAGCATTATTTTTAGAGGACAGAGGACAATTGACAGAGGACAATGAAGGAGGATTTTTCTACGTTACACTACGAAAAATCTTTAACTTATACTATTACTATAAGTCAATGTTTCGCCTTAGAAAAACAAGTATTAAAAATAAATTTGTTTTCCGACGTAAGGAAGAAAACTTACCTTCATTGTCCTCTGTCCTCTGTCCTCTAAAAATTTTGGATACAAAATTTTAAAAGAACGGAGAATATCAATGATACTAAATAATAAATTTTTACCTGTAAGTAAAAATGATTTAAAAGCAAGAGGCATAGATCAATTGGATTTTATTATAGTTACAGGCGATGCCTACGTGGATCACCCTTCCTTTGGTACTGCCATAATATCTAGAGTACTTGAAAATGAAGGTTTTACTGTAGGCATAATTGCCCAACCTAACTGGAATAACGCAGATGACTTTAAAAAACTCGGCAAACCTAAATTAGGCTTTTTAGTTAATTCAGGCAATATTGACTCCATGGTGAATCACTATACTGTAGCTAGAAAAAAGCGACATGATGATTTATATTCGCCTGGTGGTGAATCAGGCCATAGACCAGATAGAGCTGTTATTGTATACTCTAACAGAGTTAGAGAAGCTTATAAGGATGTCCCAGTTATACTCGGTGGAATAGAAGCTAGTTTAAGAAGATTTGCTCACTATGATTATTGGGATAATAAAGTAAGACGAAGTATCCTTTTGGATTCTAAAGCAGATCTTTTAATATATGGTATGGGCGAAAAAACTGTAGTACAGATAGCTAACCTTTTGAAATATGGAATGTCTATTCAAAAAGTTACTGATGTAAGAGGAACTGTATATCTTTCTAATAGCTTATCTCAATTAAGAGACTTTGTAGAGGTTCCTTCCTTTGAAGAAGTTTCTACAAATAAAAATGCTTATGCAGAAAGCTATAAACTAGAATATTTTGAACAAGATGCTATTAGAGGTAAAACTGTAGTTCAAAAGCATTCCGATAAATATATCATTCAAAATCCTCCTCAGTTTTCACTAACAGAAGAAGAAATGGACGTAGTTTATAATTTACCTTACACCAGAAATTATCATCCTATGTATGAGGCTAAAGGTGGAATTCCTGCTATAAAAGAAGTTAAATTCTCTATAACAAGTCATAGAGGCTGCTTTGGCGGTTGTTCATTCTGTGCTCTTACTTTTCATCAGGGAAGGACAATTCAAAACAGAAGCCAAAAGTCTATTATAGATGAAGCTACCCTTTTAACATCCTTGGATGATTTTAAAGGATATATACATGACGTAGGGGGCCCTACTGCAAACTTTAGACATAAAGCTTGCAAAATCCAGGAAACTGCTGGGGTATGCAAAAACAGACAGTGTCTATCACCGACACCTTGTAAAAACCTTATAGTAGATCACAAGGAATATTTAAGCTTACTAAGACAAATAAGAAAAATACCTGGAATTAAAAAGGTATTTATTCGCTCCGGAATACGATATGATTACCTTGTCTACGATAAAAATACGGATTTTTTCGAAGAGCTTTGTAAACATCATATAAGCGGCCAACTTAAAGTTGCTCCAGAACATATAAGTGATAAGGTTCTTAAACAGATGGGTAAGCCTAAAAAAGAAGTTTATGATAAATTTTCTAAGAAATACTTTGAAATAAACAAAAAAGTAAAAAAGAATCAATTTCTTGTTCCTTATCTCATGTCAAGTCATCCTGGCAGTGATTTAAATGCAGCTGTAGAGCTTGCTCAGTATATTAAGAGCATGGGATATACTCCAGAACAAGTGCAAGATTTTTATCCTACACCTGGAAGTTTGTCCACTACTATATATTACACGGGCATACATCCTCTAACTGGTGAAAAGGTATATGTGCCACGAGAACAAAAAGAAAAAAATATGCAAAGAGCTCTAATGCAATTCACTGTACTTGAGAATCATAGGCTTGTAAAGGAAGCTTTAATTAAGGCTGGTCGTGAAGACTTAATTGGAACAGACAAGAAGTGCTTAATTTCTTCAGCACCACACAAACCAAGGTATTCCAAAAATAAAACACAAAAAACTGAGTCTAAAAACCAAAGAAATACATCAAAAAAGTTTAAAAGATAGTTATAGGTAAATAAACTACAGTTTGTAATATAAAAAAATGGGTCGCATTTTTTAGAGGACAGAGGACAATTGACAGAGGACAATGAAGGAGGATTTTTCTACGTTACACTACGAAAAATCTTAAATTTATACTATAAGTCGATGTTTCGCTTTAGCGAAACGAGCTTAAAAATATAATAGTTTTCTGACGTAAGGAAGAAAACTCACCTTCACTGTCCTCTGTCCTCTGTCCTCTGTCAATTGTCCTCTATAAAACGCTTCTCGTTTTTTTCCTCACTTTACTTAATGCATATACTATAGTTATAGACCACAGCATGTCCCCTATCACATTTTCAGATAAGATTCTTATACCTATAATCCATAATATAAATTCAATTATCGTTATAAGAGCTGCAAAGATTATCATACTAATTCCTAATTTATTTATATTTTTATTACTGGATAAAGCTATAGTTAGAAACAGTATTATAGTATTTAAGATTACGTAAATCCAGTATAGATATAAATCTTTTGTTAAAGTTATAGTATATCCATAAATTTCATTTGTTTGTACTAATGCTGGGCACTTATATATCATTGTTCCATATAACCCAGCCAATATGGCCGCTATTATAAATATATAGGAAAAATTTATATTGTCTTTTCTTATAAAAATATAAAGTGCAATTAGCGCTAATAATGGCATACTTATAAAGTTCAAAAAGAAAATTGGCTTAAGTAAATAAAGATGCTTTATATTATGAGACAAGGATAAAATAAGCAATGAAATATCCCTTAAAAGTATTGTCGCAATTACAATAATAGCAGCAGCTTTAATTTTATTAGGCGAAAATTTACTTATGTATACTGCTTCTATCATAAGGATAAATATAATAAATACTATAAGAATATAACCGTAAAAACTTAACATAGTCCCCTCACCTTATATTGATACTACTTATATTTATTACTGAAATTTATTTAATATTACTATTTTACATGGATAATAAAAAAAAGATGCTTGCTAGCATCTTAATTCTTAGCGATTACTCCAAGAACCTCGAGACCTTCCTTTATACACTCTATAACAAGTGGAAAGTCTGGGCCTCTTTCACCATCAATATCAGTTACAATATCTTCATAACACTCTACTTCTATTTTATTGGCTTTAAAATACACAAGCCCTGCTGCATCTTCTAAGTGGTCACCTCTTAGCATTTTTATAAATAGAGCTATCATATCTTTTATCATTCCGGCCTTAATTATGATTACATCAAGCATTCCATCGTCAACTTCAGCTTTATATGCAAACTTTAAATTACCTGCAGTCTGTCCATTAAATACTAACATTAGATACATATGTCCATCAAAATAGGCATTCTCAGATTTTACTTTTATTTTTAATTTTCTAAAGCTTGGAAGTTGTTCTATTCCTTTTACATAATAAGCTAGTTTACCCATGGTGTTTTTTAGGTTTACATCCGTTTTTTGGGATACATCTGTAAAAAGACCTGTACTAGCAACATTTATAAAATACTTATCATTTATTTTGCCTATATCAAGCTTTTTCGGAACACTATTTAATATTTGCTCACAAGCAGCTTCTACATCCTCAGGAATACCTATGAATTTAGCAAAGTCATTGGCTGTACCTACAGGAAGTATCGCTATAGGAAGATCTATACCTAGCGTTTTCATGTGGTTTACGGCGGTATCTATAGTGCCATCTCCACCTGCAACTAGTATATATTTATAGGTTTCATCTAACCCTTCAAAGGCCTTACTCATATCAAATTCAAAGCTAATCCTATAAGGTACCACTTCGTAACCATACTTCTGATGTATCATAATAACCCTATCAATATCAGTTATTATAGTGTTTTCACCAGAATATGGATTGTAAATAAATCTTACCTTATCCATATATAACTCTCCTAATCTAGAATAAAATTTACCTCCATATGTAAATTTCACTACTATATTATAACACTTTATATAACAAATCCACAAGATTCATAAAAACTCTTGTGGATTTATTTATAACTATTAAGTTCTAAAACTCAGGTGTACTTGGTTCTGATATACTACTTAATGCCTGCTCTGCCTCTTCATTCAATTTAGGGCTCACAGCTATATCACCTAAGGATACCATTCCTACTAAGTTTTCACTATCTACTATAGGAAGTCTTCTTATTTGTCTTTCACTCATTACCCTAGAAGCATCTTGAATATCCATATCTGGTGTTCCTGTTACAGGATTTGATGACATTATTTCTCTTACACTTTGACTCTTTGAATCCTCTCCTGCTGCTACAGATCTTAAAGCTATGTCTCTATCAGTAATTATTCCTATAACTTTATCTCCTTCACACACAGGTACTGCACCTATATTATGTTCTTTCATAAGTTCAGCTGCTCTTTCTACCGAGTCTGTTGAGTTCAAACTAACTACTGCCCCTGTCATTATATCCTTTACCTTCATTGCCAATACTCCTCCTTTAAACTTGATTACTAGGAGTATTATTCCCTTAATAGAACAGTTATTATTCGTTAATTTTTTTACCTTTTAACGCTTTATGTGCATAAATAGCAACTCCCGCTACAACTATTATTAATATAATAGGAGCCGCAAACTTAATAGAAAGTGGATGCTCCAAATTTTTTCCCATAAATGAATAGGAGACCATCTCTGGAAATACTCCAATCATAGTTCCTAATATAAAATCCCTGTATTTCATCTTAGTAAGGCCTGCTGCATAACTCAGTGGATCATATGGAAAAACGAAGGTCAGTCTCATTATAGCCATAATTTTTAATCCATGTTTTTCAATATTAGAATCCAAAGTCATAGCTTTACCCTTCAATAGCTTGTCAACAAAAGACCTACCTAAAAATTTAGCCAAGAAGAAAGCTAATGTCCCAGAAAGAAAGCAACCTGTCATACTTAACATAAGTGCTTTATAAGGTCCAAAAATGTTACCGGCAATAACTGATAACGGCCAAACTGGTATAAATAGAACTATAGGTTTTAATGTATATAATATTAAAAAAATAACTGATGAAAAACTACCGTAACTTAAAATATATCTTTTAATTTTGCCTAATCTTAAATGTGAGAGTCTTTTACCATATCTAATCATAATATATAAAAATACTGCACCAAAAATTATAGCAACTAACCACTTTAACCACTTTATTTTATCTTTTTTCATATGTCACTCAACTTTCTATACTTTTTCTTATAACACAGCAAGTCTATTTTAACAAAAAATTTATAATTTTTCCATAAAAAAAGCATAATACCTACTTAAATAATTTTCTAAAATGAGTTATAATATGCTTATGATATTCTATATTTTTTACACATTTATGTACTTATATAATAATAATTATTACTAGGAGTGATTTTAATGGCTAAAATAGCTAGAAGCGCTGTACCTAATGTTTTTACATTTGCTAATTTAGGATGCGGTGTTATGTCTTTAATGATGACTTTTCAAGAAAATTATAAGTGGGCAGCTATCTTTATTTTACTTGCATGCCTAGCTGACAGGTATGATGGAAGAGTAGCTAGATTTTTAAATGTATCTAGTGACTTAGGAAAGGAACTGGATTCTCTTGCAGATTTAGTCTCCTTTGGAGTAGCTCCATCTATTCTTGCATTTAACGTTTACGGATTCTCAAACTTAGGACTTTTAGGATATCTGCTAGTTATGTTATTCCCTATAGCTGGGGCTTATAGATTAGCTAGATTTAACGTTACTCAATTTGATGGAGAATTCTTCGGTATTCCTATAACTTTTGCAGGTATGTTTATGGCTCTATATTGTTTTATTACTATGAATTACCTTGCTCCTCAAGGAGTAACTGTAATTATACTAATTGCTTTATCTTATCTTATGGTTTGCAAACATAGATTTAAGAAGTTTTAAAAAATAGGTGTGATTATTCACACCTATTCTTTTTTATCATTTTTTAATTCTAGCTCATTATCTATTTCAGTTTGAATATATTGGGCTTGAATCTGATATTCCATGATTTGAGACTTTATTTTGCAGTAATCCATGTATATATAGCTAGATTTGTCTAGAACATCTATTAGGTCATCTATTACCTCTCCTAATTCATTCACTCTTTTTAGAGCATGTTTAACATCTTTTTTATGTGCTAAAGCAATACCGTTCAATTCTCCAGCCCCACCAATTAAAAGTCTATACGCGTTAACAAGTTTATTTAGTAAATCTGCTACATTATTTATATCAGTATAATATTCTTCAACTAACTTTCTATGCGGCATGTTTATCACCTTATAATCTTGATATCATATTTATTTATATTATTATTCTTATAAATTCATACCACATAGTAATAAGCCAAGGTAACTATTATATAAATAGCTATTAAAATCGCACCTTCAAACCAATAGGTTTTACCATCTTGAAAAACTATAAAAGCCATAACTATTGCAATTAAGGCCATTATTATTTGAAAACCAGTGAAGAGCAAAGTCATTTCCACTCCTATAAAGTAAGCAAGTACCATTAAAATAGGTGTAACAAAAAGAGCAATTTGAATACTTGAACCTATAGCAATTTCCAAGCTTAAGTTCACCTTATTCTTTGTTGCACATACAATAGCTGAAAAGTTTTCACCAGCGTTTCCTAGTATAGGTATTAATATTATACCTAGAAATTCTTGTGAAAGCTTATAGTTTTCTACCGTTTCTTTTATATTATATATTAACTTTTCGCTTATGAAGTACAATATAATGGATATTATAATTAATTCAAGAATTATTCTCATATATTTTTTATTTTTAATAGACCTATTTTCAAAGCTTTGCTCACTTACAATAAACAAATTGCTATGAGTATAAAGAGAAAATATAAGTCCCAGCACATATACAATTACTAATACAACAGCAACCTTTATGCTTATCGTTGTAAGTACAACATTTGATAGCGATTCATTATATTCTTTTAGAGATGCAACTATTATAATGGTAGACATAGCCAAAAGAAGCATGCTAAAGTTTGTTCTCGCAACTATCCTATTAAATTTTTG
>NZ_JAEEGB010000013.1 GCF_016316925.1 Clostridium aciditolerans | reverse complement strand
TAACGACATCTAAGCTTCAGTTGGAGGGTAAATGCCTAAATGGCATTTAACGGGCAGAATTTCCCAGTGGTCGCAGACAAACTCCACCTGAAGCCAAGAATTCTGTTTATCTAAATTTAAGGTTAATAATTAAATAATAGTTGAAAAGCTATAAGGCGAAAGAGATTAAATCTTTCACCTTATAGCTTTTTTGTAAAACTTAATTTTTTAAGATAAATTTAAATAATTTTTAATTTGGCTTTAATGTTAAGGAAATATAATATGTCAAGAAATATGCTTAGTAAATTAAGTGATACAACATGAAAAGCTGTATGGATTAAAAGGGCACATATGGTTTTGTAGAGGAGTAATGGCGGTGACTCCTACTATAATATATTAAAAAAAGGAGATAAAAAATGGAAACAAAACAAAGGAAAATTTTACTTAGCAAAGTACCAGAAGTTACTATTTTCTTCTGGATAATCAAGATTTTATGCACAACTGTCGGTGAAACATTTTCGGATTTCTTAAATGTAAACCTTGGATTAGGCTTAACTCAAACTACAATTATAATGGGAATAGCATTTATCGTTGTATTGTATATTCAATTCAGGGCAACTAAATATATTCCCGGTATTTATTGGCTAACAGTCGTACTTATAAGCGTATTTGGAACGTTGGTAACGGATAATTTGACAGACGGAATGGGAGTGCCTCTTGAGCTCAGTACAGCAGTTTTTGCTGTGCTGTTAGGATTAACTTTTCTTTTTTGGTATCTTAGTGAAAAAACACTCTCCATACACTCGATTTACACAAGGAAAAGAGAAGCTTTCTATTGGCTTACCATTCTTTTCACATTTGCACTTGGAACAGCAGTTGGTGACTTATATTCCGAACAGCTTGGCCTTGGTTATCTCCACACAGGAATAACAGTGGCAATTATAATAGCTTGTGCATTTTTGGCATGGAAATTCTTAAAATTTGATGGGGTATTAGCCTTTTGGGTTGCGTATATTTTTACTCGTCCATTGGGAGCATCATTCGGAGATTACCTATCTCAGCCAAAAGAATATGGCGGCTTAGGCTTAGGGACAACAGTTACTAGCATAATTTTTCTTATACCTATTTTAGCAATAATAATTTTCCTTGCTGTTACAAAATGTGATACAAAACCAAAAAGTGAAACAACAGCAGCAAAGCAAACAAATGAAAGCAAGAAAAATGTTTTAAGACAAACCATTGCGGTATTGTGTATTTTCTTAGCTGTTGGTATAGGCGGTTATGTTTGGTGCAGTAATAATATAGCACCGCAACCTAATTCTTCACAAACTACATTATCTGGACAATTAACAGATTTTATTAAAATTGAAAATGATATGCTAAGCTGTGTAAACTCAAATAACTTTACTTCGTCGAAAACAAGTGCTGATGACTTGGAGCGTGCTTGGGACAAATCAGCGCCGCAGTTAAAGAAAATTGATAAAACAACATGGACGCAAATTGACGGAACCATTGATGATGTATTATCATCAGTTCGTTCAAGAAATACTGATGCCAGCAAGTGCAAGTCGGCACTTGACAATTCACTCAATGTCTTAAAGGTGGCAAACAAATAGAAGTGAAAAAGGGTCGTCTGATAACAGACGATCCTTTTTCATTTAATAGATTAAGCTTTTCTTTTACTTTTGTGAAATCTGTAAGTGTGCGTTCTTTCTCAATTACAGTAACTAATTTCTGACAATATTCAATTTCATATTCCAATCTATCTGTAGTACTTCTTTGATAAGTATTTAAATTTCGATTACCTACCAAGTTCAATTACATTGGCAATAAGTGCCTTACATCTTCCACAATTTTCTCCTGTGCCTGCACCTGTAACTTCACCAACCTTTTCTACGGTATCAGCACCATTTTTAACCGCATCAACCACAGCTTTAAGTGAAACTTTCTTACAACCACATACAGAAGAAAGTATATGACCAAGTTCACTTTTACATCCTTCACAATTAGTGCAAACTCCTGTTTTTTTCACCAATTCTTCTAATGTTCTTGCGCCATCACACATTGCCTTTCTAATTGTTACGTAATCAACATTGTTTGTAGTACAAATAATTTTATTTCCTGCCATTTTCGTATACTCCTTTATTTTAGATTTTTTAACTATCATTTTCAGCAAGTTTATCTGCTTTTCCAGGGATATGTATTCCTGGATTGTTAAATAATATATCTAATTTATTTTAAATTTAAGCTTTCCTTGTAATTATAATAAATTTATATTTAGTTTACAACAAATAAAGGAAACAAGCTTTTAATATATAACTCTATACTTTAGAAATATCGCCTTTTTTAAAAAGTTTACGTTATAACTGTTATGGTGAACCGTACCATAAATGACGTAGACTCTTTTGAGTACCTGAAATACCTTAGTGAAAACACTTAAAATTAGATAGCGAAATACAGGAAGATTTATACTTTTAGTAATGCTAGAATCAAAATATAAAATAAACTTTTACAAGGAGTGGAATTATAATTATGAGTAAAATTGACATTATTAATTGTTATAACGAAAGTAAGGAATGTACTAGCTTCGGGTGCTTTAAAGCCTTTAATGAAAGAGTAGCAGCTTTTGAAAATTATGATAAAGATTCGGAAATAATATGTTTTGTTCACTGTAATGGTTGTAGCCAAGATTCTATAGATCAGGTGTTAGATAGAGCAAATAGAATGAAAACAAAGGGTGTGGATACTATACATTTAGCTACATGTATAAAGCTTAAGTGTTCTTTTTATAATCAGTTTATTGATTCTCTAAATAAGGAGTTTAATATAATAGGTTATACATATGATATTTAGTAAAAATTAAATTATAAGATTAGAAATATTATAAAGAAAAGTAAAGTTAAAAAGGATGACTGACTTACTGAGTCCAGTCATCCTTTTTTTATATTTTTACATCTGACTCGAAATCAGACGTGCGTGTTATGCATGCACCTAGGGTTTGGGTTCCTATCTCTCCGCCAAAATCAAGGGCTCTAACAGTTTGTGCTAGAGCCCTTTTGCACAAATTTTTTGCTGAAGGTCTGCAATATGCGAGTTCTTTCAAGTATCTCGTAGTGAATATTATGATTTTGTTAAACGAATGAACAAACTAAGCAAAGACAAATACTTTGTACAAGTAATGATATATATTGTTTGTTCAGAATTGTAATATATGGTGAGAATTATCCAGTAATATGGGCAAAATAAAACTGTGGAGGGAATAAAATGAGTTTTAAGATTATTGCAGACTATCATACTCATACTAATATTGCAAAGGGGCATATTCCCTTATTTAATATTATTCTGGGAGAACATGCAAAGGAAAGTATTGAATCAAATGTTAAAGCTGGAATAAAAAAAGGATTAAAAGAAATTGCCATAACAGACCATGGTTATAAACATATTACCTTCGGGATGAAACTCGAGAACCAACTAAGGATGAAATATTGAAATTACCTAACTTTAATAAGTTAGTATATGGAAATCGTGGAGAACTTTTTTATTATGGAAGTGATAAAGATGGAAATAAAGTCTATGTTGTAGGCAGGGGACGTTCAAAGGTTTTGATTCCAGGATTATATAATTTAGCTTCTATGCTTCATAAACAAAATATATTAAATGAGAAAATTATATTTTCCAATACGTCGCCAACTGTTCCATTACCAATGACCTTTGGTGGATTATTTTCTAGGTGGTTAAAAATAGATTTTATAGGAGTGCCCTTGCTTGTAAAGGGAGCAAAACAATCATACAAGGACGTTATAAAACTTGTAAATAACACAAAGAAAGCAGCAAAGGAAGATAAGTCAGGGGTTATTATTTTAGATAATAAGGAATTTAAGAAAAAATAATTTTTAACTATTATAAATGATAAATTAATAACGTATCTAAATAATTGAGGAGAGCCAAATCCAGATGGAGGAGGTTCTCCTTCTTATTTTATTTAAAGAAGAATGTTGATGTTAAATGCTGTAAATATAAAAATATATAGATTTGATGAAGTAAAATGATAAAATGTTATTTAAAAATTGAAAAGCGTGATATTTACAAAATATGCTATAATTAACTAAAAGATAAATTAGTAATTTATGAGGGAGAATGTGTATTATGAAGAATTCAACCGTTATAGCGATATTTAAAACAGATATTAAGAAAGTATGGGAAGTAGTTACAAATAACAACAAATATGAGTGGCGGAGCGATTTAAGTAAAATTGATGTTTCAGTAGATGGGAACTCTTTTACAGAATATACAAAAGATAATTTCCCTACTAAATTTAATATTACTTTAAAAAAGCCTTATGAGCGATATGAGTTTGATATGACTAATAAAAATATGAATGGTCATTGGATTGGGGTTTTTAGTTCTGTTAATAATAATGGTACGCAGATTGAATTTACAGAAGAAGTATCAGTAAATAATCCTATAATGAATTTGTTTGTAGGTTTGTATCTAAAAAAACAGCAATCACTGTATATAGCAGATTTAAAAAAAGAATTGGGAGAATAAATTTTAAATTTGAAAGGTTAATATATGGTACAAAATGAATGACAATAATAAAAGCGAATTAATTTTAAACTTAGACAAGTTGCACACAACTGATTTAGGAATAGAACGAATTAAAAGAAATCTTTGTTTAGATGTGGACGATGTTGTTAATTGGTGTAGAAAAAAAATCAAAGAATCTAATAGTAGTATAGTTAGAAAAGGTAAAAATTGGTACGTAAATGTGGCTGATTATGAAATAACAGTTAATGCTTATAGTTATACGATAATTACGGCTCATAAATTAAAAAGCAAATAAATCCTAATTTGAGGTTGAGTGTAATAAATAGTAATTTAGAAAAAAGTTTTTAAATACGGATATGGGGGATATTAATGAATAAGGAAATGCAGATCGAATATTATAATACGTATTTACAGGAATATATTAGTGAAAATAAAGTATGGAATACCGATAAAATACGAAGTGATTTGAAAATATTCAGTATGAAACTTAAATCAGCGATAAAAGTAGCACTGGAAGATTTAAAAGAAACATATGATAATGAAAGGCCATATATGTTTTCTTTAGCATATGCAAATCAGTTTGAAGATAGTTATTTTTGGACAATAGTTAATACTATGGATTGAAGATGGTGCTGATGTTAATGTATTTAATCTAGATTTGTTAGCAGAAGATATAGAAATGCTAATAAAGGAAACACCAGATTTTATTGTCATGGATTATCCTTTTGGATATAGGCATAATTTGATTGCTAAATATATTGATTATTCAATCTTCATAGATACTCCGTTGGATATTGCATTAGCAAGACGAATTATTAGAGACTATGATAATACAACTATTGGAAATATATTTGATGATATGAATCATTATTTAACACAAGGAAGAAATGCTTATTTATACGGTTTAGATTCTACAAAATTAAGTGCTGATTTTGTAGTAGATGGTAGCAAATCAGTTAGTGATATTGTAACTATTATCATTAAAAAGATACTTCATATTAATTGCACAAAATGAACACACCTTGCACAAATACAAATTCCAATTTATATTTTTAAGTTTAAGTATTATAAATTAGTAATTTATTATTGCTATTAATATTTTGACATATTGGAGGAATATGAAATGTTTCCAAATAAAGAAATAGCAGAAGAGGAATTAAAGATAGCGGGACAATTAAATCAAGGACCGTGGACTGAACATTCTATCAATGTAGGATTAGCAGCTCAAATGATTGCGAAAAGGTGTGGCAATCTTAATTCAGATAAAGCATATGTGTTAGGACTTCTTCATGATATAGGTAGAAGATATGGGGTAAGTGCAAGGAAACATGGTATTGATGGATATAATTTTGCTATGGAAAGAGGCTGGGATGAAGTGAGTCGAATTTGTTTGACCCATTCATTTCCAGTTCCTGACTTTGAAAAAGAAATAGGTAGGAATGATATGAGTGATGAAGAAAGTGAATTTGTCAGACAATATTTAAAAAATATAACGTATAATGATTATGATAAATTGATGATTGTTTGCGATTCATTGGCTGATGCTCAAGGTTTTTGTATGTTAGAAAAGCGTTTTGTTAATACGACAAGGCGATATGGGATATTTTCATTTACCGTTGAACGTTGGAATGCGACTTTTGAAATGAAAGAGTATTTTGAACAACAAATGGGCTGTTCTATCTATGATGTACTTCCTAATATAAAAGAAACTACATTTAAGGATTCGCCATTATAGAAACCAGCAGTAAAATATTAATTTATTTGTGTTTAAATGTTAACAAGGGAGGGATAGAATTAAAATGAAAATTGAGGTTACTGATGAAATTAAAGAACAAGATGAAGATATTATTTTTCAAGGTTTATTAAAATATAATTTAGCGAGAATTGAAGATAAAAATCCAAAGGATTTAGGCGTTTATTTACAAGATGAAACAGGGAAAAAGATTGCTGGTCTAATTGGAAATACACATGGTAATTGGTTGTTTATAAAATTCCTATGGGTAAGTGAAGAATTAAGGGGCCATAATATTGGAAGTAATATTTTAAATCAGGCAGAAAAAACAGCGAAAGAGCGTGGTTGCAAGTATTCATTTTTAGATACTTTTAGTTTTCAAGCACCTGGATTTTATAAAAAGCATGGATACAAGGAAGTTTTTGCATTAGAAAACTATCCTGTTACAGGAAAACGCTAT
Source organism: Clostridium aciditolerans (assembly GCF_016316925.1). Classification (GTDB taxonomy): domain Bacteria; phylum Bacillota; class Clostridia; order Clostridiales; family Clostridiaceae; genus Clostridium_AM; species Clostridium_AM aciditolerans. The sequence continues at coordinate 251,191 of NZ_JAEEGB010000013.1, read as the reverse complement.
TATTTTACTAAAACTCTTTAAACATAAAGATAAATTCCAATTTAAGGTTGAGTAATATAAATAGTAATTTTGTAGATGAGTTTTATAGCAGGAAAAGGTAATTAGTCTTTTCAAGAAATAAATATTAAGACAATATGGCGAAATACTAAAGCATTGAAAAGGGAGAAAAATTATGAGTATGGAACATAAAGCTTTTGTTTTTGATACAAAAACTTATATGGAACAATTGAATAATTTATTAGTTGACAGAGGAGCTAATGATGATATTGCAACTATTAGGCAGTTTATTAAAGAACATATAGATATTATGAGATCCCCTTATACTGGTGGTGAATTGGATGAGGACTGGGAAGAAGAAATAGAAAAAGGTGATATACAAGAATATGCAGATTTCGCCTTAACAGGTTACTATGATCCAAATGAAGATATTGGACTATCCTATGAATGGGATATGTTGCTAGAAGCTTTAAAAAAGCTAGATTTCATAGAAGCTGAGTATTGTATATTGGGAAAATCAATTCAAAAAGAAAATTTTAAAATAGAACCTGGATACTGTGGATTAGGATTGGTTTATGCTGAAGATATACCTTGGCTTTATCAAAAATTAATTACCGTTCAAGATAGACTAGATGAAATCAATATAGAGGAATTAAAGAGTTTTATTGAAATTGAACAAGAAGATTTAAAAAGTGTTTTTGAAGATTTGATATCCATTTTCCAATCTGCTTTGAATGACAAGAAAGGCCTTATGCTCACATTTTAAAATTTATGATAGCGTTTAAGTACAAGCAAATTCTTATTTTAAGGTTAAGTATTATAAATAGTAAATTTGAAAGGATGAATGATGTAATGGCTGTTTTCGATAGTTATGATAATTATTATGATAGGGCAATGAAGGCTTATTGTTCTAATAAGAAAATAGATCCTAAAAATATTAATGATGAACAGAACGAGATAATTATTGAAAGATCCTGTGTTCATATTGGCTTTTACCTTGCATGGATTATTAATAATAATATGGAAGGAGACATGCATAAGGAATATAATTCAGAAAATCTTGAAAAGGTACGAAGGGAAGAAATGACGGGAGTGGATTTTTTCCTAACATGTTGTGATGGCAAGCTATGGAGTGATGATTTTAATGATGAAGGATTAGCATTTACTGAATATTATTATGCTAGTGAAGAGTTTATGAAAGATTACGTAGATTTTGTTTTTAATGAACTATATGATATTCCTTGTGAGTTTGATTTTGACTGGAAGGATTATAAAAAGTTTGAAGTTATATTAGATAGAAGATTTGAGGCTTTTGGCAAAAAGGAGAAATAGTTTTTATATATTTGTCATGTTTCATATAATGCTTGCTAGTCAATGGTTTTCTAAAATTTTTAATATAAAAATATGTTTTAATTATTTGAAAGATAAGTAGTAATTTATAGAGAAGAACAGATTAATGAAAGAAAAGTACAAGAATATTTGAATTCTATTAGTGAACACTTCAAAAGTAAAGAGAGGAACAATATGACTTTAGTAGAACAATATGATATGTTATTAACTAATGCAGAAAGTCTTTTAAATGCCTATCAGGATAATGTGAAGAATAAAGAGTTTTATAAAGAAGGACAACGAGTAATTAGTATATGTAAAGAATGGATAACAAATAATGAAATTTCAGCTGATGATATATACGAAACCGTTGATTCAGAGGATGGATACGATATAGTAGAATTTGGTTATTGGAAAGGTGTAACTGAAGAGGAATCATATATGTGGGCTTTACTATCGAATATAGTGTGTGTATTATGTAGCCTGGCTTATCAAATGGAACATCAAAAATGTGTACCACAGGCTATTGAATGCATTATAGAAGAGGAAATAGAGGCATTTGTAATATTCATTAATCAAAATATGAAGTTACATGAAAATATTAAAGAGTGCATAGAGTATTTTGCTGATAATTTATGTTATTAAGATAAAATAGGCATATAATAATTATTTTATATTGTAAAAATTTGCTATGAATAAGTAAGAAATCTGGATTTTCTAAAAGACTATTAGTACATACAAATTCTTATTTAAGGTTGAGTAATATAAATAGTAATTTGATAGTATGAGTTATAAAAAATATAACTGAAAAAGAGGTATGAATTATGATAAAACCAATTGTAAAAGATATATTGTTTTTAGGACAAAAATCAGAAGATGCAACTATAAATGATATAGTAGTAATTGATGATTTAATAGATACATTAAGTGCAAACCTAGAGAATTGTGTCGGATTGGCTGGTAATATGATTGGAATAAAAAAGCGTATATTGGTATATACGGTAGGCAATCTTATTGTGCCTATGATAAATCCAGTTATATTAAATAAAGAAAAGATTTATGAAACTGAAGAGAGTTGTTTATCTTTAATTGGCTTTAGAAAAACAAAGAGATATGAAATGATAGAAGTTGAGTATCTTGATAGAAATTTCAAGAAGCAAAAGCAAGTGTTTACTGGATTTATAGCACAAATAATTCAACATGAAATGGATCATTTTGAAGGTATAATAATCTAATTCAATAATTAAAATATGAAGTAATTATTAGCCTAGAGGTCATTGAGAATCATGTGAACTTGATAAGTGAGGTTTTGCTCTGATCATTAATTAATAATGATTAGGGCTACTGTTATTTAGAAACATAGTATATACTTGATTTGAAGAGAAATTGATATTTTAAAAGAAAGAGAGCGAAAAAATGGAACAGTTTTTTAAAGCAATAGAGGAAAAGATAAGAAAGTCAGGATATCATGGAGAAGTCAGTGGCGAAGAAATCTACGCTGAAATAAGTGATGAGGCCGAGGATCAAGAAGAAGGAAGTTACTTATTCATGAAAAAGCAAAATGATGATATCATGTTCGAATACAGAGTGGATATTTTAGAGGACAATATTAATTTAGCAACCCTCACGATACATACACCAGAGAGAAAGTACTTTATTGATTTTGATGCTGAATAGATAGATGTATTGGGGATGGAGTATGTTACTGGTAAAATAAAATTGGATTCTTCGGCGTTTTTACGTCACAATAAGAATATTAAGCGTCATAACAGTAATATTTTGCGTATCAGTGGGGAGCGTATAAAAAGAAAATTTAAAAGCATTGGATGGGGATTTAAATGAATCTAAAGTCAATTGGTATTATGGCATTACTACTAGTAGTAATTTCTTTAATATATAATACCGTAGGAATTGGTATAACTACACTTATACTTGCAATTATATTTTTGATACAAGCTGTCTTATTTAGTATTAAAACAGAATACTACGATAAGTTTCTAAGCTTTATGAATCCAAGATTATACAGTGCATACAATGAGAAAGGTAGTGACTTTATCAACAAAAAGAGAAGGATGCAAATAATATGTTATTACATCCTTTCTGTTGTCACAGGATTTAATGCATTCATTCAAATAAGGCTAATGACTAAGATAGATACAAGATATGTATTTAGCTTGAGGGAATTTTTAGCCTTTGCCCTAGGAACTTTGGGCATAATTTTTCTAATAGATTATATTTCCATTTTAGCACTGAAGAAGTCCAAAACCGCTAATGAGGATTTAGTATGGAATATTATCATAGGAATTGTACTTGCTATTATCTTGATTGGTTTTGTAAGCTTTGATATTTTGAACTTAATATTTTGAGGTTTGCCAGCAATTTTGGGGTAATAGTGATTCGTAATATTCTTAAATTATGAAGCTGCAAATTAATTTATTGAGGAGATAACAATGAAAGTAAAACAAGTTTTAAATCGTTTTTATGTACATGATATTGATAGATCAATAGAATTTTATGAAAAAGCATTAAATGAAAAATGCAAATTGAGATTTAAGTATTCTCATATAAATTTAGAGTTAGCACAAGTTGGAAACATTTTAATTATAAGTGGTTCTGATGAAGCATTGAAGCCAATTAAAGATACACAAGCAACATTTTTAGTAGATTCTATTATTGAATTTAAAGATTTTTTACTAAGTAATGGCGCTATAATTATTAGAGATTTAAAAGAAGTTCCAACGGGAATGAATATGACTGTACAACATTTAGATGGTACTATAGTTGAATATGTTGAACATAAGAATTAATATTAAACATTGCTAAGTTTATAGTCCATAAAGTTCTTAAAACTGAGGAGTAAAAATTATGTATAAAATCCATAGACAAATAATAATTTGTGGAGGCAATAATGAGTAAAATATTAGTGGTTTTTTATTCTTTTTCCAATACAACAAAAAGATTAGCAGAAAAAATAGCAGAACAAACAGAAGGAGATATTAGGGAGTTAATTCCTGAAAAGTCCTATGCTTTCAATTATAATACAGCAACAAAGGAAGTAAGGAATGAAATTGAGAGAGGATATTGCCCTAAATTACTATCTGGAGAAGAATCAGTAGCTTCCTACGATTACATTTTTTTAGGAACGCCAAATTGGTTTAAATCATTTGCTCCACCGATATTAAGTTTTTTAAGAAATGTTGATTTGCAAGAGAAAACTATTATTCCATTCTGTACTCATGGCGGTGGGGGTTTTGGACAAATTGAGATTAATATTGCGAAAGAATGTCCCAAATCAACAATTCTTTCTGGATTTGCAACGATGAGTAATTTTGACAAACGGCAAGTTACAGACTGGATTGAAGAAATTGGTATATAAAATTAGATAAATAAATTCCAATTTAAAGTTTATTATTATGAATAGTAAATTTGTAAGTTTGATAAGTTGTTGCTTAAAGGAGAAATGAAAATGGGGTTGTTTGATAAATTTAAGAAAAAAAATATAGATAAAAATAGCGTCTCAAATAATATTTTTTTACAATTTACAAGGGTATTTGAGCCATCTAATGATTTGGTAAAACCTACAGAAGAGGAACTGAAGCAATTTGAGAATATATTACCATCTGAATTATTGCACTTTTGGAGAGAATATGGATTTGGCAATTATGATAATGGAATAGTAAAGGTTATTGAAGATATGTTAAAAGCATTCATGGTAGTACAAAATTCGTACTACCATGAATATTTATAGGGTATGGACGCATTACTCATTTATTAGTTGGTATATCTATAATGATATCTAATTCAATTAAACTGTTATCCTCTTCAGATATTATTAATTCATTATTGCTAATTTCGTCAATTTCTGCTTCATTTAATTTATATATTTTTTTTATGACAACTTCTATAGGAGCCTTACAATCAAAATTATTGGCAGGTATATTTGTTAAATTTTTCAACACTTCACCCCCAAATATATGATAGTCATCTTCAAAAAATAACTAGTCAATCTGCTAGTCTATTTTGCATCATACTGCGTCGACAGAACCCTTAGATAGGGTCAACTATCTGCGGAACCTGTCTCCTTGTCTGACACAAAATATCCGTCGCATCTTTGACTTGTTAATTTCCTCAGATGCCTTAGAAGGGTATATTAAATTTATTGAAGAACCAATCATCGTCATGTAGACGGCGCTTAAAATAATCTATACGTTGATCATAAGTATCGCTTGCAGATATTTTATTTAAGATGGTTTTAAAGTTAGAATAATCATGGAGAGGCTTCATTAATTTATGGATTCTATTTTCATTAAAATGGCTAAAGGCCATACGTAATTTATTATAATGAAACTCAGTTAAGTCAACATCATATGGTTGTATTTTTCTAAATTTATGACCAATTTTAACATCAGGATGTACAAAAATTTTATATCCAAAAAGCCAAAGCTTTACCGATAGTTCTACATCTTCAAAGCCCCAACTATGGAAGCCATGATCAAATCCTCCTACTGCATCAAAGACCTCTTTTCTTATAGCCATACATCCACCTGGAGCTAGTGGAACTTCTTTAATGTTCATCGGCTTTTTCAACCAATATGTTTCAAACTCTTCATTCCAGGTTTGACCATAGCCTACAGGGCTATCTGGAGAAAAATGGCCAACGCCTGGGCATATTACACTTACATCTTTATTATTAAAAGCCTCTAATAGTGTGTTAAGCCAGTTTGGCTGCATAGTAATATGGGCATCACAAAAGACTAATGTTTTTGTAAGTGGTGCAAAACTTGCACCTAGATTTCTTGCTGCTGACGCTCCTATGCCTTTTGTTTTAACTAGCATTACATTTGAGTATCTGTTAGAAGGATTTTTCAAAAACTCACAGCAATTATCATTAGAGCCATCGTCAATAATAAATATATTTGATATATTTTTCGCTTCAGTTTTCAATAAAAACTCCAAGGTTTGTTTAATATAAATACCTTCATTTTTACATGGAATAATAATAACTACTTCATATTCTTTTACATTATCCATAGTAACCTACTTTTCAAAATCACAATCTTCAGGTTCGCGGGTACTTTTGGCAGTTCCTGTTGAAGATTTTTTTATGAAACAATCTAGATATAATATCTTTAATATAAGTTTATCTCCAGGATATACAGGTCCTAAAAGAAATTGTCCGTTTTCATCTGTTATAGCGTGGCCAATGGGTTCTAAATCAGAGGTTGTTTCAGGGTCAGCAGTAGCACGCTTTAATTTGAAAAACTTAACTACAGAACAAGGGGCAGGTTTTCCATCAGGAAAACGGACTGTTCCAAGTATTACTTTTCTATAGTCACATTGTAAGAAAAAATCCATGTCTAATTGATCAACACTTGATTTTTCATTACCGTCAGGAACATCAATAACAAAACGGTTTATTTGATAATCCATACCTTACACTTCCTTTATACTTTTTATAACATAATTAACATCTTCATTTGACATGCCAGGATAAAGTGGAATTGTGATAATACCCTCATATAACTCTTCTGCGATTGGACAAAGTCCTTTTGAATATCCTAGAGACTGATAATAGGGATGATAGTAAACTGGAATATAATGAACATTTACTCCAATGTTTAAATCTGAGAGTTTATTAAATATTTCTTCTCTACTTTTTCCTATAACTGAAAGATTAAATTTTAATACATATATATGATAGGAAGATTTCGTATTTGAAGCTTGATAAGGAATAGTAATTTTATTTTTAAAAGTGCTTTCTGAGAAGGCTTTATCATATATAGTTGCTATTTCACGTCTTCTCTTAATAAAGTCATCCAATTTGTTGAGTTGAGAAATTCCTAAGGCTGCTTGCAAGTCAGTTAAACGATAATTGTAGCCTAAAAGCTGCTGCTCATAATACCACTTGCCATGAGATTTATCCATAAGAAGTTCTGGAGAGCGGGTAATACCGTGGGTTCTAAATAGAGTAAGCTTTTCATAGAGCTTAGGATCATTTGTACAAATCATTCCTCCTTCAGCTGTTGTAATGTGTTTTACAGGATGAAAGGAGAAGGTAGTCATATGGGCTATGCTTCCAATCTTATGCCAGGTTCTCTTTGAATCCATTATCTCAGAACCAAGACTGTGGGCCGCATCTTCAATAAAAATTAAATTATGTCTTTCAGCTAAATCTTTAATCTTGAATAGTTCTGCTGGTTGACCTGCAAAATCTACTGCTATAATTGCTTTAGTCTTATTTGTAATCTTTTTTTCTATTTCCAAAGGGTCTATATTATAGGTATGAGGGTCAATATCAGCGAATACAGGTTTTCCTCCAAGGTAAAGGATGCTGTTGGAAGTAGCAGCAAAGGTCATAGGTGTAGTAATAACCTCGTCGTCAGTACTAATATTAGCGGCATAACAGGCTGCATGCAGAGCAGCAGTTCCAGTTCCTATACAAACAGCATATTTACATCCTACGTAATCTGCTACCTTTTTTTCAAATTCATGAATTTTTGGTCCAGTGGTCAGAAAATCACTTTTTAATACGTCTATTACTGCTTGAATATCTTCTTCATCAATATATTGACGTCCATAGGGTATATAGGGATGTTTCATTGCCTTCACCTTCTTTACTAAAACTTATAATATTCTGTTATATACCGGTAAGCTTCGCCGGTTTTTATAGTAGGTGGAGTAATAGATTTCTTAAGAACAATATTTTCAAAAGCATATATAACATCATTAAATCCAAATTGTGATCTCATAAAGGCAGTACTAGAGTATCTGGGATTAATTTCAAAAATAAAGGGCTTAGAACCCTTCTGTTTCCTTAGTTGAATATTAATGGAGCCAGTTATATTTAGTTTTTCTGCAACATTTTTGCACAAGTCTTCTATTTCTTTATCAAAGATTACTTTTACTTCACTGCTCATTCCATCTTTTATAGTCCTTTCAAGGGTAATCACATGTATTTCATTGCTAAAAGAATCTCTATATACTCCGTTAGTATACTCAGTTCCAGGAATATACTCCTGAAGCATGAAGCTGCTGTCTAGATTAGTAATATCCTCAAATTCTTTACGGTTTTGAATTATGTGAAGATGCTTTGAGCCGCAATCAGAAGTTTTTTTTAATACAAAGGGATATTTAAAGCCTTTTAATAGATCCTCTTTTGGTGTTGATTCATTATATAAGACTGAGTATGGATAGGGGAAATTGTTATTTTTTAAAAGTTCCATTGTTTTATATTTATCACGACAAATGTTGATTACCTGCAGTGGAGGAATGGCAATGCGACAACGTATTTCATCATCTATTTCATTAAAATGATCACAGATATATAAAAGCTCTTGTTCACTACAAACATAAATCAGGTCAATTGAATTATTAAAAGAAAACTTATTTATTAATTCTATAAATAATAAGCTCTCAGCTTTAGGGATAATATGAAAACTATCGCAAAATAGAGGATAGGGTGCATAGTTTCTACAGTCTGTTCCCCAAATTTTTATATTATAGTTTGTGTTACGTAAGGCTTTGCAAACTGCTTGACCTAAATCACCTCCAATAGAGGTAACTAAAACATTATACTGTGTCATAATGAATCCTTCCTTTATGATGTGTAAAAGACCTAAAGGTAAGTTACACCCAAAATTAGTTACAAATAATACAAGGAAAGTTATATTATTTCTAACAATATAGTATATGTAACTTAATAAATTTAGTGAGCATACACTGATGTTATAACTTATCGAAAATTACTTTGTACTATATATTTTATTGTCTTATATAGAATACAGGGGGAATTGTAATGGAAAAAATTTTAGTAATAGCAGCACATCCAGATGATGAAATTTTAGGATGCGGTGGGACAATCAGAAGACTTGTTAAAGAAGGAAATGAAGTGTATTCATTAATTCTATCTGATGGAACTACCTCAAGGCATAACAATATGAATACTGAGGTAATGGAAGAAATTAAGACAAGATTTCAGGATAGTTTATCAGCAAATAAAGTTATAGGGTATAAAGAAACTTTTTTTTGTCAGTTTACTGATAACAGCTTTGACAAAGAAGGTTTCTTGAATATTGTAAAATTAGTTGAAAAGTATCTTTCCCAAATTAAGCCTTCTATTATATTTACACATCATTATGGAGATTTGAATATTGACCATCAAATAACCTTTGAAGCGGTTCAAACAGCTACAAGACCTATGGCAGAATGCTCAGTAAAAGAAATATATTGTTTTGAAACCTTGTCTGCTACGGAATGGAATTTTCTAAACAAAGATAAATTTACACCTAATTATTTCGTGAATATTGAAAATACACTAAAGGACAAACTCGAAGCAATGAAATGTTATAAATCAGAGTTGCGAGAATACCCCCATCCTCGTTCCTTAGAAGGATTAGAGGTGGCTGCTAAAAGATGGGGTACAGTTATTGGGTGTAGTTATGCAGAAGCTTTTGAATTAATAAGGAAAGTAGTTATGTAAGCACCCACGGCTGACATTTAACTTATACTATGAGAATTATTGGTGATGTTTAGAATATATAAATATATTTTTAGAGGACAATTGTCCTCTGTCCTCTAAAAAATATTTAACTTGTGTTAACCCTTATCCCCAAGAAGTTGAAAATCAAAACTTATATCAGAACTAGAAGGGCTTACTTGATGAATTTCTACAGCTATTACGTTATCTCCATTTTTAAGAAAGTTTGTATCAATTATAGTTTTTTCAAAAGAAACCTCATCTATTCCATTTAAAGCTTTGACGGCTAAAGTATTGTATTTAATTATACCAGAAGGCATATTAGTTCTATATACCTCCTTACCATTTAGATATACAACAGCTCCATCGTCTCTTTGGATTCGAAGTACCAAACTTTTATATATTGATGTATCATCAACAGTAAAATGCTTTCTAAAATAAGTTGTTATATATTTTTTCCAAACATTAGGTCCATAACTTACAATTGTAGCCTCACCTCCATCTCCATAACCTAGTTCAGCAAGTCCAGAAGGCCATGAAGAATCGTCAAAATGAGGCTCTCTCCAGGAAGTTCCCAGGTCAGAACCCTCATCGAAATACCTCCATGATGCACCCATAGGAATTAACATATCTGTTATAGCATTAGAAGCAGGGCCTTTAGTAGGCGGGTATATAGAGCAACTATCAATAAGCGTATTTTCTTTATCATATACTTGCAGGGAAACCCCACCATCATTTATGTCTAAAACACAATAATGGTATACCGCAAGAGGACCAACAATAGCATTTTTTATATTAGTAATATATGCACTTAATGAAGAACCTGCACCGCCGGTAGTTATTTGATAAATGGAATTTTGTATTAGCAGGCCATTAGTAGTAAAAGATTTATCTATAAGACGGCGGCAGTAATTGTGTTCATGACCCACAAATACTGCCGTTACATTATAATGATCAAGAATGGACCATAAAGCGTTACGTTCATCTGTACTCCCATCCAGACTTTCTCCATAGTGATGTCCAGTAGGAAAAGCAGGGACATGGAAAAACACAAAATTATATTTTTTATCACTGCTCTCTAGTGTGTTTTTTAACCAGAAACGTTGTTTTGCGTCAACAGCATAGCTGCAGTTTGAAGCTCTGCGATTTGAGTTTAAAACGATAAAGCGAGCATTTTCATAATCAAAGTAGTATACAGTTCGTTGATATCCTTGTAACTGTTCATTAGGAAGGTAAGAAAATGCATTACTGAAAGCAGTGTCATTATTTTCGTGACTCCCGAGTACTGGATAGAGCATAGTAATAGGATAATAGTCCTTAATTAATTTCTTAAAGTATTCTAATTGCTCATTTACTTTAGCTCCACCATATACCATATCGCCTACAAACATTATAAATTTCGGTTGTGGTGACAATCCCTTAATACGAGAGAGTAGGGTACGGAGCAATTGTGTATTTACCGCGACAGCATGTCTACTGCTGTCTCCTAGTATTACAATACGAAAGGGCTCCATATATGTCACCTCCAATCAGCATTGTGCTTTAAAAACTCTTCTGTTAGTGATATACCGTGGGTCAGAGATACTTTAGGTTTCCACCCAAGAAGCTTCTGACTATACCCTGCATCGCACAATAACTTCTGTATTTCACTTTGGGGGTGAATGTGAGTTACATATTTAATAGTTCCTGTTTCACCAGCGATTAGTTTTGCTAATTCTGTAATTGAGATGTCAAAACCACTACCGGCGTTTATCACTTTACCCTTTGTATTTTCAGAGTAACCTGCCTCTACTACAAAATCAGCGCAATCTGTAACATATAAAAAGTCTCTTGTTTGGCTGCCATCACCATATATAGATAGTGTTTCATTCATAAGTTTTTTATTAATAAAGATCGAAATTACCCCACCTTCACTATTTTGTTTTTGATATGGTCCATAGGTGTTAAAAGGTCTAAGAATAGTTACAGGAAGACCATAAGCATAGTAATAGGATAAGGCTAACTGTTCCCCAGCTAACTTAGCAGCTGCATAAGGAGAAGCTGGACATGTGGGGTGACTTTCAGAAATGCCTTCTTTATTTAAAGCTTTACTGTATACCATACAAGTGCTCATATACACAAACTTTGTCTTATTTAGTTTGCATTGCTCAAGAACATTGAAGGTTCCTATTACATCATTTTCAAAAGTGGTTTTTGGGTCATCAATGCTATCTTGAACATTAATTGAAGCCGCGAGGTGATAACATATATTAAATTTATTAGCAAAAAGACTTTCAAGAAGATGGTTGTTCGTAATGCTTCCTGCTATGAAGGTAATATCAGGATAAATAAGTTGTAAATCTTTTAAATTATTCATTGAACTATTTGAAAGGTTATCTAGTATCCATATCCTATGATTATCTTCTGCAAGTCGTTTTACTACCCATCTTCCAATAAATCCTGCGCCACCTGTTACAAGTATATTCACAATATCACCCCCTTATATTAATTTATTCTTAATAAGAAAATCTAAAAGTTGTTCTTTTGTAAGATTAAGGCTAGTGTTTGAAGATATTTCTCCATATACTGGTTTACCTTTTGCCAAATCAACGGTATTTTGTTTATCTAAGCAAATTGTAGGAAGTATAGAGTAATAGTCATCAAACTCAAAGGATCTCTCTGCTTCATGAGTTGTAATAAGTTCCTCAAAGAGTTTTTCAGAAACTAGTTTCTTTGTTATCTTTATTTCAATGTCTTTTGGATTTTTTGAATATATAGGAGCTAAATATTCGATTAGCACTTCAGCAAGATTAACTATGCGAATACTTGGCATTTTTCTAATTAAGATTTCCCCTCCAGTTGCGATTTCGCTACTTTTTATTAAAAGGTCAACTGCATCATCAATTGTGCATATAAACCGGGTCATATCTGGGTGAGTAACTGTCACATAGTTTTGTTTTTTTATTTGATTTTTAAATAAATCAAGAACACAGCCTCTGGAACCAAAAACATTTCCAAAACGTACCGTTGTAAAAATTGTTGAATTTTCAGAGATAAAATTTGCATGAGATATAAGCCTTTCGCTGTAGAGTTTTCCAACACCCATTACAGTAGTAGGATTGGCAGCTTTATCACTGCTGGTAAATATAACTTTTTCCACATTATTTAAGGTGGCACTCTTGATAATATTTTGAGTACCGATAACGTTCGTAATAAAAGCCTCATATGGATTATTTTCGCAAATACCAACAATTTTCATAGCAGCAGTATGAAAAACTATATCTATTCCTCTTAAAGCTGAGTTTATGCTGTAATAATTTCTTATATCACCAATTATAAAACTGACCTTTGGATTTTGTTTGAAATAATAAAGCTCTGCTTCTTGTTTTTGTTCATCTCGGCTAAATATATAAATATGATTTACATCATAGTTTAATAGTCTATTTAATAATGCTTTTCCAATGGTACCAGTACCACCAGTAATTAAAATTTTTTTATTACTAAGATTCATTTCACATCCCTCTCTTATTAGTTAGTAATATAGTATATGAAGTTAGAACTATTAGTGATAATGTTTTAAATTATTTTGTAATTATACACAACTATATAAATGCATCCATATATTATCATTAGGAAGAGTTGTAGCAAGGAGGTTAAAGTCCTAAATGGACTTTAACGGGTAATTTTGCTAGGTAAAAGTTCTAAATGAACTTTTACGGGTAACTTGTGAGCGGAAGCGAACATCTTAAGTTACCCAGTTCCCGAAGTGAAACGAGCAAAATTACCCAGTGTTCCGACTGAAAGGAGGAAGTTGAGATGACGCAATTGTGTGATAGAAAGCCTGGGCTTGTAAGTATCGTAATTGCTACTTATAATTATGGCCATTTTATAATAGATGCACTTAATGGAATTGAAAAACAAACCTATCCCGACATAGAGCTTATTATTATGGATGATGCTTCAGAGGATAATACAGAGGAACTTGTGAATTCATGGTATAAAAAATGTAAATATAAATTTTCAAATTTTATTTATTTAAAACTTCCAAGAAATTGTGGAGCAGGTTGGGCTTACAATATTGGATTTCAGATTTCATCTGGAGAATATATTGTAATACATGATGCAGATGATGTTAGCTATCCAGAAAAAATTAACAAGCAGGTGAAAGTATTAGATGAACATCCAGATACTGCTATGGTAGGCACAGGATTTAGAACTTTTAAAAATAATATTCTCGAAAGTAAGGCTGGAAGTGGCTGGCTAAGTTTTAATTCAGCTCATATAGAGAGAAATTATAAAAAGTATTTAAGACATTGTGTTGCTTATGGTACATTAATGTTCCGCGCTGCCATGTTAGAAGAGATTATTGGATGCTTTAAAGCCATTCCTGTTGGTAATGATATGTTTTTTGTAAATAATATAGTAAATCATGATTTTACCATTGAAAATATAAAAGAGGAATTGCATTATGTAAGAAAGCATACAGGATCTATGAGCAGTCAAATACGTCATAAACAAGATATAGATGTGCTCAAGAAGAGAAAAGTTGTTGATGATCTTGTTAGTATAATACTTCCAGTTAAAAACAGTAGATCAACTATTTCCGATACATTAAAGAGTATAGGTGCACAGACCTACCCCAATATTGAAATTATCATAATAGATGATTGTTCCAATGACAACTCACGAGAAGTAATTAATAATTGGTATAAAAGTTATAGAAATCACTCAAAGAATAAATGTATTAAAGATTTATTATATTTTAAACCGCCTAGAGAGGTCGGTTTCCCTTGGATATGTAATTTTGGAGCCTATCTATCTAGGGGGGAATATATAGCATTTCATCATGATAAAGGCTTAAGTCATCCAAAAAGAATACAAAAACAAGTAGAGTTTTTAAAGGATAACTTCATGTACAGTGCAGTAGGCACAAATTGTAAACCAGCAGGAGAGATGATACGATATGACGATAAGATTGAAGACTCCTATATCACCGAATGTTTTAACTGCGTAAATATAAATACGCTAATGGTAAGATATGAACAAATTCATAAAACAGCTGGTTTCAATAACTTAATGCAGGGGGCATGGGATTTTGAATTTATATATAGACTCTTAAATAATGGATATAAGGTACAAAATCTTAAAGAAGTTTTGTACTTCCAATAAATGGGGTGAACTTATGAAACCGTTAATTAGTATAGTAATGCCCGTATATAATTGTGAAGAATTCATGGAAGAAAGCATTAGAAGCATTTGTGAACAGACATATACAAATTGGGAATTAATAGTTGTAAATGATGCTTCAGAGGATAGAACGGTAGAAAAAATATCTCAAATAAAAGATGCAAGGATTCATGTAATTAACTTAAAAGAGCGCCAAGGAATTGGGGCGGCCTTTGCAAAAGGCTATAAATTTGCAAAAGGAGATTTTATCATAAGACATGATGGGGATGACATAAGTTTACCTACTCGTCTGGAAATTCAACAGAGGTATTTGGAAGATAATCCGAAGATTGGGATGGTCTCATGTCTAATCTCTTGCTTTACGAGAGATCAGTCCTTGCGTAGCGATTGTATTTTTATTGAGAGAATTCAAAACTATTATAAGAGTAATGCAGAAATTGAAAAATCAATTATAGCAGGTTTTTTACCAGTTATATTTCCAACTTTAATGATTCGTAAAGAACTTATGGATAAGGTGAATTATGGTAATAAAACTCCTCTTTTTGATGATCAAACAGAATTATTATTAGAGCTTATAAAATTAAGTCCTGTAGAAAAGGTAAATACTATTCTTTATTCCTATAGAAGGCACAAAGATGCTTATCATGTTGTAAATCAAAAGGAATATTCTAAATATGCATGTGAGCTACTTAAAGATCCTTCTGTTAGGAATTCTTTTCAATTTAAGGAATTTTATAAGGATCTAAATTTTGATGTAAAAAGAAAAACTAAACTGAATGAAAAAAGTAAACTAAGGGTATTAATGCTTATAGATGCATTGAATGTTGGAGGAACAGAAACCCATGTTCTTAATATTACTAAAAAATTAATGGACATGGGAATTTATGTGGTGGTAGCAACTTCTGGTGGTCCTATGGAAGTAGTAATGAGGTCCTACGGAATAAAAGTTATTAAAATTCCTATTGATGGAGATTATATATCGAACAAGAAAAAATTTGGGATGGTAAAAATACTAAAAACTATTATTGATGAGGAAAAAATAAATGTTATTCACTGCCATTTATTTGCAAGCATGCAGCTTGCCAGCGAACTTTATAGAATGTATAAAATACCATATGTAGTTACTGTTCATGGATTATTTTATCCTAATAATATTTTTTACTCTACATGTATTCAAGCCTCCAAGGTAATTGCAGTAAGTAAGCCTGTAAGAGAAATGCTGTATAATAAACTTGGAGACAGAATTAGAAATAAGATTGTTATAATTCCCAATGGAATTAGTAGTGATTTGGTTAATAATTCTTATAGGGATATAGATATACGAAAGGAACTTAATATACCCAAAAGTGCAGGGATATTATGCTATTGCAGCAGATTAGATTGGAATAAAACCAATGTAGCTCGTGTATTACTGTTTAGTTTCACACAGCTTTTAGAAGACTATCATAACCTACACGTTATTGTTATAGGGGACGGCCCTGGAAGAGAAAGCTTAGAAAAAGAAGCACAAGTAATTAACGAAATGGCGGACAGAGATGTTGTTCATATGATAGGAACAAAAGTGGATGTAATACCATATTATCTCCAAAGCAATATTATAATTGGAACAGCTAGAGTTGCATTAGAAGGGATGATGTGTAAAAAACCTGTAATTGCTATAGGTAATCAAGGATATACTGGAATCGTAGATGAAAATAGAAAAGACATTCAATGGGATATGTATTTTGGTGATCATGATGCTCTTGCAAAGCCAAATGTTACAAATTTAGTGAGAGATATCAAGTATCTCTTGAGAAATAAGGAAAATCGTATAAGAATAGGTGGATGGGGAAGAAGCTGGTGTGAAAAAATGTTTAATATCGATAATTGTGTAAGGGAAATTGTGAAAATTTATACAAATGCTTTAGAGAAATAAATGTTAAAGTGATAACAAGTTCTATATATAACTAATTTAAGAGCCAATAGTTTTTTATTGGCTCTTATAGTATTAACGGATAAAATTAGTAACAGCTCGAGTTTCTTTTTCTGGTAATTTAACTCCTGATTCCTTACCTGCATGGATACAGTTTAAAAGCCAGGCCATGTTTTTACCTAGTGTTTTCATTGTTTGCATTCCCTCTAGATCTTGTCTAACTTCCTCAGGAGTGTTTCCATGAACCATATTCCAGTACTGTGAGGATACAATAGGCATATTCGAAATAGTAAAATACTTATTTAACTGTTCGAAAGCTGCTGTTGAACCACCGCGTCGACAGCTTACAATTGCAGCACCAGGTTTATATTGAAAAACATTTCCAGCATAGAAAAATCTGTCTAGAAAGGATGTTATTTGGCCAGATGCACTCGCATAATGCACAGGGGAACCAAAAACAAAACCATCAACATCTTTAGCTTTTTTTAAAGCAATATTCACAGAATCATCATCAAACACACATAGGCCATCAGTTTTAGAGCAACCACCGCAAGCCATGCAACCACGAATAGGTTTGTTTCCAACATGAAAGATTTCTGTTTCAATGCCGTTATTTTCTAATTCTTTTGCTACTTCAGTTAAGGCAGTATAAGTACAGCCATTAGCTTTAGGACTTCCATTAATGAGTAATACTTTCATTGTTATACCTCACTTCAATTTTATATTTGTTATAAACCTATACTATTTATATGTTACTATTTTAAAATGTAAGTATTAGTTTTACAAGTGCACACATTTCTGTATTATAGTACCTAAAGGGATACTATAAGAAAGGAAAGGCCATGAATTTATATAATTTTCTGCCTTCATATAAGTTGAGATTTCTATATAAGTTAAGTAAATTGGTAGAAGCATTTTATAATAATGAAATGTATAAAGTCAAATAAATTAGAGTAAAATCAATAAAAGTAGATGCATAAATACACATAAATCCTTAAAAAGTTTAAGTAAAATTAACCTGAATTTTCATTTATTTGAAACCTGATGTAAAACTTATTCATTTATAAAAATATTATCCGAAATGATATCCTTTTCATACTTCTTTTGTGATATACTTTTCACTAGAACATATAGCACTGAAAGGAGATTACTATAATGAAAGTAACTGAAAGACTTAAAAAATTAAGAGCCTTGATGGCAGAAAAAAATATTAATATGTATATTGTACCTACTGCTGATTTTCATCAGAGTGAATATGTAGGTGAACATTTTAAAGCTAGAAAGTACATAACAGGTTTTACAGGTTCTGCAGGAACTGCTGTTATTACAATGGATAGTGCAGGGCTTTGGACAGATGGAAGATATTTTCTTCAAGCTGGAAAACAACTAGAAGGAACAACTGTTGAATTATTTAAAATGGGTGAGCCAAAGGTTCCAACTATAGAAGAATATATAGAAAGCACTCTTCCTGAAAAAGGAACACTTGGATTTGATGGCCGTGTTGTTGCTATGGGAAGTGGACAAGTTTATGAAGAAATTGTTCAAAAGAAAAATGGATCTATAAAATATGATTGTGATTTAATTGATGATATATGGGAAGATCGCCCATCACTTTCTGAAAAACCAGCATTTGCCCTTGATGTAAAATATACTGGCGAAACTACAGCTTCAAAATTAAAACGTGTCAGAGAAGCAATGGAAGCTGCAGGTGCAAACGCACATGTAATTACATCTCTAGATGATATAGCATGGCTTCTTAACATTCGTGGAGATGATATTGAATTCTTCCCTCTAATTTTAAGTTATGTAATCGTTACGATGGATGAAGTACATCTTTTCATAAATGAAAATAAACTAAGCACTGAAATAAAAGCAGATCTTATGAAAAATGGTGTAACAGCTTTCCATCCATATAATGATGTATATGAAGAAGTTAAAAAGTTCACAGCAAAAGATACATTATTAGTTGACCCTGTTAGAATGAATTATGCATTATATAACAACATCCCTAAAGATGTTAAAAAAGTAGAAAAAGAAAATCCATGTGTTTTATTTAAAGCCATGAAAAACCCAACTGAAATTGAAAATATTAAAAAAGCTCAAATTAAAGATGGAGTAGCACATGTAAAATTTATATACTGGCTAAAGCAAAATGTAGGCAAAGAAAAAATCACAGAAATCAGCGCAGCCAATAAATTAGAAGAATTACGTATAGAGCAGGGAGGGTTTATCCGTCAAAGCTTTGAGCCAATATGCGCATTTGGTGAGCATGCTGCTATTGTACACTATACTTCTTCTCCTGAAACTGATGTAGAACTTAAAGAGGGATCTTTATTCCTAACAGATACAGGAGCTGGATTCTATGAAGGTTCTACTGACATAACAAGAACTATTGCATTTGGAGAAATACCACAAGTAATGAAGGATCACTTTACTTTGACTGTACAAAGTAATCTTCGTCTTGCTCATGCAAGATTCCTTTATGGATGTAATGGTATGAATTTAGATATACTTGCACGTGCTCCATTCTGGGATAATAACTTAAACTTCAACCATGGAACAGGTCACGGCGTTGGATATTTAATGAATATTCACGAAGCACCAACAGGATTTAGATGGCAGTACCGTGCACATGAAGTTCATCCAATTGAAGAAGGCATGGTGCTTACTGATGAACCAGGAATATATATTGGAGGTTCTCACGGAGTTAGAATTGAAAATGAACTTCTTGCATGCAAAGGCGAGAAAAATGAATATGGTCAATTTATGCATTTTGAAACAATTACTTATGTACCTATGGATTTAGATGCAATAAACCCTGAAATGATGAGTATACAAGAAAAAGCATGGTTAAATGAATATCACAAGACAGTATATGATAAAATTTCACCATATTTAAATGAAGAAGAAAAAGCATGGTTAAAAGAATATACTAGAGAAATCTAATAACTAAAATTAATCGAGTAGTATGGAAATAATTATTTTCCTACTACTCGATATTTATTTTCAAATTAGAATACAAAGCAGCATATCTTATGTTTAAAAGGGAAGGGGCGAAAGCTAAGCAAAATCAACAGTATATTTTGTTTTAGCATAGATAACAATAATAAAGCATTGTAATTGTAGGAATTTGAGTAAGGATGGTAAGAAATTAATATACTCATGTGTTTGCAGGTGAATATACACTATGATATAATTATACAAGCTATAAAATTTATATTATTAGAGGTGAATATTAATGAGTAGTATTTCGAATAGGATTGAAAGATTGCCAGTTACACCAATGCTTTGGAAAGTGTTGCTTTTAACAGGTATTGGCTGGCTATTTGACGCCATGGATCAAGGAATGGTATCTGGTGTTATGGCTGCAATCGGAAAATCGTGGAAGCTTACTCCCGCTGATTTAGGCCTACTCGGCAGTGCTTCAGCGGTAGGAATGGCTATTGGTGCCGCTGTTGCTGGGATGGTGGCTGACAAATGGGGCAGAAGAACAGTTGTTACCTTTACTCTTGTGCTATACGGGGTAGCTAGCGCCCTATCTGGACTTGCCACTAACTTTACCATGTTATTATTTTTTCGATTTTTAACAGGATTAGGTTTGGGTGGAGAGCTGCCAGCAGCATCTACTTTGGTTAGTGAATTCTCACCTGCTAAAGCCCGTGGCAGAATGGTTGTTCTGTTAGAGAGCTTCTGGGCCTGGGGATGGATAGTTGCTGCTTTAATCGCTTACCTTTTAATTCCGGTTTATGGTTGGCGTATTGGATTTTTCTTAGGAGGAATACCGGCACTATATGCAGCTTATCTGAGAAGAAATATTCCAGAGTCTCCTCGATACTTGGAACAAAAAGGGCGTTTCGAAGAAGCAAATGAGATTGTAGCTAAGATGGAACAACAGGCGGGGGTAAGCTATAAAAATATAGCCGTAGTCAATGAGCCTGAAGAGAAGAAGAGTAGTAGTACCACCATTTTTGATCTGTGGTCTCCAGCTTATGCTAGGCGTACCTTTGTGTTATGGATTCTATGGTTAGGTATTAATTTTGGCTATTACGGGTTTGTTTTATGGACTCCGACTCTCCTTGTAGGTAAAGGCTTCAGTTTAGTAAAGGGTTTTGAATTTACATTAATTATGAGCATTGCTCAATTACCTGGATATTACAGTGCAGCTTATCTAATAGAAAAAATTGGTCGTAAATTCGTTTTAGTAGTTTACTTAGCAGGTACCGCCCTATCAGCGTATCTATATGGTCAAGCGGCATCTGTAACTACTGTTCTTATTTTTGGCTGCCTACTTTATTTTTTCAGCCTTGGAGCTTGGGGTGCAGTATATGCTTATACGCCAGAAGTTTATCCTACAAGGGTTAGAGGCAGTGGAGCAGGTTGGGCAGCTGCTGTTGGACGTATTGGTGCAATTGCCGCCCCTTACATCGTTGGGCTGGTATATCAGACTAAGGGCAAACAGGGTGGTTTCACTTATGTCTTTCTTATGCTAACTGTAGTATTTGCATTGGTGGCAATAGTAGTTGCTTTAGCAGGTGTTGAAACTAAAGGTCAAACTCTTGACGAAATCAATGTGGTTTAATTGCAATAGTGAAATATGGACCAGTGGTCTTAAGCACCATGAATAAAACTTGAAAAAGATGTAGAAAAACGGTAAAACAACATATTTTTAAAAAAATATGTTGTTTTATAATCAAATTAGTGGTAAAATATGAACTTGGAGTCCCTGCTGTGAAAAACACAGCCGTTAGTCCAGGGGGAGGAGGTGAAATTTAATGAGAAAGTATGAAACTATATTTATATTACATCCATCATTAGACGAAGAAGCTGTTAAAGCTAACGTTGAAAAATTTAAGGGTGTAATAGAAAATGGTGGAGGAGTAGTAGATAACGTTGATGCGTGGGGTAAGAGAAAGCTTGCTTACGAAATAAACAAAATCGGCGAAGGTCACTACACTCTAATAAACTTTAGCGCTGATCCTGAATTACCAAAAGAGTTAGATAGAGTATTCAGAATTAATGACAGTGTTATAAGACACATAATAGTTAACAATGAAAAATAAAGTTAACGATGATATGTCTGAAGCATTTGAAAAAAACTGAAAGTTTTAATCAAGAAAAATACGAAAAGATATAACTCCAGTAGATGATGGAGATATTCTATTTCAAAAGGTAAGGAGGGAGAAGCATGGCAGAAAGAGAAGGCGGAAGAAGATATTCAGGTAAGATGAGAAGAGCGAAAAGAAAAGTTTGTTCTTTTTGTATGGATAAAGCTGAATTCATAGATTACAAAGATATAAATAAGTTAAGAAAATATGTTACTGAAAAAGGAAAGATTCTTCCAAGAAGAATTTCCGGTACTTGCGCTAAGCATCAAAGATCACTTACAGATGCTATAAAGAGAGCAAGAAACATAGCATTATTACCATTTACAACAGACTAAATCAAAAGCTGAAGAATATATGTTAGATATTCTTCAGCTTTTTATTATATCTGAAATGTAGGTTAGTTTATCAAAAATGAAAGGACACGTCTACTATATAATTTAATATAAATAAGTATTGACAAAAGCAATAATAATCTATATAATTATAGATAAATATAGTCTTTAATACCTTTAAAGGAGGTCTTATTTTGAAATATACAAAAGCCACAAACTACGCACTGCATACTGTTGCGTATATGATTAAACATGGTAAAACTGATAATTTAAATTTACAAACACTAGCAAACCACTTTAATATATCTGCTACCTATCTTTCAAAGATTTTAACACAGTTAGTAAAGGCAGGTTTGGTTCAGTCAACTTCAGGCGTGAATGGTGGTTATGTTTTGAAAAAAAAGATAGAAGACATTTCCTTCATGGATGTGATTAAGGCAACTGAAGGCACTGGGGCATTATTTGAATGCGAATTACATGAGGACGACAATTGCCGTATTCTTAAAGTAATGGAAGAAGCAGAAAATGTGATAGAGACGTTTTTACAGAATAAAAAGATCTATGAAGTAGTCCAATGTACACAACATAATAATCACATAAGTAAAGAATAACCCTATATTCTATTCAGCCATAAACATGGCTTTTTATACTTAAATCATAGATATAAAATACCTATAATAGATATGTTTAAGCATACAAAAACATTGAAGAACTTAAAAAGGTATGTTATTAAGAAGACTTAAAGGAAGTAATTGCTCAACAAATCCACTTAATCACGGGGACTTTTATATCTTAATTACAGATATAAAATACCTGCAATATATATATTGCAAATCTACAAATTACAAACACATTATTCAAGGAGGTATTTATGATGGCAAATAACAATTCCATGAGTATAGAACCTATTGGTAAACTTCTTCTTAAATTTTCAGTGCCAGCAATTGTTGGCATGGTGGTAAACGGACTCTACAACGTGGTGGATCGTTTCTTTATTGGAAAGCTGGGCGCACTAGCTATGACCGGAATCGGTATCAATTTCCCGTTTATGTCACTTATAATGGCTTTTAGTTCACTTGTTGGAGTGGGTGCAGCAGCTACCATTTCCATACGACTGGGTGAAAATCGAAAAAATGATGCCGAGAAAACTTTAGGCAATGCATTTACCTTGCTCACAATAATTATGTTCCTTGTTTCCATCATTGGCCTTAGCTTTAAAACACATTTGCTTTATTTGTTTGGGGCAAGTGACGCCACAATTGGTTACGCATCAGAGTATATAACAATTATTTTGCTGGGAACAGTTTTCCAAGGCATCGGATTAGGCCTCAATAGTATCATCAATGCTGAAGGTAATCCGCGGAAAGCCATGTTTACAATGTTAATCGGAGCAATTATCAATATCATCCTCAATCCTATTTTCGTTTTTATATTGCATATGGGGGTTAGTGGCTCTGCTCTAGCAACAGTTATTTCACAATTTGTTTCATCCATTTGGGTCATCAGCCACTTTATAGGTGGAAAAAGTAATTTAAAACTTCAAGGTGAAAATTTAAAGCTCAATTTGCCCATTATTAAGGGTATTATCAGTATTGGAATGACACCGTTTTTCGCGCAGATTGCTGCAACCATTGAGGCCATCATTTCAAACAATGCACTAAGAACATATGGAGGGGATATATCAATAAGTGCAATGACGGTAATCAACTCAATAATAATCCTTTTATTCATGCCCCTAATGGGTATTACTCAAGGTGCGCAACCAATCATTGGCTTCAACTATGGAGCGAAACAATTTAATAGGGTTAAGGAGACATTAAAAATTGCAATAATCGCCGCAACAACACTGTGTATGATTACATTTATGGTGACACAAATTTCCCCTGGAATCATTATTAAAATATTTAATAATGATCCCCAGTTGATTCAAATTGCCAGTCACGGCATACGCATATTTCTATTGATGACACCAATTATCGGTTTTCAAATAGTGTCTTCAAATTACTTTCAGGCAATCGGCAAAGCAAAAATCTCATTGATTTTAAGTATGCTTAGGCAAGTTATCATACTGATCCCAATGCTACTAATCTTACCAAATTTCTTTGGGTTAGAGGGCATCTGGATGGCTGGTCCAATTGCAGACTTTATTGCATTCGTGATTACTGCTATCTTGTTGTATAAAGAGATGCGCCTCCTCGCAACAACTGAGTTTTAAGTAGATTCTATATGTTTATAAAAATACTATACAAATATAATATAGAAGAACTGGATTGGAGAATCTAATTTATTGAAGGGTAGTCGGATAAACATTACTTGAATTTAACATTAGCGTCAAGCAAGATAACACCTCAATTAAAATAAAACATAGAGGAGAGATAGATATGACAGAATTCTGGGAATCAAGTTTTATAGAAAAACAAACGATGTGGGGATTTGAACCCTCTGACTCAGCAATTCTTACAAAGGACTTTTTTCTTGAAAAGAGTGTTAGGGATATATTGATACCTGGTATTGGATATGGTAGAAACGCAAAGGTTTTTATTGACAACGGAATAAATGTAACAGGTATTGAGATTTCAAAGACAGCTATTGACTTGGCAATACAAAATGGGCTTAATATTAATATTTTTCATGGTTCAGTAGCCGATATGCCTTTTGATAACAAACTTTATGACGGCATATTTTGTTATGCACTAATTCACTTATTGAATAATCGTGAGAGAGATAAGTTTATTAAAGATTGCTATAATCAGTTAAAGCCAAACGGATATATGATTTTTACTACTATTTCAAAAGAAGCCCCAATGTTTGGAAAGGGTAAACAACTGGGTAGAGACTATTTCGAGATAATGGAAGGAGTAAAAATGTTTTTTTACGATTCTGACTCAATAAAGCAAGAATTCGGAAAATATGGACTGATAGAATTTAAGGAAATTGTTGAGCCACATAAGAACTCGGAGAATAAACCTCCATTTAAATTTATAATGATAAAATGCAAAAAAGAGAACTAAAGATAGTTGAATAAAAAAGGTAAAAACTAACAAGAGCGTAATGCTCTTGTTTTTCTTTTATATAAATATCAAAGATAGTAATGCTGTAGCTGACATAGCAGCATTTGAATCTGCTAAAGAATAAAGAATAAATACAGATGAAATGGTAGCCAGATTAGGATCATGGCGAAAAACATATTAGAGAAGAATAAGCGGGAATAAGTTTTATTATTAAAAAGAAAGTTATCGTAAATTTTTATGATAACTTTCTTTTAATTTTTTGGTGTAGGTATCAGGTTAGTGGATTTTCCAACTGTAACCTACAATATATACTATTTGTAAAAGATATTTTTGAAAATAAGTTATAAAATAATATAATTTGTTGAATCATAATTCTATAAATAGAATAGAAAGGTGGTTTACTACATGGAAGGAAGCCTAATAAAACCTGAGGAATTAGTAGATGTCCTTGAAGAAGATGGTGAACTAAGTATCTACAATGGGGCAAAAGAGTTGTTTATTCAAACTGTAGATGACAAAGAGGGATATTCCTATGTAAGCAGTACAAATGAGGAATTTGGCAGTAGCAGAGAAGCTGTAGAATGGGCAATTAATGAGATCCACAAAAGTATTATGTAAAAATTAATTAAAGAGTAAGGTCCAACAGCCTAACAGGGCTGTTTTTTTCTTGGATTTTAATAGCAATAGTACTAAAAGAATACTGGGATAATTATTTACTAACCAGTAGAAAAGAAGATTTATATTTTTTACTTGCATTGGCTTTGACGCAAGCTAGAAAAAACTCTTGACTAATTGAAGTGAATGTGTAATAATTAATTTAAAGTTACTTACTAAATGTAAGTTGGTTAAGTAATTAATCGAAATAAAGATTATTAATAAAATAAATTAATTGAATGAAGTTAGTATTTGTAAGTTAGTGAAATAAATACTAAAAAATCTACAATGTTCACAAATACATGCACCTTAAGAAAAATTGTTTTGACATAAATAAAAATTATATTTTATAGAGGAGTGTATGAATAATGATAGTTAACGGAAAAACATTAATAAAAGATATCGTGAAAATAGGACCTAAGGCAGTAGAAATATTAATGAGCTTTGGCATGGGATGTATTGGATGCCCTGCATCTCAAAACGAGAGCATAGAACAAGCAGCTGCAGTTCACGGAATTAATTTAGAAGACTTACTTCAAAGTTTAAATAGTATTCAATAAGATTGTTCACTAATTTATTATAAAAGGATGTGAGACAATGATACCATCAATATTTATTTGTCATGGTGGACCAAACTTGGTATTTGAAAAGAATGATTATACAAAATTCCTAAAAGAATTAGGTAGACGATATACACCTAAAGGCATAGTAATATTTACTGCCCATTGGGAAAGTGATACTTTAGCTATATCCTTTAGAGATGATACCTATGAAATGATTTATGATTTTGGAGGTTTTCAAAAGGAACTTTATTCTTTTAAATATCCAGCTAAAGGATCGATTGAAATTGCTTCAAGCCTCCAAACAAAACTTGAAAGTCACGGCATTACAACAAAAAAAGATGAAAGTAGAGGATTAGATCACGGTGCATGGGTGGTGTTACATCTCATGTATCCTGAAGCTAATATACCTGTGGTTCAGGTTTCTGTTAATCTAAAGCTTTCAATTGAAGAGCAGTATAAAATAGGGCAATCAATTCAGGAGCTAGGCAAGGAAGATATATTGGTAATTGGAAGCGGAGCAACTGTACACAATCTTGCAACAATCGATTGGGAGGCCAATGATACTAAAGCATGGGCTATGGAATTTGATAGCTGGCTTATTGATAAAGTGGAAAAAAAGGACTTAGATTCTTTAATGGCTTTTGAAAACTTAGCTCCATATGCTAAATTGGCTATACCTAGAAATGAGCATTTAGTTCCTCTATTTATTAACATGGGTAGTGGACAGAATAAGGTGAGTCCTAAATTATTACATCGCAGTTATGATTATGGAACATTAAGTTATATTTGCTTAGAGTTTTAAATATATCTATTTTTTAGGAGTCATAGCTTGTAAAGAACAATATAATAGGGGTGTTTCAAAACTAACTATTTAGTTTTGAAACATCCCTATTTTTAGAACATTTATTTTGTTTTGCAATTATTAGAATTTAACTATCATTAGTACATACCATTATCATCGTCTGAGGTTTGCTGTGTTAACAATAGATCTTTATAGCTACACAAGTTATTTTCTAAAGCATCTTTTCTTAATACTAAATATAGTTCAGCGTTTGTAGCATTCTCATAAGGCATTACAAACAATACGCCTACCAATAGAGCTATTGCACCTAATAGGTACCAACCAATAAATGATAAATCTAATACGAACATATCAAATTTATGTCCTTTAGTCATCTCATTACTTAGAGCAATGGCTTCTTGAGCTCCAATGTTTGGATTGTCTGCAAGAATATAAGGTACCATTCTATAGGCATAGGACTTAATTATACCAGGTATGATTAATAGTAGAGTCCAAAGGAAAATAAAAACATTTGTTAATAACATTGTCTTCACTATTCCCATATAGTTTTGTTTATTAAATCCAAAACTAAAGCACTTTTTATTATCTCTATATTGAGCGGACTGGACGAAATATTTTCTTCCACCTACTTCTAAGCAATATCCAATAAAAATACGAAGAATTAATATTACTATAAGTGCAATTAATATAATTAATACAATTGATGTAAATTTCCAGTTTGCAAAGACATTATTATAGGTATCTGAATAAACAGAGTCTCTTGAGTTTCTAGAGTGAGAACCACCTCCGCCGCCCCAACCATTAGTACCTCCTGCCAAGGCAATAACTATACTAACCCAAAATGCGGTCCAATAGGTTTTTCTTAAAATCGCTTTAGCTTTGTCTTTTAATTCTTTTCTAGTCCACATATATATCTCTCCTAATTTAAATTATTAATTTATTTGCTTTTGCAAAACTCACAATGTATGAAAAGTAATGCGTTAAGTTATTGCTATGAATATATAATAAGTTATTTCATACTATATATCAAGTTAATTAAATACATATATTTATCTCTATTGATTGATTTTACCTTTTAGCTGCATATAGTCTCTATACTGCATGCAATTGCTTGTTTTTTCTCATGATTTCAAAGTTAGGAGTACGGAAAAAATTGAAATAAATCGAGGCATGTCTACTTTTATGTAAACTAATGAGAAGTGCATTGGGATTGAGAAATGTGATTTTGCGAGAATAGTGGATTTAAGCGCTGAATAACTACACTGTCTATATTTCATAAAGTTGTATACATGAAGAGGAGAATTTACAAAAGCTCCTTTAACCAGGTGAACCTTTGAGGCCCACCTGGCGGCATTAGAGTAAACTTCTAAATTGGAGAATTCTCATTTTCTAGTTCCTTTTAATATTAGCGACTGTGTTCCTTTTCAGCAGCTTCCGCATCTGCTTTAGTTTTATGAACTGTACCACTTGGATGCTGAGGTGGTGCATAAATAGAATAGAGTTTAAGTGGTTTACGACCTGTATTGATTATATTGTGCCATGTGCCAGCAGGTATCATGATTGCAAAGTCATCAGAGACTTTCCTTTGAAAGTTTAGTCTATCTTTTCTATTGCCCATTTTAACAATTCCTTGGCCTTCCTCAACACGTAAGAATTGATCAACCTTTGGATGCATTTCTAATCCTATATTTTCTCCGGGACTAATGCTCATCAAGGTAACTTGCAAATTTTTTCCTGTCCAGAGAGCTGTACGAAAGGTATCGTTCTGCTTAGTAACCTGATTAATGTTAACTACAAAGGGTTCTGGGCCATAATCCTTCAATTCAACTGGATCAGCTATCCTATCTGAATTTGAAGAATCACATCTGGAAGCATACTCTACTTCATCAGTAAAAGGAACAGAGTCATCGCTAAACTGTTCAAAAAAATCTGGGTTATCCATTGGCTCGTTAAAATAGTAAGGACAAGGATAATCTCTATACATATTGTCTAAGTTAAACATTGGTGTACTAAAGAAATATGGACATCGATACATATTATACATCCTTTAACATACTTACAACACTATTATATGTTTTAGGTTTAAAAAATGTTCTTTAACTCACATAGGTGTTACGCTTGGGTAAGAACATGTTTATCCGATGACTTACCCGCTCTAATACTCCCATCGCACTCTGTGAAAGTGATTCGCATCAAATCAAAGATNNAGCTTCAGATGGAGGTTAAATGCCTAAATGGCATTTAACGGGCAGAATTGCCTAGTGGTCGCAGACAAACTCCATCTGAAGCCAAGAATTCTGTTTATAACTACCGGGGAGCTGCAAAGCGTATAGTTGACTAAACCTTAGTATTATGCTAAAATTAGTCCATAATTTTGAACTTATAAATCATAATTTAATTATATATTTAAGTTTTCTAGGGTTCCGCAGTTTGTAACTGGCTGGTCCGAGAGAAAACTCACAGTTGACTGTGTACACGGAAGGATAAAAGCCTGGGAGATATTTAATAATATTTCTATGGCTTTTTTTATTGTTGAGGAGGTATATTTAAATGAAAAAATTTGTTACTGAAGATGACTTTTGGAGCCTATTTCCCAATGCAAGGATTGGAGTTGTTATTTGTAACGGCATAAATAACTCTATAAAAGATGAAGAACAATATAAGGAAATGATTTCAAAAGCAGAAAAAGAAGCTTTAAACCATCTGCATAATGCAGAATTCAGTAGTAACGAAGTTATAAAAGTATGGAGAGAGGCGTTTCAAAAATTTAAAATAAAGAAAGGTGCAAGGTCATCAATTGAAGCATTACTAAAGCGAGTGCATAATGGAAACCATTTAGGAACTATTAATCCTCTAGTTGATATTTACAACTCTATTTCATTAAGATATGGATTGCCCTGCGGTGGAGAGGATATCGATACATTTGTAGGGGATATAAGATTGACTAAAGCAGTTGGAAATGAAAATTTTGTTACATTAGGAACGGATGAAAATGCACCACCATATGAAGGCGAAATAGTATATAAAGATAATGAAGGAGCAATTTGCAGGTCCTTTAATTGGCGCGAATCAGTAAGAACAATGCTCACTGAAAATACAAGGAATGCTTTTTTGTGTATTGAATTAATTGATGAAAGAAGATTAAAAGAGTTTGAGAATGCTTTAAAAGATTTAGCAAAAACAGTACAGGATAACTTAGGTGGAACATGTAAGTTTTCAATTCTTGATATTAACAATAAAGAAGTATTAATAAAGTAATTTGAGGAGGTTAAAGGTCTAAATGACCTTTAACGGGCAACCTGCGAGCGGGAGCGAGCAAGATTAGGTTGCCCAGTGTTTCGATTGAAAGGAGAAAAAGGTGATGGGTGGTTTCAGTTATAAAGATATTTATATTGAAGATGGAAGAAGGGTACTGGAAGTTAACATACTTCCAGAAAAGCATTGTAACTTTGACTGCATATTTTGTCCTATTGGAAGGTCGCAAAATAAGGTAGATACCCAAAAGTCATTTGATAAAATAGATAGTTCATTGATTGAACTAGAAAGCATGATAGAAAATACAAAAGCAGAATTAATCTTTATTAACTCAAAAGGAGAAGCCTTAGTAAATGATAAAATTGGTGATATTATTGATTTAATTAAAGACAAAGGTTTACCTGTAAGGCTGCTTTCTAATGGATATTTACTAGGTAGAGATGAATATATAAAAATTGCTAATAAATGTGATGAGGTTATTGGAGAAATAAAAGCAATAACAGAAGAAGATTTTCAAAAAATCCAAAGACCAATTAAAGGGTATACGTTAGCAGAATATATTTCAAACATGGTTTCCTTTAATAAACAATACAAAGGGAAATTCATATTTGAAATTACTATCATTAAGGGATATAACGATGATGAAGAATCAGTTCAGAAGATAAAAAATATTATTAAGGAAATATCTCCAGGCAAGATAATTGTTGCAAGAATGGACGATGAACCATTTAAGAAAAAACTTGGTATAACTGATGAAAGATTTGAGGAAATTACAAATGCATTACTAAATATTTAGTAATGCAAATACATAATATTTTTACTTGTTCATTAAGCTCTGAATAAGCATTTTCAAATGATAGAAACTTGTTTTTTAACATTTTATATTTTATAATGTTGGGAAGGTGGTGATACTCTGTGGGTTTATTTTCTAACCAAGTTTTAAGTCAATTTAGTGATTTAGATTATGAGGTTTATAATTTTATATTAAAAAATAGTGAAAAAATTGCCTATATGACTATTAGAGAAGTAGCTAATGAAGCTCATGTTTCAACTACTACTATCACTAGATTTTGCAGGAAATTGAATTGTGATGGATTTTCTGAATTCAAAGTGAGATATAAGCTGGAATTAGACAAGAGTAGTAATCGCCCCAAAAAGCATGATTCTTCAATAGTCCAGGATTTTTTACAAAGAGCAAATACTGAAGACTTTCAAAATCAGCTTGATAAAATCGCAAATGTTATAGCGTCAAAGAAACATGTTATTTTTTTAGGTGTAGGTAATTCAGGAATAATCGCTGATTATGCTAGCCGATATTTCTGTAATGTTGGAATTTTTTCTACAGGAGTCAACTATCCAATGTTTCCAATAAATCTAGAAGTACCAAATGAAACTATAATAATTACCTTATCTGTTGAGGGTGAGGTTGAGGTTCTGGTTCAAAATTCTGAGATATTGAAAAGAAGTAAGGCAACTGTAGTGTCTATAACTAACAGCAAGAATAGCACCTTAGCAAAAATGTCAGATTATAATATTTCATATTATATACAAAGGGAGTTAGCCTATGAGAATTCATGGGGGAAAGTAGATATAACTTCACAAATTCCAGCAGTGTATATAATTGAAGCTTTAGCTAAGTTAACCATATTAAAAAAGCAAAGTATGAAAACACCTTCAGAGTGTTAAAAACCCTCCTTAAAAAATTAAGGGGGGCTTTTGTTGTCCAAAAAACACTTTGTTTTTTAGGTGGAACATGTAACTAAACAGTCCTCTTTGTGACTATAAGCGCTATAAATATTCTAAGGATTAATAGTTTGAATTATAATATGGTCATGGAAAGGTAGTGATGAATATGAAAAAGAATTTGAAAATAGTAACTATTGGCGGTGGATCAAGTTATACACCAGAATTAATAGAAGGTTTTATAAAAAGAAAAGATGAATTACCAATCAAAGAATTATGGTTAGTAGATATTGAAGCTGGAAGAGAAAAACTAGAGATTGTTGGTGATCTAGCAAAGAGAATGGTTAAAGCAGCAGGACTAGCTTGGGAGATTCACTTAACATTAGATCGTCGTAAAGCACTAAAGGATGCAAATTTTGTTTCTACTCAACTTCGAGTAGGTTTATTAGATGCTCGTATTAAGGATGAGAGAATTCCTTTATCCCATGGAATAATTGGACAAGAAACCAATGGTGCAGGAGGAATGTTTAAAGCATTTCGTACAATTCCTGTAATATTAGATATTGTGGAAGATATGAAGGAACTTTGTCCAGATGCATGGTTAGTTAATTTCACCAATCCATCTGGAATGGTAACAGAAGCAGTTATTCGTTATGGTCATTGGGATAAAGTAGTAGGCTTATGTAATATACCTATTATGTGTAGTAAAATTGCAGCAGGAGCTTTAAAAGAAAAAGAGGAAGATTTATTCTTCCGTTTCGGAGGATTAAACCATTTTCATTGGCATCGTGTATGGGATAAAACAGGAGTAGAAAAAACAAAAGATGTAATTGAAGCTGCATATACATCACCTGAGGGATTGGTGAAGGCTTTAGAAGGAGTTAAGAGTCCAATAAATCCAAACAATAATCCTGATGAAGATGGTGAGCAAAAAGCTGGAGTTCAAAATATCCCTAATATTGGATTTTTACCAGAACAAGTTCGCAATTTAGGAATTATACCATGCATGTATCATAGGTATTACTATATTACAGATGATATGTTAAAAGAAGAGCTAGAAGCCTTTGAGAAAGGTGAAACTAGAGCAGAGGTAGTAAAACGTACAGAAGCAGAATTATTCGAACTTTACAAAGATCCTAACTTAAGCATAAAGCCACCACAACTTGCAAAACGTGGAGGAGCTTACTATTCTGATGCAGCATGTGAGTTAATTACTTCCATATATAATGATAAGCGCAGCCATATGGTAGTAAGTACGAAAAATAACGGTGCTATTTCAGACCTGCCAGATGACGTAGTTGTTGAGGTAAGTTCTCTTATTACTTCTAATGGTCCAGTTCCACTTTCATGGGGATCCTTTGACTCCTCAAGTAGAGGATTGTTACAGCATATGAAAGACATGGAGTTAACCACCATTAAAGCTGCGGTAACAGGAGATTATAGTACTGCGTTACAAGCATTTACAATTAACCCACTTGTTCCAAGCGGGAAAATCGCACAAACAATTTTAGATGAAATGTTAGTTGCACACAAAGAATATTTGCCTCAATTTAAAGAAAGAATAGAATTTTTAGAGGGCAAGAATAATTAATTTGTATTCCTTTGCAAATAATTAGACCACTTAAGAAATTAAGTGGTCTTTAAAATAACACTTAGTGTTTTTAAGTTATCTAAGGCTTAGTTTGAGGACTTACCTTACAAAAGTAAGCCCTGTTTTATTTATTCTTATATACCATTTTATATTGCTGAAGGAACATTTCTTGTATGACAGTGAATTCCTCCACCGTATAAATTAAGAGCCAATGGATTAACTTGAACAATTTTATGATTTGGAAAAGCAGACTTCAAAATTGCTAAAGCTTCTTCATCTTTTTCTTTAATTAACTTTAACATTCCTTCTTCATAGTATTTTTGAGCAACAACTACATTATTTACGATTAAGAAGTTACAATAACTTATTGCAGGCAATACATTTATAACATCTTCTGGGAACGATGTTCCATCTAAAAATAATCCATTCATTTCTTCTTTTGCTTCATGCCAATGCCCATAAGCATCATCATCTGGATTTATATTAATATATATTGGCTCAGGAACAGGCATTTTAAGTATTTTAAAAGGTTGACCATCAAAGTTTTTAGCTGACTTAACAGCTTTATAGGCTTTATCTAATCTTTCTTTATTTAATGAATGAAGCTTACTATCACGAGCTTCCTCATCAGAAATATATGCTATTAAAATTGTATCTTCACTAACAAACCTACAAATTTCATCAATATGACCGTTAGCAGATGCGGCACGATAAGAGCTAATTAAGCCATCAGCGGATGGTATTGGTCCATTATATGAGTAATCATCATCATAAGAACATTGAGGAAGCCAAATTATTTGGTCCAAGTTAAATGCTTCTTTTAAATCTTTTTCTACCTGAGCAAGAGATTTATTAGAGTTACGCTTATCTACCTCAGTTTCTCTTATAGCCATCATAATACCCTTACCATTAAATTCATGATCTCCACCTTCACTAATTAAGTCACAATATCTTGTATTTTCTATTCCAACACTTTCAGCGTGGAATTTACTAAAACCATATAGAAGTTTAGAAAGTTCATCATCTTCTTTATAATATCCATACATATCAAAACGAAAATCAACTCTAGCACGATTTCCTTTGTCGCTTATCATTACCTCTGCTCCAAAATCGCGAGGATATACTATACGTGAGGGGAATATTAAAAACTCGATTAAGCTGGTATCAACACCTTCACTATCTAACACACTCTTAGCGCGTTTTTGTACATCATTGTCAAAGCAACAAATAATTACTTTTACTTCATCTATTATGGCTTGAACTACTTGAGTGCTTACAACATCATTATTTAGAGTTTTAGTTGCATAAGCACTTCTAGGCCATATAATCATTACAGACTCTTGTTTTTCAAATTCTCCAACTGTTCTATATTTTTCCATATTAACATCTCCTTTATATTTCTATTATTGCAATTTATTTAGTTAAGATGCATTATAAAGTATGGAGTTGGTCAATAGTCAAGAAGGAGGGATTTTTATTAGAAAAAATTTAAAAACATTTACAACAGGTGAATTTGCCAAGAGATTTGGAGTAAAAAAAGATACGCTATTTTATTATGATAAAATAGGTCTATTTAAACCTGCAGGTGTAAATGATAATGGGTACCGATATTATACAATACCACAACTTGATATTTTCTGGATAATTCAATCTTTAAGAGAACTTAACTTTCCCTTAAAATCATTAGAATATTACCTTGAATCACCATCACCCAATAAGTTAATTGATTTATCAAAAAATCAACTTAATAAAGTTGATGAAGAAATTGAAAAATTAATACAAATTCGCCATCTTCTTAATACGATTATTACTAAATCAGAGGAAGCATTAAATGCACCATTAAATGAAATTGTATTAGAAAAGCTTGAAGAAGAATTTATTTTAGAAAGTGATAAAGATCTTTTAGAAAGTGACATAAGTACTGAAGAATGGTCAGATCACTATGATGAGTTTCTTAAGAAAACAGATTTAAAGGGACCCGCATATATTGGCTCTATTATTGCTAAAAATGATTTGATTTCAGGTAGATTTGATAAAATTGATAGATTATTTTTTAATACAGCTAATCCATCTACTACAATAAAGGAATCTGGATTATATGCAATAACTTACTATAAGGGTTGTTATGAACTAATACCAGACTTTTATAAGGAATTTATTGATAAGGTTAAGAAACAGGGTCTTACTATTTGTTCAGATGCATATGAGGAATATTTAATAAATGTATTAGCTACACAAGATAGTATTGATTTTATAACAAAAATCAGTGTTAAAGTTACAAAATAAAAAGACTATGTTTTACAACAATATATACAATAAAAAATAGCCTTAGGCAATTAAAGTTAATGTCTAAGGCTAGAAACCTCACTTATTTGTGATACCCTTCAACTTAACTAATTCTAAATATATTTAAAATATATGATTATGCCGCAATCTTCTTGTATTGTAAATAAATATGGATTTAAAAGATGTTAACAATTATATAATTATGTAAACTTAGCATAAAGTAAACTAATTAAAAAATATATTAAATAATTTAAGCTTGCAACTACCTACATTTCCTCAAGCTGTATATATATTAAGTGAAAGGGGTTGATAAGTATGGCTGCAACAGCAACAAAACTGCAGACTACACTAGTAATTAAATATAAGGATGGTGTAGATGCCAAGGGAAAAGAGATAATAAAATCACAGAGGTTTTCAAAGGTGAAAACCACAGCAACAGAGCAGGACATATATGATGTGTCTGTAGAGGTTGGTAAGCTTCTTGGAAAAACTTTAGATGAAGTTATAAGAGAAGATCAAAGCGGAATAATGAACGCTTAATCAGAGGACAGAGGACAATTGACAATGGACAATTAAGGATGCTTTTTATCCTGAGGACATAAAAAGCTTATAAATTATATTTTTTAGATTTTTCAACGTAAGGAGAAAAATCAACCATCATTGTCCTCTGTCAACTGTCAATTGTCAATTAAAAAAAGGGGGATATGTATATGAGTAAAACATTAGTTATGAACTTTTTAAATGAGTCCGGTAAAAAGACTGCCATAAGGGTTAACAATGTAAAGGAAGATGTTACTGAAGCAGAAGTAAAGGCTGCTATGGATGTAATACTCGCTAAAAACATATTTGCAACTACTGGTGGGGACTTAAAAGCTAAGGACTCAGCACAGGTTGATGATAAAAACAGCACTGAATTAGCAGTTAAATAAATCTAATGCAGCTTAAAAAAAGTGGATACAAGAATCATTTGATTCTTGTATCCACTTTTTTGTTAAAATTTCCTAATAGCTTTAGAATATAATATGGTGAGAATTATCCAGTAATATGGGCAAAATAAAACTGTGGAGGGGATAAAATGAGTTTTAAGATTATTGCAGACTATCATACTCATACTAATATTGCGAAGGGTCATATTCCCTTATTTAATATTATTTTGGGAGAGCATGCAAAAGGGAGTATTGAATCAAATGTTAAAGCTGGAATAAAAAAAGGATTAAAAGAAATTGCCATAACAGATCATGGTTATAAACATATTGCCTTCGGGATGAAGCTAAATCAATATAAAAATTTACGTGAAGTAATTGATGATTTTAATAAGAGTTCATTATTGAAGGAGAATGACTTTAAGATTCTTCTCGGTGTAGAGTGTAATATCGTTACTAAAAAAGGGGATATAGATATTAAAGATGAAATAATTGATTACTTGGACATAATTTGTGTGGGTTATCATCCTGGAGCGTTACAAAGTCCATTTTTATTAAGGAATTATACAGAAGCTGCAATTAATGCTATTAAAAAATATGAAATTGCAATATTAAATCATCCATTAGAATACGTTAATCCAGATATTATTGAAATTGGGAAGGTTGCTGCTCTAAGAAATACTGCCTTGGAAGTTAATAGAAGTCATAGGAATATGGATATTGAAACAATAAAAAAGTTAAAGAATATGGGTGTTAAATTTTCATTGGGAAGTGATGCACACAAATCTGAGGATGTAGGGGATTTTGGTAAAGCATATAATATTGCAGTTGAGGCAGGCCTTACAGATGATGATATTGTTAATGCTGATGGAGGTGCACATAAGTTAATGAAATTATTAAGAGATCAGGTTTAACATATTATATTTATTTTATGTAGAAAGGATTGTAGAAACATTGAAGACCTTGGAGAAAAGGTGTTCATAGGATGTTTAATATTAATTTTTAATGCATATACTACAATAATTAAAATAAAGCAAAAAAAGAAATTAGGTGATTAAAATGATATACATATATAATTGTTATGGAGGAACTCACTCATCTATTCTAGCAATTGCTTATCACTTAAAAATGCTGGATGAAACTCGAGAACCAACTAAGGATGAAATATTGAACTTACCTAACTTTAATAAGTTAGTATATGGAAATCGTGGAGAACTTTTTTACTATGGAAGTGATGAAGATGGAAATAAAGTCTATGTTGTAGGCAGGGGACGTTCAAAGGTTTTGATTCCAGGATTATACAATTTAGCTTCTATGCTTCATAAACAAAATATATTAAATGAGAAAATTATATTTTCCAATACGTCGCCAACTGTTCCATTACCAATGACCTTTGGTGGATTATTTTCTAGATGGTTAAAAATAGATTTTATAGGAGTGCCCTTGCTTGTAAAGGGAGCAAAACAATCATACAAGGACGTTATAAAACTTGTAAATAACACAAAGAAAGCAGCAAAGGAAGATAAGTCAGGGGTTATTATTTTAGATAATAAGGAATTTAAGAAAAAATGATTTTTAATTTTATAGGGGTTATATCAACTTTGAAATGATAAAATTTGTAAATGTATATTTTAATATTGAAAACTCTTACCTTAGCAATATGGGTAGGAGTATTTTTATTTTGAGGAGCTTGTAATGATGATAGACGTAAGCTATTTAAGGGAGCATGGAAAAGTAAAATCCTTACCAAAGGAAGGAGAATCCTCTGATGATGTGGGTTCTTCAAGAATATTCTTTTGGATGTCTTTGGTGATTCAATAATTGACATACAGCACTTTGCCTCTACTGCAATTAGAGAGATGAGTGCAAAACCAATAATCGATATTATGATTATTGTTGAGGATATAAACATAAATCTTATAACAGATTCATACACTCCATACCTTATACACTATAACACCAGACTTAAAACCTGCGTTATGATAGAATTAAATTGAGGTGAGAATGCAATGGAAAATAAATATAAGACAGCACAGGTAGCAAAATTAATAGGGATACATCCTAATACAGTACGATTGTATGAGAAACTAGGATTGATATCTAAACCTCAAAGATTATCCAATGGATATCGAGTTTTTTCAGATTTTCATATTGCACAATTTAAGCTGGCGAGGATAGCACTTAAAGTTGAAGTACTGCAAAGTGGTCTTAGAAAAAATATGATTAATATTATTAAATTATCTGCCAAAGGTGAATTTCAAAAGGCAATCGTATGTACTAATAACTATATAAATCAGGTTAAAATAGAGCAAAAAAATGCAGAAGAAGCTATTGAAATTACAAAAAAATTGCTTTCTGGTATACAGGAGAAAGAAAATAATGTATCTTTAACAAGAAAACAAACTGCAGATTATCTGGAAGTCACAATAGATACGTTGAGAAATTGGGAAATGAATGGATTACTTTCTATAAAAAGAAAACAGAATGGATATCGGGTATACACTAAAAATGATATTCAATTATTAAAGATAATACGTACTTTACGTTGTGCTAATTATTCCCTTTCGGCAATTTTACGCATGATAAGTGCAATATCAAATAACTCAGAAATCAATATACGAGAAGTCATTAATACACCCAAATCTGATGAGAATATTGTAGCAGTCTGTGATAAACTACTCACTTCACTAAGTAGCGCAGAGTTAAATGCAAATTGCATTTTAAGGCAGCTAAAAGCCATGCAAGAAAAATTTAATATGAACCCTACAGTTTAACACCAGACTTTGTTTTGGTGTTATTCTCTTTTATGTATTAAGAAATAGGAGGTTTATAAACATGGAAACAATTAAAATTCATGGCTTATGCAAATCATACGGAAATACACAAGCTGTAAATAATGTTAGTATATCAGTTAAACCTGGCGAAGTTTTCGGATTGCTTGGTGCTAATGGAGCGGGGAAAAGCACGACTATTGAATGTGTTTTAGGTACAAAGAAATTTGATAGCGGGTCAATTTCGATTTTAGGAATGAACCCACAAACAGAGAGAAGGGAATTATTTGAGCGAGTTGGAGTCCAATTTCAAGAATCAAATTATCAAGATAAACTAACAGTAGCAGAACTTTGTGAAGTTACACAATCCCTTTACAAACAGCCGTCAGATTATGCAGAGTTGTTAAAACAATTTGGTCTTTTGGATAAATGTAAAAGCCAAGTGAGTGAGCTTTCAGGAGGACAAAAGCAGCGCTTATTTATTATACTTGCTTTAATTCCTAATCCGGAAGTTGTATTTTTAGATGAACTGACAACAGGGCTTGATGCTAGAGCGAGGAGAGAAGTATGGAAAGGACTTTTGAATTTAAAGAAGAAAGGACTTACTATCTTTTTAACTTCACATTTTATGGATGAAGTAGAAATATTATGTGATAGGATTTGCATTCTTAAAAAAGGAGAAAATATTTTCTATGGAACTGTGCAAGAAGCAATTGCAGGAAGTCCATATGAAAAGTTTGAAGAAGCTTATTTATGGTATACAGATGAGGAGGAAGTTGATAATGAGAGCATTTAGAACAATCTTAAAAACAG
The DNA here is from genome assembly GCF_016316925.1 of Clostridium aciditolerans. Classification (GTDB taxonomy): domain Bacteria; phylum Bacillota; class Clostridia; order Clostridiales; family Clostridiaceae; genus Clostridium_AM; species Clostridium_AM aciditolerans. Next base: position 210,522 of record NZ_JAEEGB010000013.1, on the reverse strand, counting down.
AGATGAAATTGTCCTTGCGTGGGATGGATATGTTCATTTTTGCAATTTGTATGCCGATAGCTGTAACAATCATTCTTGGTATTATCTATGGAAACAAATCAGCCTTTGATAGTGCAGGATATACATTTTTAGAACAATCATTTGGAGCTATTACTACAATTGCAATATGTGCAGGAGGCGTGATGGGATTACCACTAGTGGTGTCCGACTATCGGCATAAAAAAATTCTGAAGAGGTTTAAGGTAACACCTATAAGTCCTGTTATAATTTTAGCGGTACAGTTAGTAATTTATGCATTCTATTCTATTAGTTCGCTCATACTTGTTTATGCCACAGCAGCAATTTTCTTTGGTTTTCGATTCAGCGGTTCGTGGCTTCAGTTTTTGGGTTCCTATTTACTGGTGATGGCATCCATGTTTAGCATAGGTATCATGGTAGGAGGTATTGCTCCAAATCTAAAGACAGCAAGTATTGTAGCAAGCATATTATATTTTCCTATGTTGATTTTTTCAGGAGCAACCCTGCCATATGAGATTATGCCGACATTGCTTCAAAAATATTCCGATATATTACCCTTAACACAAGGAATAAAGCTTTTAAAGGCGACTTCCCTTGGTTTGACGATAGATGGAGTGATGATGCCTATCATTATAATGATTGCTCTTGGAGTCATATGTACTGGTGTAGCTTTTAGATTTTTTAAATGGGAATAATACCAATTCTCAAAACCGATGTGAGGTTTGACTCAATGAGAGAAAAGCCTACTATGGAATCTTAATATAATTAAATTGGAATAATTTTAAAATAATTAAATCATGTTGATTTAATGGAATAATTATGATATATTAGATGTATAATAAATATTATTAATTAATAAATAATATTGAATGCGAGATTGATTTTATTTAAAAAACTTATAAAAGGGAGGTAAAATTATGAAAACTTTATATGAGGCAACTATGATTAATGTAGGAGCTAGAAAAGGACGAGTTTATTCGCCTGATATGTCTTTTAATTTAGATGTAGCTATGCCAAAAGAACTAGGAGGAGAGGAAACAACATTAACAAATCCTGAGCAACTTTTTGCAGCTACTTATAGTACTTGTTTTAATGGTGCATTGGAAGTTGTTTTGCAAAAATCTAGGGTAGAGTTTGAAAGAACTACTGTTACAGCAAGTGTATCCTTAGTAGAAGATCCAGAGGATAAGGGATTAAAAATAGCTGTAAAACTGCAAGTATCAATTGACGGAGTTGAAAAAGAAAAAGCAATAAAATATGCAAATATAGCTCACAAAAACTGTCCATATTCAAAAGCAATTAGAGGAAATGTAGATGTAGTAATAGAAGTTGTTTAAAAACAAATTATAAGTTAACTTTTCTATAGACTATTTTAGTCTTATAAGGAGAAGTTAACTTTTTATTTTTTTGCTATAAAAAAAGCAGATACAAGAATTAAAAGATTCTTGTATCTGCTTTTTTGTTTAAATTCCCTGCAAAAATCGTATGACAAAAGAGAAATTATACCTGTGAAAAAATTAAAGAAAAAAATAGTTTTAATTGCAATTATAGGCTAATTTGTAGGTTTAAATAAGTGCTTTTTAATGAAATGGTATAAAATTGAAAACTAATATCGCAAAATGTATAATCATAAAAGAATTTGCTTTTCTAAATCGTGTCCGAATTTCATTGAAAAATGCGCTCTGTATAAGTAAAGGGATTTTAAAAAAACAATAGCTATAAAATATTTCCTTCTTAAAAAATATATAAAGAAGGAAACATAGACAAAATTTAAATGCAAAGGAGTAAAAATATGAAGATTAAAGTGTTAACTGAAAAAGAAAAGAATGAAATACTGAATTGTATTAAAAAGAGAAAGTTTTCTAACTTAAATAACTTATGTATAGCTTTTAATGAATTTATAAGAAATCTATACAGAAAATATATAAGGTATAAATATAGGTTATTACTTGATGATTTTAGATCAGAATGTCACTTGATTATTCTAAATTGTGCAAAAAAATTTAAAGGAAGCACCTTTGGGCAGTTGGTTAACTACATAGAAGAAACAGTAAGTAAAAGAGTAATTACAATAAGTAAGAAGCATAAAAAATTTTGCAAAAAAGATATTCTAGGAGATTTTGAGGATAACTCAGCCTATGAAAGGTATCTTTTCCTTATAGATTTTGAAGAGCAGCTATTGAGCACAATGACTCTGGAAAGTAATTATGATAGATATTTATACGGAAAAATATCCGAATATGAACTGGAACTATTGAAAGAATTTATTTGTGGCGGAGATTTAAAAGCTTTTGCTGAGCGTAGAGGAGTTAAATATGAAAGTGTTATTAGAGCTTTAGCAAGAGCTAAGGAAAAGGTTAAGAAGGTAATAGAGTCCTTACATATTAACAGTGCTTATGATGATTATGTTTTACCTTAATTTAATAATGAGGGGGTTTTTAAAATTAATGGTAACAAAATAATTGAGCTCATTCTAAAGGCAAAAGAAGGGGATAAGACTGCTATGGAGGAGATAATAAAAAAGTATACGCCTTTTGTTATTAGAACTGCCAGAAGCATATATGTAAAAGGCCAAGAGACAGAAGATCTCATTCAGATAGGCAAAGCTTCAATAATTAAGGCTGTAAACATGTATGATACTGAAAGAGAAAATGCTTTTACCACCTATGTGTTCAATACAGTAAGAAGAACTTTATATTTACTTATAAGGAGTAGTGTAAAAGATGCAAAATGTTGCAGTTTACAGAGCTTGAACAATGAAGGCTTTGAGCTTATAGAAGCTTTAGCAGGGGAAGAAGATATTGAAGAAGATATGATTAAAAAAGAAGAAAAAGCTATGCTTGCTAACGCTTTAAGGAAACTTAATGAACAGGAAAAAGAGATTATTTACTGGTTTTACTTTGAAAACAGACGTTTAGGGGACTATGCAAATTTAAAGGGGATATGTTATAAGGCAGCTGGAGATAGAAAGAAAAAGGCACTTATGAAGCTTAAAAAATGTTTAGAGGGGATGAATTTTAATGGCAGTATATAGACAGGTTCAAACAAATTTTTGGCAGGACGATTTTATACTGGAGCTTACACCGGAAGAAAGATATTTTTACATATATGTTATGACAAATCCGAGAACTACTCAGTGCGGTATATTTAAAATAGTAAAAAAGCTTATTGAGGTAGAACTTGGTTTTGATAGAAAAACAGTAGACAAGCTTCTAAAGAGATTTATGGATTACGGCAAAATTTCTTACTGTGAAAGAACTAATGAGATTATGATAATAAATTGGGTTAAATACAATTTTATAGACAGCAAGAACACAAAGTTATGTATAAACAAAGAACTTAAAGAGGTTAAAAATAAAGAATTTATAAGAACCATATACAAAATATGTTTAGAAAGAAAATATGATATAGAATTTATTTTTAAAGATATTGATTTAGATCCTATAAATAATGAAGGGGAAGCAAAGGTTATTCCTCTAAAAACTGATAGTGAAGATATAAAAAGTAGAAGTGCTTCTAGCAGATTGGAAAATAGCACAAAAGAAGATAACAAGGGACTTTTAGACTCCTTTGAAGCCCCTTATAAGCCCCTAGGGGAAGAAGAAATATATATAAATAAATCTTATAATAAACAAAAAGTAATGAATAAAAGTATAAGTAGAGTTCTATTAGAGTTTAGTAAAAATATTAAGAAAGCCTCTAAAGCTGAAATAGAAAAATTTATTCAATGGAGAAAGGATTTTGAAGAAGAGGTTATAATAAAAGCTATTGAACAAGCGGTTAAGTATAAAGCAAAGCATATTGGATACATTGAAAGCATTATTAAAAGTTGGGCAGCAGAGGGCATTACCACGATGAAAGAGCTGATGAAAAAATTTGATAGAACTAAGCCTAGGGTTAACTTTGATGCCTATAGGTACGTGGATTAGGAGGTGGCATTTTGAATATAGAAAAAATGTACAACCTTGACGCGGAGAAAAATGTGCTGTCCTCTATATTTATGAATAATGACAGCATATGTGAAGTGATAGACCTGATAAAAGCAGAGGATTTTTATAGCTCAAACAATAAAATAATATATAAAAATTTAGTGGAAATGCAGGACAAAAGGATACCTATTGATATCGTGACTTTTTGTGATAGGATGGGGGAAACTCTAAAGGAAATAGGTGGAGTAAGCTACATAACTGAGATTATAAATAGCAGTATTACAGCCACAAATATAAAGAGATACGGACAGATCGTAAAGGAAAAATCAAACTACAGAGAGCTTATGAAAATTTTTGAAAACTCTATGGAAAAGCTTAAAAAAGCTGAAGATTCAACGGATGAGGTAATAGATTACGCTCAAAATTCCCTTATGAAACTAGACTCTTCGGAAGTAAAGGATACTGGAGAAATGCTGCCTATTATGGATAAGTATATGGACACCTTGCAGGCTAGATATGAAAAGGGTGAAGCTGTTCAGGGAGTAAAAACAGGATATAAATCTCTAGATAAAACGCTTGGAGGACTGCAAAAAGAAGACTTAGTAATACTAGCAGCTAGACCTTCTATGGGAAAGACTTCTACGGCACTTAATATAATTTTAAATTCTGTTTTTAAAGAAAAAGCAAAAGTAGCATTCTTTAATTTAGAGATGGGTCCAATACAAATCATAGATAGAGTGCTGTCAATACATACGGCAATTCCTATGGATAAAATAAAAAAGGCAGATTTAACGGATAAGCAGTGGTGTGCAGTAACCAAGTCTGCAGCAATTTTTGCGGGCTCTAATATGAAAATCTATAATAGGATTTATAAGATAAACCTTATAAAAAGTGAGTGCAGAAAGCTTAAGATAAAAGAAGGACTGGATATAGTTGTGATAGACCATCTCCAGCTTATTGAAGGTGTAAAAGGTGCGGAAAATAGAAATGTTGAGGTTTCCAAGATCACAAGAGAACTGAAGCTTATGGCAAAGGAACTTGATGTAACTGTGCTTTTGCTTTCACAGCTTTCCAGAGCACCAGAGGCTAGGAGTGAGGACCACAGGCCTAGGCTTTCTGATTTAAGAGAGTCGGGGAGTATAGAGCAGGACGCGGACGTAGTTATGCTTTTATATAGGGATGATTATTATGACAAGGATTGTGAGGAGAAGGGGATTATTGAATGTATTGTGGCGAAGAACAGGAATGGAGAATTAGGAACGGTGAGGTTTAGGTGGTTACCGGAGATACAGAGGATTTGGGCATTGAACACTTAATGAAGATGAGCGACAGAGAAGCCTGAACTTAGTGTGAAAGCCCGCATTACGGAGTGTAGCGGAGTAATGTGTTCCTTAATTTTAAGTAAACATTGGAATTTTATCATTTTAGGTACTTATATGGATTAAAATGTAATATTATGTTATGATTAGATATGGAAAAGTAAGGTTTTTCATATTAATAAGTTTACTGATTAAGCTGGATAACGTCTATAATAGAAAACTCAGAACTGAAGGAAAGAAACTTTTGATAGACTATTCGGGTATATTTCAAATTGCTATAAATTTAGATATTACCGAAATAACCTTTGAAAACAACTGTGAAATGTAATAAAAAACGAAATTTGGGAATTGAATGTTATCGACAATTAGTTTTATTTGGTGTGTAAGTATTATTTATAAATACTTGATAGGAGGAAACATGAATAAAGAAGTATTAGAACAAGCTCAAAATCTTATAATGAGAGTAAGTATGTTAGATACAAAAAATATAGGGAGAGTTGCTACACTAGATGAAATAAAAAGCTTGCAGAAAGATTTAGATAATCGGGTTCCAGCTTGGTATATTGAGCTAATTTCTACTATTCCATTAATTAATTTAGAATTTGGATTTCAGGAATTTGAGCCAGAGGAAGGGTTTGATGGAATATCTTATCTAACATGGGCAGAACCAGATACTATAAAAGAAGAATGCATTGATGCAGTCCCAGGATGTGCAGTATTTGATAAGGGATATATTTGTATTGCAAGTTGTTCACATAGCTCTGGAGATCCATTTTTTATTTCAATTGATGAAGGGTACAACCCTCCGGTTTATAGAATGGATCATAATTATGGAGAGGATACTGAAGATATTCTTATGATGGGAAAGTACAAGATAGCAGAGAGTCTCTCAAACTTATTTAAAAATGCATTTATAGAATAGAAGAATTTTGTAAATGAAGTAACAAAATTATAATTTGTAGATAACAAAAGCTTTCCGGTTATGATATTGATTCACTCAAATTAGTCACTTAACTTATGCAGAGGCTTGGAAAGCAGAACAGTTATATAAATTTTATTTTAATTCAAATTATTTATTATATATGCTAATTGTGTCTATAATGGGAAGTTGAAAATTGAATATTTTTTTAAATTTGTAAGTCAATATAATATGTGATCAGCAATTTTTATAAATAGGTAGGAGGATATAATTTGGATAGATTTGAATTTGATACACAAATTATTAATTATATTAAGAATGAAACAAGGAATATAGGTTATTTTCCTGAAAACAGGCTCTACAGGGAAGAACAAATTCAGCTTTCTGAAAATGTATTTAAAATCAGGAATTCAGTGGAGTGGATAATAAGAATAAATAAGATACTGAAATACATAAATTATAGTATTTTGAAGAGTCTAAAGTTTGCCATTGAACTAGAAAGCCCAATGGATGAGAATGAAATAAAAGATATGTATACTTATTATCTTGAAGATTCAGTTTATAGATTGATGGTACTTTGGGATATGTACAAACAACTTGTTAATGAATTTTATGATGTAAGATTTAGCAGAGATGAAAACTACAGTATCTTTAAATTGAAGAATGAACTTAAAAATAAACATATTTGGGAAGAAGATAAGATTAATGAACTGGGAGATTATTTAAACTCTGATAAACATCAGTTTGTTAGAAACTATTTAAGAAACACGTTTACCCATAGTGTAGATCCAACATCTATGAATATATTCCATGATTTTAGTGAGGATGGATTGCCTTTTCCTAATATAGAAAATATCATTCCAAGACATCCGTATGAAAATCTTGTAAGAGTAGTTGATGATCTAAAAGAACTTGTTAAGAAAATAGGGGTTGAAAATAAGCATATAGAGAAATTACTAGTAGATAAAATTATGATAGTTAAAGCTATCGCAATTTTAAATTGTAGTGAAGAACAAGAGCTTGAGATAATAAATGTTGAAGACCTTGTATTGAATAAAGACCATATTGGTATATTTGTTCAGAAGAAAAAATGTACTGAGTGTGAATATGCGATTGATTATGAAGGTAAAAAAGCATGCAAACCTATAATGATAAAATACTCTAGAATCTACGAAGATGAGGTGTTTACATTAGATATAAATAGGACAATAAGCAAATGATAGGGATCAGTTAAATATAAATTTCCACTTAGGAATAAATTGAGTAAAGATTTGAAGATTTAGTAGTTATATAAAATACTAGTATTTTGTATGGGGGAGAATTATGAAGAGTCAGTTGTATTTATGGGATAAATTAAGGCAATTAAAAAAAGAAGAGATTCTACTATTTAAAAATACATTTAAGGAAAGGGTTTTTCCAGTTTTTAAGAATGTTGAGCAAGAAGCAGAAAAGCTTAGTAATGATATATATAATGATTTCATGAATAGAACTTGTAGTGAATATGATATCATTGATCCTTATGATATTGCAGAGCATGCTACCGAAATAGGTATTGATTATTACGAAAAATATTCATTAATGAGATATAACACATTAGCAATGTGGATTTCGATGTTATATCAATTTTGGGAACAGCAGGTAAGGAAATTTTTGTATGATGAGGAACGTAACTATTTTAGTATTGATTTTAAAAGATTTTGTTCTTCTGGAATAAATGATATTAAAGAGGAGTTTAATTATCATAATACTAACATTGAAAAACTTCAGTGCTGGCATAGTATTAAGGAATTAAGACTAATTTGTAATACTTTAAAACATGGAGATGGAGGTTCGGCACAAGAATTGAAAAAAATAAGACCTGACTTTTTTACTAGAGAAGGGCTTGAAGAATACGATTTGTTATCCATGTACAATACTACACTTTTAGAAGAAGTCTTAAATATAAAGGAAGAAGATTTTTATAATTTCTGTGATATTTTAACCAGCTTTTGGGATGAATTGCCTGAATGCATGTATAGCAATGAGATAAAGGATTAGTGATATATTTTAGAATATATATATGTTACATAAAAAGATACTTGTTAGACTAATAATTGTCAGTAGATTGATAACATAGTGAACTGTGTCTAATCTATTGAAAGTTTAGCGTTTATAAGAAAAAGATGTATTGCCATATACAGAAAGAAATATAGATATAACTGCAATATATAGTTTATGCAAAAAAATTGTAGGCTAAAATCAAATGTATAAATTAGTATTGAGTTATGATAAGGGGGATTTATGGTTACAAGAACTATTAATCAACTACATTTTGAAGATTTAGATCCTATTCGATTTGAAGAGTTGATATTATCAATGGTTTATCGTATGAGGAGATGGTTGCAATTAGATCATCTTGGTAAAAAGGGTTCTGATGATGGGATTGATATACGAGCTGTGGAAGAGCTAGAAAATGGTAAAAATAAAACCTACTATTTCCAGTGCAAAAGGTATTGTAAAATCACTAAAGCACAATTACATAAAATTGTGGATGATTTTTTAGACAAAAATACAGAGATACCAGATGTGTATACTCTGGTTATATCATGCCCTTTGTCTAAAAAGCAAATTGATGACTTTGAAAACTATGCAAAAAATAATGGATTTACAACTATTAGTATATGGACAAATTCTATAATTGAATGTAAGTTGTATGCAGAATATCAAGATTTACTTTTTGCATATTTTGGAGTTAATTTAACAGAGAAGAGAAATAGAAAAATTAACAGTATGAGGAGAAATATAGTTTTTAAAAAGAGAATGCACAATGACTTTCTAAAATCAGCTGGATGTAAAGATAGAATTGAATTAGATGAAAGATTGCATAGTCCAATGAAAAAATTTAATAAATCGGAAGTATTAATTCGGTCTATTGATGATTCTGATTATCCAGATAATACTTTACTTGAAAAAGATTTTACTGGGTATTTTAAAGCGGAAGTTTATAATTTTTATCATAATGGACTACAGGTAATTATCGGAGTTAAAGATATAAAAGTAAGGCAATATGATGAAGTAGATAATGATAAATTTGAAGTTGGAATAATTAGGGTATTAGAAATAGGCTATTTACCATTTGATAACATTATTGATTATGATTATGATGGTGATGAGTATTATATGTATCCACATTTATATTGTGACTTTATAAACCGAAATGATCCATTTGAAAAAATAGGATATGCTTATGAGCACTCATATGGATGGATGATTGTTGATGACGACTTAGTTATAAGAGAATGATAACTTATTGGGAAGTATATGATGGCAAATAATAAACAGCAACTAATGGACAAGTTTTATTTGGTTGCATAATTAATACCTCACTAAAAATTATTGAAAAAATTGCAATGGCATAAACATGTTTTGTATTAAAAAGTTATCCATTAGGCTAATAATCAGCAGTGACTATAATTGTAAAAAGATAATATAAAATTTATTATTTTGTTTATGGGGAGGGGGGAAATTATGTTTATACCAACACATGAATCTGTACTTGATATGAGTCCTACAGACTTTGAAAAGTATTCTTTGCAAATATTATTACAGCAAGTAAAACATTTGAGTGACTGCAAAGTTCAACATAATAAAATAATAGAAGTTGATGACGGCAATTACCAAATTGATGGATATATTGAGTTTAAACTTATGGGTGTAACATACAAAACCATTGTAGAATGCAAACACTATAAGTCAAGTATTCCAAGAGAGAAAGTTCAGATCCTTTATGATAAAATTCGTGCTTGTGGTACAAATAAAGGTATATTGATTTCATCTTCAAATTTTCAATCTGGTGCAATCGAATACGCTTCAAAACATGGTATTGCCTTAATTCAACTTACTGATGCAGGTGAACAATATGTAAAGCGTTCTCAATTCAATGTAATAACGAATTCTCACCAAATACCATACAATAATGGTTGTCCATATATTGGTGTTATGCAATCTAGCACAGGCATTGGAATAAATTGTTCTTATTTATCTAGAACCAACTTATCTTTAAAAGCGTATTTAGAAAACATTAAATAGCAATCTTTAATTAACGTTTCATTAGCCACATACTTATGGGGCTAATAATGCATAGTTTAAAATTATATACAGGAGATGAAAATATTGCGAGAATTTTTAAAAATTATTAAACCAGAATACATTATTTCAATAATGACATTGTTGTTAGGCATTATTACTGTTTATTATTCTAATAAAAATACAAGCAATAACCGTGTTGGTGAATTTATATCAAAAAATCGAATAGAATGGATGCAGAGTTTAAAGGCTTATATTTCCGAATATGTATCCTTAGTGCGATATTTAATTGATGAATGCCCTCCTAATGTTGAGGGGGACTATATTAATAAATTAACTACATTATCTTGCCGAATAGAGTTACATCTGAATTTCAAGGGAAAGGCTGATAATGAATTAATTGCTGCAATTAAAAATGTGGAACAATGTTGGATCGGAAAATTGTCAGGAGATGACAATGATGATATTAGGGAAGCTACTATTGGTACATTAATTTTATTGACCCAAATATATCTTAAAACAGAGTGGGAAAGAGTAAAAGTAGAAATAGAGTTTGGTCCTAAACATAAATTTGATTTTGATAGGGAATATGAAAAACTAAAAAATACAGTAAATAGTAAAATTGAATCTTATAAAATAGAAATGTCTAAATACATAAAACCAGATTAATTTCATCGTTATTTAGTATAAGTGTATGAAATTCTTTGAAAATATCTTAGAATGATATAATTTATTATTGAATCCAAAGTTGATTTGCATGAATTTTTTAATGCATAAACTCTTTTAGAAAATTTTAAAGTGTAGGTTGAACTTATGAAAATAGTATTATTGAATTCATATGGCATCCATGATGCTATTAAGATTTTTAAATTTCAATTGCTTAACTTCCTATTATTCATATAATGGGAAGTGTGCGGTATATCTTTAGGTATAAGGGGAAAGGGTGATTTTTTGTCAGCAATTCTTGGAGAAATAGTATCAGGTTTAAGCATTAATTTAGCATCAAGCTTAGCATGGGATAAAATAATCCAGCGTGATAATAAGAAGGCTATTGAGCAAATACGATTACATATTGGCGAATTCAACAGAAAATACGATAATACCGAGGTGGATACAAATGCTTTCGAAAAATTTCTAAGATCCTCTGATATTGTAGATGAAATTTATACTAGAATCTTTAAATCTTATAAAGTTGACATAGAGCCAATAATTGATTTTAAGATACACATGGGAAAATATGCAGTTGATGAAGTAAATAAATATTATGAGCAATATTCGAGACATATAAAGAATGAAGATGTTTTTTATGAATATTTTTTTGATTTAATTGATTCTTTGATTAATATTAGGAACGATCTGTTAGCATTTGGATCTTCAGTTCAGACATCGATTTTAGCAGAACAAATAGATATGGCCAAGCAAGATATTAAATCAGAAATAAAGACTCAGTTTGCTCAGATGAAAGAGGATAATATATTTGCTGAAGATAAAATTAACAAGATTAAAGAATTGGTCAATCTTTATAGATTTTCTGAGGCTATAAAACAAATCTCTGAGGTACTTGAATCACAGCAATTATTAAGTAATTCTCAAAGGGAGCTAGTTTACTACCAAAGAGCAAGGATACTTATAAATACTAGATTATATAGTGAACTCGATAATATTTTAGAGAAAATAAGAAGGATTAATCCAGATTCTAAATATATTACTGAAATTAATTATTATATCGCTTGTCATAAACAAGATAGAAAACTGTTTGGAGAGACTATTAAAAAATTTGAAAACCACAAATACTCTCTAGAGCAGATCGTATTAAAAAGAGCTAATTTCGAATTATCGTTAGATAATATAGATAAGGTGTTAGAATTAATTGCATCAAAATCTAAGATAAATGAGGAACTACAAGAACATGCAGAAGTACACTTCTATTATGGCATTTCCTTAATAAGATCAAGTGACTTCAAGCAGGCATATATTGAATTCAATAAGGCTTTTCAACTTGGCAATAATATTATTTATAAATATAACTCATTAATTTCAAGGTTTTTCATTTTATATAACGATATTGAAAGAAGAAGTGCTAGTTCAAAAGAATATTTAGATGAGGTAAGAAATATAATAATTGAATTCAGGGAGATTAAATATATAGTAGAGTGTTTGTCAGATGAAGAAGTTTCTTATTACTGGAGGTACTTAATAGGACTTGAATTAATAGTTGATCCTAAAAGAGCTTTAGATGAAATTGATGAGATTGATAAAAGCTTAGAGGGATGTAAGTTAATAAAAGGTATTAAAGCAGAAGTCTACTTTATGAATTCTATGGACAATGAAGCGAAAAGACTTTTCGAAGATATTTGGAAATATGATCCTTTATATACTAATAATCTTTTTTTTATTTATGCCAAAGAAGGCAATTGGAACGCAATATTATCTAAATATCAACAACTATTAGAAACTGTATTTACGGAAAATCCTATAATCTTGACAATATATAATAAAGCAAGGTGTGAAATTGAAGGTTATGAAAGTATTCGTAATGATATTAGAAGATTATTAGAAATACATTCTTCTGAGATAATGTTTATTAATGGTGTAATTAATATTGTGTTAGAGAATAAAGATGAAGAGACTTTTACATTAATACTAGCTATCTTGAATTCGAAAAAAGATACAATGAATGATGCTGAATTAAATCTTATAGGGCGTACTTTAAATGAATTTTCTAAATTCGAAGATTCTAGAAATTTAGTAGAATCAAGGATTGAAAATAGCGAGGTGTTACTAAATGTTTATATTAAGACATTTGGTAGACTTGATGAGGCATCTGACACTTTGAAAATTGCGTACGAAAAAGTTAAGATCCTCTATAATAACGGTTGTAGGTATAAATCGTTATTAAGATTTAAAGCTAATGTTGAGTTGATTTTAGAAATACCACGAAAATCTATACAAACGCTTGAGGAATATAGAGATATCTATGGAATTGATGATTATTATGCATATTATTATATAGCCTCTAAAATGAATAAAAATGAGTATGACGGACTTGATAAAGAAGTTGAGTTCTTGTTAAGCACAAATAATGCATCTTTTCATCAAATTGTAGCAGTATTAAAAGCCAAGCAAGGAGCTTGGGATGAAGCCCAAAGAATCGCATTAAGTGCTCTATATTATTCGTATGATAATTTAGGAAAAGAAATTTTGTTTAATTATATCTCAATGTGCTTCTCAAATATTGATAAAGAGCAAAATAAAAAAGAATTAGAAGAAGTAGTTAATAACTCTGTTGTCACAATAAAGTCGAAAGATAAATTAAGAAATATTGCTATTCATAGTGAAAAAAACATTATTACTGAGCCTGGTGAGGTGAAATTTGGCTGTGAGAATTATCATTCTGATGACCGTACGAGCCTGATATTAACAACATTAGGTAGAAAGGGCGAAATTGTAGTACTTGACAATGAAGAATATGAAATATTAGATATTGTTGATTTATTTACATACTATAACAGATACTGTTTATCTAAATTAGAAACAGATTATCCTAAACATAATTTTTTTATTACATATTCATCTCCATCTTCAGAAGGAGTTATTGAAGAAATGAAGAAAACAATGGAGTCGACTAACGAAGATAAACATATACAACTTGACATGTATAATTTTGGAGTAGAATATGGTTTGCCAATCTCATATTTATCAGGAAAAAATACTAACAATTATTCAGAAATGATTATCTCGCTTCTCAATCATAAGAACCAACATTTATATGTTGGAGAGGTTTCAGTTTATGAGGGCGCAGAATATGTTATTTCCCTGAGCTCAATTATTATTTTAGCTACATTTAATATGTTAGATAAATTAGAACATATTTCAGATAAGTGTGTGATAACTAAAGAAGTTGAAAATAGCATTATAGAAGGAATAAAGGAATCACAGAAACATGCTAAAATATCTTCAGGCGTTGCAATGGTCAATGAAGATGGACAGTTGAGCTATTACTCTTACACTGAAGATGACAAGAAGAAAAGAAAGATATATTGGACTAAAATATTACAAACTATTTCTAAAATAAAGTGCATTAAAGTTGATATTGATGAAAATGATATCTACGACAAACTAGCTAAAATTCTTCTAGATGAGGATATTTCATCTATTGAAGTTAGTAAGAAATCTAATAGAGTTCTGGTATGTGACGATTTATTTATTAGAAGGCTACATCATGGAGTTACTGGAATAGAAGGTACAACAAATATAATCGGAGTGTTAATTTCAGAAGGATTACTAACTTTTGAAGAATTAATTGACCTGACATTAAATCTTGTAAAATGCAAATATTTATACCCTATAAATGCATCATTAATATATGAATGCTTTGTATGGATACTATCAATTCAAGATGAAGAAATAAGAAATTTATATTTTGATAAATTGAAGAGTATATATAAGAATCTATTAGATGATGTTTCTACTCCATATTATCGAGAAATCCATGAGGAATTTGTTAGGATAGTTCAAAAATCCGAAATTCCTATAGCATTTGTTTATGAGCTAGTTAGAGAACCATTTAAATTAAAGCCTTTAAATGAATTCTTGAGAGAAAAAAGCCAGGAGATTGTTAGGAGGATGTTTTCAAATGAGGGAACTTAATAAAACATTTCATGGAAATACAATAAAGATTTTAATAGAGAATTTATGAGGCCTGTAAATGTACATCTGATAATATTAGCTGAAAAATACTAATGATCGAATGGGTTATAAAACTAATGGTTTTACAGACTCTTACTAATGTGACAAGCTAATATTAGATATACATAGCAAACATGATGTTTTACTCGAACCATTAGGCTAATAATCGGCAGTTGAGATGAAGAAAACAAAAGTATTAAAGATACTAAAACATAATGGGTAGTAGAAATATTTGTGTATTGTTAATAATTTAGTAGAGTTAAAGTTTAATTAGGTTATTACAAGTATCTCTTACTAAAGAACAGAGGAAGTAACTCCTACACCTGTTAAGTAAGTGATATAAGATCAGGGGAGATTAGAAAGATAGATATAATAAAGAGACAGGTGAATAAAGATATAATATATACATGGAGAAAGGAGGATTGCCTATTGGTGATAATCTTCCTTCTTTTTTCCTACTATTTTTATAGATATATAAAGAAAAGAGGGGTAAAATATAGTATAAATTGATTCGTTTAGTATGAAAACAAGATTTTTCGTATTAGGTGTAGATTGTCAACTACTTTTGACTCACATTAACGAGCAAAACTGATCCATCAAATGATTAATTTATGACGTCAACATTATAATCATTTTCGCGTAAGCGAGCTAAATTAATTTCAATATTTTTAGTACTTTGACTTATTTTAATATATTTTGATAACTCTATAAGCCTATCCTGAAGAATATCTATATTTAGTGTATCAACAGGATCTTTATAGTAGATTTTTTCAGGGATAGATGCTACAACTTTTGTAGCATCGCCCTTATCTTTATTCAATAAATCATTCATACTAATAAATGTATGCTCATCATTAGAGGGAATCTCATATCTTTTAAAACTTCTATTGTATACATACCCTGTATATTTCTTTAATAGCCTACCAAAATAGTCATAATTGATATCTGCAATAGTAGATACAAATTCCTTTGCTGCTTTTTTACCCTCAGTATTAAAAATACGTATAAATTTATTAAAGTCCAAATCTTTATGTTCAGAGTTCATTGTTAAGATTTCCCCTTATTTTTTCCCTTTACTCTATAGCTATAGCCTGTTATACTAATTAAGCGACAGTGATGCATTAGTCTATCAAGTATGGCTGTTGCAGCTAATTTACTTGTAAATACCTTATCCCAATTACCTAACTGTATATTAGTAGTTATTATTAGAGAGTGCTTTTCATATCGTTGGCGTATGATTTGAAAGAAGATACTCTCTTTTTCTTTATCCATTTGAAAATGCCAAGTTCATCAATGATCAATAAGTTAATTTTATTAAAAGCTTTAAATTTGCTTTCCAGAGTTCCTTGTAGATAACTATTATATAGTGTGTCCATAAGTTCTTGAGTTGTGGTAAATAAAACTTTAAAACCACTTTGGCATGCCAATACACCTAATGTGATAGCTATATGGCTTTTTCCAACCCCTGCCTGGCCTAGAAGAATTACATTTTCCTTATTATTTATAGAAGAGAGTGTTTCTAAATCTCGTATTTTATCCTTATTAATTTTATCTGGAAAAGTAAAGTCAAATCCATCTAAAGTCTTTATCCCTTCAAACCTTGTAGCTTTAATGTTGCGTTCAGTATTTCTTTCTTTTTTACCCTTAGCTTCTATTTAACATAACAATGTGTTAGTAATTTTAGAACTATTGAAGCTATTTTTATTAAAGAAATAAGTATTGAATTAATATTCCACGAGATTTTCATGTTAAAATAAAAAGTATAATGAACTAAGTGGGGTGGAGAATGTGGATATAGATAGATTAATAAAAATAGTAGGTAATATTGGTGGTTTATTTTGTGAGAACGAACTAGCATATCTTTCATTAACAAGTAAAAATGAATCAATAATAAGAGACAAAATAGCGTATAGGTTAAATTTAGAATTAGATAAATCCAAATATATAATTGCTAGAGAGTATAAGCGGATAGATATAGTTATATTAGAAAATAATTCAATAAAAGATATAATTGAGCTAAAATCAATATATACATATGATGTTGAAACCAAAAAAGGATTAGATGGATATATTAACTCGTAAATAATGACTTTAAAAAGAATGATAAGCTGACAGGAGAAAGTATAAATCAATATGCCATAATAATAGCAACTCATCCCCAAAAGTTGCCAGAAGAGAAATATAAAGAAGCTGTAAAGTATTATAGAGGTATAAAAAAATATGGAGATGCACAAAAACTGTTAAAAGATAAAATAGATGAAGAAATAAAAAGTAAATTTAAAATGGAAGAAGGTTATGATATAAGGGGTTGTGTAATAAATGCAGGTAAAGCATTTGAAGTAGAAGTTGATATATATATTTGGATAATACAAAGAATTAAGTGAAATTATTCATGCTTGCCGTTATAAATCGTATCATAGATAATGGAGGATTTTAAATAGAATTGAGCTTCTTATTAATTAATATACCTATTAGGCTAAGTGTGTCCTGAAAGAATGACTGTGCAAAGGAAAGAATAGCGTCACAGTCGGATGTGCTTTATAAGAGATGGAGGTGGGCCCTCCAGAGCCGGCATGCAGGTGCAGGTTTCAAACCGCCATTAGGTGATGCAACCAAAAGTTGTGGTGCTGAGCGCGTATGGAAAAGGCTGCAGTAGCAGTCAGGTGTGCATCGTGAAGCTGAACGAAAGTGAATAGCCTATGAAGCGTCGTTAATGGGTTTATTGCAGTCGAAACCAGATGATTTAGCCACAACTGGGACAGATCCGGTGGGTGCCTGTTTATTGACCGGATGGCTGTCGGCGTAAAGGCTGCAGGAGCACGATATAGGCTCTTATGAGGAACAGGAGAAAGCTAAACCTTGATGACAAGCGAAAAATCCAAGCGCTGACACGACAAGGATGAAAGTAGCGATGCAAGGTTTAGTTGCGGAAGAATTTGTAGTAGTAATGAAACTGCTGTAATGGCAGTGGAGCGAAGGGATTCTGTTATCTATACTTCGGAAAATAAACAACCAGAAATGGGAGGATTTGATGAAAGAAGGAAAGCCGTTTGAGATTTCAAAATATCAAGTAATGGAAGCGTATAAATGCGTAAAAGCGAATCATGGCGCAGCCGGCACTGATGAAGTAAACTTTACTAAGTTTGAAAAAGATTTGAAAAACAACCTATACAAAATTTTGAAGAGAATGTCATCAGGATACTATTTTCCAGCAGCAGTCAGAGGAGTGGAGATCCCGAAAAAGGATGGCAAGAAAAGATTACTCGGAATTCCAACCATTAGCGACAGAGTTGCTCAGATGGTGGTGAGAATGAACTTTGAACCACAAGTGGAGCCAATATTCTGCGATGATTCGTATGGATACAGGCCGAATCGCTCTGCATTGGATGCAGTGGGTGCAGCTCGTGAGCGGTGCTGGAAAATGCCGTGGGTCATTGATTTTGACATCAAAGGACTATTTGACAACATCGATCATGAACTGATGATGAAAGCAGTACGCAAACATACTGACATCAGATGGGTAATTCTGTATATTGAAAGGTTTCTGAAAGCGCCAATTATTATGCCAGTCGGAACCATTCAAGAGCGGAATGCCGGTACGCCACAAGGAGGGGTAATATCAGTCTAGTACTAGCAAATCTGTTTATGCATTCGATTGGTGGATGAAACGAAAGCATCCTCAGAATCCTTGGGAAAGATATGCAGATGATGCTGTAATTCATTGCCGGACTGAGGAAGAAGCAAAAGCTTTGTTGGTTAAGCTTAATGAACGTATGACAGAATGTAAATTGGAAGTACATCCAGGTAAAACGAAAATTGTATATTGTAAAAGTGATGTATATCCAGAGCACCATGAACACGAATCCTTTGATTTTCTTGGATACACTTTTCGTAGGCGCATTGTGAAGCGCAGAGATGGAAACCTTTTCAATGGCTTTACACCGGCGGTCAGCAAAGGCGCAAGCCAGCATCTGAGAGACAGTATCAGAGAGATACGAAGAAAGCACAAAATTGCTTCACTCGAGGAGTTGGCTGAGCGGATGAATCCTGTTCTTAGAGGTTGGATGAATTACTTTTGCAAGTACAGTGCAGGTGAGGCAAGAAATGTTCTCAACTATGTAAATCTCACGCTAATCCAGTGTATCAGGCACAAATACAAATCGATAGGAAGAAAGCATTTGAAGTCTCATAAATTGCTTGGTCGCATTTGTAAGGAGCAACCAAATTTATTTTATCACTGGCAGATGGGGCTACGCCCGTCGGTTGGATAACAAGAGTCGAATGAAAGGAGACTTTCACGTTCGGTTCTGTGAGAAGCTCAGGGTGAAATTCCCTGGGTTTACTCGACTAATGAGTAGTTGATTAATGGGCATCATTTAGAAAGTGTCGTAAGTGTAGATAACTGTAACACCATATTATATTCTAATTTTATACAGGATTAACTACAGTGAGCTGTATACATGGACAACCAAAAAAGAAAGAAAAAAATTATAATAAATTATGATCCCGCATATCATACATATGGAGTGTTGTTAGCTACTAACAAGAAAAACATAGAAATGTGATAATTAAAAGAGATAGTAAAAATTTTTTAATAAGGTTTTACTATCTTTTTGTTAGGGCAAAAATTGAGAGTGATGGGTTCTAGTTTAAATCCAAGAAAAAAGTAAACGAAATATAATAGGTAGTAAAATAATGATAAAACTTGTAGGGTAATATAGGGAAACTAACTAGAAAGTTAACATATACCGGCGTATAAGTTAACTTTTGGACTAGAAACCCTATATAGGGTTCCAACCTCGAGTTTTATCTTAGGCACATATATCTAATTCTTTCACCAAATACTAAATGTACGGGTGAAAGGAGAATATATATGTGCAGAAAAATGATTGAGGTTTCAACATTACATGGTCTTACTATCGATGAAGTTATAAATTTAAGCAATAATTTTAAAAACAAGTACGCTTCACTAATTCTAACTATAGTAATAATGAGATACAACAAACATTCTACGCCTGAAATAATGAGGACAGTAGGTACTTCTAAAGTTACGGTATCAAAGCATATTAAAATGTGGAATAAAAAAGGACTAAAAGCTTTAGAAGATCATCGTGGTGGTTCTGAGGGTACTTTTACTGCCGAAATGCAAGATGATCTTATAAATACTGTAACCAATAAGACTCCCCATGACTGTGGATTCGTATCATTTAATTGGACCTGTGATCTCTTAGTTGAATATATTTATCAAAACTATGGAGTTAAATATTCTAACGAATGGATAAGACGTATTCTTCATAAGAATCAAATAAGCTACAAGCGTTCTCAGCAAAAGCCGACCAAGGTTGATGAAAAAGAACAAGAACGCTTTAAAAAAAATGTCCGAAACACTCCCTACTTTAGAGTCCACAGATGATGTTGTTGTCTATGCTTTAGATGAAACCTCTGTTTCAGTAGAATCCAATAATCGTTTATCTTGGAGCCCGTTAGGGCATCCCCATGTGTTACAGAAAAATGCATCTCACGATGGTGTAAATATTATTGGAGCTACTGAAATTCTAAAAGGATCTCATGCCGTTGTTGATGTTTATAATTCTGAAAAAACTATAACTTCTGTTGAAACAATATACTTTCTAAAATATTTAATAAGCATAAATCCTGATAAAATGGTCTATGTTATTTGGGATAATGCTAAATTTCATACTAGTAAAGCCGTTAGAGAGTTTCTGCAATTTAAAGATGAAGAAATCTCCGTAATATATCTCCCTAGGTATTCCCCGTATATGAATCCTCAAGAGAATATATGGAACTGGCTAAAGTCTAATCTATACAAGCCTGCGGCTAGAAAAAGTATTGATGAACTCATATCTGATATTTCAGATATATTTAGTGAACTAAATTCTAATCAAGGTAGAATTTATTCGTTATCCTATGCTAGTAAATTCCTAGTGTAGGATAACTTATGAGGTTGGAACCCTATAGAGGTAAACAAGTTTAGAAAAAGGATAAAGATTACAAATTTTATTTTAAGAGAAAATAAAAAATTAATGTTTTGTTGCTTTGAGTATGCTAATATTGTCTATAATGGGAAGTTATTTGACAGGTTATAAAGTTTATAGTCTCAACTCTAAACACTTCAGAAAAATCTCTTAGGGAGTGTTGATAAATTATGGCCGCAATTTGTTTTGTTAATATAAGGGCTATACTTAAAGTGTGTTATTATGGATGAAGAGGAGGAACAACAAATGAGTAAGTTTTCAAATTTGCTTAGATTACTTATCTTATTAAAAAGTAAAAAGCGAATGAAAACAAAAGAACTTGCTGACAATTTGGGTGTTAGTGAAAGAATGATTAGAAAATACATGGATGATTTAGCTGAAGCTAACGTAAATGTAGAATCTATTCCAGGTCCAACTGGAGGATATGAATTAATAGGATATGATTATTTATTGAATCTTGATTTAAGTTCTGAAGAAGCTATTTCTTTACAAATAGCAACTACATATCTTAAGGAATCTAGCAACTTTGATTTGAAATATCAGCTTAAAAGTTTGAATGATAAAATAAAAATTATAAATGAAAGATGTAATCAATTGGAAGATTATTCAGATAATATTGTTATAAAACCTAAATCGGTAAATTTGGATAAAGAAAGTAAATTTGAATTAGTGATACAATCAGCAAGTATTTCCAAGAAAAAATTGATAATCAAATATAATTCAGTTTCCTCTGGTGAAACGGAAAGAATTATTCATCCTTATGGGCTTATAACAAGGAACAATTTGAAATATCTTGTTGCTTACTGTGAAAATAGAAAAAAGGAATTAACTTTTAAGCTTATGAGAATAACTCAAGTAGAAGTATTGAATGAGAAATTTAATTTACCTACTTCTTTTAGTATTAAGGAATTTATGAAAAATCATTTAGGATTATTCCATGATGAAAATTACAATTTAAAACTATTAATCAAAAAGCCCTTCTCTCAATCAGTAAGTGAAGGATTATATGCAGAAAATCAAGAAATTCAATGGATTGATAAGGAAACTATCATTTTTGAAGGGCAAATGAGTGGAAAGACAGATATCATAAGATGGATTTTATCTATGAGGACTTCGGTCACTGTTTTAGAACCTGAAGATTTAAAAAAAGAAATAAAAGAAGAACTAAAAAAAATGATGAAAACTATTTAGAGGTTTTAGACGAGTGTCACAGGTGAAATATCCTGTGTATTTTTTATATAATTTTTAAATATTGCTTGTTAAATTAGAGAATGTTATTTATAATAAAGTTACAAACAAGAAAATGTGACTTAAATAGTTCCACGATTAATAGTGACTAATAGTGTAATATAGTATGGGTGCAATTATTTTAAAAGAAGGTGGAATATGAAAAAATATGAAAATAGAATAAACAGCTTAAAAAAGAAAAGGTTAAGCTTAGATGACTTGTATGAGGCTATTTCTAATGGGGATACAGCTCAGATGAAAAAGTTTAAAACTGTTAATTATGATGATTTTTACGATATTGTAAAATATTTAGAAAAGGAGAAAATATTGGTTCCAAGGGACAAGAAGGTTAATACAAATCCTTTTAAACCCTTATCTTTGAGTTATGAGAGAATAGTAGATGATAAGGAGCAGCTAACAGAAGAAGAGAAACTTTTTGTTCATAATCTCCATAGTAGTATATACAAATACTCATATCAGCGAAATGTAGATGCTTTAAGAAAAGATAGGGAAATGTTAATTAAACTGGACAAATTCCTGAGAGAAAAGGATTTTAAGGAATGGCTTAGTGTGAAGGAAAGAAGTCAGAGTGTTTTTAACGATGAGAAATTACTTCAAGACTCTGGAATTATGAGAAGAACTAAGCTTAGTTATGAAGATTTAAGGTGTATGCAAAATCCGTCACCGCTACTTTGTTTTCCAGCACCTAGTTTTTATAGTAAAAAAGAAAGAAAAATACTCATAATTGAAAATCTAGATACATATTGGACTTTCCATAAGGTAATTATGTCGGAAGGTTTAATACCTGCTATTGATATGATTATATTTGGTGGAGGCTATGGTATAACTAATAAAGATTATGACTTTTCCTTTTATGGTATAAATGCAGAGGACATAATTTTGTATTTCGGAGATTTAGATTCAGAGGGTCTGCTTATATATTTAAATTTCAAGGAAAAGTTTAATCAATTAAATATTAATCTCTGCCTACCATGTTATGAATTTTTAATAGACATTGGAATAAAGCAAGGCTTTAGAAAGATGCCAAATCAAAATACTGTGGATTATAGGGTATTGCAGACGGATATTCAAGAGCTTAATGATGAAAAGAAAAATATCTTTAATAAGGTGCTTAAAGAAAAATTGTTTATTCCTCAAGAAGCTCTTAATATAGAAGTATTGAGAGGAAACAAACAACTATGGATAATGTAAAAATGTTTCATAACATAAAAGAAGATTTACCAGTTAGATTGAATAATATTGCTAAATATCTTCCGTTCTTTGAAATCTGCAAGTTGAAAAAGTACAACAATAGCTATGATGTGGGGGTATTGACCATGGGAATACTATCATATCTTCTTTATGAAGGATTATTAAAGGATAAAGGCTTAACTTTTTCTGAAATACAAAACTTTATAAATAATATGGTAGAAGACTATTATGGGGATATTCTTAAGGAAGATGAACAAGAAGAACTAACTAGATATATGTTAAATAAACTACAAAACGGTGGTGGTCCGTTTCCTTATAATTACTATGATGTAGTAAGAGGTCAAGAGGTTGAGAAGAAGATAAGGTACATTGGAAGAACTTATAATAAGCTAATAGAAAAAAATCTCTATAAGATAAGTAGTGAGGGGGTAGATTTCTTTCTTCAAACAAAAGAATTTGGGGAAGAAAGCAAGATAACTATTACATTATTAATTCTTAGGAAGCTTGTAGATAACGGGGATTTTGATTCTGCCATAAATGCGTTATCTAATCTAAACATAGAAATAAGAAAACAAATTAAAAGAAAAGCAGAGATACTGGAGGAATTGTCCTATTATTCATTTGAGGGATATGATCAATATACAAAAAATGTTAGAGTCAGATTAGAAGAAGAGAAACAACTTTTTAAGGATACAATTAGTTCTTTAAATCGTATGGAAAAAGAATATCTCCAAAAAATAGACAAGGAACAAATTTCTGAAAAGGAGATGAAACTTAAAGAATTTGTTACTAATATGAAAATTGAATTAAACAAGTCAGTAGATCTTCATTCAAAATTATTAGGTTCTGTAGTGGACTTAAGAAATAAGGCAGATGAAATACTTGCTCAAAGGAGACAAAATATTCTAAGAGAAAATTTAAATTTTATGAATCTCTTAGATAAATCAATAAAAGAAGATACAGTGATTAATCTATCTATGGCTTGTAGTGTTTTATTCAATCCTAAAATAAACAAGACATTTCCCTTGAGAAAAATAAATGATCTCTTCCTGTGGCGTAAACCTACGAAAGAAGCTGAGGAAGAAGTGGAATCAGAGAAAGGAGAGGTAGTTGGATATGTTAAACTAGATGAAATTATTGAAGATAGGATATTAAATAATACATCTGTTTTTTTAAAGGAGCTTTTATTCTTAGTTACTGAGTATAAAAGCATAGACTTAAATTTTTTTATGGAGGCTTTATTCTATAAGTATGGTGAAGAAATATTATATAATGGAGACTTCACTTCCTTTGTACTAACCTTAAGCAGAGTTAAAGGTGCAGGAGTAGGGTATAAAGAATATAGTCTTAAAGATATTGAAAAAGGTTCTTGGGATGTTTTAGATAACGAGGCTATATTTAAAACTTTAGTTTATAAATATAGTGAACTAGAGATATTTATAAACAGGAAGTTGGTATGCAAATCCTTACAGGGTGAATATGCAAGCTTTAATGGGATAGAAATAACAAATTTTAATTATATGTTAATTTAGAAGGGAAATTAATAATGATACAAGATTCGGATTTTGATAAAGCCCAGGAGATAGTTGGCTATCTTTTAAGACATAATGAATTATTAGAGGATAAAGAAATGTATTTATACAGTAACTATATTATAGATACTGTTGTGCAAAGTCTTGTGCAAAAAATAATATCGTCTTATGGCCTAAACTTGATTGAATATAATAGAGGTCTGTTTATTACACCAGGGGTAAATAACCCGTATTTTGGCTATAAAAATGATGAACTCAAGGTCTTGCTTAAAGTAGATAGTAATAATGAGATTTATTTGTGCTATTTCATTATATATACGATTATTACTATGTTTTACAAAGAGACAGCTTATGCTACTTACAAAGATTATATAACTAATACAGAAGTGGTAGAAAGGGTAAATACGATGGTTAGAGCCATTACAGTTAAGAATTCAGAGGAGGTAACCTATGAAGAAAGTTCTCTGCAAGCAATACGAGAGAGATGGCT
This sequence comes from Clostridium aciditolerans, assembly GCF_016316925.1. Taxonomy (GTDB): domain Bacteria; phylum Bacillota; class Clostridia; order Clostridiales; family Clostridiaceae; genus Clostridium_AM; species Clostridium_AM aciditolerans. The sequence goes on along the minus strand of NZ_JAEEGB010000013.1, from coordinate 185,126 downwards.
TGATATGGATGAAACTCCGGTTAATTCTTCAGAGAATAACTTGGATAGTTCACGAAAAAGTAATTATAAATACTCATTTGTAAATAGAACATTAGCTTTTCTTGTGGGGGAGAATATTTTAATTCAAAATAAACAAGAGAGAAGCTTTGCACCTACTGATAAATTTAGAGCTTTAATAGCAGATTTCTTTGATAGAAAGGATGTTAAAAACGTTCTTGTAGAGTTTGCAAAAGGTGAGATGTAAAGGAGAAAAATTATGCCTGACCTAAATAGGGTAAGAATATGTAATATTAAATATAATGATGGAAATAATTATTACGATGATTTTTTAATAAAATTAGGTGGTAAAAATACATATATTGATTTAATCAATGGTGTAGGTAAGACCTTCTATATGCAGTGTATTAATCAACCTATATTACCAAATTCAAAATTTGATGAAAAGAAAAGTATTAATGTTTTGTTTAACAAACAAAATAAAAATAGAGTATTTCATAGCATAATGGAGTTTCAGCTAGACCAAGGGAGTGCTTATAAATATGCTATGGTAGGTATATGTACTTATGCTAAAGAAAATGAAAACAAACCTTTTGAAGAAGGGGCTAATAAATCAAATAAAAACTTTGACATGTTTAGATACATATGCCTTTATAATATGCCTAATGAATTTGATATAGAAAATTTTCCTCTATCTAGGGTAGATGAAAATGGTAATAAAAAATTCATTTCAAAAAATGCATTGGAAAGAAATTTAAGAGATCTACAAAATAAAGGTTCCATTGATTATGCAGTAATTATTAACAATACGAATTGGAGGCACCACGAAGAACTAGCGAAACTTAATATTAATAAAAGCGAATTTGAAGAAATGATAGAAATAAATAAATATGAAGGAAACTCTGCAAATTACTTAAAACCATTCCTAAAAGGGAAGGATTTCATATTAATAACTTTAATACCTATTATTGAAAAAAGCTATCAACTAAGAAATTCAGATGATTTTGAAAGTAGTGAATCAAGAGCTAACACTTTGATTACTTTAAGAAAAACTTTAGGGGAACTCCAAAAGAAGGAAGCTTTAAGGGGTAAGTATGAATATGTTCAAAATGAACTTGTAAATATTGTGCCTAAAATTGAAGGACTGTTTCATTCATATAGTGAGAAAGATAAAGTGATATATACTTTAAGTAAATATAAGAAGATTGTTTCATATAACAAAACCTTAAATGAAGAAAATACAAGTAAAGTTTCTAAAGACATAACAAATGCTACAAAATTATTGTCAAATAAGAATAATGAAGTTGATGAACTTAATAAAGAAAAAGATGCCTACGAAATTAAGAAAGTTAAACTTAAATTTCAAATTTTTGAGAAAGAACATCTTGTAGCACTAAATGCTTATAAAAATAAAGAAAAGAACATAAAGGAAATTGAAGATAAACGACTTAGGTATGAATGTGAAAAAATCTATAGAACTTATTTAGACCTAAAAGAAAAGGTGAAGGTAAAGGAAGAAGCAATAAGTGCTTTAACTAAGGATAAAGAGTTAATAATAAGTGACTATAACTATTGGGGATGTTACTATAAAAAGGCTTTAAACGAAGAAGTTAATAGAAAAAGTGGACTATACAATATTGAAAAAGGTAAACTTGAAAAATTAAATGACAGTAAATTCAAAGTAGGTAGAGAGATATCAACATTAGAGGCAGATATACGACATCTTGAAACTTTAGATAAAGATAATTCGGAAAACCTCCTAAAGTTAGATAAGGAAATCAGGGATATTAAAAAAGGAATAGTTCACTTGCTGAAAGAGGATATTACAAAAGAATTAAATAGTAATAATGAGTTGCTAAATAAAAAACAAGAAGAGTTAACAAATTTAAAATTGAATTTAGAAAAAAATAATGATGCAATTATAAATCATGAAAATGAAATTAAAATACAGGAACAAGATATAGAAAATAAGAATATAAGGTTAAAGGAACTTCTTAACGAAATTGATAAGTACAATGGCGAATACTTTAATTATAATTTAATTAGAGGAAAATATACTTACCAAGATCAAACTATTTCTAAATATCTAAAGGGTATAAGCAATACTATCAAAGAGGAAACAAGAAAAATTGGTGAAAAAATTAGTGGATTAAATACTACTATTAGAGATTTAGAAAATAAAACTGTAGTTTCCCTCTCAGATTGTGCAAGATATCAATTTGATATTATTTCAGCTAGTTACAAATCAGCTGTTTTGGGAAGCAGCTTTTTAGAAAACAAAACTTTAGAAGAAAGAAAGGCTTTATTTGAAATTACAGAATTGATTCCTTATGGCATAATAGTTGATAAGTATGATTTTAATAAAATAATAAGTGATATATCTTTAAGACGTAAGTTTAATGATGAAGTAGTTCCTATTATTAATTCTGAAGTACTTCACGGGATAGGAGAAGTAAATTTAGAAAATTTAGCTTTTACTGTTAGGGATAAGGAATGCTTTGTTGATCCAGAGTTTAGTGAACGGCAATTGCTTAAGCTAAAAAAGGAAGTAGAAACTCTTAATATAGAACAATTAAGGCTTAATAATGAATTGAACAGTATAGAAAATGATTATAATATTTGCATTAACTTTGAAATTAAGTACAGCGAAGTAGAAGTTAAGCAAAAAGAACAATTAACTAAGAAATTAGAAATGGAAACAAATAATATTGTTGATACTGTTGCTAAAGCTAAAGAGAATATCAAAACACTTGAAAAGGAAATAGAAACAACTGAAGCTAAATTAGTAGAGCTAGAGCAGTTTATGTCTAAGTTATCTCATATTATAAAAGGTTTAGAAGAGGAACTTTCGGATTATGAGACTTTGGAGAAGTTATCTAAAGAAAGGATAAAGCTAGAGGCTGCTGTATCAATAAATAAGGATAGTTTAGAGAAATGTAACATAGAACTTTTGCAAAAGAAAATTGAGGAGGAAGAGATTGATAGAGAAATGCCTGAAATATCAATTAGAGTAGATGGTTTGAATAAAGATTCTATTGAAGCAGGCAAGGAATTGGAAGAGCTTTCTTTTTCACCTACAATTGAAATTACTATTTTTGAAGAAGATTTACCTTTATCTGAAATTAAGAGCAAATTTGAACTATACAAAAAAAATGTAGAGGGCAGTATTAGTGGATTACAAATGCTTCAAGAAGCTATTGAAGAGCTTAACAAATCTATAGATACGGAAGATAAGGAAATAGAAAGAAAAAATAAGAATAAGATTGGTATTAAATATAACATAAATTATTTTAACAATGCTGAACTATTTACTGGAGACTATAACAGTTATTTAGAGGAATTAGAAAAATCTATAAATGATAGCAAAATAGAACTTAGAGATTTAAACAAAATTGAAAGAAAATTTAAAACAGAAATTGATAATTTAGAAGGTACTATAAATACCATGTGTAATAATTTTAAAAGTAAATATACGGGCTTAACCTATGAAAAAATGAATCTATCAGAAACTAATATCAAGGAAAGATTAGATAAAATTGATATAGCTTTAAATTCAATAGAAGTTGAAATTTCTAAAGTACAAGGATCTATAAAAGAATTTTATGATACAAAAGATGCGTTAGAAAAAAAGGACAAATTCTTAATGGAATATGATAATACACTTAATAGAGTAGCTGATAGAAATGGTATTCAATTTCACAGTGTTGAAGTAGAAGATTATAACCAAAGTTTAAGCGGGATAAAAACAATTGAAGGTGAAGTTAATAGAGCACTTTCTTCTTTAGAGAACACTAAGCTAAATTATGAAAGCACGTTGGATAGGATTATAAAAAATCTTATGGATTCTGAGTTGGTTCATTTTAAGGAAGACTTGGAAAACTTAAGACAAAGCACACCAGTTAGTAAAGATGAATGTACACTTATTATAGATAGGCTTCAAGGTGAGCATGGGTATATAAAAAGTTTAGATGAAGAAAAGAAGAGAATAAGTACTATTATTAATGAGCTTAAAGAAGACGAGGAAGTTTTCATTAATCAACTTCTTCAAAAGTGTGAGCAAGTTTATGGCGAGCTATTAAATCTTACACATCTTTCTAAAATAAATATAAATGGTAAAGCGACCTCAATGATTGAAGTTATAGTGAAACCTGCTGATGAGGTGATTAGAAAGGCTAGAATGAAATCATATATAAACCATTTAGTTAATGGACTTCAAAATATAGAAGAATCAGAGAGGCTTAGCTATTTAGCTAATAATCTGAAACTAAAAGATTTGTTTTCTCAATTTGTTGATAATATAAATAATTGTGATGTTAAGATTTATAAGGTTGATGCTATTGAAAGTAATAGTAAGTCTATTTCTTGGGCGGAAGTAATAGGTTCAACTGGTCAATCTAACGGTATGGCATACAATATATTTATATGTTTGATTTCTTTTATTAAAAAGCTTTACAATCCTCATATAGGGGATGAAAGTAGAAAATTTGTTATGCTTGATGCTCCTTTTTCAGGTATGGCCGCTTCTTATATATGGGAGCCTATAATAAAGCTTCTTGATGAAAATAATTTTCAAGTTCTTTGCCTTGGATACGGTATGCCGAGCAACTTATTACCACTATTTGACGTTAAGTATTATTTAGACACTGAGGTTAATGCCTCAGGTACTCAAACTGTGGTTATTAAGAAATTAAAATCTGAAGTTGATTTAGATAAATTGAGTTATAAGAAATTGGTTGGGGATCAGATATCGATGATTGAATAGTGTTTTTTAGATAAAACAACAGATAGCATTGAGCATTACGAAGATGGACCAACTGAGATTAGGAGTATAAAGCTCAGCACTAAAAAAATCATTATTTAATTTACCACCTATAGCGCGCACGCCGCAACCATGGATGAAAATGCACATGGCGTGCTATTTTCTAACTAAGCAAAGTAACTAATTGGATTGGTGTACAAATATAAACAAGCTATGAAATATATTAATTCTAATATGTTAAGATACTGCAGTCAGTCAGAGCACATGGAGTGCTGTTAGCTACTTGTAAGAAAACAGAGGTGCGATAATTATAAAAAGATAGTAAAACTTTTATATAAGGTTTTGCTATCTTTTGTTATTCTAGTAATTGATATTGAACTATTTTAGTTTAAATAGTAAAAAACAGTAAAAATATTATAAAAAAAACAAGATATGGTGACAAAACTTGTAGTATAATAAAAATATATATGATAATATTGTCAATTTAGAGTACAATTATTATCTTTGAAAAGAAAATATAATACTATTTTTTATCTTGATTATACAATTAATATCTATTATGCAAAGATATTTTAAATTCAATAATGATATAAAGAGGTAAATTATGAAAATTACGATGATGAAAGCTGGATATGGCGACTGTTTTTTGATTGAAACAAAAAATAATGATGGACTTCCATATAACATCTTGGTAGATGGGGGAACTGGTGATAGTTATGATGGAATAGAAAAAAATAAGGATTTTATTTTGTCATATTTAAGAGAACATAAAATCAACTTGATAGTTTTGACACATATAGATGATGATCATATAAAAGGAGTTCAACGATTATTTAAGGATTTACTAAAAAATAAGTATAAAGAATTAAGACTAAATATTATGAAGGTTATATACAATTCTCCCTATGCTACAGCATTATATTTAAAAAAAGCGTATGTAAAACCACAAAAGATAGAATATAAAATAAGTAATGGAAATATAAGTGCTACATCAGCACAAAGCGTGGAACAATTACTCTGCAATATGGACAAGTTAACAGATGAAGTAATTATTGTGGATGATAAAGAAATCAAAAGTAGAATGAATATAAGTGAACATGGAATTAATATAAAGTTTTTATCTCCAAGTAAAGAAACGTTAGAAGCCTATTATAAACAATATGAAATTGATATTAGAAAAGCAGAAAAAAATAAAGTAGATAAAGCAAAAGGGAATATTAGTAAATGCAAAATCATGGATGATTATAAAGATACGATTGAAGAGCTGAAAAAAAAGACAGATTGTGAAGCTCTAACATCATATAATCGTGCAAGTATTGCTTTTTTATTAGAGGAGGAATCAACTCAAGAAAGAGTCTTAATGCTTGGTGATTGTGATTATGATATAGTAGAAAAAGAATTAAGAGATTTAGGTTACACAGAAAATAATAAATTAAAACTTGAGCATGTGAAATTATCACATCATGGAAGTATTGGTACATTAAAAAATAGCTTTCTTGAGTTGATTGATTGCAACAACTATCTTATATCTACAGATGGGAAAAGTTACAGTCATCCAAATAAAAAGACGTTGGCTAGAATATGGGACAATAATGAGAATGCAAAATTTTATTTTAACTATGAACAACTTATTAATAAGATTTTTATAAATGCTCTGGAAGATTCTTATCGTTTAAAATGTGAAAAATATAAATTTATTGGAGAAAGAAATGAGTAATGATATTACGAAAGCAATTGTTAAAATAACATATAATGATAAGAAAAGCAACAGAGCGGTACAGGGAACTGGTATTATTGTATCTTTGCCTGATGCAGAAAGGGATGCAATCTTAACTGTATACCATGTGATTGATGAATTTGATGGTAATAAAGAACATATTAAGATTGATACTGAATATAAAGAAGCTTGTGAAAAAAACTTCACGATAACTGAAGTTCTGTATGATAAAAGTGATGTTGAAGATTTAGATGTTGCTGTTATTTATATAGAAAAATTAAAATGGTTTTCTAAAGAAGATAATATGATATTACCGAAAGACTTTTCTTCTAGCATGAATTATGATGTGAAATTGGCAGGGTTTCCATCATTAATAGATAAGGAAGGGCTTGATTTATCTTACTTGCCTATTAATGTTATAGTTGAAAACTATAAATGTCCTCGTATTATGCTAACATTAAAACAGCCATTCGCGACAAGAGGATATTTTGAAGAAGAAGTAGCTGGTATGTCAGGTGGCCCACTATATTGTGAAATTAATGATAAAATATATCTTCTTGGCCTTACAAAAAAAATTCCAGTAAATAAAGACGGAGAGGCATTTTACTATATTTTTTATGTATGGCATATAAAATGGTATCTAGATAAAATTAAGGAACTATATGAATGCGATATATCTTTATCTAAAGAACCAGTACTCCAATTAAAGGAGGACGTTGATAAACTTAATGGATATTCAAAATTTATTTCAGACATAATTAAAGATAAAATAGGCGGAGAGCTCCAATTGCCTAGAGATGGTTTAATAAACGATTCAGAAAAAAAGTTACGTTACAATGATGTGCTTTTTATTCTTGGCGAACCTATGGTTGGTAAATCAGTAGTTACAAAATTGTTAGCTAACAAACTAAAAGCCGATAATCTATTATTTATGTTTTCTGCTAAGAGATTTAATGGTAAGGATATTGATGAATTTTTGCATAATAAAAATGTTAAAAATAGATTTGAAGATATTTTGGCATTTTCAAAGACAAAATCAGATAATTACATTATTGTAGATGGATTAGAAAATGCTATTGATGAAAATCGCGTAAGGATTATCTATGACCTAATTTCCATAGTAATTAGAGTAAATCAGGGAAATGGGGCTGCTAGTGAATCAAAAAATCAAAAGTGGAAGCTTATTTTTTCTTGCAGAACATATCAATCCAATAATATTCTTTCTAATGTTAAGGATGAGCTTAATAGATGCAAAGTTAAGTATGACAGTATATCAATTAATGCATTAGATAAAAAAGATATTAATGAAGTTATTAGCAAGTTTCCAATACTAAATAATTTGTCTATACATAAGAACTTAGAAAAAATAATTTGGAGACCAGCTATACTAGATATAATGACATTACCTTATAAAGATATTAGAATTGAAGATGATAATCCTGATTATTCCAATGAAATTGGGCTAATTCAATGGTTTGGAGATAAAATAATTCGATTGTCGGAAGAAACTTATGAAGGTAAGGGAAAACCTGACAAAAGAGAGCAATTATTATTTAAGATAATACGGAAAGATGCAAGAATTGAATCTATAATGGAAATGGATTCAGAAAATGAAGCTATGAAAGGGTTGCTTTCAGATAGAATACTAATAAAAGAAGGTAATGAGCTTAAATTTGCACATGATGTATATGAGGAATGGACGATTGTAACTTTTTTTGAAAAAAACCCAAAATTATTGTCAGAAATAATTAATGATAGTAATCAAAGATTATTTCTAGTCAGGCCTTTAAGTTTATTATGTTGTAAAGCTTTAGATATTCATAAAGATATTAATCAATGGTTATTAATTTTAAAAGCAATCGAAAATACACCGAATCTTTTACCTATTTGGAAACAGGGAATATTAGTATCACTATTTAATTCTGCGGATATTAATAGATTTTTTAATGATTTATTTAAATTACAAGAAAACAATCTAATCACCCTATTAATTAAAACTTTAAGGAAATTTTGTGCTGAAACTCAAATTAATAATGTAATGGATAAAAGCCACAAAACTGTTATAACAAGACCTGTTGATAATCAATGGATACCGGTAATAGAGTCTATTTTAAACAATAGACTTAAATTAACAGATGAAAATATTTATGAATTTTCATTTCTTGCAAAAGAGTGGATTATTTATACTCTTGGTCAAGATGGAATTAGGTATAACTTATCAGAATTTTTCTTTGATTATTTTCTTAGGTTTAATTATAAATTCAATGATAGTGAATCTAATAAGCTATATGAAAATATCTTTGAAATCATTTTGTGGTCAGCAGATATATTTCCCGAAAGAATCGATAGTCTATTTAAATGCAAAATGAGCAATCAATTACAAGATTATATTGAAAAAACAATTATTGATAGTGCATGGGTTCCAATAATAAAATATATACCTAAAGAGGCATCAAGTATTTTAAATAAAGTTATTATTTCTAATACTGAAGATAACGATTTTGATATTAACAATTATGGCATTAAACAGTTTAATATAAAGATAGCAAGCTTTCAACAGGGGCTATTTATAGAGTTATTAAGAAATAGTCCAATAGATGGCGTGAGCCTGATAAATAATATTGTGAATCATGCAACTAATATATGGATGAAACAACATGTAAAAAGAACTAATCAGGGTAACCCATTGCCACAAATTTTTTACCTAAATAATGTGGAAAAAAAGGTGTGGGGTGATGAAGAAGTATATTGTTGGCATAGGTACCAATTTGGAGTTCCAAAGATTTTAACTTGTTCATTGATGGCATTAGAAAAATGGATGAATGAGCAACTTCAAAGTGGACAAGATCCAAAGGGATTATTTCATTTGGTTTTAGATAGAAACACATCAGTGGCAGTAATAAGTGTTTGTGTTTCAGCAGCATGTACAAATTATGAGATTGCTGCTGAGGCAATATTACCTATTATAACTAATGTAGCATTTATATACTTAGATTATAAAAGAGTGAAAAAAATTTTTGGAATAAATGAAATGAATGAATTTATAGTGGAACTTGACAAAGGACTTTATTTTAAAGATCTTTCTGATGATGAAGATTTTAATATTTTGTTGGAGTTAACTAATAATACTTTCCCAATGTGGGGGATTATCAAATTTTTATCATGGTTTATATTTGAAAAGAGTAATAATTATTTACTAGAATTTGTAAATAAAATCGATAGTGATATACCTATATTTTTTGAGGATGATAGGCATTTTATATACAATTATAGGGAGACAGTTTTAGAATGTTCACTTATAAAAAATGCAATTAAACGTGATTATAAAGATCTATATCCCCGTAAAACAGCAGAAATGATTATGTTAGAGAAATTTTGGCATTGGTCAAATATATTTCTATTTAAAAATAAAATCAGTGAAGAATATTCATTAGATTCTGCAATACAATATTCAAAGCAACTTGAGAAAGAAGATAACCTTAATTATGTACCCAAAGGGTCAGATGATGAGAGTAGACCTGTTCTAGTTGCAGATGTATTAGCTACATTTGCATCTGCCTTAATCAGTTGGAGATGGACCTGGGTTACGAATAATGGTTTACAAAATTGGTGTAGACAGCAAATTCTGAATGCTGCAAAAAGACCTGGCAGACTAGAGAAGCATAAAGATATAATAACTTCAGATACAAACGGTAGCATCGAGTTAGAAATGGAATCGGGATATGAGTATGTTGTAACTTTTTCATTACCAATTCTAGTAGCAAAGTGTCCAACTGATAATGAGTTGTTAGATGAATTATTAAATTTGGTTGGACATTATAGAATTCAAATAAGACAGGCTTTGTTTTCTAACTTAAAGATATTCTGGATAATCAATCAAGAAATAATATGGAAATGCATTAATCAAGCAATTAAATTCTCTATAATTAATTTTAAAGATCACAATTGTATTGTAAAAAAAGTAAATAAAATTTTATTTTCTAAAAAGAGAGCCCAACAAGTATATAAAATGAAATTTTCAACTTACCCACTAAATCCTGAATACTTATACCCTGTTGTTTTTTGTTTGCCAATATTTGAGTATGTAAAGTTAATTAAGGATAAGGATTGGTATGAACATTTTTTATGTCAAATGCTGTTGTATACGTTTAATGTATATTCTAAAAGTAATTCATTGCATATTTCTTCAAGACAAGAGGTTGAGTGCAACAACTGGGAAAAAAATTTATATTTGGCTATTGGAAATTACTTTATTGGATGCGTAGATTTAAAAAATTCTCAGTTGTTTAATTGTATAGTAGAAAATTTTAATCTGCATGTTCAGTTGATAAAAAATATTTTAGAAATGACTCTTAGAACAATAAATACTATAGATGAGGGATTATTTAAATATATATTTTTGAATAACTGGATTTATATTGGTGAATTTATACTTAGCATTGATATAGATTCATTTCAAGATTCAAATAAGAGAAATATTATGTTAGAAATATTAAATATATTATTATTTAATAACTCCGATTACGAAATAGAAATAGAGATAGGAAATTGGATAGGAGGGGATCATTTTATAAGATTTATTCTATTATGGTGTAAAAAGGTTGGTAGCTTAAAGGAATGTTTTTTAGGTTTGGTTTTATTTCTAATCAAATTAGGTAGAAATATTTCATTTGAGAATAAAATTGAATGCATTTATATATGTATAAATAGTTTATCGGATAAAAGATCATTATTTGAAGACAGTGTCAAAGTCCACCACTTATCTAAAATGTTTTTAGATATTTGGCTTGTAAATAAAGGAGTAATTCTTAGTAAATCTGAGTTATGCACAAAATTTATTTTTATTATCAATAATATGGCGGAAACAGGAAATGATATTGCGATAAAAATACAAAAAGAGTTACTCTCTGGGGATTTATCTAAGAGATAAATTTCATGAGTTTATTAAACCATTGCAATAAGAATAGGGGGATTATAATTTTAAGCTGCTTTCTGTGGAATAGTTGAGGTAAGTGAGCTGAAACACTGTTTGGATAGGCGTGATATTTTTAGGTTTAGTAAAAAGTCTTAGAATTTTTAAAGTTTAATTCTAGAAATATATGTATGGAGTTAACCTAAGAACGATTATATAGGAATATACAAAATAAATATATTGACAACAATTGTTAGTAAAAAGCACATTTACAATAACTTTAAAAGATAGTAACAACTCTACAAGAAAGTGTTATTATCTTTTTTTCTCATGGAGTAATTAAGAGTAAATAGTATCTATTTGAATTATTTATATAGGTAAAATAAGGGTAGAAAAACAAAATATGTACTATAATGTAGATATATAAGCTTTGGTAGATTTAATATTATAATTATTATTTTCAAATCAAGTTGTGGAACGTAACAGATTGTAGGAGGAACAAATGAACAATGATATAAAGAAAGCTATTTTAAAAATAACATTAATTGATGACAATGGTCGTAAAGTTAAGCAGGGAACTGGGATTATTGTGTCTTTGCCTGATACAGAAAGAGATGCAATTTTAACTGTATATCATGTGATTGATGAATTTGATGGTAATATAGAACATATTAAGATAGAGAGTCAATTTAAAGAAGCTTATGAAGAAGAATTTAAGATAATTGAAGTTCTGTATGATAAAAGTGATGATAAAGATTTAGATGTTGCAGTTATTTATATAGAAAAACTAAAATGGTTTTCTAAAAAAGATAATATGATTTTGCCAAAAAACTTTTCTTTAGAAATGAATTATGATGTGAAATTGGCAGGATTTCCATCATTAATAGATGAGGAGGGGATTGACTTACCTTATTTGCCTATTCATGTTATGGTTGAAAACTATGAATGCCCACGTATTATGCTAACGTTAAAATATCAATTTGGAACAAGAAGATATTTTGAAGAAGAAGTTGCTGGCATGTCAGGTGGTCCACTATATTGTGAAATTGGTAATAAAATATATCTTCTTGGTGTTACAAAAAAAATCCCAGTAAATGAAGATGGAGAGGCATTTTATTACATATTTTATATATGGCATATAGAATGGTATCTAGATAAAATCAAGGAGCTATATGGATGTGATATTTCACTTTCTAAAGAACCAACGCCAATTTTTAACAATATGAATGGCATTAGCTCTTTTATAAATAATATGAAGAATCGTACAGAAGCTTTGCTTCGGAGGATAGAAGAAAATATATATTATAAAGGAAATACTTTGCACTTTAATGATGAATTATATCAGAAACAAGTAAAATTAAATAATTTATTTGGTGGAGAAGTTGTAATCATTTCGGGTGAAGGCGGAGTTGGCAAAACATCATTTATTAAGCACTGGGTAAATGATGAGAATCCAATTTTGTTTTCTTGGAAGGCAGTTGAGTTTGGAGTTAATAAGCTCAAGAATATATTTATGGAATATGGCAACTATACATGCTATGACTTCTTTGATTATTTCGATGATGAACTGGAGAAACATATTCTGATTGATTCAGCTGAAGCGTTGTTTGAGTTAGAGCAAAATAATGCATTTGAGGAATTTTATTATGAAGCTATTCGCAAGGGATGGAAATTTATTTTTACAGTAAGAACGTCCTTTACTGAAAATTTAAAATATTTATTAAGACGTATACATTCACAAGCTCAGATGAAGGAACTATGTATTTCAGTTGTAGTGCAGGAACAAATTAAGAAATTGTTGGTTGATTGTGGGGTGGCTGTTCCGCAGAACAAAAGAATTATGGAGTTAATTGGAGTACCGTTTTATCTCAACCAGTATTTAGAAGTTGCTGATCAAAATAATGCAATACGAAGTACAGTTAAGGAATTTAAAGAAGAACTCTGGAGATTAAAAATACTTGGTTATCCAAATGTTAAGAATAGAATTCATACAAGAAGGAAAAAAATGATTTTTCAATTGGCAAGGCTTAAGTCTGAGAGTCAAACCTTTTACATTAGAGAGGATAAAATAACTCAAGAAGATTATGAAGCATTATCAGCATTAATTAGCGATGATATTTTGGATTATGATGAAAAGCAAGGATATTTCTTTACTCATGATATTTATGAGGAGTGGTCTTTAGAACAGATGGTTGAAGAATGCTTTAATGAATATAGTAATAAATTTTTAATGTTTTTTAATAATCTGATTCCTTCAATTTCAATGAGGCGGGCTTATAGACAATGGATTATTATGAATATTGAGGACAATAGGCAAGACGTTAAGAGTCTTTTGAATCAGATAATCGAAAATGGAGGAATTGATAGGGTTTGGCTTGATGAAACTTATATTGCTATCTTGGAGTCTAAATATTGTTATGAATTTTACAAAGAGTATCAAGCTAAGTGTATTGAAAGTGAAAGCATTTTATTTTACAGGATGGTGTTTCTACTTAGAACTGCAGTAAAAAAGAGTTATGGCAATTTAATGTTCACTATTCCCAAAGGTTATGGTTGGGAGGCAACAATTCTTTTCCTTAGTGAAAACTTGGAAAATGTCGCTATAGATGAAAAACAAATGGATATAGTTTTGGAGTTTTTACTTGATTGGGTGAGAAATTATAATGCAGGTGATATCACAAAACTGGCTGCTAAAATTGCATGTTCGATATATGAGACAAGAACTAGACTTTATTCTATTGAAGATAGACTAATTAGTATAATTTTAAAAGGAGCGGCAGAGGTAGGCGATAAAATAGAAGCATTTTTTGAGAAAGTTGTTAATGGTAGCGATAAGTATAGTAAACTATTTGAGAATGCGTTGACTAGCCTTGACGGAATGTATCTTGCACAAAGTAATGCAAAACTTACCATGAATATTGCAAAGTATTTCTGGCTGGATACGAAAAAAGATAGGTACTATTACAGAGATTCTTGGGAAACAAGTTTTGGAATAAATTCAAGACATTGTTTTGACTATAATCATCATAGTGCGTATCAAACACCAATATATTGGCTTTTAAAAGTAGAAAAACAAGAATCATTGGATTTCATTTTGAAAATGGTTAATTTCACAATTGAAAAATTTGTTACTTCAAATATGTTTCATCAATATGAAAATGATTATACAAAAATTCAAATTAGAGTCGATAATAATTTTGTGTTACAGCATTGTAGTACGAGAATATGGCAAATGTATAGAGCTACTCAACCAGGACCTGGTCTTATACAGTGTTTGATGGCTACATTAGAAAAATGGTTAATTGAAGAAGCTGAAAAAGAAACTGTTGAAGAATATGAGCAGTTATTAAAGTATTTGATAACACAATCTAAATCAGCTTCCGTTACGGCAGTAGTTGTTAGTGCGATTATAGCTAATCCCAATAAAGCATACCATATAGCATTAATGCTTATGGATACTAAAGAAATATTTACACAGGATAGAATAAGATTCAGTAAAGAAAAATCATTAACTCAGCTGATTAGAATTAGTGCTTTGGGTGCAAGAGGGGAGAATGTAATCTATGTCAATGAGAGAAAGGAAACTCTAAAAGAGAAGTTTCGAAACAAAACTTTAGATTTTATAATTCTAAACTATCAAGTAGCTCCAATAGAACATCTTGATGAAAAACATAGAAAAGAATTTATCGCAAATATATATGAAAAAATAGATGAGAAATTGCAAGTCATCAAAGCACAGAGTAATAGAGAAGATTCTGACAATCTATGGGAATTATATTTATCACAGATGGATTTAAGAAGAATGCAGGCCAAACAAGTTGACATAGATGAACAGTCTTATGTGGCAATGGAACCTGAGTTAAGCGAATCTGTTCAAAAAATGATAAAGAAAAACGATGAAGAAATTGAACCAATTACCAGACTGATGCAATTAAAACTTTGGTCTGAATTCAGACTCGATAGAAATGAAAGTAATTATGAGAAGTACATAGATTATGAAACCAATCCAAAGAAAGCATATAATGAAATGGTAGGTATACCACAGTTTATTCAAGAGCACCGTGATAAAGCTATTCTTGTAGAAGGTTTAATATATAGCATATCATGTGTTATGCTGCGAGATTTTCAGTCTGAACTGTTGCCTCAAGAAATTGATTTTTGTAAGGTAAACTTACTAAATGCAGCATATGAATTATGCAAATATCCAAACCAAGTCTTTATGAATGGATTAGGATTTGAAGCAATACTTGAAGGATTAATGGTTATATTGCAGCTAGAGGACGAAAAATGTGATGAAATTCGGTTTATCATTACATATCTATTAATTGTAAAAGGCAAGGATTTTCAAAAAAAGATTATAGAGATAATTTCAAAATTAAAATCTAAAAATATACTGTACTTCATCAAAATAAATCTTTGCCTCGCTGATATGTATAATAATAAAGTAATGCGAAAATATGGAATGAACTTTGATGAACTAAATAGAAGTTTTTGGGAAGAAAATGAATCATTAATTAATGCCTTATTTAGCAGTGAATACTTTATTGAAGAAGCTATTATTAGTAATTGCACTATTGAAACGATTTCAAACACATTAAATATGATACCATCCGACACACAGGATGGTTCATTGATTGACATAATAGAGAAACTAATTAGTGTGTTTCAAGCAAAAATTCAAATAGGGCAAGAAGAAAAAGCACATACTTTTGAGGCTATCTGGAATATTTGGGAGAAGATTGCTGAGTTTCTTTTACAGCGTACTTGTGATGAAATACCTCTTTATATGAGCATAATTAGTGCGATTTTAGAAAAGAATGAATGGACTCAACGGTTTTTATATTTTCTCATTATTAAAGAAGATTCGTATAAAAACGTAGATGTTTTTTGGAAAATTTGGGATGAGCTATACAATAAAATAGTGACAATAGTTGATTCCGAGAAGGAGCACCAAACGCAAGAGGCAATGGATAGTAGGTATGCATATAGTGGAGAGCGTGAATGTGAATCTATTTTGACAGAGTATATGTTGGCCTCTTATATATGGGAAAAAAAAGCGAAGGAATGGCATTCTTTAAGCTGTGCTCAAACTAATTTTTATAAAAAAGTTAGTTCTGATTTAGGATTTCATAAGGCTACCTTACATGGAATTGTTCATTTGCTAAATTCTATTGGAACGTGCTTTTTTGATTATGGAGTTGATTGGATCTCTTGCATTGTAAAAGATAACCCATGGTTAGAAAAGCAAAGTCTTATGATAAATACAATGTTTTATCTTGAAAGATATATGGTTGATATTACTGATAGGTGGCAAAGTAAAATTAAGAGAGAAAAAGCTACTAAAGAAAAAATCATGTGCATTTTGAATTTTATGGTTGAACAGGGGTCAACAGTAGGATTTATGTTAAGAGATGAACTATAATAAAATAAATTTAAAGTTGGTTATTTTGTTAAAATATGTATAGGAAACAAAACGAACCCCCCAATATCCATATACTGGGTAGGCTAATAATGGGTAGTTGAGATAAAGAATATATTCTTCAGATAGGGGTTCAACGAGGCTCGTCTCCACCAAATAAGAAATATAATTTTGATACATATAGAAAGCTCTTGATTTCAAGGGCTTTTGCTGTTTTTTGAGAAAAAGTGAGTGAGAAATTTTAAGATTTAAACTCAGATATATAGATTTTTATGTTGGACATGCACACCTCTATGGATTTTTAATTAAGGGGTGTGCACTTTTTGGCAGAATTACAATTGATATGTTTCCGCATATAGGGCATGTGGAGACGGTGGTATTGATGTCAAGGGTGGATAAATAGGACTATTTAAAACACTGATAAATAAAGGGTTTCCTGACATTGCATTTTTTTCTCGGCAACTTTGTCGAGAGATTAATGTCAGAAAACCCTTATTTTTATTCTTTGAGGAAACATATCAACTACCATGAAAGTGATAGGGTTGAGTTGACAGATTAGATAACGCTTATTTTTGTAGGGGTTGAGGAGACAGGATAGATATCAGGAGTCGAAGAAATTCATTGCGTTTTTGCAGAAAAAATGCTATGCTATTAGCAATTAGCTAATAGCATAGAGCATAAAGCACAATGCTTATAGAATGGGGGTTAATTTGTGAAATATAAATCATTCAGTTCATTTTTAGTAAGTAAACGAGATGCTATAAATCTTACTAACAGTAAGCTTGCTTCTTTAGCTAATATTTCGGCTGTTTATCTTGGTGAAATTATAAAAAAGAAAAAGAATCCTCCAGATAAGAAAACTCAATATGCGTTGGCAGAAGCACTGCAGTTAAGTGAAGAAGAAAAGGTTGAGTTTTTTGACTTAGCTGCTAGTGAGCGGAGGGAAATTCCAGTCGACATATATGATTACTTACTGGAAAGAGAAGATTTATTAGAAGAAATTCGGGCAAAGAAAATGGACGAGGGAAAGGAAGAACATCATGAAAAAGGTAAAACCAATAAAGAAATCAATTGAAGCTAAAGGACATACTCCTCAATATAGAATGCATAAATACTTTGCCAGAAGACCTTATAATGTTTTTAATAATTTAATTAGACATTATTCAAATAAGAATGATATTATATTGGATTGCTTTTGTGGTGGCGGAGTAACAGTTTTTGAAGGGGCTTCTTTAGAGAGAAAAGTAATAGGTGTAGATATAAATCCATTAGCAACTTTTATTTCAAGGATGCAGATGTTCAATGGGGATATTGATCTATTAAAGAAAGTTTACGAAGATTTCTGTAGCCAGATTCGGGAGAAATATGAAAGATGGTATTTTGTTGACTTTGGTAATGATAATGGCATTTGTGAATGGACTGAATGGGTGTATATTGTTCTTTGTCCTCATTGTGGTCAAGAAATAGTTCTAACAGAAGATAATAAAATTAAGAATGGCATTTATCAGTGTTCGAATAAATCTTGCGAGGGTCACAGTGGAGTTAGAAGGATTGAAGGTATACCAAATGGTAGTCTTCCGATACGTGTGCGCTATAGATCGAATGCAACCAATGAAATCAAAACAAGGGAAATAGATTCTAAAACGCAAATTTGCAATTATGACGAGTTATTAGATACAGCAAATAGACTAAAATATAGTCCTAATTTTGAGATACCCATGGATTGGGATAGACAACATGAAGATAAACTAAAAGAACGAGGTGTTACTGAATATAAGGATCTTTTTACAGATAGAAATTATGCTATAAACTGTTCTATTTTTAACGATATTATTTCTAAAAAATCAGAATTACCACAGGATATATATGAGATGCTATATTTTCTATTTAGCTCGGCATTGAGGTATACAAATAACATGACAAGGGTTACAGATAATTGGGAAAATGGCAACCCTACTTCAATGGACAAACACGCATTTTGGCTTCCGAACCAATATGTAGAAACCAACGTTGTAGATATCATTTTCAAAAGAGCAAAAAGTATACTTGCCGGAGTTAAATATTCAAAGCAGAATTTACCTGAAGGGTGCAAAGAGGCGCATTCTTTCGATGAATTACGAAAAAAAGGTGGTTATCTAGTATTAAACAGAAGTTCAAGTGATCTTCCAATACCCGATAAATCTATCGATGTAGTAATAACAGACCCGCCTTATGGGAGTAACGTACAATATGCTGAATTATCAGCTGTTTGGAATGCATGGTACGAATCCTTTAGTGGATTAAATGATTATATTTTTAAGGATGAAGAAGCAGTTGTCAATAGAAAGGTAAAAGTATCAGGGGCCAAAACCGAAACGGATTATGAGGAGTTACTATATAAAATCTACGCAGAGTGTAATAGAGTTTTGAAAGACGGCGGTTATATGGTCTTTACATTCAACAATAAGAATATTAAGGTATGGATTGCAATGATGAAGGCTGTAGCAAGGGCTGGCTTTTATCTTCCGGATGATGGAGTAATCTTCCAAGATTTTATTAAATCTTATAAAAATACTGCGCATTTAAGATACGCAGGAAATATCCATGGTGATTTCATATATTCGTTTGTTAAAGGAAAGAACCCTGCAATTTCAGTTCTTAATGGATACACGTTGCAGCAGGTAATTGAGAAAAATATTGATATGCAGATTGAACATCTATATAAGAAACGCAAAAGGTATTCTACCACTGAGCTGTATCAAAAAATATTCTCTAAGCTTGTCTGCGTGCTTATGGCATATATTGTAGAACATATTGACAACGAGGAAGAAATGCTTAAAGTTGAAACATATTCCGATGACTATGTAGATAATTTGTTGAAGAAAAAGCTTAATTACATTAATGAAAAATGGGTCAAAAAGGAGCAGTAATGCTATGAAAGAACTTCTTAATGAAAGGCAGATATATGAAAGTAAGGAATTACAGCAGTTTATTTTACAATTAGAGTGTCGATATGAAATTAAAGACTTATCATATAAATATAGTAATTCTGTAAACTTTTCCGAGAACGCTGACGTACCATTTCATCAATGGTTTCGCTATCGAGAAGGGTTTTCAGGTAATTTAATAAAGGAATTAATTAGAGATTCTGGTGCTGCTAAGGATGAAGTAATAATAGATCCATTCAGTGGATCTGGAACAACTCCTGTGGTTGCTGTTCTTAATGGATACTATGGATTTGGCATAGACGTAAATCCATTATCAGCGTTTATAGCTAATGTTAAAATGCAGCAATACACGCAAAAAGAGTTGCAATTAATTAAAAGTTTAGTGAGAGATTTACCGGAATTTAAAATATCTAGCACAAATAAATATGATGACATAAAAAAGTATTTCACTCAAAGAAATTTTGAGACGCTTTGCAGTTTGAAAGATTATATAGACAATATAGATGACACGAGAGTGCAATTGATTTTGAAAACTGCATTCCTTTGTATTATTGAGAGCTCTTCTAACCGTCGGAGAGATGGTAATGGTTTAAAAACAGTTAACACAAAGGTCTCAGATGTAAGAGATGTTTTTATTAATAAAGCAACTGAAATTCTGAACGATTTAGAATCTACATCAAGTAATATAAAAGGCAAAGGAGAATGTATTGCAGATAGTGCTAAAAACTTATATCAAATATATAAACAGAATTACGAATCAAAGAATTTAAAGGCCGGGACAATTATTTTTTCACCACCATACCCGAATTCATTTGATTATTTTGAATCATATAAATTAGAACTTGTTTTTGGCGATTTTGCTACTAATATTCAAGAAATTAACGATTTTAGAAAGCAAGCGGTAAGGTCATTCATTGGTGTAAAAGAGCAAAAAGAGTCAGATAAATATATAAATATTATTGCAGAAGAAATTGAAAAGGCGATTCCTAAAAAAGAAGCAGAGACTGGAAAAAGGGACTCGAGAACCAGAAAGGTTCCTAATATGATTAAGGGGTATTTTTCTGACATGCAAGAAATAATTAAGCAGTGCGGTCTTTGTCTTGAAAAAGGCAAAAAAACATATATAGTTATTGATCAATCTGCTTATGTTGGCGTTATAGTTCCAACGGATTTGTTGTTAGCTTATTTATCTGAGCAAGTTGGATTTAGAGTGGAAAGTATCATAGAATGCAGAAAGTGCCGAACATCGGCTCAACAGTTGCAGCGTTTTCCATATTTAAAAAATGTATTAAGGGAGAGTATAGTAGAATTGGTGAAAGAATAACAAACTGCCGCAGATGATTTTCTCACCTGCGGCAATTTGTTTCAAAGCCAACTTTTGAAAGTAATAAAATTCGTTATAAGCTTATCCATAGGACATGTTTCTATCTCGTTTGTTTTTTCAAGAAGCTCTTTAATTCTATCCGTTCCATTAGGGGCAAGCGTTATTTCTGGAGTTCCTGAGACAGTTACTCCCTGCCATATTGTAAGGTGCTTCTTAAGGTAATTAAACTGGTTGTAAAGGGTTGTTCTAGAAGACCAAATGTCAATGAGCTTAAGTGTTGTATCGAACTTTTCGTTAAGAGCAGCCAAAACTATTTCTTTGTTAGCTTCACTTAAACTTTCAATACAAGGATAAGTATCTCTAAGGTATGATATCCTTTCACAGGCTTCACTAACACCGCGCTCTCCTATATCTTTAGCTATAAATAATGCATAGGCAAATTCAAATTTCGATATTTTACCTACTTGTGCTAATACCCTTAAAGCATAACGGTACGGAAAATGTGGAAACCTAGTAATTGCCGCTAACTTGTTAAACTTTAATAATTGTTCTTCAAATATTGGTGCAGCTTCTTCAAAAGAAGAACATGCAAATAACTTACGGCCAATATCAGTTACATAGAATTTACGTTCTTTTTCGATTATAGCACCGATCTTAACAGCATGTGAAACATTGTTATGATCAATCGCTATAGCAGTACGTGGAAGCCCTACATCAAAAGATTCATATTTTTGCAAAGTAGCTATTACACAAGATTTCCAATATGATTCAAGATTATAGTCTCCGATAGTAGTAAAATCTCCTCTTTCTACTCCTGATGTACGAGACTTTGGTTCAAAAATAAATTCCCGGGATATATTTGCTGGGTCTCTATTTACTTCAGCAACTCGTAAAAGAATTTTCCCAGCTATATCATCAATTCCTAGCTGCTCTGTTGCCTCTATGATTATTGGGGAGTCGCCATCGTCTTCACCCCTAGGCCTCTCGCCTGTTGCTAGCTTTAGATTTAGTTTGTCAATATAGTCTGCAAGAATTCGATCTTGGTCTCTTAAGGCTTGTACAACAGTATGCAGTGTGCTGAAATTCTCGGGATCAATATCTTCAAAACTAGAAACCTCATCAGCGATAATAACCGGAATTATTATATACGAAATTTTGTCAGGGTTATCTTTTACTTTTCGTAATGATCGCCCCACAGCTTGGATAATATCGATAACTGAGTTTTTGGGATCAGCAAAATATACAGCATCAATTATCGGTACATCAACACCTTCTGTGAGACATCTAGCATTAGAAATTACACCAAATGGAGATGCTATAAATTCGTCAAAAATTGCTTTTCTAGCTCCAGCAGACATACTTCCATTTATATGGTCACAATATACATCTGAAACGACTGTATCTCTAGAAATACCAGATATTACTTCGTTTAAGTTAGTACCATTTGCAGATGAAATAAAGCGTTTTGCAGATTCAATATCGCGATGATAGGAGATTGCTTTATTAATCCCAATATCATTCATGGTTTTTGCGAGAAGAACTTGTTTGAATAGATTCTGCGAATCCACTTCCCTATCCCCAATATTTAGAACAAGATTATTATCAATTATACTTTTTAGTTCCCCTTCTTTCATGCAACAAAGAACTATTTTGTAATCGCTGATTATTCCTTGTTCAATAGCAGATCTGAAAGGAAGTGAGGTAAATGTCGGGCCATACTGTTCATAGTTATCCATAGAAAAGACTTCATAATTATATTCACGTGCTCTCCCGACTATACGAGGATTAACAAATCTTTCTGTAGCTGTCATGAATAACCGTTTTTCGGAAGGGATAAAAGCATCATTCATACCCATAATGAACATTTGAGTATCTTTATTACCGGCGGTCCTATGAGCCTCATCGAAGAAAGCAATATCAAAAGTAAATCCATCAATTTTTTCTAATGCTCCAACTATGGCATCTAACGATTGGTATGTTGAGAATATAACCTTGTCTTTCGGTGATTCGAATTTTATAAAATTAAGAATTTTCTCTGGATCGGTAGTAACCGGAACACCGATATATGAAGCATCTGCCTGGAAATCATCATTTTCTAGATGTTTTGCATTCTCGGCTACTGTCGCATCACTACATACACAAAGATAGGTGAATGGAGCTTTTGCCTGTGGCATCCAAGCTTCAAGAGTTTGCTTTATAAGAGCAAGGTTGGGAGCAACAAATAGTACATTTTTTGCCGATAGACCTTCCTTTATCCATAATGCAGTAAGGGTCTTACCAGTGCCACAAGCGGCAAGCATTTTTCCTCTTTCTTCTGTTGCAAATCCCTCAAGAACATCGGATATCATTTTAACTTGGTGAGGCCTAGGTGTATACCTTTGAACACGTGTTTCGCTTTCACCCGTTGTCGCATAAGAGTACAACCACTCGAAGAATTCTGGTTCTAGGCTACTTAATTCATTTCTTAATACAAAAAATTGATCTTTCTTTTTGTAAGCTTGTTGAGGTAGCTCATAGCAGTTTGCAAAAATGCATCGCTCATCAGCATGCTCAGACTCAGCCCAAAATGAAGTTAGTTCATCATAAGAAGGGGATAATTGACCGCTTCTGAATTTGGCCTGGTAGGCTACAGTTTTTCCATCTTCTTTAACTATTAAGCCGTCTACACCACTATCTCGGTTCTCTAGTTTTACTTTTTTTCTCAATTCTATTGGGATTGAGTTTTCCATATATAGCTCTGAGATAAGATACAAATCCTTAAAATATGTGAAATAGGCAAAGACAAACTGTTCAAAAGCAGTACCTTTCTCTTTAGGAATTTCAATTGATTCAATTGCAGCCTCTAACTCCACCCACGAAGTATACTTTTTAGAAAATATACTATTAAAAATCATAAGAACCCTCCTCCTACGAGATAGAGACAAGGAGCTACCTTGTTCTATCAGAAATTTTAATTATTGAGTTGTTTAAGTATGTATAATATCTATATCGTCATATGTAGTATCAAAATATGGCAAACAAATAGCATTAATTTCAGCAAGAATAACATCCTTATCAATCAAATTATTACTTTCTGATTCAAATGCAATAATCAATTTACCACAATCATCATAACCACATGACCCAAATAAAGCCCTATGGACATCAAGTTTATTTTTGTCTAATAGTTTTTCTATGATATAATCCCAAAAATTAATTTTTCTATAGTTGAGTATTTGATTCTTGTGTACGCTATTCAAACTATTTTGTACTTCAGCCCAACTCTCCAGTAAGCGGCTTTGGAAAAAAGATGATACCCCTCCACAAGAACCGCAGAATCTATCATTTCCAGATAGTTTACTGTTACAGCTTGTACAAAGATTGTATAATGGAGCCGAACAGACATTACATATTTTTGAAGATAAGGGTAAGTCAATTTCTCCACATCTCAAGCAATAGTAGACACGTCCAGTGCTTTTTAACTGAATAGTTGATGGGTATAAAAATACCTTATCTATGTTTACGTTATTGGTCGTTTTAAATCCACACATTATGCAGTATCGATCTGCAGGTTTTAATGGTGCTCCACAATTGCCGCAAAATGCAGGTGATGTGAGAAGTAAGTATTTTTTATTTCTAATGAAGTCATCAAATTGGCATTCAAGTGCAGCTTTTTCACGCTCCATGAGATGATAATCGCGTCTAATGTCACTTATTACATATTCTGATGCTTCTTCAGATAAATTACAAAGTGATTTTATACTTTCTTTGTCAAAGCAATTGCATGCGCGGAGAATTGCTGTAGGGGCAAGTAATTCTGCAGCAAACATTTCAGCTTCACGCTCTAGAACCCAATATTCGTGAGAATTACTAATGTTTAGCGAGGACGGAAGATCGAACTCCTCAAAGTGTTTCAAGAATATATGTCCTAATTCATGTGCTTTGGAAAAACGAACATTACCCGGAACCCTATTACGATCTTTTACAATAGATATATATATTGATTTTCCTTGAATAATTCTCTTTTGTGTAATAGCTTGAATATCTTTGTTGTTCTTAAATTCATAGGGCAAATCGCTCATAGCAATTTGTTCAGCTTCAGATTCAGAAAATAAAATGATATTGTTAGCTTTAAAAATCAAATCAATATCAGTCGGAAGTGAATTTATATTGTTTGACAATAAAATTTTACGTGCTGTGCGTTTTACGTAATCATATCTGGGCTTATTTGGAATGCTTTTAGCTGCCAACACGTTCACCTCCTTTTGTTATTTGTTGTCATCAGATATTCCGCTTTGCTTTAAAACGATATTAATGAATTCGGCCATTTTATCCATTGTTTCTTTTGGAGCATCTTTTGCTCTAAATAGTGTTTTTACTAATTCTTCAGACTTAGATAAGCCTTCAAGCAATTCATCTCCACTACTCTTAGTAGAATTTACTAGATCTTCCGCAGACTCTGTTTCTGCTAATACCCGTAGAGCGGGGATGCCAAAAACTCTAGTAATGGAAGCAAAATCATTATAATCACAAAGTTTATCGCCAGACTCCATGGATTCAATTTTATGAGGTGATAGGTTGGATAAATTTGCTAATTCTGAAATACTGAGTCCTTTGGATTTTCTTAAAGATCTTATTTTTTCTGCAATGGTTTTAGGATTAGATTCATTAAATAGTTCTTCAAGATAAGAATCCATATCAGTGGCAGCACTAATATATCCACCTGCTTTTAAAGCTTCCTCCACGGGAATATTTAATGCTTTACATATGGCCTTAATATTCTTGATTGATGGGTTAGCTCTATCACCGTTTTCAATTCTATGAATTTCTGTATGACTAATTCCTGATTTTTCAGCCAGTGCCCACTTTTTAATACCAGCTGCTTCACGTGCTGCCTTAAGGTATTTTCCAATTGCTGTTTCAGCCACAATACTCACCTCCTAGAAGAAGAATATCACAAACCGAACCAAAACGCAATACTTATTTTTTGAACCAATAAGTTTATTGACAAAAGGTTCAATGCTTGATAATCTAAAATAAAAGAAAACCATTTTATAGAAGTGGTTTTTTATTTAACCTAAACCGAACCTAAAAGTTCAAGAAGGAGGTAAAAATGAAAATTAACACTGACTATATAAGAGAATTAGCAAGGAAAGAGGGACTTACTGGAGCTGAATTAGGAAGAAGAATGAATGTTTCAGTTTCTGAGGCAAATCGTGTTTTAAATGGAGAACGTAAAGGCGGTAGAAAAGTAATATCTGGTATAACAAAAGCTTTTCCCGAGGCTGATAAAAGGCAGCTTTTTATTTTACCTGAAACCGAACTAAAAAGTTCGTACCCATATGCTTTTGATAGTATTGTTCCTAATATTCCGTATATTAAAAGAATAATGCAGTCACTAGGTTGGTCTGGAAGTGATTTAGCAAGGCACATGGGTGTTTCTGTAACAGAAGCTAACAGACTGCTTAGAGGTGCACGAAAAGGAGGCAAAAAGGCAATTGGTGGTTTTTTGAAAGCTTTTCCCAATGAAAAATGGGAGCATTTGTTTGTTTTAAGTAATTCCAAACAGTAGATAAGGAGGGAGGTTCAACATTATGCAGAGTATAAAAAATAGTTCTGGGAAGCTTGTTTGCCGCATTGATTCAAGTCAGAAAATTGTTGAAATAGTACATAAAGGTATACGTACTGTCATTCGCTTCCTAGATGATGGAACCTATGAAGTCAAAAATAATGAAGTCATAAAGATAGCTTAAGTTAACCCGAAATAATCCGCAGAGCCGCTGGACGGACAGGATGAACACTTTGAAAGTGCTTCCTGCCCGTCTTTTTTTCTGCTCTGCGGATAAAAGAAAACCGGCTCCTGCGGATTTTTCAAAGCCAAATTTTGAAAACCAAAGGAGTCAAATTATGAAAAGAGCGTACAAAACAAGTAAAAAGAAGAGAACTAACTACATTTATTACACTGCTGAAGGAACAAAGATTGTGATTACCCCAGGTGAAGATGGAGTCACCGAAGCTGATATCGAGCTTTTACATACTATGGATGATGACGAAGTGGACGAGCAGCGCCGGTACGATTATCGAGTGACAACACATCTGGATGCTTATCATGATGGTGAAGAGGAAGCGGCAAATGACCGCAATAAGTATCTTGCAGATGATACTACGAATCCTGAACATCTAATTACCCAAGCAGAAGATGAAGCTCAGCATCAAAATATGTTGGACAAGTTAACCAAGGCAATGGAGTGTCTTTTACCTCAGCAAAAAGAACTCTTCAAAAAAGTGTACCTTGAGAAAAGATCCAACACTGATATAGCAGCAGAAGAAGGTGTCACAGAAGCGGCTATTCGCGGTCGCCTTAAGAAGCTTCAAGAACGACTTAGAAAAATTCTATCCTAATAGGGTTCGCAAGGACCCGTTATAAAAAATCTTTTCTCAAAAGGGGGTTCGAAAGAACTCTCTTTTTCGCTTATCGGTGAGGGGCAGATGAATCGCCCCCGGAAAGGAGATGGAATATGAGCCTTAAACACAAAGTTACTATCAATGTGGCAAGGCCCGGTGGCGAAAGAAGTTCAGTAATTCAAAGCAGTCGGAAGACAATCCGAACGAGAATGCTTGATTTCCTATTTGGAAAGAAAGTTAGTCTGCTAGTAATTACTCCCGGCGACTCAGTTGAGACGGTAGAAATTAAGGAAATCAAGGAAGGAGGTGTAGGCCATGAGTAAGGTTAAGCTTCTTCTCGATGTGGTGTCAGATCTTAGATCGTTGGCAGATAGTGTTCAGGCTGTAGCTGATGCAATAGCAAGTAATGGTCCTAATGAGGGTACAAAGCCAGAGCAACCAAAGCCTGAAAAACAGCCTGAAGAAAAGCAGATCACTTTAGAAGAAGTAAGGGCAGTACTTGCGGAAAAAAGCCATGACGGATTTACAGCTGAAGTAAGAGCACTTCTAGAAAAGTATGGTGCATCAAAACTCAGCCAGATTGATCCAAGTAAGTATGCTGCACTGCTTGCAGATGCGGAGGGATTGAAATGAGTAAACATGCAATTCTCTCTGCATCTGGAGCTCATCGCTGGATGAACTGTACACCATCGGCAAGGTTGGAGCTGGAGTTTGATGACAACAGCGGTGAAGCTGCAGCTGAAGGCACAGCTGCCCATGCGTTAAGTGAACATAAACTCCGCAAGGCGCTTAAGATGAGATCAAAAAAGCCGGTTTCTCCATATGACTCAGATGAGATGGATAATTACACCGATGGATATGTAGAGTATGTGCTTGAAGTGATTGAGCAAGCCAAGCAGACATGTAGTGACCCCTTAATCTTGATAGAACAGCGGCTTGATTTTTCAAAGTATGTTCCTGATGGCTTTGGGACCGGGGATTGTGTAATTATCGCTGACGGAACTCTTCACATTATTGATTTTAAGTATGGTCAGGGTGTCTTAGTCAGCGCAGAGGACAATCCTCAAATGAAACTATATGCCCTTGGTGCACTAGGTCTCTTTGATGGTATTTATGACATCGAGATGGTTTCAATGACAATTTATCAACCTCGTCGTGAAAATATCAGCACGTCCACAGTCTCAAAAGAAAGCTTGTATCGATGGGCTGAAGAAGTTTTGAAACCTAAAGCTGAACTGGCCTTCGCTGGTGACGGAAACTATTGCCCCGGAGAGTGGTGTCAATTTTGTCGGGCTGCAGTGAAATGTCGAGCAAGAGCAGAAGCGAAAATGAAACTGGCTACATTTGAGTTTGCGCTACCGCCACTTTTATCAGATGAAGAAATTGCTGAGATTCTATCTTCTATCGGTGATCTCACCAGATGGACAAATGAGATTATAGCCTATGCGACAGATGCAGCAGTTAATCATGGAAAGAAGTGGCCCGGCTTTAAAGTAGTCGAAGGCCGTTCCAACCGTAAATACAAAGATGAAGAAGCGGTCGCAGAAGCGGCAAAGAATGCAGGTTATCGCGACATATACAAGCAAAGTCTCATCACTATTACTGAAATGGAGAAATTGATGGGCAAGACAAAATTTAATGAAGTCCTTGGTGGACTAATTATGAAGCCACCAGGCAAACCGACGCTAGTACCAGTTTCAGACAAGCGTCCTGAAATGAACACATCATCAGCAAAAAATGATTTTATGGAGGTATAATACTATGTCAAAAACAGTAAAAAGAACGAACCCAACGAAAGTAATCACAGGAGTTGTACGACTCTCTTATGCCAATGTCTGGGAACCTAAATCTATCAATGGCGGTACTGAAAAATACAGTGTGAGCCTGATTATCCCTAAGAGTGATACTAAAACCTTAAGCGCTATCAACGAAGCAGTGAATGCCGCCATAGAGGAAGGTAAAGGTAAATTCGGTGGGAAGATTCCCAATAAAGCAGTTCTCAAGCTCCCTCTGCGTGATGGCGACATTGATCGTCCGGATGATGAGGCTTATGCCAACAGCTATTTTATCAATGCCAACAGCAATACTGCTCCACAAATTGTAGACAGAAACGTCAATCCAATCCTTGATCGTTCAGAAGTGTACTCCGGTGTCTATGCAAGAGTGAGTATCAACTTCTACGCCTTTAACTCCAATGGAAATAAGGGTATAGCGTGTGGCCTTGGAAACATTCAAAAAATCCGCGATGGTGAGCCTTTAGGCGGTAGAACCAATGCAGCTGATGACTTTGCCACTGACGTGGATGACGACTTTTTATCATGAGAACCCTCAGCATAGATATAGAAACATATAGTAGCGTAGACATCGCCAAAAGCGGGGTCTATCGTTACGCTGAAGCACCGGATTTTCAAATCCTACTTTTGGGCTACAGTGTGGATGGTGGTCCTGTACAGGTAGTTGATTTGGCATGTGGCGAAAAGATCCCACAAGAAATCCAGAATGCAGTTCTAGATAGCCAGATTATAAAGTGGGCATTTAATGCTCAATTTGAACGAATCTGCTTGTCTCGTCATTTTGGTGTCTGGCTTGAGCCTGCTTCATGGCGTTGTACGATGGTGTGGTCTGCCTACCTAGGACTTCCTCTATCGCTAGAAGGAGCGGCTCTTGTAACAGGAGCTGATAAGAAAAAGCTGACTGAGGGTAAGGAACTCATAAGATATTTCTCAGTTCCCTGCAAAGCGACTCAGTCTAATGGAGGCCGAACTCGCAATCTACCGGAGCATGCTTTAGAAAAGTGGGAGAGTTTCAAAGCATATAATCTACGAGACGTTGAAGTTGAACTTTCTATACAGGAAAAGCTTCAGAAATTTCCTATGCCTGATGAGGAATGGAATAACTATATTCTAGATCAGCAAATCAATGATCGAGGTATTCAGTTGGATTTGGAATTGGTAAAAAAAGCGATTCAATGTGATGAAAAAGTGAGAGAAGAGCTAACAAGCAGACTAAAAGACCTAACTGATCTTGATAATCCTAATTCAGTTGTTCAAATGAAATCCTGGCTATCAGAAAATGGTCTGGAAACGGATAGTCTTGATAAGGCGGCGGTTAAGGCACTATTAAAGGAAGCTCCAGATCACCTGAGTGAAGTGCTGGAACTAAGGCAACTGCTAGCAAAGTCCAGTGTAAAGAAATACACCGCTATGGAAAATGCTGTATGCACTGACGGAAGAGCTCGGGGACTACTACAATTCTACGGTGCTAATCGAACCGGTAGATTTGCAGGAAGGCTTATACAAGTTCAAAATCTCCCTCAGAACCATTTGTCGGATCTGGAACAGGCACGTCGCTTGGTTAGAGGTGGGCATTTTGATGCCTTGGAAATATTGTATGACTCTATTCCGGGAGTTTTGTCTGAATTAATTCGAACCGCTTTTGTGCCAAAGAAAGGATATAAGTTTATCGTTGCTGACTTTAGTGCAATAGAGGCTAGAGTTATTGCTTGGATTGCAGGCGAGACATGGAGAAATGAAGTGTTTGCTACTCATGGCAAGATTTATGAAGCATCTGCTTCCCAGATGTTTAAAGTCTCCTTAGAAGAAGTCACAAAAGGTAGTCCTCTCAGACAAAAAGGAAAAATTGCGGAGCTGGCCTTAGGTTATGGTGGTTCTGTAGGTGCATTAAAAGCAATGGGTGCACTTGACATGGGTCTTACCGAAGAAGAGTTAAAACCTTTGGTCTATGCATGGCGAAATGCAAATCCTAATATTGTACGACTTTGGTGGGATGTTGATCGTGCTGTCAAAGAAGCTGTAACAGAAAGGTGCAGAACCGAAACTCATCGCACCCGTTTTGAGTATCGTAGCGGGATGCTATTAATATGGCTTCCTTCTGGCAGACAACTTACTTATGTTAAACCAAGAATAGGTATTAACAGCTTTGGCAGTGAAGCAGTGACTTATGAAGGAGTTGGTGCCACAAAGAAATGGGAGCGCATTGAAAGTTATGGTCCTAAGTTTGTCGAGAATATTGTGCAAGCTATTTCAAGAGATATTCTTTGCTGTGCCATGAGAAAGCTTGATGAAAAAGGTTTTGATATTGTAATGCATGTCCATGATGAGGTAGTTTTAGAAGTCCCTTTAGAAGTAACCGTTACTGATATATGTACTCTAATGAATCAGACGCCAACTTGGGCTCAAGGACTTTTACTTCGCGCAGATGGATACGAATGCAATTTTTATAAAAAAGATTAATTTGAGGGGGTTCGAAACCTCCTCTTTTTTTGCTTATAGCTGAGGGCATGTCTTATTGCTCTACTACAATAAGCAGGAGGTTCAATATGAACAAAATAACTTTATTCAACTATGAAGGCAACACAGTAAGAACAGTAATGAAGGATGGAAATCCTTGGTGGGTTCTAAAAGATGTGTGTTCGGTACTAGACATTGGAAACAGTCGTGATGTTATGGCTCGTTTGGACAGTGATGAAAAGGGAGTCGATATTATCGACACCCCTGGAGGAAAACAGGAAGTATCTATTATCAATGAAAGTGGTCTTTATAGCGTGATATTGGTTTCTCGAAAGCCAGAAGCTAAAAAGTTTAAGCGCTGGGTAACCCATGAGGTGCTTCCTTCAATCAGAAGGCATGGCCTTTATGCTACAGATGAGTTACTTGCTAATCCAGACTTTTTGATTCAGGCACTACAGGAGCTTAAAGCGGAAAGAGCTAAAAATGCTGAGTTAACTACTACCATTAGCATTCAAGAACAGCAAATTGCAGAAATGAAACCTAAAGCAAGTTATTACGATGTGGTACTTAACTGTAAGGATGCGGTGTCTATCACAACAATCGCCAAGGATTATGGAAAGTCTGGTCGCTGGTTCAATGAATATCTACATGATCTTGGCGTTCAGTTCCGTCAAGGGAAGATTTGGCTTCTATATCAAAAGTACGCTCAACATGGATATACGACGACAAAAACCCATACTTACCTTGAAAATGATGGGACGATGCATTCAAAGGTTCATACTTACTGGACTCAGAAAGGACGCTTGTTCATTTATGAGCTTCTTAAGGATCATGGCATTTTACCATTGATTGAACAAGAGTCCGAATTCGAGGAGATGTAACTTATGGATAGATATAACGCTGAAGGCTATCCAGATCCAACTGCAGCAGAAGCCTTGGAAAATATCATGCGTGAAGAAAAAGCAAAAAACTATAAACCTTGCGTTTTTATTTGTTCTCCTTTTGCTGGAGACATAGAAAAAAATCTGAATAAAGCTAGAGAATACCTGAAGTTTGCAGTGAAGCAAGGAACCATTCCTTTTGCTCCTCATCTGCTATACCCTCAAGTGCTAGATGATGGCGATCCTGAACAAAGAAAACTAGGACTATACTTTGGCATGGTATGGCTTAGAAAGTGTGATGAGCTGTGGGTATTTGGTCGCTATATCTCAAAAGGGATGCAAGCAGAGATAAATAAAGCATCGAAGCATCGTATACCTATCCGGTATTTTTCTAAAAACTGCGAGGAGGTGCAGAAGCTATGAAGATAGCGGTTGGTAACAGCCGTATGGATAAAAAGTGGAAGAACAAAGATATCACATGGGAGGACTTTATCTCACGAGTTAAATCTACCATACGAACAACAGAAACTGTATCTGAGTTCCGAAAAATGAGTCGCGCTCAACAGGACTCAATAAAAGATGTAGGAGGATTTGTGGGAGGAGGCCTTCGTGAAGGAAAACGCAGAAATGGTTATGTCCTCTCCCGTTCCCTTCTGACTTTAGATATGGATTATGCCAAACCAGGGGTTTGGGAGCAAATTGAAGCGTTACATGATTTCAAATGCTGCATCTATTCTACACATAAACATACATCAGATGCACCGCGATTAAGACTTATTATTCCACTTAAAAGAGAAGTAACAGAGGATGAATACCCAGCCCTTGGTCGGATGGTTGCAAAGGAGATTGGGATTGATTTATTCGATGACACCACTTATGAACCTTCAAGACTCATGTATTGGCCTTCTACACCGTCAGATGGAGAGTTTGTATTTAAAGAG
The DNA here is from genome assembly GCF_016316925.1 of Clostridium aciditolerans. GTDB lineage: Bacteria > Bacillota > Clostridia > Clostridiales > Clostridiaceae > Clostridium_AM > Clostridium_AM aciditolerans. The sequence goes on along the minus strand of NZ_JAEEGB010000013.1, from coordinate 151,615 downwards.
AAAGACGATGAACTATTGGACCCAGATATCTATCTATCAAAATATGTAGACTGGAGGGATACTTCCATGTGGCCAGTCTCAAGTCGACAATCTGAGGTTGTACAAAGGAAAATAACTAAACAAGCAGATCCATTAATTAAAGTAGGGGTTATAGGAGCATTTTGCAGAGCCTATACCATTGAAGAAGCCATCGAAGAATTTCTACCTGATGTATATGAACCTAGTACCATGAATGGACGATTTGATTATATTCCAGCAGATTCTTCAGCAGGCTTGGTAATCTATGATGGTAAATTTGCTTATAGCCATCATGCTACCGATCCAGCATGTGGAATGTTGCTAAACGCATTTGATTTGGTCCGAGTGCATAAGTTTCGGGAACTAGATGAAAAGGTGACAGAAAATACACCGCCAAGTAAACTACCTTCATTTAGAGCCATGACAGATTTGGCATTAGAGGATGAACGGGTAAAAGAGCAGTTTGCTGAAGAACGAAAGGCTCAGGCTGAAAAAGAGTTTATTGATGAAGATTGGGAAAAGCAGCTGGAGATTGATAAGACAGGAACGGTTAAAAATACTCTTAGAAATTTGATTTTGATACTTGAAAATGATCCCAACCTAAAAAGCATAGTGTTTAATCAGCTATCTGATAGTCTCGAAATTAAAGGTGATGTTCCTTGGCCGCATCCATCGAAATTCTGGAGAGATGCAGATGATGCACAGCTAATCAGCTACATTGACACCCACTACGGAACCTTTTCTGCAAGAAACTATGATGTAGCGGTAGCGAAGGTCGCTGACGATAGATCTTATCATCCGATTCGGGAATTTATTGAGGCTCTTCCTGAGTGGGATAAGGTAGCTAGAGTAGATACCTTGCTAATCGATTATCTAGGTGCATCAGATAATCCATATATTCGAGCTGTGACAAGAAAAACTTTATGTGCAGCGATTTCTCGTGTACTGACTCCAGGCATCAAGTTTGATTCCATGCTGGTTTTAAATGGCCCGCAGGGAGTTGGAAAAAGTACTCTTATAGCCAAGTTAGGTGGAGACTGGTTTTCTGATAGTTTGAGCTTGTCAGATACCAAGGATAAGACCGCCGCAGAAAAGTTACAAGGTTACTGGATTTTAGAAATTGGAGAGCTGGCTGGACTAAAAAAAGCAGAAGTAGAAACACTTAGAAGCTTCTTATCTCGCCAGAATGATATTTATCGAGCTAGCTTTGGCAAGAGAGCTACTCCTCACTTAAGACAATGTGTCTTTTTTGGCACCACTAATGCTGAAAAAGGCTATTTACGGGATACCACAGGAAACCGTCGTTTTTGGCCGGTAAAAACCCCGGGAAATGGTACAAAAAAGTCATGGCAGTTAGAGCAAGATGAAATTTTGCAGATATGGGCTGAAGTTCTTACTTATGTGAAAGACGGAGAAAAATTGTACCTTGATGCCAGTCTTGAGAAGCTTGCAAAAGAAGAACAGCGGGAAGCTATGGAATCCGATGAGCGTGAAGGTCTGGTACGAGAGTACCTTGACATGCTATTACCTGAAGATTGGGACACCATGGATTTATATGAACGTAGGGCATATATCAATGGAACTGAGTTTGGTGAAAGCAAGAGAGTTGGTGTTTGGAAACGAAAATCGGTTTCTAATATGGAAATTTGGTGTGAGTGCTTTGGGAAGGATCGAGCCAACCTGCGAAGGGTGGATGGTAATGAAATATCGGCGATTATGGCAAGTATTGGAGGATGGACAGGTCTCGTGAAAAAAGAACGAATCCCGCTTTATGGACCACAATGGGTTTATGTTCCCAAAGAATAATTTAGTTTGGAACACATGGAACAATTTTTTCTCGGGAACAGATTTCACCTGTTCCGGTGAAACAAAAACAGTCTTTTGGGACATCCCATCGGAACAGGCGGCAGCCCCTTGTAAAGTAGGCTACTCTATAACCTCCGTTCCATTGTTCCAATAATTATTATTAAAAATAATCCTAAAGACAAAAAGAAGAAATTACCTGCAGACGCGTATATACGCGCGTATAGAGACTTTTTGGATTTAGGGAACATGGAGGAACTATGAGAGAGAAATTGATAGAACAAAAACTGATAAAAGCAGTAAAAGATATAGGCGGCATTGCACTAAAAATTGTATCACCAGGTTTTGATGGAATACCAGACAGATTGATTCTGTTACCTAATAGAAAGATAGCTTTTGTAGAGGTAAAAGCACCAGGTAAAACTTTACGGCCTCTACAGGAAAAGCGAAAAAGACAGTTAGAAGCACTTGGGTTTTTGGTATTCTGCCTTGATAACTTAGAACAGATTGGAGGGATACTTCGTGAAATACAAGCCTCATGAATATCAGGTTTATGCCACTGAGTATATCCTCAATCATCCTATAGCAGCAGTGCTCTTAGATATGGGATTAGGTAAGAGTGTCATAACATTAACCGCTATATTTGATTTAACATTAGATAGTTTTCTTGTTCGTAAGGTTCTGGTTATTGCACCACTTCGAGTTGCCAGAGATACATGGCCTGCAGAGATTGAAAAGTGGGATCACTTAAAGGGTCTTAAATACACCGTAGCAGTGGGGTCGGAGGCTCAGAGAAAAACAGCCCTTATGAAAAGAGCTCAAGTTTACATTATCAATCGAGAAAATGTGGAATGGTTAATTGCAAGAAGTGGAATTCCATTTGATTTTGATATGGTGGTAATTGATGAGCTGTCCTCTTTCAAATCGCATCAAGCCAAGAGATTTAAAAGTTTAATGAAAGTTAGGCCAAAGGTTAATAGGATAGTGGGACTTACTGGAACCCCATCCTCCAATGGATTGATGGATTTGTGGGCACAGTATCGCTTATTAGATATGGGACAGCGATTAGGTAGGTTTATTGGCAGATATCGAGAGGATTATTTTGTACCAGATAAGCGTAATCAACAAGTGATCTTTTCCTACAAGCCAAAACCGGGAGCGGAAGAAGCAATTTATAGGCTAATATCTGATATCACTATTAGCATGAAAGGGGCAGATTACCTGAAGCTGCCTGAGCTGGTTATAAACGAAGTAGATGTAAAGCTTTCTGAAAAAGAAATGAAAATCCTAGACATTATGAAGCGTGATTTAATTACAACGGTTAAAGGTGAGGAAATTACTGCAGCCAATGCAGCAGCTCTTTCGGGAAAACTACTGCAAATTGCCAACGGAGCAGTCTATGATGATCAAGGTACAGTACTTCATATACATGACCGTAAGCTGGATGCACTGGAAGACTTAATCGAAGCTGCTAATGGCAAGCCAGTTCTAATTGCTTATTGGTTTAAGCATGATTTGTCACGAATACAAAAGCGCTTTGAGGTTGAGGTGTTATCCACTAGCGATTCTATTAAGAGGTGGAATGATGGAGAAATCTCTATTGCAGCCATCCATCCAGCATCAGCAGGACATGGACTGAACTTGCAAGCTGGAGGTTCAACTCTTGTATGGTTTGGTCTAACTTGGAGCCTAGAGCTTTATCAGCAAACCAACGCCCGTCTTTGGCGGCAAGGACAAAAAGAAACGGTAGTGATTCATCACTTGATTTCCAAAGGCACCATTGATGAACGTGTAATGAAAGCCCTAAATGATAAAAACAATACTCAATCCGCACTGATAGATGCGGTTAAAGCCACACTAAAGGAGGTCTGATAAAATGAACATTGTCTGGCAATATTTAGATAAAAGAGCAGCGGCAATTAACGCCCTAAAAGATTACAGCAGTATGAAGTACATCATAGAACATACCGATGAGGACATTGCAACCCTCAACGAAGAAATGAGTTCCCCAGCTTCTCCAGTTATCAATGGCATGCCATCGACCCATGATCCAAAAGCTGGAGAGAAAAGGCTCATTGCCTGCATCAATGAAATTGATGTATTGAAAGAACGTTATCGTCAAGCACTGGAATACATGGACTGGTTTCAACCGGCATGGGATGCTTTAACAGAAGATGAGCAGTATGTGTTAAAGGAGTTTTATTTGGATGATGAACAAAAGCAGATTGATGCAGTGTATAACATTTGTGATCACTTCAATATTGAACGTTCTTCTGCATACAACAAAAAGAATCGAGCGCTTCAGCATCTTGCGCTACTACTCTATGGAAAGTAATGAGTAATATCATGGACGATTTTATTAGAAATCCATAATACAATGGTATTGTGAAAAATTGTAGAGAGCCTTCGTGGAAATACCGCGGGGGCTTTTTGCATGTCCAAAGGAGGTACGAAATGCCAAAGAAACCAAAACGACCATGTTCTTCTCCTGGTTGTCCGGAACTGACAGATGGACGTTTTTGTCCGGAGCATGCCAAAAAGGAAGCTTCTCGTTATGAAAAATATCAGAGAGATCCTGAAACGAGGAAGCGTTACGGTCGTGCATGGAAAAGAATACGTGACCGTTACATTGCAGTCCATCCACTATGTGAAGAGTGTAAAAGACAAGGAAAGCTGACACCAGCAACTGAAGTGCATCATATCCTCCCCTTGGCACGAGGTGGGACACACGATGAAAGCAACCTAATGGCTCTTTGTACTCCTTGTCACTCTGCTATCACAGCAAGAGATGGAGACCGTTGGGGAACCCGGTAGGGGGATTTAAATCTCTACAGCTTTTTAAACGGTCAACGGGCGTGGGGCTTCGTGCAAAAAGTCGCAGTTTCAAACGGGGTAATACCCCCTTAATAAGAAATGAGGTGAGTTAATGGCCAAAGATGGTACAAATCGAGGTGGTGCCCGTATTGGATCTGGTCAGAAAAAGAAAGCACTTATAGATAAAATTGCTGAGGGAAATCCCGGAAAAAGAAAATTGGAAGTTATTGAATTTAAAAATACCGCAGAACTTCAAGGGCAGGAGATGCCACAGCCAAGGGCTATGCTTTCATCAGTACAAAAGGATGGTAAAAACTTAGTAGCTAGCGAAATTTATGAGCTTACGTGGAAATGGCTTGAGGAGCGAGGGTGTGCACATCTAGTTCTACCACAGCTATTAGAAAGATATGCCATGAGTGCTGCTAGGTGGATACAGTGTGAGGAAGCAATAAGTGAGTTTGGTTTTCTTGCTAAGCATCCAACTACTGGCAACGCTATCCAAAGTCCATACGTTTCCATGAGCCATAATTTTATGAGTCAAACCAACAGACTCTGGATGGAAATATATCAGATTGTTCGTGAAAACTGTGCGACAGAGTATTCCGGTACAAATCCACAGGATGATGTGATGGAACGACTGTTGACTGCCCGTAGAGGTAAATAATAAGGAGATGTGAGATGAGTAAGAGATATTTAACAGCAGAAAGTGTATGTGCAGGACATCCTGATAAACTGTGCGATATTATTGCTGATAATATTTTGGATGAATGCCTTAGAAGAGATAAAGCGTCACGCGTAGCGTGTGAGGTTATGGCTACTAAAGGGAAAATTATCGTGGCGGGCGAGATCTCCTGCAGCGAGAAAATTGATATCAGAAGCATTGTTAAGAATGTGCTAAAAGAACTAGGTTATAACCCTTTGAAATTTTTAATTTATGTATATGTACACAATCAGAGTTCTGATATTGCAGCTGGTGTGAATACTGCACTAGAAGCACGAAATGGTATAAACGAACAATATGGTTCCATCGGCGCTGGTGATCAAGGTACTATGTATGGTTATGCCACAAAAGAAACCAGAGAAATGCTTCCCCTTCCCCTTGTCTTATCTCATCGAATTGTAAAGAGACTAGATGAGGCAAGGATAGGTAAACTTATTAAAGGTATCCTTCCCGATGGAAAAGCACAGGTGACCATTGAGTATAATGATGATGTTCCAGTGAGAGTTAAGACCATTGTAGTGTCAGTTCAGCATGAAAAGAATAAAACTCAGGAAGAGTTAAAATCAGATATTCTAAATAATGTGTTATGGCAGTGTTTTGAGGATTTCCCTTTTGATGATGAAACAGAAATTCTTATTAATCCATCTGGACAGTTTGTATTAGGGGGGCCTGCTGCAGATACAGGTTTAACTGGAAGAAAGATTATGGTGGACACTTATGGTGGACTTGCATCACATGGTGGCGGAGCACTTTGTGGGAAAGATCCGACCAAAGTTGACCGAAGCGGAGCTTACATGGCTAGGTATATTGCTAAACATATTGCGTGGTGTGATTTGGCAGAGAAATGTGAAGTGGCTATTTCCTATGCCATTGGCAAGGCAAATCCTGTAGCTTTTTCTATAAATACTTTTGGAACAGGAAAAGTTTCTGATGAAGTTCTAACCATTGCTGCTCAAGAAGTATTTAATTTGAGGCCTGCAGCAATTATAGAAAAGTTGCGACTTAGAAACATTCATTACTCTGACACAGCAGTCTATGGTCACTTTAACAGTTGCCTCTTCCCTTGGGAGAATGTTAATAAATATAGCGAACTAAAAGAGGCGGTGGAAAAATATGCAGATTGAGAAAATTAAAACGAAACTGCTGATCCCTGCTGATTATAATCCTAGAAAGGATTTAAAACCGGGTGATCCAGAGTACGAAAAGTTAAAATGCTCACTTGAGGAGTTTGGCTATGTTGAACCAGTTATTTGGAATAGAACCACAGGCAGAGTAGTTGGTGGCCATCAGCGGTTGAAAATCCTACTGAACATGGGGATGGAAGAAGTGGATTGCGTAGTTGTTGAGATGAATGAGGAAAAGGAAAAAGCCCTCAATATTGCATTGAACAAAATAAATGGAGATTGGGATAGGGAGAAACTAGCACTTCTCATTACAGACTTAAATGCTGCAGACTTTGATGTATCGCTGACAGGCTTTGACCCCGAAGAACTAGATGATCTTTTCAAGGATACGATGAAAGAAAAAATAAAAGAAGATGATTTTGATGTGGACAGCGAGCTGAATAAGCCCGCTGTTTCGCGTTTAGGAGATGTATGGATACTTGGTAAGCACAGACTGGTATGTGGAGACAGCACAAAAAAAGAAACATATAACATTTTAATGGAAGGAAAGGTCGCCAATCTGGTGGTAACTGATCCCCCATACAATGTCAACTATGAAGGAACCGCTGGGAAAATCAAAAATGATAATATGGCCAATGACGCATTTTATCAATTTTTATTAGATGCCTTTAAGAATATCGAATCGGTATTGGCATCAGATGGAAGTATATATGTTTTCCATGCTGATACAGAAGGACTTAATTTTAGAAAAGCCTTTGTTGACGCAGGCTTTTATCTTTCCGGTACTTGTATTTGGAAGAAACAGTCATTGGTTCTTGGAAGATCCCCTTATCAGTGGCAGCATGAACCGGTGCTATTCGGTTGGAAAAAGAAGGGAAAGCATCTCTGGTATTCAGACCGTAAGCAATCAACCATTTGGGAATTTGATAAGCCGAAAAAGAATGCAGATCATCCGACTATGAAGCCCATTGCTCTAATTGCTTACCCCATTATGAACTCCAGCCTTACCAATAGCATCGTGCTTGATCCTTTTGGAGGTTCTGGCTCTACGCTGATTGCCTGTGAGCAGACCGATAGAATTTGCTATACCATCGAGCTGGATGAAAAGTACTGTGATGTTATTGTGAAGCGTTACATTGAGCAGGTTGGAACAGATAAAGATGTCTATGTTATTCGTGAAAAAGAGAAGATTCCATTTAACGTGGCAGCCACATCTTCTAATGAATTAGATTGATAGAGCAAGTTTTAAATTCATTTTTGCACAGAAATAACTTGCTATTGTGTAGCGTTAGAGTGATATATGGTACTACCAAATAAGAAAGGTGGTATGTAGGATGAAAATTGAATTTAATCGTACTGGTGGTGAGAGAAAGGCCCTCGTTACTGCGATTGGAGAAGTACTAGGTGAAAAGCCTGAATACAAAGGCGCACCAACATTTATTTATCAAATAGGCAGATTTGAAGTGGATAAGGAAGGTGCTCTTATTTTTGATGAGGGTGTTGTGGGCGAAAAAGCGGTCAAACTGCTTGATGAACTTAATAGTCGAGGATTTACTTATGTGAAACCAGAAGGCCTGGGACAGGGGCTTACAGATAATACAGATTTGTTGGTAATTGAAATACCTAAGGAAAACTTCACCGACATTGCCTTAGGTAACTTGGAAAAGATTCTGGAAAGCAAAGGAGATCTCATTAAAAAAGCCCTTGGAGTAGAGGAATTACCTATTGAGCAAACAGAGGAAACTCTACGATTCCCTTGGTTTTCCTTTGATGAAGATGCTGAGAAAGTTAAAGCTTACACGCATTTCATTACAGCCCTTTGTGATATGGCAAAAAAACAGAAGAGAATCACTGCCACAGCTAAGGAAGTGGATAATGAAAAGTATGCCTTTCGTTGTTTTCTGTTAAGGTTAGGATTTATCGGTGAAGAATACAAGGCCGCAAGAAAGATACTCCTTTCCAAACTGAACGGAAGTTCTGCATTTAAAAGTGTAGTTGCTAAGCAGGAGGAGGTAGATGGAATTTGAAAACCATTAACCCTAATGTCTTAGAACAACTCAGAAGTATCTATAGGCCTGGAACACGAGTGGTTTTAGTAAAGATGAATGATCCCTATACCAAACTGGAACCTGGGACAAGAGGAACTGTCATTAGTGTAGATGATATTGGAACCATCCATGTGAATTGGGACTCTGGAAGCTCATTAGGTATTGTATATGGCGAGGATTCCTGCAGAAGGATTGAAGAATAAAGCACACGTTTTATCCTGAAAAAGTAAAAAAAAACTGTGTAAATTATGCTCCTTATATCGAATAATTGTATTGCTATTTAACCCTTTTAGAGTGATATATGTACATGCCGAAAGGATAAACACACTTTAAAAGGAGTGAGGTACGATGTTAAGTGCAAAATTCGGAATCGAAATTGAGTTTACAGGAATTACAAGAGAAAAAGCGGCCAGAGTTGCTGCAGAGTTTTTGCAAGGCAATTACAGTGATGGTGGGACTTACTACGACACCAAAAAGGTAAAAGCGCTAGATGGGCGCGTGTGGAAGTTTATGTATGATGGGAGCATCAAGTGTCAAAGAAAAGAAGGCAGAAGAAAAGTAGCTGCAGGTAAAGATTATAGCGTAGAAATGGTTAGCCCAATTCTAACCTACCGGGAGGACATTGAAACTTTGCAGGAGCTAGTAAGAAAACTTCGCAAAGCTGGAGCCTTTACAAATTCCGCGTGTGGAATTCATATTCATTTAGATGGCTCCAACCATACACCAAGAAGCATCCGAAACTTTGTAAATATTATTGCAAGTAAAAACGATCTTTTTTATAAAGCACTACAGATTGCACCAGAGCGAATGCGCTACTGCAAGAAGATGGATAGCATTTTAGTTGATAAGATGAACCACAAAAGGCCAACGACCATGAGACAGATTGAGGACATTTGGTACGAAGGCTATAGCGAAAGCAGAGGTATACATTACCATAATAGTAGATACCATTTCCTTAATCTACATAGCTTTTTTACCGGAAATCATACGGTTGAGCTAAGAGGCTTTAACAGTGAGCTGCACGCAGGCAAGATAAGAAGCTACATTGTTCTTGCCTTGGCTTTAAACAACCAAGCTTTGACACAAAAATTTGCCTCTGCAAAGAAGCCTCAAGTAGAAAATGAAAAGTTTGCCATGAGAACCTATCTAAACCGTATTGGGTTTATAGGAGAAGAGTTCAAAAACTGCAGAGAACATTTAACAGCAGCGCTTTCAGGTTCTGCAGCTTGGCGGTTTCGGGCGGCCTGAACTGCACCTAACCCACAAAGCTAAGAAGGAGGATTACAATGAATAATAAATTATATCTTGCCTATGGCTCCAACCTTAATCTGAAACAAATGGCCAACAGATGCCCCACAGCGAAGGTGGCAGGAGCAAGTCAAATCAATGACCACCGCTTATTATTTAGAGGGGCACACGCGGGCGCTGTGGCGACTATCGAGCCTTTTAAGGGTGGCAACGTACCCGTTTTAGTGTGGGAAATCACACCGGCCGATGAAGCGGCACTTGACCGTTACGAGGGATGGCCGTTCCTTTATCGCAAGGAAACAATAAAAGTGAAGTTGGGAGGTAAAACCGTTAAGGCGATGGTCTACATCATGAATGATGGGAGGCCGCTTGGACATCCGAGTTGTTATTATTACAGTACAATTTTAGAAGGCTATAAGAGTGCGGGCTTCGATGTGGAAATCCTGCGCAAAGCGACAACCGATTCAGTGGAATCGGAGGAGGTAGCCAATGAATGAGATAATTATGCAACAAATACTTGCCATTCGAGATTCAGGTGAATCAAATATGTTTGATATCCCAATTGTGACTAGCATTGCTTTAAGAGAAGGCTATATTGAGCTAGTAGAATACCTAAAAAGGAATAAAGAGGCATATGGGCATTTTATTCTGACAGGGAAAGATAAAAAGATAACCTAATCAACTTTATAGAAAATTAAGGGACTCTTAATGGGTTCCTTTTTCGAATCCATAAGGAGGTGGCGGCTATACGTAAACTAAAAAAATATAAGCCGACCATCTTTAAGGCGGATGGTTCGGTATATGATAAGGACGCTGCAGACACTGCGGTGTCTTTTATTAATTGCTTAAAGCATACTAAGGGAGAGTGGTATGGACAGCCATTTGAACTGATAGATTGGCAGGAACAAATTATTCGAGATGTGTTTGGTATTATAAAGCCTAATGGCTGCCGTCAATTTAATACTGCATATATCGAAATCGCTAAAAAGCAAGGGAAATCTGAACTTGCGGCAGCGGTTGCTTTACTACTTACTTGTGGAGATTTTGAGCATGGTGGTGAAGTATACGGATGTGCATCTGATAGACAGCAAGCTTCCATTGTTTTTGATGTAGCAGTGGATATGGTGGAACAATGTCCGGCTCTTAAAGCAAGAATTAAACCGGTACTGTCGCAAAAACGACTTGTTTATAAGCCTCTAGGAAGTTTCTATCAAGTTTTATCTGCAGAAGCATATACCAAGCATGGGCTAAATGTGCATGGTGTGGTGTTTGATGAACTTCATGCTCAGCCCAATAGACAACTTTTCGATGTTATGACCCATGGTTCTGGTGACGCAAGAAAGCAGCCGCTGTATTTTTTAATTACAACTGCTGGTAATGATACGAATTCTATCTGTTACGAGGTGCATCAAAAGGCTAAAGACATCCTAGAAGGGCGAAAGGTTGACCCTACATTTTATCCAGTTATTTATGGTGCAGATGAAAATGATGACTGGACCGATCCAAAGGTGTGGGCGAAAGCCAACCCCTCAATGGGCATTACCGTTGACATAGAAAAAATTCATATTGCTTGTGAAAGTGCAAAGCAAAATCCAGCAGAAGAGAACTTGTTTAGACAACTCCGTTTAAATCAATGGGTTAAACAGTCGGTACGTTGGATGCCTATGGAAAAGTGGGATAAATGTGCATTTGCTGTAAACCCAGAAAGTCTTGCAGGGCGTGTGTGCTATGGTGGTTTGGACTTATCTTCTACAACCGATATAACAGCATTTGTTCTTGTCTTCCCTCCTGAGTATGAGGGCGATAAATATATCATCCTCCCTTTTTTCTGGATTCCAGAAGATAATCTGGACCAAAGGGTAAAGCGTGATCATGTGCCTTATGACGTATGGGAGAAGCAAGGCTTTTTACACACTACAGAAGGTAATGTAGTGCATTATGGTTTCATTGAAAGTTTTATTGAGGAACTTGGGATGAAATATAACATTCGAGAAATTGCCTTTGACCGTTGGGGTGCTGTGCAAATGACTCAAAACTTGGAAAACTTAGGATTTACGGTAGTTCCTTTTGGCCAGGGCTTTAAAGATATGAGTCCACCAACAAAGGAATTAATGAAGCTTACTTTAGAGGAGAAACTGGCCCATGGTGGACATCCAGTTTTGCGATGGATGATGGATAACATCTTTATACGTACTGATCCTGCTGGAAATATCAAGCCGGATAAAGAAAAATCAACTGAAAGAATCGATGGAGCTGTTGCTACCATTATGGCTCTTGACCGAGCAATCCGCAAAGGTGGATCAGGAAATTCTGTTTATGACGGTCGAGGGCTTCTTATTTTGTAACAAAGGAGAGTGATGCAGATGGGATTATTTTCGAATATTTTCAAAGCACGTGATAAACCTCAGAACCGGACCATAGGAAGCAATTACAGCTTCTTTTTTGGTGGGACGACAAGCGGTAAACCAGTAAATGAGCATACAGCAATGCAAATGACAGCGGTTTATTCTTGTGTAAGAATACTGGCAGAGGCTGTGGCAGGACTTCCACTTCACTTATATAAATACACTGATAGCGGTGGTAAGGAGAAAGCACTTTCTCATCCACTGTATTTTTTATTACATGATGAGCCTAATCCAGAGATGAGTTCTTTCGTTTTCCGAGAAACGTTAATGACTCATCTTTTATTATGGGGTAATGCCTATGCACAAATTATTCGAAATGGTAAAGGCGAAGTCATAGCACTATATCCGTTAATGCCTAATCGAATGTCGGTGGATCGCGACTCCAGTGGTTCTCTTTATTACACTTATACTAGATATTCCGATGAAGCACCTACGACGAAAGGTATGACGGTCACACTTAGACCAAGTGATGTATTTCATATACCTGGCTTAGGCTTTGATGGACTAGTGGGCTATTCGCCGATTGCAATGGCTAAGAATGCTATAGGTATGGCAATTGCTTGTGAGGAATATGGAGCTAAATTCTTTGCTAACGGAGCTGCTCCAGGAGGGGTGCTTGAGCATCCAGGTACCATTAAAGACCCTCAAAAAGTACGGGATAGTTGGAATGCAGCCTATCAGGGAAGCAGTAATTCTCATCGTGTAGCGGTGCTTGAAGAAGGAATGAAGTATCAGCCTATTGGTATCTCTCCAGAACAAGCCCAGTTCTTAGAAACAAGAAAATTTCAGATTAATGAAATCGCTCGAATTTTCCGCGTACCTCCACATATGGTTGGAGACTTGGAAAAATCGAGCTTTTCTAATATTGAGCAACAGTCACTGGAGTTTGTGAAATACACTTTAGATCCTTGGGTGATTCGTTGGGAGCAGACCATTAGCCGAGCACTTTTAAGGCCAGATGAAAAGAAACTCTATTTTGCTAAGTTCAATGTAGATGGATTGCTTCGAGGTGATTACGTTTCTCGGATGAATGGTTATGCAATTGCAAGACAGAATGGCTGGATGAGTGCTAATGATATTAGGGAACTTGAGAACCTTGATCGAATTCCACCAGAGCTTGGAGGAGATTTATATCTAATCAATGGCAATATGACCAAACTTGAAGATGCGGGTATTTTCGCAAACAAAGAAGGATTGGAGGGAAAATCTGAATGAAGAAATTTTGGAATTGGGTTCGTGACACAGATTCACAAACACGAACCCTCTATTTAAATGGTGCAATTGCCGAGGAGAGTTGGTTTGAGGATGATGTTACCCCAGCTGCTTTTAGAGAAGAGCTAATGAGTGGTGAAGGCGACATAGTAGTTTGGATTAACTCTCCTGGTGGTGATTGTATTGCAGCATCTCAGATATACAACATGTTAATGGATTATAAAGGGAATGTCACTGTAAAGATTGACGGTATTGCTGCATCAGCTGCCTCGGTCATCGCCATGGCAGGGACAGAAGTTTTAATGTCTCCTACATCACTGATGATGATCCATAATCCTTTCACGATAGCTATTGGCGATAGTGAGGAGATGCAAAAAGCAATTCAGATGCTTGATGAAGTGAAAGAGAGCATCATCAATGCATATGAGCTTAAAACCGGCTTATCTAGAACAAGGTTGTCTCACCTGATGGATGCTGAAACTTGGCTCAATGCTAATAAGGCAGTTGAGCTTGGTTTTGCAGATGACATAATGTTCAAACCTGGGGAGAGTGCATTACAAGACAGCTTTGTATTTAGCAGAAGAGCAGTGACTAATTCACTAATGAACAAACTTCAAAAACCAGTTGTAAAACAGTCAGTAGAGCCGCTTTATGAGCGGCTTAATTTATTGAAATATTAGGAGGAATAAAAATGAGCAAAATTCTTGAACTGCGTGAAAAACGTGCAAAAGCATGGGAAGCAGCAAAAGCATTTCTTGATTCAAAACGTGGAAGTGATGGGTTAGTATCTGCAGAAGATGCTGCAACCTATGACAAAATGGAAGAAGACATTATTAATCTCGGTAAGGAAATTGCAAGATTGGAACGCCAAGAGGCTCTTGAAGCAGAGCTTAATAAGCCTGTGAATATGCCTCTTACTGGAAAGCCAGCTGTGCCGGGGATGAATACAAAAATCGGAAGAGCAAGTGATGAGTATAGGAAAGCATTCTGGAATGTTATGCGTAGCAAAAATCCTAGTCATGATGTTCTAAATGCTCTGTCTGTTGGCACTGATTCCGAGGGAGGATATCTTGTTCCTGATGAATTTGAACGCACCTTGGTTCAAACTCTTGAGGAAGAGAATGTATTCCGTAAACTTGCAAAGATAATTCAAACTTCAAGTGGTGATCGTAAAATCCCGGTTGTGGTGACCAAAGGCACAGCTGCTTGGCTTGACGAAGGTGAGGAGTTTGATGAGAGTGATTCTGTATTCGGTCAGACATCCATTGGTGCTTATAAGCTGGGTACAATGATTAAAGTTTCTGATGAACTTCTCAATGACAGTGTATTTGATTTAGAGAATTATATCTCCACAGAATTTGCCCGTAGAATCGGTGCTAAGGAAGAAGAAGCATTTTTAGTTGGAGACGGAGATGGGAAACCTACTGGTATTTTCAATGTAACAGGTGGAGCACAGCTTGGAGTGACAGCAGGGTCTGCAACCGCTATTACTGCAGATGAGATTATCGATCTTGTTTACTCATTAAAAGCGCCATATAGAAAGAACGCGGTATTCCTGATGAATGATGCAACAGTAAAGGCGATCCGTAAGCTGAAAGATGGTCAAGGTCAATATCTGTGGCAGCCTTCTTTAACAGCTGGTGCTCCAGATACTTTGTTAAATCGTCCGGTTTATACTTCAGCTTATGCTCCTACTATTGAAGCTGGAGCTAAAACTATTGCCTTCGGTGATTTCGGATATTATTGGATTGCCGATAGACAGGGACGTTCTTTCAAACGTTTAAATGAACTTTTTGCAACCACAGGGCAGGTTGGTTTCCTTGCGAGCCAACGTGTAGATGGAAAACTTATCTTACCTGAAGCTATCAAGGTTCTTCAGCAGAAGGCTTAATGGGAGGTGTAAATGATGAGCTATAACGCAAAGAATTACACTGAGCAAGGTGGAGAAAAAACAGTTATAGGTGGAGAGTTAGAAATCAAGGAGGGGGCCAAAGTTACTGGCCTTCCTGCTTCCACTCTTGTGGTAGCTACTGAGACTACTCTTGGTGGTATTAAAGCAGAAGCAACGACTGAGACATATACAGTACCAGTGAAAATTGGAAGTGATGAAAAATTATATGTACCAACATATCCGATAGTGCCTGAATTTCCTGTGGTCGAAAACCAAACAGATAGCACAGCAACGTCAGTAGAAGATTTGGTGACGGACTTTAATGCCTTACTTAATAAGCTGAAAGCTGCAGGTATCATGACTGCGAATACACCATAAAGAAAGGATGATGACGGTTATGACTCTATTTGAAAAAGTAAAAGCTAACTTAATTCTCGAGCATGAACACGATGATGAGCTTCTTCAAATGTATATCAATACCGCAATCGCTTATGCCGAGAGCTATCAGCATTTACCAGAAGGACATTATTCTGAAAATGAAATGCCACCAACTACAGAGCAAGCCGTCATCATGTTATCATCTCACTTCTATGAAAGTCGAGATGGCAGTACTGGCGGCTTTTTTTCTGATAACGTTCAGGCAGGTCAGCAAGTTTGGAACACTGTAAATTTACTGCTTAGACTTGACCGAGATTGGAAGGTGTAAAATATGAGTTTTGGGAAGATGAACACCTTTATTGATATCATATCCGTTGAAAAAACGAAAGACAATGAAGGCTTTGGTAAATATAAGGATATCATCCTCGCTTCTGTTCGTGCTTATAAAGAAGATCGTCATGGAAATGAAAAGTGGGCCAATCGAGCAGTTTTTTCAGAAGCAACTGCTCTATTTTGTTTTCGTAGGATACCTGATATTGAGGTGTCTACAAATATGGTGATTGTGTGTAGTGATGGTCGATATGAGATTACTAATGTTGAAGATGTAAAAGGCAGAGGCATGTATATTGAAGTTTTGGCAAAAAAGGTGGTGGGGTCAAGTGGCTAAAGTACAAGTTAAAATGCCTGAGGAGTTCCTTCTAAAACTATCAAGACTGGGAGAAAAGACGGATGAAATTATTCCAAAGGTACTTGAGTCAGGCGGAGAAATTGTTTTAGAAAAGGTAAGATCCAATTTGAAAGCTGTAGTTGGTACTGGAACAAAAGAGAAAAGTCGGTCTACTGGTGAGCTTGTCGATTCCCTAGGGTTGTCTCCGGCGAAAGTAGATAGGAATGGGAACTTTAACGTGAAGGTGGGTTTCAAGGAGCCACGAAGAAATGGCGAAAGTAATGCCAAGATAGCCAATATTATTGAATATGGAAAATCAGGTCAGCCACCAAAACCATTTTTAAAACCTGCAAGAAGTGCGTCAAGAAAAGCATGTATAGAGGCTATGAAGAAACGGTTTGAGCAGGAGGTAGAAAACTTATGAGTATATTAAATGAACTCAATCTCATAGCAGATATGTGCGATATCCCTGTAGAGACAGGACGGTTTTCTGGTGTTCCTCCTGACACTTATATGGTAATTACACCACTTATTGATTTGTTCGAAGTTCATGCTGATAATTTACCAGGATATGAAGTACAGGAAGCTAGACTTTCCTTATTTGTAAAAGGAAGTTATACAACTATAAAAAACACCTTAGTCCGCACTCTTTTGGGTGCGGATTTTACTATAACGGACCGTCGGTACATTGGACATGAGGATGATACCGATTATCACCATTATGCCATAGATGTGGCTAAATCATATGAATTTCAATTGGAAATGGAGGAATAAGAAATGGCTACGATAGGTCTTGATAGGCTTTATTATGCAAAAATCACCGAAGACACAAACGGTGATGAAACCTATGAAACACCTAAACCGCTGGCGAAAGCAATCAGTGCAGAACTTTCTGTTGAGCTTGCTGAGGCAACTCTTTATGCAGATGATGGTGCTGCTGAGATTGTAAAAGAATTCAAAAGCGGTACCCTTACACTTGGCATTGACGATATAGGGGTAGCAGCTGCAGGAGATTTAACAGGAGCTACCATTGATGACAATCATGTGCTTATTTCAACCAGTGAGGATGGAGGAGCTCCAGTTGCCATTGGCTTTAGAGCACAAAAAGCAAACGGTAAATACCGATACTTTTGGCTGTATCGTGTGAAGTTTGGAATTCCTGCAACAAACTTAGCGACAAAAGGCGATAGTATCACTTTTTCAACTCCGACTATTGAAGGGACAGTACTTCGAAGAAATAAGCTGGATGGTCAAGGTAAGCATCCATGGAAAGCGGAAGTTAACGAGGGAGATGAAGGGGTAACTTCAACGGTTATTAATAGCTGGTTCAACGAAGTATATGAACCAACATTCGCAGCTCCTAGTGGAACTGAGGAGTAAGGAGGAAATGAAATGGATAAAGAACGAAGTGCAAAGATTAATATTGGCGGGCAGGAGTATGAACTTATTCTAACTACTAAAGCCACGAAAGAAATCGCGAGCAGATATAGAGGCCTTGAAAATTTAGGTGAAAAATTAATGAAGTCTGAGAACTTCGAAATGGCACTGGATGAAATAGTCTGGTTAATAACTTTAATGGCTAATCAAAGCCTGCTCATTCATAACTTGCGAAATCCAGATAGCAAAAAGCCACTTCTTACTCAAGAAGAAGTTGAACTTCTTACTTCTCCTTTGGAACTAGCAACATATAAGAGTGCTCTAACAGAAGCTATGTTTAAAGGGACAAAAAGGAATGTTGAGTCTGATGATGACTCAAAAAACGTGCAAACCGGGTAAACGAGGATGAACTCTTTACCCGGCTTTTATATTACGGAACTGTTCACTTAAATCGCACAGAAGAGGAGACGTGGCTTACACCTATTGGTTTGCTTATGGACTTATGGGAGTGTCATAAACAGTTTCTAGGAATGTCAAAACCGAAGCGGGAACTTTATATCGATGACATTATTCCTTATGGGATTTGATTTTTCAACGAAAGGAGGCGGTAATCTTGGCAGATAATTTTGGTTTAAAAATCGGAGTGGAAGGCGAAAAGGAATTTAAAAATGCACTTCGAGATATTAACCAAGCATTTAAAGTCTTAGGTAGTGAGATGGCTTTAATTAGCTCTCAGTTTGATAAAAATGATAAATCCATCCAAGCTTTAACAGCGCGTAATGAAGTATTAGAAAAAACGATCGATGCACAAAAAGAAAAGATAGAGACATTGCGATCTGCACTAGATAATGCCTCTACTTCTTTCGGAGAAAATGACCGTAGAACTCAAAACTGGCAGATTCAATTAAATAAGGCTTTGGCTGAGCTCAATGGCATGGAACGAGAACTTGAAAATAACAATAAGAGTTTACGTGAACATTCCGATGCTACAGATGAAAGTGCTGACAACATGGAAGATGCTGCTGATGCAGCTGACGAACTTGCTGATAATGTTGATGATGTTGGCGATGAAATGGATGATGCCACTAAAAAAACCTCTGTTTTTGGTGATGTACTCAAAGCAAATCTGCTATCAGATGCCATAATTGGTGGAGTAAAGGCATTAGGCTCGGCTATCGTAGGAATAGGAAAAGCATTTGTGGGGGCGATGAAGGATGGCGTTGAATACAACGCTCAAATGGAAAGTTATACTGCATCTTTTACTACCATGCTAGGCGATGAGGCAAAAGCACAAAAGTTAGTTAATGATTTGAAAAAAGAAGCAGCAGCTACTCCATTTGGAATGCAAGATCTCGCTCAATCAGCCCAAACTCTCATGAGCTTTGGAATGTCTGCAGAAGAAGCTCAAATAAGGATGAAACAGTTGGGTGATATTTCTCAAGGAGATGCTGAAAAATTCAAAAGTTTAACTTTAGCATTTGCACAGATGTCCTCAACCGGTAAGTTAACAGGGCAAGACCTGATGCAAATGATTAATGCAGGTTTTAACCCATTAGAGGAAATTTCGCGCAAGACGGGAAAATCCATCGGTGAACTTAAGGAGGAAATGTCAAAAGGGGCAATTTCAGCAGACATGGTTGCGGAGGCATTTGCATCAGCAACATCTGAAGGTGGGCGTTTCTACGGTTCAATGGAAGCACAATCTAAAACTTTTTCTGGGCAAATGGCAACTCTTGAGGATGGGGTTGCATCGTTAAAGGGTCAGCTTGCTGAAGGGTTAACAACCATGCTTTCTGGTACTGTTCTTCCGATGGTTAATGGTTGGATTGATGAATTATCTCAAGCTTTTGAGAAAGACGGTGTCCAAGGCTTAATTGACGTTTTTGGTGGAATCTTAGAAGAAGCTGTTCAATTTATTTCTGAGCAATTGCCAATTGTAGTGGATATTGCTTCTCAAATAATTATCTCTTTAGTTCAAGGACTTACCTCTGCATTACCGAAAATAACAGAGGCGGCTGTCATGCTACTGATGACACTAGTCAATGGAATCATTGAAACTTTACCTGCACTTATTGCGGCAGGAGTACAAATGATTGGAACTATTGTAAGTGGAATTGCAGAAGCACTACCGCAGTTAATTCCGGCTGCGGTATCAGCAGTGATACAAATTGTGCAGGCACTTTTGGATAACCTACCAATGATCTTAGAGGCAGCATTTCAGCTTGTGCTTGGACTAACTCAGGGAATTTTGGATGCTCTTCCAGTGTTAATTGCAGCATTGCCAGTCATTATTACTGGGATAGTAGATTTCATTATTGGTGCAATACCTCAAATAATCGAAGCTGGTATTCAACTTCTAACATCTTTAATTTCAGCTTTACCAGAAATCATCACAGTAATTGTAGAAGCGATTCCGCAAATTGTAGACGGGTTAATAACAGCGATTTTAGGTTCAATACCGCAGTTAATTGATGCCGGAGTGCAATTGTTAGTGGCACTGATTCAAAATCTGCCACAGATCATTTCGACCGTTATTACTGCTATACCAAAGATTGTGTCCTCTCTTGTGAATGCTATTATTGGTAACATTCCTCAGATTATTCAGGCGGGGATTATGTTGTTAGTTTCACTGATTAAGAACCTTCCAACGATTATTGTAGAGGTTGTAAAAGCTGTGCCACAAATTATTACAGCGCTGGTTAAAGGGTTTACAGGTTCAATTTGGCAAATGGCCCAGGTTGGAACCAATCTGATAAAAGGATTATGGCAAGGAATCTCAGATGCTGGAGCTTGGCTTTGGGATAAAATCTCAGGCTTTTTTGGTGGTGTTGTTAATAAAATTAAAAATTTCTTTGGCATTCATTCTCCATCAACATTATTTGCTGGTATAGGCGAAAACCTTGGAGAGGGTATTGGTGTTGGTTTTGAAAAAGCAATGAATAGTGTTAGTGAAGATATGCAAAATGCTATCCCAACTGATTTTGACATCAACCCTAATCTTAATATGAATGGAGCAGGTATTAGTAGTAGCTATGGAACTTTTAAAGGCTCATTAATTACAATACAGCAGATGATTGTTCGAAGTGAGGACGATATTCGGAAGATTTCACAGGAGCTATATAATTTAATGCAAACAGGATCACGAGCGCAAGGAAGATTTATAACTGCATAAAGGAGGGCGATGTATGGGCTTCATTTATAATGGTATCAATTCAAAAAATATGAAGATAAAAGCAAAACTTACAAGGTGGCAGGCATCGCCCGCTCTACGAAATTCGTATGAGGTTGTTCCAGGAAAGGCGGGAGTTGCAGATTTTGGTTGCGATAGTTCAGAGCGGATCATTACAATCAGCTGTAATGTATATCCTCAAAAGAGTTTTGCAGATTTAGTGAGCGTTTTAGATTCTATTGCAGAATGGCTTAATCCAATGAATGGTCTCAAGCAGCTTGTATTAGAGGATATTCCCGATCGTTACTTTTATGCTCGGCTTACTGAACAAGTAGATTGTGAGAGGCTACTTAGAACTGCTGGAGCCTTTGAATTAAAATTTATTTGTCCAGATCCACACGCCTATGCACTGATAGATGAACATTTTACGATATCCAGTGTTGGTGCTCATGAAATTAAAAGGTTAACTGGGAATGCGGATTCAGAACCGATTTATCAACTTAAGGGGATAATCAGCAGCTCATCATCCACCTACATCTCTATTACGACAAATGGCGAAGAACTACGAGTATTTGGAGCTTTGGCAGCAGATGAAGTGCTTGTCATTGATAGTGGATTAGTAACTGCAAAAATTACCGATGTAAACGGAAATACACTTAGAAATGGACTTGCAGGTTTGGATGAACTTAACTTTCCTATACTGCACAAAGGTGAAAATGAAATAACAGTATCAGTGGTGGGAGCAACATTTTCCGAGCTGAAGATTATGGCAAGAAGCAGATGGAGGTGAGTTTTTGGCAATTAAATCAATCTTAACATCGCAGACAGATTTTACAGGTGAGTTTCCTGTAAGCGAGAAGACAGTTGCTCTCTGGCGATTTAATGAAGCTTCACCTGATAGCAATAATATGCTTGCAGATGATTCCGGCCATAATAGAAATTTCTTTGTATCCGGATGGTCAGGCACATCAGCCAACTTATTATCAGGTAGATTGGGAAGATATTTTAGGCAGAATATCGTTAATCCAACAAGTGAAAAAACGCATTTAGTGGCTACCAATGATGGTAGCTTTTTTAGTGATTTAGGTGAAAAGATTGTTGTTGGTGGATGGATAAACCCGACTACTTATTCTGTAGGACAGACGTATATCCCAATTTTTAATACTAGACAAGGCCCAGGCCAACCTATTTTCTATATTTCTTTATTTCAGGGAAGATTACGATTAATGCTGTATAATTCTTCTGGTTCTCTGATATATGACCAGACAGAAACACCTACTATTACGCTAAAGAACAATGGGTGGTATTTTATTGCATCAATCATTGAAGTAAACAGCAAAAGGGTACAGAACTTGCTTTGCGATCGAAGTGATGGGGCTGTCTGGCAATCTCCAGTTCGAACATTTACGGGAGACTTAAATCAATCCTGTGTTGCGGATATAGTGATGGGAATGCATGCAAATACCTATTACTACGCAGGAGGATTTGATGACTGGTTCTATGAAAAAGATTCTTCGCTTACCATGGAGGATCTAATTTTCTATTTTAAATCTTCAATTTTAGCAAACGGCGGAGACAGTACTGCTGATGTTGATGCTCTTGTGGACCCTGGTTCTGTCATACTAAAAGAAACAAGCGGGGTCTATGCACAAAGTGGACAGCTCTATTCGATAGCAGCTGCATGTGGGCTTTCTGGAACGGGTAGAGTATCAGTTACTAGTGAATACACTGCAGGTATAACATCGATAAGCTTAGTAGAAACTTCTACATCAGATGATTTGTCTAGTTGGACTGAATGGCAGGCTATTGGAACAAGTGGTGAATTACAATCTCCAAACAGAGAATATATTCGTTATCGAATTACATTATCTACTCAAGACACCAGTAGAACTCCTAAACTTCTTGAAATACAACTACATGATATACCAAAACCTCCTTATGAGAGACTTGGATTTGCAAGACCAGTTGTGTTGGATACTAACGGGGCTTGGGAAGCAGTGTTAGAAAATGCCTTTGATATTGTAGTAACAAGTGAAGTGAATGGCGCTGATATTCTGGAGTTTAAACTGCCATTTCATGATTCCAAGCGAGTGACATTAGACAATGAAAAACAGGTGCAGATTGTCAATGATGTTTATCGTATTCGAACTATAACAGATGAGAAAAGCTCCGATGGAAGAGTTGTAACTCAGGTATATGCGGAAGCTGCATTTTATGATCTTTCTTTTAGTGCTGAAAAAGAACCCATGGAATTTGTTGCAGAGACACCAGAAGTCCCTATGCGCTATGCCTTACTTAATACTGGCTGGTCATTAGGAAATGTAACTGTAAATACTAAACGTACATGGCAATCAACAGAAAAGAATGCATTAGCTATCCTACGAACAATACAGAATATTCATGGTGGTGACTTGATTTTCGATAGTGCCAATCGTTTGGTACATCTCTTGACATTTGGAGGTACTGATAGTGGAGCATTATTTTGCTATAGAAAGAACATGAAAAGTATACAGCGCGTAGTGGATACTAGAAGTCTAATCACTCGCCTTTATGCTTATGGAAAAGATGGTATTACATTTGCTTCTATCAATGATAATAAAGAGTATGTTGAGGATTATAGCTATTCATCAGAAGTTAGAGTAGGAACGCTGGATGCTTCATCAATTAGCAACCCTTATCAGCTGCTTGAGTTTGCTAATATGCGCTTAGCTCAGTATGCAAAGCCACGAATCTCATATGTTCTCTCTGCAATGGACTTATCAGTGTTGACAGGATATGAGCATGAGGCATGGAAACTAGGTGATATAGTAACTGTGGATGATAGAGATTTGAATTTATCTGTTAAAACTCGTGTGGTACGCAGACAATATAATCTCCAAGAACCGTGGAAAACAGTACTGGAGCTATCAACAACATTAAGAGAACTGGGAGATTCATCTGCTGTTTGGGATAAAGCTGCTGATATTTTATCTTCAGCTGATGTTCTTGACCGTCAGGAAGTAAAAGACTTAGTTCCTTTTAATCATCTAAGAAATTCACGAGCTGATGACGGGTTAACCTATTGGTTAAGTTCAGGTTTTACAGTGGACCCTAATAATGGCGTATCAGGATCAGCTTCTTTTAAAGCTGAGGGAGTTTTAGGAATGACAAAAAGTTTATCACAGACTGTGTATCCTGCTAGTAGAAAGAGCTACACATTTTCAGCGCAGATTGCATCAGAAAATCTACAGAAAGGGCCAAACGGAAGAGTTGGAATTGAAGTTGTCATTGAATATGAGGACGGTTCGACAGAAACTAGGTTTATTGATCTCTATTAGGAAGGAGGTAACGCTATGGCTTATTTTTCACAAATAGCTCATGCTATTACACCGAGAGGTATTGGAAAGATAAAGTCGCTTACCATCCGTCTTTTCATTACTGATTGTACTGGTGAGGTATTCTTTACGGATATGCTTTTACAAGGGGGCTCTGTTGCTACGGGCTGGGTTGGCCATGTATCAGAAATACAATGGACGCTGGATGGGTAGGTGGTGCAAATGTCAGTTACATTTACCAGATTTACTGAGACGATACATTGTAAAGAGGATAAACGAGTAGTAAGCGTAACAGTGAATCTACTTCTTGATGATTGCACAGGAACGGTATATTTTACTGATATTCAAGCACAAGAAGGGAATCACCTTACTGGCTATACAACTAACACAGAGAGCATGCTGCAAAAATATCGAGAGAATGAGACAATTGTTCCTGTTCGCTTTTATAATGGAGTAGTTCGAAGCGGAGCGACGATTATTCTATTTAACCTAGGATCAACTTCCACTGGTCTTGACTGTTATATTTATCCTAATCAGAATATGGCTGCAGGTAGTATCCAATTGTCTCAAGGAGCAGGGGCACACAAGGTGAAATTTAAAGAGGCAGTTAGCCCAGGTGATACCTTTTCGCTATTAGCATCAACTAGACAGTGTTTAAAGAACGGAAGCCCAACTGAAAAGGAAGGATTTTTTCAATATACAGCATCCGGTGATAGTAAACATGTGATAAAGCTAGAAGACAGAAAATCGGCCCGGGTATTATTTGAGTTTCAAGAAATGCAGGAAGGAAGTGAGCGCCTTTGATTGACTATTTAAAAGGTAAGCGATGTATGGTCTGGAGTTTCATGGGAAATAACCGCATGTATCAAGCATTACGAGACTATGGGGATCGAATTGATACGGTGGGCATTTTTACTTTTGAAGTGGATATTACCGGGACAATATCAGAAACAGGAACAAGCATATCCAGTATGCTTACCTATATTAATCGTTGGCCTCATATCAAATGGCTACTGACTATTATGAATCATGGTACAGCTTCCATTTTTACTGCTCTTAGAAATAACACCAATGGTGCGAAGGATAAATTTCTTACTGAGATCATTCGGATTATGAAAAAGTATCCGTGGTGTTCTGGTGTTGATATAGACTTGGAACGCGGAGGTGGCTACGAGAACAAAGACGCTGCAAATGCCCTATTTCGTGACATATATAATACTGTCAAAGCTTATGATTCTTCTAAACTCGTTAATTTTTGTTTACCAGGAATGACGGGAGTACAAGGATCGGTTGGTGGCGAAAATTGGTGTGTCTATGAAGACTTAAATCCGTACTGCGATACGGCAGCAATTATGAGTTATGGCATGGCATGGGCTGGTTCTGCTCCGGGACCGGTTTCTCCGAGGGATTGGTTGGAAGGTATTTATGATTATGCTGTTCGGGTTATGAATCCTGAAAAAATATTTTTGGGATTGCCCGCCTATGGTTGGAACTGGAGGATACATGATACACCAGAGAACCTTGGAATAACATATCGTGGTATTTCAAACACTTATTATGCAGCAAAGCTTTGGATGACTGGAGGATATAACTTTACTGATGACGGGCCACCTCAACCAATGATTCCAATCATTGCGTATTGGGATGATTATGACAAGGTTCCTTGGGCGTTACCCCATGTGTATGACTACATGGAAGGCTGGGATGCTGTTTCAAGAACATACCCATTACTTGAGGAATCCTATAATCGTCGCAGATATTTGACCGCCTATAGTAAGCAACAAAAAACTGAATTTGGCACAATCTTTATAGACCGTAGTGGTGGAACACCTGATAATTATTTTGGTAATGTATCAGTTTCATCTCAATTTATTACACTTGGAGATGAAGGTGAAGCCACCTACGAATTTGAAATAGAATCTGCTGGTTTTTATGATGTAGCTATTCGCTTTTCTTTTCCTTTTTGGGATAAGAATACTATCCATGTTTCGCTTGACGGAATAAATAAGGTATTTAGTGAGAGTAGGTTATGGTGGCCATACTGGAGAACAACTTGCTGGAGCTCTTTGGCTTCGAGTGTATATCTTTCAGCTGGAACTCATACTGTCACAGTTAGTTCCTCAGTAACAGGAGTACAGTTCTATGGATTTCGGGTATGTTCAAGCTTTAGTGAAGAACCTTCTGCTGGAGATGCTGACTTCATGTTATCCCCTCGCCAGTTTAAAGATGTGAACGGTTTAATGGTTCAGCCCGATCGAGGATTTAAATTGACAACGGAAGTACTTCGTAGAAAGCCTGATTCAGCACTAATTTGGTATGAGGACTTTCGAGATGAAAATCCACTACCATCTAGCTATTGGACAACATTAAGCGGAGAGTGGGAGGTATGGCAGAACAAGAATGATCCAGCTACTCGCCCTTATTCACAGCTTGATGGACATGGGAGGTTGGCGTGGAAATATAATGGTTTCTCAGATGTTCATTTAAGAGCGAGATTAGCTTTTCCTTCAGATGGAAGTGGTCAAGCTGGCATTTTTTGTGGAGAAATCTTTTGCTGTTTAAATATTAATTCACAGCGTATTGAACTATATAATGGTTCTACTCTAATCGGAAGCTATGCAACCGAAATTTCTAAAACTCCATCATCAGATCTTCGCTCAAATCCAAGAATGTACACCATTGAAATGAGGATACGTAATAATTCTGTAAGGGTTTATTCTGGAGCAAGTAGTGTTTTGCGATTCACAGCGTCTCTTGATGGTTATTCAGGTGGTTATGCCGGAGTTCAATCTGATGGACGTATTCTATGCGAGTTAATAAGATTAGGAGATGCCTGGACTTATGAACCTTATGAAAGATTTGATGTAATCTACCCAGATGGGAGTAGAACGGAGTATGGGAGACTAGATAGAACTGGTGTTACATGGGATAGTGAGTTTCAGGTTTTTACAGTCAACAGTGATGTAGAGGAAGCTTCAACACGAAGTCAGGATATTTCCATGGACTATGATTTCTTTCACTCTAGGCTTTTATCATTGATTTGTGGAAATGACTATTCAGTAAAGATTGTGCCGAAGGACATTAATGTATGGATTTCACGATTATTTCTCGGGGATGCAGATGGATTCTCAATTCTTTACTACCAAGACGTAGATAGCCTAGTCTATTGGGCAAATGAGGCAGCGTATCGATGGAAGCTTAGGGGGATTGCAATATGGTCTCTAGGACAGGAGGATATGAGGTTATGGGAAGCCTTACCTAAACAAATATAAATTAATACACTGAACCAAGAGTGTTTGCGTTAATGCAGGCACTCTTTTTATATATGCACCAATCATGAAGGAGGTAAAAATGATGAAGGAAATTTGGAGTTGGATTCAAACTGCATTTACTGTACTTGGTGGACTCTTAGGATGGTTTTTAGGAGGTTTTGATGGATTTTTATATGCATTAGTAGCTTTAATGGTGGCTGATTATATCACCGGTGTCATGTGTGCCATTGTTGAAAAGAAACTATCAAGTGAAATAGGGTTTAAAGGCATATTCAAAAAAGTACTTATTTTTATTCTAGTTGGAGTTGGACATTTGATTGATACAAATCTGATCGGAGATGGGAGCGTGCTTCGGACTGCTATCATCTTTTTCTATTGCTCCAATGAAGGTGTATCTATGCTAGAAAATGCTGGTCGATTAGGACTACCAATACCAGAAAAATTAAAAGATATCCTTGTTCAGTTGCATAATAAAGGAGGTAAGGAATAATGAATCTAAGAAAACTTATTCTGACTGAAAATGCTTGTTATAAGGCAGGTAAAAAGATTACACCGAAAGGTATCATGGTTCATAGCACCGGTGCCAACAATCCTTATCTTCGTAGATATGTTGGGCCGGATGATGGCTTATTAGGTGTAAATCAGTACAATAATCACTGGAATCAGGATAGGCCCGATGGAAAACAGGTTTGTGTCCATGCTTTCATTGGAAAGCTTATGGATGGTTCAATTGCTACTTATCAAACTCTACCATGGGACCATCGAGGTTGGCATGCTGGAGGAAGTGCAAATGATACACATATTGGTTTTGAAATATGCGAGGATGGATTGACCGATGCCTCGTATTTTAATGCGGTTTATAAAGAAGCGGTAGAGCTTTGTGTTTATCTTTGCAATTTATACAATCTAACTGAAAAAGATATTATTGGCCATTATGAAGGCTATCAAAGAGGAATCGCAAGTAATCATGGTGATCCGAAAAACTGGTTTCCTAAGCATGGAAAGAGCATGGATACATTTCGTGCAGATGTAAAAAGCCTCTTAAGTGAAGGAGCTAAATCTGGAGAAACAGAGAAAAAGAAATACTACCGCGTTCAAATCGGTGCTTATTCCGTAAAAGCCAATGCAGAGGCCCAGCTTGCCAAAGCGAAAAAGGCTGGCTTTACGGATGCGTTTATAAAGTATGATTAACACTTTTACCTATGACCTGAGGAGTGTAATAGCTCTTCGGGTCATTTTTTTTGCTCTTTAGGGGTTCGAATCATTAGGGATTTTTGCATATAGGTGCAGGGGTCTCCCTGTAGAAATGGAGGTTACCTATATGCAGATTACTAAAATTACAGATAAACAAGATCTACTATTAAATCCAAAAAGGAAATATCTAAGTGCTGAGGCTCTTCAAAGAGAATTTGATTATTATAGGGCAGAAAAGTTGCTACATCAAATGCTTGATAAGGGTTTTATTTCAAAGGAAGAGTTCAACAAAATTATGCTATTAAACCGTGAAACTTTCTCACCTATGTTAGCACAGATAATGCCCGATATTCCTTGATATACTGGGCGTTCAGAGGTAATATGTGACCTACCAAAAAGGAGGTGAGTCGATGAAAAAGATAACAAAAATAGACGGGAATAAGGGTACATCAATTATCAAGCCAAAATTACGAGTAGCTGCTTATTGTCGTGTTTCTACGGACAGTGATGAACAGTTAGTGAGCCTAGAAGCACAAAAATCCCATTATGAGACTTACATAAAGGCAAACCCAGAATGGGAATATGTTGGCTTGTATTATGATGAGGGGATCAGTGGGACCAAAAAAGAAAACCGGTCAGAACTTCTTAGAATGCTATCAGATTGCGAAAACAAGAAGATTGACTTAATTATTACAAAGTCCATTAGTAGGTTTGCAAGAAACACAACGGATTGTTTAGAGATGGTTCGTAAGCTGTTGGATCTGGGTATTTACATCTATTTCGAGAAAGAGAATATCAATACCCAGTCAGTGGAAAGTGAGTTGATGCTTTCTATATTAAGTGGACTTGCAGAAAGCGAGTCCATTTCCATTTCGGAAAACAACAAATGGGCAATACAAAGGAGATTTCAAAACGGTACTTTTAAGATTTCATACCCACCATATGGTTATGACAACATTGATGGTCAAATGGTGGTAAACCCTGAGCAGGCAGAAATCGTGAAGTATATTTTCGCAGAAGTATTATCGGGCAAAGGTACACAGAAAATTGCAGATGATCTTAATCAAAAGGGCATCCCCCCTAAAAGAGGTGCTCGTTGGACTGCTACTACAATTCGAGGGATATTAAAAAATGAGAAATATACTGGGGATGCTATTTTGCAAAAGACTTATACTGACAGCCATTTTAACAGGCACACCAATTATGGTGAGGAAAATATGTATCTAGTAGAAAACCACCATGAAGCAATTATCAGCCATGAAGATTTTGAAGCTGTAGATGCCATTCTCAATCAAAGGGCAAAGGAAAAAGGCATCGAAAAGCGCAACAGTAAATATCTAAACCGATATTCTTTCTCTGGCAAAATTATCTGCTCGGAATGTGGCAGTACCTTTAAAAGACGGATTCATTCATCCGGTCCAAGAAAATACATTGCTTGGTGCTGCAGTAAGCATATAAGCAATATAACGGAATGTTCTATGCAGTTCATTCGAGATGAAGATATAAAAACTGCATTTGTTACGATGATGAATAAACTCATATTTGGTCAGAAGTTCATATTAAGACCACTTTTGCAGGGGTTACGTAACCAGAACAATGCAGCGAGTTTTCGTAGAATTGAAGAGTTGGAAACTAAAATTGTAAACAACATGGAGCAGAGCCAGGTACTGACAGGTTTAATGGCCAAAGGGTATCTGGAACCTGCTCTGTTCAATAAAGAAAAGAATGCACTGGAGGCAGAAAGAGAAAGGTTTCTTGCCGAAAAGGATCAACTTACTCGTTCCGTCAATGGCAATATTGCAAAGGTAGATGAGGTTGACCGTCTGCTTAAGTTTGCCACTAAGTCCAAAATGCTCACAGCTTATGAGGATGAGTTGTTTGAAGATTACGTAGAGAGGATTATTGTCTTTTCACGGGAGGAAGTCGGTTTTGAATTAAAATGTGGAATCACATTGAGGGAAAGGTTGGTGAATTAGATGGGTCACACACCCTATGGATATAGAATTGAAGATGGAAAGGCTGTTGTAGATGATATAGCAGCAGAACAAGTAAAAGAATTATTTTCAGGATACTTGGCAGGACTTTCTTTGAAGGGTGCTGCTAAAAAAGCTGGGATAGACTGCTATCATGCCACTGCAGGAAAGATGTTGCAGAACAAGCAATACCTTGGCGATGAATTCTACCCTCCAATTATTGATGAGGAGACATTTAAAAAGGCTGGGGTGGAAAAACGAAAACGAGCAGAAAAGCTCGGAAGGATATGGGAGCCTAAAGATGAACCGGAAAGGGATTACCCTGTAAAGTTCAAAGCAAAACCTCTGGTGCAAAAATATGAAGATCCATACAAGCAGGCGGAATATGCCTACAATTTGATAGAAAGCGAGGTGTAACAAGTGGCAGTGAGTAGGAATGTAACAGTCATTCCGGCAATTAAGCGAGTCGGAAATAATAAAAATAGTGAAAGCAAACCCAAAATACGAGTGGCTGCTTACTGCCGTGTTTCAACGGATAGTGAGGAGCAGGCTTCAAGTTATGAAATTCAGATAGAGCATTATACAAACTATATTAAGAAGAACAAGGAATGGGAATTGGCAGGTATTTTTGCGGATGACGGCATCACAGGTACAAATACCAAAAAGCGTGATGAATTCAACCGCATGATCGAAGAGTGCATGGCAGGAAATATTGACATGATCATTACAAAATCCATCAGCCGATTTGCGAGAAACACGTTGGACTGCCTTAAATACATTCGTCAATTAAAGGATAAAAACATCGCTGTATTCTTTGAAAAAGAGAATATCAACACCATGGATTCCAAGGGTGAAGTATTGCTAACTATCATGGCATCCCTTGCCCAACAAGAAAGCCAATCCTTAAGCCAGAACGTTAAGCTGGGTATTCAGTATCGATACCAGCAAGGTGAAGTTCAGGTCAACCACAAGCGTTTCCTTGGTTACACCAAGGATGAAAACAAGCAACTAGTGATTGACCCAGAGGGTGCGGAGGTTGTTAAACGGATTTTCAGAGAATACCTTGAGGGAGCCAGCCTATTACAGATAGCAAGAGGACTAGAAGCGGACGGAATTCTAACAGCGGCAGGGAAATCAAAATGGAGACCAGAAACACTGAAAAAAATATTGCAAAATGAAAAGTACATCGGAGATGCCCTTCTACAAAAAACATATACAATTGATTTCCTTTCTAAAAAGCGAGTTAAAAATAACGGAATCGTTCCCCAGTATTATGTAGAAAACAGCCATGAGCCTATTATTCCACGCGAGCTTTTTATGCAGGTTCAAGAAGAGATGGTTCGAAGAGTGAATCTCCGAGGAGGTAAAGGCGGTAAAAAGAGAGTCTATAGTAGTAAGTATGCTTTATCAAGTATTGTTTACTGTGGGCAATGCGGTGATATTTACCGACGAGTACATTGGAATAACCGAGGTTACAAGTCTATTGTTTGGAGATGTGTTAGTCGTTTAGAGGAAAAAGGCTCTGAATGTACGGCACCTACCATAAACAAGGAAACATTACAGACAGCAGTGGTCAAGGCTATTAACGAACTTTTGGCTAACAAAGAACCCTTCCTCTCAACGTTACAGAAAAACATAGCTACCGTCCTTAATGAAGAAAATGATAATACCACCGATGATATTGATAGAAAATTGGAAGAGTTACAACAACAGCTCCTTATACAAGCAAAATCAAAAAATGATTATGAAGATGTGGCTGATGAAATTTATCGACTTCGGGAATTAAAGCAAAATGCACTAGTAGAGAATGCAGAGCGAGAAGGAAAAAGGCAACGAATTGCAGAAATGACTGATTTCTTGAATGAGCAATCCTGCGAGTTAGAGGAGTATGATGAGCAATTAGTAAGGCGGCTAATTGAAAAGGTTGCGGTGCTTGAAGATAAACTCGTTATTGAATTCAAATCTGGGATTGAGATTGAAGAAGAGATGTAAAATATTAACAGTCAATTAAGAGCTAACACCCTTTGGTGGTTATTAACTTCGAAAACACTTAATTATAATCTTAGAAAGACGAGACTATCCCGAAAACTGTGTAAACCTCCAAGATGGTGTAAAATAGAAGCACCGAGCTTGGAGGTTTTAATTATGGTAAAGAGAAAAATCACCCCGGAACGTCGAGAACAAAGAAAGAAATTATTAGAAATGCTACAAGGAGCCGGAATTAACGATGTTGCCGGAGTCCAGGAATTGTTCAAGGAAATGGTAAGTACCGTTTTAGAAAATGGCCTGGAAGGTGAATTAGACGACGAATTAGGCTATAGCAAGTACGACTATCGTAATAAGGAAACCGATAATAGCCGTAACGGCTACAGCGAAAAAACACTAAAGACTAGCCTGGGCGATATAGAAATTGCCGTCCCAAGAGACCGCAAAGGTAATTTTCAGCCACGGATCGTAAAGAAAAACCAGACAACCCTAAGCGGCGATATCGAAGAAAAGATCTTATCCATGTATGCAAAGGGCATGACCACAAGTGATATCGAAGGTCATATCCGCGATATTTACGGAATTGAGGTATCCGACAGCACAATTAGCCGTGTTACCGATAAAATCCTTCCTGTTGTGAAGGAATGGCAGGTGCGGCCCTTGGAGAACATCTATGCGGTTGTATTCATGGATGCCATCCACTTTCATGTCCGCAGCGAAGGTCAAATTATTAAAAAGGCTGTTTACATCGCGATTGGTGTTCAAATGGATGGAGTCCGGGATGTTTTAGGCATGTGGGTGGGAGAAAATGAAAGTGCTAAGTTCTGGCTGGGAATTTTAAATGGCCTAAGAAATCGTGGCATAGAAGATATCTTAATTGCTTGCGTAGATGGCCTTACCGGGTTCACCAATGCCATTGAAGCTGCTTTTCCTAAGACGCAAATCCAGCAGTGCATAATTCACCAAATTCGTAACTCAACGAAATATGTTTCTTACAAGGATATTAAAGTCTTAATGGCCGATCTGAAACTGGTATATGCCGCGATTGATGAACAAACGGCCTTGGATCATCTGGATGCATTTGATGAAAAGTGGAGCGGGAAATATCCGAAGATTGCTCTTTCCTGGCGGGTTAATTGGGCCAATTTGTCCACTTATTTTAAGTATCCGCAAGAAGTGAGAACGCTCATTTATACAACGAACGCGATTGAGAATTTCAATCGTCAGCTGCGCAAAGTTACTAAGGCAAAATCCGTATTTCCCACTGATGACAGCTTGTTAAAGATGCTGTACCTAGCCATGATTGATATTACTAAGAAGTGGACGGGACGACGCAAAGACTGGGGACAAATCCATTCCCAATTAGAAATATTCTTTGCCGACCGACTGGACTAGCTTGACAGCCAGGTTGGTTTTCGTATAATACTAACCAAGGGGCAAGCAGCCTATCTGACTGTTTTGCTCCCTTAAAAAATATTGCTCTTTTTTATGCTATTTGGAGTTTACACAAAATCAGGGATACACCCAGAAAGACATCCAATCTCATACCGCCATTGAAGGCCTTTAAAAGAACGTATTTAATTCATACTAACTTCAGAAAAGTTTGGCAGTACTTTTTAATCTGTTAATTATCAACCGATAACAAGAAAATAAACTGACTCTTTTCTCCCTCCTCTTAGCTATATTTATTCCTTGCGAGTGAAATGGTTTCTCCAATTTAGTCAAAATTAATGGATTCACTTAAATGCTTCCATTTTGTGTCTGAATCTGAAAGAGCTTTGCTTGCAGCTTCGGCATAAGCGACCGCGTCACTTCCCATAAGAAGACGAAGCGGGGGTTCATCCATATCGGTTAAATCGGTAATGAGCTTTGCAATTATTAGAAGATCTCCGGGTTGCTGTTCGCGATGATCGTGAATTGCTTTTACAAATGCACCGACAGTTTGCTCGTAAGGCTCACTTACAGGGAAGATAGTCATGGAAGACCCAGTTCAATCAGTGTGCATTTCACTGGAACTGGCAGTTAGAAACAAAACTTTTAACGTAAAAATCTTCCTTTCTTTGTTTAGAATAAAAAACATGTGGGATGATTTCTATTTTTAAATAAATACTCTTTTTGGATTGAATGTTCAATCCAAAAAGAGTATCGTTTCAAGTTTGCATGTTCACGGATATAAAAGCAAAAAATAGGAACGAGATGACCAGGAAAAGAAATATATACTTAATACCTGCTAGAATTCAGTTTGTCCATAAATTCTCAGTCAATGGTATGCTTTTGTCATTAAAAACGTTCAATTGAAGATTCGAACGATGACATGGTTTGACAGAACTAGAGTGATAAGTGTATTTTGCACAAGATGATGGACTTGTCTCTATTTTACGAATCAACGACGCTACATTATTCCAGTTCATAAATAATTTTTTACTTTCTATTCTAATTTATTGTTTCAAACCTGCTTTTCCAATAACTAAAAGGAGTGATATTTTTTACTCTTCTGGCATCTTACTTAATCGTGCTCTAGAAAGTGTCAAAGCGACTCCAATAGCTATTGTAACTCCCAGTGCGCCTATCCAAGTAACTGAAGAGAGTGATACTTTCTCAACAAAAACACCGCCAATTCCTGCACCAGCCGCCATTGCCAATTGCATTACTGACTGATTTAAGCCTAATAATATACCTGATGACTCTGGCTCGATTGTAGCCAAGTTATATTGTTGGGTTGGTCCCGATGACCATGCAGCAAATGACCATAGTATTAATATGATTGAAACACGAATATAAGAATTTGTGACAAGAGACAATAATATTAGCATCACGATGTGTAATGCCATTCCTCCTAACAGTGTTTTTTGAACTCCCCAACGATCCGTACTAAATCCACCAAATTTAGAACCCAATAAACTTGCGATACCAAAGATCAGCAAGACTCCATTTAAATGCTTTTCTTCTATTCCTGATACATTTAATAAGTAAGGTGAAAGGTAAGTGTAAGCAATGGAATACCCTCCAAGCCAGAAAAAAGTAATTGCTAATCCAATCGTAATCCTCCATTTTTTAAGAAGAGCTAACTGTTGCACTAGTGGTACAGGCTTATCACCCTGAATAAGTGGAATAGACGCTCTAATGAGGATCATTGCAAGAATTCCCAGTAATGCAATTACACCAAAAATAACCCTCCAACCTAATAAACTAGAAATGATTCTTCCGATAGGGACTCCTATGATTAACGAAGACGAAAGTCCCATCATCACTATAGCAATAGAGCTACCCTGCTTACCTTCCGGTGCGATCTTTGTAGCGATAGTTAATGCTGTAACAACAATCATCCCTGCCCCGAGTGCCATAACAACTCGAGCTACTACAAATAATTGATAGCCAGGTAGGATGAATGCCAAGATATTCCCTATTACAAATAAACTTAAGGAAAAAATCATTAATTTACGTCTGTCAATACTAGATGTTATTCCTATAAGAATGGGTGTAAATATTGCATATACCAGTGAGAAAATTGTCATTAATTGCCCTGCTGTTGCCAAAGTTATATCAAGTGAATTTGCAATCGTATCTAAAATTCCTGAAACAATATATTGGGAAGTTCCCACTAAAAAACTAACGCTTGCCAAGATATAAATTTTCAAAGTATTAGACAAATGATATCACTCCTTATTCTTATGTTTTTACATCGATATATTGCTAATTATCGATATGTTTATTCAAAAAAATATATCGTGAATACTAACGATATATTTAAGCGGAGATGAAACTGAATCCCCCAAACAATGTAAGGAATTCAGCTTAACCCAGTTATCCCTTTTGCTTTAGGAACTCAGCGATCCCATTGATGGCCTCTTCATTTCTTTTGTAATAGGTATACTTCCCTATACGTTCAGCTTTTATAAGTCCAACTTGTAAAAGCATCGAGAGATAATGAGATGCCGTCGATTGCGTCATTTCTAATTTTTCTGAAATTTGACTAACGCATACCCCGGTTTTGTTCATATCAATCCCTTCGTGGGGAGTGAAATAGAAATCTGGTTCCTTCAGCCATTCTAAGATTTTCAATCTTGCTTCATTAGATAATGCTTTAAAAATATCTACTTGTTTCATACAATTCATTTTATCGAGAATTGTCGATTTTGTCAAGCGTGAATGTCAGATGGATGGCGGAATGGATCTTTGTCGCGTCAAAACTTAAGAGTTGACAATTAGTCTAATTAGACTATAATGTTTATAGGATATTAGTCTAATTAGACTATGATTATTTTTATAACTCAATAAAGTTGGTTGAAGCAGTCAATGAGTGGAGCATCTCTTCAATATTGATTGAAGCTTGAAAGGATTACTTCGAAAATGGAAAGAAAGGATGAAGAAAATGATTAAATCATTTTTAATGATAGGGCAATCGAATATGGCAGGACGAGGCTTTATCAATGATGTACCTCCAATTTATAATGAAAGGATTAAAATGTTACGTAATGGGGGATGGCAAATGATGACGGAACCCATTAATTATGATCGCCCTGTTTCTGGAGTCAGTTTAGCTGCTTCCTTTGCAGATGCATGGTGCAATGTAAACCGAGAAGAAACGATTGGCTTAATTCCCTGTGCGGAAGGAGGAAGTACACTTGATGAATGGCATGTAGATCAGACTCTTTTTAGACATGCTATAACAGAAGCAAAATTTGCTATGGAGAATAGTGAGTTAATAGGAATTCTTTGGCACCAAGGAGAAAGCGATAGTATGAATGGGAAGTATAAAGTCTATTACCAAAAATTACTTGCCATTATGAAGGCTCTTAGAAAGGAATTAAGTGCCCCCAATATATCGATCATTATTGGTGGCTTAGGAGATTTTCTAGGTAAAGAAGGGTTCGGGAAAAATTGTACGGAATATAACCTCATCAATCAAGAATTGCAAAAATTTGCTTTCGAACAAGATCATTGTTATTTTGTCACAGCCGAAGGTTTA
Organism: Clostridium aciditolerans; assembly: GCF_016316925.1. Classification (GTDB taxonomy): domain Bacteria; phylum Bacillota; class Clostridia; order Clostridiales; family Clostridiaceae; genus Clostridium_AM; species Clostridium_AM aciditolerans. Next base: position 114,032 of record NZ_JAEEGB010000013.1, on the reverse strand, counting down.
ACATCTAATCCTGATGGTATCCACATTGATGCAATTTCGCAAAGAAAATTTGGTTTACGATATTTTGAAGCTTTCTCTAATAGGCAGCATATATTAAAACCATTAAATAATGAAAATGAGTTGATCAAGCTTAATTGTGATCGACCACATACACAAACAGAAAAAATATATATGGAAAGCCTAGAATTGGCGTTGGGAAAAATTTCCTATCCTGAATTTGAAGCTCAACTTAAACAAATCTACAAGAGGTAAACTTTAGCATCACAGAATACCAATTCAGAGTCTAAAGAGGTGTTTTTTTGATTCCACTACTAATTTTAGGTTTATTAAAACAAAAACCAGGTTCTTATGGTTACGAATTATTAGCATTAATGGAGGAGCGTCACTATAAATATATAGTAAATTATACGAAAGGGTCCTTCTACTATAATCTTCAACAATTAGAAGAAAAGCAATATATTAAAAAAGTCGATCAGCTAGACAATACTAGAGAAAAGCATAATTATATCATTACTGAACGAGGAAACAAAGAATTCGAAAAATTAATGTTTAAGTATGGATCTAAGACCGATTATATAAATTTTTCTTTTTATGCAGCGATGTTATTTGCTAACGAATATAAAAAAGAGGAATTCATAAAGCTAATAAAAATACAAATTGAACAAACGAAAAGGAAAATTTTTTTATTAGATCAAACACTACAACATAATGAAGATATCCCTACTTATTTTAAAAAAATGTTGGAAAATTCACGTTCTCATCATTTAGTAAACGTTCAATGGTTTGAAGAACTATTAAAAGATACAAGGATTGAAAGCGAATCTAAATTACCCAACACAGCTCAGAAAGAAGACATCTAGCTAATATGAAGCTTGAGGAGGATTTGTTTTGCTGAGGTCTATCGTTATCAAAGAAATTGAAAGCAAATGGATGGAATCTATATTTCTAAAGAGGATGAAGGGAAAAGGGATCGTTGGTATATAGCGTTTTTTAAATATCAAAAGGGAAGATAACATGAGAATATTAGAGCGTCCACTCGAGAGAACGGATTTTTATTAGAGCGAAAAGAATGTTATATGAAATTTATTGATATGCTCCAACGGACGACGCTCTCCTAAAAAAATAGCCATCGTATATTGCTATGTTTCCTAGGATGAAAAGAAGAAATCTTCTTCTTTTTTGGACTGTAGAGAAATAAAAAGGCTACTCGGCATTCTTGCTGAAAACTTCGGTAGAAATATGGGAAATTAAATCAGTTTGAAACTTTGTAACAAAATCTTATAAAAATTTGAAAGCGGGGAGTACACATGATTACCTTAAAATCTAAAAGGGAAATTGAGTTGATGGCTGAATCTGGATCGTTATTAGCCGATGTTCATATCCATCTACGAGATTTTATCAAGCCGGGAATTACTAGCTGGGACATTGAAGTTTTTGTGCGTCAATACATCGAAAGTCATGGAGGAGTTGCTGCCCAAATTGGATTTGAAGGTTATAAGTATGCTACATGTATCAGTGTGAATGATGAAATTTGTCACGGATTTCCTAAAAAACAAGTCTTAAAGTCAGGTGATTTGGTTAAAGTTGACATGTGTGTCAATTTAAATGGCGCGATCTCGGACTCTTGTTGGGCTTATGTAGTAGGTGCAAGCACACCGGAAGTTGACAATTTGATGGCGGTAACTAAAAAAGCTCTTTATCTTGGAATCGAGCAAGCACAGGTTGGTAATCGGACTGGGGATATTGGTCATGCGATACAAGCTTATGTAGAAGCACAAGGGTACAGCGTCGTACGAGATTTTATTGCTCATGGAATTGGACCTAGTATCCATGAGGAACCTTTCTTTGCTCATTATGGGACACCTGGGAAAGGGGTTCGTCTGAGAGAGGGAATGGTCATCACGATTGAACCCATGGTGAATGTAGGTGATGGGCAAGTAAAGATGATGTCTAATGGATGGGAAGCAAGAACTCTAGATGGCAGTTTAAGTTGTCAATATGAGCATAGCTTGGCAATCACTAAAGCTGGGCCGTTAATTCTAACATCTCAAGGAGAAGAAGGAACTTATTAAACGAAATATATGATTTATAAATCGGCATTAATGGATAAGGATAGAAAAGTATTTTTATTTTAGCGGCAACCGGTGCTCCTTTTCTTTTATCCAATAAATCGCATGAAAAGAACGATTTTTCGTAATTTCATACGACTTTTTCTAGGGACTTATGTCACAGCTCCTTTGCACAGACAGTACGATTGGTAGATATGTTCCCGTCTACCGATAGCCCCAAAAACGCAGTAGATATGTTTCCGAGAACGGGCAGGTTCGAATGACATTCATTCTGTCCTCTCAAGCCATGTTGAGTGCGTGGTATTGATGTCGCGGGTTGAAAAATAAAGTCTATTCAAAGTACTGATAAATAAAGGATTTCCGAGGTTGGAAGATTTTCTATCTGATGTCTGGTAGTGCCTTTCAATCTTGAAAATCCTTGTTTTTGTTTATTGAGGAAATAGGTCAACTGTAAAAAATGTGTGTAGGGTTGAGTTGAAAGGTTAGATAAATTCATAGGGTTGTGGAGATAGAATAGATGTGGTCTAGGTATAGGAGAAGAGCTGTGCATTAAATTGAAAATTACTATATTGCTGCTTTTGAGCAGCATTTAAGTAAGATATTCTTGACAAAAGGCAGCGAAGGTGATATGATGATGCAGAGGTGAGAGGATGCCTGAGATAGGACAAATGATTAAAAGTCGTCGAGAAGCCATGGGGCTTTCTCTTAAAAAGTTAGCAATTGCTTGTGGATCAAGCGACAGTGAAATAATGAAAATTGAGAACGGAACTAGAAAAAACCCTAATTGGGCAACATTATGTGAAATCGCACGTGCTTTAAATTTTCACCCGTTTGAAATATTGTTAGCCGCAGGTTATATATCAGAAAATGATATGCATCCCAATTGCCAGATTCATGGTTTAGAAAACTTAGATGATGACGGGGTAGCAATGGTGCAATTGTTCATAGATTTTTTGACTATGCGGAACGGTAATAAAATTGGTATTTCAAAGGAGGGAGAGTGATATTATGATATTTAGATTAGGTGAATTATTTTGCGGCCCAGGTGGGATCGCTTGGGGTGCAATGAATGCTAGTATTGAAGATCCAAACTTTGCGATTGTACATCAGTGGGCAAATGACTATGACGCAGATACCTGTGAAACATATAGATTAAATATCTGTCCTGATACTCCTAATACTGTTTACCATGCGGATATTCGCAAATTCGATATGTCTAAACTAGCACCGATTGATGCATTGGCATTTGGTTTCCCATGCAATGACTATAGTGTTGTTGGTGAGCAAAAAGGTATGGACGGGGTATTCGGTCCCTTGTATTCGTATGGTGTCAAAGCTCTAAAACTGTTTAAACCCAAGTGGTTTTTAGCAGAAAATGTTGGAGGACTTAGAAATGCAAATGATGGGAAAGCCTTCACTAAGATTCTTAAGGAACTGAGGGAAGCTGGCTATACAATTACACCTCATCTCTACAAGTTTGAGGAATACGGAGTCCCTCAAGCGAGGCACCGTTTGATTATCGTTGGCATACGGGATGACATCGATGTTGAATTTAAAGTCCCATCGACAGCACCCTATGTCGGAATCGATAATACTTGCAAAAATGCAATAGAAAATCCCCCTATTCCAGAGGATGCATATAATAATGAATTGACAAGACAATCCGAAACTGTTGTTAGAAGGTTGCAGCATATTCTACCTGGACAAAATGCATTTACGGCAGACCTTCCAGAAGATTTGCGACTTAATATTAGAGGAGCAAAAATAAGTCAAATATATAAGAGGCTCGATCCAACTAAGCCTTCCTATACGGTTACGGGAAGCGGTGGTGGAGGAACACATATCTACCATTGGGAAGAACCACGAGCATTGACTAACAGAGAGCGGGCAAGATTACAGACTTTCCCTGATACTTATAGATTCGTAGGAAGTAAAGAGAGTGTACGCAAACAAATAGGAATGGCAGTACCTTGTCAGGGTGCAAAAATCATTTTTGAGGCAATATTGAAGTGTTTTGCTGGAATTGAATATGAGAGCGTAGAGCCAAGTATTAAAGAATGAAAAAGCAGTTACTTTGTAGAGAAGGCAAAGTAACTGCTTTGTTTATACATGGAAATCCATAAAGTACTGCTCATCGTCGATTTTGTAAAAGGTAACATCTGTTCTTCCATAGTTTAGTAAATCTTGTTTTTTTACGAATGCACCATTTCCAAGACCTAAACGGTTTCGGAAGTATTCTCCGAGTTGAGCGTTGCTAAGAGGTGTTGTAATTGCTTTGTCGTTTTGTTGCTCAACTCTTAGGAGAAGAGTATGACCGTCGTCTGTAATAACAGTAAAGTGTTGTTTATTTAACGGGAAGAAACCGCTTCTTGCAATTTTTGCAGGAAGATGTATATAAGCTTCGTTTTTGTTTCTGCCCTTTCGTTGTCCCCAATTTAATCCGGATTTTTCTCCAACTTCACCCTTATTTGTGAGAAGCGATAGAGTCGTAGAAGTAATACCCTCGCCAGCCAAAGTGGTTAGAGGCTTGTTTTCAGCATCAAGAATTTGATGTGTTGGACGGAGAACAATATGGTCTTCGACCTCTGCATGGTTACAATAAATTGAGTTTGCTTCAACTTCTTCATAAAACTTATAAGCTTCTTTAGGATCACAGCATACAACTATTTCTTTTCTGGATTGGATAAATGCATTCTGCACAAAATCAGCTGAACCTGTATATGCCTGTACTGGTGATTCTTCCTTTAGCCAAATGTATAAATTTGCGTGAACTGGAGGGTTTTCGCAAACATAACTACATGAAAAGCTATCCACTGCTTTTGGATATGTTTTGCCATGGAGTTCCATAAAGCCCTCATGTATAGGAACGCTTAATCCATCGTAAGGAACCATTCCAATAAGCAATGAAATATTTAGAGGGTGCATATTTTGTTCTTGAAAACTCTTAATAAGCCATGATGCCATATTAGGGGTAGCATATCCGCTTAATATTAATAAAGTGTCCGCTCCTTGGAGTGGAGGGGCAAATAAAATCCTTTTTGCTATGTTGTTGGTGAACATCCATTCTTGCCCTCCTATGCTTCTTCTTCTATATCATCCTCAGACACATCATAATACATTGTATCATGAGGAAGTTTAATATTCGGCACCCAGAGAGCTTTTCCACCCCACCCCTTAGTACCAGTTACTTGATACATGGTCAAAACTACTTTGTCATGGAAAGTGCCACCTAGTTTCCAGTCGTTCGGAGACAACAAGGCTCCTGTCCCTTGTGCAACATCTCTTCCTCTTCTGACAATCAAAATCCCCTGTCCAGCTGGTTGTTCTGAAAGCAGTGTATCAATGACAGAAAGGAATGCATCTAACTTGAAATCCGGGCTGGCAATAATATGGGATAATATTTTCTTAATTAACCTCAAATTTACCTGGTAATAAGGATCATCATCGGAGAAAGGCTCCAATAGTTTTGTTATATCATCTATGGTGTTATTATCTGGATAGAACGGATAATAGTTCGTTCCACCTGAAAGGATATTGACTCGTTTGTTATCAATAACATTCCTTCGAGTTGGATTCAATCCAAATGGATAATAAATTTTTATGTTTTCAATTCCTTGCTCTACTTGTGCGATAATGGCATTATTAGTAGCGTTAATGTCCGCAAATAATTTATAGAGTTGTTCATCTATAAATATCTTCATCATGCCAGAGTCTCTGTCATAACCAAACATCCTACTATGTTGCCACATAGTATCCGCCTGAGGCTTTTTGCTGGTTCTTGTATAATAAATTGTCTGTAGCCCTGGAAAAGTTACGCCTCGGCCTAGAGTGTTTCCGCCTACGATAAAATTACAGCCTGTTGCATAATCTGGACTCTCAACATCTGTTTTTCCATTCATAACAAGAATTTTTATCCCTTTGTTTTCCAACAAATCCTTAGTAGTTTTATAGATAACTTCAAAAGAAAGTTTCTCACTTTTGTTGGGTTCTAAAGAATCATAGTGGGTTTGTAATTCTGTGATGAATTCGGTATTGATATGCTCCATACACCAATCTAGTTCCTTTGCGACATCGTCAGCAAAACGCTGGTGGACATTTTGTCGTACGCTCGGATGTAGAAGGCAATTTGATACTATTCCTTTTGATGCTAAAATCTGAGCAGATACAGCAAGGTGGCGTATAACAACACTTCGTGTCGGTCGTTTGATAGTTTCAAGAAAATCAATGCATTCAGGTTTACCGCTTGTTGGAAAGAAAAAGTCTCCACCTAAATAGCCATCCCCTGGATGGAAGTAGTATGTAAAATATGGATGCCAACCAGACGCAAGGGTCTGTAATAAGATTGCTTGAGGCGTACCTGTAACCTGTAAGTATAAGCTACTTGATGCTCCATTTTTTATAGAATCCAGATATCTATTAATTGATGACTGACTATTACGGTTTATTAGAGTATTTAAGGAAGCCGCATCCGCCTCATCATCAACGATGAATAGAGGGTTTCCCTTCATAAAGCCTGTAGAATTAAATACATTTGCCCACAATCTTAGTACTCTTGCATTTTTCTTTAGAACGACAATGGCTGGCTTAACAAGGCTATTTTCAATAAATAAGCCTGAGTCGTTTTCGCCACAAATACAGAAGCCGTCTAAGTCGTCTCTAACTCGATCTAAGGTTTGTTGTTGCAAGACAACATTGTCTGTTGTGAGTAAGATGAATGCGGGAAATCCTAAATCTGCAGCTTTGCACATAACGCCAAACATTTGACCAGTTTTTCCAGATTGCACATTACCAAACAACAAGCCAATCTCATGACTTATAAATGAAAAATTGCGAATATGTTGATTGCCAATATCTTCAGCTGTTTTGGAAATGGACTCAGCTAATTTTTCGTTACCTCGCTCTTTTATTTTTTGCAAGTATTTTTTTAAATATTGCATTGATACACCTCTCATTCGTTAGTAATTGTTTCAAACGATAAAACCCACACATCAAGCTCGGTGCCATCTTCGTCCAATGCTTTCTGATCTGTTTTTGAAAGTACAAGGCTATCGCAACCGTATGCTTGTAACATTTCTTTCGTAATCATTCCCTTACGATCAGTATCAGCTTGGGTGTCATTAACTGGTGTTACTAAACCTGCTGCTGCAAGTCTACCTTTAATCCAACGACCAAGAATGAGTTCATCGCCAACAGCACTGAATTGTTTATTGCCATCGCTTGTGGTATGAGCTTTAAACCAATAGCCATCATCGGTTACAACAAAAAAAGGCTTGTTTTTTTCAGGGTAACCTTCTGAACGAGTTATCGCTTTGCTAACAGTCAATTGAGTTTCGTACCAATCACGGGATTTCCTTTTACTTCGTGGTGCGGCATAGCTAACATTTATATTTGACTTTGTGAAATGCTTACCATCATCCATATGCCGCTCATCGTAAGCAGGAACTTTTAATGGCAGTACAAAAGAAACGTCTGTTTTATGCTGTTCATAAAGCTGTACACCAGTTTGGGGAATCTGTGTTACCGTATCAATGCCACTAAGTGATGTGTTAACTTCCCTGACTATTGGCATTCCTATAATGTTAGCAATATTATCAGAGCAGTTCTGAGCCTTTAGCTTCTCTAAAAATTCAGCAATTTCTTTACATTCAGTAGCATCATAAGTAACCGATGAGATTTCATATTGCCTACGGTTATTAGCATCTAATTTGATTACACCTAAGTTTGCGGAACCAATAATAGCAGAAAAAGGTTGTCCATCTTTATAAAAGCAGTATACTTTTCCATGATATTTGAATGCTTTTACGATCTTAATTTCACCTATACCAGTCTCTGTCCATTTTTTGTTGATTTCTAAAGCAGTATTATATGATCCTTCTGGCATTCCTTCGATGAAGTACATTCCAATGGTAAGGCATATACTAGATATATTATGCTCTTCGACCAGATTGTCGAGTTCTTCCAAGGCAGCACGAGAAATATATCCAACCGCAATTTCAACACGGTCTGATTTTGCAATTTGCTCGTTAAAACAATTTATAATTGTTTGTTGACCCTCTGATGTTCCAAGAGGTAGGATGTTTGAATATAACAGTTTCATTAGCTCACTCCTTTGTTTTTGGTGGGGTTTCTGTAGTTTTTTCAATCTCCATAATATCTGAAATATCGCAGTTAAGCGCCTTACATACTTTTATTAAAATGTCAGTATTAACATTTTCATTTTTTCCAAGCTTAGCCATTGAAGCTGTACTAATACCAGCTGCTTCTCTTAAGTCCTTTTTTTTCATATCTCTATCAATAAGAAGTTTCCATAGTTTTTTATAACTTATGGACATAATATCACCTCGCCTTAGTACCTAGCCTAAGTTAATAAATAAAGTTTATCACAAAGTTAGTGAAGCAACAATTAAAATTCGCAAACGTAAAATAAATGTTGAGGCAATCAAAATACATGTTATAATTTACCTATGAACTAATGTTTGAATAGTAAAAATCCTTAAAGATATTAATTTCATATGGGGTGAGGAGGGAGTGCCTTGGCGGGTAATCGTTCTTTTAAAGATTACGTGGATGGTAGATTCTATAATGAGATATTTTCTGCCATACAAACCTATGCAACGGATAATTGTGAAGATTTAGACTTACGGTTATACAGAGTTCAAAACATTGGCGGCATTGAGTTATCAGATATAGAAGTAAAGTTCGTATCTGTTAATGACTTACCGGACATGAAAATAGAATTTGATGTTGCTGTTGAAGCGGAATTCGAAGTCCGTGAATCAAATCATCGTTATGATGAATCAGAAAATTGCCGGCAATGGTTTATGCTAGAATGCTCAGGTGATTTGGATTGCAATTTGGATGATTTTTCAATCTCTAGTATAACGGAGTATACTAGCAAAAATAAGCAGCCGAAACCTATGTCAGACTCCCTTGTCCCTATCATTCATAAGGAACAACTAGAATCTGTTGCTACAGACTTCCTTAGAAGACATTACCCTGAAGCATTAAAAACTCCTATGGCAGTTGAGCCACAGGTGTTGGCAGAAAAAATGGGCCTTACAGTAGAAATGCGAGAGATTACAAAGGATTTCTCTGTTTTTGGGCAGATATACTTTCACGACTGTGATGCAGAGTTTTATGATGAAGATAGCGATGAAATGGTACAGACCCGTGTGAGTGGCCGTACAATAATCGTGGACCCTAAAGCTTACTTCCTTCGTAATCTGGGATCAGTCAATAATACTATTGTGCATGAGTGTGTCCATTGGGATCAACATAGAAAAGCACTTGAATTGGAGCGGTTATATAATAGTAGTGCCACACGAATCAAGTGTCAGGTAGTCGGAGGTATAAAAGACAATACCAGAGATGCAACTGACTGGATGGAATGGCAAGCGAATGCCCTCGCCCCAAAGATACAAATGCCACTTGCTATGTTTAAAACCCAAGCGTTCAAATTTATTAAGCAATTCAGTTCAGAACTGGGAACATCTGAACTTATAGATGTAATGGAGCCAGTTATTGACGCCTTAGCAACGTTCTTTAGCGTATCTCGAACAGCAGCTAAAATTCGAATGATTGATGCTGGATATGAGGAAGCAATCGGAACTTTTACTTATATAGATGGTCGCTACGTCAAGCCTCACAGATTTAAGAAGGGTGCGCTTGAAAGAAATCAGACCTTTTCAATAGGCGCAGAGGATGCTGCCATCCAAAGCATAACCAATCTAGAAATGGCTGCTCTAGTTAGAGACGGAAGTTATATATATGTAGATTCTCACTTTGTGCTAAACCATCCAAAATATTTAACACAGGATATATTCGGACAAATGGTACTTACAGACTACGCACGAACCCATATGGAAGAGTGTTGCTTGGTTTTCGAGTTATCAGTCAAATCCGGGTGTAGGGAAAGATACTATACCGAATGTTTCCTCAACCGTGACAAGACATCAAATATAGATTTTGATATAAAGTATTGTAATGGTTTTGAGTATGCGGCTCCGGAAAAGAAAGCCCGATTACTAGCCGAAACAATAGCTGAAGAAATGCGAATCTATAATGAATTGCCAAATAGCTATACCAGCTCTCTCAAAATAGTACGTGAGTGGAAAAAAGTAACTTATAAAGAATTAGCAGAGAAAATATTGGTCAACGAGCGTACCATAAGACGAATCGTTAATGGTGAGGAACCGGGATCTATTAATTCCATAGTATTGATTTGCCTTGGACTTCATCTACCGCCAAATATTAGCAGTCATATAATTCGCAACTCACCATTTTCATTGAACTTCAATAACAATAGTCATATTTGGTATAACTTTGCATTGACTCACCTATATGCAAAATCGATGGATGAGATTAGAGCATTTTTACAAGAACATGGAGCAGATCCATTATAAAATTCAATATATTTTTGAAAAAGCGGACATGGGATGTCCGTTTTTTTAGTTATAAGATATGTGAGCTATACATGAATCCTTTTAAGGGTTTGTGTATGGCTTTTTTTATTGTTGTTTTTAGGTGTTTTTGTTGGGAAAAGCGTCATTTTGAGCCTGAAATTAACGGGCATGAGGTGTCCGCCAAGGCTGTCCAATTCTCACCTACAATAATGATAGATGAAGGAAAGGTCCTTCGTAGTTAGCAAGAATTAGACCATTCCTCGTCTACAAAAAAATATCAAATGCCTGATTTGCAATAAGGGCAAAGGATACATATTGCAACGTTTCAGTCCGTTTAGGATTGTTATGCGTTGCAATAGAAGTACCTTACCTTATTGCGCTCATTTTCAGGACAAAGGGTCTGTGTACTTCGAGGCACAGACCTATTTTTGTATCCTTTGCCGCCAATGCAGTCCGGCGGAAAGGATGCAAAATGAAAATTAGAATCATGTATGACAACAAACCTACCTATTTGGAGGTACCAGACGAGGACTTTACTTTAATGATTGATGCAGATTACGAGGACAGGCTATCTTTTGCCGAAGATAAGGAAACTCTGACTCGCCGTTCGCCACAGGTGATTTTGGACGAGCGTTTTAACAAGCCCGATTACAATAACTGGCACAAATTTGACAGACACAGAGGGATGCCAAAAAAGCCCTTCCGCAAGGATGATGAATCAGAGGATGCAACGGATCATATGGACTATCTTCCCGATAACACCCATGAAGTGGCTCGGAACAAAAAGGAAGATTATGAATATTACTGTGAGATTATTCGTTCTATTCTTAAGCCAAAACATTCAGAACCTTTTATCGCTGTATATCTTGATGGCATGTCAATGACAGAGTATGCAAAGCGGGAAGGTGTTAGCAAAAGCGCCATTTCACATCGTTTAGATACAGCTAAAAAGAATTTCAAAAAAATATATCCCAAATCCTCAACTTTCCCCTCTTGCCACGGCTAATAGTTAGAGGGCAGCACATAAACGCTCTCGGGAAAGAGGTGAAGAACATGAAACACAATTTGAAAATCAGTGTTTCAAAAACTCCACAGTCTGGCGGGATTGTTTCCTGTCGTAATGTCACCATAAGGGAGCGTTTCCTCCGTTTCTTACTTGGTGATAAGCAGAAACTGACTATCCTTGTTCCGGGTGACACCGTACAGGAACTCGCCATAAGTGAGATTAAGGAAGGAGGATTAAACCATGAGCAAAATCAAACTACTCTTTGATGTGGTTTCTGATATGCGCTCTTTGGCAGACAGCATACAAGCGGTTGCGGATGTAATGGCGGCCAATGAACCTGTCGAAACAAAAGAACCGACTACAACTGTAAAAGAGCCTGAACCAAATAAGAAGGAAATCACTCTGGAGGAAGTCAGAGCAAAACTCGCTGAAAAGAGTCAAGCCGGTCTTACTGCCCAAATAAGAGAAATAATCCAAAAATACGGTGGCTCTAAATTAAGCGAAGTGGACCCAAAACATTATGCAGATATGTTAAAAGATGCGGAGGTACTTGGGAATGAGTGATCATGCAGTTCTTTCCGCATCAGGCGCCCATAGGTGGCTGAATTGCCTTCCGTCTGCACGATTGGAACTGGAGTTTGTAAATAACGAATCCAGTGCAGCCGCTGAAGGCACCGCCGCCCATGCTCTCTGCGAACATAAACTCAAAAAAGCACTTCACATGAGAAGTAAGCGTCCTGTCTCAGTTTATAACTCCGATGAGATGGAAGAACACAGTGATGCCTATGTGGAATTTGTAATGGAACAGCTTGAGCTGGCAAAGCAGAGCTGCACAGACCCTTTAATATTAATCGAACAGCGTCTTGATTTTTCCTGCTATGTTCCACAGGGATTTGGAACTGGTGACTGCATCATCATTGGTGACAAAAAGCTTCACATTATCGATTTTAAGTATGGCATGGGTGTGTTGGTAGATGCGGTAGATAATCCGCAGATGAAATTGTATGCCCTTGGTGCTTTGGAAATCTACGATAGCTTGTACGATATCGAGGAGGTTTCCATGACCATCTTCCAACCCCGCAGGGAAAATGTCAGCACATGGACAATCCCGGTAAAGGAATTAAAGGACTGGGCAGAAAATGAACTGAAACCAAAGGCGAAAAAGGCCTATGACGGTGAAGGTGAATATCTGACCGGTGAGTGGTGTACTTTCTGCCGAGCGGCTGTTAAATGCCGTGCAAGGGCTGAAGAAAAGCTGAAATTAGCACAGATGGAGTTTAAACTGCCACCCCTACTTCCGGACTCCGAAATTGAAGAAGTTCTTTCTAAACTGTCTGACCTTACAAAGTGGGCAAATGAAATCATTGCTTATGCCACGGATGCTGCTGTTAATCACGGGAAAGAGTGGCGCGGTTTTAAGGTAGTCGAGGGCAGGTCTATCCGTAAATATAAGGACGAAGAGGCTGTGGCTGAAGTAGCCAAGGCAAACGGCTATAAGGATATCTATCGTCAGAGTCTCATTACCCTTACGGAAATGCAGAAGCTGATGGGGAAAAAGAAATTTGAGCAAATTCTCGGTGGCCTCATACATAAACCACCGGGCAAGCCAACGCTGGTTCCAAATTCGGATAAGCGGCCAGCTATGAATACATCAAACGTAAAAAACGAATTTAATGAGATAACGGAGGAATTGGAAAATGAATAATCAAAACAGAACGAAGGTTGTTACAAACGTCAACACACGTCTTAGCTATTTTCACGGCTGGGAACCCGTATCCATCAATGGCGGAGCGGAAAAGTACAGCGTATCCGTATTGATTCCCAAAACAGATAAGGAAACCATCAATGCTATCAATGCAGCAGTAGATGCAGCAATTGAAGAGGGCCTTGCAAAGTTTGGTGGTAAAAAGCCGAATAAGGCGGCTATCAAACTGCCACTTCGAGATGGTGACGTAGAACGTGATGACGAGGCTTACAAAGGACATTATTTTGTAAATGCCAACAGCAAGACTCCACCCCAAATAGTAGATAAAGCAGTCAGACCTATCTTGGATCGCAACGAGGTTTACAGTGGTTGTTATGCAAGAGTATCCCTGAATTTCTATGCTTTTAACTCTAATGGTAATAAGGGTGTAGCGTGTGGTCTTGGCAACATCCAGAAGATAAGAGATGGAGAGCCTTTAGGCGGAAGAACCAATGCAGCTGATGACTTCACAACGATTGAAGATGATGATTTTCTAGCATAAAGAATAAATACAAACGAGGTGGTGGAGGTTGTTCTTCTGCCACCTCGTTTGCATTGGAAGGGGCGGTAATACATGAATTCTATTTCTATTGATATTGAAACATTTAGTAGTGCCAATCTTCAAAAGTCTGGAGTTTACCGTTATGTCGAGAGTGATGATTTTGAAATTCTACTATTTGGCTATTCGGTAGATTCTGGTGAAGTACAAGTTGTTGATCTTGCCTGCGGAGAGGAAATCCCAGCTGAAATTATAAACGCACTTATGGATGATTCCGTTACCAAGTGGGCTTTCAACGCAATGTTTGAGCGTGTGTGTCTATCAAAATGGCTTAACCTTAAAGAATATCTTGACCCCGCATCCTGGAAATGTTCCATGATATGGTCGGCATATATGGGACTACCTCTTTCTTTGGAGGGAGTCGGTGCAGTTCTAGGTTTAGAAAAACAAAAATTGACTGAGGGTAAAGACCTTATAAAATATTTCTGTACACCTTGCTCCCCTACAAAATCTAATGGTGGTCGAGTTCGTAATTTACCAGAACACGACATGGATAAATGGGAGCGGTTTAAAGTGTATAACATTCGCGATGTGGAATCCGAGATGTCTATACAGCAAAGATTATCCAAGTTTCTGGTGCCGGAAAATATCTGGAAGGAATATCATCTCGACCAGGAAATCAATGATCGTGGCATTGCCATTGACATGGCTTTCGTAAAACAGGCTGTTGTGATGGATGAACATTCCCGTGAAAAGCTAATGGCTATAATGCAAGAAATAACCAATTTGGAGAATCCAAACTCTGTACAACAAATGAAAGAATGGCTTGCTGACAATGGGCTAGAAACAGATACCCTTGGTAAAAAAGCGGTTGCTGAGATGCTAAAGACGGGTCCTAAACCACTAGGCACTGTTTTGGAACTTCGTCAGCAGCTTGCAAAATCATCGGTGAAAAAATACACAGCAATGGAGAATGCGGTATGTAGTGACCGTCGTGCAAGAGGAATGTTCCAGTTTTACGGAGCCAACAGAACCGGCAGATTCTCTGGCAGGCTGATTCAGCTACAAAATCTTCCCCAAAACCATATGCCCGATTTGGAACAGGCTCGTGCTTTAGTTCGAAGCGGAAACTTTGATGCTCTTACTTTACTCTATGATTCAATCCCAGAGGTACTGTCGGAACTTATCCGTACTGCTTTTATACCACGAGAAGGTATGAAGTTCATTGTGGCAGATTTTTCAGCGATTGAGGCTCGCGTCATTGCTTGGCTTGCAGGTGAAAAATGGAGATTAGATGTATTCCAAAAGGGCGGTGACATCTACTGTGCCAGTGCATCTCAGATGTTTAATGTACCAGTTGAAAAGCATGGTGTGAACGGCCACCTTCGTCAGAAAGGGAAAATTGCCGAACTTGCCCTAGGTTATGGTGGGTCTGTTGGAGCATTAAAATCAATGGGTGCTTTGGAGATGGAAATTGAAGAAGGGGAACTTCAGCCCCTTGTAACGGCTTGGAGACAATCCAATCCCAATATCACAAAACTTTGGTGGGATGTTGACCGAGCAGTAAAAACTTGTGTTAAGAAAAAGACTCCTACTGAGACACACGGCATTAAATTTATCTATCAAAGTGGGATGCTCTTTATAGTTCTTCCTTCTGGCAGACGGCTTGCCTATGTGAAACCTCGTATGGGAGAGAATATGTTCGGCGGTGAGTCGGTTACTTACGAAGGTGTCGGTGGGACGAGGAAATGGGAAAGAATTGAAAGCTATGGCCCAAAATTTGTAGAGAATATCGTTCAGGCAATCAGTCGAGACATTTTGTGTCATGCGATGCAGACATTAAAGAATTGTTCCATTGTGGCTCATGTACACGATGAAATTATCATCGAGGCGGATAAGGGGATGTCACTTTCTGCTATCTGTGAACAGATGGCTAGGACACCAACATGGGCAAAAGGACTTTTACTCAATGCTGATGGCTTTGAGTGTCAGTTTTATCAAAAAGATTAAAATAATTGGGTATTCGAATTATCGTGTGGTAAGAAGTTAAAAGACCTTCAACTTTTAAATAATGAAAACGGGATAGCACTTATTTTATGATTAGTGTGTGCTATCTTGTTTTTCCACAAATGTCCCGATTGAAGTTTAGAAATTAAACAATCCTTGCTCTTTCCATTTATCAAAATACTTTTGATAACCCATTTCCTCAGCGGTCATAGTATATTGCACTCCATCCAATTTAAAAGTATGGGTACCAGACAAAGCCTCATATGTCGGATTCTCTTTTACATCTTCAAAAAGGGCTTCGAATGTAGCAATATCGACTTCTGATGAGCCGTTTTTTCTTGTTTCAAGAAGAATAAAATCCTCTTTTTTCCGGTCTATATCTCTTGTGAAAATTAAACCTGCTTTTTTCAATGATAAGTATAGTGGGTTCATATTCAATCCCCATTCTTTCTCAAAATTTAATATCAACTACATGGCCCTTTCTAGGGAAGAAGGCACAATTCTTGCTACAAAATTGCGCCCGTTTACGGAATTATAAAGCTTCAGTTTTTCTTCCTGAAAACCAAAAATAAATTGTAAGAATTAACAGAATGACTGGAGTAAAACCTACATACTTCCAAGCGTTTTCTGCTCCCAAAAAATAGTATGCGATAGGTATAAAAGTAATTGTACTTATTAGCATGAAAAGCCCAGAACGCTTGAAAAGCCCGAATATCAATGTGAAAATTGATGCCAAAAATGAAGCGTACCAAAGTAAAAGCATGCTAACCCCTCCCTTTCTATTTTTTCTAATTCTTGAAACTGGCCCGTCTGTAGAAGTAAAAAACTGCTGAATCAATCTTTAAATCCATTTTAACATACACAAATTCCGCACGATAATCAGATTTCCAAATTATTTTTTCAAAATCCTCAACATTCATTACCTCCTGTGGCTATTAGGTAGAGGAACTTTCCTCTGACTATATTGCAGGAGGTAATTCGTATGGACGAATTAGTAAAAATCAATTATGAAAGTCAACGACCAACCGTACTCGGTCGTGATCTACATGAAGCCTTGGAAGTAAAGACCGCTTATAAAGACTGGTTTCCAAGAATGTGTGAGTACGGATTTGAGGAAGGGTCAGACTTTAGCTCATTTTTGAGCGAAAGTACTGGAGGCAGACCAAGCATAGACCATCAGTTAACAATTGACATGGCAAAAGAGCTATGCATGATACAGCGTACTCCAAAAGGGAAAGAGTGTCGTCAATACTTTCTTGAAATAGAAAGAAGATGGAATTCCCCAGAAGCAATCATGGCAAGGGCACTTCAGATTGCCAATCAACAGCTAACACAAGTAAGGAAACAAAATAAAGTGCTTGAAGGTACAGTTGCTGTTCAGAATCAGCAAATTGCAGAAATGAAACCGAAAGTCTCCTATTATGATGTGGTTTTAAATTGTAAAGACCTCATTTCCACCTCAGCAATTGCCAAAGATTACGGCAAGTCAGCTATTTGGATGAACCGCTATCTTAATAAAAAGGGCGTCCAGTTTAAACAAGGGGGCATTTGGCTTTTATATCAGAAGTATGCGGAAAAAGGCTACACCAGCACCAAGACGCATAGCTACCTTGGCAGTAATGGTGAACAGCATACAAAGGTCCATACATACTGGACTCAAAAAGGCAGACTCTTCATTTACGAACTGATGAAGGCAGATGGTATTTTGCCTCAGATAGAAATGGAGGGTGTGTAATGGGAATCAACAAATTCAATCATGAAGGATACCATGATCCAACTCCCCATGAAGCACTGACCAACATAATGAGAAAGGAAAAGGCAGAGAAAAAATCTGCCTTTAAGCCGCTTGTATATATCTGTTCTCCCTATTCCGGTGATATAGAAGGAGACGTTAAAAAGGCTCGTAACTTTTGTAGATTTGCTTTGGAGAGTAATTGTATCCCAATTGCTCCCCACCTTATGTTTCCGCAGTTTATGGATGATGAAAACCCAGAGGAACGAGAGCTTGCCATATTTATGGACATCGTGCTTATGGGTAAATGCTCCGAGGTGTGGGTGCTGGGAAATACCATCTCAAGCGGTATGGCGAGGGAAATTGAAGTAGCCAAGAAACGCAGACAAACGGTCAGGTATTTTAGTCCGGAGCATGAGGAGGTTGAAAGCTTATGAAAATTGCAGTGGGCAATAGCCGGATGGATAGGAAATGGAAAAACAAAGATATCTCCTGGGAGGATTTTTGCTCCCGTGTAAAGACAACCCAACGTACTACAGAAACGGTAGAAGAATATCGGAAACTTAAAAAAGGCCAGCAAGATGATATCAAAGATGTGGGCGGCTTTGTCGGAGGACATTTAAAAGAAGGAAGGCGAAAGAAGGGCAATGTTCTCTGCCGTTCTTTGCTCACCCTTGATATGGATTATGGTAGACCAGATATTTGGGAGCAAATCAGTATGCTTTTCGATTTCAAATGTTGCGTTTACTCCACTCATAAGCACACACCAGAAAATCCGAGACTCAGACTTATCGTTCCCCTTGCTCGTGAGATCGGCGAAGAAGAATATGCAGCTGTTGGACGTATGGTGGCAAAAGAAATTGATATTGATCTTTTCGATGATACGACATATGAAGCCCATCGCCTTATGTATTGGCCATCCACTTCCTCTAATGGTCAATTTGTCTACGAAGAGCAGGATGGAGCATTACTTGACCCGGATATTTATCTTGCAAAATATGGAAATTGGCGAGATACGTCAACTTGGCCCGTATCAAGCAGGCAGTCTGAAGTTATTAATCGCAGTCTAAAAGAACAAGCCGATCCGCTTTTAAAGGAAGGTGTGGTAGGAACTTTCTGTCGAGCCTATTCCGTTCGTGAAGCAATTGATAAATTTTTAGGTGCAGTTTATGCACCATCTGTTATGGAAGGACGCTATGACTATATTCCAGCTGACAGTAGTGCGGGTGTGATTATCTATGATGATAAATTCGCATACAGCCACCATGCCACCGACCCAGCAAGCGGCCTGCTCCTCAATGCTTTTGACCTTGTTCGTATTCATAAATTCGGCTCTTTAGATGATAGAGCCTCCACTACAACGGCTCCTGGCAGGATGCCGTCTTTTGTGGCAATGTGCGAGTTTGCTATAAAAGATGAAGCGGTAAAAGCTGAGTTTGCTAGGGAGAGACAGTCACAGGCTGAAGAGGAGTTTAATGATGAGGATTGGCAGACAGGTTTGGAATTGGATAAGCAAGGTCGGATAAAAGACACGCTGGACAACATCGTCATGATTATTCGACATGATGAAGATTTACAGTGTATCGCTTTCAACTGCCACCGTGACGGAATTGATGCCAAAGGTGGTCTACCTTGGGAACAACTTAAGGCGGGTTGGAATGATTCGGACAATGCACTGCTGAAGGTGTACTTAAGCGGCAAATACGGGGTCTATTCTCCTACCAAGACCAAAGATGCTGTGTTAGCGGTAGCGGCTGAACGAGCCTACCACCCTGTTAAGGAGTACCTAGATTCCCTACCAAAATGGGATGGTATTAGCCGAGTAGAAAATCTACTAATTGATTATTTCGGTGCAACAGATAATTCCTACACAAAGGCAATTATTCGTAAAACGATGGTTGCAGCGATAGCCCGCATTTATAGACCAGGTACAAAGTTTGATAGTGTTCTAATCTTAAACGGTCCTCAAGGCATCGGTAAGTCAACATTCTTTGCTAAGCTTGCCGGAGATTGGTTTTCAGACAGTTTGACCATTACAGATATGAAGGATAAATCCGGGGCTGAGAAACTTCAGGGATATTGGTTACTGGAACTCGGTGAGCTTGCTGGAATGCGTAAGACGGATGTGGAGATTGTGAAGTCCTTTATCTCGAGGGCGGATGATAAGTACCGTGCCAGTTATGGGGTCAACGTGGAAAGCCATCCCCGTCAATGCGTAATTGTAGGTTCTACCAATGCAGAAAGCGGATTTCTTCGGGATATTACAGGTAACCGCAGATTTTGGCCAGTCCGTATTAGCGGTAACGGTAAAAAGAAAGCTTGGCAGATGACCAAAGAGGAAGTGCAGCAAATTTGGGCAGAGGCTCTACTTCTTTATGAGAAGGGCGAAAAACTCTACCTTGAAGGTGATGATGTAACCATGGCAACTAGTGAACAGGCAGATGCTATGGAAACGGATGAACGAGAAGGACTAGTTCGTACCTATCTGGATACGCTCTTACCGGATGATTGGGACACAATGTCTTTATACGAGCGTAGGAATTTCCTTGGAGGTAGTGAATTTGGCGGCGGCACCCGTGTTGGAACAGTAAAAAGGACCCTTGTCTGCAATATGGAAATTTGGTGTGAGTGTTTCGGTAAAGAGGCATCAATGTTAAAACCATCAGATTCCTATGCTATCGGTGCCATTATGAGAAAAATCAGTGAGTGGAACAAGTACACTGGGAACAAGAATGGTGTTGTGACGTTTCCTGTCTACGGAAAGCAACGAGCTTATTCCCGAGTCGAGGAACAACGCTAAGTTGTACCTTACCTTGTTCCCATACTGGTTCTTTCCCTAAAGTTAGTAATGATAAGGAAAATCAACGGTTCGGAACAAGTGGAACAAGAAGTATCCTATTTATTTATTAATAGTAAAAAGAAGTAATAGTAGCCTGTGCATACACGCATACGCGCGCGTATAGGAAAATTGGGTCAAAGTTGTTTTCTTGTTCCGAGCCTTTTTATATGGGAGGTATTTATGCTTGAAAAATATATAGAAAAGAAACTGGTAGCGGAGGTAAAAAAGATGGGAGGCATTGCGGCGAAGTTTGTTAGTCCAGGTTTAGATGGGATGCCAGACCGCCTAGTGCTTTTACCACATGGGAAGATGGCTTTTATAGAATTAAAGGCTCCCGGAAAGAAACCTCGCCTGTTACAGATTAGAAGAATAAAGCAATTACAGAAGTTAGGCTTTACCTGCTATGTCATTGATGATGTTAAGCAGATTGGAGGGATACTGGGTGAAATACAATCCTCATAAATATCAGACCTATGCAACGAACTTCATACTTGAGCATCCTATCGCTGCGGTGTTTTTAGAAATGGGTCTTGGCAAAAGCGTCATTACTCTAACGGCTATATTTGACTTATGTCTTGATCGTTTTGAAATTGGAAAGGTTCTGGTCATTGCCCCACTTCGGGTAGCGAGGGATACTTGGCCAGCTGAGATAAATAAGTGGGAGCATTTAAAAGGACTGGAGTTTTCGGTAGCCATCGGAACAGAACAGGAGCGGTTGGTAGCTCTTAGGAAACCTGCAAGTGTCTATCTTATAAACAGAGAAAATGTTGACTGGTTGGTAAATAAAAGTGGCATTCCTTTTGATTATGACATGGTGGTCATTGATGAATTGTCATCTTTTAAGTCCTATGGAGCAAAAAGATTTAAGAGTTTACTAAAAGTCAGACCTAGGGCGAAACGTATCGTGGGTCTTACGGGTACACCTTCCAGTAATGGGTTAATGGATTTGTGGGCAGAGTTTCGTATTCTCGACATGGGTAAAAGACTCGGCAGGTACATCACTCACTACCGCAATTCCTTCTTTACACCGGATAAACGTAATCAGCAAATCGTATTTTCATATAAACCATTGCCAGGTGCTGAAGATGCCATATATCGGCTCATTTCGGATATCACCATTTCCATGAAATCAGTGGACTTTCTGAAAATGCCAGAGTGCGTGATCAATGAAGTGCCTGTGTATCTAAATGACAAAGAACAATCCGTATATGATCACTTTCGTGAAGAGATGGTTCTTGAATTTGCTGATGAGGAGATTGATGCCATGAATGCAGCAGTCCTTTCGGGGAAACTCATGCAAATGGCAAACGGTGCAATCTATGATGATGATAAAAATCGCCATATTATCCACGACCGCAAGCTGGATGCTCTTGAGGATTTAATTGAAGGTGCTAACGGCAAACCTGTGCTTATTGCCTATTGGTATAATCACGATTTAGAGCGTATTAAGGCAAAATTTAATGTCAGAGAAATTAAGACTTCCAAGGATATCAAGGATTGGAACAACGGCGATATTTCTGTAGCGGTTATCCATCCTGCATCTGCGGGACACGGCCTTAACTTACAAAGTGGTGGTTCAACGCTTATCTGGTTTGGACTTACTTGGAGTCTGGAACTCTATCAGCAAACAAATGCGAGACTTTGGAGACAAGGTCAAAATGAGACAGTGATTATCCATCATATTATTACTAAAGGCACGATTGATGAAGATGTGATGAGGGCTTTGAAACGAAAGGAAAAGACACAATCCGATCTTATCAATGCAGTCAAAGCAAATCTTGGGAAAGCGAGGGATGCTGTATGATGGACGCTTTTGAAAAACTAGCAAATGCCATTATTCTACAGGCGGTCAAGGATTATCGTTTTGCACTGAAAAGATTAGCAAAACACCCTCGCAATGATTCTGCTTTATATACAAAACGTGAGGTTGAGTGCTTCTTTCATTCTAGATTGTTCAATGTCCTCACCTCCCTAAACCCTGACATGTTAATTCAACAGCTACAAGAGGAGGTGGTGCGATGATGACAGCTAAGGAATTCTTAAAGCAGGCTTACCGTTTGAATGAATTGATTAACTCCGACCTTGAAGAGTTGCAAAACTTAAGGGAACTATCAAGAAGTGTTTCATCCCCCGTTCTTGAGGAAAAAGTCAGTAGAACCAAGAGTACTGACCCACCCTTTGAAAAATATGTGATTAGGATAGTAGATTTGGAGCAACAGATACAACAAGAGGTTGAACGGCTAGTAAAGCTTAAATCAGATATCCGTGAAGCAATTAACCAGATGGAAAACGTAGATGAGAAGCTGATTCTTCGCTACCGATACATTAACTTTCTTAACTGGGAAGAAATCTGTGTTAACCTTAATGTTTCTATGAGAACCGTACACAGACTCCACTCATCCGCTTTGCAACATTTAAAGGTTCCAAAATAAAAGTTGGCACACTGTGGCACAGTTTGGCATACGATGACACTGTTTGTCCGTAGTGAAAGTTATATAATGGTAGTATGGAATATTAATAAACAGAAGCCTTCACGGGAGAACCACTCCTGCGAGGGCTTTTTCTATGGGCAAAAGGAGGTGCAGTATGCCAAAGAAACCTAAGCGACCGTGCTCTTACCCCGGTTGCCCAGAGCTGACCGACAAGCGCTTTTGTGAAGAGCATAGTAAGAAGGAAGCTGCACGGTATGAGAAGTATCAGCGTGACCCAGCAACACGTAAGCGTTATGGTCGTGCTTGGAAAAGGATACGTGACCGCTACATTGCAGCCCATCCTCTTTGTGAGGAATGTAAACGACAAGGAAAGTTGACCCCAGCAAATGAAGTCCATCACATTCTTCCTCTTGCAAGAGGAGGGACTCACGATAGAAGTAATCTGATGGCTCTTTGTACTCCTTGCCACTCTGCCATCACGGCAAGAGATGGAGACCGTTGGGGAACCCGGTAGGGGGAGTCAAATCTCTACAGCCTTTTCTTTGTGTAACGGGCGTGGGGCAACGCGTGAAAATTCGCGGTATCAAACAGGGTAATAGGCCCATCGACGAAAAGAGGTGAGTGAATGGCTAAAGATGGAACAAATCGTGGCGGCGCCCGTATAGGCTCCGGTCAAAAGAAGAAACCGCTTGCTGACAAAATTGCAGAGGGAAATCCAGGTAAGAGAAAGCTTGAAGTCGTTGAGTTCCAAAATACCGCTGACCTGAAGGGGCAGGAAATGCCAAAGCCAATGGCCATGCTCTCCGAAGTGCAAAAAGATGGAAAGACCCTAGTAGCGAGTGAAATCTATGAAATTACATGGAAATGGCTTGAAGAACGTGGCTGTGCCCATTTGGTACTTCCACAGCTTCTAGAGCGATATGCCATGAGTGCGGCCAGATGGATACAGTGTGAGGAAGCAGTAACCGAGTTTGGTTTTCTAGCCAAGCACCCAACCACCGGCAATGCTATTCAAAGTCCTTATGTAGCGATGAGTCAGAACTTTATGAGTCAGACAAACAGGCTGTGGATGGAGATATATCAAATCGTTAGAGAGAACTGTGCTACAGAGTATTCTGGTTTAAACCCACAGGACGATGTGATGGAGCGACTGCTATCTGCCCGCAGAGGAAAATAAAGATGAGGAGATATGATGTAATGAGTAAAAGATATTCAACAGCAGAAAGTGTATGTGCTGGACATCCTGACAAACTATGCGACATCATAGCAGATAGCATTTTGGAAGCTTGCTTACGTAAAGATAGGGCATCAAGGGTGGCTTGCGAGGTTATGGCGACTAAAGGAAAAATTATCGTGGCGGGCGAGATCTCCTGCAGCGAGAAAATAGACATCCGATACATTGTTAGGAAGGTCCTTAAAGAGATTGGATACAACCCTCTTAAATTCTTGATTTATGTATTTGTACACAAACAAAGTGTAGATATTGCAACTGGCGTGGATACTGCACTGGAAGTAAGAAATGGAATAAATGAACAGTATGGTTCGATAGGTGCTGGAGACCAAGGAACTGTGTATGGCTATGCTACAAAGGAAACGGGAGAAATGCTTCCCCTACCCCTTGTACTATCTCACAGGATTGTAAAGAGACTGGATGATTGCCGAAAAGGGAAACTGATAAAAGGTATCCACCCAGATGGTAAAGCACAGGTGACGGTGGAATATGAAGGGGACACTCCAGTGCGAATAAAGACTATTGTGATATCGGTACAGCATGATAAGGATAAAACACAGGAAGAACTTAGGACAGATATCCTTAACAATGTCCTATGGCAGTGCTTTGAGGACTTCCCATTTGATGATGAAACAGAAATTCTCATTAACCCCTCTGGTAGATTTGTCGAAGGTGGTCCCGCTGCCGATACAGGCTTAACTGGTAGAAAAATTATGGTTGATACCTATGGAGGACTTGCATCCCATGGAGGTGGTGCACTTAGTGGTAAAGACCCCACCAAAGTTGATCGAAGCGGTGCCTATATGGCTCGGTACATTGCAAAGCATATCGTCTGGTGTGGTTATGCAAAGAGATGTGAAGTTAGTATATCCTATGCAATAGGTAAGGCAAATCCTGTAGCCTTTTCTGTAAATACCCTTGGCACAGGTATTGTTTCTGACGAAATATTAACTCTTGCTGCACAGGAGATTTTCAATTTAAGACCTGCGGCCATCATTGAAAAACTACGTCTTAGAAATGTGGTTTATTCTGACACAGCGGCTTATGGTCACTTTAATAGTTGTCTGTTCCCGTGGGAAGATGTAAATAAATACAGTGAATTTAGAAAGGCGGTGGAAAAGTATGTTGATAGAGAAGATTAAAACGAAACAACTCATCCCCGCTGAATATAACCCAAGGAAGGATTTAAAACCGGGTGATCCGGAATATGAGAAACTTAAACGCTCCCTTGAGGAGTTTGGATATGTAGAACCCGTTATATGGAATAAGACCACAGGCAAAGTTATCGGAGGGCATCAACGCTTGAAAGTCCTGCTGAGTATGGGCATGGATGAAATAGAATGCGTAGTTGTCGAAATGGATGAGCAAAAGGAAAAGGCTCTAAACATTGCACTAAATAAAATAAGTGGCGATTGGAATAAAGATAAATTGGCACTTCTCATTACAGACCTAAATGCTTCAGACTTTGATGTGTCTTTGACAGGATTTGACCCAGGAGAGTTGGAGGATCTTTTCAAAGATTCCCTTAAGGATAATATAAAAGAAGATGATTTCGATGTAGACAGCGAGCTGAAAAAGCAAGCTGTTTCGAATTTAGGGGATGTTTGGATACTCGGACAGCATCGATTAGTCTGCGGAGACAGTACAAAGAAAGACACCTTTGATGTCTTAATGGATGGGAAAGCTGCAAATCTGGTAGTTACGGACCCTCCATATAACGTCAACTATGAAGGCACTGCTGGAAAAATCAAAAATGACAATATGGCGAATGAAGCGTTCTATGATTTCCTGCTTGCGGCATTTCAAAACACCGAGGCAGCGATGGCAAAGGACGCTTCTATTTATGTATTCCATGCGGATACCGAAGGACTCAATTTTAGAAGAGCATTCTCAGATGCAGGATTTTATCTTTCCGGCACTTGTATATGGAAAAAGCAGTCCCTTGTTCTTGGACGCTCTCCTTACCAGTGGCAGCATGAACCGGTTCTTTTCGGTTGGAAAAAGAAAGGCAAGCATCTCTGGTATTCAGACCGCAAGCAGACCACTATCTGGGAGTTTGAGAAACCAAAGAAAAATGGCGACCATCCAACCATGAAACCAGTGGCACTTGTGGCATATCCCATTATGAACTCAAGCCTTAGTAACTGTATTGTGCTCGATCCCTTCGGCGGTTCAGGAAGTACACTGATTGCCTGTGAGCAGACAGATAGAATTTGTTACACCATTGAACTGGATGAAAAGTACTGCGATGTCATCGTGAAAAGGTATATTGAGCAAGTCGGAAATTCTGATGGTGTGTTTCTTTTAAGAGATGGTTCGAAATTCAGATATTGTGACCTACCGGAGGTGAATGAGGATGAGTAAATTGACACTTGGTTCCCTCTTTGATGGTAGTGGTGGTTTTCCTTTAGGTGGTTTGCTTTGTGGCATCGAACCGTTATGGGCATCTGAAATTGAGCCGTTTCCTATACGGGTTACGACTAAACGCATCCCTCAGATGAAGCATTATGGGGATATAAACAAATTGAATGGTGCGGAGCTTCCACCTGTAGATATCATAACTTTTGGCTCTCCCTGCACGGATATGAGTGTGGCGGGTAAAAGAGCCGGTCTGGATGGAGAGCAATCCGTCCTTTTTTATGAAGCAATCCGAATTATTAAAGAAATGAGGTGTAAGACCAATGGACAATATCCAAGGTACGCAGTCTGGGAAAATGTCCCCGGCGCATTCTCGTCAAATAAAGGAGAAGACTTCAAGGCAGTCCTCGAAGCGGTCATCAGTGTCAAAGAGCCGAACACCTCGGTGCCTTTACCTGAAAAAGGACGATGGCCATACGCTGACATCTATATGGGAGACGGATGGAGTGTGGCTTACCGAACTATCGATGCGCAATATTTCGGAGTACCCCAACGTCGTCGTAGAATCTACCTTGTCGCAGATTTTGCAGGCAGATGTGCCGCAGAAATACTATTTGAGTCCGAAGGCATGCCAAGGAATTTTACGCCGAGCGGCAGCCCGTGGCAAAGAACTTCCGGAAATGCTAAAAACTGCACTGGAAAAACAGGCGATAGCATAACTTGCCTAAATGACCAAGGCGGAAGAGTGATGTCTGTTTCGGAGGATATCACCGCAACACTTCGAGCTGAGGAACATGGGCATCAGCCTTGCGTAATGCAGTCAAGCGGATTTTGTACCGAACACAGTGCCAAAAGTAGAAGTGTCGGTTATGAGGAAGAACGCTCCCCTACCCTAAGAGCAGGTGTTGTTCCGGGTACAGTCATGTCCTTTGAACCGGGCGCTGCTTCTCGAGTTGGTGGTCATACTGACGAAAACTTAAGTGGATCACTTCGTGCAAACATGGGAGATAATCAAACAGCTGTTGTCATTGAAAACCATCCAACTGATAGCCGTGTGAAACTCTCGGAGGATAATAAGGTACAGACGCTGACCTCTCGGATGGGAACTGGTGGAGGGAATGTCCCCCTTGTTATGAATACTCCTAAAACGTTAAAAATCCGCTCCGGCTGTGAAGGCGGTGGTAAGGGTGCATTGATACAAGATGACAAGTCTGCAACTCTTGGATGCAATAATGATCAAACCGTTTTTGTGCCTACCGCATATGGCATCTGCTCTGATAAAAGTAATTCCATGCAGTCTAGCAATCCACATAGCGGTATATATGAAGCGGATACTTCTCGAACCATTGATGCTAATGGAGGAAATCCAGGATGTAATCAAGGTGGTATTGCAGTGGTTGCTCTGCAAGGCTCGATGATTGGAAGAGAGGATAAAAACGGTCCCCAAGGAAGCGGTATAGATGAAGATGTTTCTTTCACGCTTAATACCGCCGATCGTCATGCTGTTGCCTATGCCATGACTACCGGAGCCTATGCACAGGTTGAAGAAGATAAAGCACCTACTCTATTGTCGAGAGATTATAAGGATGCCCCTGTAGTGACTCAACCTTCTTACGGTATTGATAGGGCGGCTTTTAATCAAGGACAGAACGCTCTTTATAAACCGACTATAGATGAAGAACAGCAACCTACGCTTACAGCAAAAGGTCCTGGAGCAGTGGCACACCCAGCTTCATTTTACCCTCAGATGAAAGCCGAAAGTCAATGTTACAGACAGGACGGTACATCAAATACGATTATCAATGGTACCAATCCAGGCTATCAAAATGGATTGGTTGAGCCGGACTATATTGTTCGAAGGCTTACACCAACGGAATGTGCAAGATTGCAAGGTTTTCCCGACGATTGGTGCGATGATCTTGATACGGAAAATCCGACAGAAGATGAAATTTCATTCTGGACGGAGGTTTGGGAAACTCACCGCAAAATTATAGGTAAAAGCAAAAGGCCAAAAACAAGAAATCAGATTATAAAATGGCTTAACAATCCTCATTCCGATGCAGCTGAATATAAAATGTGGGGTAATGGCGTAGCACTTCCATGCGTTTGTTTTGTGCTGACTGGCATTGTGTTATCTACACAAAATACCGCCGATTAATGGAACCGTATTTTCTACAGAAAGATGCTCTAAATGACTTGATATTAACAGCTTTTAGAGTGATATATGTACGTACCGAAAATAGAAAGGCGGTATGAAAATGCAGATTAACTATAATGTTACGGGACCAAAAAGAAAAGCACTGGTTAACGCAATCAGCCAACAACTGAATGCCCCTGTAAAATATCTCGGAGCACCTACATTTGCATATGAGGTGGCAGACTACAATGTTAACAAAAACGGAGTTCTAAGCGGACCAGACAATAAGGAACTGGTCGATGATCTATTGGGACTTCACGACTTCAAAGCAATTTCAGAAGAATTTGACGCACCACCTCCGAAAGCAGAAGCAAATGAAACGGAAGAATCTATCAATCTGATAATTCAAATGCCACGGGCAGATTTTACCGACACGGCAATCGAGAACCTAAAAGGATTGGTAGAGAGCAAAGCGGCTCTTATAAAGAAAGCGCTTGATACGGATTCCATTCCCATCATTGTAAATGAGGAATTTGTAGCATTCCCTTGGTTTCAAGGTGAGTGCTCCTCAGAGGAGGTTAAGGCATACACCCATTTTGTCACGGCACTTTGCGAAATGGCGAAAAAACAGACCCGTGTCAACTCCACCGAGAAATCAGTAGAGAATGAAAAATACGCTTTCCGTTGCTTCCTTCTAAGGCTTGGTTTTATCGGCTCAGAATATAAAATGGAACGAAAGATTCTCCTTTCCAAGCTTTCAGGTAGCTCCGCTTTCAAAAGCGGAACGGCCAAGCAGGAGGTGAGTGAACAATGAATAGCATTCACCCAGAAATGTTAAAGCAACTTAGAAGCTATTACACTCCAGGAACTCGTGTCATGCTACTTAAAATGAACGACCCCTATACCAAACTTCAGCCTGGAGCGAAAGGTACGGTTACTAGTGTTGATGACATAGGAACGATTCACGTCAGTTGGGATTTGGGTGGTTCCCTTGGAGTGGCCTTTGGTGAGGATTTATGCAAGAGAATCGAAGAGTAAACATGAATCGGAGGAGGTAATAAATGAATGAGATAATCAAAGAACAAATCCTTTCCATCCGAGAAAGTGGAGTCACAAATATGTTTGATGCAAACCGAGTCCAGTATGAAGCAAATGAACGAGGGTTTTATGAATTGGTAGTCTATTTAATAGACCATAAAACGGAATATGCTCATTTCATACTGACGGGGGAAGTGGATGAAAAGAAGTAAATAAAATTTAACTAGGATAAGGAGAAGGGCTTCATCTATAGGATTAAGGCTCTTTTCTTTTGTCCTTTTTCATAAAAGGGGCGGTGTTTATGCGGAAACTGAAGAAATATAAGCCGACCGCCTTTATAGCTGATGGGTCATATTACGATAAGGATGCTGCTGATTACGCTGTAGCTTTTATCGAAGCACTCTCCCATACGAAAGGTTTATGGGCAGGTAAGCCTTTTGAACTTATCGATTGGCAGGAGCAAATAATCCGTGATTTATTTGGAATTTTAAAGCCAGATGGATATCGGCAGTTTAATACTGCTTATGTAGAGATACCTAAAAAGATGGGAAAAAGTGAGCTTGCCGCAGCAATTGCACTTCTCCTCACTTGCGGTGATGGTGAAGAACGGGCGGAGGTGTATGGTTGTGCCGCCGATCGCCAGCAGGCATCAATTGTATTTGAAGTAGCAGCCGATATGGTGCGGATGTGTCCGGCACTGAATAAACGAGTAAAGTTGCTGGCTTCAACTAAGCGATTGGTGTACCTGCCGACCAACAGCTTCTATCAGGTATTGTCGGCTGAAGCCTACTCCAAACACGGCTTCAATATACATGGTGTTGTTTTCGATGAACTTCATACTCAGCCAAACCGGAAACTATTTGATGTTATGACAAAAGGATCTGGGGATGCAAGGACCCAACCGCTGTATTTTCTTATCACCACAGCGGGAACGGATACTCAAAGTATCTGCTACGAAACACACCAAAAAGCGGTTGATATTATTGAGGGCAGAAAATACGATCCTACCTTTTACCCCGTAATCTATGGTGCTAAAGAAGAGGATGATTGGACAGATCCAAAAGTGTGGAAGAAAGCAAATCCAAGCTTAGGAATTACGGTGGGAATTGACAAGGTAAGGGCAGCTTGTGAAAGTGCAAAGCAAAACCCTGCTGAAGAGAACAGCTTCAGGCAGTTAAGATTGAATCAGTGGGTTAAACAGTCTGTCCGTTGGATGCCAATGGCAAAGTGGGATGCCTGTGCATTTCCAGTTATACCAGAAAGTCTTGAAGGGCGGGTATGTTATGGGGGTCTTGACCTATCTTCTACAACAGACATTACAGCCTTTGTGTTGGTGTTCCCACCAGAGGATGAAACAGATAAATACATTGTTCTTCCGTATTTTTGGATGCCAGAGGACAACATTGACCTCCGAGTCCGAAGAGACCATGTGCAATACGATCTTTGGGAGAAGCAAGGGTATATTCTAACCACAGAAGGCAATGTAGTGCATTACGGCTACATTGAGCGGTTTATTGAAGAACTGGGCGAAAAATATAACATTCGAGAAATTGCGTTTGACCGTTGGGGAGCTGTTCAAATGGTTCAGAACCTTGAAGGATTAGGCTTTACTGTCGTTCCTTTCGGTCAAGGCTTTAAAGATATGTCACCACCAACCAAAGAACTGATGAAATTGACATTAGAAGAAAGAATAGCACACGGTGGGCATCCAGTGCTTCGTTGGATGATGGACAACATCTTTATAAAAACTGATCCGGCGGGCAACGTGAAGCCGGATAAAGAAAAAAGTACAGAAAAAATAGATGGCGCGGTGGCAACTATCATGGCACTTGATCGTGCTATTCGTTGTGGCTCAGGTAATAGTGGAGATTCGGTGTATGACGAGCGAGGTTTGATTGTCTTTTAAACCTTAATGGTTAACAACAATGTTTATATTCGGAGGTGACGCCTATGAATCTAATAAAAGGACTGTTTCGGTCAAGGGACAAACCGCAAAACCGTGTGGGTAGTGCATTTTCCTTCCTGTTTGGTGGTACGTCATCTGGCAAAATGGTTAATGAACGTACTGCAATGCAGGCAACAGCAGTGTATGCCTGCGTAAGGATATTAGCTGAAGCGATTGCCGGACTTCCACTTCATGTATATAGATATCGTTCTGATGGAGGTAAAGAAAGGATTCCTTTCCACCCGTTGTATTACCTTCTTCATGATGAACCAAATCCAGAGATGACTTCATTCGTGTTTCGAGAAACACTGATGAGTCATCTTTTGCTTTGGGGCAATGCCTATGCACAGGTGGTCAGAAACGGTCGTGGGCAGGCAGTTGCACTTTATCCCCTACTTCCTAACAAGATGGAAGTTAGTCGAGCAACAAACGGAGAGCTGGTCTATACCTACTATCGTGATACTGATGAAAGTGGCCTAAACCCAAAAGGTGGCTATGTCACACTCCGTAAAGATGAAGTTCTACACATACCTGGCTTAGGTTTTGATGGACTCATTGGCTATAGCCCAATCGCTATGGCGAAAAATGCAATCGGTATGTCACTTGCTACTGAAGAGTACGGTGCAGCATTCTTTGCCAATGGTGCTAATCCCGGAGGTGTGCTGGAACACCCAGGAGTAATCAAAGATATACAGAGGGTCAAGGATAGTTGGAATAGTGCCTATCAAGGCACAGGCAATGCTCACAAAATCGCTGTGTTGGAAGAGGGGATGAAGTTTCAAGCCATCGGCATCCCTCCAGAACAGGCTCAATTTCTAGAAACACGGAAGTTTCAAATCAATGAGATTGCGAGAATTTTCCGTGTGCCGCCTCATATGGTGGGAGATTTAGAGAAATCCAGTTTCTCCAATATTGAACAGCAGTCTTTGGAGTTTGTAAAATACACCCTTGATCCGTGGGTGGTGCGATGGGAACAAAGTCTCCAGCAATCGCTTATTTTGCCTTCTGAGAAAACTTCACTGTTTATCAAGTTCAATTTGGACGGTCTGCTTCGTGGTGATTACCAAAGTCGTATGAATGGCTACGCTACAGGTCGTCAAAATGGCTGGATGTCAGCCAACGATATCCGTGAACTGGAGGACATGAACAGAATACCAGCTGAGGAAGGCGGCGATTTATATTTGGTTAATGGAAATATGACAAAACTGGCTGACGCAGGTGCGTTTGCCAAAACCGAAGGAGGTCAGTAAATGAGAAAGTTTTGGAACTGGGTGCGAGATTCTGATGAAGAACGTACCCTTTATTTAAACGGAGTAATATCCGAAGAAACGTGGTGGGGCGATGAGGTCACACCTAAACTTTTCAAAGATGAACTGCTGGCAAGCACTGGCGACATTACGGTGTGGATTAATTCTCCTGGAGGTGATGTATTTGCAGCAGCCCAGATTTATAACATGCTGATGGAGTATACCGGAAAAGTCAATGTAAAGATTGATGGGCTTGCGGCAAGTGCGGCATCCGTTATTGCAATGGCAGGTGGAGATGTATATATGTCCCCGGTTTCCATGCTGATGATTCATAACCCATCAACGATTGCTATCGGTGACAGTGAGGAAATGCTACGAGCAAAAGCACTATTAGATGAGGTTAAGGAAAGTATTATTAATGCCTATGAGCTAAAAACGGGTCTTTCCCGAACAAAACTCTCCCATCTGATGGATGCAGAATCATGGATGAATGCAAATAAAGCCATTGAACTTGGTTTTGCAGACAAGATCATGTTCATGGAAAGTGAAACACCAGATTTGACGGATAGTCTTATCTTTAGCAGGATGGCCGTTACTAACTCGCTTATCAGCAAACTGCCAAAACAACCAAAACAGAAAACAGGTACACCCATTGAGTCGCTGGATAAGCGGCTTTCTTTAATTTCGCACTAATTTAAAGGAGGAAATAACAATGAGTAAAATTCTTGAATTGCGCGAGAAACGCGCTAAAGCATGGGACGCAGCAAAGGCATTCCTTGATTCAAAACGTGGCGGTGATGGACTGTTATCCGCTGAGGACACGACAACCTATGAAAAAATGGAAGCCGATGTGGTGGCTCTTGGTAAGGAAATTGAACGTTTAGAACGCCAAGCATCTATCGACTTGGAACTGTCGAAAGCAACCAGTAACCCAATTACCAACGAACCTACTAGAACTGGAGAGGAAATGACCGGTCGTGCAAGTGCTGAATACAAAAAAGCTTTCTGGAATGCGATGCGTGACAATGTCAGCTATGAAGTAAGGAACGCTCTAAAGATTGGCACTGATTCTGAAGGTGGATTCCTTGTGCCAGATGAGTTTGAACGTACTCTAGTAGAAGCTCTAGAGGAAGAAAATATTTTCCGTAGGTTGGCCAATGTAATTACTACATCTTCTGGTGACCGTAAGATTCCTGTTGTTGCAAGCAAAGGTACAGCAAGCTGGATAGATGAAGAAGGAGCTATCCCAGAAAGTGATGACAGCTTCGGTCAAGTATCCATCGGGGCCTATAAACTAGCGACAATGATTAAAGTCTCTGAGGAGCTACTAAACGATTCCGTGTTTAATCTCGAAAGCTACATCACAAGAGAATTTGCCCGTCGCATTGGTAACAAGGAGGAGGAAGCCTTCTTTGTAGGTGATGGCACAGGTAAGCCAACAGGAATTTTAAATGCCACAGGCGGCGGTCAAGTTGGTGTTACTGCGGCAAGTGCCACTGCCATTACTTTGGATGAGGTTTTAGATTTATTCTACAGCTTGAAAGCACCTTATCGTAATAAGGCAGTATTCATAATGAATGATGCCACTATAAAAGCTATCCGTAAATTAAAAGACGGTAATGGCCAGTACCTATGGCAACCTTCCATCCAAGCGGGAACACCTGATACTATTCTTAACCGTCCGCTGTACACCTCATCCTATGTACCTACTATTGAAGCAGGTGCAAAGACTGTGGTATTCGGTGATTTTAGTTATTACTGGGTGGCAGACCGTCAAGGACGAGTATTCAAACGATTAAATGAACTCTATGCTGTTACAGGTCAAGTAGGATTTATTGCGACTCAGCGAGTTGATGGAAAGCTTATCTTACCGGAGGCCGTTAAGGTACTCCAACAGAAAGCCTAACGGAGGTGCTTTATGAGTTATAACACGAAGAATTATACCGAACAAGGCGGAGAAAAAACTGTCATCGGAGGTGTTTTAGAAATTAAAGAAGGGGCCTCGGTTATGGGGCTTCCTGTTGCTGAAAACCAGGCAGACAGCACCGCCACCGATGTTGCTGGTCTAGTTACGGACTTTAATGCCTTGCTTGCCAAACTAAAAGCAGCTGGGCTTATGGAGGCTGACTAAGGTGGAATGTAAAGGAGGTTGGTGGTATGGCAGTGGCAGATAATCTCTTGCCTAAAGTTAAAGCGAACTTAATTTTAGCACATGATCAGGATGATGCCCTCCTTATTGGATTTATCACTGCTGCAGTCTCCTATGCACAGAGCTATCAGCACGTTCCTGAAAACCATTATGAAACACATGCTATGCCTCCAACAACAGAACAAGCAGTGATCATGTTGTCGAGTCATTTCTATGAAAGTAGAGATGGCTCGACGGCAGGTTTCTTTGCTGATAGCGTACAGGCGGGACAACAAGTATGGAATACAGTGAACTTGCTTTTACGACTTGATCGAGAGTGGGGTGTTTAGTGTGAGCTTTGGGAAGATGAACACCTTTATCGATATCATTTGCACGATACCCACAAAGGATAAGGAAGGCTTCGCCACAAAAGATAACAACATACTCGCAAGTGTACTTGCTTACAAGGAAGATCGGCATGGCAGTGAGCGATGGACGAATATGGCATCATTTTCATCTGCAACTTCCCTATTCAGGTTTAGAAAAATCTTCGGACTTAAGGTGACCAATGAAATGGTTATCGTCTGCGATGATGGCAGATATCAAATTTTAAGTGTTGAGGATGTAAGAAACCGAGGGATGTATGTCGAGGTTTTAGCCGAAAAGCTAGAACCAACTGTGAGGTGATGGATATGGCAAAAGCGAATATAAAGATGCCAGAAGAATTCCTTTTAAAGGTATCCCGATTAGCTGACCAGACCGATGTGATTCTTCCTAAGGTTTTGGAAGTTGGCGGTGAAGTGGTGCTGGATAAAGTCAAGGGAAATCTAAGTAAGGTGGTAGGCAAGGGCACGAAATATCCATCCAAAAGCACTGGCGAGTTGCTATCTTCATTAGGACTCTCGAGTGCAAAGCAGGATAGAAATGGTAACTTCAATGTAAAAGTTGGCTTTGCTGAGCCGCGATCTGATGGTGAGAGCAATGCTAAACTTGCCAGCATCATTGAATATGGCAAACATGGTCAGCCTGCAAAACCCTTCCTAAAGCCTGCGAGGAATTCATCTAGGAAACCTTGCATCAACGCAATGGTCGCCAAGCTGGAGGAGGAGATCGAGAAGATATGAATATTTTAGAGGAATTGAATACCCTTGTTTCCACTATATTGCTCCCCGTGGAAACTGGGGTTTTTTCAGGTTTGGCACCAGATGAGTATGTCGTGATTCTCCCTCTTTCGGATATTTTTGAAGTTCATGCGGATAACCGTCCAGGCTTTGATGTGCAGGAAGCGAGGATATCACTGTTCTCAAAAAATAACTACCTAGAGCGGAAAAGACAGCTCACAACTGCTTTAATAAATGCAGATTTTACTTTGACCGAACGAAGATATATCGGTCACGAGGATGATAC
The DNA here is from genome assembly GCF_016316925.1 of Clostridium aciditolerans. Lineage (GTDB taxonomy): Bacteria > Bacillota > Clostridia > Clostridiales > Clostridiaceae > Clostridium_AM > Clostridium_AM aciditolerans. The sequence continues at coordinate 77,811 of NZ_JAEEGB010000013.1, read as the reverse complement.
TGGATATCATCATTATGCCATCGATGTGGCAAAAAACTATAGATTGGAGGAATAACACATGGCAACGATCGGTCTTGATAGACTGTACTATTCAAAAATAACCGAGGACACTAACGGTGAGGAAACTTATGCCCAACCTTCTGTACTTGCAAAAGCCATCACTGCTGAACTCTCGGTAGAACTGGTGGAAGCAATTCTGTATGCTGACGACGGAGCGGCTGAGGTTGTGAAAGATTTTAACAGTGGTACTCTCACTCTCGGTGTAGACGACATTGGTCCGACAGTCGCAGCGGATTTAACTGGTGCTTCTACAGATGATAACGGAGTATTAATCTCAGCCAGTGAAAACGTGGGTACACCCGTTGCAGTTGGGTTTCGTGCGCAAAGGGCTAATGGAACATACCGCTATTTTTGGTTGTATCGCGTTAAGTTTGGACTACCAGCAACCAACTTGCAGACAAAGGCTGATTCCATTACCTTTTCTACACCCACCATTGAGGGAACCGTTATGCGTAGAAATAAGCTGGATGGATTGGGCAAGCACCCATGGAAAGCGGAAGTTACAGAAGGTGATCCTGGTGTTTCATCGACCACCATAACAGGTTGGTTCACAGAGGTCTATGAACCTGTATATACACCTGAACCATAGGAGGGGAAATCATGGATAATGATAGAAGTGCCACAATTAACATAGGTGACAAAGAGTATGAACTGGTTTTAACTACACGTGCAACAAAGGCCATTGCGGGTCGTTACGGTGGTCTTGAAAACCTTGGAGAAAAGCTGATGAAATCAGAAAACTTCGAGATGGCACTGGACGAGATTGTTTGGCTAATTACATTGCTTGCAAACCAGTCCATTTTGATTCGTAATCTTAAGAATAAGAACGCACCTGAAGAATTGTTGACAGAGGAAGAAGTAGAGCTTCTTACCTCACCGCTTGATTTATCGGCATATAAAACTGCAATTACCGAGGCGATGTTCAAAGGTACAAAGCGAAATGTAGAAAGTGAGGAGGAAACTCCAAAAAACGTGGAAGTCGGGTAACGGACGATGAGGTCTTTACCCGGCTTCTTTATTATGGAACAGTTCAGATGGGCATGGAGACAGAGGAATTCTGGCTTATGCCAATTGGGCTGTTTTTTGATTTATGGACTTGTCATAAACAATGGCATGGTATTGAAAAGCCAAAGAAAACACGGACCATTGACGATATTATCCCACCAGGTATTTAGGAGGAGGTGAAGGCATGGCAGACAATTTTGGTTTAAAAATAGGTGTTGAAGGCGAGCGTGAATTCAAGAACGCACTGCGAGAAATCAATCAATCATTTAAAGTATTGGGCAGTGAAATGGCCCTTGTAACGAGTCAGTTTGATAAAAACGATAAATCCATTCAGTCAGTTACCGCTCGTAATGCCGTTTTGAATAAAGAAATTGACGCACAGAAAGAAAAGATTTCTACCCTTAAGGCTGCCCTTGATAATGCCTCCTCCTCTTTCGGTGAAAATGACCGTCGCACTCAAAACTGGCAGATACAATTAAACAGGGCTCAGGCAGAACTGAATCTTATGGAGCGTGAACTTGAAGAGTCAACAATTGAAGCGGATAATCTCGGTGAAGAGTTAGAGGATTCTGGAAAAAGTGCAGAGGATGCTGGTGGCAGGTTTGAAAAGCTTGGCGGTGTACTCAAGGGCATTGGTGTGGCAATGGGCGCGGTAGCAGTTGCCGCTGGAGCCGCGGCTATTAAGTTAGGTAAAGAAGTAGTTACTCAGTTCGGAGAATTGGAGCAAAACCTAGGTGGATCGGAGGCGGTTTTTGGAGCATATGCTGCATCGATTCAGAAAACCGGTGAGGAAGCCTATAAAAATCTAGGTGTTTCCCAAAGTGAGTACCTAGCAACTGCTAACAAAATGGGCGCGTTGTTCCAAGGTTCTGGTATACAGCAACAGAGAAGTCTTGAGCTAACTGAAAAGGCCATGCAACGTGCAGCAGACATGGCATCGGTTATGGGTATTGATATGTCCTCGGCATTAGAGGCAGTCACTGGGGCGGCAAAGGGTAACTTTGATATGATGGATAACTTGGGTGTAGCGATGAACGCTACAAACATTGAAGCCTACGCTCTCGCAAAGGGTCTGGATTTCACTTGGAATACTGCAACACAAGCGGAAAAAGCCGAAGTTGCAATGCAAATGTTCTTTGAGAACACGGAGCAGTATGCAGGTAACTTTGCAAAAGAATCAACCCAGACGATTTCTGGTTCTATTGGTTTGCTACAGGCTGCACTTGGTTCATTTACAGCCGGACTCGGCAATGCTAATGCCGACATGATAAATCTGACTGAGAATCTTGTGGAGGCTTTCGAGGCAGTTGTAACTAATATCGTACCGGTCTTGGAAAATATCGTAGCCGCATTACCAACAGCGACGGGCGCAATATTAGCAGCGGTTGCAGACTTGCTTCCAATGCTTCTTGAATTAGTTACAAATATATTCACACAAGTACTGGAAACAATTTTGAGCCTTTTACCCGAACTTATTCCAGCTGCGGTAAGTGCTCTAATGACGATTGTCGGTGCATTAATTGATAACCTTCCACTGCTGATAAATGCAGCAATCGAACTAGTAACAGCACTTGTGGATGGGATCGGAATAGCGTTGCCACAACTCATCCCTGCCGCGGTTTCTGCTGTAATGCAGATTGTCCAAGGATTGATGGATAACCTACCACTCATTTTAGATGCCGCTTTGCAGTTGATTATAGGATTAGCACAGGGATTGGTAGAGGCAATACCTCAGCTTACTTCTGCCTTACCGGTCATCATCAAAGCAATAGTGGATTTTATCATTGCATCTATTCCACAGATCATTGATGCGGGTATTCAATTATTGACCTCACTGGTCACAGCTTTGCCTACCATTATTACAGCAGTTGTGGAAGCAATTCCGCAAATTATCGATAGTATCATCAGTGCTGTTATTGGGTCGATTCCTTTGATTATTGATGCAGGTATCCGGCTTCTAATATCACTCATACAGGCATTGCCACAGATTATTACTACTGTTGTAGGTGCTATTCCCAAGATTGTTAGCTCGATGGTCAATGCCATTATTGGTAACATCGATAAGATTATCTTAGCGGGTGTACAACTGTTTGTGGCACTGATTGCAAATCTGCCAAGGATAATCGTGGAGATCGTAAAAGCCGTACCGCAGATTATCTCTGGACTGGTTAGGGCCTTTACTGGCTATATCGGTCAAATGGCACAAGTGGGCGGCAATTTGATTAAAGGGTTGTGGAAGGGTATATCAGACGCAGGTGCATGGTTATGGGGTAAAATATCCGGGTTTTTCGGAAATGTTGTATCGAGGATTAAAGACTTCTTCGGTATCCGCTCCCCTTCAACTCTATTTGCTGGAATTGGCCACAACATGGGTGAAGGTATCGGTGTAGGTTTTGAGGATGCAATGACAGCAGTTTCAAGGGATATGCAAAATGCAGTACCAACCAGCTTTGATTTTAATTACAGAGGTGTATCTGGACAAGGTAATGCCACGGGTTCAAGTATCACTCAAAATATTTCAGTTGTGACACCTAAAGCTCTATCAGAAAAAGAATTAGCACGGGAGTTTAAGAACCTATCCCGTAAACTGGCACTTGAATTGTAAAGGAGGTACGGAAATGGAGCTAACATACACCAATAGAGATGGAGAGAGTATTACGCTTAAGCAAAGCCGACCGTACTTTCTTACGAAGGTAGACGGTACTGGAAATATTCGTCAAACCGTCAACACTTTCAAGGCGCCGGATCAGGATGGCGCTTTTTATATTTCCTCCACACTAGATATGCGAAACATAACGATTGAAGGTACGGTTGTTGCTGATACTCCCGATGAAGCCTTTAAAAGGAGACAACGATTCCTTCAAATATTCAGCCCAAAGCTACTAGGGACCCTTCAATACCGTGACCGACAGATATCCTGCGTGGTGGAGGAGGCAGGTTTTAGTGTTTCTAATCGGCAACGAATACCAAACTTCTTTGTCAGTCTACTCTGCCCATCCCCTTTCTTCGAGACATTAAATGAGGTGCGAGAGGAACTGGCATCATGGATACCGCTATTTGAGTTTGAATTGGAAATTCCTATGAGTGGGATGGAGTTCGGAATGCGTCAACCTAGCCAAATCATTACAGTGGAAAATATCGGGGATGTATCTTGTGGATGTGAGATTGTATTCCGAGCCTTAGGTACTGTGTCGAACCCTGAACTATTAAACATAGACACGGGAGAATATATCCGACCTCTCACTACAATGAGCGCTGGGGATGAACTTCGCGTATATACCCACTTCGCTGGTAAGCGTGTGGTCCAGATTGATGGGTCAACGATTACAAATGCTTTTTCACTGTTGGATACCAATTCGGTGTTCTTTCAACTCGCGGCAGGTCTTAATACACTACGATACGATGCTTCAGTCAATATGGAACTGCTAGAGGTTAGTATTTACTTTCGTCCGCAGTTTCTGGGGGTGTGAAAATGGAACTGTATATCTACAATTCAAACCGAGATCTTGTGGGCATTGTGGAGTCCTTCGAGTACTTACGCTGGACGAGACGCTATTCCCAGTGTGGCTCATTTGAGTTAAAAGCGATTGCAACTTTGGAAAATACAGAACTATTAAAGGAAGGGAATATCATCTGGAAAAATGATGATGAGGAAGTCGGGATCATCGAACATCTGGAACTTTCTCAAACCGAGCATGAAATTATTACTGCAAGTGGTCGGTTTGCAACTTCCTTCCTCTCCCGCCGCATTGTTTGGCAAACGGAGAAATTGTCTGGTGATATTTCTACTTGTGTTGAGCAACTTTTAAATAATAATCTTATCAATCCTTCTGATGTAGCAAGGAAGATTGCGAACATATCCTTTTCTGCTCCAAACTTTAATGTTCCTATCAGCACACAGGTATCGTATCGAAATTTGATGGATGCTGTGACGGAACTATGTGTTGCATCGGATGTTGGCATTAAGACGGTGTTCACTCCTACTACAGGGGTTTTTACCGTAGCGTTATATATGGGAACGGAATCACAAGCTGTATTTACTAAGGAATATGAAAACCTTACAGAACAGATTTATACAATAAGTGCTGGAGATTATGCCAACACCGCCCTTGTTGGTGGTGAAGGAGAAGGTCCAGACAGAACTTTTGTTGCAATTACAAGTGGCTCTGGTGAGACAAGGCACGAAATTTTTGTGGATGCTAAGGACTTACGGGCAGAAGACTTTGGTTTAGATTATATTGATACACTAATCTTTCGAGGTCAAAGTAAGCTGAGTGAGCAAGCCATACGCTATTCATTTGATACATCGGTCAATCCACACGGTAATTTGTCATATAAGATAGACTTCGATCTTGGGCAGACCGTCAAAGTCATTTCCAAAGCATGGGGTGTATCCATGACGACACGCATCACCGAAGTTGAAGAAACCTATGACGCAGATGGCCAGAGTATCAGTGTAGTATTCGGAAAAGCTGAATTGACAATAGCCCAAAAATTACACTCCGACTTGAGCGAGGTGAAAACAGCAATATCGGCTCCAACTGGCATATCTGAAATTGCACAGGCTTTAAGAGCAGTGGAGGATACGCTAGTAACAGTTGAGGAAACCTTAGGCGACTTGACGGAGGTAGATTCAAAGATTCAAGGAGACAACGTAGCATCTACTATCAACAATCTGTATGGAAAACTACCTGCGCTCGAAATCAATGTTGGCGGAGGAACTATATCGATTGGACAATATGCGTTGTATTATATGAAACCTGGAGATGCCTTTTATTTCACCTCATGGAGTGGCAATAAGTTTAGTGACCAGCCAAGTGACGACGGCCATGTCTTTTTGATAAAACATAGCGGGGACAATACGGGAAATGGATATCAGCGGGCAATGGGTTTCTTTATTTCTCGCAATACGCTGACATTCTATGTGATTTCTGTTTTCGTATTTAATAACCCTTCTGGACAAGCAAACTGGCTTAATATCAATAATGAACCTGTAACTACTGCAAGAATTGCCAATGGAGCAGTTACAGGTTTAAAAATTGCAGACCGTACAATTACAGCTACTAAAATGGTTTCTTCTTTTAGCGACTATTCAACTACAGAACAAAACACAGGGCGGCTCTGGATAGATGGCAAGACGATTTATCGTAAAGAGATAAATCTCGGTTCGCTTACGGATACAACACCAAAACATGTACCTCATGGTATAGCAAACCTCAGCACTGTTGTCAGTTTAACCGGTTTTGTCACGAATGGGAGTGTTTTCTTGCCACTGCCCCTTGCTCGTTACAACAACTTTGCATCTCAAATCGGACTCTTCGTGAATATGACCGACATTGTAGTCGAACCAGGCAATGATAGAACTGCATATACAGGCTATGTAGTTATAGAGTACACAAAAACCGTTTAGTAAGGAGGGAATAGTTTATGGAGAAAAGTGGATTTTTCAACTCATCTGATGGAGATAGAATCTATGACGCAACAGATTTCGCTGCATATTTTGGAAGCCTTGTCTCGAATGGTGTATTTTATTCTACACCAACAAACCTTCTGGTGTCTCCAGGGATTGGGTTGGTAGTGAGCATAGCAGCGGGCAGTGCGTGGATTAATGGTTATCGATATGAAAATACGGATGTTTTAAACAAACCACTTTCTACAGCAGACGGAAGCAATCCTCGCATAGACCGGGTTGTGGTTCGCTTAAGTCAAATTACGAGGAGCATTCAGCTTGCCATTGTCACGGGTACTCCCGCAGCAACACCCATAGCTCCAGAGTTGACAAGAACAAGCGATGTCTATGAACTTGGCATCGCTGATGTTTTAGTACCTTCGGCTGCCACATCGATTTCAGCAAATAACATTATAGATACCCGATTGAATACTAGCCTTTGTGGGCTGGTAAACTCGCTAGTTTCGGCTGTTTATGAATAGGAGGAGGTGAATGTAAGTGGCGGATATTAATGGCATCACTCTGCAGGCGGGTTCTAGCCCGACCGTCCATTACACAATTACTTATACCAAAAGCCGTCTAAATAATAGTCAGATGAGATACAATTTCACCATATCCGCTGCGTTGGGTTCATCAGGTTCCTTTATCCGTAGTGGTTATGCATTGCTTTGCACTATGACTGTAAATGGATCTTCTTCACAGGTACGTATTAAAGCGGCGGATGGAGATAACTGGGAAGGGACCACACCAAGGCTCAGATATGTTTCGGTAACCTGCGCTTCTACTACAGGTAATGCAACCCAGCCAGTCACATTCAAAGTGGTATCTGATGGACGATTGCCATTATCCTCTGGTGTAATTACCAATTCAAGCTATACGGTACTAAGTGCTCCATTGCTTACTACAGCTTGTGGAGCCCCAACATCTTGTACTGTTTCTCCAACACTTGCGGAAAGGAATGTGACTCTTTCTTGGAGCGGTGCTTCTGGAGGCATCAATAATACGATTTCCAGTTATGAGATTCAATATAGTGATTCCGCCGATAATGTCACATGGGGAGCATGGACTGCTCTGACAACGGTGACCACCACAGCGACAAGTGGTAGTGTATCCGTTGCACCGCCTCCTACCCGAGGTAATTATCGTAGATTTCAGGTACGAACCCGTGGTACAGCAGGTGCTAGTTATTACTCTAGCTGGAAAGTATCCACAAACAGCATCCGCAGAAATACGGTGCCAAAGCCAGCGACGACTGCTGTTGCCTCACCGGCAGCATATAGCGATGAGACTATCACGCTTAATTGGAGCGGAGCATCTAACGGTACCAGTCCAATTAAGGGATATCAAATTGCCAGTCGCACATCTACGGATAATAGTACTTGGAGTGCGTGGAATGTGTTGACCACGTTGACACTGGCGGCAAGCGGAGGGAGCTATAACCCAATAGTTTCAAGGACTCCAGGAACATATACTCAATTTGGTATTTGGACAATTGATACATTGGATGTTTATTCAATAGAAAAAGTCAGCAATAGTATCTATTGTAATGTCACAGCTTGTGCAGCACCGACCCTTTGCACGGTAAGTGCAACATTATCTGAAGGAAATGTCACTCTTTCTTGGAGCGGAGCATCTGGCGGTGCAGGTAACCCTATCACTTCCTATGAAATACAGTACAGTGATTCACATGATAACATCAATTGGGGTGCCTGGTTGGCATTGGCTATAGTCAATACTTCTGCAACAAGCAGTATTTTAAATGTCAGTCCACCTGCTATACGTGGCCATTATCGTCGGTTTCGAATAAGAACTCGTGGTACGGCTGGTGAGGATTATTACTCAGACTGGACTATTTCCAGCAATACTGTTCGTAAAAACATACTGCCCATACCACCGACTATTTTTGCCGCAAACCCTCCTATATATGAAGCTAATACAATAAATCTTTCATGGAGTGGGACGGTACCTGGAACCAGTGCGATTAAGCAGTATGTCATACAACAGTCTACATCGACAGATGGTGTGAATTGGTCGGCATACGTAGCACTGACTACTATTATTTCAAGCAATACCTCAGGTAGCCTTCAGGTAAATGCTTCACAAATAGCTGGTCGGTATACCCGTTATCGAATCAGTGTTACAGATGCACTTGATGCAGTTTCTGCCTTTGTAGTTAGCAACATGGTAAAGAAAAACAGCCCACCTGCATCACCAGTAGTGGACTGTCCAATGTCTGGCAATTTTACTTATAACTCTACACCACGTTTTATGATTACAACAGGAATTGAACCAGATGGACAAACACAAATAGTGGAGGTAAGGATTGACTCTGGTCCATGGCAAAATAGCGTGGACAATCCTGAGCGGTTTTCTGTAAGCGGCTATCTTGGTAATGGTGTCAAGACGGTTTACCAAGCAGAACCTCTTTCTGTAGGAAATCATACGGTTACTTTTCGTTGCCTTGACAGTGATATCGAGTCAGCAAGCACAGAAGTTGTTCGTACCTTCACGATTTTAGCATTACCTTTTGAAATCATCACCGCTAATGTGACACATGTAAAGGCAGCGCATATTAAGACGCTTCGAACTGCTATAAACAGGGTACGTAGCTATTACAATATGTCCCCTGCAACTTGGAAAGAGGAGATCATCGCAAGAAAGACCACTGTTAAGAATTGGCCATTCCATATCGTTGAAATGCGTAAAGCTATTGATGCGATTACTATGATAATTAATAGTTTTGATTCTTCCCATGCATTCGATATACCATCTGTCACATGGCTACCTATTGGTACAGGAAGACCAAGGGCAGATGTAATGCAACAAATTCATGACCTAATTCAAATAATATAAAGATAAAATTCAGCGCTCTTGCAATTTGCAGGGGTGCTTTTCTATATACAAATACTCGAAACGGAGGTGTTTTTAATGAAAGAGACTTGGAATTGGATACAGCTGACTTTTGCCGCTGCCGGTGGATTTTTCGGATGGTTTCTCGGCGGTTATGATGGATTTCTCTATGCACTGGTAGCCTTCGTGGTCATCGATTATCTGACAGGTGTCCTTTGTGCAATTGCGAATAAAAAACTGTGTAGCGAAATCGGTGCTAAGGGAATTTTCAAAAAGGTGCTCATCTTTATAATGGTAGGAATCGCTCATATTATCGATACACAAATTTTGGTTAGTATTGGAGAAAATAGTGGCATTTTACGAACAGCAGTAATCTTTTTCTACCTAAGTAATGAAGGAGTATCCATTTTGGAGAATGCTGGACATATTGGACTGCCTATCCCAGAAAACCTAAAATCGGTTTTACAGCAACTACATGGACGTGATGGGGAACCGCCTAAGCCTGGTGGTGGAAGATGATTGACTTAATATTTGATTAGAGGTGATTTTAATGAAGTTACGCAAACTATTACTTACGAACAATGCCTGCTATAAAGCGGGTAAAACCATAACGCCAAAGGGTATTATGGTTCACTCGACTGGTGCAAACAACCCATGGTTGAAGCGCTACGTTGGCCCAGACGATGGCTTGCTAGGAAAGAACCAGTATAACAACCATTGGAATCAAGACAAACCTGGAGGGCGTGAAGTCTGTGTCCATGCCTTCATTGGTAAATTAGCAGATGGTTCCATTGCTACCTATCAAACATTACCTTGGAATCACCGAGGTTGGCATGCTGGCGGAGCTGCGAACAATACTCATATTGGATTTGAAATTTGCGAGGACGGATTGACCGATGCCTCGTATTTTTCTGCTGTTTACAAGGAAGCTGTGGAGCTTTGTGTACATCTTTGCAAACTCTATGGATTTAGCGAAAAAGATATCATCTGTCACAGCGAAGGTTATAAACGAGGCATTGCCAGTAACCATGGGGATGTGATGCACTGGTTCCCTAAACATGGGAAGAGTATGGACACCTTTCGAGCGGATGTGAAGAAATTACTAATCACAGAAAATAAGCCAGCAGAACCAGTGAAAAAGAAATATTACCGTGTGCAGATCGGTGCATATTCGGATAAAGCAAATGCTGAGGCACAGCTTGCCAAAGCTAAAAAGGCAGGCTTTACGGATGCATTTATTAAGTATGATTAACAAATGGAGCGAGTTAAAAATCATCAAGCCTCTCAAATAATATATCAAACTATTAAATGTATGTAGCCTGTGGGGGTTCTTCCCTTGCAGGCTCTTTTTTTATGCTCTGATTCAAATTAAATTCTACAAATCCTCAACTTCGACCTGTTCCCACGGCTATTAGGTAGGAGGTGATTCTCAGTGAATCAGCACGAGGATAAAAAAGTTACGAAGATATCAGATGAAGTTATAGACAAAAGCACTGCACTAAAGAGAGTATCACAGGAACGGTTACAACGTGAGTTTGATTATATCCAGGCAGAAAAATTACTTAGAAAGATGCTCGAAAAAGGCTTAATAACTGAAGTGGAATTCAACAAGATAGACGCACTCAACCGCCAAACTTTCTCCCCTTATTTGGCAGAGATAATGCCCTGAAATCGTTGATATATAAGGGTTTCAGAGGTAATATGTGACCTACCAAGAAGGATGTGAGAGGATGAAAAAGATAACGAAAATAGAAGGAAATCTTGCCAACTCTTTTATTAAGCCAAAAACACGAGTAGTTGCCTACTGCCGAGTCTCCACAGATAGTAATGAACAGCTAGTCAGCTTGCAAGCACAAAAGGCTCATTATGAGACCTACATAAAGGCGAACCCAGAATGGGAATATGCAGGCTTATATTATGACGAGGGAATCAGTGGCACGAAAAAGGAAAACCGCTCTGACTTGCTTAGAATGTTATCAGACTGTGAAACTGGAAGGACTGACTTAATTATTACAAAGTCCATCAGCCGATTTGCGAGAAATACTACAGACTGCTTGGAGATGGTTCGCAAACTGATCGGCCTTGGGGTTCATATTTATTTTGAGAAAGAAAACATCAATACGGGGACAATGGAAAGCGAGTTGATGCTCTCTATTTTAAGCGGACTTGCAGAAAGCGAATCGATTTCCATTTCAGAAAATACGAAGTGGGCCATTCAAAGACGATTTCAAAACGGAACCTTTAAAATTTCCTATCCACCCTATGGCTATCAAAACATGGATGGTCAAATGATAGTAATTCCTAAGCAGGCTGAAATTGTAAAGTATATTTTTGCAGAAGTGTTATCGGGTAAAGGTACACAGAAAGTTGCAAATGATCTTAATCAAAAGGGTATCCCTTCAAAAAGAGGTGGCCGTTGGACGGCTACTACCATTCGAGGAATTTTGACCAATGAAAAATATACTGGTGATGTACTTTTGCAAAAGACCTATACTGACAGCCATTTTAACAGGCACACCAATTACGGTGAGAAAAATATGTACTTAGTAGAAAACCATCATGAGGCAATTATTAGCCATGAAGATTTTGAAGCTGTAGATGTCGTTCTCAATCAGAGAGCAAAGGAAAAAGGCATCGAAAAGCGCAACAGTAAATATCAAAACCGATATTCCTTTTCTGGCAAAATTATTTGCTCGGAATGTGGCAGTACCTTTAAAAGACGAATTCATTCATCTGGAAGAAAATACGTCGCTTGGTGCTGTAGTAAGCATATAGGCAATATAACGGAATGTTCTATGCAGTTCATTCGAGATGAAGATATAAAGACTGCTTTTGTTACGATGATGAATAAACTCATTTACGGTCAGAAGTTCATATTAAGACCACTTTTGAATGGGTTACGTAACCAGAATAATGTAGCGAGTTTTCGTAGAATTGAAGAGTTGGAAACTAAGATTGAAAACAACATGGAGCAGAGTCAGATGCTGACGGGTTTAATGGCCAAAGGATATCTGGAACCTGCTCTGTTTAATAAAGAAAAGAATTCATTGGAAGCAGAAAGAGAAAGGCTTCTTGTCGAAAAGGATCAACTTACTCGTTCCGTCAATGGGAATTTTACAAAAGTTGAAGAGGTTGACCGTCTGCTTAAGTTTGCAACTAAGTCCCAAATGCTCACAGCTTATGAGGATGAGTTGTTTGAAGATTACGTAGAGAGGATTATTGTCTTTTCACGGGAGGAAGTAGGTTTTGAATTAAAATGTGGAATCACATTGAAGGAAAGGTTGGTGAATTAGATGGGTCACACACCCTATGGATATAGAATTGAAGATGGAAAAGCTGTTGTGGATGAAAAGACTTCTGAGCAGGTAAAAGAATTATTTTCCGGATACTTGGCAGGCCTTTCTTTGAAGGAAGCTGCTAAAAAGGCTGGGATAGATTGTTATCATGCCACAGCAGGTAAGATGTTACAGAACAAGCACTACGTTGGCGATGAATTTTACCCACCCATTATTGATGAGGAGACCTTTGAAAAAGCCAGGGTGGAAAAACGAAAAAGAGCAGAAAAGCTCGGAAGGATATGGGAACCTAAAGATGTGCCGGAAACGACCTACCCTGTAAAGTTCAAAGCAAAACCTCTGGTGCAAAAATATGAAGATCCATACAAGCAGGCCGAATATGCCTACAGTTTGATAGAAAGTGAGGTGTAACAAGTGGCAGTGAGTAGGAATGTCACAGTGATTCCAGCAATTAAACGTGTCGGAAGCAATAAGAGCAGTGAAAGCAAACCCAAAATACGAGTGGCTGCTTACTGTCGTGTTTCAACGGATAGTGAAGAGCAGGCTTCAAGTTATGAAATTCAGATTGAACATTATACAAATTATATTAAGAAGAACAAGGAATGGGAATTGGCAGGTATTTTTGCGGATGACGGTATCACAGGCACAAATACCAAGAAGCGTGAAGAGTTCAACCGCATGATTGAAGAGTGCATGGCAGGAAATATTGACATGATCATCACAAAATCCATCAGCCGATTTGCCAGAAACACGTTGGACTGCCTAAAATACATCCGTCAGTTAAAGGATAAAAACATCGCTGTTTTCTTCGAGAAAGAGAATATCAATACCATGGATTCCAAGGGTGAAGTCCTACTAACCATTATGGCTTCACTTGCCCAACAGGAAAGCCAATCCTTAAGCCAGAACGTTAAGCTAGGCATTCAGTATCGATATCAACAAGGTGAGGTTCAGGTCAACCACAAGCGTTTCCTTGGATACACCAAGGACGAAAACAAACAACTAGTCATTGACCCAGAGGGTGCGGAGGTTGTTAAACGGATTTATAGAGAGTACCTTGAAGGAGCTAGTCTTTTACAAATAGCAAGAGGACTAGAAGCTGACGGTATTCTTACAGCGGCAGGCAAAGCCAAATGGAGACCAGAAACACTGAAAAAGATACTGCAGAATGAAAAGTACATCGGTGATGCCCTTCTGCAAAAGACTTATACGGTTGATTTCCTTTCTAAAAAGCGGGTCAAGAATAACGGCATCGCTCCCCAGTATTATGTAGAAAACAGCCATGAGCCGATTATTCCAAGGGAGCTTTTTATGCAAGTTCAAGAAGAGATGGTTCGGAGATCCAACCTGCGTGGTGGGAAGGGCGGTAAAAAGAGAGTTTATAGCAGCAAGTATGCTTTATCGAGTATTGTGTACTGCAGTCACTGCGGCGATATTTACCGACGGGTACATTGGAATAACCGAGGTTACAAGTCTATTGTTTGGAGATGCGTCAGCCGATTGGAGGAAAAAGGGTCTGAATGCATGGCCCCTACCATAAACGAGGAAACATTGCAGACAGCAGTGGTCAAGGCCATTAACGAACTTTTGTCTAACAAAGAACCCTTCCTCTCAACCTTGCAGAAAAACATAGCTACTGTATTTAATGAAGAAAATGATAATGCCACCAATGATATTGACAGCAAATTGGAAGAATTACAGCAACAGCTTCTTATACAAGCAAAGTCCAAGAATGACTATGAAGATGTGGCTGATGAAATTTATCGCCTTCGGGAACTGAAGCAAAATGCACTGGTTGAAAATGCAGAGCGAGAAGGAAAAAGGCAACGAATCGGTGAAATGAATAACTTCTTGAATGAACAATCCTGTGAGTTAGAGGAATATGATGAGCAGTTAGTAAGGCGGCTTATTGAAAAAGTTACAGTTCACGATGACAGAATTGAGGTGGAATTTAAGTCAGGCATTAGTATAGAAATTGAAAGCTAAAAAAATGTTAATAGGATATAACACCTTGCTGAAATGCAGGGTGTTTTTCGTGTTTATGTTGATGAGTAAATACAAATTAATTTATTAGTATTTACAAAATACAAATTAGTGGTATAATTTGTAATAGAGTAAATAGCGGAGGTGTAAATGGTGAATAAGAGCGTTTCCTTTACAGTTGATGCAGATGTGTATGAGAAGTTCTGCATCGCATTGAATTTAACGAATGAAACACAAGATGCTGCAGTGGAAAGCTGTATGCGCTGGTATATTGCAAAAACCTTTGAAAAAGCATCACAAGCCTATAATCCAAGAACAGTAGCAAAACAAAATGAAGATACTAACAAGGATTTTTACGGAAAAGCAAATCAACGAATTCCAGTATGGGCAGTTAAACCGAATCAATATAACCATAAGATCATCCGTGCTTATTTTAAGGCAGTTGCCGCCACAGGTCGTGCTACCATAGATATGATGGAGCGCTTATGCAGTGACGAAAACAACCCAGAACTGTACGTGCCGACTTTTAAGAATAATTACTCGCAGATGAAGTTGGATGGGCCTAAGAGCCATGGTAAAGTATTTGAGGATGATGGTGAAACGGTCACAATTTGGCACGAGGTTGAAGATACACTGATGAAATACAAATCTAGTTTTTGTGATTGAGAGATCGGCTGAAGGATGGAGGTAGAGGCTTTGCTAGATTTAAGGAAGTTTGTAGAAGACTTCTTCATGTACGCACAGACTAATAAAGTTGAAATCTATAATGAGTTTAGTCTTCAGCATGAGCTGGGGATATTCTTAAGAGACAGGCTTCTAGGGTATAAAGTCCAATTTGAAAGGAATGTGTCTTACTTTACACCAGATAACAAAACCATTAAGAAGGAAATAGATATTACCATATTTAATGAAGATAAATCTGAAAGGTATGCCATTGAACTAAAGTGTCCATTAAATGGTCAGTATCCAGAGCAGATGTATTCATTCGTGAAGGATATTAAATTTATGGAAGAACTTAAAGATAGAGGATTTACTAAAACGGCTGCTGTTGCCTTGGTTTCAGACAGGCCTTTCCACGAAGGGCGCAATAACGAAGGCATTTATAAATTTTTTAGAGAAGAGTATTCTGTTTACGGCAGTATTTTTAAACCAACCGGTGTAGGAAAAAACAAAGATTACATTACCTTAACAGGGAGATATGATTTTGCCTGGCAAGACTTAAGTGAGGGACGTAAATATTACGTAATCGAGATTTGAAGTAGTTAGGGGGGGATATAAAAAAATGGCTCTACTTCAAGATGAATTAAAAATTAAAAAGATTCATGAATTACTTGAAATGAAATTAGCTTTACCTTCATATCAACGTCCGTATAGTTGGAGTGTGAAGTCTACTAATAACCTTTTTCTTGATACTTACCGTGCATATCAAGAAGGGATACAAGAATATAGAATTGGCTCAGTAATTTTACATAAAGAAAATGAAAAATACAATATTGTCGATGGCCAACAACGACTGACAACTCTTTCGATTCTACTATACTGTTTAGGTGAGGAGAATCAGGGGTTATTACGAGAAAAATATAATCAACTATCTAATGATGCAATAGTAACTAATTTTGAAATTTTATCTAAGCGGATAAATGAACTTTCGGCAGATGAGCGAAGTAAGTACAAAGAATATATACTTGAACATTGTAATGCAGTTCAAATTGTCACAGACAGCGAGCAAGAGGCCTTTCAGTTCTTTGATTCACAAAATTCACGTGGCAAAGAGTTAGATCCGCATGATTTATTGAAGTCATATCATTTACGCGAGATGGATGATGAAGGGGAACATCAAAAAATAAGGATTATCAACCAATGGGAAAATGTTAATCAGGATGATTTAAATGACTTATTTAAAATATATCTTTATCCATTGACGCAATGGTATAAAGGAAAGAATGGTATGGGCTATTCGTCTAGTAAAATCGATGTGTTCAAAGGGATTAAAACTACAAATGTATTTAATTATGCCATTTATCATAAAGCAAGTAACCTTTTCGTAGAACAATTTAATGCAAATGGAAGTAGTGAACTACTTGCATCTAAAGCATTGAATCAATTTCAATTAACACAGCCACTTATGGCAGGAAAGCGATTTTTTAATTACACTCTTCATTATAGAAACCTGCTTGAGCAAGTACAAAAATTAATACATAAAGTTCACACGAATGAACAAATTCCAAGTAGACGTACTGGGGACATTTATATTAAACAGTTATATGAATGTGCGTTATTGTTTTTTGCTGATCGCTTTGGTATTGAAAACCTATCGAAAGTTGTGATGCAGCAACTATATACATGGAGTTATTCTTTACGCCTGATTATGGATGCTGTCTATCCACAGACAATTAATAAGTATGCACGAGGAGAACATGAACGTGTAAACTATGGATTACGTTTGTTTTCAGAAATTAGTGAAATGAATAACGCAGAAGAACTAAAACTTATTGTTTTGGAGCAACCCAAAATTGAGAATAAAAATAAAGAGAAGTACAAAGATGTGTATGATTTACTTTGTAAATGGAATAGGTGGTAGGGGATGGATAAAAATTTAAAAATCATACCGGTATCGAGTATTTTTACTAATATTCGTTATGTAGTTCCGATTTATCAACGTAACTATGCTTGGGGTGTAATGGAAATTGAACAACTGATAGAAGATATTGATAGTTCAATTAACGACTCTAATAAAAACTACTTTCTTGGAAATCTAATTGTTAATCAAACTGATAATAATGTTTATGAAGTAATAGATGGGCAACAAAGATTGACGACATTATTTCTATTAGAAAATTATCTTGGCATGAATTTTGCGAAGGATGCGTTGAGATTTGAGGCGCGCGAAAAATCAAACCGTACCCTTAACATGTTAACTAAAGACAACAATCGTGAATTAGTGGAGGAATTAGTCTCTGTTGAAATATTGAAGGGACATCAAATCATTGATACTTATTTTAAAACGAACAATATAGACAAAAACGAATTAATTAAAAAACTAGAAAAGGTTTTTCTTGTCCGTGTACAGGTTCCACAAGGTATAGATTTAAATCATTATTTTGAAATCATGAATACTCGTGGTGAGCAACTTGAACTTCATGAAATTGCAAAAGCAAAGTTTTTAGAAGTATTGGATACAGAACACGATAAAAAAACTGCAGCATTGATCTGGGAAAAATGCTCTAACATGGACTCATATATCCAAATGAATTTTGATCCTAAGATTAGGAAGTCCCTATTTACAAATGATTGGACTAGTATCAAGGATAATATCGCAGATTTCGATTCAATTAGTGAATGTGTTCCGAAAGATAATGAAGACAGAAATTCAGCTCCTTTAATTGAAATTCTAAAAAATAAGAAACTCATTAATAATGGGGTAAGTAAGGATGAAGTTGAGAATGAACGTTTTGAATCAATTATTTCATTCCCCAACTTTTTACTACAGGTAAATGCTGTAATTAATAAGTTAGAAGAGGAAGATTCAACACTTGATGATAAACACTTCTTAAATAATTTATCATGGGCTTGGAATGATGCTGGTAGAGCAAAGAACTTTTTATATCATATGCTAAAATGCCGTGTATTGTTTGATAAATATATTTTGAAGCGTGAATATGCTAGAGATTATAAAGAAACAGGAAAATGGTCGCTACAACGTTTAGAGAAATATAGTGATGTGAAAGGTGATAAACCTAAATATGTAGGTACTTTCGGCGATGATAATAGTCAGAATAATAAACAAATAAGAACACTGCAATCCTGCTTGCGTATAACCTACACTTCACCTAAGACGATGCATTGGATTTCACTTGTTTTAACAGGGTTAATAGAAAATGAATTATGTGACATCATTGAAATCCTTGAAGATTACTGCAAAACAAAAGTGATCGAATCGAGGTTTGAGGATGCTAGAGGATTTGGCTTTGAAAGAATCGTATTTACTTACCTTGATTATCTTTTATATAAAAATGGGTATTCTTATTTGGGCAAAGAAATTGTTCCTCCAATGCGTGATGACTGGCAATTTCAATTTAGAAGCTCCATTGAACACTTCCAACCACAAAATCCAGTTGAAGGTTTAAGTTGGGAATCGGATGACCTTGATGGTTTTGGTAACCTTGCATTAATTACTGTATCTGGAAACTCAAAGTTTTCTAATTTGCCACCGGAAGGAAAAATCAGCTCTTACCCGAGCATTATCGAGCAAAGTTTGAAACTAAAGATTATGAAAGAATTAGTTAACCTCGATAATGGAAAATGGACCGAAGAAAAAGCAAGCAAACATAAAGAAGAAATGTTTAGAATTTTGAACGGTTAGTATGTATGTGCTCAGTAGAAGTGTCACAACCCAAATCTTAAAACCAAGATGAAGCTAATTAAGACTTGATATGTACTTAAGGAACCTGAAAGTAAAGAGACTGGAGGAAGAAAAAAATGTATCTTACACCGAGAGACGAAGAAATAATAGATATAATATTAAATGATCAGCACGTGAGTATTCAAGCGGCAGCTTATGCAGTCTATGTGCAATTAACACCAAACAATAAAAAGCCTATTTCACAAAGGGAATTCCATCAGATTTTCAAAGATAACTGGCGGGCATTCAATTCTTTAGAAATCGAAGACTTTGAACGTAATGAATAAAGGAGGTTGCTATGCCACGAAAAAGTAAGAATAAATTTAATATACATGGTGACACAATTTCAATAATGCGTGAGGGCTGGGAACGGCTAGCTTTCGCAACGTATCGTGACGATTATTATGAGGAGCTATCCACTCATACGTGGACACTATCAAATGGGTATCCAACTAATGCTACACTTGGTGGAGGTCTTCATCGATATATGATGGCTAAGTGGTATGGTGAGGATGTTCTTAGAGAATTGACAGAAAAGGGCTATGTTGTTGACCATATGAATAATGACCATATGGATTGTAGGATATCTAATTTGGAATTCTTAAAGCATAACCGTAATGTCGCAAAAGGACAGTATCTGGATAAAGAAGCTAAGCAAATGCGTTATAGGCTTGCGGTGAGCCTTTTTAAGGATTTCTCTACTGGATGTTATCAGATTACAATTGGCTGTAATGATCACATTGTGGCGAGGGACAGCGTTGGACAAGAACGTC
This sequence comes from Clostridium aciditolerans, assembly GCF_016316925.1. GTDB lineage: Bacteria > Bacillota > Clostridia > Clostridiales > Clostridiaceae > Clostridium_AM > Clostridium_AM aciditolerans. The sequence goes on along the minus strand of NZ_JAEEGB010000013.1, from coordinate 57,993 downwards.
ATATAAATACAATAAAGCTCTTGTACAATTGTGACTATTCGCTTGTAGTACTTGATGCAGAATCTATTCTTACGGAATATGAAGCCTCGGGAAAATTCTCTATAGCAAATTTACATTGTTGCGACAAACGAATTGAAGAGGCCATTGATATGAAGCTAACAGATGAAGAGAAAAATCAAGCCTTTGTAATCCGTGATGGTGTGCCGTATATGGTTATAGGAAATGGAAAGACCTTTCTAAATTCCATAAGCTACGAAAAAGGATGGCTTCCCCCGGAAAAGTAGTCAATGGTGTGGATATGTTCCCGCCTACCGATAGCCCCAAAAACACCGTGGATATGTTTCCGAGAACGGACACACTCAAATGACATTCATTCTGTCCTCTCGAGCCATGTAGAGTGTGTTGTGAAGATAGAGAAGAAATAGATTTTCTTGATTCACTCTTTATTGACTTTTCAACTTTTAAATTTCAACCTTCAAGTGCTATCAAGCAATTTTGCAGTACACTAAAGAAAGCTGGTATTAGTGTAACTGTTAGAGCACAATTTGGTTCTGAAATTAATGCTGCTTGCGGACAGTTGTGTTATGAAAATGAATTATGATGTTAGTTCAAAAATATCCATTTGAGTAAAGAAATAGTCTCATTTTAAAGATCTTGAAGATTTTTAATTAAATATTGAAGAGTGTTGTATGTCCCTCAGATTTTAGATTTGAGGGACTTTTTGGTTAAGATGGGTGAACTTTTATGCAAGACTAAAGATGTTTGTGTACTTAGATTTATTTGCATTGAAGTTTATGTGGTATCTTGAGATCATTAAAAGCCTTCGATAAAAAATTAATTCTCTTCTTGATCCTACTGTTGATTTATACTTAGTATTCGAATATTGCAAAAACATACTCGTTATAACAAAATATGACTTGTTATTCAACAATAGAATGGATTTTGTGCGAAAAAAACAGAAAGTATTTCTACTTCCTATTTTTATTTATCTCGTATAATCACTACCACAGAAAACTCTATATCATTATAGCTAATATCTATATTTCCCTTATATTTATCTACAATATCTTTTAGATTCTGTAATCCAAATCCATGGTGTTTTTTATCTGATTTGCTGGATATAATAGTTTCTTTGTAAGTTAAAATATCCTGATCTTTCCTATTAGTTATAGCGTAACTAAAATACCCTTTATTTATTCTGGCCTTTACAGTAATTTTACGATTTGATGGCTCTTTTATTTTCAATGAAGCCTCTATAGCATTATCAAGTGTATTTGCAAATATTGAGCATAAATCCATATCATCTATTGAAATTATATCATCTATTGAAATATTTATACTGCAATCAATATGATTCTCAACCATTAGATTATACTTGTTATTTATAATCGCATTAACTATATTTTTTTTACAAAATACTCTATTTTTATACAAAGTAACTTTTTGCTCAAGATTTTGAAAATATACTTTTGCTTCTTGTGTACCATTATTTTTTATACAGCTGCTAATTACCTGTAGATGATTGCTCATATCATGATATATTTTTCTTACTTCAAGTTGTTTTTCTTCTAATGATTTATAATAATCATATTGTAGTCTATAATTTTTGTTATCAAGCCTTACTTTAACACTATCAACTATATACTGTATAAGAAACATAACTCCAATATTAGAAAAAATACATACTATTGCTATTATATAGGCTTTATATTTTTCATCATATCCTGTAAAAATAATTGTTGAAACTATAGAAATAAGAGGAGCAGCACATATTATATCTATTAATATCCAGGCTTTGTCATTTATATATTGTTTAGCATATAAAATTTTATCTTTCATAACATTATAAATAACATACCAAAACAAAGCTAATGCTAAAATCCGTCTCAAAAAGATGGTTTGTACCAATACATGTCCTAAAAAATTGAAGGAAACTATAATAGGATAAAGCACCATAATAGGAGATATCCTTTTTATAATGCTTCCTTTATAACAAATTAACATTATAACTATATATGCAATTAAATTATATACTACATTTACAATATCGCTAACATATATAACAACACTTGCAATTACAGATAATCCTATAAAAGCAATTAATTTTAATATTTTATTTTCTTTTACATCAACAAAGCAGTCAGTAATTTTGTAAAGGCTTATTCCTATAAAAATATAAACAGAAATACAGACAAAAGTATAAACAAAAGATATTAAAATATGATAATAAGACCAAGATAAAAAATTCATTATATATTATCTCCTATCCAAGCATAGTTTTGGCAAAGGCAATCATAACATCTTGATATCTATTCCTACTAACTGGAAATTTTTCGCTATTAATATAAACATAATTATTTTCAATGGATAATACAAATTTTAAATTTACTAAATACCTTTGATGTATTCTTACAAAAAAGCTAGGTAACTCTTTTTCGATATGATCAAGCTTTTCATAAAATTCATAAGAATCTTCTTTTGTTATAACCTTTACCTTACGTTTGTCACTTATAAAATAAATAATATCATCAATACAAAGTTTATATGAATTGCTGTTAAACTGTACTATAAAAAATCTATTGCTTATAGTATCAATTTGCTTTAATGCTTCAGATAAAACACTAATAATCTTTTCTTTCTTGTATGGTTTTAGTATATAATTTAGTGCTCTCACCTCATAACCATCAAATACATAGTCTACAAATCCAGTTACAAAAATAATCACTACTTTATCATTTAAATTTCTGATTTTTCTTGCTGTTTCAACACCATTTATTCCATCCATCTCTATATCAAGAAAAATAATATCAAAATAATTTTTATCCTTAGAAAATGATGCTATTAAAGCTTCTCCATCTTCATACTCATGTATATAAAAATCTATACCTCTAAGTTGAAGCTCTGTACTTATTATAAATTTAAGTTCATTTCTTTGTATCTTTTCATCATCACATATACAAATACGAAGCATAAAGATCACCCCTAGAAAGATTATATCACAGGATTATTACATCTTTACCTTAATATTTATTTTAATGCTAAATATTACAAAATTTACACAATATATTACATTTACCTTTATTAAATTAAAATAAAAATCACGTTATTCTATATATGATATATATCAATAAATAATATTAAGGTGGTAATAGTTATGTTACAAGTTAAAAATTTGTATAAGTCTTATAGAACAAAGGATATTCAATATGATGTTTTAAAAAATGTGTCATTTAAAATAAACAAAGGTGACTTTGTTGCAGTTATGGGATCCTCCGGTAGTGGAAAAACCACATTATTGAACAGTATATCTGGCTTTATTCCCTTCGATAAAGGTGAAATTTTACTAAATGAAAGTAATATTGTTAATTTAAAAGAAAAAGAAATTGCTAACATTAGAAATAAAAAGTTAGGATTTGTATTTCAGGATTTTATGCTTCTAGATGGACTTACAATATTTGAAAATATTTGTCTTCCTCAAATTATTTCTTCTAAAAATGTTGCTTCCATGGAAGCTTCTGCAAATAAATTGTGTGAAATTTTTGGCATTTCTCATATTAAAGACAAATATCCTGCTGAAATTTCTGGAGGAGAAAAACAACGTACTGCAGTTGCAAGAGCACTAATTAACAATCCACTTTTAATATTGGCTGATGAACCAACTGGAAATTTAGATAGTAAGTCTAGCAGAGCAGTAATCGATGCATTTATTCGTGCTAAAAATAAACTTTCAGCTACAATATTTATGGTTACCCATGATAGTTTTTCGGCAAGTTTCTGTGATAAAGTCATTGTATTAAAAGACGGGAAAATCTATAAAGAACTAAATAAAAATAGTACTAGATCTGAATTTTTAGACTTATTACTTAAAACTTTAAAGGAATTGGGAGGTGACAACAATGACAATGAATAATATATATTCAAAACTTCGCTCAAAAAATATAAAAAATTATTATATGCTTATATTTTGTATAATATTATCAATTGTACTTGTTGCCTCTTATGCTGTAATGTTTTTTAGTTCCACAGTACAAGAAATACTTCCAATAGGTGGAGACAGTATGAAACAAGCCTATTTAATTTTTGGAATTGCAATAGTAGGCTGTGCTCTTTTTACCACATACGCATCCTCAATATTTTTCAAATACAAAAACAGAGAAACAGGAATACTCTTGTCATTAGGTGCAAAAAAATCTCAAATCAAAAAGGTTCTTTTCATTGAACTTTCACTTATTGGATTTGTTAGTTCCTTAATTGGTTTAACATTAAGTATTCCTGTGTCTTTTGGTATATGGAAATTATTCCAAATTTTTATTATTGATATAAAAGAAATGGTATATAAAATAGGATGGCCAGGCCTGATATACGGGATAATTTTTTGCATACTTATAATAATAAGTATATTTATTATGGGATTAAAATTTATTAATCGTACCAATATTATAGACATTTTAAATGAACATAGAAAATGCGAAATAGTAAAAGATATAAAATCATGGTATGGAGTAGTTGGAAGCATTTTAATTATTGTAGGTATGCTTTTAGGATACGCTATTCCTCAAATATCTATAAGATATCTTAATTTTAGAATGCCTGCTATTTGGAATATAACATTTTTACTATCTGCAATTGGTATGTATATGTTAATAACCTATATCATTGTTTACAATAAAAAGGGTAAAAATTTAAAAAAATACTATAAAAATATTATACCAAAAAGTATGATGAAGTTTATGGGTAAACAAACTGTTAAAAATATGTGTACTATATCATTTTTAATTTCTGGAGCTTTGTTTGCAGCCTTTTATACTCCTTTAAATGTTTCAAACCTTTTTTATTCCCTTGATAACAATCCAGTTGATTATTCCTTTCATTATAAAGAAAGTGAAAATCAGATTAAAAAGAATGAAATATATTTGCTTGCACAAAAACATAATGTAAATATTACTTCCTATTATGAAGTTCCATCTATTTCACTTATAGTTAATGGCATTAATGCTAATTTTATGGATAACGGTAAAATAACTTATACTCATATTGATAAAATAGGGTATAGTGAATTTTTTAGTGAAAGTGATTTTAATAAAATTTCAAAACAAAATGTTGATGTTAAACCTGGTGAATATCTAACCATAATTACACCTGAAAGTCTAGAAAGCATCCATGAAAGATTCAATGACTTAAATAAAATCACTAATCCTGTCACAAATGTTTCGCAAAAAATAAACTATGCAGGTACAATAACCTTTCAGCCCTTTGTAAAGCAAGGAACAACAAAATATGTAATTTCTGATGAAGATTATAAAAAATATGCAAAAAACTTACCTATAGAAAACTTTGAAAATTTTGTACTTTTTAATGTAAAAAATCCTGATAAAACCTATGCATTTGCAAATGACCTAAAAAATGAAATTATAAAAAGAAGCTCCAAAGCTGTAGCGGTCTCTAAGTTTTATGACGACTATGAAAAAAAACTAGCCTTAGAAAAAGGTGAAAAATATTATTATGAAAGTATTAATTTATCTTCAGATAACAACCTATTATTTCAAGATTGGAAATACTACCCTTCATTTAACGTATTAGATCGTCAAGATATTATAAAAAATATGTCTGTATTCCTTATGCTGTTTATTTATATTGCAATTATTTGCTTTACAGCAGTAGCTATTATTGCATATACTAGAAGCATTACCATTGCAATTAATAACAAAACTTTATTTAATGATTTAAAGAATCTTGGAGCAAATAATAAATATATCGAAAAATGTATAAAAGTGCAATTAAAAAAAATATTCACTATTCCTACTGTAGTTGGAAGTACTTCAATTTATCTATTGTTCTTTTTTATAGTATATGGGAACAGCGGCAGCATCAGCCCTGGAGAATATGCCGGACTTAGAATTAACTTTCTAATCATGATTGTAACTGGCTTTTTTATGTACTTAGTTTATAGGCTATCTCTTAGGAAAATTAAAAAGATAATTCAAATTTAATATTAGCTCAGGAATTCTCCCTCGCAAGTACCCCAGGGGTGTAAAATTTGCAAGTACAGTGCAGGTGAGGCAAGAAATGTTCTCAACTATGTAAATTTCACGCTAATCCAGTGTATCAGGTACAAATACAAATAATACGAAGTTGGAGAGTTAGCTAAATATTAAGTTTTTTTACAAGGGAAACTTGAAAATTAAGAATAGTTTTAGTTAAGAATTGTTGTAAATGCAATTATCTGCATATGAAATAAACTATGGAGGAATTGGAATGAATGAAGAAAAGTTTATAAGATTAAAGAAAAACTTTAAACTGAGAAATATAGAAGTACAGTATTTTGAAACTTTAGAAAATGTTAAATCATTCATATTAAATATTATACCCATTAAATGTACCATTGGAATCGGACATTCAGTTACACTCCAAAAGCTAGATATTACAAATGCTTTATTAGAAAGAGGAAATATTGTATACGATAAAGAACTTGCCAAAAATAGAGAGGAATGTAAAGACTTAAAGAAGAAGGCACTTATTACAGATTGGTATATTACTGGCTCAAATGCCATATCGATTGATGGACAAATTGTTAATGTAGACCATAGTGGTAATAGAGTAGCGGCAATTACTTTTGGACCAGATAAGGTAATAATTGTAGTCGGAAAGAATAAGGTTGTAGATACAGTAGATGAAGCAATAAGAAGAGTAAAAAATGTGGCATGTCCTTTAAATGCAAAACGAGCAGGATTTAATCCTCCATGTGTAACATTAAATAAGTGCGTAGATTGTGTATCGAAGGAAAGAGTTTGTAATAGCCTTTCAATAATTGAAGGACAATCAGATAGTAATAGAATTAAGTTGTTTATAGTTAATGAAGAATGTGGATTTTAATATATCATATCAATAATACAAAATATTCTTATCTTGTGACACACGTGTATAGCAAGCTCAGGAATTCTCCCTCGCAAGTACCCCAGGGGTGTTATAATAATAGAAAAAATAAAATATAAATTAAGGTGAAACGAGATTATAACAAGTCTTTTTTACCTTTCTTTTACTCAATGCACAGGTAATCAACCTGTGTTTTTTATTTAAAAAATGAAGAAAGATACTTAGTCAAGAATAAAATAGAAGAACTTCAAAATATAAGACAATAGATTTGATAATTTCGAAAATTGAAATAAAAATAATAAATTTCTAACAATTACCTTTTATGTTATGATAAACTAAATATGTAGGTTTTCTTTCTTGAACAATTTGACAAAATGTTTTATAGCTTAAGGTTAGTTTCTTTCACAGAATATGTTCTACTGAATTTCAATATATTAATTTGCAGTCGGAGAATTTCTATAATAAAGTGAAACTTGAATCAGATGGGGGTTTAACCCCAACTGATTCTTAGCTGAACGAATCCAGGAACGTAGCCGCTCTTTACTCCCACTTTGAGAAAAGCAGAGAACCAAAATCTATGATTTTGTGTGAATCGCTTTCACAGAGTGCGGGGGAGTATTAGAGCGGGTAGTCATCGGATAAATTAGATTTTAAAAAAGAATTTTTTATAGAGGAGGATATATATGGCATTTAATAAATTAAGAGCTAAGGATTTTATCATCGGATTTGCTGCTTCTAGCATTCTTTTTACTTCCACACAAGTATTTGCTCAGCCCTTGAAGAAGCAAGTTACAGCCATCTTTGACAATATCAAAATTGTTGTAGATGGAAAGCAAATTACACCTAAAGATTCAAGTGGTAACATAGTGGAACCTTTTAGATATAACGGGAATATATACCTGCCAGTTTGTGCAGTTGAACAGACATTAGACAAGAAAGCATCATGGGATGAAAATACTAAGACTATATATATTGATTCTAAACCCTTAGATGCTGCATACCAGCAAAGCATAAGTAGTAACACTGATAAAAATTCTGGTAATACTGAAGACCAAAAACCATTTTTCGATAAAAATAAACTGCATAATAAATGGGGAGTTAACTTAGACGGCAATCACAGAAAAATGACAGGTACTTTATACATTGATAAATTAAGTAGCATAAAAACTGTGCATCTAGATATTTATGGTGATGAAAAGTTTATAAAAAGTTATACTTTAAAAGCTGGAGAGAAGCCAATAATAATAAATGAAGATTTAACAAACGTTAAAGAATTTAGTATTGTATCAAATCTACGAATGACATCAAATCTAAATGGTGACCAGATTATGAAACTTGAAATGGCTTTGAAAGATTCAAATTCACTAATCAAATTTGGAGATATAACTATAGAATAAAAAATAGATAAAATTAATGTGAGTTTTTATTTGTTTTGCAGATAACTTAGTTCATATTAAATAAAGAGAGAAAATCGAAGGAGCATACCAAAACACAGTACGGTTTTTTATATTTTAGAGCAAGTTCAGGAATTCTCCCTCGCATATTATTAGACCAGGAGATACGTTGTATAAAATTGCTCTATCACATTATGTGAGCCTTGCAAGTATCCTGGCAGCAAATCCGGGAATCAATCCCAATTATCTTTCGGTTGGGCAACGCTAATGCAGGAAGCGATATAGTTTTAGTGGCCCATGGTTATGATTATGAAGAAAAAGTAATTAATGCTTTAATAAATGCAGCAAGAAATGGCCCAATTTCTATGGAAAGGATAAACGAGAGCGTATACAGGATACTTAAGTTAAAACAAAAATATAACTTAAATGATGCTACAATAAACTCGATCGATGTAAATAATGATATTCAAGGAACAGTTGAAGAAATGCGTAAACAAGGGCTTTAGCAGTTGGTGCTAGAGCCCTTTTGAACGCAATCAAAATCGTTACGTTCTTTTCTCCGAATCGTTGGAAGTAAGTATTATACAGTAATATGGGTAAAATAAAACTGGATGATAAACAGAATTCTTGGATTCAGGTGGAGTTTGTCTGCGACCACTGGGCAATTCTGCCCGTTAAATGCCATTTAGGCATTTAACCTCCATCTGAAGCTTAGAAGTCGTTATCCAGGGACATAGCCGCTCGTGACGTACACTTGAAGAAAAGCAGAGAGCCCAAATCTTTGATTTGGTGCGAATCGCTTTCATAGAGTGCGATGGGAGTATTAGAGCGGGTAAGTCATCGGATAAGCATGTAATAGGAAATTTCATAGGTGGATACAAGAAGCTTTTCAATTTGATAATGAAGCAGTTATTTAAAAGATATTAAGCTATGGAAGGAATAAAATGGGTTTTAAGATTATTGCAGACTATCATACTCATACTAATATTGCTAAGGGTCATATTCCTCTAATTAATACTATTAAAAAATATGAAATTACAATATTAAATCATCCATTAGAGCATGTAAATCCAGATATTATCGAAATTGGAAAGATTGCTGATCTAAGAAATACTGCTTTAGAAATTAACAGAAGTCATAGGAATATGGATATTGAAACAATAAAAAAGTTGAAGAATATGGGCGTTAAATTTTCATTGGGAAGTGATGCACACAAATCGGAGGATGTAGAGGATTTTGGTAATGCATATAATACAATAATTAAAATAAAGCAAAAAAATAAGAAATTAGGTGATTTAAATGATATACATAAAGGAGTGCTATGAAGAACTCCTTTTTTGAATTTCAAACACTAGAAGGCACTAGGTAAATGTGCTGGATTAGTGAATGCAGTAGGTGCTTAAAATATTTCACAGAATCTATTGACTAGCATGGTCAATGAGTCTATAATATTGACTAAATCAGTCAATGCTATTGTAGGGAGAGGTTTAAGTGGAAAAATTAACAAAACACAAGATATTTACAATGGAAGATGCGAAGCGGAACACCTTGCTTACTGTGGCTATGCGCAAGTTTGCAAAGAATGGCTACAAGAAAACAACTACAGATGAGATAATTTCAGAAGCCGAGATATCAAAGGGCTTACTTTTTCATTATTTCGGGACAAAAAAGGGTTTGTATACTTTCTTGTTTGAATATGCGAGCACCACTATAATGCAGGATTTCTATGCCCAGATTGACATGAAGGAAAGGGATGTTTTAAAGAGATTGCGTAAAATGTTTTTATTAAAATTAGAGTTAACTAATAAATATCCTGCTATTTTCGATTTTGTGTCATCAGCTTATTTTGAAAAAGACCCTATTGTGTCTGAAAAAATTAATAAGTACTCAACTGAAATGTTTTTTGATGCACAGAAGGAGATACTTAAAGACATTGATTTATCTCTTTTTAAAGAAAATAATGATATTCAAAAGATAATCGACATTATTATATATACCCTTAGGGGATACAGTGAGACTCAGGCTTCACAGGGAAAACTCATTGAAGATTACAATAAGGAACATGAACGATATATAAGAGAAATAGATGAATATATAACTGTGCTGCGTACTGCATTTTATAAGTAGGTCAAAGATCTAAATGGACTTTAACGGGCAACCTAGCCAGTGGGACTGACATGTTAGGTTGCCCGTGTTCTGACGAATGTAATGAAGGAGGTTAAAGCCCTAAATGGGCTTTAACGGGCAACCTAGCCAGTGAGAACTGGCGCGGTAGGTTGCCCCGTGTTTCCGACGAATGCAATGAAGGAGGAATAATAGTATGAAATTTGCTTATAATTTTAGTGGCATTACTAATGAAGCTCTTGGCTATGCAGGGGGAAAGGGAAGCTCCCTTTGTAGAATGTACAATGCAGGAATTGCTGTACCGAATGGATTTGTTATTTTGGCTGAGGCTTTCGAAAATAATGAATTGAAGAAAGAGGCACACTTAGACATTGAAAAGTGTCTTGAAATGCTGCCTGAGGGCACTTTTGCAGTACGTTCCTCTGCTCTTTCAGAGGACAGTGCAAAAACCTCATTTGCAGGGGAGTTTGAATCGGTACTGGATGTGGCAAGAGTTGATGTGTTTTCTGCAATAGAAAAGGTTGCAGCTTCTGCAAAGTCAGAACGTGTGAGCGAATATAGCAAGATTCATGGTATTGATGATGAACACAAAATTGCAGTTGTAGTTCAAAGCATGATAAATGCAAAGATGGCAGGGGTGTTTTTTTCTGCAGACCCAATTACCGGAAGTCATGTAAATATGGTAGGAAACTTTGTTTTTGGTGCAGGGGAGCAGCTTGTTTCAGGGGAGAAAAACGCTTATCCTTTTACCATTTCAAGAATTGGTGGAAAGTATAATGGTGATAAGGACTTGGCATCCTATGCAAAGGCTTTGTATAAAGCAGCATTGAAAGCAGAGGAGATTTTTGGCTGCATGCTTGATATTGAATGGGTTGTGGATGTTGGAAAGCTTTATATAGTGCAGGCACGCCCAATTACAACTCTTCAAACCATTGATTATGATACCTATGAGATAAATCAAAGTCTTGATACAGATGCATTATGGAGCAGTAATAATGTAGGAGAGGCTGTACCCGATGTAATGAGTCCGTTTACTTGGAGCTTGCTGCATGAGATGGATTTGGAGTGTCAGAAGGTGCCAGGGTATTTCATGTTTGGTAATATTTGTGGCAGAACCTATTCAAATATCAGTGTTATGATTTCTTCATTAAGAGTACTTGGATATAATGTAGAAAAGGCTAAGGAGCTTATAAGTGACGTGTTTGGCAATATTCCTGAGAACATTGAAGTGCCTATTTATCCCTTTGGAACGGCTTATTTAATCAAGGAGATGTTTCAGAGATCCAAAAAAAGTATAAAAAGGATGCGGGATTCAAAAAAACAAAAGGCTTACTACTTGGAGAATACACCTGTGTGGTATGTGGAAACTCTTGAAAGGATAGAAGCTGCAAACACCAGGGAGGAGTTATTAAGGCTCTGGACATCTGATGTAAGACCTTTTTTATCTGCATTATGGAGTATATGGTTTGGCGGAGCAGGAAGTGCTACACTCGCAACCCTCAGAAAAAAGCTTGCTAAGATGGCAGGAGAAGAATTGGCTAATCTGTTATGTTCTAATTTCAGCGGTGAACAAAGCCTTGTAAGCATGAAGCCGCTGCTGGCAATAGAGCAAGTTATGAGTGGCAGCTTAACTCCTGAAAAATATCTGGAGCTTTACGGCCATAGAAGTCCTCATGAGTTTGAGGTTTATTATGAATATCCTGCAGATGCTCCTTCTTTTATTGAAAAGCAAATTAAAGAATTTAAGAATGCAAACTTAAGTGCCACGGAGCTAATGAAAAAGCAGCAAAGTGAATTTGTGAAGGGCAAAGAGCTTTTTCTGCAAAAATTCCCTGGTAAGCAGGAGTGGCTTGAGAAAAAGCTTGAAAAGGTCTCTAAGGATGCACATACCCGTGAATCATTGAGAAATGAGTTTGTTAAGGTATTTAGAGTCATGAGGCATTTGCTTTTGAAAATCGGGTCAGTTACAGGAATTGGCGAGGATATATTTATGATGTACTGCTTTGAAGTTCCAAAATTCCTGCAGGGAGACACTGAAATGCTTGTTAAGCTGCCAATAAGGCGCAAAAATTTTGAAGAATATCAAAAGCTGCCAGTTTTTCCACAGTTAATTAGAGGCAGGTTTAATCCAAAGGAATGGGTCAATTCCAAGGATAGAAGACAGGACTATTATGATCCTAATGCTGCGACACCAGTAAAGGATGAAAATGTAATTAAAGGTTTTGCAGGTGCCCCAGGCACAGTTGAAGGAAGAGTTCGTATTTTGCACAGCTTTGAGGAAGCAGAAGATTTTCAAAAGGGAGAAATCCTTGTAACAACTATGACAAACATTGGCTGGACACCTTTGTTCCCTAAAGCAGCTGCGATTATTACGGATCTTGGGGCACCATTATCCCATGCCGCTATTGTGGCACGTGAGCTGGGTATTCCAGCAGTTGTAGGATGTGGAATTGCAACGACGGAACTTAAAACAGGCGATTTTATAATTGTTAACGGCAGTACTGGTGTTGTTAAGAAAATAAGTTAAGCTTAATTTTTCTCAACATCTTAATGAAACGTTTATCAATTCTCCATCGCTATCCCTCAGCGTGCCTCCATGGACACGAGGTGCTTGCCAAGCATTAGACCCGTCCCCTTAATTTTAGGGCTATTTTTATTTATAAAACCATCAATAAAAGATTGGCCATTAAGAACCATAAGCACCCCCAAAGAATATTGTATATTATATGTAAAAAATATCTAGGAGGATTATTATGGAATTACGTGCTTATCCCACAAAGCATTTTCCTACTGGGTCAAGCAGCAATAATACAGATTTCCGGAAAAAACGCTATCGTTTTGTTGTTATGGCTGACTCACGGGGAAGGGATAATGGTATTAACGAAAGAATTTTAAGAGGCCTATTGAAACAAATTTTAAAACTGGACCCATTGCCAGAATACATTGTTTACCCGGGGGATCTAGTCTCAGGCAGCCGAAGGCCGGAAATATTAAGGTCTCAATTAGAAAAATTCAAGAGTGTCTTTACTTCATATTTTCCAATAGAAATGTTTCTCCCCACAATAGGAAACCATGAAGTGGGAAGTGTCCCTGTGAATCTTGAAAGGGAAAAAGTATTTGCTGAAGTGTTTTCAGAATACACCCCGGATGGACAATTACTTAATTACAATAGAACAGTGTATTATGTAGATTTGGGTCCCATCAGGTTAATTCTTCTCAATTCGTACCATTACCAAGAAAGTTTTCGAATTACAGGAAGACAACTGGAATGGTTTTACGATGTATCTAAAGACCCTGGAAAACACAAATTTGTTTTTGTTCATGGCCCAGCTTATCCTACCGGTGCCCATATTGGCTCTTCCCTTGATCGTTATCCTGAAGAAAGAGATCGCTTCTGGAAGGTGGTGGACGACAATTATATTGATATAGTTTTTCCAGGGCATGAGCACAACTATTCCCGACGTCTAATTGATAGTTCTTTTAGTACCAGAAGATATCAATATAACAGAGGAATTTATCAAGTTGTAACCGGCGGAGGAGGAGCACCGTTAAGAGACGCATATTCCAGTAAAAAAGGGGTTATTGTCCCTCCGATTCCTGAATACCACTTTGTAGTTGTAGACGTTGAGGATAATCTTATTATGGTTCATGCCATTTCTTATGAAGGAAAAACCATAGACCAGTTTACCTTATCCAAATAAAACAAAGCTTAAAAAACTTAAAGCTCTCTTAAACCACAACACGCTTTTGGAGGTTTTATTGCTTACAATTCAAGTAAATTGTAAAGAAAAATCAGGTGACAAATCGACAAAAAAAGCTCTATACCGACGGCTGTTTCTGAAACATACCTTCCCGCCAAGGGGATACCAGAGGGGTACGACATCTTTTTTGACCACTCAAGGCATGTGGAGTGTGTTGTATGTCCCTCAGACTTTAGGTTTGAGGGACTTTTGGGTTAAGATGGGTGAACTTTTATGCAAGACTAAAGATGTTTGTGCAGTTAGATAATGTAAATAGAAGTTTTGGTATTATGGCATTTACAGATATTGACCTTACATATTATAATTATCTTGGCAAATATATACTAATAGATATAAAAATTGATTGTTTATGATGTTTCAGATAACATTAAGCATAACGTTAATAGTCTCTAGTACAGCAAGGTATATAGGTAAAGTTAAATATGATAAGGAAGATGATAATGGTTTATTTAAATGTCTTTACATTTCCAAATGACGATATGGAGTTTGACTTTTTAATAGAGGAAAAAAGAACGTGCTATGACTCCTTTTATCCATTTAAAATATTATCAAGACATGGTTTTGAAAGAATTGATTTTGCGCCAATTACGATTTTATATGGTGGAAACGGTTCAGGAAAATCAACGGCATTAAATGTGATAGCAGAAAAAACAGGAATAAGTAGAGATTCTATCTATAACAAATCTAATTTCTATTCAGACTATGTCAATATGTGTGATATGCAGCTTGAAGATGATGACATTCCTGAAAATAGTAGAATTATAACAAGTGATGATGTATTTGATTATATGTTGAATATTCGCAATCTTAATGAAGGAATTGACCAAAAACGGGAAAAACTTTTTGAAGAGTATTTGGATGCGAAATATTCTCATTTCCAAATGAAATCTATAGCAGATTATGAGCAGTTAAAAAAAGTAAATATGGCTAGAAGTAAAACCCAGTCACGGTTTGTGAGAAATAAATTGATGGATAATGTAAGAGAATATTCAAATGGGGAAAGTGCTTTCCGATACTTTATTGAAAAGATAGGTGAAAATGGATTATATATATTGGATGAGCCTGAAAATAGTCTTTCTCCAAAACGTCAGGTGGAATTAGTGAGATTTATTGAGGACTCAGCACGATTTTTAGGCTGTCAGTTTATTATATCAACACATTCTCCATTTTTGCTTTCCATTCGTGGAGCAAAAATATATGATCTTGATGAAAATCCAGTTGATGTGAAGAAGTGGACAGAATTAGAAAATGTTCGTACATATTATGAATTTTTCAAAAGATATGAAAATGAATTTTGATGTTGTTAAGAGTAGATGCAAGAATGTCATATCCCTAGATACGGAAGATAATTAGTATCCTTGTTAACTAATATCTTTGCATCTAGGGAAACTACATATATAGCTTATTCAATAGGTGCCATAAGTATTCTTCCTGTTCCACGATACACATTAACTAACCCTTCGCCTGAAACCGCAGAACCAATTAGGCTTTTGCTGGATTTTTCAACTCTAAAATCTAGTGAATCAGACCATGCAATAGCATAGTTTCCATCAATTCTAACTTCATCATTTTCAAGTACAAATTCTATGAGTTCATCTCTTGGAACAGGGCTCTCTAGAACAGCAATTCCTGCACCTTTAAGACATAAGTTGAATAAACCTTCTTTTCCCAGTACTGCTGAAGAAAGATTAGTTCTAGCTACTACTTTTTGTTGGACTTTTGATTCACAGGCAAGAAAAAGTCCATCATCTAGTACAATTCCACCCCATTCTGAAACCTCCTCAAGTAAAATGTGTCTATATGTAGGTTCTAACATTAATAAACCAGTTCCTTGATATTTTGGCTTTATTGTAGATTCTTTTGTTACCTTAGAAGATAAAGCTTTACCAAATAAATCACCAAGTCCTTTAACATCTGCTGCCATATTAACAGCTCCTGAAGTCCACTGCATTGCTCCAGCACTAATTGTATAAGCATTACCTTTTAGTTCAATCAAAACCTGTTTTTTTCTAACGTTCATTTCTGAAGCAAAGTATGCAGCCATTGCATTTGTAGCATCTACACTTAAATCTTTCTTATATTCAAGAACTTTAACATCGCCTTTAGCTTCTACTATTTCTATATTTTTATTTTCATAGAGATTTTTACATATTACCATTTTAACTTTTCCCCCTCTTAATAAATTATTACTAGTTTACATGTATTTTATATGATAGAGACAGAAGTGATTTTATTTGTTTTAATAGGCATGCTTTTCATTACGTATATTATACCATTAGACATAAAATGTTGGTAAGATAGTTATCAAATTACTCCAGATAGTGTGTATTTACTAGAAAAATAAATTGTAATTACATAATCAGTATCCAGGTCTTCAAGAAATACAGTGGTAAAGCTGCAAAGAAAACACAGTTAGAACCTTGAGAAATTAGGGTTCTTTTTTAATGCAAAAAGTTATATGTTCTCAAAGACATAGTAAGGAAACAATGAAAGTGATATAATAGTGGAGCAAGTATGTCTTTTGAAGAAGAATATGTGAAAAAACATAGCAAAAAGATTTGAATTGAATCTTTAGGAAGGCTAATTAGAGGAGGATACATTATGAAAATTTCAAAGAAAGATGCGTTGATATGGTTTGATTTTTTTTCGCAAATGCCTGAAGATGAGGAAATTAGTCCAAAACATGAAGAAATCATTTACTCTACCTTTGCACAAATTGAGGCAGCGATCGAACATAGAAATGATACATTAATGTCGAAAATTAGAGGTTTGAAAACTTTAGAGAATAGAACTTTTTTTGTGGGAAATGAAAGTAAATTCTCAAAAGGATGTCGCTCTTGTCTGTTGGGCACTGGTTTGGGTGCAATTAGGAAAACGAACAAATGTAACATAGAGTGTAAGTTCTGTTATAATTATGGACATCTAGAAGATATCCCACCAGTTGGCGAAGGTATGTGGGAAATTGGAGGCACAAAGTTTTATGAGAAGGATATTGATTTACTTCTTTCCATCCACAAGAAACCCACTGGTGTTGCCTACGTTTATTTAGAGCCATTCATGGAAATTGAAAAGTACTATTCGGTAATAAAGAAATTTAGTGATGCTCAAATTTATCAACATCTATATACAAATGGCATTTTAGCTACGGAAGAGACATTGAAAGCATTAGGTGAAGCCGGTCTTAATGAGATACGTTTCAACCTAGGTGCTTCTAACTGTTCAGACAAAGTTATTAAAAATATTGGAATAGCGAAAAAATATATTAAAAATGTAGGTATTGAAACTCCAATGACTCCTGAGTTTTTTGAAGCTTTTTCTAAGAAAAAGCAAGCAATTTTCGAGACAAAACTCGATTTTATCAATTGTGCTGAATTACATTTAAATGAGAATAACATAGACAATTATTATGGGGAAAACATGTATATTTCGAGACAGGGCTATATATCTCCGATTTGGAGTAGGGAATTAACTCTGAAATTCATGAAAATAGCTGATGAAGAAAACTGGGATTTAGCAGTTCATGATTGCTCAAACTATACAAAATTTGCTAGAGATTTAAATTTGAGTAGCAAAGAGGGCAAGTGGTTTGGAGCTAGTAATTATGCCTGTGAGTTTTCTGGGATTCCATTCGAGATATTTTTCCCAATACTGAATGATGACAATTTCCAATTTTTAAGTGAAGAAGAATTACCTGACGGCTATAAACCAGAAGTGATAGAGTTTTAGGGTGATTTGTCATTTTGTTTTTCCTTAGAAAAGCTAGAAAAAATAATTTTAGAACCTTGAGAAATCAGGGTTCTTTTTTATTTAAGAAAACCACAGGTTAGACGAGGAGTTCATTAAAGCTTTAACGATAAAATTAATTCTTACAAAAGATCAACTACTCTCCCACTATTATTATATCATATGAAATTTTTAAATAACAGGCTTATAATTTGTGCTTATTGTGTGTATTATAGGAACAGATATTACTTCATAGAGAATTGCTTCACCTATACCTAGAAAAGGGGTTAAAGGTCTAAATGACCTTTAACCAGTAGTTTGCGAGTGGGAGAGAGTAGGTTAAACTACGACCAGTTCCGACTAAAAGAAGGAGGGAGAATATATATGAATTCATATGTGCTTAGCTTTCAGGAAATTGACAAAACAAAGCTTTCCATGGTCGGGGGTAAAGGTGCCAACCTAGGAGAACTATCTAGGCTTAAGGGAATTTTAGTACCAGAAGGTTTTTGTGTAACTACAGAAGCATATAAAATGATAACTGGAAATAATGAGGAACTTAACGGTTTATTAGATGAATTATTGCATCTTAGGGTAGAAGATAGAGAAAAAGTTAGTGAGGTTAGCAAGAAAGTTCGTATGGCTATCGAAAGAATATCTATTTCTAAGGATATAGCAGAAGAGATCGCCGGTTATCTCACAAAGTTTGGTGAAAAAGATGCCTATGCCGTGCGTTCCAGTGCAACTGCAGAGGATTTACCGACAGCCTCCTTTGCCGGACAGCAGGATACCTATTTGAACATTATCGGAAAGGAGGCAATCCTAAAGCATATTAGTAAGTGCTGGGCATCGCTATTTACCGAGAGAGCGGTAATTTACCGCCTTCAAAACGGCTTCGACCACCGTAAAATATACCTCTCTGTGGTTGTTCAAAAGATGGTCTTCCCAGAGGTGTCAGGAATTTTGTTTACTGCCGATCCTGTAACTTCTAATAGAAAGGTGTTATCCATTGATGCCAGCTTTGGACTTGGAGAGGCCTTGGTCTCCGGCCTTGTGAATGCTGACAATTATAAAGTGCTAAGCGGCAAGGTTATGGATAAGAAGATATCCACCAAAAAGCTGGCTATTTATGCCTTAAAAGATGGTGGTACGAAAGAACAGGAGATTGAGCCTGAGATGCAGAATAGGCAAGCGCTGAGGTCTGAGCAGATTTTTCAGCTTGAGCAAATGGGCAGAAAGATTGAAGAACATTTCGGCTGCCCTCAAGACATCGAATGGTGTTTGGCTCAAGATACATTTTATATTGTACAGAGTCGGCCAATCACTACTTTATACCCCATCCCTAAAGCTAAGGATGAAGAAAACCACGTCTATTTATCTGTGGGTCATCAACAAATGATGACAGACCCCTTGAAACCACTAGGAATGTCTTTAATGGAGTTAATATCTTTTGGACACAGGTTTAAAGCTGGTGGAAGGTTGTTTGTTGATGTCACACAAATGCTGGCTTCACCTGACAGCAGAAAAATGTTATTAAATAACATGGGGCAACACGATCCCCTCATGAAAGACGCACTTATGACCATAATAGAGCGAGATTTCATAAAGTGTTTACCAAATGATAAGAAAGAGCAGAGTGACGGTAATAGCAATAAACTTAAGCCACCTGCGGATTCTCGAGCACAAATCGAAAGCAATCCGTCAATTGTTTCTGATTTAATTAAGAAGAGTCAAAGATCCATAGAGGAGTTAAAACAAAACATCCAAGGGAAATCAGGAACAGATTTAATAGATTTTATACTAGAAGATATCCAGGAGTTAAAGAGGATCTTATTTGACCCGCAAAGTTCAGCTGTATTTATGGCTGCTATAAATGCTTCACACTGGATCAATGAAAAAATGATGGAGTGGTTAGGTGAAAAAAACGCAGCAGACACCCTTTCTCAATCTGTACCAAACAATATTACTTCGGAAATGGGCCTGGCGCTATTGGATGTTGCAGATGTGATTCGTCCTTATCCAGAAGTAATTGATTATTTAGAGCATGTAAAAGATAATAACTTCTTGGAGAAAATAGTTAAATTTAATGGTGGACAGGAGACTAGGGACGCAATCTTGTCTTATCTTGATAAATACGGAATGAGATGCAGCGGAGAAATTGATATTACTAGACCCCGCTTCAGCGAAAAACCAACTACACTTATCCCTATGATTCTCAGTAACATCAAAAGCTTTGAGCCTAATGAAAGCAATCGAAAATTTGAGCAAGGGCGACAGAAAGCTTTGAAAAAGGAACATGAGTTATTAGATCGATTGAAGCAATTACCGGATGGTGAACAAAAGGCCAAAGAAACAAAAGGAATGATTGACCTAATCCGGAATTTCATCGGCTATCGCGAATATCCAAAATACGGCATGGTTAGCCGCTACTTTGTTTATAAGCAGGCTTTACTGAAAGAAGCGGAGCAACTGGTAAAGGCTGGCGTTATTCGTGAAAAAGAAGATATATATTACCTCACTTTTGAAGAACTTCGCGAAGTGGTAGGCACAAATAAACTGGATTATGCTATCATTGGTAAAAGAAAAGAAGAGTACAAATTATATGAAAAACTAACTCCACCACGTGTTATCACCTCTGATGGTGAAACACCCTCCGGTGAGTACAAACGAGAAAATCTCCCATCGGGCGCTATTGCAGGTCTAGCTGTTTCTTCTGGAGTTATAGAGGGAAGAGCACGTGTCATCTTAAACATGGAAGATGCTGATCTAGAAGAAGGAGATATATTAGTCACCTCCTTTACTGACCCTAGCTGGACACCGTTATTTGTATCCATAAAAGGCCTAGTCACAGAAGTTGGTGGACTGATGACTCATGGAGCAGTTATCGCACGTGAATATGGCTTACCGGCGGTTGTGGGAGTAGAAAATGCTACCAAACTGATAAAAGACAGGCAGCGAATTCGCGTGCATGGAACAGAAGGGTATGTAGAAATCCTATAATGGGGAAGATGTTGCCTTCTCCTTAGAAATTAAAATAATAGATGAAAGCTAGGAAGGCGGCTCAATAAGGGTCGCTTTCTCAGACTGAAAAAGCAATTTAGGTTAATAGTATTCTGAGATGTATATTTATTTTATAAAATAGACAAGCTTTCACCAATTACCGTAAAATGCATACTATACTAATATAAATATCAAGTATATTTTTGATTTCATAATTGCCAAGTAGCCTTGACTATAATAGCATTAATTATTTTCTACAAATGAGTTATACAATAGGAGGAAGATAAAATGGTACGATCTATTTTAAAAATGGGAAGTACAGGTGACAATGTAAGGTACCTTCAACAATCATTAACTAACATTGGCTATAACCCAGGACCAATAGATGGAATATTCGGCTCTAAAACCGAAACAGCTGTTAGATTATTTCAAAAAGATAAAGGATTAGTCGTGGATGGAATCGTGGGGGATAACACTTGGAATGCTATTTATAACGCACTTAAATCACCACCTACTATTAAGGAGTATTTTTCTTATAAAGAAAATACAAAATATGTTTATGAGGGTAATGGAGAAGGGTATGCTTCTTACAACGTTTTAGTAGATTATTTAACTGAAAATCGTGTTCAACTAAGAATTAATAACGGTGGTACAGAAATGGTTAAGGTGCTAGAAAATAAAGATGACAATTTGACTATGCTACTATCTAGAGATAGATGTTATTATAGAGAGAATTTAACCCAAAGTCTTAATAGTAATCCAGAAATTTTGTTAAAAGAGCCAATAATAAAAGGAACTACCTGGACTCTAGCGGATAATAGAAAACGACGTATCTCAAATATTGATGTTGAAGTAATCACACCTTTAAGTAAATATAAAACAATTGAGGTTACTACAGAGAGTAAGGACGGTTATACTCTAGACTATTATGCACCAAATGTTGGTTTAGTCAAAACAGTTTTTATATCGAATATTAGTCAGATTTCATCCTCATTGAGCAAAATAGAGGATAATGTTTTAGCTACTAAATCATTAGAATTTTATTATCCTAATGTAAATGATGGTAAGCTTAATTTTGTATACAAGCAACTAAATTTTAAAACTAATGATATAACAAGAATAAAAATAGAAGCAGCTTATAAAGATTTACCAAATGGGAATGTAAACAAAGTTCTTAGCCCTAATGCAAAAATAAAAAGTCTATATTTAAACCAGGATAATATGGTTTATGTAGATTTTACAAAGGAATTTGTTAGTGAAATGAATGCAGGCTATGATTATGAAAGTATGATTTTGCAAAGTATTACTAATACTCTTGGAAGATATTATGGTGTAAATAAAGTCTATCTAACTGTAGAAGGTGAACCATATGCTTCGGGTCATATTATAATGGAAAAAGGTGAAGCTTTTACGGTAGATTTAAGAAATAGTGTAGAACTAAAATAAAGTGAAATATATAGACTTAAAAGTGAATTAAGGTTTTTTTGCAGTCAGTTTATAGTTTTTATGTAAATTGACTGCTTATTTATCAAACCAATACAAAGATTACATAATATTATATTTTTTATCCGGAAAATAGCGCTATTGATATGGCAGATGCCATGGGCATTGAACTTCTAACGGAAGAACAATATCGCGAGCTGCAAAACTTGGGAATTTTGATATGAAGACGTCGAGCTGGTTGAAAACACCTTCTGAGATTAGAAAACTCGGCGGTGCCATCTTTGCTGATTTCCGCTACGGCAATGTCTTCGTGTATCATAATGTATTTCAAACAAGAAATAATATCCTTGACAACAGTAAATCACAATGTTACTATTTGAACATACCGAATGGTCGGTATTTAAAGTAGCTTCATAATAATTACTTTTTTGTTAAATACGATTTAAAAAGAATACCAATATATTAAGGAGGAAGATGATATGAAAATTGAATTAGCTAGTGTGTTTGTAGATGACACCAATAAGGCTCTTAAGTTCTACACTGAGGTATTGGGGTTTGTGAAGAAAGTACATATACCTGAAGTAAATTGGGTAACAGTTACATCATCTGACGAACCGGAAGGTACACAACTGCTTCTTGAACCAAATGATAACCCTGTTTCTGAGACATATCAAAAAGGCATTTTTGCTCAGGGCATACCAGCAACATCCTTTGCCGTGGAAGATGTTGAGAAGGAGTATGAAAGGTTGGTGAAACTGGGCGTTGAGTTTACTATAAAGCCAACAAAATCAGTAGGAGCTATTATTGCTGTATTTAATGATACTTGTGGTAACCTCATACAAATTCATCAAGTGCTAGTTGATTAAGATAATTCCCCTTACCAAATTGAAAAAATTCAGAGGAAAGGTGGGACAGTGTGAAAAATACAAGAAAACATATTTTGGATGTTACTTTTAAACTTTTTCTACAAAAGAGTTTCAAAGAAGTTACTCTTAAAGAGATAGTAGAAAAGACAGGGCTGTCCAAAGGTGCTTTTTATCACTATTTTACAAGTAAAGAGCAACTTTTTCTCGAATTGGTCAATGATGTGTTTTCTTCTGTTTTAGACGTTCCCTATGACCAATTTAGTAAAGACTCCCTTTATCATTTTTACATTGATTATATTAATTATTATGCAGAAAATTTGAAGCAACAAAACGAGGAAGGCAGTGTACCAAGTTTTAATTATATTTCTCTAATTTTTGATGCTATAAAACTTTTTCCGGATTTTCAGGAGAGATTGCAAAAGTCTAAAGATGTTCAACTAAGTAGTTGGAAGAATATTATTCACACTGCAAGAGAAAAAGGCGAAATTAGTTCTCCTATGAGTGATGAACAAATAGCAAACATGTTCATAAGCTCTTCCAGCGGTGTTGAGATGCAGAGCATCTTTAGTGGAAACAGTGAGGATATAGGCAAGACTTTAATAAGCTTATGGGATAGTTTTTATGATGAACTAAAAGCATAATTTTAAATGAAGCTGTCTTAAGCTTATTTACGGAGCAGGAAATTATAAAAGGGGCTGGACTATTAAATATCATTAAGTTAATGCTCATTATAATAAATAAAATTATATGCTAGAATATAACTTTATTTATTATAATATTAGGGAGAAAAGAAATGAATTATATAGCTATAGATTTTGAAACTGCAAATGAAAAAAGAAATAGTCCATGCTCAATTGGTATTGTGGTTGTGAAAAATGGACATGTTATAGAAAAAATACATCATTTAATAAGACCTAAGGAAATGAGATTTATGCCAATTAATATTGGAATCCATGGAATAAGACCAGCTATGGTTGAGAATGAACCAGAATTTGATAAAGTATGGGAGAAGATTAAGCATCATTTTAATGAAAATTTAGTAATAGCACACAATGCTTCCTTTGATATATCAGTTTTAAGAAAGAGTGCAGAGCTTTATGAAATAGAACTGCCTAGTTTTGAATATATTTGTACAATGAAACTTGCTAGAAATTTTTATAAAGGCCTTGAAAATGCAAAATTGAATACAGTAAATGATTTTTTAGGATATGAGTTTAAACACCATGATGCGCTATATGATGCGCTTGCCTGTAGCAATGTATTGCTTAATATATCAGAAGAATTAAAGTGTAAGGATATTAGCGAAATATCTAGATTAATAGGTGTAACTATTGGAACTGTGGCTAGTAATGGATATAAACCATCGTCAACTAAAGGCAGAGTTCTCAAAATATCTAATAGAATTAATAATCCTAAAAAAGAAAATAAATTTGAAACATTAGAATATGATGCATTTAAAAATGAAGTTGTGGTATTTACTGGGAAGTTAAATTCTATGTCCAGAGATGAAGCAATGAGGTTAGTTAGAAGACTTGGTGGAAGCACAGGAAGTTCTGTTACAAGAAACACAACAATTTTAGTGACTAATGTAAAGGATATAAAAGATTTACGTAGAGAAGAAATGAGTAATAAGCTTAAAAAAGCAACAGACTTAAATACAAAAGGACAGAATATAAAGTTTTTAAATGAAGAAGACTTTTTGAAAATACGAAAATAGCTTGAAATTTTTGAAGATAGAAAAGGAGCTGTCCATACTAATAATTTTTAAATCATTAGTATGGCAGCCCCTTAGATATATTAATTTAGAATGTTAATTCATAGGAGGGATTCATGGCTTGGAACAAAATGAAGCAAAGTCTAGAGAGTTTTCTTTGCCCTGCATTATATGGCAGAGTAGAATATACTGCCACTAGCTACCGATATTTATCTGATAAAGCGGGGCAATGCTATATTAAAGTAGATAAAAAGAAGATATTCAATATGAGTGATACAAGTACCTTAATCAGATGGTATCAGACAGAGCAGGAAATAAAGAATGATTCGGATATTCAAATTCCTATCAATAGTGAGGAAATTGAAATGGTCAGAAAAGGTACAAATGGGGCAGTCCCAGTGGATCGGTTAAAAGTAATTGCAAGAAATAGAAAAATATCAGAATATGCAAAGGAAATGCTATCCGCACAGTCAGCATTAAGCAAATCAAATTTTAATGTTGTAGCAAATAGATTTTTAACTATGTCTATAGAAGAAAGTCTAGAGAGTAATGATATCTTATTGAATATTCTGGCCTTGGTGGACAGACGAGTGGGAAAAAAGCGACTTTTAAACATGGCCGAGAAAATGAAGTTGAAGCACCCAATTGTACAATATTTTTATGAATTGCGGCTTAGTACTTTTGATATGGGGAACTGATTAGAGTTCTTGTTAGAAACCTTGGAATACTTGAAAATGAAAGAGATCAAGTGCTTGAGAGCCTATAGTTGATTATAGATGTAGCAAAGAAAAATAAATGTTGTTAAAGAAAGTATATAGACAAATTGATACTAAATTACTTGACGGTGCTTATACAGGAGCACATGTTAAGGTAAATAAATAGGGAGACATATAAATGAGTTATATTATGAGGGAAGCAAGAATTGAGGATATAGTATCTATAACTAATATTTATAACCAAGGTATTGAAGATAGGATTGCTACACTAGAAACTAGGTTAAGAGACACGGAAGAAATGAAAGAGTGGCTTAATACAAGAGGCGACAGATATAAGGTTATAGTAATTGAAGATTGTGAAGGTACAGTTAGAGGATGGGCTTCTATAAATGTGTTTAATTCAAGATGCTGCTACAGCGGTGTTGGTGATCTTTCAATCTATGTGGAAAGAAATATGAGAGGAAAAGGATTAGGTAAACAAATACTGAATTATTTAATTGAAGTTGCTAAAAAACAAAATTTTAATAAGTTAGTTTTAAGCACTTTTGAGTCCAATGATATAGGAAAAAAGTTATATAAATCTGCTGGTTTTAGGGAAGTTGGGACTTACATGAATCAGGGGATACTTGACGGTAAGTTTGTTAATATTACTATAATGGAAAAACTTTTATAAGTTAATTAAGCTATTAAAGGAGAAATAAAGTTTATGTCCTTTAATAGCTTATTTTAATGTTAGGTTCTAATCAAGAATGTTAGTGGTTTTAGAACATATGGTAAAGGAAGCCAAGAGCTCCCTTTGATTCATAATTTAATTTTAATTAAAAACATTATTGTTTTTAAGGCATAAATAGTACAAGTAAGCTAGAACATAGGGTAATAGATATGATAAAAAGGTATAGAATATATTCCAACCATGAGCATAAAATACTCTACCAGTAACAATACCTAAAAATTCTAAAAAAGTAGTAGCGATTGTGAAAAATAAAATAATGAAATAAGCATTTAGCTTTGAAGTCTTGATTAAATATAACATCCATACACCAAGGATAGGGTATAAACCTGTATCGAATGGTATAGCAGATATATGTTCTAATTCAAAAGGGTATAGATTCCAATAGTTTTTGTTATAACCGATAACATTAATAGCAAATGCCATTGAACTTTGGAATGGAGCAGTAATTAATAATAATCTTTTGTCTTTAGAATATAGTATTATACCAGTTAACCAAGGAATTATAAATCCAGCTATAATATTTAATATCATATAATCACTCCATTTGAATCTTTAGTAATAGTATGCATTATATTATCTGGCATAATACGTATTTAGATGTTTGTAGTTTTCTTATTCTTCTATTATATATGGAACTGTCACTATAGCAATATTTCTTTCTTTTAAAAGCATAGTTCTTGTGAAAAGAGAAGTTTGGTTATGAAGTATATTCCCCCACCAGTTCTCTACTACAAATTGAGGCATTACAACAGTAACTGTATCCATAGGTCCTGCTGCATATTCCTCTGATTCTATAAATTTAACAAGAGGAGTTACTATATTTCTATAAGGTGATTTTTTTACAACTATAGGAATACCTACACCATATTCATCCCATTTTTTTAGAAGTTTTGCGGTAGCCACATCATCAACGGATACATGAAAAAGTATTATATTGTTAGATATAGTTCTCGCATAATTTAATGCCTTTAAGAATGATTTATTTAAAGTATCAATTGGAACTATAACATATCTTTTTTGTTCTGCTAAATCTATATGCTTTGGTTTTTCATATATACTAAGCCTCAATTGTTCTGCTACTATACTATAGTGTTTATTTATTTTAAGCATAATTCTAACTATTAAAGGAACAAGTATACATACTATCCACGCACCATGTAAGAATTTTGTAACTCCTATTATAATTACAGTTACAAAACTTACTAAGCATCCAAGACCATTTATAAAAGCTTTGTGCCTCCATCCGCGTTTTTTACTTTTAACCCATCTAGTAAACATACCAGCCTGAGATAAAGTGAAAGATATAAACACTCCTACAGCATATAATGGCATAAGCAGGTGAGTATCTGCTCTAAAGGCAATAACAAGCAAGCATGCAAATAATGATAATGTTATGATTCCATTTGAGAATCCTAATCTTTTTCCTCTTTTATTAAATTGTCTTGGCATAAATTTATCTTTAGCCATAAGAGCTAAAAGTAAAGGTAATCCTGCAAAAGCAGTGTTAGCTGCCATTATAAGTATGACTGCTGTAGTTATTTGAATTACATAGAAGAATATGCTTGTTCCAAATACCTGATAAGCAATCTGCGCAACCACAGTAACCTCTAAATTAGGTACTGCATGATACAAAGTTGCTAAATAAGAGATTCCTCCAAATATCATCAATATTACTAATGCCAATAATTCTAAAACTATCTTAGCATTTTTCTGCGATGGTTCTTTAAAACTTGGAATACCATTACTAACTGCTTCTACACCAGTTAATGCTGTACATCCTGAAGCAAAGGCTCTTAAAAATAGAAATAAAGTTATATCTCCTGAAACATTTGGTATTGTATAACTAGGTTTAGGAGTATACCCCAATATGTGAACCTTTATAATTCCAAACACAATCATTCCTATTACAGAAATCATAAAAAGATATGTTGGAATTCCAAAAATCTTTGAAGACTCTCTAATACCTCTTAAATTTCCCAAAGTCATAATTATAATAAGTGCAACTGTTATGAATACTTTATGCACAAGTAATGAGGGTATTGCAGAGGTTATAGCTGCTGTTCCTGCACAGGTACTAACAGCCACTGTTAACACATAGTCAATTGATAAAGCTGATCCTGCAACTAATCCTGGTATTGTCCCTAAATTATCTTTAGCAACTATATAAGATCCACCGCCATCTGGATAGCTATCTATAGTTTGTCTATAAGAAAATACTAGTAAGAACATTAAAAATACTATGCATAGAGCTGCATAAAACATATATTTATAAGACAGAAGCCCTATTATAGGAACTAAAACCCATAAAATTTCTTCACCAGCATAAGCTACAGAAGATATAGCATCACTAGATAAAATTGGTAGTCCCCAAAATACATTGAACTTTTCATCTTTAAGTTCATCTGTTCTTAAACTCTTGCCAATAAGAATTTTGGATAAATTAATGTTCATCTTACACCTCTAAAATGATAATATAATATAGTTTATTTTTATTATAATCCATATTTATATAATTTTGGTTTGTTTTACTTTATTTTTTTTGATTTATTCATATAAATTTTCGATTTTAAATTTTGTAGTATTTTTATGCCGTAATATTTTACAAATGCGTCTTAATTATCATATCATGGATATTTAACATCATTCCGAAACAAAGCCTAATGTTAAATTTATGCTAAGTTACAGAAAATAGGTTGTAGAATATAATATTATTGTGTATCATATGATTATAATCGAATATGATAATATGAAGGGGTGAACATTTTGGATTTAATACAAGTGATGAAGGCACTAGCAGATGAAACACGTATAAGAATCCTAAATATACTAAAGGACGGAGGGTTATGTGTTTGTGAGATAGAGCTGTTGCTTGATATCAACCAGTCAAATGCATCAAGGCACTTAAATAAGTTAACTAGTGCAAGTATACTTGAGTACTATAAGGTTGCTAAATACGTATATTACAAAATAAATGAAGATACAGTTAAGGAATTTCCTTTTTTAAAAGAGATAATAGAGGAACAGGCTATTAAATTAGAACAATGTAGTAAAGATTACGAGAGATTAAAAAAATATAAAAGCAGTAATCTAGGGTGTGAAGATATAAAAGAAGGCAGAGTTTGCCTTGATATTAATTTAAAATAAATATATTACGGAGGATAATTTCATGAAGCCTAAAGTAGCATTTATATGTGTTCACAATTCTTGTAGGTCTCAAATGGCAGAGGCACTAGGAAAACTATTTGCATCTGATGTTTTTGAATCTTATTCGGCAGGAACGGAGCTAAGACCTCAAATAAATCAGGATGCAGTAAGAATAATTAAGAATTTATATAAAGTGGATATGAATGAAACTCAAAAGTCTAAATTACTTGAAGATATACCAAAGATAGATATAGTTGTAAAGATGGGCTGTAATGTAGTTTGTCCCTTTTTACCTGCAAAACATGTAGAAGATTGGGGATTGGATGATCCTTCAGACAAAAGCGATGAAGAATTTATAATGACAGCAAAGGCTATTGAAGAAAAAGTGAAAGATTTAGCAAGAAGAATTAAAAATAATGAAATTGATTTGAATAGTTAAGTTTAATTATTTATAGCATTTAAAGAAATAAAAAAATAAGTTAATAGAATTAGAAAAGTATAAGAAAGAAGTTTTAAGTAAAGTTGACGAAAACATGGGTGAGGAAGATATAGCTTATTTAGAAGAAGATTTAAGATCTCCTTGTACTCAAGAAATTGCAGTGTTTAGAGCTTTTGCGGAAATAGTTGAGAGATCAAAAAATGAAGTAGTTGTCATAGACACAGCACCAACAGGCCATACACTTTTACTTCTTGACTCTACTCAAAGTTATCACAAAGAGATACAGCGTTCACAGGGGGATATACCTGAATCAGTTAAAATGCTTTTACCTAGACTTAGGAATTCTAATGAAACAGAGACCATTATTGTAACCTTAGCTGAAACTACACCTGTATATGAAGCTATGAGATTAGAAGAGGATTTAAATAGGGCAGGAATCAATAGTAAATGGTGGGTTATAAATTCTAGTCTGCTCGCAACGAATACCAGCAATATAATTCTTAAGGCTAAAGCAAGTAATGAGATAACTTGGATAAATAAAGTAAATGAGATTTCTGAGGGTAACTTTGCAGTTATTGAATGGAAACCAGAAGAAGTAAAAGGTGAAAGATTATCAGATTTGATTAATTAAAAAATAAATTCACTACAAAATTGAACTGAGTGGTATACTAAAAATTCATAATTTGGAATCGAATCAAAAGAGGCCTTTACTGTAGTTATAGGTCCACTTATTGAGGTGCCGGTAATGATAGCTCTTGTTAATGTAGCTTTGGCTTGGGGAAGAAAATATTTTAACTATAAAAAGAATACAGAAATTGAATAATTAAAGTAAATATTAATAAGGTCAGCTTGTGCTGGCCTTTTTTAACTTAATAAATTATATAATAGCAGTTGACAAAGGAGATTATGGGTGAACACGTGAACAGCAGAATTAAAAATATAGAAGTCTTTATTTTATCATTTGTTCAAATAAAACGTTTTTATTGTTTGCTTTTGCTATGAAATAAATGAAGTAAGGAATTATAAATCTTAATGCATATATTAAAAATTCTATTTATATAATTTTTAAAGGTAAATAAATTTTCTAGCATATTATGAAGATAATTATGTTGCCATGGAATTTATCAAATAATCAGTAATAAATCGGAGGGATTGGGGTATTGCAAAAACTACAATGTCCTTTAATAGAAGTAAAGAATACTACATCAAGGAGACTTACTCAAGAGGCAATAGAACTAATTAATAGCAATAGAGCTCTTAGACTAAATGCAATGTGGCTTGAAGTTACAGGCTGTTCTGGAAATATCATATCTTTTCTTAATAGTGAAAACCCAGATCTAACTTATATACTAACTCAATTGGTGAATTTAACTTACAATAACACACTTATGGGAGCGGAAGGCGAGTTTGCTTTTGAACAATTCCTAGAAACATTAAATACTGAATTTATACTTTTAGTTGATGGTGCAGTTTCAACTAAGGAAAATGGCTATTATAACATTATCGCTAATTATAAAGGCAAATCAATCACAGCTTTGGAGGCAATAAAAACTGCAGGAGAAAAGGCGAAATATGTGCTTGCAGTTGGCACATGTGCCTCTCATGGTGGAATCTCTGCTGCAAAGCCTAATCCCTCGGGATGTAAAAGTGTGCAGGAAGTTATAAATAGAGATGTGATAAGACTGCCAGGTTGTCCCTGTCATCCTGATTGGGTAGTTGGAACTATAGCTCATTTAGTAGGTTATGGTATGCCAGAGGTAGATAATGAAGGAAGACCTCTTTTATTTTATGGGGTGACTATTCATGATAATTGTACGAGAAGAGGATTCTTCGATAAAGGAATATTTTCAGAAAAATTTGGGGATGAAGGATGCATGTTTAAACTAGGCTGTAGAGGTCCTGTTACCAAGACAGATTGCCCAAGAAGACAATGGAACGGCCACGTTAATTGGCCTATAGGGGTCAATACTAATTGCATTGGGTGTTCACAGGCATATTTTCCTGATGGCATGGAACCCTTTGTAAGATATTAGGAGGAAGCTATGAGTAGAACTATTAAAATTGATCCTGTAACTAGAATAAGTGGTTTTTTAGAAATAAAAGTAGAAGTAGATAAAAATATTATAGTAAATGCAGAGACTAGTGGTTTGCTATATAGAGGCTTTGAAAAAATGCTTAAAGGTAGATCGCCTTTAGATGCTATATACTTTACGGAAAGAATATGCGGTATATGTTCCACCTCCCACGCTATGGCTTCATCACTAGCTCTAGAGGATGTTTTAAAACTAGAGGTAGATATAAATGATTCTTATATTCGTGATTTAATTCACGGCTTTGAATTTCTACACAATCATATGAGGCAGTTTTATTATTTTACAGTACCTAGTTTTGTTAAAATGCCTGATATTAAGCCAATATCTCCTCAGGGATATGTTGATTTTAGGATTCCTGAGGCATTAAGTAAAAAAATTATAGAAAATTATATGGAAAACATTAAATATAGCAGATTAGCACATGAAGGATTAGCTGTATTAGGTGGAAAAGCACCACATAGCCATGGTATTTTTGCTGGAGGGGTTACTGTCAATATTGATTCATCTAAATTAATAAAAATTAAGTCAATTATATCGGAACTTAAGCAGTTTATTAATAATTCTATGATAAATGATATAAACATTATTTCTCAGTATTATCCCGATTATTTTGAAAAAGGAATATCTTATCCAAACTTTATGAGCTATGGAATTTTTGATAGATATTCAGATCCTGAAATAAGTTACGTAGCTCCATCAGTTATGATAGCTGGGAAAAAACATCCTCTTGATCCTAGCAAAATTACAGAAAGTATTAAACATGCATGGTATGTAAATGACAAAGATGTAGAAATACCAGGAGAAGGTAATGCTGAAGAAGTAGATATAGCAAAAGCAGGTGCCTATACTTTTATAAAAGCACCTCGTTATGATGGTATGCCTATGGAGGTAGGACCTTTAGCAAGGCTTATGCTTACAGGAGAGTATATCAGAGGAAACTCCTGCATGGATAGAAATATAGCTAGAGTAATAGAAGCAAAGAAAATAGTCCAAATAATGGAGAAGCTAACGGAAAGAATTCAATTAAAAAGAAATAATCAAAAGGCATATAAAATTCCAGATAAAGCCTTGGGAGTGGGTTTAATTGACACCATTAGGGGTACTTTGGGTCATTGGGTACAAATAGAGAATAAGGTTATAAAATATTATGATGTTATTACGCCTACAATGTGGAATTTATCGCCTAAGGACAATAAAGGCATACCTGGAGCTCTGGAAAAAGCATTAATAGGCTCTAAAATAAATGATACAAATCAACCAATAGAGGTAGGAAGAATAGCTAGGTCCTTTGACCCATGCGTATCTTGTGCCACACACATAGCAGGGAATAATCAAGAACCAATAAGAATTGAGATTTTGGTATGAAGGTTAAAGTTATAGCTATAGGCAATATTTTAATGGGTGATGACGGTATAGGTATTGCTGTTGCAGAAAAAATAAAGCATGAACTAGAAGAAGACAACATAGAAGTTATAATAGGAGAAACTGATTTTAATTATTGTATTTCTATGATAGAGGAAGGGGATTATATATTTATTTTAGATGGAGCCTATTATGGTAAAAAGCCAGGAGAAATAACCCTTTGCCCTATTAGAGAATATAAATCCTTTAAAAAAGAATATAGTCAGCATAATTTTGGGTTGTTGGATTTAATAAACCTGAATTATAAAGATGTGGAAGGATATATTGTTGGAATTGAAATAAGTGATGTGGATTTTAATTTAGGCTTAAGTGAAGTTTTAGCAAATAACATCCATATGATTTCTGAAAAAACTATAAATATTGTAAGGAGTATTTTGAAAAATAGGGAGTAAAACAATGAATAAAAAATGTGAGTTATCACAAAAGCTCTATTGTATTCGAGCTAAAATATATTACTACAGACAATTAACAATCTTTAGCTTATATCCATACCAAAGAAATTATTATCTAAATTTATTGCAAAGAGAGATAAAAACTTTAGAAGATATTAAGGAAAGATGCACTAGTAATCGGGAAAGTTTAGAAAAGCAAAGAGAATTTACTATAGAAGAACTGGCAAAATACAATGGAGAAGGTGGAATGCTAGCCTATGTTGCTGTTAACGGAGTGGTATATGATGTTAGTATGAATATAACTTGGGCTGGCGGAACTCATTTTGGTTTATATGCTGGAAAAGATTTAACAAAACAGTTTTCAAGTTGTCATTTAGGTGTATCAATAGTTTTAAGCAATCTTCCTAAAGTAGGAACCTTAAAGAAATGAGAAATTAAAAATGCTTGATACAAGATTATTAGATAAAATATCAAACTTCTAAGAAGAAGATAGCTAGGTAGAAGTTATTCGAAGTATTGAAGGTGATATATCTGAAAAATAGTAAATCATTTAATGATAAAAAAAGGTATTTATTAAAAATATATGGCATTGTACAAGGAGTAGGATTCCGGCCTTTTGTATATAAAAAAGCTAAAGAATATCTGATAAATGGTTGGGTGAACAATGCTGGTGGCACAGTTGTTATAGATTGCAGCGGAATAAAAGATAACCTTAAAAGCTTTATACTAAGTCTTATTAAGGAGCCGCCATCTTTAGCAAAAATAGAAAAAGTGGAATGCATTTCTCTTGAAGGTTCACCTTATGAAGACTTTAGCATTAAGGAAAGCACAGAAAAGTTAAGCAAGATAAAATTCGTTTCACCAGATGTTGGAACATGCCCTAAGTGCATTGAAGATATAATGAAAAAGAAAACGGACAGGTATAGATATGCCTTTACTAATTGTACAGAATGTGGACCTAGATATTCTATTATTAAAGCTTTACCCTATGACCGGAAGACTACCACAATGAGGTCTTTTGAAATGTGTTCAAGTTGTAAAGCAGAGTATGAGAATCCAATGAGTAGGCGTTTTCATGCACAGCCCAATTGCTGTGAAAAGTGTGGACCAACTCTTACTTTAATAAATAATAAAAAAGAGATTATAAAATGTGATGATCCTGTTTTAGAAACTAGCAAATTAATAAAGCAGGGTAAAATTATTGCCATAAAGGGTATAGGAGGCTTCCATTTAGTTTGTAGCGGTAAAGATGAAGAAGCTATAGAAGAGCTTCGAAGAAGAAAGAAAAGACCTCATAAACCATTAGCATTGATGATGAAAGATTTGGAGACTGCAAGGAAGTATTGTGAAATATCGCAGGCTGAGGAAAAAGTTTTAACAAATAATAAAAGGCCTATTGTGCTAGTTAATAAAAAAGAACTATGTGAGTTGCCGCAAAATATAGCAGCTAAGCAAAATAAACTTGGTATTATGCTTCCATATACTCCGCTGCATTATTTGTTATTTGAAGAGGATATAGAAGTTATTGTTATGACCAGCGGAAATATAAGCGGAGAACCTATTCGGTATAAAAATAATGAAGCTATAGATCACCTAAGGAAGGTTGCAGACTATTTTTTAATACACGATAGAGAAATACACGTACCAATTGATGATTCTGTTGTAAAGGTAGTTTTTGATAAGGAAGCTGTAATTCGAAGAGCTAGAGGATATAGTCCCTATGGAATAAATTTACGGATAAAAAGGAATATTGGAGCCTTAGGTGCAGAACAAAAAAATACCTTTTGTGTGTCACGAAATGGCTATGTATATATGAGCCAATACTTAGGAGACTTAAGGTATTTAGATGTATTTAAAAATTACCAGTATATTATAAAGCATCTTACTAATTTGTTAGATATACAGCTTGAAGTATTTGCACATGATAAGCATCCCGACTATTTATCTACTTATTATGCAAATAAACAACAGGTAAGAAAAATTTCAGTGCAGCATCATCATGCTCATATGGTTAGCTGCATGGCCGAACATGATATTTATGAACCGGTTATAGGAGTTATTTATGATGGAACTGGACTAGGTATAGATGGAGCTGTATGGGGTGGAGAATTTTTTATCGGCACAAGAGACTCCTTTAAAAGAGTAGCTCATCTCAAATATGTATCAATACAAGGTGGAGACAAAGCTATTAGAGAAACATGGAGATGTGCCTTAAGTTATCTATATTCCATAGGATATGATGAATTAAATTTTATTAATGAGGAAGAAAAGGAAAAAGTAGAACTAGTTAAGCAGACTTTAAGTTTAGGCCTAAATTGTTATAAGTCTTCAAGTATGGGACGTTTATTTGATTGTGTTGCTGCATTAATAGGAATTAGAAAATGCATTACTTATGATGCTCAAGCTGCTATTGAGTTAGAAAACATCGCTGATAACTCAACTACTGAGCATTATAAATATGATATATATGCGAAAAATAATATGTATCAAATAGATTACAAAAGTATCATAGATGGAGTACTAAAGGATTTAAAAGATGGTGAAATTGCTAGTGTAATATCAGCTAAATTTCACAATACCATAGTAGCTTTTACTGAGGATTTAGTTTGTAAAATAGGAAAATGTTATAGCCTTAATAAGGTAGTGCTTAGTGGGGGAGTATTTGAAAATCAATATTTACTTAAAAATATATATCAAAGGTTAAAAGAAAAACAGTTTCAAATTTTTTATAACGAGCAAATTCCAACTAACGATGGTGGAATATCTTTTGGGCAGTTAGTTATTGCAGATGCTATTATTGAGAAAGAGGAGAGAGCAGATGTGTCTTGCCATACCAGCTAAAATTATAAACATTGATGGAGACTATGCTGCTGTAGATATCATGGGGCTAGAGAGCAGCGTAAATATACAGCTTATAGAAAAAGTTAACGTAGGAGACTATATTTTAGTTCATGCAGGATGTGGTATACAAAAAATTGATATAAATTATTTTAATTATCTACAAGAGGTACTTAAAGAAGCAATCAACAGTGAGGATAGTTATGAAGGATAAGAGTTTAATGGCTAAGTTAGTTAAAGATATACAAGCATCATCTGTAGAGGATTTAAACATTATGGAAGTATGCGGTACCCATACTCAGGTCATATCAAAACTAGGTATAAGAGAATTGGTTTCTCCTAAAATAAATTTATTATCCGGACCAGGATGTCCTGTATGTGTTACTCCCACTTCATATATAGATGCAGCAATAGAGCTTTTAAATAAAGAAAATGTTATTTTGACAACCTTTGGAGATCTGATGAGAGTAAAGGGAAGCAGCGAAAATTTAATCAATCAGAGGGAAAAAGGAAAAAAGATTCAAATTGTATACTCACCATTAGAAGTTCTCCAAATCGCAAAAGAAAATAGAAATGCAGAAGTAGTATTTCTAGCTATGGGCTTCGAAACCACAACACCTTTAGTCGCTCTAGCAATAGAAACAGCTAAAAAGAATAATATCGGCAATGTTTCTTTTCTTACAAGCTTAAAATCTATGAAGCCAGTCATGGATAGAATACTAAAAAATAAACATCATGAAATAGGTGGAATAATTTGTCCAGGACATGTTGCAGTTGTTAAAGGGGCTGAGTACTTTAGATTTATATCAGAAGAATATAATATTCCAGCGGTGGTTGCAGGTTTTGAGGCACTAGATATATTGGGAGCTATATATTTCCTAGTACAGCAACATGACAGTAAAAAAAGAAGCTTTGAAAATTTATATAAAAGATGTGTGACTCCACAGGGAAACTTATTTGCAAATAAGCTGATGGAGGAAGTGTTCTCATTACATAATTCAGAGTGGAGAAGCATAGGTAATATAGAAAATTCTGCATTTCACATTAAAGATAAATATGAGGACTTTGACAGCTTAAAAAAATTTGATATTGATATAAAAGAGAATATGTATGATCAAAACTGTATTTGTAGTGAGATACTATTAGGACGAAAATTACCTAGTTTATGTAGATTGTTTGGAACTTCCTGTAACCCTGAATCTCCACTAGGACCTTGCATGGTATCCTCTGAGGGGTCCTGTGCTATATTCTATAAATATCAAAGGAGGATTGAGCATGAATGATATTATTAAGTTAGTACATGGTGATGGAGGTAAACATACTCATGAGCTAATTGAAAGTATTTTCTATAAACACTTTAGAAATGATTTATTGATTAATGGAATAGATGCAGCAACCTTTACTGTGAAACAGGGTAGGATGGCTTTTACTACAGACTCATTTGTTGTAAAGCCTCTTTTTTTTAAGGGAGGAGACATTGGAAAACTTGCGGTATATGGTACTGTAAATGATTTAGCGGTGTCAGGTGCAAAACCATTATATTTAAGTACGGCATTTATTATTGAAGAGGGATTCCCTTTGGAATCACTTAAACGTATAGTTGTATCTATAGGGAATGCCTGTATGCAAACAGGAGTTAAAGTTGTGACAGGAGATACTAAGGTTGTAGAAAAAGGAAGAGGCGATGGAATCTTTATAAATACTTCTGGAGTAGGAATTATAGAAGATGATTTTAGTATAAGATCTATTGAAGAAGGAGACAGGATTATTGTAACTGGTGGTATCGGGGAACATGGTACAGCCATAGCACTTGATAGATATGATATAAAGATTAAGGGGAATTTTGAAAGTGATTGTGCTCCTCTTAATAAAATTGTGATGAAGCTAAAAAGGTTCTATCCTTCTATAAAGATTATGAAAGATCCTACTAGAGGAGGATTAGCCACAGCTCTAAATGAGATAGCAAGTCTTTCGGGCTTAGGAGTGTGCGTAGATGAAGAATGTGTACCTCTACGTAAAGAAGTGAAAGCTGCAAATGAACTTCTCGGATTGGATCCTTTATATATGGCTTGCGAGGGAAGGTTAATATTAGTAGTAAGCAAGGAAGCAGCAGATAGTTTACTTGAAGAAATTATAAAAATAGAGGGATGTGAGGAAGCAAAGATAATTGGAAGCTTTGTTAAAGAGCCTTATAATATGGTATATATGAAGACTTTCCTTGGTGGTAAAAGAATATTGAATATGTTAGAGGGAGAAATGCTGCCAAGGATATGCTAGGAGTTAACTGAAAGGAGCGATGATGTTATTACCTAGTTACAAACTCGAGTTTTATCCGTTGTATGATGTATACTTTTATGGTATTATATTGTATATAATTCGGAAATTAAAGGTAATTTTATAAATTAAGCTTTCATATTAAGAGGTAAATGATGATTACGAAAAAGAAGATAGTGGTTTTGGGTATAGTATGTATGATGTTATTGAATTGTATTGGATGTAAAAATAGTAATAGTACAAAAACAATTGAAGTCAGTGAAAAGATAGCAAATTCAGTTAAGAAAAGTGGTACATGCAATGTGAGTATTGAACCTAAAATTGAACTGCTCGGTGTGGTTCAGTATCTTGCAGATGATCCGGTTATTCTAAAGAAAGATTTATATGTAGATACCCAAAAGTATAGTGATGATATTTCTAAATACTTTTCAAAGTATAAGGATGAAGAGGTAATTATTTTATATAAAGAAATGATGAAAACGGGTTTTACCTATGACGCAGCTCCTAATTCTATGTTGTATGTTGATGATAATCTAAAGCTTTTAGATAATATCTCTTTACATGAAAGTATTATCACCAAAGCAGGGGGAAAGGAAAAGTTACTAAAATTCTTTAAATTATTAGCCGATTTTAGGAAGAATTCTAAATTTGACGAGTTTTATATAAGCCATAATGAATTTTACAATGAATGCGTTTTAGACGTGAAAAATAGGATTGACAAATCTGGTATTATAGACAAGATTCAAAACTATTATGGGTATAAGCAAAACAGCTATAACTTTATTATACAACCTTTATCAATAGGAGGTTATGGTGTAAGGATACCAACAAAAGACGGAAAGTATGATTTATATGATTTTATGGTTGTACCAAGTGATGATGCAGAGTTTTTTCAGATGGTAGTGCATGAATTTGGACACTCCTATGTAAACCCATTAACTGAAAAAAATATAGATGAAATTAATAAGTACAGTAACTTGTTTTCTCCTATAAAAGATACTATGGCTAAGCAGGCATATGGAAGTTGGGAATATTGCGTAAATGAACATATCGTACGATCAATAAGCTACAGAGTTTTACGTAACACCTACGGGACTGAAAAAAGTGAAGAGTATATAACTATGGACACTGGCAGGAAATTTATTTATATTAACGCAATTTCTGAAAAATTAAAAGAATATGAGAATAATCGAGAGAAATATCCTACATTTAATGATTTTTATCCAGAACTGGTTCAACTATTTAAAGAATTATCCATTAAACAA
This sequence comes from Clostridium aciditolerans, assembly GCF_016316925.1. Taxonomy (GTDB): domain Bacteria; phylum Bacillota; class Clostridia; order Clostridiales; family Clostridiaceae; genus Clostridium_AM; species Clostridium_AM aciditolerans. The sequence continues at coordinate 17,782 of NZ_JAEEGB010000013.1, read as the reverse complement.
TCATCAAACCAATAAATACATTTGGACTAATTAAGGAAAGTCCCTGTAATACACGTTACGGTGAATCGCACCACAAGTAAGGGCGGTTTTCCCAAAGAGGAAATAATTTTCAATTATCTATTGATTTGTTTCCAAAATTTGTGATATAATGTTTAAGTGAGCGGATTGCGGAACTGTGCAATTTGCTTATGGCATTAGAAATAATTGTGTTTAGGTGCAATAGGAAGCTTGGCAGAGCTACTTATTGCATTCTTTTTTGTCAATACTTAATGTGACTTCAGAGGAAAGCTCGTCTTTTTTTAAAGTTGTTTTTGATTGAAACAACGCTTTCATTATTTCCTGTTTATAGCAAAAACCAAGCAGCATAGCAACAATTCCCAGCATTGTAATACATAGAATAGTAATAATAAAATTTAGATTCACAAGACCACACTCCTTTTATAAATATATGGATAGGTGCAATCCGCTCACTTCTTGAATAGAATTTAGAAAAAAATATATCTTTATAGCTTAATTGTAGCACATATTCTTTTAGAACATATTGAACATTGCATAAAAGCTCCAATTTTTGTTATTAATTTGTGTAAATTTTTAACTCAATTAAATAAATTATTCAATCCAGGGAAGGTATTTCCAAACGGATATAGAATATTTAATTAAGAATAAATTAATACAAAGGGGTATGATGAATATATGTACAATATATTAGTTTTAGAAGACGATCGTATTCAGTTGAAAACCCTATCAGAGATTATAAAACAATCAGGCGACATGTATCAAGTATATGAAACCACCAATGCTACAGAGGCTTTTAAAATAGCCCAGCAAAAGATGATTGATCTTTTCTATGTTGATATTAATTTAAAAAATGAATCAGGTCTTAAATTTGCTCTTGAAATAAGAAAAATAGAAAGATATAGACTAAACTGGATAATATTTGTGACAATTTACAAGGAATATATGCTTTCAGCCTTTAAGAAGGTTCACTGTTATGATTATATATTAAAGCCTTATAATAAGGAAAACATCCAAGGAATAACAAAGCTTTTGCTATCAGACAGCAGGGAACAGGTTGCTGCTGCAGAAATCGGGGAGAAATTCATAATTGTTCCCATAAAGAATATCCAGGTGAAAATATTTGTTAATGAAATAATTTTCGTGGAAGTCTTTATTAGAACTTCAATAATTCATACTATAAACGGTTCCTTTACCATAGATTATTTATCCCTTAAGAAATTAAATTCAATGATAAATGATAAGAATATCCTTCAGTGTCATAGATCCTATTTGGTTAATATAAAATATATCAATAAAATTGAAAAAACTAATAATAAAACTTCTTACAAGATTTATTTTTATAATACTGACAAAACTGCACTACTCGGAAACAACTATAAGAAATGTATAATAGGCAGGTTTAATAATGCTGTAGATGGAGGGGATAAATGAAGGATTATAAGATATTCATCTTAATATTTCTAGAAGTAGGAAGTTTTATGTTGCTGTGGAACATGTTTAATAAAAAATATGAAAATAGATTATATAAAAGTGCTCTCATTATACTTTTTACTTCAGTAGTAGTTCTAATTACAAATAATATTTATCCACCTTTGCAGTTTTTTGTTAATTATCTGTTTTTGCTTCTAGCTATCAAGTTGACATTTAAAAAAGATATAAAGCATTTATTATTAGAATTCGGCTTGCTTATGGCTATTTTTGGTATAATGCAACTTGCTATAATAATTATGCTTAGATTCTCTATTCAAGCTTATATGGTGAAGGATAATTTCATATATTTGCTTATTGGCAACCTCATCTGTATACTTTTAAGTTTTTGTATCTATAAATATGTATCTTATGAAAAACTAAGAATTTTTTTTAGGCAGAAAAGTTCTAAAATATACTTTTTTTCCGTGAATCTTCTCATGTATATAGTTATTGCAAAGTGGACATGGAATTTTAAAAGACATGAGTTTTTGGATGAGATTGCGCTGTATCTTGTCATTCCCTTAGTATTCATCCTAGCAAATTTGTTTTTGCTTGAATATGAGATGAAAGATACTGAAATAAAGAAGTCACTGGAGAATTATCAGAAATACTCTCCTGTAATATCAAAGCTATTAGAGGATGTAAGAAGGAGACAGCACGATTTTAAAAATCATTTGAATACTGTTTACAGCCTTGTTCTAGTATCTGACGAAAAGAATTTAAAGGAAACCATGACACAATATATGAATTCTCTTAATACTTCCTTGGAGAGTATGGAGAAGTTACTTCAAATAGATAATACAGTGGTAGCGGCCATTATCTATAATAAAATAAATGAGGCTGCAAAATACAATATTGAGTTTAAGTATATTATTCAAGGAGACTATAAGCTTCCTTTTAAGGATCATGAGCTTTCAGAGACTTTAAATAATCTTTTGGATAATGCTTTTGACGCTGTTTTAAATTCAAAAAGTGATTTGAAAAAAGTGTTCTTAAATATAGGTTATCTGGAAGAGAATTGTATTATAGAAATCGGAAATACAGGGGAAAGAATAGAATTTAATGATATTGGCAAGATCTTTAATGCAGGATATACTACTAAAGAAGGGGAGAATCGCGGATATGGGCTGTATAATGTAAAACAAATAGTTGAATCCTATGGAGCTAGAATTCAACTATCCTTTGAAAATAACTATACAATTTTCAGCATTAAATTGTCATAGATTATGCAACTATTCGCCTTTCATGCATTCTGGAACTTCAGGCTCGCCAAGAAAAAGGAAGGAGCCGTAAAAGGTATATACAACTGAAGCTACAGCTAGACAAAGTGAGCATAAAGTGCCTTTTCCCTTTAGATTTTTAATTAATTTTTTCATAATGTGACCTCCTTATTTTATAAGTTTATTAAAAAATTTATAGCTTCGGCTTTTTAGTCAGCACAAGCTGTACGCTTTGTATTAATATAGTGCTGAAGCCGCAGTTTACATATGGAGCGCTTTGTAAAAATAATAAAATAATAGTCCATAAAGCTACAGACAGAGCCGCTACAATCTTATACTGTAGCTTTTTCTTATTATCTTTTATAGGCCTCCTTACACTGCATATCGGAGATCTAACTAAAACTATTACAAAACTAACTATGCCAATAAGTAAATAATATACTGTCGGTAGTCTAGGAATAAGTGGTGCCAGCACACTTGTGAAGATAAGCAGCAGAGTTGTTAGAAGTAAACAATTCAAAGTTCCCTTTAAGTGTACTCCACCAGCAAACACCCTAGTTGATATCAGTATGAGTAAGGAAAAATAGAAAAAATTTTGTCTATGTATTATATTAAAAAACAGTATTAGAAAAACAATTTTAAATCCTTCACTTAAAATTACACTTAAGCCATACTGTATCCTTGCTCTGTCTTTAGCATTGTTGTAGGCTTCGGTACAAATTAGGGAAGTAAGCTGCAGGGCCAATTTATCTATCATTTTCAATGCACCACCTATAAAGTGAAAAACACTATAATTTTAAAATACATTCATTTAAAGAGGCTTGTTTATATAATGATATGATTTAAATTACAAATTTAGTACAATATGAAGTCAGATTAATTACCATTGAAAAAGTGGTTTTTCTCTAAAAAAGTTTTCCGTGGGTATACTAATTACATAAAATATAACATTTTGCTTCTTACATATTATTAAAAAGTAGGTGATTAAATGTTAAGTTATATTTCAAAAAAGGTTGATGAATTAGAGGCGGAATTGGAAGTGTAAAAAATAAGAATGAAAGGAGAGATAAAGTAATGCCTCTCCTTAAACTATGTTTATAAAAAACCATAATATGCTGTATTGAATTTACAGAGACTAACAATAGCTTTATAACCAAATGTTATGTATTAAAAATTGTCAACAATATTAAAGTTATCTCTCACTAACTCCATAAACAAAGACATTGCAGGACTAATCCATTTATTCTTATGATAAGCGCATATTGCTGTAATCTTGCTATCAGAGCAGCCTACCTTAAGTTCTTTCAACTTACCACTTTCAAGTTCTTCTTCTACTGTAAAACGTGGCAAGAAAGAGATTCCTAAATTACTTGCAACACATTTTTTTATGGCTTCAATACTCCAAAGTTCAATTGTGTTATTTAATTTTATATTGTTGTCATGAAAGTAACTTTCAAGTATTTTTCGATAAATAGATTCAACTTCATTAATAATAAGACTTGTATTTATTTCTTGGTTTGGTTTGCAAAGATCTAATTTATCTTGCTGAAACAAAGGTGAACATACTAAAGCCAAATTGAAATCTGCCAATTGAATAGTAGTCAAATTATCATTTTGAGTGACCACATTGTACATTAAGCCAATGTCTACTTCACCCATTGATAAGATATTTCTTATAGCAAAACAATTAAGTGTAATGATAGAAAGTTTTACATTAGGAGCTTTTTCTTTAAATAAGGCGAGCACCTTCTGTAATTTATAAGACATCAAGGATTCTGGAACTGCAATCTTCAATTCTCCAGTAATCTTATCACCATACTTACCAATACTCTCTATTTTTTTTACCATATCAAGTAATTCATTTGCATAAGGTATCAATTCTTTTCCTAAGGACGTTAACACCATATTACGGCCGATTTTTTCAAATAGTTTGATTGAGAGCTCCTGTTCTAATTGTTGAATTTGAGATGTAACAGTAGACTGAGTGTATCCCAGTTTCACTGCGGCATTTGAAAAATTACCTTCTTCTATAATACTTTTAAATGTTTTAAAGTGTCTAATATCCATTTGTTTCACTCCAATCTCTATATTAAAATGATATATTGATAAAAATGAATTGTCAATTCGAATATATCAATTTTACAAATATATAGTTGTTTGATAGTATAAGTTTATGGAAGGGGTGTATAAGAAATGAATTTATTGGCAGAACAAATAAAAAATACAGCACTTAGCATGGGATATGAAAAGTGCGGCATTATTAAAATATCTGATATGTCCGGCTATGAGGAAAAACTAAATGAAAGAATTGAGCGTATTCCAGCTACTAAGCCATATTATGAAGGATTTTATCCTTTTGCCCACTTGCAAGATACATATCCTTGGGCAAAATCAATTGTTATCTGTGCAAGACAATACGGAAAATATCATATTCCTGACCACTTGGAAGGTTTGATTGCTAAATATTATTTAGTAGATAGCAGAAGAGATGAGAACTCCGAAGATTTTCAAGACAGTTTGAAATTTGAAGCATATATGCAAGAACTGGGGATTAAAACCGCTACCGAAAGAAAATTTGGAATTACTGCGCTGCGATGGGCCGCATTAAAAGCTGGACTTGGAATAGTACGTAAAAATAATTTCTTCTATACGGACTCCGGTTCATGGGTGCATTTAGAGGCATGGCTCATAGATAAAGAGCTGGAATCTGTTGAGATACCAAAGTTGAAGAAATGTCCTGAAAAATGTAACCTGTGTATTAAATCCTGTCCAACATCTTCTTTATCTGAGCCTTATACTATGAACCGCTCCTCATGTGTCTCTTGTCTTACCACCTTTGAAGGTTGGGATTTGCCACATGAAAAATTTAATGATGAGATGGGTGGTTGGGTCTTTGGGTGCGATGTTTGTCAAAATGTTTGCCCTATGAACAAAGGAGCTTGGAATGCTACAGAAGAATTCCCTGGTTTATCTGAATTAAGTAAGCATATATCCCTAGAAAAAATCCTTAAAATGGACTATACATTTTTAGAGAATGTAATGCAACCTAAGTTTTGGTATATAGAAAAACATAATGTTTGGAGATGGAAGACTAATGCTATCAACGCAATGGTGAATGACTATAAGGAACAGTATAGGGAATATATTTTTTATGCCTGTAAGGATAGTAATGCAAAGGTAAGAGAAATGGCGGAGTGGGCAATTCAAAAACTGAATCTGCTTCCTCATAAACCAGGGACAAGTTAAGTTAATTCAAACCAACGTCACCTGAGAATATCATGTGAGTATTAATAACTGAAGGGTTGCTTTCATTTATCTCAAAAACACGAGCACCCCTTTGCAGTTTAGGATTACCATAAGTTGCATAGCCTGTATTTCCTGCATAACCAAGCAATACACCATCAAGGATAGCCGTGTAGGTGTTACTATGATCATGACCAACAAAAATGCCCTTGACATCACCTGTGTTGACAATAGCATGGAACATGCCGGTATTGATTAAAGAGGCACCTTCATGCTCAAGTCGTAGGCCATCGACATAGCCCGTTTTATATGCAGTATGGAATTCCTGAAGCGGTATATGAAAAAACATTATAGCAGGTATTACTTTTTTATACTGCTTTTTAAGTTTCTTTGCTATAGTTTTATACCAGCAAATTTCCGAACAGGTTATATAGTCATAGATGCCTAAGGTGCAATATTTTCCTGAATCTAGCAAATAAATATTAAATTCTGGAGCCTGCGAGGATGCCCCTTGTATAAGTAAATTATAGTTTCCTATTCTGCTTCCTGTCTTAAAGCCAATTTGACTGATGTTATAATTAAAGGTCATGTAAAAATTCATCATCTCTTCTTTGCTCATCATTAAATGCTCATCATCGTGATTTCCAAAGACAATAGCCCACGGAATATTTCTCGCTTCCATAGGTCCTGCAATATTAGTTATTGCCTTTTTAACATCTGCTGTTGTTTTACACTTTCCATCGATGTTATCTCCTGTTAAAACCACAAGATTGGGTTTTTCTTTGTCCAAAATTCTGCTCATGAGCTCAAGAGTTCGTGGATCTGTATCAGGACCATCCTGAATATCAGCAAACTGAACAATTTTAAATTTTCCTGATGTGTCAAACTTTAAAGGATGCTTGGGCAGCGGTGAATTGTTTCTATAGATTATTTTAAAGAGAACATTGCAGTGGACTAATGATAGTAGGTTAGTTATTAATTTGGGTGGATTGGGTTTCATTTATTATCACCTTCTAGTAACTTTGTAGCTATTGAGCTTTCAATTCAATATATGCTGTTTGATTTGAAATGGTATCATTAATCGAAAAAGCAATAGATGTCTTAGTAAGGGCACTTGATTCAAAGGATATACAAGGCAACCATTTTTTATGAAAATAGTTGCCTAAAGAAAGTAGGTAGTTTACATATTTACATGCGTACCCTTATACAAAACTGGTATTGCCGCTGCTATAAGGATCATACCCATAAAAGCGGGTGCAGCATGTCCAAGTGATACATAGATTTGACCTCCAATGATAGGCCCAATCATTCTTGCTAAAGCCTGAATAGATTGGCTACCTCCTTGAATCCTTCCTTGTTCACTAGAATCGACAGACTTGGAGAGCATCCCATTGAATGAAGGCCCAAAAATCGAATCACCAAAACCAAATATAAACATTCCAGCGATAAGAATAGGATAGAATGAGAACAAAGCTGATGCTGCAATAAGACTGTAGCCTAAAATCTCCGAAACCATTCCAAGAATTGCTATTTGTGCATCACTAAGTTTTATCAAAAGCTTTGGCATTATGAAACCTTGTGAAATGATGTCTTGGAAGCCCATAATTGAAAACATAAGTCCGATTAGTGCAGGTTTCCAACTGAAAGTATCCATTGTAAATTGTGAAAAAACTGCCTGTAAAGATCCGTTTGGTATCCAAAGTAAGAACGCTGAGACAAGTAACCTTTTTAAGTTTTTCATGGAAAGTACGTTTGCAAGCTGTGTAAATGGATTCAGTCTTACAAAGGTAATCTCTTTCAGTCTATTATTCTTGGCAAGGCTCTCAGGCATAAAAAAGATTCCATAAACAACATTCAATAAAGTTATTATTGCTCCAAAATACATGGGTACAGAATAACCAAACTTGGCAAGTAATCCGCCTAGAGTTGGACCAATGATGGTGCCTACACCTACAACCGCACTCACCCATCCAAAGTATTTGGTTCGCTGCTTAGGAGGAATGATGTCTGCAAAATATGCGAAGATAGTGCTTATAGTTCCGCCTGTTATACCATCTATTATGCGTCCAGCAAATAGTACCCATAGAGCTCCTCCTATGCCAAAAACTAAGTACCCGATTGAGGAACCCAAAAGGCATACTAAGAGTACTGGACGACGGCCATATTTGTCGCTCAAAGCACCAAGTCCAGGGGCCGCAAAAAACACGCAGACTGCATAAACAGAGGTCAGCAGCGTAACAACTATAGCTTGTTCTCCCGGATTGCTTGTATAAGGCTGTACTAAGAATGGGACAACAGGTGCTATGATACTGAAGCCTATTCCGCAAAGAAACACGGAGATAAGACCGAATATTAAAGCGTGTTTATCTACGGTTTGTTCTGTGTTCTGTTCATTGAGTGATTTAAATATGAACATTTAAATTCTCCTCTTAAAAGTTATGATTTCGCTTCCTTGGAAGCAAAATCATCGTATCATTATTTTGCTTCCTTGTCAACAAAATAATAACAATAAAAATGCAGCCTGTTCTCAATAGAGTTGGCTGCCTGTGGTTTCATTTTCATTATTCAAATTTATTCCGACTTAATATCTACACCCAGTTTCTTTATTTCTGCATCCAAATGACTACTATACTTTTCTACGAAGCTAAGCATACTGTCAAATTGTTCCTCGGTTACCTGCTCAAATACGGCTTTATCCCGCTCTTGAAACTCTTTGTGCAGTTCCTCATGGATTTTATAAATTATTTTCCCTTGCGAAGTCAAGCGAAAATAGATTTCTTTCTTGTTATTCGGCTTCTGGTAGCTTTCGATAATGCCTTTTTTTATGAGCTTCTTAGTTAATTTAGTTATGGCACCGGTAGTCATATAAAAGGACTCCGCAAGTTTTGTCACGTTGGAATCTACATTTTTTCCAATGTATTCGATGCAATGTACTTCAGAAGACTTATAACCTTTAAGACTGTCTTCCATCTTAAGCTTATTAAGCCAAGCCATCTTGTTGTATAAGTCCCTGAAACCCATTATGACCTGTTCTTCTTTGTTCATGGCCTGTCCTCCCAACCGTTGATGCATTAACAATAGTATATTAAATTTTTGTTTCTATTTCAACAATGTTAAAAAATTATTTTAGGAATTGAGCTATACGTGAAAAAAGAGAGTCTAAAGGCAACCATTTTTTATGAAAATAGTTGCCTTGTTATTTAATGTTCCATTAGGTCACTTAAAGACACCTCTTGTTCACTTTTAGGGTTGTTTAGAGGATGTATTTTAGCAGTCCCTTCATTGTCGTTTACACTTTCGATGTAAATTCGTGTTCCATTATGTGTTACATCAGCCATAATTGTTGATGAAGCAATTTCTTTTGCACGTATTGTATTCATGATAATAACCTCCACTTATTATTTTTTAGACAATCATAATTTTTACATTAAACTAATAAAATATTCTTATGAAATTTAAATACAAATATAAATAGCAATAATATATTATTACTGGTATAATTAATTAGTCTTTATTAAGGTATTTAATAAAGACTAATCAAAATATGAAAAGAGAGTATGTTTATGATAAAAGAAAGTTTAGAGAAGAAGGTAAACAAATTAGATGGAGACATTGAAGCTTTAAGAAGAGCAAAGTATTACTTATCCAATAAAGAAGAAATTAATGAAATTATTGATGTTTTAAATAAGGAAAGACAAATTTATTCAGATGAAATTTATCTTGGGGATGGAAAAGCGTATACAGAATGTTTAGAAGCAATACTAGAATTAGTAAATAAAGAGTTAGGTAAGGATGAGCAAATTGAATTGCTAGAGGTTATAAAAGAACAGCATGGTAGAAAATCTCCTAACATAAGTAAAAAAAGTTATGGACTTAATGCATGGCTTAAATTTTTAGATGTGGAATGCCAGTGGATTGATAATGAAGGTAGTGAATGGTCAACATTAATTATAACTGGATTTACGCCTCGTATACAGAATTAGAAGTAGGATAACCGGTTTTAAAAATGTCTTAAAATTTTTATTAGCACCAGCAAATGTTGGTGCATTTTTATATTTAGAAAGAGTAGTGGATTTCAAAGGGTGTGCTTCGCCTCCACCATACATAAACTATAATTTTGATACAATAGAAAATCCTTATTATAATTTTTTATATTATAAATGATGAATTAAATAGAGAAGTAGTAGGGGATAAGAGCTATGATGCATTTTTAAATTTAAAGGATGTAAATTATGTTCCTCTAAAATCTATGCTCTCATGTTATATTATGTTAAGTATTAAAAAGAACATAGATGTCAGCCTAATAGTTATAGGAGAGGTAAAAGAATCTCATATATCTGAATTGGAGTTTTCTAGAGTTATAGGAATAATACTAGAAAATGCATTAGAAGAAGCTTTGGCAAATGAGGATAAGAGAGTGGAGATTTATGTAGAGGTAATTGATGATGACTTAAATATTACAGTTGCAAATACTTTTAAGGGTCGAAAAATAAACTTAACTGAAATTTACTGTAGTTGTTACTCGTGGTAGGCAGTTAGGATGGGTAAGTCCTACTATTCTTTCATTAATAGCTGCTTTTGTAGTTCTATTTGCTTTATTCCTATTTATAGAGCGTAGAAATACTGCTCCATTAGTTGATTTATCATTATTCAGCAGCAAAGGCTATAATGCAGCTGTAACTTCAAATTTCTTACTTAATATGTGCGCAGGATGTCTATTTATACTAACGCCTTATGTTCAAACAGCACGTGGATTAAGTTCATTCCAAAGTGGACTGTTAACAATTGGTTATTTAGTTGCTATAGTGTCAACAATTCGTGTAGGCGAAAAAGTGATGCTTAAGATAGGAGCACGTTTGCCAATGGCCATAGGTGCTTTAATGGCTGCGGTTGTTAGTACCTAAGAGAAAGATAAACAAAGGGAATATGGAAAAGAAGGCTGCCTAGTATTATTTTTCAAGCTTAGAGCCCTATGTTTTCTAGTTATATAAGAGTGTCAATATATGAAAAAGAAAGGAGTTTGTTAAAATGTCAAATATATTAGAAAAGGCTAAGTCTATTGAAGAGTACGTAATAAATTTCAGAAGGGATTTACATGAGAATACTTTCCACACCATGAGAAATTCAAGATTGATGAAGATTACCTAAAGTATGGAACAGCATTACATGTACAATTTGCTTTGGATTTTTTAAATCAATAATGACCTATTAAGCTTGGTTTAGAGTAAGCTGAATATATTATAATATTGATACAAATGAAAACAAAGCCTCAATAGTACATAACTGTATTATTAGGGCTTTGTGATATTATTAATTTCCTAAATTCTTAAAAGTGCTACTATCACAACAAAGACCACAACTACATCTGGTATCACCAAATTTTAGAGAATAGGCTTGTGAAAGCTCGATATTCGCTTTAACTACATTTTCGCTAAAATTCTCATTAGCTTCCGATATATTTTTTAGAGCATTAGCTTTTTCTTGAGTATCTATTACAGCTCCAACTGGAATATAACTTTTAGCAGGAATTCGTACTCCATTTGTTACAATAGCTCCTAAATCAATATAACAACCGTCTTCTACAATGGAATTGAAAACAATAGCATTAAATCCGACAAAAGTATTATTTCCAACAATGCATGGTCCATGAATTAAAGCTCCATGAGCAGCACTAACTTCATTTCCTATATAGATAGAATATTGTTTGTCATTCACAGTAAATCTCATATTTTTTAAACCATGTAAAATTACTCCATCCTGTATATTAGTTTTATTTCCAATATGAAATGGTGTGCCCTCATCAGCTCTAATTGTAACATTACATCCAATGAATACTTCTTTGTTTATTCGGACATCTCCAATAATGCTGGAAAAAGGACCGATAAAAGCAGTTTTATCAATAGTAGGATATGTGCTAATAGGATTAAAAGACGTAGGAGGATTACTTGTAACAAAATATGAATACATATTAGTTGGTCCTACAGGATTATACCTCATAATTTTATATTTATTCATAGTATATCTCCTAATAATTTATTATTATGTAGTAATATTATTAAGTCAGGTTAGCACTTTTTTATTGATTAAATAGCAATACTATATTCTATGAATCAGTATTGATTATGTTGTATAATTAAGTGAACAATTTTAATTTTGGTATATCTCTATTTATTTTTATAAGTTCATAAAAAATATACTTTATGCTTTTTTTCCAACCTTGTGTAGAATAATTGCTAGGATTTGAGTTGCCATTCCAAAAGTGCAAACTCCATACCATCCAAAATGAGAATAGCTATAGGAACCTAAAAAGGAACCTAGCGCTCCTCCGAGAAAGAAGCTGACCATATAGATAGTATTAAGTCTATTACGTGTTTTTTCATTTAAGGAATGTACTCTTGCTTGATTAGAAACATTACAGGATTGCACTCCTAAATCTAGAAGAATAATTCCTAAAATAAGTCCCCAAATTTTAAAGCCAAATAGAAAGAAGATTAAATAAGCAATTATAACTACGATTATACATATGCCAATAGCAAATCTTGAACCTCTTTTGTCAGCTACTTTTCCAACTACTGGGGCAGCAAGAGCACCGCTAATACCAACTAATCCAAGCAAACCTGCTGCTTCAGCTCCCATATTGTAATGAGAACTTTCAAGTAAAAATATGAGGGCTGTCCAAAAGGCACTAAAAGCTGAAAACATTAAAGCACCATTAATAGAGGCTTCTCTTAAAATTGGTTCAGTTTTTATTAAATATATCATTGATTTTAACAGCTCGGTATATTTAATGTCAGATATAGGTGCGCATAAGGGCAGCAACTTCCTAAGAATAAGCATGAGAGCAAACATTATAATTGCTGCAATAAGATAAACTGTTCTCCAGCCAAAGTAGCCGCCTAAGATGCCGCTGATTGTACGAGAAAGTAATATTCCAATTAACAAGCCGCTCATTATTGTACCAATAGTTTGTCCTCTTTGCTGTGGATTTGATAGTTGTGCTGCTAAAGGGATAATAAGCTGAGGAATAATAGAAGTAAATCCAATAGCAAAGGAAGAAATTATAAGAACATGTATATTTGAAGAGAAGAACATACTCATAAGTGAGATTATTGAACATAAAAGCATTATTACAATCAATTTTCTCTTTTCTTTTATATCTCCCAAAGGTAATATAAATATCATTCCAATTGCATAGCCTATTTGTGTAAGCATAGCTGCAAAGCCTATGCTCAATTCGTTGACATGAAAGGTTTTGGCAATATCAGCTAAGAGGGGCTGGATATAATATAAATTTGCTACAGTAAGCCCACAAGCTATGGACATAACTAAAATTAATAAATTAGTCAATATAGGTTTAGCTTCAAGATTATTTATTGATGAATTTGTCTTTATAACAGCATTATTTGAAGGATACATTTATAAATCACTCCCTTAGACTTTAATAATATATTTTATCGAATAAAATTAGCAAAGATCTTTTCTTCTCTTTTTAATTCCTCAACAACTATTTTTATTCCATGATAAGTATTACCCTCCTTATTAGGACTTCCGTTAAAAACTATAACTTTCATTAATTTTTCCTCCTCATATATTTAATAATATTTACACACTTTACTAATATAGTAGATATTGATTTAACTGGGGGTAGTTCTTGTACCAATTAGGTATCTCGGTAATTCAAGCTTTCACTAATTAAGTGAATTAATAAACTGAACGTTTAGTTTATAAATATATAATATACTAAACGTTCAGTTTTGTAAATGGTTTTTTGTCTTTAAAATGAAAAAATATATAGTATAATATACGTATAGTTTATTAATTATATTGTTATAGATTAAATACAATGGAGGTAATTATGATGGAGAAAAAATTGGGACGTCCACGTAGCGAAAAAACAAAGCAGGCCATTCTTTCCGCTGCATATGATTTATTGCTTGAAAGTGGTTTTGGAGCTGTTACAATTGAAAAGATTGCTGAAAGAGCTGGAGTTAGTAAAGCTACTATTTACAAATGGTGGTCCAACAAAGCTGCTGTTGTTATGGATGCTTTTTTTGATGCTGCTGTTGTGAGACTTCCAATACCTGATACAGGATCAACTATTAATGATATGATAATTCAAGTAAATAATTTAGCAAAATTTTTAATTAGTCGAGAGGGGAAGGTAATTAATGAGATAATAGCAGAAGGTCAATCTGATCAAAAGCTAGCCGAAACCTATCGCGAAATATATTTTAAGCCTCGCAGACTTGATTCACGACATATTTTAGAGCGTGGAATTTCAAGAGGAGAACTAAAGGAAGATTTGGATATAGAATTAGTTACGGATTTAATTTTTGGTCCATTGTTTTATAGATTATTAATAACAGGGGACGTGGTAGACGAGGCTTTTATAAAAAATATAATAAATTATGCATTTAAAGGTATAGAGTAGAAGTGAATTGGAAGGGAAAGAAATAAATATGAAAACTTTGATGGAGGGAAAAATGGATACTTTTGTTGGTTACTGTGAGGTTGAACTTATTGATGATTACATGGGCGTAGCATTTCCGATGGCTATCATGTATCCGACATGCACTCCTGGAAAAACAGAAAAACTGGGGCCCTACAGCATGAATGTCTCAATAAATTCCGAGCCCAAAGAAGGTGTATTCCCCTTAATATTAATATCTCACGGTAGCGGTGGGGGACATTTGCTGTATCGAACGCTTGCTCATCATTTGGCTTGCAATGGCTTTATAGTCGGCATGCCTGAACACCCATTTAATAATAGGAACAACAACTCATTGGAGGGAACTGTAAAAAATTTAATTAATAGACCACGTCATCTTTGTACTGCTATCGATTGGTTTTTCGATAGCAAAAAATTTGGAGAGTTATTAAAACCTGATTCTGTTTCTATAATAGGACATTCTATGGGTGGGTATACAGCGTTAGCAGTGGCAGGAGGCTTGCCAACTTCATTCCCTCATGAGTCGCCAGAAGGACAACCTCAGCAAATCAGTGTAATGCATGATAATAGAGTTAAAGCACTGGTTTTGTTGGCTCCAGCATCAGTTTGGTTTATGGAGAAAGGAGCGCTGAACGGAGTTAATATTCCTATATTAATGTTAACTGCGGAAAAAGATGAATATACTCCCAATTTTCATGCTCAAATTATTTTGGATGGAGTTCATGATAACAAGAAGATTATATACAGAAATGTGAAAAATGCTGGACATTTCTCATTTTTAAGTCCGTTTCCAAAATCTATGACTAAGGTGGAATTTCTTCCTTCTCAAGATCCATCTGGTTTTAATCGTGAGGATTTTCATCATGAGATGAATACAAAGATTTTAGATTTTTTATTGCGTGAATTATAGTTAAAGAGAAAATAGACATATTATGATAACAATGCGACATAATTATTGAAATTGAAAATACGAACGATGCTCTTTGAAAATTAAATAATGCGGTGTTAAAAATTCTTATGTTTTCTATAAAACTGTGGAAATGTATAGATATCATGGTATGATTTTTATAAGGATTAAATCATGATTGTTAGATAATGAGCATTAAATAGGTTTTTTATTTGTTATATGTATGGTAATGAATTAATCCTACATAATTGTGCAGGAATAGTCGGATAGACAAATATAATTTCTGATATTCTATTGATGAGAGAGGAGGACACAAAATGGATTCGCTGAAAAGAATGAATGATGCAATAAATTATATTGAAGAGAATCTTGATGGTGAAATTGATTTTAAAGAAGTAGCAAGGTTGGCATTTTGCTCAGAATATCATTTTCAAAGAATGTTTTCTTTCCTTGCAGGTGTTTCACTGTCCGAGTACATTCGTCACAGACGTCTTACTATTGCAGCCTTTGAACTTAATAATAGTAATATAAGGATAATTGATTTAGCTGTTAAGTATGGATACAAGTCACCAGATTCTTTTACAAGAGCATTTCAAAGTTTGCATGGGATAACACCATCAGAGGCTCGGTGCAATAGTAAATCATTAAAAGCCTATCCACGAATGACTTTTCAATTATCAATTAAAGGAGGAAATGAAATGAACTATAGAATTGAAGAAAAAGAAGCATTTCGCATAATTGGCATTAAGAAAAGAGTACCTATAATTTTCAATGGAGTAAATCCAGAAATTGCTGCAATGTGGGAAAGTTTAACATTTGAAACTATTAATAAACTCAAAAAACTATCTAATATAGAGCCAATGGGACTAATAAGTGCGTCTGTAAACTTTTCAGAAGGACGAATGGAGGAAAAAGGAGAACTTGACCATTATATAGGTGTAGCAACAACAAAGGAGTGTCCAGATAATATATCACAACTTGAAGTTTCTCCTACAACATGGGCTGTATTTGAAGCTGTAGGTCCGTTTCCAGATACTCTGCAAAATGTTTGGGGACGCATCTACTCTGAATGGTTTCCATCTTCAAACTATGAACAAACAAAAGGACCAGAAATCTTATGGAACGAGAATAAAGATGTAACTTCACCAACTTTTAAAAGCGAAATATGGATACCGGTTATAAAAAAGCAATAATAATTAAGAAACATTATTCTTATTTAGTGTAGTAATTGAAAAAACGAATAATTTTAGAATTCGATTTTTTAAAACAGCTAAAGGATAAGAAATAACTTTTCAAATTCCAATTTGTCTTACTAAACAAAATGAACATAATGTGTAGTTGAGTTGATGCGTATATTTCATATTATTATAGCAATAAATAGTCCTACACTCTTGATTAAAAGAGTGTAGGACTATTTATTGCTATAATAAAATTCCTTTATTTATACTAGAAGAATTTATATAATTATATTAATACATAAAGTTACATTCATAAAAAAATACAACATAAATAGAAATATGCTCTTGAAAATAGAATAATAAATCATAAATTAAAAAATAAGGATTATTTAAGGAGTGATTCTATGAAGAAATGTATTGTAATAATGGGATAGTCACAAAAACAACATAATACAAAGGAGAGAGTTAAACATGACTATTCCAAATTCAAACAAAATATATCCAAGAAGTAATGATTACCAAACTATATATCTTAAAGATGCAATTACAAGAGATAATATAAAAGTTGGAGATTATACAATATATAATGACTTTTACAATGACCCAAGAGATTTTGAAAAAAATAATGTACTATATCAGTATCCTATAAACAATGATAAATTAATAATTGGGAAGTTTTGTTCAATTGCATGTAAAGCAAAGTTTCTCATGACCAGTGGAAATCACACAATGAAATCACTATCTACTTATACATTTCCAATATTTTATGAGGAATGGGGTTTAGACGTCAGCCATATAACAGATGCTTGGGATAATAAGGGAGATATTGTAATTGGAAATGATGTGTGGATAGGTTATGACGCTATAATTATGTCAGGTGTGAAAATTGGTGATGGTGCAATTGTTGGAATCAGAGCAATAGTTACTAATGATGTTCCACCTTATACTATTGTTGGAGGCATACCTGCAAAAGTTATAAAGAAAAGGTTTAGTGATGATGTAATTTTTAAATTGCTAAAAATTAAGTGGTGGGATTGGCCATACGAAAAAATTCAAGCAAATATTAAATACATTCAATCAGGAAATATTGATAAATTAGTTTAATGTTTTGTGACTAATTTTTCTTATTTTGTAATTCAAACAAACCTGCATCTACTTTTAGATACAGGTTCTTTACCCGATGACTTACCCGCTCTAATACTCCCATCGCACTCTGTGAAAGCGATTCGCACCAAATCGGAGATTTTGGGCTCTCTGCTTGCACTCTGTGAAAGCAATTCGCACCAAATCGAAGATT
>NZ_JAEEGB010000012.1 GCF_016316925.1 Clostridium aciditolerans | reverse complement strand
TAGAAGAGCCATTATTAAAAGGCAACATTAGCATAACATATGGAGTAGATACCATAGAGGTACAATCATATGGAATTGAGATTGAGAGACAAGATCTTGTAGATGGAAAGTTAGTAAATATAGAAAGGGATTGTGTAAAAAGTATAAGCCCAGAGAGACACAAGGTACATAATCTAATGAAGTTGCTATATGACAATAATGTATCACCAATTCATTTAATTGATGTTCTTGGCGATTATATCGATGAATATATAGTAGACTTTGATAAAGAAATAAAGGATATAGCATATTAAAATAAAAGACAATAGACAATTATTATAATCAGAAGAGGAAAAAATCCTCTTTTTTTCTTTTAACAGCTGGGCATACAACTACTTGCAACTTTTAAAATAGAAAAGTATAATTTATTATTAATATGGGGGTGATATTTTGATTATAGGAATTGGGGTTGACATCGTTGAAATTAGAAGAATCAAAGAAGCTATAAGTAAGCATGCTAATTTTATAGATAGGATGTTTAGTAAGAATGAAATAGAATATCTTAAGAGCAGAAACTTGAGGCCAGAGTTTGTAGCAGGTAGATTTGCGGCAAAAGAGGCTGTAGCTAAGGCTCTGGGAACAGGTTTTAGTGGGTTTGAATTCAAGGATATAGAAATCGACAGAACTGCTGCTGGAAAACCTTTAGTGGTACTGAAAGGTAAGGCTAAGTTAATGGCTCAAAAATATGGTGATTATAAAATTCATATAAGCATATCTCATGGTATTGATAATGCTATAGCATATGCAGTAATGGAGGTTGATAAATTTGAGGATTGCAACTTCAGAAATAATGAAGGAGATAGATAACTACTGTATAAATGAACTTAGGATTCCAGGGATTTTATTGATGGAAAATGCAGCATTAAAGATCATCAAAAACTTAGAACTTGATAAACATCATTCTTTTTGTATAGTATGTACCAAGGGAAACAACGGTGGGGATGGATTCGCAGTAGCAAGACACCTACACATTTTAAATAAGAAAGTGGAAGTATTTCTAGTTGGGGATAAAGAAGGAATGAGTCAAGATTGTAAAATAAACTATGATATATTAAAAAAAATAGGTGTTAATATTAATAAAGTCACTAATCTTGAAGATATTAATGATTTAAGAGACTCAATAGAACGAAGTCAAGTGACAATAGATTCCCTTTTCGGTACGGGACTTTCTAGAAAAGTTGAGGGAATATTTGATTCTGTCATATCTATAATTAATGAAAATAGTAAATATATTGTATCTATCGATATACCTTCTGGACTTGATGGAAATAGGGGGAAAATACTTGGCAATTGTATTAAAGCAGATAAAACTATTTCTTTTCAATTATATAAAAAGGGTTTTTTAAATTATGGAACAGATAAATTAACAGGAGAAGTAGTTATAGAGGAGATAGGTATTCCAGAGGCAGCAATAAGTAGATTTCATAATAATGAATTTATTATAGACGAAAATATGATAAGAAGTAATATACAGGTAAGAGATAAGTACTCTTATAAAGGAGACTATGGTAGAGTGTTAGTTGTTGCAGGCTCCAATGGATATACTGGAGCTGCATACATATGTACACAGGGAGCGGTTAGAAGTGGGGCTGGCCTAGTAACATTGTGTTGTGATAGTGAGATTAGAGAGACTTTGAGATCTAAGCTTGTAGAAGCTATGACTATTTCTTTTGATGAACAGGACAAATTAAGTGAATTAATAGAAAAAAGTGATGCTATTGCAATAGGTCCTGGCATGGGAGATAATGAGAAAACATTTAATTTGTTAAGCAATATTATTAATAATGCTAATTGTCCTATAGTTATAGATGCCGATGGAATAAATGTATTAAAGGATAGGCTTGATATACTAAAAAATAAAAAGTCGGAAATTATTATAACTCCTCACTTGGGAGAAATGTCTAGAATAGTAGATTTGCCAATTGATTATATAAAAGAAAATAGAATGGAGATATCTAAAAAATTTGCAAAGGAAAACAATATCATAGTGCTTCTTAAAGGATACAATACTATAATAACAGATGGAGAAAAAACAATTATAAATCCAACAGGGAATAGCGCTATGGCATCGGGTGGAATGGGGGATTGTCTTACAGGAATGATAGCATCATTTATTGGGCAGGGTTATAAATCTATATCAGCCGCTTGCATTGCAGCGTTTATACATGGCTATTCCGGCGAAAAACTTTCTAGGGATATGTTTTGTGTCAATGCCAGCCATATATTAGAAGATATTCCTTTTTCAATAAAAGAAATACAATGTTAATTTTAAATTCATAAAAGGTATAAGAATATAAAAAGAAATAAAAGAATAGTATTAATAATGGGAAATAGGTGCCTAAGAGAATATAATCTAGGGGGATTGAGATGAAGAAAAAACCATTATTCACGACTATTCTTGTTTTTATCTTTATAATAGTGTTCACAAGCTGTGGCAAAAAAACCGACGATACAGAAAAGAATATTGATTATCTAAAAAATTTAGACAGCTATAGTTGTAATATAAATATGAAAATAGAAAATGATAAACAAACTATAAATTATACTGGAAAACAATTTTATGATAAAAGATATGGATATAGATTTGAACTAGACAAAAATCGGTTGATGGTATATAAAGACAATAAAATACTGGTTAAAGATTTGCAAAGTGGATTAAAATATGATACAGAGAAAGACTTTGATAGTTTATTTAAACTAAGCTTTATTGGCGAGTATATTGGAATGATATATACAAATGAAGTGGTGAAAAATTCGTTAAAGAAAATAGGTAATGAAGAGTATCAAGTTGTGCACTTGGACATACCTGGTAATAATAAAAATATTAGCAAAGCTGAGCTATATATAGATAAGCATAATAGTTTGCCTAAGTATGTTATTATATATGATTCCAAGGGCAAGAAGAAGATAGATGTAGAATATTCTGATTTTAAAGCCAACCCAGAGTTGCAGAAAGATTTGTTCGAAATAACATAATTAGAATTTTAACTTATAGAGATTTTGTGTCATATTATTTTGAATAAAATAAAAATTTTTTAAAATCACAATTATATAATTATTAAAAATAATGTATAATTAACTCGTAGGGGAAAAGTTCAATTATAATTTATTAGTTATTTTATTGTAAATAAAAACGTGGGGGGTAATAAAATGTTTAGAGATTTTAGGCCTGTATGGGCAGAAATTAATTTAGACAACCTTGTGTATAACATCAAGCAGATTAGAGAAAAGGCTAAAAGTAAGGAACTAATTGGAGTTGTAAAAGCGGATGCTTATGGACATGGGGCTGTCGAAGTGGCACCAATACTTTTACAGAATGGAGCTACAAGACTTGCAGTGGCTGTTTTAGCCGAAGGTGTGGAACTAAGAAAAAGTGGCATTAAGTGTCCTATAATGATCTTGGGGCTTACTCCTGAAACTCTATCAGATGATTTGATAAAATATGATATCGAACCAGCAGTTTCTTCCTATGAGTATGCTTTAACCTTATCTAATATAGCTCAATCTGAAGGAAAGACAATTAAAATTCATATAGCTATAGATACGGGAATGGGAAGAATAGGCTTTTTACCAAGCGAAGAAAGTATTGAGGAAATATATAAAATAAGCAAGTTAGCTAATATAGAAATAGAAGGATTATTCTCTCATTTCTGCACTGCTGATGAAGCTGATAAGAGCTATTCAAATATGCAATTTGACAAATATAATTGGTTTTATGAAAAATTAATTAGCAAGGGTATCAAAATAAATATGAGAGATATGGCTAATAGCGCAGCTATAATGGAGCTTCCAGAAACTCATTATGACGGAACGAGACCGGGAATAATATTGTATGGATACTATCCTTCGAACGAAGTAGATAAAAACCAATTAAGTATAAAGCCTGTTATGACATGGAAAGCAAATATTGTGCATGTAAAGACCTTAGATAAAGGTGAATATATTGGATACGGAAGAAAATTTAGAACTGAAAGAAAGAGCATAATTGCTACACTGCCTATTGGCTATGCTGATGGATATACTAGAATGATGTCAGGAAAAGCAAAGGTAATAATTAATGGTAAATTTGCTCCAGTAGTTGGTAATATATGCATGGATCAGTGTATGATAGATGTTACTGATGTAGGTGATGTAAAACCAGGAGATGAAGTTATACTTATGGGCAGTGACGGAAACTTAAAGTTTAATGCTGATGATATGGCAGCTATTTTGGGAACTATAAACTATGAAGTGATATGCATGGTAAGCAAAAGAGTTCCAAGAGTTTATATAGAAAATGGACAGATAATAAAGATAAAAAATTATGTATAAGTAAAATAGAAGGTATACAGCTAACAATTAAGCAGAGAGCCAAAATCTTAAGTAGGCATCCAAAATCTATGATTTTGAGATGATCGCTTACACAGCGTGCTGATTTGGTGATAGTCACTTACACTCTGTGTACTCATTCGACGAAGGGAGAAGGAGTTTTATTTAATAGCTGTTAGCTGTATATCTCCTATTGTCAATTGTCGTAAATGATGCATATAAAATTAATGCTTTGTATAATATACTAGTATATTGTTTTAAACTAATCTTAAAAAATAAAAGTAGTTTTCAAATTTACTTTTATGATAGAATATACTTAAATTTACATTTTAACTATTAATTATAATGCGAGGTACATAATAAGCTGGGATATATTTGGTAATATACATAATGAACTTGTAAAAATAAGAAATTATGTGTAAAAGTACAAGTAGAAAAATGGTGAAATTACGGATAATTTCTTTGACATGCTGACAGTTTTAGGATTATAATTTGTGTGTACATATCTTTCGCTTAGGTTAATAGGAGGTATTAATTTTTATATGTCAAATTCAAAGAGATTAGTGGTAAACCTCTCAGAAACACTATACAATGAATTTAATAAGGCACTTGAGGAAGATTGCAAAAAAAGAAGTGAATTTATTAGGGAAGCTATCATATTATATATTAAAGAGAAAAAAAGGTTAAATATCATAGAACAAATGGAAAAAGGATATAAAGAAATGGCTCAACTCAATCTTGAGTTTGCAGAAATGGGCTTTGCAAGTGACATGAAAGAATTTAAAGAATATGAAGCGAAGCTTTCGGAGTGTGATTTAGCTGATGACCACTATAGTGAAAAGAGGAGATATATTTTATGCTGACTTAAGCCCAGTAGTGGGTTCAGAACAGGGTGGAATAAGGCCAGTAATCATTATCCAAAATGATGTTGGCAACAAATATAGCCCTACTGTCATAGTAGCAGCAATTACTTCACAGATAAACAAGGCAAAACTTCCAACACATGTTGAAATTTCATCAGAAGCTTATGGACTTAATAAAGATTCTGTAGTTTTGCTTGAGCAAATAAGAACTTTAGATAAAAGAAGACTAAAAGAGAAAATAGGTCATATGACCGATGACGATATGAGAAAAGTAGATGAGGCGCTTTTAATAAGCGTAGGTTTACAGTAAATAATATATTTAAACACGACAATTTGTCGTGTTTTTTTATTAGCATTCAAGGCCTAAATATGATCGTATATATGTATATAGTTAGATGGAGATAGAATAAAATAAAAGGTGGGAAAAATTTTGCCACCTTTATTGTATATAAAAACGTTTTTTTGTGGTAAAATAGTAGAAGAATTTTTTAAACGTAAGCTTTATTATAGGAGGTTGAGATTGTGAAAAAGAACTTAGAAGAACTCAAGCAAGTGGCAAACGTGATTAGAAAAGATATTATAAAAATGTTAACAGAGTCAGGCTCAGGTCATCCTGGTGGTTCCTTATCAGCAACAGAAATTTTAACTACTTTGTATTTTAGTGAAATGAACATAGATCCTGAAAAAGCAAAGGATTTAAATAGGGATAGATTTGTTCTCTCTAAAGGGCACGCTGCTCCAGTGCTATATAGTGCACTTGCTAGAAGAGGATTTTTTGATGTAGAAGAATTAAAAAAGCTTAGAAAGCTTGGTTCAATACTTCAAGGACATCCAAATATGAATGAAGTTCCAGGAGTAGACATGTCCACTGGTTCATTAGGTCAAGGTATTTCAGCAGCAGTTGGAATGGCTTTAGCAGGAAAAATAGATAAAAAAGACTACAGAGTTTTTGCACTATTAGGTGATGGTGAATTAGAAGAAGGCCAAGTTTGGGAAGCTGCTATGTCAGCTGCTCATTATAAATTAGATAATTTAATAGCTTTTATTGATTATAATGGACTTCAAATAGATGGTCCTATTGAAGAAGTAATGTCAGCAGAGCCAATTGCTGATAAATTTAGAGCTTTTAGATGGAATGTTGTAGAGGTAGATGGTCATAATATTGAGCAATTAATTAATGCAATTGAGGAAGCAAAAACTGTAAAAGAAAAACCAACAATGATAGTTTGTAAAACTGTGAAGGGTAAAGGAGTGTCCTTCATGGAAAATGAAGCAGGTTGGCATGGAAACGCACCAAGTGCAGAACAATGCAAAAAAGCTTTAGATGAACTCGGGGGTGAAGAATAATGGCTAATAAAATAGCGACAAGAGAAGCATATGGAAAGGCTTTAGCAAAATTAGGTCAAGAAAATGAAAAAATAGTTGTACTTGATGCTGATTTATCTAAATCAACTAAGACAGCTGATTTTAAGAAGGTTTGTCCAGAAAGATTTATAAATATGGGAATAGCAGAAAGTAACATGGTTACTGTAGCTGCAGGTATGTCTACTTGTGATAAAATACCTTTTGTAAGTACTTTTGCTGTATTTGCTAGTGGTAGAGCTTTTGAACAAATAAGAAATTCAGTTTGCTATCCTGAATTAAATGTAAAGATATGTGCTACGCATGCAGGAATTACAGTGGGAGAAGATGGCGCATCACACCAATCAATTGAAGATATATCACTAATGAGAAGTTTACCAAATATGACAGTTATAAGCCCAAGTGATGCTGTAGAAACAGAAGCTGCAATTAAGGCAATAGCTGAATATAAAGGACCTTGCTATGTAAGACTTGGAAGATCTGGAGTACCTGTTATCAATGATAACTCAGAATATAAGTTTGAAATAGGTAAAGCTATAACTTTAAGAGAAGGAAAAGATGCTGTAGTTATTGCAACTGGAATAATGGTAGACGCAGCTCTAGAAGCATATAATACATTATCAGAAGAAGGAATAAAAGTTAAGGTTATAAATATACATACTATAAAACCTATAGATAAGGAAGCAATTATAAAGGCTGCAAGAGAAACAGGAGTAGTTATAACTGCAGAAGAGCATAGCATAATAGGTGGATTAGGATCTGCTGTTTGTGAGGTTTTAAGTGAAAACCAACCTACACCAGTAGTAAGAGTAGGAGTGAAGGACACTTTTGGAGAAAGTGGAAAACCAGCAGAACTTCTAAAGGCATATGGATTAACTGCTGATGATATTGTCAAAGCTGTTAAGAAAGGTCTTACTCTAAAATAATTTAGTAAATGATTAGATTTAAACGATGATATAGTAATTTATATCATCGTTTTTTTATCGTACTAAGGTACATGAAAATAAAGAAAAAACCAGATATACTATCATCTTTGACTTGCTATTTTCTTGCAGATGCCTAATATAAAATTTAAAAGTAGGGAATAATTAGCCTTAGTAGGATTTTTCAACTTTTAAATTTTATTATAGTAGTGGGGTCGAAAATATGAAAACTATTAAGGAATATGCTTTAATTACCATAGGTATTTTATTAGTTGCAATAAGTATAAAGTTTTTTTTAGCACCAAATAAAATTGCAGCAGGTGGGATTTCTGGAGCAGCAATAATAATAAATTATTTTATTCCCAGTCTTCCTATAGGTCTTTTAATGCTAATTATGGATGCAATATTATTCATAGTTGCATTTATTGCTATAGGGAATCAATTTGGTGCTAAAACTATTTACACAAGTTTAAGTCTTTCAGGAACAATATGGATTATGGATAGAATTATGACTCCAAACATAGCAATCACAAAAAACCTAATGTTGGCATCTATATTTGGTACTTTTATATCTGGAATAGGATTAGGAATAGTGCTTAATCAAAATGCATCTACCGGTGGAACTGATATACTGGCAAAAATACTTAATAAGTTTTTACATTTAGATATAGGAAAGTCACTTTTGATAGTAGACTTTGTTATAACACTTTTTGCAGCTTTTTCTTTTGGTGCTGATGCTGGCATGTATGCTCTGTTAGCCGTTATTATAAATGGATTTGTAATAGATACTGTTATAGAAGGACTCAATGTTTCAAAACAAATAATGGTTATAAGCACAAAAAACGATATAATAAGTAAATTCATAATAGAAGAGTTGGAACGAGGCTGTACTATTCTACACGGTAGAGGAGGGTATACCAAAGAAGATACATATATTCTTTATGCTGTTTTAGGAAGAAAAGAACTTGTAAAATTGAGAAATTATATAAAAGAAATTGACACAAAAGCATTTATTACAGTAAGTGATGCGCATGAAGTTTTAGGAGAAGGCTTTAAAGACATTATATCAGGCCATTAACTGGATGAAGCTCTGGTTTTTTGTCTCATGTAAGTAATACATTAACAAAAAATGTAGATTTGAGATTGGAACTTAATGTATATATGTGGCATATGCGGTTGAATATAACTCAATTGCATATGCTTTTTTCGCTGTTAATAATAATTTAATAGAATATAATATTTATTTCATGTCTTATTATGTTATAATGAACATAGTTACGTGAAAAAAATCGAAAGCTTATATATATAAGGAGATGTTCTAATGATAGAATTTAAAAATGTGAGTAAAGTATATAACAATAACGTGTTTGCTTTATCAAACATAAATGTAAAAATAGGAAAAGGTGAATTCGTATTTTTAGTTGGACCAAGTGGAGCAGGTAAGTCTACTTTTATAAAAATGCTTTTAAAAGAAGTTCAGCCTACAAGCGGGAATATAATAATAAATGATTTAGATATAACTAACTTAAAAAGAAAAGAAATACCTTATTATAGAAGAAAGATAGGGGTAGTTTTTCAGGATTTTAGATTAATACCTACTTTAAATGTATATGAGAACGTAGCTTTCGCAATGAGAGTAGTAGAAGCTCCTTTAAAAGAAATAAGAAAAAAAGTTCCAATGGTTCTCTCATTAGTTGGACTAGCGAATAAATATAAAGCATTTCCTCATGAGTTGTCAGGGGGAGAACAGCAAAGAGTATCATTAGCTAGGGCTATAGTTAACAATCCAGCTATATTAATTGCGGATGAGCCTACTGGAAACCTAGATCCAGAAACAGCAATGGATATAATGGAAACATTAAATGATATAAATCACGCAGGTACAACAATTCTGATGGCCACTCATGCTAAGGACATAGTTGATAACATGAGAAAAAGAGTTATAGCCGTTGAAAAAGGAATAATTGTAAGAGACGAGCAAAGGGGGGCTTACGGATATGAGGATTAGTACAATAAAGTTTTTTATACAAGATTCATTGAAGAGTTTAAGAAGAAACAAAACTATAAGTTCAGCATCAGCAGCAACTGTTGCAGCTACATTATTTATTCTAGGTATATTTCTTCTTACTATATTAAATGTTAAACAAGGAATACTAGAAGTGGAATCAAAAGTTGAAGTTAAGGTGTTCTTGAAAGATAATATTACTACAAAGCAGCAAAGTGAATTAGAGAAGAAAATAAAAGCTGTTAATGGAGTTGTTGATGTTACATATGAAAGTAAGACTCAAGCCATGGATAAATTTAAGAAACAATTAGGAGATCAAAATAAAAGCCTTGTAGATGGGCTTGAAAAAGACAACCCTATGCCTAACTCATATGTAATTAGAGTTCAAAAGCCAGAGATTGTATCAACTGTTGTTAATAGCATTAAAGGTTCAGAGGGTATAGATACAATAAAAGACGGAAGAGAAGTTGTAGATAAACTTTTAGCTATAACAAAAACAATAAAATGGGTTGGAAGTATTATATTTGTGGTACTAATAGGAGTTTCGCTATTTTTAATAGGAAATACTATTAAACTCACACTCTATTCCAGAAGACGTGAAATAGGAATAATGAAGTACATTGGGGCTACAGATTGGTTCATAAGATGGCCATTTATAATTGAAGGTATGATTATAGGAATTACAGGAGGAGTAGTTGCAGATTTAGCTTTATATTATGCTTATAAGATGGCATATGTTAAAGCGTCAACAGGTTTAATGATGATTCAATTAGTTTCTCCACAGTATGTTTTAACTACTATTTTAGGACTATTTTTATTAGCAGGTATAGTAATAGGTTCTGTAGGAAGTATTTTATCAATAAGAAAATTCTTAGCAGTTTAAATGATTTAAAAGCATGCGGCGTTCAGCTGCATGCTCATTTTATTAAAATTTTACAAATAAATTTACAAATTTATTTTTTTTAATGTTATAATTATTTAAGGTTTATATAAATACTATAGAGTATAAGGTTTAAAGCAAAGAGGTGGAAAGTTTGAATAGTAAAAAAAAGTGGATTTCAGGTACGGTAGCAGCACTACTTATTACCAATACAATTACATTGTTTGGGACTAAAGCTTACATATCAAATCAAACAGGGAATTTTTCGAAGCTGTTTGAAGTAAGAAATGATTTGTATAAATATTATGATGGAAACATTAATGACGCAGATTTAGTAGAAGGAGCTATTAAAGGAATGACATCTGCTTTAAAAGATCCCTATACTGTATTTATGAATAAGAAGGAATATGACGAATTTAACGTTCAGACAGAAGGAAACTACAGTGGAGTTGGCCTTCAAGTTCAGGCTAAGGATGACAATATAGTTGTAGCTGATGTTTTTGAAGATTCTCCAGCAAAAAAAGGGGGAATACTTCCAAAAGATATAATTGAAAAAGTAAATGGAACAGATGTAACTGGTAAAGAGCTGGATAAAGCAGTAACTTTAATGAAAGGTCAAGATGGAACAGAGGTTACATTGACATTATATAGGGAGTCTAAGGGAACCTTTGATGTAAAGCTTAAAAGGGCGAAGATA
The DNA here is from genome assembly GCF_016316925.1 of Clostridium aciditolerans. GTDB lineage: Bacteria > Bacillota > Clostridia > Clostridiales > Clostridiaceae > Clostridium_AM > Clostridium_AM aciditolerans. Next base: position 86,772 of record NZ_JAEEGB010000012.1, on the reverse strand, counting down.
AATTTAGCTACAGTAAAAGGTGAGATGATAGACAGCAACATAGGCTATATGCAGGTTACAATGTTTGATGAAAATACGGCAAAGAACTTTACAAGTAAATTACAAGAGCTTCAAGCTAAGGGTATGAAGTCACTAATAATAGATTTAAGAGGTAATCCAGGTGGATTACTTGATGAATGTGTGGATATGGTTTCTAATTTTGTTCCTAAGGATAAGGTTATAGTTTCTACCATAGATAAATATAAAAATAAAAAGGAATATAAGTCAAAAGGTGGAGTAGCTGAAGGCTTACCTGTTACTATACTTACTAATGGAGGGACGGCAAGTGCTTCAGAAATATTTTCAGGTGCTGTAAGAGATTATAAGATTGGAACTTTAGTAGGAGAAAAAACTTTTGGTAAAGGAGTAGTTCAAACTATTTTAGATACCGGTGAAGGAACAGCTCTTAAAGTTACTGTTTCAAAATACTATACGCCAAATGGTGAAAATATACATCATACAGGGATAAAGCCTGATATAGAGGTGAAATATCCAGATGAGCTTAGACAAAAACCGTATGACAGAAACCAGGACCCTCAATTTGCAAAGGCACTTGAGATAGCAAAAGGTAAAATTAAATAAGTTGTGGTTGGTTTACGTTTTGTATAATATTTGAATTTAAAAGTTAGATAGAATAATTCTGTCTAACTTCATTGCTTGCGCGCCAGATAAAGTAGATCTTTATTTGGCGCAAGTTTCACTTTACGGAGAGGGGAAATTTTTCAAATGAATATTTTGATGTCTACTTTAAGAGCTGTAGCTTATGCGTTGACAGAACCATATTTAGTTACTTTTTTGGTTATTTTATTTTTTATTCTTTACAGAAAAAATAAAAAAACTACTATAATGCAGAGAATGATAATTGGTGAGAGAGTAAATACTCCTTTTGAACTTACTATATCGCAAATTGTTATCGGTATATTTGCAGGAGCTTTTGCCAGCGTTATAATGTCCTATTTAGGAATAGTATTTGATGAAAGTTCATCAGTGGATTTAATATTTTTAATGTCTATAATATTTATGTTTTTTAATCCAAGATTTATCTGCTTTGCTTATTCAGGCGCAGCTCTTGCTTTTACTAGCTTAATGTTAAGTTTAGTTTCAAGTACATTTAATATACCTAATTTGGACTTTTTAAAAATAGATGTAGTATCACTTATGACTCTAATTGCAGTTCTCCACTTTGTAGAAGGAATACTTATAATTATAGATGGAAAAACAGGAGCTATACCAGTTTTTACTAGTAGAGACGAAAAGATAATAGGTGGTTTTGCTTTTCAAAGGTATTGGGCATTACCTATAGCAATATTTTTTATGCTTCATAATAATACTGCTATAAGTACAACCTGGCAAGTACCACTTCCAACTTGGTGGCCATTAGTCAAAAGCTCCATACCAGTCGAGATTTTAAAGAATGCAGTAGTAGCACTTATTCCCTTTTATGGTATGGTAGGATACAATAGCATAACTTTTACTAAGGATAAAGAGACAAAGACATTAATGTCAGGTTCTCTAATGATAGTATATAGTATTGCTTTATTTGGATTAGCTCAAGCTGCAGTTTTAAATCTACCACTTAAATTTTTGGTAGTAATATTTGCTCCAGCAGCACACGAAGCTATTATAGCGTTCCAAAGATATGTAGAAGTCAAAGGAGAACCTAAGTTTATCAGTGGAGAAGACGGAATAATGGTATTAGCAGTTGCGCCAAATTCTCCAGCTAATGAAATGGGAATTAAATGTGGAGATCTATTGGTTGAAGTTAATAATAAAAAAATTGAAAATGAAGAAAAAATAGCTGAAGCTATAAGAGAATGCTCAAATTTTATATGGTTTAAGGTGAAGAAGGTCACAGGAAAATTTGAGCAAGTAAGTTATAATAAATTAAATGACAATAAAAGACTAGGTATAGTGTTTGTACCTAGGGGAGTTCCAAAGGACAGCATGGTTGTAAAGCTTGATGAGACTAGATTTGGTGAAATACTAGATAAAATAAAAAACAAAGATAAGGATGAGGATGAATAAAGAATGAGTGTTTTTAAGATACATTCTAAATTTAAACCTACAGGAGATCAGCCTAATGCTATAAATAACTTATCAAATAAAATACTTGGTGGAGAAAAGTTTCAAACACTTCTCGGAGTAACAGGTTCAGGAAAAACTTTTACTATGGCAAATATAATCGAGAAGGTTCAAAAACCCACACTAGTTCTGGCACATAATAAAACCTTAGCAGCTCAGCTTTGCTCAGAATTTAGGGAGTTTTTCCCGGAAAACTGCGTTGAGTATTTTGTTTCATATTATGACTATTATCAACCAGAGGCATATGTAGCGCAAACAGACACATATATTGAGAAGGATGCTTCTATAAATGATGAAATAGATAGATTAAGACACTCAGCTACATCAGCGTTACTAGAGAGAAAAGATGTTATTGTTGTGGCTTCCGTATCATGTATATATGGACTAGGTAATCCTGAAGAATACAAGAACCTTACATTATCACTGAGACAAGGAATGACCAAAGATAGAGATGAAGTTATAAAGAAACTAGTTGAAATACAATACGAAAGAAATGAAATAAACTTTGTAAGAGGTACCTTTAGGGTCAAGGGTGATGTTTTAGATATATTTCCAGCTTCATCAACGAATAAGGGAGTAAGAGTAGAATTTTTTGGAGATGAAATTGAAAAAATAAGGGAGTTTGATGTTCTAACCGGCGAAATAATAGGAACAACAAAGCATATATTAATATCTCCTGCATCACACTTTGCTACTTCAAGAGATAGACTTGAGGTAGCAATAAATAAAATTGAAATAGAATTGGAAGAGCGTTTAAAGGAACTTACTGCACAAGACAAGTTGTTAGAAGCACAAAGACTAAAGCAAAGAACTAATTTTGATATAGAAATGATGAGAGAAGTAGGATATTGCAGCGGTATTGAGAATTATTCAAGAATACTAGATGGAAGAGCTAAAGGGACTCCGCCTCAGACACTTATAGATTATTTTCCTGATGACTACCTTTTATTTATAGATGAAAGCCATGTTACATTACCTCAGGTAAAGGCAATGTATGCAGGAGATAAATCGAGAAAAGAGTCTTTGGTAGAGTATGGTTTTAGACTTCCTTCAGCGTTTGATAACAGACCTTTACAATTTCAAGAATTTGAAGGCAAGTTGAACCAGGTTTTATTTGTAAGTGCTACCCCAGCGCAATATGAGCTAGACCATTCTACAAATGTGGTTGAACAAATAATAAGACCAACTGGATTATTGGATCCAGAGATTATTGTTAAGCCGATAAAGGGACAAATAGATGATTTGTATGCCAGCATAAACGAGACAATAAGTAGAGGATACAGAGTGCTTGTAACCACTCTTACTAAAAAGATGGCAGAAGATTTAACAGATTACTTTAAGGAAATGAATGTTAAGAGTAGATATCTTCATTCAGACATAGATACAATAGAGAGAATGAAGATAATAAGAGATTTAAGAAAAGGTGAGTTTGACGTATTAATTGGTATAAATTTATTGAGAGAAGGACTGGATATTCCAGAGGTGGCTTTAGTATCTATACTTGATGCAGATAAGGAAGGATTTTTAAGATCTGAAAGATCCCTTATACAAACTATAGGAAGAGCAGCAAGAAATGCAGATAGTAAGGTTGTAATGTATGCAGATAGAATAACAGATTCTATGGGAAGAGCTATTTCGGAGACAAATAGAAGAAGAAAAATACAAATGGAATATAATGAAAAGCATAATATAACACCTAAAACTATTATTAAGGACATTAGAGAAGTTATAGAAGCAACAACTATTTCGGAAGAAAAAGTGGAATACGATAGTTTAGAAGAGGCTATTCAAGCCAATAATGAAAGTATAGATCAGCTTATAGAGAAGTACGAAAAAGATATGAAGGATGCGGCTAAAAATCTTCAGTTTGAGCAGGCAGCAAAACTACGTGATATTATATATAAACTCAAAAAGCAAAAGAAAAATTAAGAATGTTTACTAATTATAAAAAAATATTAGGCATTTGAAAGAAAATAGCAAGTGAAAGATGCCTTAAGGAGTGTGTAAATAAACCTAATGAGAAATAGCATAGTAATAAAGGGTGCTAAAGTCCACAATTTAAAAAATGTTGACTTAGAAATACCAAGAGATAAACTAATTGTATTTACTGGACTTTCTGGTTCCGGAAAGTCATCTTTGGCATTTGATACTCTGTATGCAGAAGGGCAGAGACGCTATGTTGAATCCCTTTCTGCTTATGCAAGGCAATTTTTGGGACAAATGAATAAACCTGATGTTGAATATATAGAAGGATTATCACCGGCAATATCTATTGATCAGAAAACTACAAGTAGAAACCCGCGTTCTACCGTTGGTACTGTTACTGAGATATATGATTATTTAAGACTTTTATATGCAAGAATAGGAATTCCACATTGCCCAAAGTGCGGAAAAGAAATAACTCAACAAACTGTTGATCAAATGGTTGATAGAGTATTATCCATGCCTGAGAGAACTAAAATTCAAATACTTGCTCCTATTATAAAGGGTAGAAAAGGCGAGCATGTAAAAGTACTAGAAAATATAAGAAAGAACGGATTTGTAAGAGCAAGAATAGATGGAGAAACTATTGATTTAGAAGAAGAGGAAATAAAGCTTGAAAAAAATATAAAGCATACTATTGAAGTTGTTGTTGATAGATTAATAGTAAAACCAGATATAAGAAGTAGATTGGCAGATTCACTTGAGACTGCTTTAAAGCTTGCTGAAGGATTGGTTATTGTAAATGTAATCGGTGAAGAAGATATATTATTCAGTGAGAAATTTTCCTGTCCAGACTGTGGCATTAGTATAGGTGAAATTGAACCAAGAATGTTCTCTTTTAATGCCCCTTTTGGGAAATGTGACAGCTGTGATGGTCTTGGTACGCTTATGGAGATAGACCCAGATTTAGTAATACCTGATAAAAGCAAGAGCATACTTGATGGTGCTGTTGCAGCTTGGGGCAGTGGAAGTTTAAAAGAGGATTCCTGGACTTTTAGTATACTAAAGGCTCTTTCTAAAGAATATAAATTTAAACTAGATACCCCTATAGAAAAGTTAAACCCTGAGATTGTTGATATATTATTATACGGCTTAAAGGGAGAAAAAGTCAAAGTTAACTATGCTAGAGAAAATGGAGTAATGGAATTTAATCATGCTTTTGAAGGTGTAGTTAATAATTTGAAAAGAAGATACTTAGAAACAAACTCAGATTATATCAAAAGCGAAGTTGAAAATTATATGAGTAATAAACCATGTCCAAAATGTAAAGGAGCAAGACTTAAACCAGAAGTTTTAGCTATTACAGTTGGTGACAAAAATATTTTTCAATTTTGTACAATGTCTATAAGAGATGAGTTAAAGTTCTTAGATGAGATTACTTTATCTGAAAAAGAAGCAATAATCAGTGATCAAATATTAAAGGAAATAAAAAGCAGATTAAAGTTTTTAATTGATGTTGGTTTAGATTATCTAACATTATCAAGAACGGCTGGAACGCTGTCAGGAGGGGAATCACAAAGAATTAGACTGGCAACACAGATAGGTTCTAGTTTAGTTGGAGTACTATATATATTGGATGAACCAAGTATAGGGTTGCATCAAAGGGATAATGATAGACTTATTTCCACACTGAAACATTTAAGAGATATAGGTAATACATTAGTTGTAGTTGAACATGATGAAGATACTATGAAAGAAGCAGATTTCATAGTGGATATAGGACCAGGAGCCGGAGAGCATGGCGGGAAAATCATAGCTGCAGGTACTATTGATGAAATAATGAAAAATGAAGAGTCAATAACTGGGCAATATTTAAGTGGTAGGAAAAAAATTGAGTTGCCTTCAGAGAGAAGAAAAGGAAATGGAAAACACATAGCTGTTAAAGGCGCCAAAGAAAATAATCTTAAGAATATAAATGCTGACTTCCCTTTAGGTATACTGACCTGTGTTACTGGTGTATCCGGATCAGGTAAAAGTACGCTTGTAAATGAAGTGCTATTTAAGGGAATGAATAAAAGAATCAATAATTCAAAGGATAATCCAGGTAGCCACAAAGATATTTTAGGTGTAGAGAATATAGATAAAATAATAAATATAGACCAAAGCCCAATAGGAAGAACGCCTAGATCTAACCCAGCTACTTATACTGGAGTGTTTGATATTATAAGAGAAGTTTTTGCAAACACTTCAGAAGCTAAGATGAGAGGTTACAAGCCTGGTAGATTCAGTTTTAATGTTAAAGGTGGAAGATGTGAGGCCTGCAGTGGAGATGGAATAATAAAGATTGAAATGCAGTTTCTATCTGACGTATATGTTCCCTGCGAAGTTTGTAAAGGAAAAAGATATAATAGAGAGACTCTTGAGGTAAAATATAAAGGTAAGACTATAGATGATGTTTTAAATATGACAGTTGAGGAAGCATTAGAGTTCTTTGAAAATATACCTAGAATAAAGAACAAGATACAAACACTTATGGATGTAGGGTTAGGATATATAAGACTAGGGCAACCTTCAACTCAGCTATCTGGTGGGGAGGCTCAAAGAATTAAACTGGCTTATGAGTTGTCTAAGAGAAGTACAGGGAAAACTTTATATATTCTAGATGAGCCTACTACTGGTCTTCATATAGATGATGTAAATAGACTTATAAATATTCTTCAAAGAATTGTTGAAACGGGAAACACTGTAGTAGTTATAGAGCATAATCTTGATGTAATAAAATGTGCTGATTATATTATTGACCTAGGCCCAGAAGGAGGGGAAAAGGGAGGAACGATTTTATGCACAGGTACTCCAGAGGAAATATCAGAAAATAGCCATTCTTATACGGGACAATACTTAAAAAAGATGTTATAATCTATATAAGACTAGCATAACCCTTTACTGATGCTAGTCTTTTGATATGTTAATGAGTAATAAGGAAAATTTTATTTAATAAATTTACAAGAAGGTGGTTATATGGATCTGAGCAAATTAAGTTTAGTCTTTAAAATTATAATTATAGCAATAGTTTATATTATAATTTTCTTTGCATTAAGAATAATGTATAAAGATATAAAAAATGGAGGAAGAAGAGCAAGAACAGGTAACAGAAAATCCTTTGGACTTGAGATAATAGAGCCTGGAAATAATGCAAATTTAAGAAGAGGTGGAGTTATTCCAATCCAGAGCGAGATAACAGTGGGACGGAAAAACGATAATTTACTTGTATTGGACGACCCGTATGCTTCAGGGCATCACGCAAGAATATATATAAAGAACAATGATTGTATAATAGAAGACTTAAGAAGTACTAATGGTACATTGTTGAATGGTTTAAAAGTTGAGGGTAGAGAATATCTAAATTCTGGTGATGAGATTAAAATTGGTAATACATCCTTTAGGGTTATAGGATGATCAACGTATATTTAAGTATAAAGTTATATAGTATATTATGATAAAAGTGAAGAGCATAGGAACTTATACTTTAAGTTCCTAAGTTTTTTCACTTTTGGCTATTTAGCCATCTCTAGCTATTATTTTTTAGATGACCTGTTTGAAATTTTATGATGTGGTGGTGATTATTTTGGACACGAGTAGAGATGAGAAAAAACTTTTAAGATACACATATCTTTTGTGTTTAGTGTGTTTTCTTAACCTAGCCATACTTAAACAACCCTTTGACAAAGGGGCTATGATTATGGCTATAGTTACATGTTTGCTTATAGGATATTCATATATAATAATAAGAAAGTTTTTTTCAGATGGTGATAAATATATATTTATTTTTTCTAGCATGCTATCCGTTATAGGAATGGTTATGATTTATAGAATCAATACGGCGGATTCCATAAAGCAAATAATTTGGTTTGCTATAGGTGTAACAGGATTTATATTAATAGTTGTATTGCTGCCAGATTTAAAGAGTTTTAGTAAGTATAAATATGTTTATTTAGTATTTACTTTAATATTTATGAGTATGGCTATGTTAATGGGAACAGAAATAAATGGTTCTAAGAATTGGATTGTAATAGGAGGATTCACTTTTCAGCCTTCTGAGTTTGGAAAGTTATTTTTAGTAGCTTACCTAGCATCTGAACTGCAGGATTATGAAAATTTTAAGGATCTTATAATTCCTGGAGTAGTAGTAATGGTATCTTTAGGTTTCATGGTACTACAAAAGGATCTTGGTTCTGCATTAATATTTTTTGGAATATCAATAACGATGCTTTACATAGCTACGTCAAAGTTTAGTTATATAGCTACCTGCATTGGATTATTTGCTGCAGGTGCCGTAATAAGTTATAAACTTTTTGACCATGTGCAAACAAGAGTTTTAATATGGATGAATCCATGGCCCTATGCTACTGGGAAAAGCTATCAAGTAGTACAATCGATGTTTGCAATAGCTTCAGGCGGATTAACTGGAACTGGATTAGGATTGGGACACCCAGAATATGTACCGGTTAACACCACAGACTTTATTTTTGCTGTTTTATGTGAAGAGCTTGGAATACTTATAGGTTTCGGGATAATAATATTGTATTTCTTGCTTTTTTATAGATGTATGAGGGCAGCGGTTTACGTGGAAGATAAGTTTTCAAGATTACTTGCAGTTGGATATAGTGCTATGATAGCATCACAAGTACTCGTTATAGTTGGTGGAGTTATGAATGCAATACCTCTTACAGGTATAACTTTGCCTTTAGTGAGCTACGGAGGAAGCTCTATGCTTATTACGTTTTTTTCATTAGGTATAATCCAAAAGATATCAGAAGAGGGTAGATAAATATGAACGATATATCAAATAGTATAAAAAAAGTTCTTATAATTTTCTTGATATGTTTTATAGGGTTAATATCTTATATAACTTATTTTGAAATAATAGTAGGACCTAAAATAGTGAGTAGTCCATACAATAAGAGGATGTGGGTTAAGAGAAATGAAGTGCTAAGGGGGACTATTTACGATAGGAATGATAAACCTCTTACAAAGAGTGAGAGAATTAATGCAGAAACGCAAAAAAGAGAATACACAGGCGGAGAGTTGTTCGCACATGTATTGGGATATGTAGATATAAAATATGGAATAACAGGACTTGAGAGAAAATACGATGAAGAACTTATGTCTACAGATATTAAAGATAACGTGAAAAACTTGTTACTAAATAAGGGAAAAACAGAAGAGAAAATTGGTAATAGCTTAAAAACAACTCTTGATTTCGAGACACAAAAAAAAGCATATGATATGCTAGGAGATAACAAGGGTGCGGTAGTTGCGTTAAATCCTAAAACAGGAGAGATATTAGCAATGGTATCTAAGCCATCTTTTAATCCTAATAATTTACAAGAAATTTGGGCTGATATTAACAAAGATAAGAATTTTCCTTTAATAAATAGAGCCTCTGCTGGACTGTACCCGCCGGGATCTACATTTAAAACAATAACTGCTATAAGTGCATTAGAAAATATTCCTGGAATAAAGAATAGAACATTTGAGGATAATGGAAGTTTATATATTTCTAAAGATTACTCGCTTCATAATTTTAGTGGTGAAGTATTAGGAAGTTTAAGTTTTAAAGATGCTTTCACACACTCAAGTAATGTGGTATTTGGATCCCTTGGTTTAGAGCTTGGTAATGATAAGCTAAAGCAAACTGCAGAAAAGTTCTATTTTAATAAGGAAATACCAGCAGATGGTATTCCGGTTGAAGCTAGTAAATTCCCTACATTGAAAAACTATGAAAAAGGAAGCATTGCTCAAAGTGCTATAGGACAAAGCAGTGATCTTGCAAGCCCGCTTCAAATGGCAGTAGTTACAAGTACTATAGCTAATAGTGGAACAATGATGAAACCATACCTAGTAAAAGATGTTGTTACAAGTAAGGGACAGTTGGTTAAGAGTATACAACCTGAATCATTAGGTCAGATTATTTCTGCTGACACAGCAAATACTATGAAGGACTTTATGAAGTCTGTTGTTCAGGAAGGAACTGGTGTTAATGCAGCTATAGAGGGCATTGAGGTTGGTGGAAAAACAGGAACAGCAGATCACCAATATGAAGGGAAAGATGCTCCACCTCATTCATGGTTTATAGGTTTTGCCCCTTATAATGATCCACAAGTAGCAGTAGCGGTAATTGTGGAAGATGGAGGTCAAGGTGGTAAAGCTGCAGCTAGAATAGCATCTGAAGTGATGAGAACGGCATTAAGAAAATAATATATATTTCTTTAATTTTTTATTTACCACTATAATATATTCGAATAAATGGATTGATTTGGTAAATTAGCAAATAAAATGTCGGTAGATACAGGAAAATTTCTACTGACATTTTATTTTTTTACATTGTATATTTTCCCGGGAAATTTTTTGTTGTAAAAAGTAAAATTATTAAGGCTTTAGTGATATAATATAGACAATAATCGAGATATAAAAATAATCTGGTATAAATATGTCTAAAGTTTGTATTAGGTTATTTTTAAAAGGAGTAATTATGAAGGGGAAAACTCATGCTGGGGTTGGAATAGTCACTTTTTTATCACTTTACAATAGTTTGCCGGAAAAGTCTAATTACATTGGTATTATAGTGGTAATTTTGGCATCCATATTGCCAGATATTGACCACCCTAAAAGTGTTATAAATAAGTATATACTTCCGTTTAAAAATAAAGCAACTAAAATTATTCTTTACATGTGCATTGGTGTAATATTATTATGGTACGACTACCTTTATACTAAAGAACCTATTATAAAAGCATTGGGAATATCTTTTATAATAATTGCAGTATCATCCCACAGAAATGGATTAACTCATAGTCTTTCAGGAATGATTATTTTCTCATTTATTGCAGGATACATAGGAAATATGTACAACATACATTATTTAGTATATTATTTTATGATAGGATATGGTATGCATTTATTATGTGATATGACAACTAATAGGGGGGTTCCACTTCTATATCCTTTTAGAAGTAAAAAAGTAAAATTTCCTGTTACATATAAGACAAATTCGAAGCTTGGAACTACTATAGAAGAATTGCTTGCAATATTTGGGCTTCTATTTGCAATATATAAGATTCCGATGATTTTCTGCAAGTAAGAGTTAGGCCATATTCTAAAAGTTTTGTGTCGCAATATTTTTATCAGAGGACAATTGATAGAGGACAGAGGACAGTGAAGGAGGATTTTTCTCCACTATGTTACGAAAAATCTTTAATTATATTATAAGCCGATGTTTGAGATTAGTGAAACGAGTCTCAAAAATAGTTTATGTCAAGTTCCAGTGGGTAATTTATTTTTTAAAATTTTCCATTATAATTCAGTTAAAATGTTTATTCCTAAAGGGCTTCGCCCGCAGCCCGAAAGGGCGCACTTGTGCCGTTAACTTTTTACGTAGAATTTTATAAATAAGTTCACTAAAATTTCTTTTTTGAAAAAGCTTTTTATGGCTTTTCTGATATTAGTTTGACGCAGCCTGTAATTTGTAACCTTTGAATATAGCTATTAAAGAAGTATCTGAAACAGAGTATTGACAAATTGATACAGCCTAACGGCTTGCGACAAAGTCGCCTAGTGCTGAAAAATAATTAAAGATTTTTCGTAGTGTAATGGAGAAAAATCCTCATTCTCTGTCCTCTGTCAATTGTCCTCTGTCCTCTAAAAAATAATACATCGTATTATTTTTATACTACGAATTAAAGTAGGAGTGATTATGTGTTTGATTTTGAGTATCAATTAAAAGTTTTGCCAGACAAACCTGGAGTGTATTTGATGAAAAATTCCTTAGGGGAGATCATATATGTTGGAAAAGCTAAGGTGTTAAAAAATAGAGTTAGACAGTACTTTCAAAGTTCAAAAAATCATTCAGAGAAAGTTAAGGCTATGGTGAAAAATATAGCTGAATTTGAATATATAGTAACAGATTCAGAAATGGAAGCCCTTATACTAGAATGTAATTTAATTAAAAAATACAGACCAAGATATAATATTCTACTTAAGGATGATAAACACTATCCATTTATAAAGGTAACAACAAATGAAGACTTCCCAAGAGTATTTGTAACTAGAATGTTAGCAAAAGATGGAGCTAAGTATTTTGGACCTTATACAGATACTTCTGCTGTCTATGAAACAATAGAGTTACTTAAGAAGATATTTCCTGTGAGGAATTGCAAAAAATCTATAAAAGAGGATGGAGAAAAGACAAGACCATGCCTTAATTATCATATAGGTTTGTGCAATGCGCCTTGTGGCGGGTATATTAGTAAAAAGGACTATGGTAAGATAGTTTCTGATATAGTAGACTTATTATCAGGAAGAGACAAAAATATATTAAAATCCTTAAAAGAAGAAATGGAACTGGCTTCTGAAAATCTAGAATTTGAAAAGGCAGCTGCTTTAAGAGATAAGCTTTTAGCTGTGGAAAAAATTACGGAAAAGCAGAAGATAATTACAGGAAATTTTGAAGATGAAGACTTTATAAATATATATAGTGATGAAAAAGATAGCTGCGTTCAAGTGTTTTTCTTAAGAGGTGGTAAAATAACTGGCAGAGAGCATTTTATTATAGAAAATACTGTTGATGCAGACAAGAAGGAAGTTGTTTCTACCTTCATAAAAGAGTTTTATGGAGGTACAGCATATATACCAAAGACAATATATGTTCCAGTTATTGAGGATCAAGATCTTTTACAGGAATGGCTGGGAATGAAGCGAGGTTCAAAGGTAACTATTAAAATGCCTCAAAAGGGTGAAAAGAAAGATACTATTAATCTTGTAGAGAAAAATGCAAAGATGACATTAGAACATTTTAAATTAAAATTAATTCAGGAAAAAGAAATTTATAAGACATCTTTAAAGGAGATTTCCGATATACTTAATTTAGAGGATATTCCTCATAGAATAGAAGCATATGACATTTCAAATATACAAGGGGTAGACTCTGTTGGAACGATGGTTGTTTTTGAGGAAGGTAGAGCTAAAAATAGCGACTATAGAAGATTTAAAATAAATACAGTAAAAGGTGCAAATGATTATGATAGTATGAGAGAGATCTTAACTAGAAGGTTTCAACATGGAATGGAAGAAATAAAGGGTATACAGGAGAGACAATTGGATTTAAGCTCAGGCAAATTCTGCATTTTTCCAGATTTAATATTGATGGATGGAGGAAGAGGACAGGTGAATATTGCTCTAGATGTATTAAAGAGCTTTAATATTAGCATACCTGTATGCGGGATGGTAAAGGACGATAAACATAATACAAGAGGTTTAATATACAATAATGAAGAGCTCCCATTAAGCAAGAACTCTAATGTTATGAGGTTAGTTACAAGGATACAGGATGAGGTGCATAGGTTTGCCATAACATATCATAGAAGTCTAAGAAATAAGAGAGTACTTCATTCCATATTAGAGGATATTCCTGGTATAGGAGAAAAAAGAAGAAAAGAACTTCTAAAGAAATTTGGAAGTATAGATAGCATAAAAAAAGCAACTTTTGATGAATTAATTGATACACCATCTATAGATAAAAAGGCGGCTCAAAGTATCATAGACTATTTTAAGAGCCAAGATTAGGGAGGTAACTTAATGAAATATATTTTAGATGCACACACTCATACTGTGGCTAGTGGCCATGCTTATACTACATGGCTGGAAAATGTAAAAGAAGCATCTAATAATGGAATTAAAATTTTAGCAACTACAGATCACGGGCCAAAGATGCCAGGAGGGCCACATATATTCCATTTTAATAATTTAAAGGTATTACCAAGAGAGTTATTTGGAGTGATAATTCTTAGAGGGTGTGAAGCAAATATCTTAGATTTTAAAGGAAATTTGGATATACCAGAAAAAACACAAAAAAGACTGGATGTAATTATTGCTAGTTTGCATGATGTGTGTATAAAGCCTGGTAATAAAGATGAAAATACAGAGGCTCTATTAAATGTTATGAATAATGAAAATGTGCATATTATAGGTCATCCCGGGAATCCAGCTTTTCCTATTTGGGAAGAAGAAGTGATAAAGAAGGCTAAAGATAAAGATATTCTTATAGAGATAAATAACGGTTCCTTTAACTCAAGAAGAGGTAGTGAGGAAAACTGTCTTAGAATAGCAGAGTTATGTAAGAAGCATGGTGTTAACCTAATACTAGGAAGCGATGCACATACTTGCTTTCAAATAGGAAAGTTTCCAAAGGTCGAGCAGGTATTAAGAATGGCAGGGGTAACTGAAGATCTTATAATGAATGTTGATGAGACCAAATTTATAAAATATTTAAAGAAAAAAGGAAAGCTTCAAGATATTAATCTTGATTAAGAATTGTACATACATTATACTAGAAATGATACGTAATTTTAATTTTCAAGGAGAATATGCCATGAATAAATTTAAGGATTTTAGTACAAAGTTAACTAATATATTAGATGATGAAAACATAGAAATAGATGCACTAATGAAAAACCATACATCCTTTAAGGTAGGAGGTCCAGTAGACATATTAGCTACCCCTGAAAGCTTTGAGCAAGTAGTAGAGGTTATAAAGTTATGTAGAGAGAATAATATTCCATACTACATAATAGGAAATGGAACTAACTTGCTTGTGAAAGATGGGGGAATACGGGGTGCAATTATTAAATTGTGTAAGCTAGATGATATAAAAATAGAGGGCGAAAAAATAATTGCACAAAGTGGAGCACAATTGAAAGACGTTTCAGATGTGGCGCTAGAAAACAGTTTAGCAGGTTTTGAGTTTGCATGTGGTATTCCAGGAAGCATTGGAGGAGCCGCTGCAATGAATGCAGGTGCTTATAATGGAGAAATATCAAATGTTATAGAAAGTGCTAAAATCATAGACAACGATGGAAATATAACAGTTCTGAATAAAGAAGAGCTAGAGCTAGGTTATAGAATGAGCTCTATACTTAAACACGGATATACTGTGTTGGAAGTTACATTTAAGCTTCATAAAGGTGAGTACCAAAAAATAAAGGATAGAATAGATGACCTAAATAGAAGAAGAAGCGAAAAACAACCGCTTGAGTATCCATCTGCTGGAAGTACATTTAAAAGACCTGAAGGATATTTTGCTGCTAAACTTATAGAGGATAGTGGGTTGAAAGGAGTCAGTATTGGCGGAGCTGAAGTTTCTGCAAAACACTCTGGTTTTATAATAAACAAGGGAGAAGCTACAGCTAAAGATATCTTAGACTTGATTAAACTTGTACAGGATAAGGTAAAAGACAAGTTTAATGTGGATTTATATACTGAGGTAAGAATTATAGGAGAAGATTGTAGTAATATTTAGGAATTTAAAGTAGATACTATGAAATAGAAAAATGGAGAATTTAACGCTAATTTGATGTTAAATTCTCCATTTTATCTTCTATTCCTTCTTATAAATTGTTGTGTTATAATTATAAAATGAATGTATATTATATTTAAGCAGACATCCAAAATCTCTGATTTTGATATGGTCGCTTACTCATTCGACGATAGGAGAAGGAGTTTCAGCAATATACAATTTTAATATTAGAAATAATAAAGATAAATCGCTAACAGGAGGGTTGACTATGAGATTTGTTATAGTAACAGGTCTATCGGGAGCAGGCAAAACTCAAGCTATAAGAAATCTAGAGGATTTAGGATATTTTTGTGTAGATAACCTTCCGCCTACATTGATACCTAAATTTGCAGAGGCTTGCTATCAAACCGATGGTAAAATTGATAAAATAGCTTTAGTAATAGATATAAGAGGCGGAAAATTTTTTGATGATCTATTTGAAAGTCTTAAGTATTTAACAAGTGAAGGGTATAAGTATGAAATTTTATTTTTAGATGCTTCTGATGAGGTATTAATAAAAAGATTTAAAGAGAGCAGGAGAAAGCATCCTTTAGCTCCAGATGGAAGAATACTAAATGGCATATTATTAGAAAGAAACAAGCTAAGAGAAGTAAAGGATAGAGCTGATAATATTATCGATACATCAAAACTTGCGACAAGAGAGTTAAGGGAAGAAATAACGAAAATTTATGCAGAAGAAGGACAAATGGAAACAGAATTGATGATAACAGTGCTTTCATTTGGATTTAAATATGGGATACCTGTAGACTCTGATTTAGTATTTGATGTAAGATTTTTACCGAATCCCTATTATATTCCAGAGTTGAAGAAATACTCAGGAAACGATGAGCCTGTTAGAAGCTATGTTATGGGATTTGAAGAAACTAAAGAATTTATTGGCAAATTAGAGGATATGTTGAGCTTCTTAATCCCTAGTTATTTAAAAGAAGGGAAAAGACAGCTTATAGTGTCAATAGGTTGCACAGGCGGAAGACATAGGTCTGTAACCATTGCGAATTCAATATTTAATAAGTTAAAGGACAGTGGATATAAGGTGAATATTGATCATAGAGATATAGAGGAAGACACTAATAAAGGTGGTAAAAAACTATGAAGATAGTAGACTGGTTTAGGCCCGGCATAAAGGTTAAAAGATGGGTTATGCTTGGGTCCATGGGGATCTTGTTTATAATATTTGGTGTATTAGAATTTGTAAACAGAAGATTCTATAGCATGTACTATATATCATTTTATGTTTTTTTGATTACTTCAGGAGTTTTTGTTTTATACGTGTCTATAACTCAAGGAATGCGTTCAATTATTGCTTTAATAAACAAAGGATACCTAAATGTTTCCTTGGATTCTAGGAAACTTGAAAATTTAATATATGAAAAAAGATTGTTAGTAAAAGGACCTAAAATTGTGGCGATAGGCGGAGGAACAGGATTATCTACAATGCTGAGAGGTTTGAAATACTATACTTCAAATATAACTGCAATAGTTACAGTAGCAGATGATGGTGGTGGATCAGGAGATTTAAGAGAGGACTTAGGGATGCTTCCACCAGGAGATATAAGAAATTGTATTCTATCATTGGCTGATACGGAGCCACTTATGGAGGAACTACTTCAGTATAGATTTAAAGATGGTAGATTAAAAAATCAAAGCTTTGGAAACCTATTTTTGGCAGCTATGGATGGAATCTCAAGCAATTTTGAGGAAGCAGTTCATAAGATGAGCTCTGTTCTGGCGGTAACAGGTAAGGTAATGCCTGTTACGTTAGATAATATTATATTAAAGGCTAAGCTCAAGAATGGAACAATAGTAGAAGGAGAATCAAATATTCCAATAGAGGCTATTAAACAGAATAGTTCAATTGAGAAAGTATTTATTGAGCCCAAAAATGCAAGAGCCCTCAAGGAAGCTGTAGAGGCCATATTAGAGGCGGATGCTATAATATTGGGTCCGGGAAGTCTTTATACAAGTGTTATTCCTAATCTTTTAGTTAAAGATATCGCTGATGCTGTAAATAAAACTCAAGCTGTAAAGTTATATGTATCAAATATAATGACGCAGAAAGGAGAAACAGACGGTTTTGGAGTTGAGGATCATATAAAATCAATCTTTAAGCATGTTGGAAATAATGTCATAGATTATGTTGTAATAAATGTTGGTAAAATTGATGATGAGCTAGAAGGAAAATATAAAGAAGAGGCATCTCATTTAGTTTCAGTAGATGAAAATGAACTAAAAAAATTAAATGTAAGTATCATTGAAGGTGATTTTATAACAGTTAGAAATGGTCTGATAAGACATAATTCTGAGAAGTTAGCTTCTATATTAATTGAAACTATTATGGACAAAAAATTGCTATTTGATAGAAAGAAAATTATTGAGTATTTCTACTTGTCAGAGCGATTAAAGGAAAATAAAAATAAATAGGGAGAGAGATTATGTCTTTTTCGTTGAAGGTTAAAAATGAAGTTTGTAGATATACGAGTATAGGAAAAGAAGAGGCAGTGGCAGAGCTATCAGCCATAATGAAGGTCAGTGGTACGCTGTTGCTTGGTGGTAATAAGCAGTTTAGCTTTAAAGTTACTACTGAAAATCCTGCCATTGCTAGGCTAATATTTAAAATGCTGAAAGAGCATTTTAATATTCATACAAAGATAATGGTAAAAAGAAGCAATTCTCTTAAAAAAAACAATGTGTATATAATATTAATTGATGAAGAAATGGGTGTGCGAGACTTACTTAAAGAGGTTGGTTTACTAAGAGAAAATGAGAATATATTTTCACTAGATTATAGTATACCTAGAAATATTATAGAGACAGAAGAGTGTAAAAGAGCATATATCAGAGGAGCTTTTTTAGGTGGAGGAAGCATCAGTAATCCAGAAAAGACCTATCACTTAGAATTTGTAACTCACGACAATGAATATGCAGAGGACTTAAGTAGCCTTATAAATGAATATGGTTTAAACTCAAAGGTAATACAAAGAAAAAGCAGTTTTATTGTTTACCTTAAGGAAGGAGAACAAATAGTAGATTTACTTAATATAATAGGGGCTCACTCATCTCTTTTAGAGTTGGAAAATGTAAGAATAATGAAGGAGATGAGAAACAATGTAAATAGACTAGTTAACTGTGAAACTGCAAATTTAAGTAAAACTGTGAATGCCGCAGTAAGACAGGTTGAAAGTATAAAGCTTATACAAAAAGAAATAGGGCTTGCTAGACTTCCTAAAAACCTGAGAGAAATTGCAGAGCTTAGATTAAGCTATCCAGATGAATCTTTAAAAGAGCTAGGTGAAATGCTTAATCCGGTAGTTGGAAAATCAGGAGTTAATCACAGATTAAGAAGAATAGAAAAAATAGCTGAGGAACTAAGGAAAGAAGGAAGGTAGGTTTAGATTATGTCAAAGCATGAAGATATAATCAAGTATATACTTTCACTTGAAGTTGGTACAAAGATTTCGGTTAGAAGTATAGCAAGTGCTTTAGGTGTTAGTGATGGAACAGCGTATAGAGCTATAAAGGATTCAGATACATTAGGAATAGTTACTACTATTCCTAGAGTTGGAACAGTAAGAGTAGAAAAGGTTGAAAAGAAAAACATTGAAGCTTTAACCTATGGAGAAGTAATTAATATTGTGGATGGCGCTCTACTTGGAGGGAAGGATGGAATATATAAAACCCTGCACAGATTTGCTATAGGGGCTATGACTATTGATGCTATGGCAAAATATATAACCCCTGACTGTCTTCTTATTGTTGGAAATAGAGAAGAAGCACATAGACTTGCCCTTGAGAACCAATCAGGAGTTCTTATAACTGGTGGATTTGGGTGTAGTGAAGAAATGAAGAAATTAGCTAATGAAAAGTGTCTTCCAATAATATCTACAACTTATGATACCTTTACAGTTGCCAGCATGATAAATAAGGCTATATCAGAAAATCTTATAAAGAAAGATATAGTTCTAATTGAAGACATCATGGAAACTAATACTTACTTTTTGAATGTAAACGATACGGTAGCAAAATGGAAAAAGGTAATCACGGAGACTAGGCATCAAAGATATCCTGTGGTAGACGATGATAATAAAGTAGTAGGAATTGTTACTTTAAGGGATTTATCAAGCAAGGATTCTGATGATGAGCTTATAGGAAGAGTAATGCATAAGGATCCAGTAACCTTAACACCAAAAACAACTGTAGCATATGCAGCACACATAATGGGATGGGAAGGTATAGAACTCTTTCCTGTTGTGAAAAATAAAAAATTAGTTGGGGTTATAACAAGAAAAGATGTTATTAAGGCTCTCCAATATATGGCTAGACAGCCTCAAGCAGCTGAAACACTAGAAGACCTAGTTTTAAAGAAGTTTGAATTTAAAACTAGTGGGGACAAGGGGCATTTTTATGGTAAAATAACTCCTGAAATGTTGGATCCTATAGGAACTGCATCATGGGGCTCTCTAAATATGCTTTTATCAACCATGGGAATTATGACATTGAGACAAAAAAATAATATAAATATACTAGTGGATAGCATAAATACCTATTTTATAAAACCAGTTCAAATGGATAGTATGATAGAAATATATACAGACATAATAGATTCAGGGAGAAATTTCTGCAAAGTTGAAATTGATATGTTTGATAACAAAAGAGACTTAGTGGCAAAGACCTTTTTATCAGCTAAGATATTAAGACGATGAGAAGTTTCATAAGCATACATAAATAAAATATAATGGGAGTGATATTAATGTTTACGCACGTGGTATTTTTTAAATTAAAAAACAGAAGCAAAGAAAATATAGAGAAAGCAAAAGAAATCATAATGCGTGTAGAAGGAAAAGTACCTACGCTAAAAAGTATAAAAGTCGGAGTAGATGTTGTACGCTCTGCTAGATCCTATGATTTAGCTTTAATTGCGACTTTTGATTCTCTTGAGGATATGGATGAATATCAAGTTCATCCAGTTCACGTAGATGAGGTTTTAGCAAATTTAAGACCGATGTTAGAATCAACAGCAGCAGTTGACTTTGAAGGGTAAAAAGTTAAGACTTATTATAAGAGCAGCGGTTATTTTTGTTGCTCTTTTTTTATTGATTTTAGGCATTTGAAAGTTTGAATATGACTTGATTTTATAAGGAAAATTTGCGCTTGGAAAACATATAGTATTAAAATATGTCGATTATAGTGATATAATTTAAGTACAATTTGTCAATATTTTAGTTGAGGCACATTGACTTGTTATTTATTTTCATGTGCCTAATGTCTTAGGAAAGAAGGTGAAACAATGAATGTAGGTAATCCAGAATGGGTGAGTTTGCACCAGCATACAGGATACTCACTATTGGACTCTTCAGCAAAGATTTCAGAGCTCATATCAAGGGTAAAAGAACTAGGCATGAAAAGCGTGGCTATAACTGATCACGGGGTTATGTATGGATGTGTGGAATTTTATAAAGAAGCAAAAGCCCAAGGAATTAAACCTATAATAGGTTGTGAAATATATGTTGCACCAAAATCCATGCACATAAAGCAAAATGATAAAGAAAATGAAAATCACCATCTTGTGCTATTGATAAAAAACGAAACTGGTTATAAGAATTTGATGGAAATAGTATCAACAGCATCTATTGAGGGATTTTATTATAAGCCTAGAGTTGATCATCAATTTCTAAAGGAGCATAGTGAAGGCTTGATAGCATTAAGTGCTTGCTTAGGAGGAGAGATTCAATCTTATATTTTAAAAGAAAATCTAAATAAGGCGAAAGAAACTGCTATTTTTTATAAAGAAATATTTAAAGACGGGTTTTACTTAGAGCTTCAGTATCATGGAATGGAAGAACAACTGAAGGTTAATGAGCAATTGATTAGTATGTCAAAAGAGCTAGAGATTCCTTTAGTAGCCACAAATGACGCGCATTATATAAGAAAAGAAGATTATAAAGCTCATGATATACTCCTTTGTATACAAACGGGAAAAACTGTAGATGAACAAGATAGAATGAGATATCCATCAGATGAATTTTATCTAAAATCTCCAGAAGAAATGTATGAATTATTTTCTTATGTTCCTGAGGCCTTAGAAAATACAGTGAAAATTGCAGAGCAGTGTAATTTTGACTACGATTTTCATAACTCTAAGTTACCTAAATTCCCTCTGCCTGAAGGTGTGAATCCTTATGATTATATGAGAGAACTGTGCTATAAAGGATTAAGAGAAAGATATCAAAATATTACAGAAGAGCTAAATGAAAGATTGGAGTATGAGCTTGGAGTAATAAAACAAATGGGGTATGTAGATTACTTCCTTATAGTTTGGGATTTTATAAGATTTGCAACAGAAAATGGTATAATGACTGGGCCGGGAAGAGGAAGTGCTGCAGGATCTCTAATAGCATATACATTAGGAATAACTAAAATAGATCCAATTAAATATGGCTTGATTTTTGAAAGATTCCTAAATCCTGACCGTATATCTATGCCCGATGTAGACTCGGACTTCTGTTATGAAAGACGTGGAGAGGTAATAGATTATGTAGTAGATAAGTATGGTATGGATAGTGTTTCGCAAATAATAACCTTTGGAACAATGGCAGCAAGAGCTTGTATAAGAGACGTAGGTAGAGCCATGGATTATCCATATGCTGAAGTTGATAGAATAGCAAAAATGATTCCTACAGTTTTAAATATAACAATAGACAAAGCATTAGAACTAAGTCCTGAATTAAAAGGAGCATATGATGATGAATTAAGAACAAAGGAACTAATTGATGTTGCAAGAGCATTAGAAGGATTGCCAAGACACACATCAACACATGCTGCTGGAGTTGTTATTGCATCCCAGCCATTAGTGAAATATGTTCCACTACAAAAAAATGAAGGCAGCATAGTTACACAATTTACTATGGGAACTTTAGAAGAATTGGGACTTTTAAAGATGGATTTTCTTGGTCTAAGAACTCTTACAGTTCTTAGAGATGCAATAAGTATAATAAAGGAGAATAAAGGAATAACAATAGATTTAGATGCTATAAATTATGATGATAAAAATGTTTATAAGATGTTAGGTGAAGGTAAAACCGTAGGTGTATTCCAGCTAGAGTCACCGGGCATGACTTCATTTATGAAGGATCTTAAACCAGATTCATTAGAGGATATTATTGCGGGGATAAGCCTTTACAGACCTGGTCCAATGGCAGAGATACCTAAATATATCAGAAACAAAAATAACCCAGAACAAGTTGAATATTTAGCTCCAGAGTTGGAACATATATTGTCGGTTACTTATGGGTGTATGGTTTATCAAGAACAAGTTATGCAAATTGTTCGAGATCTTGCAGGATATTCTATGGGAAGAAGTGACCTAGTAAGACGTGCTATGTCTAAGAAAAAGCACCATGTCATGGAAGAAGAGAGGCGTAATTTCATACATGGTATAGTAGACGAAAATGGCAACATAGAAGTACCAGGTTGCGTAAGAAATAAAATTGGTGAAGATGTTGCAAATAAAATATTCGATCAGATGATGGACTTCGCAAGCTATGCTTTCAATAAGAGTCACGCCGCAGCTTACGCTGTTGTCGCATTTCAAACAGCCTATTTGATGCACTACTATCCTACTGAATTCACTGCTGCTATGTTAAATAGTGTAAAAGGTGATAGTGAAAAGGTTGCTTATTATATAAGGTTTGCAAATGATAGAGGAATTGAAGTGCTTCCACCTGATATTAATGAGAGTTATGCAAAATTTACAGTTAAAGCTAATCGAATACGCTTTGGGCTTTCTGCAATCAAGAATGTCGGAGAGAATGTTATAGATAGCATAGTGAGATCAAGAGAAGAGAAAGGTAGATTTGAAGACCTATCAGATTTCTGCAACAAAATCGATATTAGCTGTATTAACAAAAGGGTAGTAGAGAGTCTGATAAAAGCAGGCGCATTTGATTGTTTCAAAACCTATAGGTCAAGGATGCTTGCTGTTTATGAAAAAATATTAGATGGTATAAGTAATTCAAGGAAAAGAAATATAGATGGACAAATAAATCTCTTTGTAGACTTTGAAAATGTACAGGATATTAATATTAAAATACAGTATCCAGCTATTAAGGAATTTGAAAAAAAATATATTTTAGCCATGGAAAAAGAGATGACAGGCTTATATTTGTCAGGTCATCCATTAGAAGAATATGAGCAAACACTAAAATTACAAACTAGTATAAAAATTTCAGATATATTATCTAATGAAATGTTAGATGAAGGTTTAATCCAAGAATCAAAGGTAAAAGATGGTGATACGGTAATATTAGGAGGACTAGTTACCGAAATAACCAAAAAAGTAACAAAAAATAATGATATTATGGCTTTTGCAAAATTAGAAGATTTATATGGTGCAATAGAAATTGTGATATTTCCTAAAGTACTACAAAGGTTCAGAGATTTAGTTAGCGAAGACGGCATGGTAATAATAAGAGGAAGGGTTAATATTCGAGAGGATGAACAACCTAAGGTATTATGTGAGGTTATAGAACCATTAATCAAAATAAATACTGAAAAGTTATATATACTAATAGAAGAAGAGAAATTTTTGAAAAATACTTTAAATGATTTGAAATCTATGATTTCTAATTTTAGGGGTGTAACTCCAATTTACTTATGCACAAGAAAAGAAAGAAAGAAATTTAGAGTAGATAGAGAATTATGGGTGGACAACGATTTAGAACTAATGTCAATTTTAAAATCTAAGTTTGGAGAAGAAAATGTTAAGATAATGTAGTATTAAGGCATCTTCAAAAAAATAACTAGTCCATCTGCTAGTCTATTTTGTATCATACTGCGTCGAAAGAACCCTTAGATAGGGTCGGCTATCTGCGGAACCTTTCTCCTTGTCTGACACAAAATATCCGTCGCATCTTTGGACTTGTTATTTTATTTCAGATGCCTAAGTATATTTTTAATTTATAATAAGCAAAATATTAGAGAGGAACATTCCTCTCTAATATGAAAAATAAAATAATTAAGTTTACAAAAATGATTGAATATTTGAATGAGTTTTATTAAAATTAATACTATAGTGTAATGTAAATATAGTAATTTTGTGTTATAATATAAATTACTATTAATAAGACGAAAAATGATGAATTTTGTATAATCTTCGTGGGACATAAAGTGTCCCGGTGGTCATAGGAGGTATAAATATGAAGACAATTGCTGTGTTAACAAGTGGAGGGGACGCCCCTGGTATGAATGCTGCCATAAGAGCAGTAGTAAGAACTGGATTAGATAAAGGCTTTAGGGTAATGGGAGTTCAAAGAGGATATAGTGGATTAATAAATGGTGAAATTTTTCCTATGGACAGACATAGTGTTGCAGACATTATACAAAGAGGTGGAACTATATTAAGAACTGCACGTTGTGCAGAGTTTAAAACAGAAGAAGGAAGAAAAAGAGGAGCAAATATATTAAAAACCTTTGGAATCGATGGCCTTGTAGTTATTGGTGGAGACGGTTCTTTTAGAGGAGCTCAGCTTTTATCAAAGCTTGGAATAGCAACTGTGGGATTGCCAGGTACAATAGATAATGATTTACCATATTCAGACTATACAATAGGTTTTGATACTGCAATAAATACTGTTTTAGATGCTATAAATAAGTTAAGAGATACATCAACATCACATGAAAGAGTAAGTATTGTAGAAGTTATGGGAAGAAACTGTGGAGATATAGCTCTCTATGCAGGTCTTGCAGGAGGCGCAGAAAGCATAATTGTTCCTGAAAAAGGGTACAATCAAGATGAATTATGTAGAACTATACTTGAAGGCAAATTAAGAGGAAAAATGCATAATCTAATAATTTTGGCTGAAGGTATAGGCGGAGCTGATGATTTAGCAAAAAAAGTAGAAGGTATTACAGGTATTCAAACAAGAGCTACAATACTTGGACATATTCAAAGAGGTGGAAGCCCAACTTGTATGGATAGAGTTTTAGCATCAAGAATGGGATACAGAGCTGTTGAACTACTACAAGAAGGTAAGTCATCAAAAGTAGTTGGGATAAAAGATGGAAAGATATTTGATATGGATATTGATGACGCTCTAGCGGTTGAAAGACATTTTGATGAAAAACTCTATGAAATAGCAAATGCATTATCATACTAATAAAAAATAAATTTTTAATTTAAGTTAAGGAGAGTAAACTATGCAAAAGACTAAGATGATCTTTACAATTGGGCCTGCTAGTGATAGTGAGGAGATATTATCAAAGTTAATTGAAGCTGGAATGAGTTGCTCAAGACACAATTTTTCTCATGGCGATCATGCGGAGCATGGAGAAAGAATAAACTTAGTAAAAAAGTTAAGAGAAAAGTACAATAAACCAATAGGTATAATTCTTGATACTAAGGGTCCTGAAATAAGAACAGGATATTTTCCAGAAAAAGTAGAATTAGTTGAAGGAACAAAATTCACTATAGTTTGTGGAGAAGATGTAGAAGGAGATGCTACAAAATGTAATTTAAGTTATCGCGAACTATATAAAGATGTTGTACCAGGCAACATCATACTAATGGCAGATGGATTAATTGGACTTGAGGTACAAGAAGTAGAAGGAACAAATATTCATTGTATAGTAAAAAACAGCGGAATGATAAGCACTAAAAAGAATGCTAATGTACCTAATGTAAAAACAAACTTACCTTCCTTTACAGAAAAAGATGTTGATGATTTAAGATTTGGTTGTGAAGTAGGAGTAGATTATATAGCAGCATCATTTATAAGAAAGGCTTCAGACGTTTTAGCTGTAAGAAAATTGCTAGAACAATTTGGAGGACATGACATACAAATAATCTCCAAGATAGAAAATCAAGAAGGTGTTGACAACATTGATGAGATAATCAAGTTTTCAGATGGAATAATGGTTGCAAGAGGAGATATGGGATCAGAGATTCCAATAGAGAGAGTTCCATTAATCCAGAAGATGATAATTGAAAAGTGTAATAAAGCAGGTAAATTTGTTGTAACAGCTACACAGATGTTAGATTCAATGGAAAGAAACCCAAGACCAACAAGAGCGGAAGCCTCTGACGTAGCTAATGCTATTTTAGACGGTACTGATGCTGTAATGTTAAGTGGAGAATCAGCAAATGGAAAGTGGCCTGTGGAGGCTGCTAGAACAATGTCAAGAATAGCTATGGAAGCTGAATCTAGAATAAACTATGAAGAATTGCTAACTAAAAAGAGAGAGGCACACATTTATAATGTAGCTAATGCTATAAGTTTAGCTACATGTACAACAGCATCAGGATTAAATGCTTCAGCAATTATTACAGCTACTCAAAGCGGACATACTGCTAAAGTTGTATCTAAATACAGACCAGCGTGTCCGATAATTGCAGTAACTCCAAGTGATAAAGTTGCTAGAAAGCTAGCATTAAACTGGGGTGTGTTTCCAATACTTGCTGAAAAGGTTAGCTCAACAGATGCATTAATAGAAAAATCTGTTGAGATTTCATTACAAACTGGGTATGTTAAGAAGGGTGATCTAGTTGTAATAGCAGCTGGAATACCTGTAAGCTATTCAGGAACCACTAATATGCTTAAAGTTCATATAGTTGGAGACATATTAGTTCAAGGTAGAGGCGCAGGTAATAAGCCAGGGTATGGCACTGCTAGAATAGTCAAAAGTGCTAAAGAAGCAGATGAAACTTTAGAAAAAGGCGATATTTTAGTTGTAAGAAGCCTAGATAGAGAATACTTATCAGTATTAGGCAGAGTTAGTGGAGTTATAGCAGAAGAAGGTGGATTAACATCTCACTTAGCTATAGAATGTATTACAAGTGAAGTTCCTCTTATCTGTGGAGCTGGTGG
This sequence comes from Clostridium aciditolerans, assembly GCF_016316925.1. Lineage (GTDB taxonomy): Bacteria > Bacillota > Clostridia > Clostridiales > Clostridiaceae > Clostridium_AM > Clostridium_AM aciditolerans. Next base: position 59,460 of record NZ_JAEEGB010000012.1, on the reverse strand, counting down.
TGCTACTGAAATATTAAAAACAGGAGCATTTATAACAATGGATGTTACAAGAGGAATTGTTTATAATGGAAGAGCGAATATAATGTAATATAACAGGTTGTTGAGCACATAAAGCCAACAACCTGTTTATTATATTTGCCACTATTTAAATTACGCTTATAAAAATGAAAAAAATATCATATTTTTTATTTTCCCATTGAAGATTTATGTAAAAATAATGTATAATAAAAAAATATGTGGTTAAACTAATGTGATGAGAAAACAAGAGACAACTGATTCTATATTAACTTAGCACCTTTTAAAAGGTGCATTTTTTTTATATTAAATTTTACACTTATAAAGTATAAAATTTCTCAAAGAAAAGAAACTATATTTATGTAGTTTTGGATAGGAGGAATTATCATGAGTGGAAAGCTAAGATGTAGTGCAGAACGTTGTGCAAATAATGTAAATAAGTTTTGTGTAGCAGCAAGTATTCATGTAAATGGCAGCTCAGCACATTCAAGTCCAGAAACAGATTGTGATACTTTTTTGGAAAAAGGTGATATATATTCGACATCTCACTTTACTAATAGAAATTTATCTGGAGAATTTACTCAATTATTTAGTGGAGAATCAGTAGAAATAAGCCCAAAAATTGCTTGTGAAGCAGAAAATTGTATATATAACGTTAATAAATTATGTAGTGCAGATTTTGTTCAGATAAATGGGCAAGAGGCACACTCAAGTGAACGTACTCAATGTGAAACCTTTAAAGAGTACAACCAATAAGCGGATTTGCCGCTTATTTTTTTGCAGTATAGGTTTTGATGGACAAAACAATCAGGAAAATGTAGAATATTGAAGTAAGATTTTAATGAGGTAAAACTATAATATGGCGGGTGAAAGTATGAGTAAAACTATTCCGATAGAAAAAAACAAAGAATATATATTAGATATAACTGGCATGGGTTATGAAGGTGAAGGCGTAGGAAAGATCAATGATTTTACAGTATTTATTAATGGTGCTTTGTTAAAGGAAAAGGTTAAGATAAAAATAATAAAAATAAATAAAAACTTTGCAATCGGAAAACTTTTAGAAGTTGTTGAATCATCAAAAGATAGAGTAGAGCCTATTTGTAATACTTACAAAAGGTGTGGTGGATGTCAGCTTCAGCATTATTCTTATAATGCACAGTTAAAGTTTAAGACAAATAGGGTAAAGGACTGCATAGAGAGGATAGGTAAGCTGCATGTCGTAGAAGAGGGCAAAGAAAAAGAAGATAATGGTATAGTTATACATAATACAATAGGCATGAACAATCCTTATAGATATAGAAATAAGGTACAGCTGCCTGTTGGTAAAAAAGAAAGTGATATTGTAATAGGATTTTATGCACCTAGAAGTCATGAGATAATCCATATGGATACATGCAATATTCAAGATGAAACTGCTGATAGGATAGTTAAGTTAGTTAAAACTTGGATTAAAAAATACAATATAGAAACTTATAATGAGGAAATGCATAGTGGAATTATAAGACATATAATGATAAGAAAAGCTTTTAAGACAAAGGAAACCATGGTTGTAATAGTAACCAAAACTAAAGATATTCCACATGCAGATGCTCTTATAAAATCAATTACAGAAAATATTATAGATATAAAGAGCATTATACAGAATGTAAATGATAAAAAAACAAATGTTATTCTAGGACCGCATTGTGAAACCTTATGGGGAAATGATACTATAAGCGATTATATTGGAGACTTCAAGTTTAATATATCTCCGCTTTCTTTCTTTCAGGTAAATCCAATACAAACTGAAGTGCTTTATAACAAAGCTTTAGAATATGCAAGCTTAACAGGTAATGAAACTGTATTTGATGCTTACTGTGGAACCGGGACAATTTCTTTATTTTTATCACAGAATGCCAAGAAAGTTTATGGAGTTGAAATAGTTCCTGAGGCTATAGAAAATGCTATAGAAAATGCCAAACAAAATAAGGTTAGTAATGTAGATTTTATTGTAGGACAATCTGAAAAAGTTATTCCTGAACTAATAGAAAAAGGTATAAAAGCAGATGTAGTGGTTGTAGACCCTCCAAGAAAAGGCTGTGAAAAAGTACTTTTAGATGCGATAGCTAAAATGCAGCCAAAGAGAATAGTATATGTATCCTGTGACCCAGGAACACTAGCTAGAGATTTAGGAATATTAAATGATTTAAATTACAAAACTGTAGAAGTTCAACCGGTAGATATGTTTCCGCAAACTGCTCATGTCGAGTGCGTGGCGTTGATAGAGAAAAAATAAGCTGATATCAAAGGGTTTGAAAGTTTTTAAGTAAATAATGAAGTGTGTTTTATATTCCCTCAGACTGATGGTTTGGGGGGATTTTTTTGTCTGTTACTTTAAGTAATTCGGTAAATCGCTGGGTAAAAATAATAGCTGATTATGTACTATTTTACTTTAAAAGAGTAGAATAATTTCGATTTAGAAGTTGTTATAATAATTTTTGGCGGTGTCCTCAAAATGTTGTCAAAGGTATAGTAACTCCTTCTATGATTTTAGTATTCTACCATAGAAGGAGGTGATAAGTTTACATAAAATATTTTACAACCTCTATATGACACCGCAATATAGGGATTGATATTTATCTAGCCTAATTAATCTTGCGCTTGAACATTAATTTTTCATGCCAGTTTTTATCGTACTTAATAGAGATATAACCTATTACAGACATTGCAAATGCACCAATACAGTCTACCAACAAATCCGCCATTGTATCTGAAAGCGCATAGTGCCCTACGAACAAGGTTCCGTTCTCCGTTCCGAATTTCTGCATATTGGTTCCCAATAATCCGTCTGCAGCATACTCATAAAACTCCCAAACGACACCAACAGTTACAGCAAAGCAAAAGGAGAAAAATGCGACAAATACAGGTGTAAGATAAATCGGGACTTTTTCGGTTTTGTTCAGAAAACTTATTACGGTAAATCCTAGTGCACCTATCATAGCACCACTGAATGTATGTAAAATCATATCCCAGTTGGGAATTCTGTAGTAAAAGTTCTTTACCTCTCCCAAATAAATTGCACAGTAAAGAAATGCAGAATAAACAAATATCATATTTGTTGGTATGTTTACTTTTAAACGTTTTTCTGTAAAGCCCGGAAGCAGCATTGCAAATGTGCCGAGTATACACTGCAAAAGCATCAAAAAGTAATCGCTCTTTACTCTTACATCGGGATTATAAAAGGATGCAACTGTCGGTGCCATAATCATTCTGATTGTTACAAAAACAGAGGATAATATCATTGTTACAAAAACAAATTTTATAAAATTCCTTTTGCTAAATATTTTTTTCATTCGTTTACCTCCTATTTTCAATATTATTATCATCAGAAAACAATATTTCAACATCTTGATTTCTATCGTCACTTATCTTTGAAAAATATATCTTTCTGTACAAATATTTTATTATAATTAATAATCGTTCTTAATAAATTATATCACTTTTATACACTCAAGGCACGTTGAAACAGTAATTAAGCTAGAGCGGAAATTATAGCCAACGACCCAAGCTAGTTAGAATATAGCAGCTAACAAATAAGTATAATGAAAGCGAAGGTAACATAAAAAAATACCTTCGCTTCATTGTATTATCTTGGTTCTGGTGCCACTATAGCTTCTAAAGCCGGAGACTTTCCAGTTAGACCAACTGTATAGATAGTATAGTAAGTATTAGGCTCTAGATTAACATTAGAAACGGTTAATACTATATCTTCAGTATCAGTAAGAGTGATTATGAAGGTATATGTTCCTGGAGGAATACAAGCGTAATCTGTAATGCCTTTATAACCCACATTTCTGAATACTTTTGTACCATCAGATAACTTTATATCGACAGCTGGTGAATTTGGAGAAAGATTAATAAATCTTATACAAGCTCTTCCAAAATTTTGAGCAGTGGTTGGTTCCTGTATGGTATATAAACTAATGTTAGGAAAAGTTCCTATTATGGCTATATTAAATACAGTATTTGCAGGAATATTTATATTACTATCTATAACAGGATTCGTAGTTTGTCCTGAAGGATAAACTTTAATATTATAGTTACCAGGAGGAACAGGAATATATTGTGAAAATTCCTTGTAAGCAAGATTCGTTACTATAAGATTTCCGTTGGCATAAATGTCTAGAGCTGGGGAATTGGGAGAGGCATTGAATATTCTAATATAAGAATTTATTTGATTAGCTCTGTAGTAATAATCTGTCATATCTGCTGATGGACAATAAAACATTGACTTTCTCCTTTATATTTTTAATCTATATTATAATATGAAATAAGTATTAAAATGTTCGTTTCATAAAGAATATGTAACATAATATTTCATTTGCAATATTATGATAGAGGAACTAAAAAATAAGGAGATTACTTAATGGGTAACTATAGATAATTACATAATCAAGACTGTGTAAAAAAATTGTACGTAAATATTAAAATTTTAGTTTGATAATCTATTGACAATTTTACATTTATGTCTTATCATATAAAATAAATTTAAAAAATTTCAATATTACAAAAATAAGGAAGAGGATTAGTAGAAATTTAAGCTTTTTTAAAGAGAGGGAATGTAAGGTGAGAGATTTCCAAAAAGCCATTTTGAACCTACCTCGGAGTTCTGTACTGAAATAGTAGTAGGATACAGCGGCTAATTTCCGTTAAAAAATTAAGAGTGAATATATTTTTGCAAGTATATTAATAAGGGTGGTACCGCCGATACAGCCTCGGTCCCTATTTGGGATTAGGGGCTTTTTATATTGCATTTAATTACCTTTTATTACTAAATTGCGCAATGTTGGTAATAATATCAGTTGATGATTGTTTTAAGTATCAAATTCTAATTAAACTCAAAAATTATTGGAGGAGTATTCAAATGGATAATGGAAAGAAATTAGTAGAACAAATAACACCTATGGATGTTGATTTTGCACAATGGTACACAGACATTGTTAAAAAAGCAGAGCTTGCCGATTACTCAAGCATTAAAGGATGTATGATCATTCGTCCTAATGGTTATGCAATTTGGGAGAACATACAGAAATATGTAGATGCAAAACTTAAAGAGTATGGACATGAAAATGTTTCTATGCCAATGTTCATACCAGAAAACCTATTACAAAAAGAAAAAGATCACGTTGAAGGATTTGCACCTGAGGTTGCATGGGTAACTCATGGTGGAGATGACGAGTTAGCTGAAAGATTATGTGTTCGTCCAACATCAGAAACATTATTCTGTGAACACTATGCTAAGATTGTTCAATCTTATAAGGATTTACCAAAGCTATACAACCAATGGTGTTCAGTTGTAAGATGGGAAAAGACAACTAGACCTTTCTTAAGAACAACTGAATTCTTATGGCAAGAAGGTCATACAATCCATGAGACTAAAGAAGAAGCAGAAGGTCATACACTTAAAATATTAAACATGTATTCTAGATTATGTGAAGATATGTTAGCAATGCCAGTAGTCATGGGTAAAAAGACGGAAAAAGAGAAATTTGCTGGTGCAGATGACACATATACGATTGAAAGCTTAATGCATGATGGAAAAGCACTACAAGCAGGTACTTCACACTATCTTGGTCAAAATTTCTCAAAGGCATTTGCAATTCAGTTCTCAGATAGAAATGGAAAACTAGAGTACCCACACTATACTACATGGGCAGTAACTACAAGATTAATTGGAGCAATAATAATGGTTCATGGTGATGATAGTGGTTTAAAATTGCCACCAAGAATTGCACCAACTCAAGCGGTAATTATTCCTGTTGCTCAGCATAAAGAAGGAGTACTTGAAAAGGCAAAAGAATTAAAGGAAAGATTAGCTAAGGTTGTAAGGGTTAAGCTTGATGACAGTGATAAGATGCCAGGTTGGAAGTATAGTGAATATGAAATGAAGGGTATTCCACTAAGAATAGAAATTGGTCCAAAGGATATAGAGAAAAATCAAGCTGTGTTAGTAAGAAGAGACAACAGAGAAAAAATAATTGTTTCATTGGATGAAATTGAAACAAAGGTTCAAGAGATGTTAGATATTATTCATAATTCAATGCTAGAAGAAGTTACAAGAACTAGAGATGAAAAAACTTATGTAGCAACAACTATGGAAGAATTTGAAGATATCATTGAAAATAAACCAGGATTTATTAAGGCAATGTGGTGTGGAGATAGAGCTTGCGAAGATAAGATAAGAGAGGTAACTGGAGCTACATCTCGTTGTATGCCATTTGAACAAGAGGTTGTTTCAGACACATGTGTATGCTGTGGCAAAAAAGCTAAACATTTAGTTTACTGGGGAAGAGCATATTAAAAATAAAGTTGTTATAATTATAAAAAGTAGATTTTTGATGAATAAAGAATGAGGAGATACTAGCCTCATTCTTTATTCATTAAAAGTTAATTTAAGTTATTGAAGCTTTAAGCAATAATTACTATATAGATTAAGTTTGACTTTATTTTTAATTAGCTAGATAGTATACTTTAATAAAGATTTTAGAATAAAAGAGGTGAATCTCTGTGTATGAAAGTATAATTTTAAAGAAGGCAGAAGCGGTAAAAGATAAACTTATAGCTATAAGGAGAGATATACACGCCCATCCCGAAATAGGATTACATGAAACTAGAACTGCAAAAATAATAGCAGAGATGCTGGAACAGTACGGTATAGAGGTCCAAAGAAATGTTGGAGTTACAGGTGTCGTTGGTCTACTTAGAGGCAAATACCCAGGTAAAACCATACTTTTAAGAGCAGATATGGATTGTTTAAAAATTGCAGAAGAAAATAATATTAAATATAAATCTGAATACCCTAACTTAATGCATGCCTGCGGGCATGATGCTCATGTTGCATGGCTTATTGGTGCTGCTGCAATTTTGTCTGAGCTTAAGGATAAAATAAAAGGAAATGTAAAGTTCTTGTTTCAGCCTGCAGAAGAGAAGGAAGGTGGAGCAGAAAAAACAATACATAGTGGGGTATTAGAGAATCCCAAAGTAGATGCGATTATAGGAGCTCATGTTTGGCCTAATATTGAAGCTGGTAAAATAGGGATCAAATCTGGACCATTAATGGCTGCGTCAGATAACTTTAAGATAAGCATATATGGGAAAGGTGGGCATGGAGGACAGCCGCATAAATGTATAGATCCAATAGCTGTTGCTTGCGAGATATATATGGCCCTCCAAACTGTAATAAGTAGGAAGGTAGATCCATTAGAGCCTGCTGTTATAACCATAGGAAAATTTAATTCAGGCTCAGCTCATAATGTAATACCGGATAAAGCAGAGATGGAGGGAACTATAAGAACGTTAACCTATGAAGTTAGAGATAAAATCCCTGATATTATGGAATCTATTATCAAAGGTATAAGTTTAGCCAATGGTGCTAAATATAATTTTGAATTCATTCCATATCATGCACCAGTGATAAATGATAGTGAAGTTACATCAGTTGTAGGAAAGGCTGCCAGCAAACTACTAGGACATAAAAATGTAATTATAGTTGATAAGCCTACTATGATAGGTGAGGATTTTTCAAGCTTTGAGGAGAAAATACCAGGGACATTTTTTTGGGTAGGTACATACAACTCCAAGAAAGGAATTATTAAGCCTCTTCATAATCCAGAATTTAATATAGATGAAGACATAATATATAAGGCCGCTGCTGTTTTTGCTGAATGTGCCATAGTTTACTTGAATGAGAAATAAAATATAGATAATTTAAAAATTACTTTAAAACAATTTGTAAAAACTATTAGTAAAAGTAGTTTTATTGTTATAATATAATTATGTAATTTATAATTATGTTGATATGGAGGCTCGACATGTTTGGTAATAAAAAGTTTGATGGTAATAAACTTAAATATGGAATTTATTATGCAATAGCGGTTGCTATTATTATGTTTTTTCTTAATGATTATGTGGTTAATGTAAAAACTCAACATATAAAGTATAGCGATTTTATGACATATGTTTCTCAGAATAAGGTCAAAGAGGTGCAAATAACAAGAGATAAAATAGTTATTACTCCTAAAACTAAAGAAGGAGAAAAGAGCAAAATATTATATACTGAGAAAGTTGATGATCCTGATTTAATTAAAAAACTAGATGCAGCACATGTACAGTATGGGGGAGCCCCTCAAGAGAATAATCCAATAAAGAATTTTTTTATAAATTGGATACTTCCAATAATAATATTTATGTTTCTTGGTAGAATTCTTTTTGGAAGACTTGATAAGAAAATGGGAAGTGGGGTTATGTCATTTGGGAAAAATACAGCAAAGATATATGCAGAAAATGAAACAGGCGTAAACTTTAACGATGTAGCCGGGCAAGAAGAGGCTAAGGAATCTTTGGTTGAAATTGTAGACTTCCTTCATAATCCTAAGAAATATACGGATATAGGAGCTAAGCTTCCAAAGGGAGCTCTGCTTGTAGGTCCTCCAGGAACAGGAAAAACCTTATTAGCAAAAGCAGTAGCTGGAGAAGCGAAAGTACCATTTTTCTCTATATCAGGATCAGCATTTGTAGAAATGTTTGTAGGAATGGGAGCTTCCAGAGTCAGGGATTTGTTTGAACAGGCACAGGAGAAAGCACCTTGTATAATATTTATAGATGAAATAGATGCTATAGGTAAAAGCAGGGATGGTAACATAACTGGAAATGATGAGAGAGAACAAACCTTAAATCAATTGCTGGCAGAAATGGATGGATTCGATTCATCTAAAGGTGTTGTAATCCTAGCGGCGACTAACAGACCAGAGGTATTAGATAAGGCTCTTTTAAGACCAGGTAGGTTTGACAGAAGAGTAATAGCAGACAGACCAGATTTAAAGGGTAGAGAAGAAATACTAAAGGTTCACTCAAAGGGTGTTAAAATGTCTGAGAGTGTTGATTTAAATGCTATAGCTAAAGGAACTCCAGGTGCGGTAGGTGCAGATTTAGCTAACATAATTAATGAGGCTGCTTTGAGAGCGGTGAAAAGTAACAGGAAAGAAGTAATGCAAGAAGACCTAGAAGAAGCTGTTGAAGTAATAATTGCTGGTAAGGAAAAAAAGGATAGAATATTGTCTGATAAAGAAAAAAGATCAGTAGCTTTCCATGAAGTAGGTCATGCGTTAGTAGCAGCACTTTTAAAGAATACAGACCCAGTTCATAAGATTACAATAGTTCCAAGAACTATGGGAGCATTAGGATATACTATGCAGCTCCCAGCTGAAGAAAAATACCTAATAACAAAGGAAGAAATGATAGATCAAATATGTGTAATGTTAGGTGGAAGAGCTGCGGAAGAAGTAGAGTTTAACACTATGTCTACAGGAGCTTCCAATGACATAGAAAGAGCAACACAAACGGCAAGAAGTATGGTAACAATGTATGGAATGTCAGAAAGGTTTGATCTGATGGGTCTTGAATCTATTCAAAATAGATATTTAGATGGAAGGCCAGTGTTAAACTGCAGTGCTGAAACTGCTGCTATTATAGATGAGGAAACACTGAAAATAATAAAAGAGGCCCATAAGAAGGTTATAAACTTACTTAAAGATAATAGAACTTTGCTAACAGAGATATCCGAGAGGTTGTTAGAAAAAGAAACACTTATGGGAAATGAATTTATGGAGATGGTAAAAGGGGATAAATCATTGGAAAATTCTTCGGTAGAAGAACAAGAGTAGAATGGAGATTTTCACTATGAAAAATAATGATTTGGAAAAGGAATTGAAAAAGGAATTTGAATTTGCTGTTGAGCAAGAAAAGCTTAATGATGTAGTTGAAGAAATAAAAAATCAAATTCTTAAATATACAAATAAAAGAAGAGAAGTTACAGAAGGCATTATAAATCTAAGAAAAAAGAATATTGAAGAATATAGAGATGATGAAGATAAGTTAATAGAATATTTTGATCATGAAAGATTTGTCAGGGAAGAAACATTTAGAATTATTGATAGAAAGTTAAGGGAGCTTACTATACTTAGTAACTCTCCTTACTTTGGTAAAGTTAATTTTGAAGATGAATTTGGAACTGAGGATATGTACATAGGCAGATTTGGATTAACTAGAAGTGATGAGTATGAGCCTGTAGTAATTGATTGGAGATCACCTATTGCTGCTTTGTTTTACGCAGGTAAACTTGGAGAAATAACTTATAGGGGACCTTTAGGAGAAATAAATGCCAATGTTTTATCTAAAAGGCAGTTCATAATAAAAAAAGCAGAGTTACTTGGAATGTTTGATACAAGTGTAGATGTAAAAGATGAGATACTTCAAATGGTATTAAGTAAAAATACCGAAGAGAAGTTAAAAGATATAATAATGACAATACAAGCTGAGCAGGACAACTTGATAAGACAGCCACGTAATCAAGTTACTGTAGTTGATGGGGTTGCGGGAAGCGGTAAAACCACTATAGCACTACATAGAGTAGCTTATCTATTATATAATTATAGAAATGTATTACAAGATAAGGTTCTAATTTTAGGACCTAATAGCATATTTATGGATTATATATCAACAGTTTTACCTAGTCTTGGAGAAGTAGGAGTAAAACAGCTTACATTTAAAGATTTTGCTATGGATATTTTGAACTTGGAAGAAGTAATGAGCTTCAAAGATTATATGGAGAAAATATTAAGTGGAGATAAGGTATTTAATGAAGATATAGCATATAAAGGATCGTTAGAATATATCAAGAAACTAGATAAGATCATAGAGGATTTGGATTATAAACATTTTAAAATAGAAAGTGTAAAATTCTATGACAAAGCTATAGTTAATGTGGAAGAAATAGATGAAATGTTTGATTACCACTTTAAATCCATGCCTTTATTCAGAAGAAGTAGAAAAATAAAGAGAATAATATATTCTAAAATAAAAGACGAGAGAGATAACATAATAAGGCAGATAAAAAAGGAACATCAAGAGGCAATTAGCAAACTGTCAGAAGAGGAATTAAAGAATCAGCGTAACAATCTTGAGTTTATAAAAAGAAACAGAATAAGAGAAACGATACAAGAAGTAATTAGAATTAAGAGGAAATTGCTATGGCTAGATAACCCGAATATTATCGAACTATACGATGAGTTTAATCAGGGTAAGGAATTAACCTACGATGATTTAGCAGCGATTATTTATCTAAAGATAAAGCTAGAAGGATTAAAGTACAGTAGTGAAATAAGACATATTGTTATAGATGAGGCACAAGATTATTCTCCATTACAGTTTCGCATAATACAGGAGTTAACAGCATGTAAATCTTTTACTATAGTAGGTGACAGCAATCAGAGAATAATGCCTATAAGTGGAAATCCAGCGATGTTAGATTTGGAAAATATATTAGTTGGTTTAGATGTACACACCTTTACCCTTTCAAAAAGCTATAGATCTACAAAAGAAATAATTGACTATGCTAATAAATACATAGAAAATAATGAAATTGCTGCTATTGTTAGAAATGGTGAAGAGGTCATAGAAAAACAGGTAAATAATTTGAATGATCTTGCATATGAAATAATTGAGGATGTTTCTGAGCTGAGAAAAAAGGGTTATGAAAGTATTGCTATAATTTGCAGAGACTTAGCGGAAACAGATACTATAGGTAAGCTCCTTAAGAAAAATATTCATATAAAGGAGTTAGATAGGGAAGACATAATTTATACAAGCGGAGAAGTTATATTGCCTAGCTATTTTGCTAAAGGCTTAGAATTTGACGCTGTTATATTTATTGACACTGAAAAAGATGTTTATAATGAAGAAAATAAATTAAAATATGTAATGGCCACAAGGGCATTACATCAACTACATGTTTATAGAACTCCCTCGATTAAATAAAAGAGCTTTCAAATTTTGAAGGCTCCTTTATTTATATAATTTTATTATGTAATTTGTAAAATTATATAAATAATTTAGTATATTTTATAAATTTAAAATATACATCTAGTTAAATTTCAATTATTTTATTAAAATAATTATAGATAGATTAAAATTATTTAAGAAAGGATTTGTGTAAGAGATGAGTACAAGCATTGAATTAATAAAAAAAGCAGAACTGGCTCATATTTTAGATAGGGAAGAAATAATTAAAATATTAGAAGATGATAACTGTAATGAGGAACTTTTTAATGCAGCAGATAGAGTGAGAAAAGAATATGTTGGAGATGAAGTGCATTTAAGGGGATTAATAGAGTTTTCTAATATGTGCAAAAGGAATTGTTTATACTGTGGGCTAAGGGCATCTAACAAGAACGTAAAAAGATATAGATTATCACCAGATGAAATAGTAGACTTGGCTAAAAAAGCAGTTAGTTATGGATACAAAACAATAGTAATGCAATCCGGAGAAGACGATTTTTATACTGTAGACAAGATGAAATACATAATATCTAATATTAAGAAACTAGATGTGGCAATTACCGTAAGTGTAGGAGAGAAAACTTTTGAAGAATATAAGGCTTATAAAGAAGCTGGAGCTGATAGGTATCTAATCAGAATAGAGACTACCGATAAAGCCTTATATGAGGATATGGATCCGGGGATGAGCCATGAGGAGAGAAAAAGATGCTTAAAGGATATAAAAGAATTAGGTTATGAGGTTGGTACAGGTTGCTTAGTTGGTTTGCCAAATCAAACATTAAGTTCACTAGCTGATGATATTTTATTCTTTAAAGAAATAGGAGCAGATATGATAGGAATTGGACCCTTTATTCCCAATGAAGATACTCCTTTGAAGGATGAAAAAGGTGGAGAATTTACGACAAGTTTAAAAGTTATGGCAATAACAAGATTATTAATGCCTGATGTGAACATTCCGGCAACTACTGCTATGGAGAGTCTCAATAAAAATGGAAGAATTATAGCACTTAGGAGTGGAGCTAATGTAGTTATGCCAAATGTAACTGAAGGTGAATATAGAAAATTGTATGCTCTTTATCCAGGTAAGATTTGTACAGGTGATACTCCTGCACACTGTAGAGGCTGTATCACAGGGAAAATTACTTCAATAGGTAGAATTGTTTCAGATACTAAAGGATTCAGAATAAAGAAATAAGGAGAACAGGGTTTATGGTTATAAACCCTGTTCTTTCTTATAATCTTCTTCATATTTTAAAAGTTTATTTATTAAATTATTATAAGTCTCATCTATATCTTTAAAAAGCATATTACCTATATAATATATTTCAAGGTCATCATGAAGTTTTTTAGCAGAGGATATAATAGAAAGTCCTTTATTTAAAAGATCATAAAAAATCTCTTTATCCCTTTGTAATTCATCTTTATCAACAAGAGAATAGTCTACAAGGTTTTCCATATAAATTTGAATACCATTAAATTTCTTATTGTTTATTTCGTTTGAAGTTACTATTGCAGTTTTTAAAGCTGGTATTATAATATGCTCAATTCTTTCAGGAATAAGAGGATCATGATATATTTCAACAAAAAGACCTCTTTTCAATGATTCGTTTACCATAAACTTTAGAATTTGTGTTTTACCAGTACCTGGTCCACCATTTAATACATATACTTTCTCACAATCAGCACATAGTTCATCCATGAAAGTTATAATACCATTAGGTGTAAATGCTGTAGCAAATAAGTGCCTTTCACTTCCTATATTAGTAGGTTCATATTGAGATAAAATCTTACTCTTTAGCTCTTCTTCTAATGATGCCAACTTTGAATAGTCTAAAAAAACTTTATTATAATTACTCCAATCATCATGCACAAGCTTTGCAGCGCCTATAAATCTATATGCTCTTTGAAATGTAGCTTGAATCTGCTTGTTTGTTTTTATTATATTTTCTCTATACTTTTTAAAACCTTCTTCATTCCAATGGGCTCCCATATTTAATACTTCATCTACTGCACCAGGATTTTGAGGGTCCACTACATGAGGTGAAGCTTCTTAAAGACACATGAAGAATTACATTCTTTTTTTCGATTCTAAATAGAGAACCCTAACAAATTTTTTTGTGTTAATACGAATTCTAGATATTGAAGGTTTAGTGTCATTTTCTAATTCCAACATTACTTTTCTAATTTCAGTAAAATCAAAGAACTTTGTTGCATACTCCTCAAATTTAGGATTGGAATAATCAGTAAGGCCAAGAGAAGCAAGATGATTCAAAGCCTGAAATATTGCTCGTCTAACCCTCTGTTCAGAAGCTTTTATCTCCTTTTGTAAATCTGGAGCAGTAGCTGATATTCCTAATTTCTTACTTGCTACAGTAGTAAAAATGTCTTTAAGAGGAGGAAATTCATGTTCAAAGGGAGATTGCTTCTCCTGTTGAAATAAATATTCTAGCATATCTAACAAATCTTTGCTTCCACTTTCGCCGATCATTCCTAATTCTGTTAATAGAAACTGACCTGCCAAGGTTATATTTTTATTTATAAAGTTATTTTCATCTTTTTGTTTTTGTTTACCAAATTCTAATACATTCAAGGTTTTTTGAATATCATATATAGATTTTTGCAGTTTTATATGTTCAACTACTTTTTGAATGACACTTATTACTTCTAAACGATTAATTGGCTTAGTAATGTAATATTCAACGCCCAGAGAATACGCTTTACCAACCATTTCTTTATCTTCAACCTGAGAAATCATAATAATTTTTCCGGGAAAATCTCCACTTAAATCATGTATGGTTTGAATTCCATCTTTAATAGGCATTAATAAGTCAATAACAAGAATATCTACTTTCTTCAAGCTAAGTAAGTGACTATCTATAATAGAACCATTATCTGCTTCGCCAACAATCTCACCAAGATCATAATCCTCAATTATTTCAGCTAACATTGAGCGGATAGCCTCATCATCGTCAACAATAAAAAATCTCATATTACCACCCTTTCTCCACTAGACTGCTAATTGGTAGTTGTATAGTAAAAACGGTTTCATTTTTTTCAGGGTTACTCTCAACAAAGATGCAGCCTTTAAGATTATTTACTACTTCTTTAGCGTAAGGAAGGCCCATGCCAGTTGAAGGTTTACCAGTTACATCATATTTCGTAGTATACCCCGGCTTAAAAATTAATTCGGTTTTTCGTTTTGGAATGCCTGCGCCAGTATCGAAAACTTTAAATTCAATATGCTTTGCACTTCTGCTGATAGATATTTTTATTAAACCTGTATTTTTTATAGATTCTACAGCATTAGAAACTAAATTGTTTACAAGAGATAAAGTAGTATAAACATGTAAAGAAGGTATTGAATCCTCAATATTTAGAATAAATTTAATATCTTTTCCCAAAGACTGAGCATATTTATGATTTGTTTGAATAATAATATTTCCTATTTCAGTTATACTCATATAATCCGTTGAGTTTTCTGCAGAAATCATCTCTGAAAGACCAGAATAGATTCTTTGGTTATCCTTCTTGATTTCATGTACCTGACCAGCAATACCTAATATTTTTTGAGTTAGTCCTTCTGAGTCTAAGGAACATTCATTATTTAGTAAGTTCTCATATAATTCATAACAATCTCTAGTAATTTCCTCAGCATCTTTCAGAGACTTTTTCAGTTGAATAGATTCCTCATATAAACCAGATATAAGTAAAAGCATATGCTGATTTTGCTTTTGCTGTTGTATTGATGATATTTCAGCTTCATGAAGTTTTATGGCATAAAAGAACCCAAGAGCGAAAAAGCTCCTTATAATAGCAATAATGACAACTTCATTTAAAATAGGCAAAGTAATAATATCTCTTAGAAAGTAGTGTCTAATAGATAACTCAACAATGCTGGAAGCTGTTTCTATTATAACAGATAAAAGGCCAACTATCAGTGGATGGCGATGTAAATTATTCAATCGAGTTACATGAAACATGTAAGAATAAGTCATGTAATAAAAAAATGTTGGAAAATGAAGCGTAAAAGAGTAATCAAATGGAAGTCCTCTGGCGCTAGAATCTAAAGCGATCCGGAACAGAAGAACAGAAGTTCCAACAAGAACTCCACATATAACTAAAGGTATTTTTCGTATTCCTAGTAAAAGTAAGAAAAATACTGGAATACCAAAGCTAATTCGAAAGGTATTAGGAAAAGGATATAGTTTTAATTCGCCAGCTAAAGGCACTACAATAATCATTAAAATAATAATATACAAATTCCCCTTTAATGAAACATTTCTCAACTAGTCTACACTCCCTTAAATTTAGTACAAATTGATATTCTGTAAATAAGAATATCAAAAAAAATGTCAATATACTAGTATAATGATAAACTTTTGTATTTACTAGGCAAAGCAATCAATATACTAAAATGAATTTTAGTATATTGTATATTTTATTTATCAGAATGATTTATACTTTAAATAATTACAACTAGGATTAAATCATTTGGCAGAAATGATTTAATTCTAATTATTTTTAAAAATTTCAAAAACTATTTTATAGATTTTCGTTAGATTTTATAGTTTGGACTATAAAATTCTAATATAGAAACTAATAGTGCAATTAGTAAAGCATAATTTAGTAAAGCATAATATGGAAAATAATAATTAAAAGAGAAAGGTGAGATAGAATGAAAAAATTTAAACTTGGGTTAGCGACACAAATTGTTATTGGTCTTATTCTTGGAGTTATAGTTGGTGCTGTGTTTTATGGTAACCCGGCAGTTGGAGTTTACTTACAACCAATTGGAGATATCTTTTTGCGTTTAATTAAAATGATAGTTGTGCCAATTGTATTCTCAGCACTTGTTGTTGGTATTGCAGGGGCAGGAGATATAAAACAAGTTGGTAAATTGGGCGGAAAAACTATACTTTATTTCGAGGTAGTAACTACAGTAGCTATAGTATTAGGATTAGTTATAGCAAACCTGTTCCATCCAGGTACAGGGATTAACATGAATGAACTTGTAAAAACAAACATTTCAAGTTATGTAAGTACAAGTGAATCAGTTGCACATCATGGATTTGCTGAAACATTTGTAAATATAGTTCCTACAAACGTAGTTGATGCTATGGCAAAAGGAAATATGCTTTCAATAATATTCTTCTCAGTTATGTTTGGCTTAGGGGTTTCCGCAATTGGAGAAAAAGGAAAAGTAGTTCTTAAATTTTGTCAAGGAACTGCAGATGCTATGTTCTGGATGACAAATCAAATTATGAAAGTTGCTCCATTTGGTGTATTTGCATTAATGGGTGTAAGCGTTTCCAAATTTGGAGTTAAATCTCTAGTTCCGCTTGGTAAACTAGCTATTACTACCTATGGCGCTATGGCATTCTTCGTTTTAGTTGTACTAGGTTTAGTGGCAAAAATAGCTGGAACAAGTATTATAAAAATTATAAAAATCCTAAAAGATGAACTTATACTTGCGTATAGTACATCAAGCTCAGAAACAGTTTTGCCTAAAATCATGGAGAAAATGGAGAAATTCGGTTGTCCAAAATCAATTGCAACATTTGTTGTTCCAACTGGTTATTCATTTAACCTTGATGGATCTACACTTTATCAAGCAATTGCAGCAATATTTATTGCACAAATGTACGGAATACACCTATCAATAGTACAGCAAATTAATTTAGTTGTTGTATTAATGCTTACCTCAAAAGGTATAGCTGGTGTACCAGGGGTATCATTTGTTGTACTACTTGCTACACTTGGTTCTGTAGGTATTCCACTAGAAGGACTAGCATTCATTGCGGGAATTGACCGTATACTTGATATGGCAAGAACAGTTGTAAATGTTATCGGTAATTCACTAGCTGTTGTAGTTATATCAAAATGGGAAAAACAGTATGATGCAGAAAAAGGAGATAATTACTTTAAATCATTAAAGGGTGCTTCTGTTGAAGGTAACGCAGCATAAAATTTGATATATTTTATTCAATCCCCTCATATTTTAATTATGGGGGGATTTTTTATGCAAAAAAAAGAAATTGAACTTAAAATATCTGAAACATTTAAAAATAAAAATGAAGATGAAAAGAAAAAGGTTTTAGAGGACTTAGTTTATAAAATAATAAAAGCTAAAGAAAAAGTATGAATTTATAGAATCTGGCCAGCTTTTCTGAAGGTTTTATTTAAAATAGAATACATTCTATATTTTAAGTAATATAAATGGGGTGCTTAACAGAATGAGTAAGGTTGCTATTTATTGCAGATTAAGCGATGAGGATAAAAACAAGAAAAGTTATATGGATGATAGTGAGAGTATACAAAATCAAAAGAACTTATTAATGAAGTATGCTTTAGAAAAAGGTTGGGATATTTACAAAATATATAGTGATGATGACTATTCAGGGCTTGACGTGGATAGACCAGAGTTTAATAAAATGATTAGAGATGCGGAAATGAGTAAGTTTAATATCATCATTTGCAAAACCCAATCAAGATTTACAAGAGATATGGAATTGGTAGAAAAGTATCTTCATAATAAGTTTTTAGAATGGGGTATAAGGTTTATTGCTATTGTTGATGGTGTTGACACACTTGATAAAAACAATAAAAAATCACGTCAGATAAACGGATTAATAAATGAATGGTATTGTGAAGACATATCAAAGTCAATTAAAGCTACTTTTCGTATGAAACAAAAGGCAGGTAAGTTTATCGGATCATTTCCGTGCTATGGCTATTCTAAAGATCCTAATGATAGAAACAGGTTAATTATAGATAAGGATGCGGCAGAAATAGTGAAAATAATATTTAGTTTATATACAGATGGAAATGGAACGCAGCGTATAGCAAATATATTAAATGAAAAAAATATACCTAATCCTACAAAATACAAGCAAATAAAAGGGTTAAGATATAAAAATTCCTCATTAAAAAATGATTACGGGCTTTGGAACAAGACTACGATTAAACGAATCCTAAAAAATCAAGTATATATCGGCAATATGGTACAGCATAAGTGTAAAAAAATAAATTACAAATCTAAAAAAATAAAAACTCTCCAGCAAAGAGAATGGATTATCGTGGAGAATACTCATGAAGCAATAATAGATAAGGGAACTTTTGAAATTGTTCAAAGACGAATTAGCTCCAGAATTAGAAGTACTTTAAGTGGAAAGGCACATTTGTTTTCCGGAAAGGTCAGATGTTTGGATTGTAAGAGTACGATGGCAAAGAACTGCAATGGAAAAGGTCAAAATTACTTAAGGTGCAGAAAATATTTAATTGATACAAAGAAAAGATTATGTACGAGTCACTCAATAAGTTTAGAAAGATTAGAAAAAGTGATTTTAGGAAAAATAATAGAATATATGAATTCATATTGTAACATTAATGAATTAGCTAAAAAACTATCAGAGGATAATGATGTTGCAAACATGTTAAAGGGATTAAATGTACAGTTAGGCAAATTGGAAAGAGATATAATTTATAGAAATGAAGCATTAAAGAATGCCTATATTGATAAAGTTAGTGGTGTAATATCAAAAACACAATTTAATGAATTAAGTTCATTATTTTCAAAGGAATTAGATAATTTACAATTAAAGAAAAAAGAATTAAAATCAAAGATCAATGATTTAAATGAAAAAAGCTTCTCCTCTGATTATTATAAAAAGTTAATAGAAGAATATAAATATTCGACAGACTTTTTACGGTCAATTGCAAATGAATTAATTGACTATATCGAAATAGGGGAAAAAAGTAAAGAAAACTTAGAACAACATATATCAATTTTTTGGAACTTTTAATAAGTGCCTTTACAGGAAGCTTACATGAGGTGCAGTACCATCAAGTATAGCAACATTTAGACCTTTAATTACCACACCATCTAGAGAATTGTTATCTGATGAGCAGTGATGATATTCAATATCATATCCTTTAGAATTAAAGAATTCACCTACCTTTTTCATGAGAGTTGATTTTCCAGTGCCAGGGCCTCCTTTAATACAAATCTTTCTTCTAGCAATGTCCTGGTTAATAATATACTGATAAAATGAATAGAATCCATAACTGGTATTTCCACCTGGAAACAAATTTCTAATAGTACCTTTCATAAATACACTCTCCTACCTAATTACAATCATTATATAATATGCAACAGCATTTAGTTTTGATATATTATTTAGAATATTTTTATTTAAGGTGCTTAAGAGTATAGTGAAAAGCTATACTTTTTTATTACTAAAAAAGTGATATTTTGTTATAATTATAAAGTATTGATTTTTTTATTGAAAAATAGAATGAGGTTATCATTTTTAAATTTTACTTTTAAGTTTGGAGGAAGAGTTATGACAGAAGAATTAAAAAAAGCTCAGGAATTAGTAGATTTTATTTATGAGAGTCCTACAGCATTCCATGCTGTAGATAGTGTAAAAAAGATTCTTTTAAGCAGAGGATTTGAAGAAATTAGAGAAGAAGACAAATGGAATCTAAAAAAGGGAGGCAAATATTTTTTAAATAAATACGACTCCGCTTTAATTGCATTTGTTGTAGGAAAAGGTGAAGTAGAAGAAGAAGGCTTTAGGATAGTAGGTGCTCATACAGATTCACCAGGTTTTAGAATAAAACCTAATGCTGATATGGAAGTAGAAGGAGCATATGTAAAACTAAACACAGAAGTTTATGGCGGTCCGATAATAAATACTTGGCTAGATAGACCGTTATCTATAGCTGGGAGGGTAACTATAAAAAGCGAAAACCCTTTTTCTCCACAAGTTAAACTGTTAAATATAAAAAGGCCAATTTTAATAATACCTAATCTTGCTATACATATGAACAGAAATGTGAATTCGGGAGTAGAATTAAATAGACAAAAGGATATACTACCACTGCTTTCATTAGTGAATGAAGAATTTGAAAAAGGAAAATATCTTATAAAGACTATTGCCAATGAATTAAGTGTTAAAGAAGAAGATATATTAGACTTTGACTTATATCTTTATGAGTATGAAAAAGGCAGCATTATAGGATTAAACAATGAGTTTATATCCTGTGGAAGGTTAGATGATTTAATAATGGTACACTCAGGCATCAATGCTTTAACTAAAGTAGATGCAGGGAATACTACTAACATTATGGTTTGTTTTGATAATGAAGAAGTTGGAAGCACTACCAAACAAGGGGCAGATTCACCAATGCTGTCTAATATACTAGAGAGGATTATGATTTCAATGGGAAAAGGAAGAGAGGATTATTTCAGGGCTCTTTCCAATTCTTTTATGATATCATGTGATTTAGGGCATGCGCTTCATCCGAACTATGGCGAAAAGAGCGATCCTGTAAATAGACCAATAATTAATAAGGGACCAATAATAAAAGTAAGTGCAAATCAAAGTTATACTTCAGATAGTGTATCTAGTGCTGTTTATAAAAGTATATGTGATATAGCAGGAGTGCCAGTTCAGTTCTTTGTGAATCGTTCAGATGAAAAAGGAGGATCTACCATTGGACCTATATCTTCAAGTCACGTAAATATACCTTCAGTAGATATGGGCTTAGCTGTTCTTTCAATGCACTCAATAAGAGAACTAGGTGGAGTAAAAGACTATATATATGCTGAAGAATCTTTTAAGGAATTCTATAGATACAATAAATAACTTGTTCGTTATAAATAATCTATATTTTTTATAAATATGCAATAAAATTATTATTAATAAAGAAATTAATTCTATATGATGAAGAATTGTAAAGAAAAAATAAATTATATTAACATAAAAATAATCTTGAAATGTATAAATACTTATGTTAAACTAATTATAATTTAATAACGAAACTTACCTTAGGGTAGAGGTGCTGTAATTAATAGTAGTTGCTTTTAGTCGGCGGACAGTGAGAAGTGAGGAAAGGAATTATGGCCGAAGAAAATAGTTTGGTGAAACTATTTTCTGGCTTTGCATATAATATATGCAGGGCTGTCATCTAAGATTCTGTAAATGATTTACCGAATTTTAACTATATAGATATAGTTCCAGCTATGGGGATGGAGAGCTACAAAGGGTACACAGAGTTGCGACGATATTTTTTGTGCAGCAAAGGTGTTCCTTTGCTGCTTTTATTTTTATAAATTATGGTATGTTTCACACAAGAATAATTTTAAGGGAGTGATGATATGGCAATTGTTGTACAAAAATATGGTGGAAGTTCTGTAGGAACTATAGAAAAAATAAAAAATGTTGCTCAAACAGTAGTAAGAAGAAAACAAGCAGGAGATGATGTAATAGTTGTAGTATCTGCTATGGGAGATACTACAGATGATTTAATAGGACTTGCAAATGAGGTTACAAGCAATCCTGATAAAAGAGAATTAGATGCTCTTTTATCAACTGGAGAAATGATGTCTAGTGCGTTGCTTGCTATGGCAATTAAGGCTTCAGATTATGATGCTATCAGTTATACAGCATACCAAATAGGGATAAAAACCACTGGACAACATGGTAAATCGTTAATAGATGATATAGATGGGGAAAATATAAAGAAGAGTCTATCAGAAGGAAAAATTGTAATAGTAGCAGGATTCCAAGGTATAAATGAAGAAGGACATATAACCACTCTTGGAAGAGGTGGTTCAGACACTACTGCTGTTGCGATAGCAGTGAAATTAGATGGGATATGTGAAATCTATACCGATGTAGATGGTATATATAGTGTAGATCCTAGAAAATATAAGGATGCTAAAAAGTTAGATGAAATAGATTATGAAGAAATGCTTGAACTTTCAAGTCTTGGAGCTCAAGTTATGCACTCTAGATCTATAGAACTTGGACAAAAATATAATATTCCAATATACGTTGGATTAAGTAATAGTGATATTAAAGGAACAGTAATTAAGGGGGTAAATAATATGAATATGGAGAGTAAACCAGTAACAGGATTAGCAACAAGTGATGATGATGTAGCTATAACAATAAGAGACATAGAAAGTGATATAAATACTGTATCAAGCCTATTTGAAAGTGTAGCAAGCAAGAGAATCAATATTGATATGATAAGCCAAACAGCACCTGTAAACAATAGAGTTAACTTATCATTTACTATACCAAAAGTTGATTTAAGTGAGTGCTTGGAAATAATTAAGCCATTCTATTTAGAGGAGAATCAAATTGCTATAGATCAGGATATAACAAAGTTTTCTGTGGTGGGTATAGGAATGAAAACTACATCAGGAGTTGCATCTAAAATGTTTAAACTTCTTAGTCAAAACGACATAGGGGTAAAGATGATTACAACTTCAGAAATAAGAATTACCTGTGCAATTAAACAGAAAGATAAGGTAAAAGCAATTAACGTTATTGCAAGTGAATTTAACCTATAACCAAAATTACCCAGTGTTCCGACTAAAAGGAGGAAAATTGATTATGAAATTAGCTGGTACTATGGATATAAAAAACAATACCCTTTATATTGGTGGAGTTAGTACAATAGACTTGGCAAAAAAATTTGGTACTCCTCTATATGTAGTTGATGAAGAGTTAATAAGAAGTCAGTGCAGAAGATACTATAACTCATTTAGAGCTAGTGAAAACAAAAATAAAGTAGCTTATGCAGGAAAGGCATTTTTAACTTTGGCTATGTGCCAAATTATAAAAAGTGAAGGTTTATGTTTAGATGTAGTTTCAGGTGGAGAATTGTATACTGCATGGAAAAGTGAATTTCCTATGGAAAAAGTATATTTTCATGGTAACAACAAAACTTTAGAAGAAATAGAGATGGGAATTAACTTAGATGTAGGTAGATTTGTAGTAGATAATTTCTATGAGATAGAAAAAATCAATGATATAGCTAAGGAAAAAAATAAGGTTCAGAAGATTCTACTAAGAATTACCCCAGGTATAGAAGCACATACACATGAGTATATAAAAACAGGACAAATAGACTCTAAATTTGGTTTTACATTACTAAACAATAAAACTATTGATGCTGTGAAAAAATCTATAGCGCTTTCTAATATAGAGTTAGTTGGACTACATTGCCACATTGGTTCTCAGATATTCGATACAAAGCCATATGAGGATGAAGTGGAGATTATGCTCTCAATAGTTAAAAACATTAAGGATGAGACTGGTTATGAAGTTCAGGAGTTAGACTTAGGTGGCGGATTTGGAATATACTACACAAAGGGTGATACTCCTAAAAAAGTAGAAGAATTTTGCCATGTAATATTAAGCAAAGCAGAAAGTGTTGCAAAAGAGCTTAATATAAATCTTCCTATATTAGTCATTGAGCCAGGCAGATCAATTGTTGGAAATGCAGGAATTACGCTTTATACAGTGGGATCAATAAAAGAAATACCAGATATAAGAAAGTATATAGCAGTAGACGGAGGAATGACAGATAATATAAGACCAGCTCTTTATAATGCTGAATATCAATGTATAATAGCTAATAAAGTAGAAAGTAATTCTACAGAAACTGTTACTATATCAGGTAAATGCTGTGAGTCAGGAGATATATTGCTGAGTAATGTGAAAATCCCAGAGGCTGAAAGTGGTGATATCCTGGCAGTGCTTACTACAGGAGCATATGGATATTCTATGTCAAGCAATTATAATAAGATACCAAAACCTGCAGTAGTTATGGTGAAAGATGGAGATGCTAAACTAATTTGCAGAAGGCAGACTTTTAAAGAAATTATAGAAAATGAATTATTATTATAAACAGAGTTCTTGGCATAAGGTGGAGTTGTCTACGACCACTGGGCAATTCTGCCCGTTAAATGCCATTTAGGCATTTAACCTCCAGCTGATGCTTAGAACTCGTTATCCAGGCGGATAAAAAACGTTAGAAAGTTTTTATACTTTCCAGCGTTTTTTTTGTTTTAATAGAATTCATATTTTGTGATTTGCTGGGAATAATAATCAAAGCACTAATTCTCTTTACACGAAAGGATGGATTGATATGCTCTATATTATATTTCTGGCAATAACTGTTGCAGTATTTGGCATATACATGCTTAACATACTATCAAATGAAAATGATGAAGAAAATGAAAATGTAATGGATGATGTGCCAACTCTAAATGTAAATAAGGAAGGGCTAAGAAAACATGCAATAGAAATATCTGCGTACTCTGCAGAAGCTAGGAAAGTAAATTGTAGAAAACAGCTAATAAAAAGTTTAGATAATAGCTATAAAATGATCTTAAAAGACTATGACTATATTGATAAAGAAGTTAGACAAAACAATGAGGTTATTCAGGCCGCTGAGTGGTTATTAGATAATCTCTATTTAATTCAAAAAGAATATAAAGATATAAAAAATAATATGCCAGAGTCATATTATAAAGATTTACCTATTATGAATAAAGGTGTAATGAAAGGCTATCCTAGAATCTATTATATAGCGGTTGAAATGGTATCCCATACAGATGGAAGGGTTGATGAAGATACTATAGAAACCTTTATAACTGAATATCAAAAGAATACCATTCTCGCCAGTGGTGAATTGTGGGCTCTACCTATAATGATAAGAATTGCATTAATTCAAAATATAAGCAAAATAACTGAAAGAATAGCTTTTGCACAAAGAGAAAGAAAAAAAGGCGATGAAATTGCTGATAGGCTTATAAATGCTGTTAATAATGAAACAGTAACACAGGAAATCGATAAGCTTTTGGAGCAAAAGATAAGATTTACATCACATTCGACAGAGAGGCTTTTAAAAACTTTAAGAGATAATGGGATTGAAAATTCAAATATATATGAATGGATAGATAATCAACTAGAAAGTCAAGAAACAAACTCTGAAAAAATTATAAATATTGAACATCAAAGACAGATGGCATATCAAGCTTCTATAGGAAATTCAGTAACTGGTATAAGAGAAGTTGCCGCGCTAAATTGGAGAGAAAATTTTGAAAAACTTAGTTATGTAGAAGAGATTTTAAGAAAAGACCCTTTACATATATACGAAAATATGGATTTTGAGTCTAGAGACTATTATAGACATAGCGTAGAAAAACTTGCTAAGCATATGAATGTTGCAGAGTCTTTTGTAGCAAAAAAGGCAGTAGAATGTTCAGAAGAAGCATTTGAAAAAGGCGATTGTTATGAATATGAAAAACATGTTGGGTATTATATAGTAGATAAAGGCGTACAATGCTTAAAGAATAAAGTTAACTTCAAAGACAAAGGAATAGCTAACATAAATAATAAATTTATTAATGAAAATATTGGGCTATATATTGGAGCAATGATCTTAGGAACAGTTATACTAACATTTTTAATACTGTTGCTGAGCTATTATAATAATCCTCAGATGGAGCCTTGGAAATACATCTTAATTACACTAGTGGCTATAATTCCCTGCAGTGAAATTATTATATCTATTTTTAATTATAGTATAAGCAAATTAGTTGAGCCAAGATTCATACCTAAGATTGAATATACAAATGAAATACCTAAAGAATTTAGCTCTATCGTAGTTATTCCAACTCTACTAAATAACGAATCTAGAGTAAAAAGTTTGATAAAAGATATGGAAGTATACTACCTTGCTAATAAAGAAAAAAACCTGTACTTTGCTCTATTAGGAGACTTCAAAGATAGTAAAAGTGAAGAAGAAGAAAATGATAGAAATATAATAGATACAACACTTAATTTAGTTAAAGAGCTTAATCAAAAATACAGTGAAAATGGTGGGGATATATTTTATTTTTTTAGTAGATACAGGCAATATAACTCAAAAGAGGGAATTTGGATTGGTTGGGAAAGAAAAAGAGGTAAGCTGGTAGAATTCAATAATTTGATAAGAGGTAATCAAAACACAAGTTATAATGTAGTAAGCGGCGATGTAAAGAACTTATATGGTGTAAAGTATGTAATAACATTAGATGCAGATACTCAACTTCCAAGAGATAGTGCTAAAAAATTAATAGGGGCAATGTCGCATGTGTTAAACATACCATACTTAGATGAACATCAGAAAAGAATTATTAGAGGGCATGGCCTAATGCAGCCAAGGGTGAGCGTAGGTACACTAAGTGCCAATAAAACATTATTTTCAAAGATTTTCTCAGGGGAATCGGGAATAGATATGTATACAAGTGCTATTTCAGATGTATATGAAGATCTATTTGACGAAGGAATTTTTACAGGAAAAGGTATATACGACATAGATATTTTTAATAAAGTCCTTGCAGATGAAATACCTGAAAATTCAGTACTAAGTCATGATCTACTTGAAGGGTCTTACATGAGGGCTGCATTAGTTACTGATGTAGAACTAGTGGATGGGTATCCTGCATATTATAATTCTAGTTCTAAAAGGCTTCATAGATGGGTTAGAGGTGATTGGCAGCTTATTCCATGGTTGTTTAAGAAGACTTCACTCAACAAATTATCTAGGTGGAAAATATTTGATAATTTAAGAAGAAGCCTTTTGTCACCAGCAATCATGATCCTAATTATAGTATCGCTATTTTTATTTTACAACCCAGATACATGGCTTATAATAGCGTTTTTATCCTTGCTTTGTCCTGTATTTTTTGGTGTTTCAGAAGCTGTGGTTTCACAAAACAAAGGAATAAGTTTTGCAGGAAAAGTGAAAAATGGAAAGAATCTTATTGAACAATTTTTTCTTATTTTCTGCTTTTTACCTTATCAATCATATTTAATGTTAGATGCTATTATTAGAACAATTTATAGACTGTTTATAAGCAAGAAAAAGATGCTGCAATGGCAAACTGCAGCAGACGTAGAGGCTAATTCCGGAAGAATGTTAAAAGATTTTATATCAGCTATGTGGATAGGAAGTATAATAAGTGTTTTGACTTTAATTATATCCTTTAGAAACTCCTTAGAAACAACAATTGTAATGGCTCCATCCTGCATTCTATGGTTTATAAGTCCGTATATAGCATATAAAATAAGCAAAGAGATAAAGGAAGAAAAAGAGGAATTAAATAAAGAAGAAGAAAAAGTATTAAGACGATTAAGCAGAAAAACCTGGGCATATTTTGAGGATTTTGTAAATGAGGATAACAATTGGTTAGCACCAGATAACTATCAAGAGGACCCTAATAATGGTGTAGCACATAGAACATCTCCTACAAATATGGGAATGGGTATTACATCTAATTTAGCTGCTTTTGATCTTGGGTACATTGGAACCTTAGAATTAGTAGATAGAATAGATAGAGTAATTTCCAGTATGAACTTACTGGAAAAGTATAAAGGTCACTTTTATAATTGGTATGATACAGAGACTAAAAAACCTCTTTATCCTAGATATATTTCTACTGTAGATAGCGGAAATTTAGTTGGGTATGTATGGCTTACTATAGCTTCATTAGATGAATATGTTAATAATCCAGTAATTAATGATAGATTATTGAAAGGTTTAATGGACACTTTAATACTTGCAAATGAAGAGATAGAAGATGAGTTGCAAATAAGCAATTACTATAATGATAAAATTAATGAGCTAGCAAATATGGAATTTAACATATTCTCATGGAGAAAATCACTTTTAAGTCTCTTAAGTCAATCAGTGGATATAGAGAAAAGTCAGAGATACAAGGATCTATATTGGAATCATAAACTAATAGATTATGTAAATAAAAGACTAGAAGAACTCCAAATGTTATTTCCTTGGGTTGACTTAGCGTCGGAAAACTTAGAAAAACTTAAAAATATAAAAGATAGTTTTATAAAGTTATCTGACAAAACACCATTAAGTGATATATTGAAAGAAGTTGATAACCTAAGAAATCAATTAAATAACGTAAATTTGCAAGAAAAAGAGCAATGGTTTAATGAAATAGAGCAATCACTAGAAAGTAGTAAAAAGGAAATAAATAATCTATTATATAAAGTTAAAGATTTAAAACAAAAATTAGATTCTATGGCTGATAATACAGAATTCAGGATGTTATACAATAAAAAAAGGCAGCTTTTCTCAATTGGCTATGACGTAGAAAAAGACAGATTGGATAACTGCTTTTATGATTTGCTTGCATCAGAAGCAAGGCAAGCAAGTTTTGTATCAATAGCTAAGGGAGATATAGAACAAGAACATTGGTTTAAATTAGGTAGGTCTATAACTTCCATGGGTAAAAGCAAAGGATTAGTTTCCTGGAGTGGAACTATGTTTGAATATTTCATGCCCCTCATAATTATGAAAAGCTATCCTAATACGTTATTAGGCGAAACTTATAAAGCTGTGATTAAAGGTCAGAAAAAGTATGGAAAAGAAAGAGGGGTCCCTTGGGGAATATCTGAATCGGCTTTCTATTATTTTGATGTTAATCTAAATTATCAATATAAAGCCTTTGGTGTGCCAGGAATAGGTTTAAAACGAGGGCTTATGAATGAACTAGTAATCTCTCCATACTCTACGATTATGGGACTATTGATAGATATAAAGGGGTCCTTGGACAACATAAAAAGGCTAATAGATTTAGGGTTAGAAGGAAGATATGGATTTTATGAATCCATAGATTATACACAAGAAAGACTTCCGAAAGGTAAGAAAAATGCTATGGTGAAATGTTTTATGGTTCACCATGAAGGCATGAGTCTAATGTCTTTAAATAATGTTTTAAATAATAGTATTTTTCAGGAAAGATTTCATGAAATTCCTAGGGTAAAGGCTGCAGAACTTTTGCTTCAGGAGAAAGTTCCTAAAGCTGTAGTGTATGATAGAGAATATCAATATGATGCTTTTGACATTTCTGTAGAAAAACAAAATATAGCTGTAAGAAGATATACTACTGCAAGGACAGAAATGCCAGAAACTCATTTGATGTCAAATGGAAGCTATTCCTTAATGATTACTAACAGTGGGAGTGGTTACAGCAAAAAAGATGATATGACAGTTTATAGATGGAGAGAAGATGTGAGTTTAGATGATACGGGGATGTTTTTTTATATAAAAAATATTAACTCAAATGAATACTGGAGCACAGCTTACGAACCATGTAAATATGAGGGAGAAGAATATGAAGTATTATTTTCATTAGATAAGGTAGAGTTTAAAAGAAAAGATGGTAATTTAAGAACCCGTACAGAAGTTACTGTTTCTAATGAGGATAATGCAGAAGTGAGAAAAATATCTATAACAAATCATAGTGAGCATACTAGAATAGTGGAAATTACAAGTTATTGTGAAGTAACGCTAGCACATTATAATGCAGATTTAGTCCACCCTACCTTTAGTAATTTATTTATTAAAACTGAATATATTGATGATTTAGGATGTATTATTGCAAATAGAAGGCCTAGGTCAAGAAAAGATAAGCAGCCTTGGCTTATGCAAACTGTTGCATTTGAAGGAAATACTGTAGGGACTATTCAATACGAAACAAGTAGAGCTAATTTTATAGGAAGAGGAAGAGATTTATCTAATCCTCAAGCAATGGATAATGATACTCAATTAAAAATGACAGCAGGAGCTATACTTGATCCTATAATTAGTATGAGAGTGAGGATGAAAATAGAAGCAGGAGAAACCTGTACAGCAGCCTTTACTACAGCAGTAGGCGATTCAAAGGATGAAGTAGTAGAACTTGCCAAAAAGTATGCGGACATAAGGAATATAAGTAGAGTTTTTGAACTTTCATGGAGTGGAGTGCAGCTTGAGATGAAATACTTAGGAATAAAATCTGCTCAAGCAAATTTATATCAATTAATGGCTTCAAAAATTCTATTTTTGAATACATTATTTAAAGACAGAGACAAATATATTATGAATATAAGAAAAGGGCAATCGGCTCTGTGGGCCTATGGTATTTCAGGAGATTTACCTATAGTATTGATAATAGTTAGAGAAGAAAAGCATATAGGTTTAGTAAGGCAGCTTATAAGTGCTCATGAGTATTGGTGCCTAAAAGGATTGAAGGTGGATCTAGTTATACTTAATCTACAGGAAAATTCCTATATTCAATCTATGCAGGATGTTGTAAGAGATTTAATAAGCTCAAGTCATGCCAGGGATAAACAAAATAAAGCCGGCGGGGTATTTCTTCATAATACAGCTACTATAGCAAAAGAAGATATAGAGTTATTAATGGCTGTTTCAAGAATTGTAATAGATGGAGATAAAGGTTCACTAATGGTTCAAATGAATGAAGAAAACAAAGAAGAAAGTGAAAAGGAATTATTAGTTATAGAACCACAAAAATATAACTATAACTCATATAAGCCATCAATAGCTAAATTAGATTATTATAATGGGCTAGGTGGTTTTAGCAGCGAAGGTGATTCATACATTATAATTCTTAAGAATTATGATAATACTCCTGCACCTTGGATAAATGTAATTTCGAATGGAAACTTTGGTTTTCATGTTTCAGAAAGTGGTATTTCATATACATGGAATAAAAATAGTAGAGAAAACAAGTTAACTACATGGTCTAATGATCCTGTTATAGATAGTGAGGCAGAAGAGATATATATACGCGATGAGATGGATGGAAGTGTATGGAGCATATCACCTAAGCCTATAAGGGATAGTGGAGACTATATAATTGAACATGGATTTGGATACTCTAAATTTGAACATGAGGCACATGGCATTCTAGGGAATATGAAAATGTTTGTTGACATGAATGAAAATGTTAAGGTATGCAGGATAAAACTTAAAAATATTACAAGTTCTAAGAGAAGATTATCTATTAGTTACTATGCGAAGCTTGTTATGGGTGTAGCTCATGAACAAACAGCACAGTATGTATTTACTGGATTTGATAAAGAGAATAATTATATCTATGCAAGAAATCCTTATAGTGAACATTTTGGAAAACTAATTTGTTACCTTAAAGTTATCGGTGGAGAGGAGTTATCTTTTACTGGGAACAGGAAAGAATTTGTAGGAAGAGGAGGAGATATAAAATCTCCTGAGGCACTTAAGTCGAAAAAGTTGTCTAATACCGTTGGTGCTGGTATGGACCCTTGTCTTGCAAAGAATGTTAAGATAACCTTAAATGAAGGAGAGGAAAAAGAAATATTAGTACTCTTTGGACAGGAAGAAAGTTTCGAAAAGATATCTCATATAATAAATAAATATAGTACTGAAGGTATTGCTGAAAAAGAATTAAATAATACAAAAAATTTCTGGAAGGAATTATTTAATATTATACAGGTAGAAACCCCAGATAAGTCTATGGATCTAATGATAAATGGATGGCTTATGTATCAGATTATATCCTGTAGATTCTGGGCAAGGACCGCGTTCTACCAATCAGGTGGGGCTTATGGGTTTAGAGACCAACTTCAAGATATTATGCCTATTACATACCTTGAACCTGAAATATCAAGAAAGCATATAGTCTATAGCGCCTCAAAGCAATACCTAGAGGGAGATGTTCAACATTGGTGGCATCCTGTAGTAGAAAGCGGAATTAGAACAAGATTTTCAGATGATTTACTATGGCTTCCTTACGCTACTGCAGACTATATACAAAATACAGGAGACTACAGCATATTAGATGAAGAGGTAGGCTACTTAGAAGATGAGGAATTAAAAGAAGGAGAAGATGAGAGATACAATATATCAAGAAAATCCGATAAAAAAGGAACTATATATGAACACTGTATAAAAGCAATAGAAAAATCCTTAAAGTTCGGAAGTCATAATATACCGCTGATGGGATCTGGAGATTGGAATGACGGAATGAGCACTGTTGGAAATGAGGGAAGAGGAGAGAGTGTCTGGTTAGGATGGTTCCTATATAGTATTCTTGATAAATTCATAGAAATATGTAAAATAAAAAATGATGAAGAAAAGGTTGCAAAATACAGTGATTTAAAAGAGTTTATTAGGGATAATCTAGAGAAAAATGCTTGGGACGGTGGTTGGTATAGAAGAGCCTACTTTGATAATGGCGTGCCTTTAGGTTCGGTGCAAAATGATGAATGTCAAATAGATTCACTATCCCAGTCTTGGGCTGTTATTTCCGGTGCTGCAAAAGAATCTAGAGCAAAAGAAGCTATGGAGGCTTTAGAAAGGAATCTAATTAAGGATGATAAGGGAATAGTATTGCTTCTTACACCAGCCTTTGATAAGTCGACTTTAGAACCTGGGTATATTAAAGGGTATGTTCCAGGAGTAAGGGAAAATGGCGGCCAATATACGCATGCATCTATATGGGTGATATTAGCTTTAGCTAAAATGGGATATAACAATAAGGCATGGAAGATATTTAATATGATTAATCCAATAAATCACGCTAAATCATATTTAAATTGTCAAGTTTACAAAGTAGAGCCATATGTAATGACAGCTGACGTCTATGCAGTAGAACCTCATACAGGTAGAGGAGGATGGAGCTGGTATACTGGAGCTGCAGGATGGATGTATAGAACAGGAATTGAGGCTATACTTGGACTTAAATTAATAGGTAAACAAGGCTTTATGGTAAATCCGTGTGTACCGGATGAATGGCAGAGTTATAATATTTACTATAACAGACAAGGCTGCAAATATAGTATACAAATTAAAAGAGCTGAGGAAAAAGGAATTTGGCTTGATGGAAATAAGTTAGATAGTGGAATCATTCCTTTTTTAGGTGGAGGAGAACATGAAGTTAGGGTTTTAATATAACCCTAATTTCAATGATTTAAAAATTATCGATAATAACTTAATTAAAAAAAGGAAATTAGAAAAAGATGCAGAATAATATAATTAAAATCAGAAAATTCAATGAAAGGGAGGAATTATTATGACAGAGGTTAGACAGGTTTATAAATGTGAGATTTGCGGCAATATGGTTGAGGTAATTCATAAAGCAGGAGGAAGCTTAGTTTGTTGTAATAAGCCGATGACACTGCTTGTAGAGAATACAGTAGATGCAGCAGTTGAAAAGCACGTGCCAGCAATAGAAAAAATAGAAGGTGGAGTAATTGTAAAAGTTGGAGAAGTAGAACATCCAATGGTTGAGGAACACCACATAGAATGGATAGAAGTACACACTGCTAACAAGCTTTATAGAAAATGGCTTAAGCCAGGAGAAAAGCCAGAAGCAATATTCAAAATTGACGAGGAAGTGTTATTTGCAAGAGAATATTGCAATATACACGGACTGTGGAAAAAGTAAGCAGAGAACCAAAATCTTTGATTTTGTGTGAATCGCTTACTCATCTGAGTTTGCGAAGAGGAGTTTCATATAAAAAAATAAGTATAAAAGTATTGACAAATCTTCTTTTAAAGAATAATATATTTTAAAAGAATCAAATAATATAAATCCGTTGATAGAAAGTAAGTAGGTTTAAAAACAGATTTAAAGAGAGCTGTAGGTGGTGGGATTATAGCAATTATGATTAAACCGAATGGGTTCTGGAGGATCGGAATGAATAAAAAGTAGTTCCTGGACGTTAATCTTACGTTATAAAGATAGGATATTTTTATGTATCTGAGTTGAGGAAAAGACTATATTGCTTGTCTTTTTGAAATTAGGTGGCACAGCGACATTACGCCCTATGATTTAAAAAATCATAGGGTTTTTTTATTTACAATAATTAAATAAATGAGGTGAATTTTTATGGAAGAAAATAAGAAGATAATATTTAGTGGAATTCAGCCATCAGGAAACTTGACATTAGGTAACTATTTAGGAGCTTTAAAAAATTGGGTTAAGTTACAGGATGAATATGAATGCTATTATTGCGTAGTAGATTTGCATGCTATAACAGTAAGACAGGAGCCAAAAGATTTAAGAAGAAGAACACTAGAAGTACTTGCAATATACTTAGCAGCAGGGCTTGATCCGGAAAAAAATACTATATTTATTCAATCACATGTTCCTGCTCACGCTGAAGGAGCTTGGTTGTTAAATTGCTTCACTTATACTGGAGAATTAAGTAGAATGACGCAATTTAAGGATAAATCTCAAAGATACGGAGAATCCATAAGTGCGGGGTTACTAGACTATCCTGTTCTAATGGCTGCAGATATACTGCTTTATAATGCTAACTTAGTTCCAGTAGGAAAAGATCAAAAACAGCATCTTGAGCTTACTAGAGACATTGCTGAGAGATTTAATAGCTTATACAGCCCTACGTTTAATATACCTGAACCTTATATTCCAGAGTTAGGCGCAAAAGTTATGGATTTACAAGAGCCTACAAAAAAGATGTCAAAGTCAGCAGACAATCCTAATAGTTATATATTAATAATGGATCCTCCAGATGTAATAAGAAAGAAAATTAGCAGAGCTGTTACCGACAGTTTAGGTATAGTAAAGTATAATGATGAACAACCAGGAGTTAAGAATCTAATAACAATATTAAATGCTATAACAGGAATGAGCATAGATCAAATAGAGAAAAAGTATGAAGGTCAAGGATATGCTCAATTTAAATTAGATGTTGCAGATGCTATAGTTAATGAGTTGGAGCCTATACAAAAAAGAATAAACGAAATATTAAATGATAAAGAATATCTTGAGAGTATATATAGAAAGGGTGCAGAAAAAGCAAATTATGTTGCAAATAAAATGCTAAGAAAAATGCAGAAAAAAATAGGATTTATACCAAGATAAAGGTAGGATAAAGTTTTTATCCTACCTTTTGACCTTTTAATATAAACTTATTTATTACGTGAGCCACGCCATGTTCTTCGTTGGTTTTGGTAATATAATTAGCAATTTCTTTTAACTCAGGAAATGCATTGCCCATAGCTACGCCTAGTCCAGCATACTTTATCATGTGTATGTCATTACCGGCATCACCCATACAAATAACCTCTTCTTGGTTTATGCCTAAATTTTTAGCTAAGACTTCGACGCCAAATCCCTTATTAACTTTCTTATTTATAAACTCTAGAAAGAAAGGAGCGCTTCTGACGATTGTATATCTATCGTTGATGTCATTAGGAAGATTCTCTATGACTTTATTCAATATACTCTCATCATCTATAAACATAACCTTTACTATGGTAGTATCTTTGCTTATGTTATCAAAATCAACTATTTCAAGAGGTATACCATTCATAGTAGCTTCCAACTCACTATACTTATTGAGCTTAGGAGTTATACAGGAAGAGGTCGTTAGAGCATGAATATTTACATTAAGTTTTTTACTCAAAGTATATAGATATTTAAGATCATTTAAATTCATAAAATTTTTAGCTATAATCTCACCAGTTTTAGTATTTTGAACTACTGCACCATTAAAGGCTACGGCATAATCACCGTCGTTTAATAAATTTAATTGCTTTAAATATTTTTCAATACCTTTAGTAGGTCTACCAGTTGCTAAAACTACCTTGATGCCATTTTCTTTAGCTTTCTTAATTGCTTCGAGATTTTCTTTAGATATAGTCTTGTCCTCTTTTAAAAGAGTTCCATCCATATCAAGTGCGACTAACTTGTACATTTTAAACCTCCAATATTACATATTTTCAAAGATGTCTTATATAAATTATTATATCATTTAAGCTGTCGAAATAAATTTTGTAAATTCTTAATATTAGGCTATCTAAGGTAAATAAATATAAAATTAAACGTTTACGTTGTGAAAATATTTTTTTATTGAAAAGAATTGTACGAAATGATATAATCTTAAATCACTTAAGTTGACATTAATTAATAATAAAGTTAAAATCATTGTTGGAAGCAATAAAAGAAGAGGAGAGAGAGCTGTGGCGGACTTAGTAAAAGAGATTGAAAGAAGAAGAACATTTGCTATAATATCCCACCCCGACGCTGGTAAAACTACGTTGACAGAAAAGCTATTATTATACGGAGGAGCAATAAGGCTTGCTGGTTCCGTTAAAGCTAGAAAAGCATCAAAACATGCAGTATCAGACTGGATGGAAATAGAGAAACAAAGAGGTATTTCAGTTACATCTTCAGTTATGCAATTTAACTATGATGGATTTTGTATAAATATATTAGATACACCAGGACACCAAGATTTCAGTGAGGATACCTACAGAACGTTAATGGCAGCAGACAGTGCTGTTATGGTTATCGATGCTGCAAAAGGTGTGGAAGAGCAGACAAAAAAGCTTTTCCATGTATGTAGTTTAAGAGGAATACCTATATTTACATTCGTAAATAAAATGGATAGAGAAAGTAAAGATCCATTTGAACTAATGGAAGATATAGAGAATGTTTTAGGAATAAAATCATATCCAATGAATTGGCCTATAGGTTCAGGGGCAGATTTCAAAGGTGTATACGATAGAGAGAAAAAATTAATTGAGGCTTTCAATGGTGGAAACCACGGACAAACTGCAGTGCAATCAATAGAAGGTCAAGTAGATGATTCAGTATTTAAGGATCTACTTGGAGAACCCCTGCACGAAAAGTTAAAAGAAGATATTGAACTACTCGACATAGCTGGCGATGAATTTGATATTAAGAAAGTAAGGGACGGCTCACTTACTCCGGTATTCTTTGGTAGTGCTTTAACTAACTTTGGTGTGGAGCCATTTTTAAGAGAGTTCTTGGGCTTAACTACAGCACCTTTGGCAAGAGAATCAGACCAGGGAGAAGTAGAGGTTTTTAATGAGGATTTCTCAGCTTTTGTCTTTAAGATTCAAGCTAACATGAATCCAGCACATAGAGATAGAATTGCCTTTATGAGAATTTGTTCAGGCAGATTTAAAAAGGGGATGGAAGTGTTCCATATCCAGGGTGGAAATAAAATTAAACTTGCACAGCCACAACAATTTTTGGCTCAAGATAGAGAAATTGTGGAGGAAGCCTATGCAGGTGATATAATTGGAGTTTTTGATCCTGGTATTTTTAGTATTGGAGATACTTTATGCTCAAGCCCTAAAAAGTTTAAATTCGAAGGCATTCCTATATTTGCTCCAGAGTTTTTTGCAAGAGTTAAAACTATAGATACAATGAAAAGAAAACAATTCATAAAGGGCGTAACTGAGATTTCACAAGAAGGTGCAATCCAGGTGTTCAAGGAGCTCCATATAGGAATTGAAGAGATTATAGTAGGGGTTGTAGGAGTACTACAATTTGAAGTATTAGAATACAGAATGAAACATGAATACAATGTAGATATAAAAATGGATAGACTTTCATATAAATATATAAGATGGATAGAAAGTTCAGAAGTTCCAGTAGATAAACTTACGTTAACAAGTGATACAAAAGTAGTTAAAGATTTAAAGGATAGAAATATATTAATATTCCAAAGTGAGTGGGCAATAGGATGGGCACTAGACCATAACAAGGGGCTTACGCTATCTGATATTGGTAAATCTGAATAACTATATAAATAAAAGGGTTAAACTAAATTTTAGTTTAACCCTTCTTATGTTATTGTAATAAATTTGTATAGTAATTGCTTATATAGGTTGAAGGAATGCTTTTATAGTAGTAAGAGCGAAGTATGCTTTGTATTAATATTTTGCCTTTATCTAAGACAAAATCAACTAATTTAACAGTTCCATAAGCAAATAACATTCCAGCCAATACATCTATAACCCAGTGTATCTCTAAATACATTGTAGAGAATATTACACTTAAGCAAAAGAATCCCCATACATACTTAAATAGCTTATTTTTTTCTCTCATAACTAATAAAAATGCTGCAAAGGCTATAGAAGTATGCATAGATGGGAAGCAATTTAGTGATACACCTGCTGCTTGTGCAGGAGTCATGTTTCTTGCTAGTCCATCAGGATGGCCAAGTACGTACCATACTTCTTGTAAATGGAAAGTAAGATAAAAAGGTGTTATTAGAAAAACTTGTACTATATGTCCGGATAATGCATATCTAACCATCTTTTTAAAGTCCTTAGATATAGCAGCTCTATAAATAGGCAACAATATAGGAAGAACAAATCCATTATTATAAACCATTCTTAAAATCCAAGTAAGAGTCTCGGGTTTGTAGACACGTAAGAATGCAGCATCGTTTAATGGTATCTTGCTAAAAATAGGATTTAAATCCACTACAATATTTTTGCTCATTTGCCAGCTTAGCATTTTTCCCCAAAATGCATATCCATGAACATTTATATATGATAAAAACATTAGAAAAGGCACAGCAAGTAATAAGTAAGGAATCCATTTAACATCTTTGCGAATCTCAGAATAAGCTGTAAATGCTGCAAATGCTAATAAAAATTTAAAAGCTTTATAGTCAACTCCTGTATTAGCGTATACGATTTTCATAGCGTTGTATAAAAAATAGAGACCTATAATAATAAAATAGTATTTATTCAAGAAGTCAAAAGCTTTTAGAAGCATAGCTTTAGATGTTCTTAATACTCTTTTTTTCATGAAATTTAACATAAATTAAATCCTCCCTTCATACACAGAATAAATTATATCATGAGTATTAGGACAAGTACACAAGTAAATATAGTTATGATGCCACAAAAAGTCAAAAAAATAGTAAAGAGCTCAGATAAAATCTGAACTCTTATTTATTAAATATGTTACATTGTCTTCTTTCTTCCAAATAGAGCATCTACTATAAATACTAATGCTGCTACAAGTAATAGAAGATTTATAAATCCACCGCCGATTCGGAATATCAAACCT
Source organism: Clostridium aciditolerans (assembly GCF_016316925.1). Classification (GTDB taxonomy): domain Bacteria; phylum Bacillota; class Clostridia; order Clostridiales; family Clostridiaceae; genus Clostridium_AM; species Clostridium_AM aciditolerans. The sequence goes on along the minus strand of NZ_JAEEGB010000012.1, from coordinate 20,066 downwards.
ATAAGCCAAAAGAATAAGACTATGCCGCCTAACCAACGTAAAAAAGTCATATATATTACCTCCTGTAAAATATTAAAGTACTTACATATTAAAGCATTACTGATAATGTTATTATTAGCATTACCAATAAAAATTATTAGTAAAACAATTATTTATTGTATAAAATATATTTCATACATTGTATCGTTACATTTTGAATTTATATAAAAAAATAATATAATAGTAAACAGAAAAGAGCTATAACCTATAGTGATATTGCTTTGTAATTTATGATGATAGGGCATATTCAAATTTTGTATGCCTAAAGAAAAGGAGTGGAATGGAACAATGGAAAGCAAAAAAGTAGCATTAGGTAATGGAAAAGTTCAAGATATGGTACAGATAGCGCTTATGGCAGCAATAACCTATATTGCTACAGCGGTAATTAATATACCTAGTGGAGTTATAGTTAAAGGTGTGGTTCATCTTGGTGACAGTATGGTATTTTTAGCAGCAGTACTGTTAGGGAAGAAAAAGGGATTTTTATCAGCAGCAATTGGTATGTGCTTGTTTGATTTACTTTCCCCATATGCTATATGGGCGCCATTTACATTTATAATAAAGGGAACCATGGCATACATTGCAGGGGTTATTGCTTATAGAAATAATTACGAAGGAAACAATATATTAAACAATATACTAGCATTTGTACTCGGTGGTATATGGATGATAGCAGCATACTATGGAGCTGGAGTAATTTTGATGCACTTTACCACAAAAATAGCTTTTACTCAGGCTTTTGTGCTAGCAGCAGCAGAAATCCCAGGAAACATTGCACAGGTAGTTGCAGGCATTGTCTTAGCAATACCATTAGGAAAAGTATTGAAGAAGGCAAACGTAATAAGGAAATAGAAAAAGAGAGGTTTAAAACCTCTCTTTAAATTATTATCTATTTCTCATGCTATTTTTTTCAGCTTTTCTTGCTCTTCTGCAATCTGGGCATCTTACTGGATCATTTTCAAATCCTTTTTCTTTGTAGAAAGCTTGCTCGCCTTCAGTAAATATAAATTCTTTTCCACAGTCTTTGCATACGATAGTCTTATCTGCCATTTTTAAAAACCTCCTTAAGATCATAGGACTAATTTTGTTCTTGATAACTTCCTCCTATGACCTAGGAGATATAAGTACCTTGAAAAAATTGACCTATATTAAGATTAACTACAAAAATTATTATATCACATTCTTTTAAAAAAACAATATTTTAATTTGCCAACAATAGGGTAAAAATATATAAATAATGATAATGCAAGCATTAAATTATAATAATAAATGGATTATAATTAATTTAACAAATATATTTATTAAAAATTTGAATATAAATATTTATATAAGAAATTTGAGGTTGTTGATATGGATAAGAGAAGATTTACAAATTTACTGAAAAAGACAGAAGGCACCAAACTAGATTTTAAGCAATATATAGAAATTGATACGGATAGCGGAAGAAAAGAACTAGCAAAAGATATATGTGCTATAGCAAACTCAAGAGGGGGAAGAGGATATTTAGTTATAGGAATAGAGGATAAGACTAAGAAGGTACTAGGGATAGGAGATTTGGAATTAAATGAGGAAAAGATACAGCAAATTATAAGTTCGAGAATAGAACCGCCTGTGCCTATTTCACTAGAATTTTTAGAGGTTGATAAAAAAAAGGTTGCGATTATAAATATTTATGATGGACCGCAAAAGCCTTATCAAATGCGTGATAATGGGGCATTTTATATAAGAAGGGGATCAACCAATGACACAATGAGAAAGCAAGAAATAATATCTGCACTGCAAGAAAGTCTAAGTTTAAATGTAGAATTGTGTCCTATTCCTCATAGTGATATAAGCTGCATTGAAAAAAGCATAGTAGATAAATACTTTGCATCACAGGGAATTCAGGCTGATGATGAAAATAGAACTGAACTTATGGAGAGTGCTTCTATTATATATATGGATAAGGATTCCGGTAAGCATATGGTTACATTAGGCGGACTTTTAATATTTTCGAGAATGAATAATGTATATATACCCCATAATATGATAAGAATAACTAATAGAATTAATAAAGATTTTAATGAAACAATTATAATACAGGGTGATTTATTATCAATGCTAGATAAAAGCGAAGATATGATTAATAATATCCTTCCCAAATCATATCCAACTGAAGCTTTAAATGAGGGGGTTAGAAATGCTGTACTATACAGAGACTATACAGTATTTTATAAAGAAATAGAACTCATAATTGATCATAATAGCATTGCTTTAATTAGTCCTGGCACCTTAGTTAAAGATAGGAATGGAAGCTTTGTGAACTACATAAAAAGAAATATGTGGGTATACGAGAAAATAATTGCATTAGATAGCAAAGGTAGATTTCTTAAATCTGGAAGAGGATTTAATAGAATGCAAAAAGCTTTTAAATATAAAGGAAAAGTAACCTTTATAGACTCATTTAAGGATAGTGAATTTAAGGTTATATATCCTGGAATAAAAAATTTCAAGTAGCTTCGCTTTACAAAGGCGACTTAATATGGAAACATCACTAGTTTTATAGCGACAGCTTATTATGTAATAATATGTAGGAATATTTTTTCAAGATTATTTCTTAAATCATTGAAAAAATATTCTGAATATTATATAATTTACTTATAAGTATGGCACCTAAATATTAAAGTAAGGGGTGGTAAACATGATTTATGTATTTTGTAACAAAAGAGGCTCAGGAAAAACAAAGGCATTAATTAGCTTGGCAAACGAGAAATTAGAAGTAGGCAAGGGGCATGTTGTCTACATTAACGATGACAATAGACCGATGTTTCAGCTTAATAGGGGAATAAGATTTATTTCAACAGGTGGATTTAACTTAAAAAAGCAAGAGAGTTTTTACGGGTTTTTGTGCGGCATACTTTCGGAAGATTATGATATTGAGACAATTTTTATTGACGGATTGTTTAATATTATAGAAGAGAATCTTCAGAATGCGGCACAATTATTTTGTTTAATGGAAAAATTATCAGTGGAGAGTGGTGTTGATTTCTATATAAACGTAAATGGCGATACTGAAATGCCTGAATTTATTAAAAAATACGTAGCATAATTGAGAGGAAAATAAATATTAATTTATATAAAAGGCTGGACCGATTGGTCCAGCCTTAAGTGTATTTAATATTTTAATATAAACTCTATTATAGATATAATCAATTCAAATAAAATTAGAATAATAACCATTATTTCAAGTTTTGTGCCTCTTTTTTCATGAGATAAAGAGGCAAATACATCTGTAATGTCTTGAAGTATTTCAGTTTTATGATTTATTTTCTTATATCTCTCATCTAGATCGAAAAGTGAACTGATTTGAATAAAGAAATTTTCTATATCCTCATTATCCCATGCTGCTTTAGGTTTATCTAAAAGCATAAGATATGATATGGTATTATATTTAAATCTTAATACTTTAGCAGAGGTTTTAGCTATTTCCTGATCAGACATATTAAACTTACCTGTGTCAAGATAATTTATTATATTCTCGATACCATCTAAAAGTTTATCTGTTTCAGTCTCAATTTTTTTTAAGGAAGTAGACTTTGCTAATACCAATGATATTATATCAAGATAGTAGGGTATAAACTCATTTGATGTCATTAAATCATTATACAAGGAATAATCATATTGTGCATCTACTTCAAGTTTATATTCATCAATATATTCCGTTGGATTATTATTTTTAAGATTAGGCTCTATATTTTTTATGTATTTGATTATATCCTGAATTTCATGGAATTCCATATTTATAAAAACTAAGGTTCCAAAATAATATATGTAAATCCATTTATTTTCTGTTTCTCTAACTATGCCACTCAATTTTCTGTCAGACAATACTAAAGGGTCTTCCCACTTAAATTTACGGGTGATACCAAAATGAGAAGCAATGGCATTTAAATTAATTTCATTACATAAAACTAACGATTTAAAAGACCAACTTTGCATAAATTACATCCTTTCGGTAAAACATTAGGCATCTGAAAGAAAATAATAAGTCAAAATAGACTAGCATACTGACTAGTCATTTTTGAAGATGCCTTATATACATATAATAAATATTAACATAAAAAACTAATTATATGTATTTAAATATTGATAAAAAAATACTTTAATTATATACTATAAGTTATAGCTAAGAATGACAAATTGAAATAGTTAGAAAGGAAGTGCTTTAAATGGCTAGCGTTTATGATACATTGCTAGAACGTGGATATATAAAGCAGGTTACTCATGAAGAAGAAATAAAAGAATTGTTAGAAAAAGAAAAGATAACATTTTACATAGGATTTGACCCAACTGCAGATAGTCTTCATGTAGGACATTTCTTACAAATGATGGTTATGGCACATATGCAAAGAGAAGGGCACAGACCTATTGCATTATTAGGTGGGGGCACCGCAATGATTGGTGATCCAAGTGGTAAGACTGATATGAGAAAAATGCTTACAAAAGAGCAGATACAACATAATGCAGATAGCTTTAAAAAGCAATTTGCTAAACTTATAGACTTTAATGATGGAAAAGCACTAATGGTAAATAATGCGGATTGGCTGCTTAATCTTAATTATGTAGAGTTTTTAAGAGAAATAGGAGTACATTTTTCTGTAAACAGAATGCTTACTGCTGAATGCTATAAGCAAAGACTTGAAAAGGGATTAACTTTCCTTGAATTTAATTATATGCTAATGCAAGGATACGATTTTCTTGAGCTAAATAGAAAATATGGTTGTGTGCTTGAAATGGGTGGAGATGACCAATGGTCAAATATATTATCAGGAGTAGATTTAATAAGAAGAAAAGAAAGTAAACCTGCTTTTGGTATGACATTTACACTATTAACAAATAGTGAAGGTAAAAAGATGGGCAAAACAGAGAACGGAGCTGTATGGCTTGATAAGGATAAAACCTCACCATATGAATTCTATCAATATTGGAGAAACGTTGGTGATGCTGATGTAGAAAAATGTTTAGCATTGTTAACTTTCTTACCTATGGATGAAGTAAAAAGACTTGGAGCGCTTCAAGGTTCTGAAATAAATGAGGCCAAAAAAGTTCTTGCTTATGAAGTTACTAAGATTATACATAGTGAAGAAGAAGCAGAAAAAGCTAAAGCAGCAGCAGAAGCTCTATTTGCAGGTGGCCAGGATATGAGTTCTGTGCCTACTGCAGCTGTAAAGAAAGAAGAGTTAGGATGTAGTATAACAGAATTGCTTGTAAATACAAAAATACTTCCATCAAAAGGTGAGGCAAAAAGATTAATCCAACAAGGTGGCCTTACAATAAATGATGAAAAAGTAACAGATATGAATATGATAATAACAGAAGAAAACTTCAACGATGGCAGTATGCTTATAAGAAGAGGAAAGAAAAACTACAACAGAATAGTGATAGAATAAAAATAATACGATGTATTATTTTTTAGAGGACAGTTGACAGAGAACAGAGGACAATGAAGGTAAGTTTTCTTCCTGACGTCGGAAAACTAATTTATATTATAGAACCCGTTTCACTAAGTTGAAACGGGTCTTATAATGTAATTAAAGATTTTTCGTAGTGTAATGAAGAAAAATCCTCATTCTCTGTCAATTGTCAATTGATAAAAATTTTGTGTCATAAAATTTATATACTATGTTTCCACATTATAATTGCATCTTCTCGATTGTCGCCATAATATTCTTTTCTTATGCCTTCCTCAACAAAGCCATATTTTTTATATAGACTTTGTGCAACTATGTTAGATTTTCTAACTTCTAATGTTATACTATTTATTGATTCTATTTTGCAAATTTCAATAAGAGCTTCTAGTAAAAGTTTTCCTGCACCTATGCCTCTATATTCTGGATGTACAGCTATATTAGTTATATGGCCTTCGTCGAGTATGAGCCACATGCCTGCATAACCAATTACTACCTCTCCTTTTTTTGCAACTATGTATCTCGCAAATTTATTGTTTTCTATCTCCTTTTGGAATGACTCTCTACTCCATGGTGTTGGAAAACACAGAGTATCAATTACTAAAACACTATCAATATGTTCTAACTTTAAGGAAAGTATATCAATATCATTCATTTTCTATACCCCTTGATTTTTTTTCATACTCCCTTTCGGCCTGTGACTTTCTTAGATAAATAGGGGCAAAGGTATATAAGTCATCATAAATCCCATTCTTTAGAAGGCTTAAGCCTAGTTCACCTAATGAAGATGCTCGAGTTAAGTTAAGGTGTGCAGGTGCGAAACTTATGTTTTTTATGCTAGATTTTAGTCTTTCTTTAAATTTAGGAATTGCATCTCCAATAAAGCATACACGCTCTTCGTACTGATTGAGTACAGTAATTAATTCATCAACTGAAATTATCATATGCTCACCTATAATATTTAATCTATCTTCCTCAAACCTATACAAGGCTGTATACACATTATCTCTAAGGGCATCTAGAATAGGACATACTATGCCATTAGTATAAGCTAAATTATAGGCTAGAGCATCCAGTGAGGAGACCCCAACAAATGGTTTTCCAGTACCTTGACTTAACCCCTTTACAGCTGAAGCTCCGATTCTAAGTCCAGTAAAGGATCCGGGACCTTTTGAAACTACAAATCCGTCTAATGAGTCAATGCTTAATTTTAAATTATTCAGCAGAGTATCCACCATTGACATAAGTACAACAGAGTGCTGCTTTTTATAGTTAAAGGTTATTTCTCCAAGTAATTTATCATCGTCGAGAACGGCACAAGTTGCGGATTCGGTGGATGTATCTAAACTTAAAACTTTCATAATTTATTTTAACTCCTTTATATAGTTATATCTATCGCCATAATAATTTATGGATATTTTCCTGATGTCAATGCCTAGTTCAGGAACCTTTTTTATATCTACCCATATATGTTCCCTAGGGATTAATTCTTCAATAAAGTTTGACCACTCTATAATACTTACAGCATCGCTAAAAATATATTCATCAAAGCCTATAGCCTCTATTTCATCGGGATCACATACTCTATAAACATCAAAATGATGTAGTTTTAAGCGCCCTTCATATTCATTTACTATTGTAAATGTAGGACTTGTTATAGGCTCATTTATTTCGAGCCCTTGAGCAACACCTTTAGTAAAGTGAGTTTTACCAGCGCCAAGGTCTCCAGTAATGCAAATTATATCACCAGAATGCACAAGTTCGCCTAATTTTCTCCCTAACATCATTGTGCTGTCAGCAGTATCTACAATAAACTCCATTATAATTCACCTCATAGTTATTTTATCCAAAATAACACAAAAAGAAAAGAAAGATTAGATAGTATCTAATATTTTATTAGAATTCTGTTTATATTAAATTTATTATTGTAAAATATTTCATAAGAGTTTGCATTGTTAAATTACATTATGTAAAATATATATAATAATATGTTTATGTAACAAGTTAATATATGTTTATACATATTCCTAACTGATATGTTTATAAGTTTCAGAGGTGAATAATTTGAAAAAAAAATTTAGTGTGTTCCTAATTTTTTGTATGGTATTTCTTGTAAGTTGTAGTAAAAAGATTGAAGATACCCAAACCAACCCGGTAGATAACACAAAGATGGAAGTTGTTAAGGATGTAAATTTAAACATTATCACATCAAACAAGCTTTTATACAGTATGATAAAAAGTATAGTTAAAGATAGACATTCGGTTGAATACATGTTCAGTAATAGACAAGACGAATTAAATTTTCAGTTTTCAAGTGATAGCTTAAATAATATAGCAAAAAAAGATTTGTTTATCTATATGGGTGCAGGCTTTGACCCTTGGATGAATAACTTTATAGATAATCTAAATAAGAGTAACGTAGGAGTTATAAATGTATCAAGAGGAGTAAAATTAGTTTCATATAATAAGGTTGTAAAATACAAGGATATTGTTCTAAAAGATAATCCATATTATCTTCTCAATATGGATAACTATAGGATAGCATTGATGAATATAAAAAACGCGGTACAGGACAAAGATCCTAAAAATCGAGATATATATGAAAAAAACTTTTCAGAGACTTTACGAAATGTAGATAACTACCAAAAGGATTTAAAAGCTGTTAAAGACAAATTATCAGATTATACTTTTGTTACCATGGAGGATGAACTGAGTTATTTTATAAAATATAATGACTTTAAGGTAATTGACCTAAGTAAGGAGCAAGCAACTATAGATAATAATACAAAATTAAATATGCAAGCAAAATTGAAGGATAATAAAAACCTGATACTTTTATATAATGATAGTTCTTTGCTTAGGACTTATGAAGATTTGATTAAAAATTATAATATTAAACCGGTTGGGATAAAGGTATATAATGGTGAGGATAGCTATGAAGACGTACTTAAATATAATATTGAGAATTTAGAAGGGTTTTATGAGAAGGAAGTAAATAAAAAATAATAAGAATATCCTAAAATAAATATTTAGAATACTATATTAAGTTTTATAAATATTTTAGTCACTAAAATATTTATTTAAATTATGAAAAAGCACTTGCATATTATAAAAATATGAGGTATAATAAAAGTCGTCTTAGGGGTATAGCTCAATTGGTAGAGTAGCGGTCTCCAAAACCGTTGGTTGCGGGTTCGAGTCCTCCTGCCCCTGCCAAGATAAATCCAGTAGAATTAAGTGTTCTACTGGATTTTTTTGCTTTTTCATATTTTATATTTATAACATTGTTAGGTAAAGAAAATAATTCTATTAATAGTTTAATTCTTAATGGATTTAATGAAAGCTCCCTTATTGGGAAAAGGATACTTTAGTGTAAAATAATAAAGTCTAATTTATTGAAAACTTAATAATATAATAATAAAATAGTAATAAGAACTTGTATAATAATAAGAATTAACAGAATAGAAAGAAAAGAAAAACAAAAGTCTTGCACTAATCAATAAAGGGGGCAGAACTATTGAAAGAAAAATCTGAAGGGATGCCATACAATAAATTATTACAGGAGCTAAGTTATTATAAGCAGACATATGAAGAGCTTAAATTAATAATGGATACAACTTTTGATCAGATAACTGTTACTGATGGAAAAGGAGTGTTGTTAAAGGTTAGCAAATCCTGTCAAGAAACCTTTGGTATATCTGAGAGTGAGATGATCGGGAAAGATGTTTATGAGCTTTCTAAATCAGGAATATTCAATCCATCTATCACAATTGAAGTTTTGAAAAAAAAGAAAGAATTATCATTAATTCAAGAAACTGCATCAGGAAAGAGATTACTGGTAACTGGTATACCAATGATTAATGAAAAAGGAAAGCTTGTAAGAGTTGTGAATATATCAAAGGATATTACTGAATCTGAGATGTTAAAAAAGCAATTAGAGGAGACTGAACATCTTTTAGACTGGTATAGGGATGAAATAAGAAGAAATCAAATAAAAAACAAAGACTATATTGTAGGAAATTCTACTTCGATGAAAAAAATTATTGAGTTAGTTGAACATATTGGAAATATAGAAACTACAATAATACTCCTTGGTGAAACTGGGGTTGGAAAAAGCTTCATAGCAAAAACAATTCATCAAATGAGTAAAAGAAGAGAGCAACCTTTTGTACAGATTAATTGTGGAGCGATACCTGAAAATCTTATTGAATCAGAGCTTTTTGGTTATGAAGAAGGAGCTTTTACAGGAGCAGTTAAGAAAGGTAAAAAGGGTTTATTAGAAGTTGCTGGTGAGGGTACTATTTTTTTAGATGAAATTGGAGAACTGCCAATGCAGTTACAAGTAAAATTGCTTCATGTTTTACAAGAAAAACAAGCATACAAGATAGGGAGCACAGAACCCTTTGACATAAAAGCTAGAATTATATCAGCAACAAACAAAGATTTAAAAAAACTAGTAAGAGAAGGTAAATTTAGAGAAGATCTTTATTATAGACTAAATATTGTACCAATACATATCCCACCTTTAAGAGAGCGTGCTGAAGATATTCCTCTGTTTATAAATTATTTTTTATCAAAGTGTAATCAAAAATATAGTTTATCAAAACAAATATCATCAAATGCATATAAGGTCTTATCTTCATATAACTGGCCGGGTAATATAAGAGAGTTAGAAAACATTGTTGAAAGACTAGTTGTTACATCTAATAAAAATACAATTGAAGAGAATGATATATTTGATATATTTACGCATATCCCAAAATATGTTGGCGAAGTTAATGAGTTTATACCTTTAAAGATAGCTACTGAAGAATTTGAGAAACAAATTTTATTGAAAGCAATAGAAAAATATAAAACAACACGAAAAGTGGCAGATATACTTAAAATTGATCAGTCGACAGTAGTTAAGAAATTAAAAAAGATTAAGAAAGAAAGTTTAAATGATTACATTAATCATAGGTTTTGATGATAAAATTCATCAGAACCTATTTTTTTAAGATGTTTTTTAGACTGACACATATAAGGAAAATTAAAGATTAATCAAGTGAAACAAGAAAAATGAAGGTATTGATAGAAAACTTATATAGTTATACAAATTTGAAAAATTAAGGTAAGTTTAATTGGCATAAGTCTTGCTGTATTGTTAACTGTATATTAAGTTAATCTATATTAATTACTGCTTAATAATATGAACATGTAGAAAAATTATAACTTACGAAATAAGTATTGAACAACCTAAAAACAGAAAGGCTGACTAGGTGATTACATTAATCATAGATTTTGATGAAAAATTTCATCAAAATCTATGATTTAAAATATATTATTAACTAATTTATATAAGAAAAATTAAAAAAATAACCAAGTTAAAGTAAGAAAAGTGATGAGAATGCCAGCAAATTCAAGGAGTTATGATAGATTAGAGAATTTAAATAAATTTAGTTGGCATAAGTCTTGCTAAATTTATGTATGGGGTTAAGATAATAATATAGAGGATTACCTAAGCTTATATAATAGATGAATAAACAAAATAAAGTATATTAATTAAATAATAAATAATAAATATATATAATTTTGACAAATAAATTTAAAACTAAAAGGAGTGTATATTAATGGAAAATACTATGTTTACTTGTGACAAAGAAAGATTGGAGGATAAGATCCTTACGTTTAGTAAATTCGGTGATGCTGGACATGGAGGCATAACAAGATTTTCTTTATCACCAGAAGCTCTTCAAGCAAGGGCAGAATTCCGTAAAAGAATGGAAGCTGTAGGAGCTGAAATTAAAACAGATGATATGGCAAATATGTATGCAACAATTAAAGGTTCAGAAGACCTTCCTGCAATAGCAATGGCGTCACATGTAGATTCAGTTAGAAATGGTGGAAACTATGATGGAGTTTTAGGTGTACTTACAGCAATGGAAGTAGTTGAAACTATAGCTACACAAAAGATTCCACATCGTCATCCAATTACAGCTATGATATGGACTAATGAAGAAGGGTCTCTTTATCCACCAGCTATGATGTCATCAGGAGTTGTTTGTGGTAAATTTGATAAGGAAAAGATGTTAGCATCAAAAAGCCCTAAAGGAAAAACTTTTGGTGAAGCTTTAAAAGAAAGTGGATATGAAGGAGATCAAGCAAACAGATTGAATCCAAAGGATTACGTAGCTATGCTTGAATTACACATTGAACAAGGACCTGTACTTGAAGCTGAAAAGAAGGATATTGGCGTTGTACAAGGTGTTCTTGGAATGGTTAACTATAGAATTAGAACTTATGGACAATCTGATCACGCAGGAACTACTCCAATGAAATATAGACAGGATGCTCTTTTAGCAGCAGCAAGTGCTATAAAATACCTACATGAAGAATTAGACAAACTTGATAGCAATCTTGTTTATACAACAGGTGAAATAGTTTGTCATCCATGCGTACATACTGTTATTCCTGACTTTGTTGACTTCTCATTAGATGCAAGACATCAGGATCCTGAAGTAATTAAGCAGGTTGTTAAAGTTATTGAAAATATTCCTAAGGAGCTTGACAAGTGCAGAGTTGAGTATGAATTACAATGGGCACGTAATACAATTCAATTTAATAAAGAATTAGTTGGTTTGGTTAAAAAGAATGCAGAAGCATACGGATATTCAAATATGGATATTTACAGTGGTGCAGGTCACGATGCTCAGTTTGTAGCTGAAATGTTACCTACAACTATGATATTTGTTCCAAGTAAAGATGGACACAGCCACTGTGAACCTGAATTTACACCTGTTGAAAACTGCTGGAAAGGTGCTAATGTATTATTGCAGACAGTTTTGAATGTAGATAAAAAATAGAGTATAAAAAAGCAAAGAGTCAAGTTGTATTAGAAAAGCTATCTCATAAGTAATTATGGGATAGCTTTTTTATATGTCAAGTAAGGGCAAATATTTGCTGCTTAATTTCAGCTTATATTATTTATTTTTTTATTTTTTTTTAGACAAATATACTTTCGCCTAATCGGCAGTTTTGTGAATAATTTTTCATTAAAAAAGATTATATAATACTGTAAAAAATGAATCTGTACTGTAAAAAGTGAAATCAAACAGTAAAAAATTAATATGTATTTTGATTAAAAAATTATAAAATCGCAATGAAAAAGAGACTTTTTTAACAAATATCTATAAAAATGAATTAAAACAATAAAAAAATGCAAGAATAAGAGAAAGTGATATATTTTGAATAAGACGGAAAACTTGTAAAACCAAATTAAAAATAATGAAAAAATTCAAAAAAGTAATACATAGTTTATAATTATGCAATTATTATATAATATAAAAAAGATAAGACGCTTGTAAAGAATGCCTTGGTTATAATAAAATCAAGAAAAATAAAGTTCTTAGAAAGCTGGATTATTCATTTTAAAGTTTATTTTTAATGTGCATATATATGCATATTGAATGAAAACGATGTGATAAATAGCAATTCAAATAGCCAAAGGAAATAAATGATATCTTGCCAAGAAGAAAATATAATGATAAAATAATTTCGAAAATAAAAAATTAAAATACATAGGAAGAAGGGATAACATGGAACTTTCAAAAAAGAATGGACAAGTTCAAAATGAAACAGGTAAAATGAAACATCCACCAGGATTGTATCTGCTATTCTTCACAGAAGCATGGGAAAGATTCAGTTACTATGGTATGAGAGCTTTGTTAGTTTTATATTTAACAACAAGCTTAATATCTGGTGGTTTAGGTTTTGATAAGGCTGAAGCAATGAGCCTGTATGGTACATTTACTTCGCTAGTTTATCTTACTCCATTAATCGGTGGATATCTTTCAGACAGATTTTTAGGACAAAGACTAGCCATTACTATCGGTGGTATAACTATGGCTGCTGGACAGTTTGCGTTATTCTCAAACCAAAGTAAAGGCGCGCTATATTTAGGATTATTTTTACTTATAATCGGAAACGGTTTCTTTAAACCAAACATATCAACATTAGTTGGACAATTATATCCAGAGGGAGATAAAAGAAAAGACGCTGCTTTTACAATCTTCTATATGGGTATAAACCTAGGTGCATTTATAGCTCCGTTTGTATGTGGTACATTAGCAGAGCAAATATTTGCAGTTAGACAAGGAGAACAAATAATTCATTATGGATTTAAGTTCGGTTTCTTAGCAGCTGGTATAGGTATGGTTCTAGGACAACTTCTATTCAATTTATTAGGAAATAAGTATTTAGGCGAGATTGGTAAAAAGCCAGTTGGTAGAGCTAAGAGTAAAGATGATAAATCATCAGAAGAAGCAAATAGACCACTTACTGCTCAAGAAAAGAGAAGAACTGCAGTTATATTCATTGTAACAGCATTTGTTGTATTCTTCTGGGCTGGTTTCGAACAAGCAGGAAGTTCATTAACAATATACACTAAAGATTTTATAAACAGAGATGCGTTTGGTATGCAATTGCCAGTATCTTGGTTCCAATCATTAAATCCGGTATTTATAGTATTATTTGCACCAATCGTAGGTAAAATATGGATGAAATTATCAAATAGACCTCAAGGAGATATGAATATTCCTACAAAAATGGCATTAGGTATGGTACTTTTAGGAATAGGATTCTTATTAATGGTAGGAGCTTGCTTACAAAGAGGAAATGCAGGAGATAATGTAGCTGTAAAAGCTAATATATTATGGCTTGTTGGAGCGTACTTCCTTCATACAATGGGAGAACTTTGCTTATCACCAGTTGGGCTTTCAATGGTAAGTAAATTAGCACCAAAGAAACTTGCATCATTACTTATGGGAGTTTGGCTATTGAGTTCATCTATTGCAAATAAACTTGCAGGAGTATTAGCATCATTTATGGATTCACTAGGACACATACAAATATTTGGTGGAATAGCAGTTGTATCAATAGTTCTTGGTTTAGTATTGCTATCATTAAACAAAAAACTTACAGCTATGATGGAATAATATATACTTAAATTATAGAAGTCATGGTAAAATAAACGTAATTGTTTATTTTACTGTGGCTTTTTTTATAATAATTTGGAGGTAATAAAAATGATAGAAAATAAAAAATATAGAGATTTAATTAGTAGTTTGAAAAAATTGAATAAAGTAGTTATTGCATTTTCTGGAGGAGTAGATAGCACTTTTTTAGTAAAAGCAGCAAAAGAAGCTCTAGGAGATAATGTTATTGCGGTAACTGTGGTATCACCATATATACCTAAATGGGAGATTGAAGAAGCAAAATCAATTACGAAAAACATTGGAATAAGGCATGAACTTTTAGAGGTGCCTGTAATTATAGATGAAATAAAATTTAATCCCTTAGATAGATGCTATTTATGCAAAAAAGCTGTTTTTACTAAAATAAAAGAATTAGCAAAAAAATGTGGATTTGAATATGTAGTTGATGGTACAAATGCTGATGATACGAAAGATTATAGACCAGGTCTTAGGGCGCTAAGTGAACTTGATGTTAAGAGCCCACTTTTAGAAAATGGAATAACAAAATCAGAAATACGAGAATTTTCAAAGAAACTTAATCTTCCTACTTGGGATAAACCTTCTTATGCTTGTTTGTTATCTAGAATCCCGTATGATGAAGAAATAAAAGTTAAAGATCTTGATAAAATAGAAAAATCAGAAAAACATCTTATGGATTTAGGTTTTAGGGCTATACGAGTAAGATGTCATGGAGATTTAGCTAGGATAGAAGTTCCGAAAGAACAGATATCTAAAATAACTGAAGGTGATTTGGCTGAAAAAATATCAAAATCACTAAAGGAATTCGGATTTAAATATGTAACTTTAGATATGGATGGTTATAGAACTGGTAGTTTAAATGAGGGATTGGTATAGAATACAAAGTCTGAATAATAGTTATTAAACTTTTATTCGGGCTTTATTTTTTATTTATAGTAACTTTTAAGTTAGTATAACTAGTTTATTTATCAAATTAATACATTTGAAATAAGATATGTCGAAATATAAAAGTATAAGGTTAACTAAAAATCAATGGATTTAGCCATGTAACTGAGAATTTTCTGAAATCTGTTAAATTAAAATAAAACTTTACTAAAAATTTAACAAACTCTAAAAGGTTATTTACAATAATTGCATAAAATTATGATTAAAATCATATATTTATTGATTATAGATAAATTTTTTTATTTGTCAACTAAAGTGATGTAATTTATTCTATAAGAATTTTGAATAGTATAAAGTGTATATAAAATAAAAAAGATTTTGCAATTAAAGAAGAAAATGTGATAAAATATATCTGAGAAGGCATAAAATATTAAATTTTTTTAGTAATTTTTTAAAAAAATGGTAATATATATATAATGCATAGTAAGAATTTAAAATTTATTTATAAAAAGCACAAGAGATTTTATAAGCAAAAACTATTTTTATTATTGTTCCTATATCCAATCCTTCAACAAAATATTTGGATTTTTTTTAAAAATGAATGTTTAAAATTTAACATTTTTTCTTAAGACATCTTTTCTTTTTTATATAAAAGCATTATAATTATAATTGTGGTCATTCAAAATATTTCAAATAAATTAAAAATTAGGGTTTTAGGTAAGAATAAGGAACTAATTCTTCAATTATAATAGAGTTAGTTTTGGTAAGGAGGGAATATTAAAAATGAGTGAAAAAGTACTTTCAATTGACAAAACTACGTTGGACATGCTTGATAAGGCTAAAAAAGACGGGGTGGAAACAGCTTGGGACAGAAAAGAAGCTCTAAAAGCACCTTGTGGATTTGGTGCTGCTGGTGTATGTTGTAGAAACTGTACCATGGGACCTTGTAGGGTAAGCCCAGTTCCAGGTAAAGGTGCAGAAAGAGGTATTTGTGGTGCCACAGCAGATGTTATCGTTTCCAGAAACTATGCTAGAATGGTAGCAGGTGGTACAGCAGCTCACTCAGACCATGGTAGAAGCATTTGCTTAGATTTATACCACACAAGTCCAGATGGAGACATAAAAGTTAAAGATGAAAAGAAATTAATGAAGGTTGCAGCGAGATTTGGAGTAAAAACTGAAGGTAGAGATATATATGAAATAGCTCATGAACTTGCAGCAACAGGTTTACAAGATTATGGAAGACAATTTGGAGAGCCTTGCCTACCACCTACACTTCCAGAGAAGAGAAGAGAGATATGGAGAAAATTAGGAATATATCCAAGAGCTGTTGATAGAGAAATAGCTTCTGTAATGCATGCAAGCCATATAGGTTGTACTGCAGATGCTGAAAGTATGATTAAAATAGCTATGAGATGTTCATTAACTGATGGTTGGATGGGATCATACATGGCTACAGAATTCAGTGATATTATGTTTGGAACACCAAAAGCTAGACATACTGAAGCTAACCTAGGCGTTTTAGAAGATAATCAAGTAAACATAGTGTTACATGGACATGAACCAACTCTTTCAGAAATGATAGTTGCAGCAGCTGAATTGCCAGAAATGATTGAATTAGCAAAATCTGTTGGAGCAGATGGAATAAACCTTTGTGGTATGTGTTGTACAGCTAATGAAGCTACAATGAGACATGGAGTTAAATTAGCTGGTAACTTTATGCAACAAGAATTAGCAGTAGTAACTGGAGCTGTTGAAGCTTTAGTAGTTGACGTACAATGTATATTCCCTGCATTAGCTAAATTATCAGAAAGCTATCATACTAAATTCATAACAACTTCACCAAAAGCTCGTATTAAAGGATCAACTTTCATAGAGTTAGATGAAGAAGACAGAATGGGATCAGCTAAGAAGATAATAACAGAAGCTATAATGAACTTTAAAAATAGAGATAGAAGCAAGGTTATGATACCAGAGCTTAAATCTGAAGCAGAAGTTGGCTATAGTGTTGAACAAATATTAAATAAATTAGATGGAGTTGTTAACTCTCATATAGGACCAATGCAATCAGCAAAACCTCTAGCAGATGTAATAGTTGCAGGAGTTATAAGAGGAGCTGCAGGTGTAGTTGGATGTAACAATCCAAAGAACGTTCATGATGAAGGACATATAGAAGTAATTAAAGGCTTGATTAAAAATGATATAATAGTAGTAGTAACTGGTTGTTCAGCTCAAGCAGCAGCTAAACACGGATTACTTAGAAAAGAAGCAAGAGAACTTGCTGGTCCAGGACTTAAAAAGGTATGCGAGCTAGTAGATATACCACCAGTACTTCACATGGGATCATGCGTAGATATAAGCCGTATTTTAGAGTTAGTTGGAACAACTGCAAACCACTTGGGTGTAGACATGAGTGACTTACCAGTAGTTGGTGTAGCTCCAGAGTATATGTCAGAAAAAGCTATAGCAATAGGTACTTATGTTGTAACTTCAGGTATAGACACATGGCTTGGAGTAGTTCCTCCAGTTACAGGTGGTCCAGAAGTTGTGGATATCTTAACTAATAGAATAGAAGAGTGGGTAGGAGCTAAATTCTTTGTAGAACCAGATCCACATAAAACTGTTGAGCAAATAGTTGCTAGAGTTAACGAAAAACGTAAAAAGTTAGGAATATAAATATTACACTAAATTTATAAGCAAAAGTTATGCCAAATATAAAACAGTGTAAAGTTAACATTTCTAGAACTAAAATATCAAAATGATACCAAAAATAACTCAAAATGATAACAAACTCTAATTTGTTATCATTTTGAGATAAATTATAATTGAATATTAGTTTTTTATAGCAAGCTACACATAACAGTTCTGGCGGCACAAAAGGAGGTACTACATATGAAAATGAAAATGGCTATCACAGGAAAAGGCGGAGTAGGAAAAACTACATTTTCGGCTATAATGAGCAGAATATATGCAGAAGAAGGGTATAATGTTTTAGCTGTAGATGCGGATCCAGATCCTAACTTAGCCTTAGCACTAGGTTTTCCTCAAGAGTTAATTGATGAAATTGTTCCTATATCAGAAATGAAGAAGTTAGTAGCAGAGAGAACAAACTCTACACCAGGATCTTTTGGTAAAATGTTCAAGATAAATCCAAAGGTTGATGATATTCCAGAAAGATATTGTAAAGAGCATTATGGTGTAAGGCTTTTAACAATGGGAACAGTAGATACAGGTGGAACTGGATGCATTTGTCCAGAGAATGTTCTTCTAAAAAAACTTACATCCCATTTGATTCTTCAAAATAAAGATATTGTGATTATGGATATGGAAGCCGGTATAGAGCATTTAGGAAGAGGTACTGCTCAGGGGGTAGACGTATTCATTGTTGTTGTAGAACCTGGAATAAGAAGTATACAAACATATAAGCATGTAAAAAAGCTTGCAAAGGACTTAGGGATAGAAAAAGTTTTTGTAGTAGCAAATAAGGTTAAAAATGAAGAAGATGAAAAATATGTACTTGAAAATATAGATACAGATGTCTGTCTCGGATTTATACATTATCGTGAAACTGTGGGAAGTTCTGATAGGGTTAATAAATCTCCATATGATTGCAGTAATGAAACTGTACAGGAGATTAAAAAAATAAAAGAAAAATTAGAGATGGGGGTATTCTAAAATGGGTTTTAAGTCAGATATTGAAATTGCACAAGAGTGTAAAATGCAAGACATTAGAGAGGTAGCTGCTAAGTTAGGTTTTACAGAAGATGATATCGAGCTTTATGGAAAATATAAAGCAAAGGTAGATTACAATCTTTTGAAGAAAACACCAGGGAAAAATGGTAAATTAATACTATGCACAGCAATCAATCCAACACCAGCAGGTGAAGGAAAAACTACTACATCAATAGGTGTAGCTGATGCTTTGTCAAAAATAGGTAAAAATACAATAGTTGCATTAAGAGAACCTTCACTAGGACCTGTATTTGGAGTAAAAGGAGGAGCAGCAGGCGGCGGATATGCTCAAGTTGTTCCAATGGAAGATATAAACCTTCACTTTACAGGTGATTTCCATGCAATAGGAGCAGCAAATAACCTTTTAGCTGCAATGATAGACAACCATATATATCAAGGAAACGCTTTAGATATTGACCCAAGAAGAATTGTTTGGAGAAGATGCGTTGACATGAACGACAGACAATTAAGATTTGTTGTTGATGGTATGGGTGGAAAAGCAAATGGAATGCCAAGAGAAGATGGATTTGACATTACTGTTGCTTCAGAAATAATGGCTATATTCTGTTTAGCAACTGATATAAATGATTTAAAAGAAAGATTAGCTAGAATAGTTGTAGGCTATACAAGAAGTGGAGCTCCAGTAACAGCTGGACAAATAAATGCTCAGGGTGCTATGGCTGCATTACTTAAAGATGCTTTAAAACCAAATTTAGTTCAAACACTTGAAGGAACACCAGCATTTGTACACGGTGGACCATTTGCAAATATAGCTCATGGATGTAACTCAATAATGGCTACAAGAATGGCTACTCATTTTGCTGACTATGTAGTTACAGAAGCAGGATTCGGTGCTGACCTTGGAGCTGAAAAGTTCTTAGACATCAAGTGTAGAATGGCTGGATTAAAACCAGATGCTGTTGTAATAGTTGCTACAGTAAGAGCGCTAAAATACAACGGAGGAGTACCAAAG
>NZ_JAEEGB010000115.1 GCF_016316925.1 Clostridium aciditolerans | reverse complement strand
CGAAGATCGAGCCCACGAGCACGAATATCGGAATCGCCAGCAGCGGGTACTTGCCCAGGCCGGCATAGAAGTTCTGCGGCACGGCCAGCAGGCCGAACCACTGCGTGTCGGGGCTGGCCAGCGCGATGGCGGCCGCACCTGCCAGGCCCAGGGCCGCGCCGATGGGCACGCCCAGGAGCATCAGGCCCAGGAAGGCGATGAAGAGCAGGGGCGCCCCGGCGCCTTCGTGGACGAGGAGAAGGCGCCATGATCGCGACCCTGCT
>NZ_JAEEGB010000114.1 GCF_016316925.1 Clostridium aciditolerans | reverse complement strand
CTCCTCACCCAGAGGAGCTCGAGTAGGCAAGCGAGATACCACTCAATCTCAGTAACCGAGGGTAACACTGTAGGTGAAATGATTAGGTGATTAGGCGATGTGGATCGTCTGATTGAGTCCGGAAGGACAATAGGAATAACTCGTAGGAATATTACAAGAAGTGGTGGCTCACCGGTTATTATCATTGTGTGTTCCAATCTTAAAGGTGTCTTAAAGTCGAAAGACAATCCTCTGTACAGGTGGTGCTGTTAGTGGACACTCTACACTCTACC
>NZ_JAEEGB010000113.1:258-409 GCF_016316925.1 Clostridium aciditolerans | reverse complement strand
CGCCGACGACTGTGGCGGCTGTCTTACAGCTCCCCATGTGTTCCTCCTTTGGTGCTCCCGATTCCAGCCGATTGGTACCGGCTGCTCCAGACGGGTTCGCACCGGCGAGACTGCGCGCCACCTTGCCATTTGTCAATAAAACCGCTGATTG
>NZ_JAEEGB010000113.1:0-151 GCF_016316925.1 Clostridium aciditolerans | reverse complement strand
AAATACTACGACAGAACTGTTTGGGTCAGAGGGCCACTTTGGGCCCTTATTGTGTCCGGCTTCTTGGCGGCCGGCCCGATCGGGCCGTTTCCGGCCATCGCCGAGACTGCCGCGGTGATACCGCCGCCCGGCGATGCGCGCACCCAAATCC
>NZ_JAEEGB010000112.1 GCF_016316925.1 Clostridium aciditolerans | reverse complement strand
TGCGGATGCGAACGGCAAATTCGCGCAGCACGTCGTCGCCGGCGTCGTGGCCGTAGGTGTCGTTGATCGCCTTGAAGTAATCGATGTCGAGGATCATCAGCGCCAGCGGCTTGCCGCGGACCGAAGCCTGCTCCGCCAGCGTCGCGAGGTGGCTCTCCATGTAGCGCCGGTTGTTGAGGCCGGTCAGCGCATCGGTGATCGCCATCTCGATCGAGTTCTGCACGTTGTCG
>NZ_JAEEGB010000110.1 GCF_016316925.1 Clostridium aciditolerans | reverse complement strand
CAAGCTCAACTCCGTGGTGCCGACTTACGGGGTGCAGGTGCCTGATTATTACGGCTCGATCACCAATCTGCGCGGCGACATCGCCGTGAACGCCGGCGCCATCGGTGGGCTCGCGCCGAACCTCGGCGGTGCCACCTTCACCTCGTACGATCCGCGCGCGGTCGACCCGAACGTCTTCAAGCGCTCGATGAAAACCCCCGGACCGATCTTCACGCCGGGCGATGGCACCATCAGCATCACGACGCGCG
>NZ_JAEEGB010000011.1 GCF_016316925.1 Clostridium aciditolerans | reverse complement strand
CTGTGGGAGAGTAGGTCGTCGTCAGGTAATAGTAAAAACACTGAGCATATGCTTGGTGTTTTTTATTTATGTAAAAAAATAAGTAACATACCCATTCCTAAAAAGAAGTGTGATATATTTCAATTTCTAATAGGTCTAATGGCGATCACACTTAAGAGGATGGCCCCTATATGATTGGTGCTAACGGTGGAGGAGCTTTTCTTTTTGTTTATCTTCTTTGTGTAATATTCGTGGGGCTACCTGTGATGGTAAGTGAATTCTATATAGGAAGAAAAACTAGAAAAAACGTAATAGGCGCATTAAAAGAGCTAAAGCCTAATTCAGGATGGAAAAGCATAGGTGCATTTGGAATTGTTACTGCATACTTAATAATGTTTTTTTATAGCCGTGTAGCAGGATGGGTGTATTCTTACGTATTCAAGGCATTAAAAGGAGATTTTGCTTCTATTAACGCAGAAAATGCAAAGAATATGTTTATAAATACTATAGTTGGACCCGTGCCACCAATAATATGGCAAATAGTTGTTTTAGCTGTAGTATCCTTTATATTGATATTAGGAGTCCAGAAAGGAATCGAAAAGGTTACTAAAACCCTTATGCCAGTTCTATTCCTATTAATAGTAATTTGTGATATTAGGGCTGTAACCCTTCCTGGGGCCTACGAAGGATTTAAATTTTTATTTAAAATTGATTTTGGAATGATTACAAAACAAGGTATACTTATGGCTCTTGGTCTTGCATTCTTTAAGTTATCTCTTGGAATGGGGACTATGGTTACATACGGAAGTTATTTTACTAAAGATAACAACTTAATTAATACTTCTATAAGAGTCGCATTATCAGATACAGTAGTTTCAATATTAGCTGGTATAGCAATATTTCCTGCAGTATTTTCATTCAATATGGAGCCAGGAGCAGGCCCAGGACTTTTATTTATGACTATGCCACTGGTATTTTCTAAAATCCCATTTGGAAGCATATTATTAGTATTATTCTTTATATTAGCATCTATAGCGGCTACAACGGCTATGATGTCAATAGTAGAGGTTTTGATTGCATACTATACTGAAGAAAAAGGTTTTTCGAGAACTAAGGCAGTTGTATTAAATGCTGGAGTAATAGCTGTAATAGGTATATTAGCAGCATTGTCAGTCGATAGTAGTAGTTTGCTTGGCAATATTAAGATATTTGGAAAAGGATTCTTTGATTTATTTGATTTCCTATCTTCTAATATATTAATGCCTATAGGTGGACTTCTAACAGCAATTTTATTAGGTTATTTCATTAAAAAAGATGAAATTAAATATGAACTTTCAAACAATGGTACATTAAATCTAGATTTTCTTATAAATACATATTATTTTATAGTAAGGTATGTATCATCGATATTATTAATAATTATATTTTTAAATTCAATAGGGATTCTTAAGTTTTAATTAAGAAAATAATATTAAGGAAATAAAATACTCTATATCTTAGTATTTAACTAAAGTATAGAGTATTTTTATCATATCAAGCTACCTAAAACTTTACCTATGCTATCATTAATAACTAAATCAGCTCTATTATCATATGAAGTCGATGATTTATTTATTAAGACTAATTTATTTCCTTTAAAGTAATCTATTAATCCTGCTGCTGGATATACTACCAAGGAAGTTCCACCTACTATAAGTAGATCTGACTGTTTTATGTGATTAACTGATGCATTTATAGTAGCCATATCTAGGCTCTCTTCATAAAGAACTACATCAGGTTTTACTATTCCATTACAAGCACTGCATTTCGGAACTGTAGTTTGGCTATTAATTATATATTCTAGATCAAAATATTTACCACATTTCATGCAATGATTCCTATGAATAGAACCATGCAGTTCAAGTACATTTTTGGAACCTGCCATTTGATGGAGGCCATCAATATTTTGTGTTATTATAGCTTTTAGTTTTCCTGTATTCTCTAACTTTGCTAAAGCATAGTGAGCAGCATTAGGTTTAGCCTCTTTATATATCATTTTCCTTCTGTAGAAATCAAAGAAATCCTCTGTATGAGACATAAAAAATGTGTGGCTTAGCATTACTTCAGGTGGATAAGAAGAATTATTTTTTGTTTTATAAAGACCTGCTTCCGATCTAAAGTCTGGTATGGAAGACTCCGTAGATACCCCTGCACCACCAAAGAATACAATATAATTGCTAGAATTTATTACAGATAGTAACTCTTCATTTACCATAATATCACCTCTTATTAAATATTATAGCATTGTGTCATTTTTAATTAAAGCAATAGTAGGTTAAGATTACATAAAATACATGATAAGAAGTATTGACAAGTAATTATTAAAATGATATTATATAAGAGCGTTAAAAAACAAATAACTTATGGCGCCATAGCCAAGTGGTAAGGCAG
Organism: Clostridium aciditolerans; assembly: GCF_016316925.1. Classification (GTDB taxonomy): domain Bacteria; phylum Bacillota; class Clostridia; order Clostridiales; family Clostridiaceae; genus Clostridium_AM; species Clostridium_AM aciditolerans. The sequence continues at coordinate 69,847 of NZ_JAEEGB010000011.1, read as the reverse complement.
AGGTCTGCAAAACCTTTATTCCCCAGTTCAAATCTGGGTGGCGCCTCCAAAAAACACCTCATAATAATTATGAGGTGTTTTTATATACTTCTTATTTTAGGATACTACTGGTTCTAAAACCTCTATTACTCCTTCTATACAGTTCATTCGAATTTTTGATCCAATAGGTAATGTAAGCTTAGGATAGGAATGTCCTGATTGAATATTAGTTATTGTTGGTTTATTTAAATTTAAGATCCTGTCTGTTATTACTTCATTTAAAGTCAGGCTTCTCTCATAGTGAGGTAATTCACAATTAGTAAATTGTCCAAGAATAATGCCAGAACACTCATCAAGTTTCCCACTTAAAAGAAGTTGAGTTAGCAACCTGTCTATTTTATAGGGCTCTTCTCCGACTTCTTCAATAAATATAATTTTATCCTTAGTATCAACCTCGAAGGGAGTACCAATTGTGCTACATAGCAAGGACAAATTACCACCTACTAGCTTCCCAGATACTGATCTTTTAGAAGAAAAGCATCTAGTAGGTATGTTATTTGGATTCTTAATAATATACGGTTTATGGCCATTCATAAATGTACTTAGAAAGCTTTCTAATGTGTACTTGTCTAATAAATTTGAATTACACATTGGTGAGTGAAAGGTAATTAACCCACACTTCTGAGATATAATATTTAGAAAAGTAGTTATATCGCTAAAACCTGCAAAAATTTTAGGATTTTTCTGTATAACATCAAAGTCTATGCTAGGAAGGATACGCATAGTGCCATATCCTCCTCTTACACATAAGATCATATCAACATTATCATCACGAAACATATTCATAAGATCTTCAGCTCTGTCATTATCGCTTCCTGCTAGATACCCTAGCCTTTTATAGATATGTTTTCCTTCCTTAATATTGAATCCTAGGCTTTCTATATACTTTATACTTTCCTTTATTTTATCAGGGTTTTCAGCTCCTGCAGGGGATATAAGGCCTATAGTATCCCCATACTTTAGTCGTCTTGCAATCATATGATCACATCCTTATACTTAAAATAATCCTTTTTTACGTAAAATAATTATTGGAAGTACGCATGCTAGAGCTGCTATTCCATAGGCTAGCCAAAATCCCATTGGATTATTACTAAAAGGTATCCCATTTACATTCATTCCAAAAGAACTAAAAACTATATTAGGTATAGCCATAACAATAGTTACAGATGCAAGTAGTTTCATAACTATATTTAGGTTGTTAGATATTACAGATGCGAAAGCATCCATTGTACCACTCAAAATGTTACTGTAGATATTGGCCATTTCTATTGCCTGTTTATTTTCAATAATTACATCTTCAAGTATATCTTGATCCTCAGGATATTTTTGTAGTAATTCAAGCTTCAGCATTTTTTCTAAAGTAATTTCATTGGCCTTTAAGGATGTAGAGAAATAAACAAGAGACTTTTCGAGTGATAGAAGTTGAATAAGTTCTTTATTTTTCATTGATTTATGCAATTTTTGTTCTATCATAACACTCTTCTTATCTATTTGTCTAAGATATAATAAGTAGTAGCTAGCTATTCTGTAAAGTATTTGAAGTATAAATCTTGATCGTTTAAAGCTAAAAAATGATTTTACTTTTCCATCTATAAAGTCAGTCAGAATCTTACTGTTTTTTAAGCAAACTGTTATTATTGTTGAATCTGTATGAATAATTGATAAAGGATAGGAGTCGTAGGTTAATGAGTTATCCTCCATTTCTGTGAAAGGTATATCTACTATTACTAATAGATTATTATCCTCTATATCAATACGAGAAGTTTCTTCTTCATCTAGAGCTGCTTTAAGATAATCTAGAGAAACTCCTGTTTTTTTCGATATTAAAAGTAAATCCTCATCTGAAGGAGCTACTATATTGATCCAGCAACCTGACTCTATAGTATCAATTGCTTGTAAAGTACCTGTTTCATCCAAAGTTTTATAGATTGATATCATATGTTCCTCCTGTATAAGATATAAGTTAACTATAATTATATTATATCCTATGGATGCTGTTTGTGTATATTAAGTAATTAACTTATTTTAATTACAGATTAGGTTAAAGAACATTTAAATAAAAAAGAAACTAGCTATCTAGTTTCTTTTTTTCTTTCATAAAATTCTGTTTTTATTTGCTCAAGTAAAGAACTATTCTCTATAAGATCTAAACCAGTTAACGCAAGAGCATGAGCAGTTTTTACAACTCTATCTTGAGCAAAATAAGATGTAGTAGCTAAAGCAAATTCAGGTGATGAATATTGTAAGTTTTTATCTTCAGTAATAGATATATATGGATGTATACAAGGCACTATATGGCTTACCGTACCTAAACTAAGACCAGAATTAGTATCTTTAGGAGGGGCAATGTCTATTATGCCGCATTCCTTAAGATTATGAGAAAATATTCTAGACAAAATGCTATTTGGAATAAGTTCATCATAAGGCAGTTCGTATAAGCAGATTTCAGAGTCAATTTCCATTAGATTGCCAGTTGTTTTTACCAGCTCCCTTATTTTCTTTTCTAACTTACAAGCTGTCTCCATTTTAGAAGATCTTATGTAAAACTTTGACTCTGTATTAGAAGGAAGAAGATATGGAGAATCTCCACCTTTTAGAATTACTCCATCTATCGTAGAGTTATCTTCAAATCCCTTTGCTAACAAGTTTAATGTATTAAAAGTAAAAAGACAGGCATCTAATGCAGAATAGCTTCCTGATCTTCTATAAGTGAATCCTTGTTTACTTTTATAACTAATTTTTATCGGTACAATAGCCATTGAGGAACCACTTTCAGCAGTTATTACATCGGGATGAGCCATAAGAACTATGTCTATATCATTAAAAACTCCTTGTTTTGCCATAGTAACTTTAGAACTACTTAAAAATTCTCCGGGACATCCGATAACTATAATACTACCTTTGTCTTTTGGTAGTGATTTAGATAGGGATATAGCAGCACCTAGGGACATTGCAGATATTAAGTTATGTCCAACAATATGTCCAGAAGTGTTTACTGCATCGTACTCGCATATATAGCAAATCTTGGGATGACCTGTGCCATGCTGAGCATAAAAAGCTGTTTCAATGTCTAAGTAGTGCTCTGTAACATCGAAATTGTTAATCTTTAATATATTTGTTATGTAATCATGAGCTTTGTACTCATGAAAACTTTCTTCAGGATTTTCGTAAAGATACCTCGATAAGTTTAATATATCTTCTTTTATAGCACTTAGGTTAGTTAAGATTTCATGTTTCATAAGATATACCTCCATGAGATTTTTAAGCTAATAAAAGTAATAAAATTAGGTGTTGCAAAACTGGTAAAAAATGTTTACAATTAATATGTATATAAAATCATGAATAATTTGGTGCAACTACACATATACTATATGTTTAAGCGATAGGAGGAGATTATTATAAGTTTTAAGTTAGCACTAAAAAGTAAGATTAAAATCCTACTCTTATTTATATTTATTATTAGCACTACATCTAGGGTTTATGCACAAGGAAATTATCAAAGATATGGTGGTAGTGACAGATACGATACGTCTATGAAAATCTCACAGGGATTCAATTCAAATTCAGGTTATGCAATTTTAGCATCAGGAGAAAATTTTCCAGATGCACTTTGTGCCTGCCCTCTTTCCAAGAAGTATGATGCACCAATAATACTTACTACGGAAAAAAAATTGGATGGCAAGGCTGCCGAGCAATTAAAAAGTTATAATGTTTCTAAGGTATTTATAATAGGTAAATCTATCTCTAAAGATGTAGAAGATAGTATAAAAAACATGGGAATAAGCTATGAGCGTATAGGCGGTATAGATAGATACGAAACTGCAATGTTAGTTGCTAATTATGTAGGAATAAAAGACAGAGTGGTAGTTGTTTCAGGAGAGAATTATCCAGATGCCTTATCTGTAGCCCCTATTGCTGCAATCATGGACATGCCGATTATACTTGTAAACAAGGACTATGTGCCTGACCCAGTAAAGAATGGATTGGCAGATAAAAATATTACTAATACATATGTTATCGGCTCTGAAGGAGTTATAAATGAAAGCGTAAAATCTGAATTTAAAAATGCAGAAAGAATATCAGGAAGTGACAGATATGATACAAACTCTGCTATTATAAATAGATTTAAAGATGTACTAGATATGAGTAATGTTTATCTTGCATCAGCTCTTAATTTTCCTGATTCACTTTCAGGGTCTGCACTAGCACAAAAAACTAAATCTCCATTAGTTTTGGTTAGTGATAATATGAATGAAAAACAACAAAATGATGTTAAGGAAATCTTATCATCAGCAAAAAATGTTTACATATTTGGAGGTGAGGGAGCAGTTTCGCTAAAGACCTTATACTTAATAGGCATTGAGAAGAAACCACCTGAGCCACCTAAGCCACAAGTACCTAAAGGGCCTCAACCACCTGAGTGGACAAGCTCCTTCAATGTAATGAATGCTGGGGAAACTACAAGTGTTAACGTAAGGAAGTACCCGAACTCTTCCTCTGCAGTTGTTGGTTCAACTTACGGTAGTCTTCCAGAAGTAAAGATTTTAGATAGTAAGGATGGATATTATTACGTAGAGATATTAGACTATGGTACTTTAAATTATGTTAAAGGGTATGTTCCAAAATCGATGGTTAAAACCGTAACACCATCTGGCCCATATAATATACTTGTTGATAAAAGTCAGCAGAGAGTTGATATATTTAATGGACAAACATTAGTAAAAGAATTTGTATGTTCTACTGGGTTGGATGACACTCCTACACCATCAGGTAGATTCTTAATAGGTGATAAGGGTCCGTTGTTTTACTCATCAGATAGCGTTGTATGTTATTTTTGGACAAGAATAGATAACAATTTTCTTTTTCATAGTGTCTTATATGATAATAATGGATATGTTATACAATCCGAATATGATAAGCTAGGGAATAAGGCATCCCACGGATGTATTAGACTTCCTTACTATGATGCAAAATGGATTCAGGATAATATACCGAGAGGTACACTAGTTACAATAAAAGATTAATAAATTAAACTCAGTATAATATTAGTTTATTATACTGAGTTTAATTTATTTATGTGGACAAAATAAGTTTCGGAAGGTAGCTGAATATTATATACTATATGAGGCAATAATTTAATATACCAAATAGTTTGTACAAGGAGGATATTAAATGAAAAAGCAAAGTTGTATTATATGTGGTAAGTCTCTTAATAATGGTATAATGATATATGGAAGAGGAATCTGTAAATGCTGCGAAGAAAGATTAGTAAGTTTAGATGATACTACAGATTTTTATAATTATTATATGGAACGTATAAGAAAAGCTATAGTTCAAGATATTATAAGGGGAGAGGAAATAAGTTGTCGAAGTTACCGATTTTAGAAGGTGTTTTAAAGTATGTAAAAGAAAATAATATATCATTCTGTATGCCAGGGCATAAAGGTGGTAAGGGTTTTGAATATACTAGCATGGGCAGGGAATTTATTCAAAATCTCATGAAATTTGATATAACCGAAGTTGAGGGAGTCGATAATCTTCATAATTCTGAAGGAATAATAAAAGATGCAAGGGATCTCCTTAGTAGATTTTACGGAAGTAAAAAGTCTTACTTTTTGGTTAATGGAAGTACTTCAGGTAATATGGCGATGATATTTAGTAGCTTTAATGAAGGGGACAAAGTTATTGTTGAAAGAAATTGCCATAGATCTATATTCAATGCCATAATAATGAGAAAGCTTAAACCAGTATATGTAAAGAATATTATAAGTGAGAGATTAAATGCTCCTATTGCTATAGACTTGGAGCATTTTTTACAGGTAATAGAAGATAATGATGATGCTAAAGGCATAGTAGTTACATATCCAAATTATTATGGAATATGTAGTAACTTAGAATTTATAATAGACAAGGCTAAGAAGCATGGGATGAAGGTATTAGTAGATTCTGCACATGGAGCTCACTTTGGAGTAAATGACAATTTGCCGAAGAGTGCTATAAAATTAGGAGCGGATATGGTTGTTACCAGTACACACAAGACTCTATCGAGTTTAACACAAACTGCTTATTTGCATGTAAATGATGGACAAGATATTAATAAAGTTGATTTTTATGTTAGTGCATTTTTAAGTACAAGTCCCTCTTATCTATTTTTATGTTCTATGGATTATGCTAGATTTTATTTGGAAAGTTATGGTGAAGTCGAGTATGAGAAACTTTTAAATATAGCAAGTTATTATAGAGGTAAAATAAATAAAATTAAAGGTATTCACATAATTGGCATAGAGGATATAATAAACTTAGATGCAGAAATAAAAAGATATAGAAATGAAAGTAATGATTTAAATTATGTTTGGAATTTAGATGCAACAAGATATGTAATAAATTTAAATAAAGAATATGATGGCAACTTACTTTTAAGTTATCTAAGAAGGTTTGGAATACAGGCTGAAATGAGCGATATATCTAATGTAGTGTTAATCTTTTCGCCATTTAGTGAAGAGAAGGAATTTAAAAGGTTGTATGAGATTTTGAAAAAATGCAATTTAAATGATTTAAAGAAAAAAGAATTAAGTTTAGTGCAGTATGATATACCTAAAGCTCAAATTATGCCATATGAAGTTATTGATAAAGAAAAAGAATTTGTTAAATTAGAAGATTGCTTAGGGAGAATAAGTGCAGAAAATATAGTGCCATACCCACCAGGAATACCTATTTTAGCAATGGGCGAGTTAATTGATAAAGAAAGCTTAGACATTATTAAATACTATAAAAGTAATGGAACTGATATTTTAGGAATTCAAAATGATGAGATGAAGGTAGTAATAAAGAATTAATTTGATAACAAATGAAATATTATGGAGGAAAATAGGATGGGCTTAAAAAAAGGAAAGGTAATTGTAATAGAAGGCTGTGATGGCAGTGGTAAGGCTACTCAAACACAAAGGTTATATGAAAGACTAATAAATGAAGGATATAGAGTGAAAAAGGTAGAATACCCGAATTATGAAAGTGAATCTTCCGCGTTAGTAAAAATGTATCTAAATGGAAGTTTTGGTAAAAACCCAGAAGATGTTAGCCCATACGTAGCATCTACATTTTATGCAGTAGATAGATTCGCTTCATATAAGACAGATTGGAAAGAGTTTTACCTAAGCGGAGGAATAGTAATAGCAGATAGGTATACAACTGCAAACATGATTCACCAAGCATCTAAAATTCATGATTTGGAAGAAAAAAATAAGTTTTTAGATTGGGTATGGGAGTTTGAATTTAAAATTTTTGAGCTTCCCGTTCCAGATTGTGTTGTATTTTTAGATATGCCCCCTGAATGTAGCAGAGAGTTAATGACTGAAAGGGTAAGTAAAATGACAGGAGATATAGATAAGGATATACATGAAAAAGACTATGAGTATTTAATCCATTCATACAATACTTCTTGTGAAATATCACAAAAGTATGATTGGCTAACAATAAATTGTGTAGATGATGGTAAAATAAAGTCTATAGATAAAATTCATAATGAATTATATGAAAACTTAAAGAAAAGAGTATTAGACACGTAGATTTATAAACACGTAATAAGTTGAAGATATAAAGAAATAAAAAATTATAATAAAATTAATTGAATAAATGCTAAAAGGACTAACATATTTATGTTAGGTTTTATATAATAGGGTAAAATGATAGGGAGATGAGTTATATGAAATTGATTATAGCAATTGTGCAAGACGAAGATTCAGGAAATTTAGTAGATGTTTTAACGGAATCGAATTTTAGAGTAACAAAGCTTGCTACTACTGGTGGTTTTTTAAAGGCAGGTAATACTACACTGATTATTGGAGTGGAGGAAGAGCTTGTAGATAAGGTATTATCTCAGATTGAAGAGATATGCAAAAGAAGAGAGCAAATTATAACTGCGCCTACACCGGTAACAGGCTCTACAGGTTTGTATGTTCCCTATCCTGTAGAAGTAGAGGTTGGAGGAGCGACTGTTTTTGTAGTAGATGTAGATAAATTTGTGAAAATTTAATTGGAGGGATTTGCAATTGAGTATTAATGCGATAATAGGGCATGATAGTGTAAAAATACAAGCAGCAAGTTCTATAGAAAAAGGAAGGTTTTCTCATGCCCATATTATTGTAGGCGAAGAGGGAATTGGAAAAAGCATTATAGCAAAAGAAATAGCTATAAAGCTTTTAGATAAAGAAAAGAATAAGCAGTATGTGGATATAGTAGAGTTTAAGTTACAAAAAGATAAAAAGTCTATAGGAATAGACGAAATAAAAAATATAATTGAAGAAACTAATAAAAAACCTTATGAAGGGAATAAAAAAGTAATTCTTTTATATAGTGCAGATAAGATGACAGAAGCTGCTCAAAATGCATTTTTAAAGACTATAGAAGAGCCACCTAAGGGTATTTTTATAATTCTATTGTGCGAAAAACTAGAGAAAATATTGGATACAATAAAATCTAGATGTCAGATATATAAGCTTAATAGATTAAATGAAGAGGAAATGTTATTATTTTTAAAAAATAGATTTCCAGATACATCAGAAGATGAGATAAAGATTGTTAATGCATTTAGTGATGGGATTCCAGGTAGAGCAGAAAGATTTATGGAGGACGCATCACTGAAAGAAATTAGGAATAACACAGTAAATATATTAAAAGGTATTTGTAAAAATAAGCTTGAAGACTCTTTAATTTACGAAGATTTTCTTCTTAAATATAAAGGAGAATGGCAAGAAGTTCTTACGTGGTTTCTTTCCTATATAAGAGATATTTTGGTATATAAAGAAACAGGGAATAACGAGTTAATAATAAATATAGACAAAATAGATGAAATAAAAGATATGGCGGAAATGTTTTCATTTAACAAATTAAATGGTATTATTAATATTATAAAAGACACTAGAAAAAAACTAGAAAGAAACGTAAATCCTGTCCTAGTTTTCGATTCTATGTTGGTGAAAATGCAGGAGGTATAGTATGGTAACAGTAGTGGGTGTAAGATTTAAAAAAGCTGGTAAAATATATTATTTTTCACCAGGTGAATTGGATGTAAAGAAGAATAAATATGTAATAGTGGAAACTGCTAGAGGAGTAGAATTTGGAGAGTGTGTGATAGCACCTAAGCAAATTGAAGAAGATGAAATTGTATCTCCTCTAAAAAGTGTTATAAGAATAGCTACCCAAGAGGATATAGATAGACATTCAGAAAATAAACAAAAAGAGGAAGAAGCTTTTAATGTATGTTTAGAAAAAATTCAACAGCATGATTTAAAGATGAAGCTTATAGATGTAGAATATACCTTTGATAACAATAAAGTTATATTTTATTTTACAGCAGATGGAAGAGTGGATTTTAGAGAACTGGTAAAGGATTTAGCTGCTATATTTAGAACTAGGATTGAGCTAAGACAAATTGGAGTAAGAGATGAGGCTAAGATGATAGGTGGGTTAGGGCCATGTGGAAGAACTATGTGTTGTTCTACCTTCTTAGGAGACTTTGCTCCAGTTTCTATAAAGATGGCTAAAGAACAAAACTTATCTTTAAATCCAACTAAGATTTCAGGAATATGTGGTAGACTTATGTGTTGTTTAAACTATGAACAAGAAACTTATGAGCATATAAGAATAAAACTACCTAAAGTAGACTCAGTTGTAGATACTCCTTATGGAAAAGGAACAGTAGTTTCAAATTCCGTAGTAAAAGAAAGTGTAAAGGTTAAAATTAAACCGCAAGATGGAGACGAAACAATAAAAGAAATACCTATAGATGAAATAGAATTAATTTCAGGAAGTTTTGAAGGAAGTATAAATGAAGATGAAATTAAGATTGACGTTGAAGCTGAAGGTGTTGAAGATGCGGCCATAATTAAAGAACTATTTAAGGAGGACTAAGGAGGTTTAGTATGAAATCTGTTTTGAAAATCTGCAACATGCATACAGTGGAAGATGTTAATAAGATAAGAAGAGCCATTTCTAATAATGAAGGTGTTGTTGCTTGTCAAATAAATAGAGAAAAGGGAGAAGTAAGCGTTGTATACGACGATTATTTTGTAAATAATGAATCATTAATACAATCCCTTGAGGATTTAGGATATGCAGTATTATAGGAAAATTAGCTTTAAAAATTAATTAAAACGTGGTAAAATAAAAAGTAGATGTTAATCATCTAAATTTATAAGGAGGTGTTTACATATGGCATACAAAATATTAGACACTTGCGTAAGCTGTGGAGCATGTGCTTCAGAATGTCCAGTTAACGCTATAAGTCAAGGAGATACTCAATTTGATATAGATGCAGCTGCTTGCATCGATTGCGGAAACTGTGCAAATGTTTGCCCAGTAGGAGCTCCAGTTCAAGAGTAATTTAATGTAAAAAGACTACCGGAAGGTAGTCTTTTTATTTATGGTATTTTATTAAATAGATTATATTATTAATATGCTTAGAATCTAGCATTATAATAAATACTGAATAAAAATAACTTTGAACATACAGTATAAACATTTATTATATTTAGTAAAGATTAACTTAATATAAACGAATATCTATTGTGTGAGTATAAATATTTTTAGTGTAGTTTATACGAAAATATTATTATGTGGAGGATAAATATGGATATTTCTGTTATTGTCTTTATTATAGTTGGTTTTGGATCTATTGTAGCAGGATTTTTAATAGAGAAAGGGGTATTAAGTGCTCTTTTTTTACTTGCACCAGCGATAATAGTATTTGGTGGAACTGCAGGTGCGGTTGGACTTACATTCCCTATGGAAATTTTGAAAAGATTACCTAAGATAATAAAGGTCGCTATAAATCCTAAAAAAATCGATTTACCAGGATTAGTAGCTTACTTTAAAGATGTGTCATATAAAACTAGAAAAAATGGATTATTAAGTCTCGAAGGAGAAATATCTAATGACCCTAATTTAGATCCTTTTATTAAAAAAGGACTTCAGTTGGTAGTAGATGGTGTAGATCCTCAAGCGGTTAGAAGTATTTTGGAATTGGAGTTAGAATCCACATCTGAAAGACATAGAAAAGGAGCTGCTATTTTTGAACAAGCTGGTGGATTTTCTCCTACATTAGGTATTATAGGTACCGTAATGGGGCTAGTTCATATCCTAGCTGATTTATCGGATCCAAACTCTTTAGGTCCTAAAATTGCCTCTGGATTTTTAGCCACATTATATGGTCTTTCATCTGCAAACCTTTTATTTTTACCACTAGCTACTAGGTTAAAGTCATTAGATGAAAAAGAATATGGAGAAAAATCTCTTATTATTGAAGGCATATTATACATACAAGAAGGTATAAACCCTAATACGATAGCTGAAAAATTAAAGGGATTCCTAAGTAAAGAGGAAGTTGTCAAATTTGAAGGAATGGATGGTAAAGCTGAGATATGAAGAAAAGAAAGCATGAAGAGCACATGAATCATGAGCGATGGTTGCTTAGTTATTCTGATTTCATGACTTTACTTATGATACTTTTCGTTGTACTGTTTGCTATGAGTAATGTTGACAAGGCAAAATTTAAACAATTATCAGATTCACTTAGAGTATCTATGGGTGGAGGAAAAACTATAATTGCTAAAGAAGATGGTGTACCAATAACTGTTGATACTAAGCCAATCGAAAATGATTTAACTGAAAAAGCTGAACAAGCAAAAATGGAAGATTTGAAAAGACAGGTGGACAAGTATCTTGAGAAGAATGGAATGAAAGCGGATGTTAGTACCCAAGTTGATGAGAGAGGGCTTGTTGTAAGTTTAAATGATACTTTATTTTTTGACACTGGTAGAGCTGAAGTAAAGCCAGAATCGCAAAAGAAACTTATTGAAATAGGAAAAATACTGAATCAACTTAACAATTATATGAGAGTAGAGGGGCATACGGACAATGTTCCTATAAAAAATGATCAGTTTTCATCAAACTGGCAGTTATCATGTGCCAGAGCTTCTAATGTTACAGAATTACTGATTAATAGCGCCAATATTCCACCTCAAAAACTTTCTGCAGTAGGATACGGAGAGTACAGACCTATAGCAGATAACTCAACAGAAGATGGGAAGGCTAAGAATAGAAGAGTAAATATAATCATTGTAAGCAGTAAGTTTGATAAAATAGAAAATAATAAAGCTAAATAATTATTAAGATACTTTGTAAATATTTCAATATAAATTTATAGTTATTTCCGGGAAATAAGAGCCTTAAGGTAGCCAAAGCCTTAAGGCTTTATTATATTGATTTGACAACTTTATATATATAAATCATAATTATATAAGCAGATTTAATAATTAATTATAGATTTCTTATATGCATTTTTAATAAAAGTGAGGATAACAATTATGAATGAAGAATGGTTAAAGGATGACGAAACATTAGATGATCTGCAGTTAAAAGGGATTTGCGTCATACAGAAAAAAGATGCATTTAGATTTGGTGTAGATGCAGTATTGCTTGCAAACTTTGCTAAAGTGAAAAAAGGTGCTAGAGTTATAGACCTATGCAGTGGTACAGGAATAATACCTTTTATACTAGCAGGAAAAACAGATGCTGCTAATATTATAGGAATAGAAATACAAGAACCAATGGTAGATATGGCTAAAAGATCTGTTGAATTTAATAAGCTGCAACATAGATTAGAGTTCATAAATAAGGATCTTAAGGATATTGAATTTTTAAAGAAGTTACCTAAAGTTGATGTAGTAACTGTAAATCCACCATACAAACTTAAAAATTCAGGTATTATAAACATGAATGATGAAAATGCTATTGCAAGACATGAAATATGTTGTACTCTAGAAGATGTGATTAAGGCAGCTAAAGGAGTCTTAAAGGATAATGGAAGAATATACATGATACATAGACCAGATAGACTAGCAGATATTATTTGTACTATGAGGCAATATAAAATTGAGCCTAAACTTATAAGAATGATTCAACCTAATTTTAAAAAGGCTCCTAATATGGTGTTAGTTGAAGGACAAAATAATGGAGGAACTTTCTTAAAATGGGAAGCGCCACTATGTATATACAATATAGAAGGTGGATATACTGAGGAAATCGATAAAATATATGGTAGATAAAGTTTGGAGGTTAAAGTCCTAAATGGACTTTAACGGGTAACTTGTGAGCGGAAGCGAAAATCTTAAGTTACCCAGTGTTCCGACTAAAAGGAGGATAACTATGAACTTCGGGAAACTGTATTTAGTGCCAACACCTATAGGAAACTTAAAAGACATAACATTAAGGGCTTTGGAGGTATTAGAAAATGTTGATTTAGTGGCAGCGGAGGATACAAGACAAAGTCTTAAATTACTAAATCATTTTAATATAAAAAAGACATTAATAAGTTATCATAAACACAATGAACAAGGTAAAAGTATGGACTTAATAGAAAAGATTAAGGATGGAAAAAGCATAGCACTAATAAGTGATGCAGGAACTCCAGGAATATCAGATCCAGGAAGCATTATAGTATCAAAATGTATTGAAGAAAATATAGACTTTGAAGTTTTACCTGGAGCTACAGCGATAACTACAGCATTAGTATATTCGGGATTAGATACTAGCAAGTTTATATTTAGAGGTTTTTTACCTAGGGAGAACAAAGATAAGAGAATTATTATAGAAGAATTGAAAGATAGGAAGGAAACACTAGTTTTTTATGAGTCACCTCATAGAATTAGGGAAACTTTAGAGTTTCTTAGAAGCAATTTAGGTAATCGAAGAATTTCTATTTGTAGAGAACTTACTAAGCTACATGAACAAATATTAAGGTTTAGTTTAGATGAAGCCATATCTTACTATTCAGAAAAAGATATAAAAGGTGAATTTGTACTTGTAGTTGAAGGAAAAGGAGAGGAAGAAATATTACAGGAAGAAAGGGCAAAATGGGAAGCGCTGTCTATTGAAGAGCATATCAAGAATTATATTTCTGAAGGATTAAGCAAAAAAGAAGCTATTAAAAAGGTAGCTAAGGATAGAAAGCTATCAAAATCGGAGATTTACAAATACTCTATTGATTTGTAGATGGCTGGCAGCAATTGTCATTGTGAAATTATAATAAGTAAAAATATGGAAAATAAATACATATATATGAATAAATTTTTGAAATTTATTGATAAACTTGTGTCTTAAACATATAAACTTTAATATTTTGAAAAAAATAGTATGATAACGTTGAGATTTTATGTATTTTAGTGCTATAATATAAATACTTGACATATTAACAAAGCTTTAAGTAAAGAGTACATAAAAATTAGCATTTAAATTTAACAAGAATATACAAAAGTTATTCGACACTGGGGAGGTTTGGAAATTGAATAGAAGAATTTTATCTGCTGTTATTGCTTTATCAGTGGTGCTGGTAACTGGTAGAAATGCTTTAGCAGCACCGACGAGCTCATCTACTTCATTACAGCAAATTAAGAATCAGAGACAAGATTTAGAGACCAAAGTGGAAAAACTAGATGAACAAATTGGACAAGTTAAAAAGCAAATAGATGATAATAAAAAAGGAATAGAGAAAACAAATAAAGATATAAAGGATACTCAAGCTCAGTTAGAAAAGTCTGAGCAAAATATAAAAGGACAACAGGACTTATTTGGAAAAAGAGTAAGAGCAATGTACATAAATGGGGCAAATAGTTACCTTGATGTTGTATTACAAGCTGATAGTCTAGGTGATTTTATTACAAGAGTGGATACTGTAAAGAAAATAGTAGGTTTTGATCAAAAAATAATAAAAGATTTGAAAGATAAACAGGGCGCTATAGCTGAGGAAAAGCAAGCATTAAACGATAAAAATAAAAAGCTTTTAGCATTAAAAACTGATAATGAAAAAAAATTGTCCAAGCTTAACAGCGATAAGGCTTCACAAACTAAGTTAATAGCTGATTTAGAAGCTAAAGAAAAAGTAGTAGCAGCACAAGATACTGCTACGGCAAGAATAGTTGCAACTGCAGCAAACCAAGTTCAAAAAGTTAGATCAGAGGCTCCAAGGCTTTCAAGAGGAAGTGGAACAACTTCCACGCCTGCTTCATCAAGTTCAGTTGTTGCATATGCTTCAAATTTCTTGGGCACTCCTTATCAATGGGGAGGTAATGGACCAAGTACTTTCGACTGTTCAGGATTTACTAGTTATGTTTATAGCCACTTTGGAGTAGGATTACCAAGAATTGCAGCAGATCAGCAGGGAGCTGGTACTGCTGTGTCTAGAGATCAACTTCAACCAGGAGATTTAGTTTTCTTTGGATCACCTGCACACCACGTTGGAATATATGTAGGCAATGGATGCTATATTCATGCGCCAAGAACTGGAGATGTAGTTAAGATTTCTTCATTAGATGATAGATCTGATTTTACTGGAGGAACAAGAGTTAAATAAAAAAAAGGCTTACAGATTTGTATTTGTAAGCCTTTTCTTATATTTAAAGAAAAACAACATAATTGATTTAATATTATTTTTGTATAGGAAATAGATTTTTATTATAAACAGGATTCTTGGCTTCAGGTGGAATTTTAAACTCCATCTGAAGCTTAGAAGCCGTTATCCAGGGTCGTATCGCCACTTATCATCCCCAACTTTAAGAAAAGCAGAGATCCCAAATCTCCGATTTGGTGCGAATCGCTTTCACAGAGTGCGTTGGGGTGTTAGTGGCGATAGACATCGGATAAAGAATAAAAAACCCACATAAATTATGTGGGTTAATAAGGACTACTTGTCCCCTTTTAATTCGTTCATACAGTTTTTACATATATTTTTTCCTTTGTAATTTACAACATCTCTTGCATCTCCACAGAAAATACATGCTGGTTCATATTTCTTAAGTATTATTTGTTCGCCATCTACATATATTTCTAAAGCATCTTTTTCTGCGATATCTAGAGTTCTTCTTAACTCTATCGGAATAACTATTCTACCTAACTCGTCTACTCTTCTTACAACACCTGTTGATTTCATTTAAATTTCCTCCTCTAATCCCATAATTCGACATATGTTTAATTAAATAATAGCAAATATTACATTTAAAGTCAATAACATTTTTAAATTTAGTTTACAAATTTCTTATTAAATTCCATCTATAGTTAATATACTCCCAAAATATACAAATGTCAATATATTTTTATTGCAAAATACATTTTTTTACTGTATCATTAAATATAGATAAATCAAGGGATTGTTAGAAAATTACATGAAATTATATGCTAAATTCCTAATAAATAAACGAAGTGTGAATTTTATAAATAAAATAGTAATTATATGGATAACCAGAAAACAATGTCGAAACTATGTTGATATGGAGTTAAAGTTGTAAAATATGAGTTTTTTATATGGTTAAATATGTATTTGTTATGTGTCATTACAAGCACTTCAAATAATATATAGTGGGTGAAATATATGAGTAATTCAAATGAATTTATAAATCAGTTTAAATGTATGCTAAAAAGTGTAGGTGGAGATGCTTATCTAGTAGGAGGTTACGTTAGGGACAAATTAATAAGTTCTAGAATTGAGCCTAACGATATTGATATAATATATAGTGGCGATATCTCAAAACTCATTAATGAATTTAATAACTTAGGCTATAAGTTTTTTTCTATAAAAGAGGATATAGGAATATATAGATGCATAATTGAAAATTTGACAATAGATGTAGCTGCAATGAAAGGAAAATCAATTGAAGAAGATTTGGCTAAAAGAGATTTCACCATAAATGCGATATGCATAAAGCTACTAGAAAATAAAATAATAGATCCCTTTAAAGGAAGAAATTCTATTAAATCTAGAATAATTCAAAATGTAAGTGACAAAAGCTTAGAAGATGATCCAGTTAGAATATTAAGGGGAATAAGATTTTATATAACTTATGGGATGCATTTTAGTTTTGATACTGAGAATAATCTAATTAGAATAGCACCTAATTTAAAAAGTTGTGTAAAAGAAAGAGTATTTAACGAATTTATGAAAATAATAGAGAGTGATAAAGAGGGCAAAGCTTTTGAGTTTCTAGATAACTACAATATACTAAGAAATATGTTTCCATATATAGATGAATTAAAGACTATTGGAAAATGTAAATATCATATAGAAGATGCATTTACACATATGAATCTGACCTATGGAGTATTTAAAGATTTACTAAATAAGAGAATAACTATTAATAACTTAGATTTAAGTGTATTTGAAAAGAAAATAGGTAACTTTAGATTAAAAGAGTATGTGGCTTTTGCATGTTTTATGCATGATATAGGTAAGTTCAAATGCTACAAGAAGACAGATGAAAAGATTAGCTTTTATGGTCATGATGTAGAAGGAGCTAAAATTATTAAGTCGGTTTGTGAAGATATGAATTTTCCTAAAGAGGCATCAGAACTTATTGAGAAGCTTGTGGAAGGTCATATGTATCCACTTGGATTATTTAATTCTGATATTAAAGAACTTAAAAAATCATTTTACAAATACTTTAACAAGTATGAGAAGTTTTCATTACAATTACTTGTACTTTCTTTTTGTGATAATTATGCTGCTAGTATGATTTTTGATCCTAAAAATGAAAAAAAGAGGTATAAAGAATTTATAGAAAATATGCTAAGTGAATATAAAAGATATACAGAAATAAAAAAACATAGGCTTGTATCAGGAAGCGAAATAATAAGCATTACTGGAAAACAGGGTCCTGAGGTAGGTTCTTTACTAGAAAATATTGATAAGTTTAGATATTTAGGGAAAATAAATACTAGAGAAGATGTTATTAAATATTTAGGTGAAAAATAAAATTTTAGATTATGGTTTAGTATGTTATAATATTAAAATCAAATAAAATTAATAGACTGGGGGAATACTGGATGAAAATATTTATTGATACTGCTAATGTTGAAGAAATAAAAAGAGTAGCGGAGTGGGGTATACTTGATGGAGTTACTACCAATCCTTCACTAATTGCAAAAGAAGGCAGAGATTTAAAAGAAGTGATTGAAGAAATATGTTCAATTGTTGATGGACCAATAAGTGCAGAGGTTATGAGCTTAGAATCAAAAAAAATGGTAGAAGAAGCTAGAGAACTTGTTAAGCTTCATAAAAACGTTGTAATAAAAATACCTATGTGTGAAGAAGGGCTTAAGGCAGTAGCTATATTAGCTAAAGAGGGTATAAAAACAAATGTTACTTTAATATTCTCTGCACAACAAGCTTTACTTGCAGCCAAAGCAGGTGCTAGCTTTGTAAGTCCGTTTTTAGGAAGATTAGATGATATAGGAAATGAAGGAATTACAATTATTAGTGATATATCTGATATATTCGATATATATGGAATTGAAACAGAAATAATATCAGCAAGTGTAAGACACCCAATACATGTTTTAGAATGTGCAAAGGCTGGTTCAGACATCGCTACAATACCATATAAAGTGTTAGTTCAAATGTTAAAACATCCTTTAACTGATATAGGAATAGAGAAGTTTATAGAAGATTACAATAAGTCACAAAAATAGTTTGTAAATATTAAAAACCTGATGGCATAAAACATCAGGTTTTTTTGATAATGATTTACGTAATCTGACAGTTATTAACGCTAGTTCTATGTATAAAATGCAATAAATTTTTTGAAAAAAGTAGGATATGAGAAAATTATGCAAGATAAGAATAAGTAGTTCTATCAAAAAATACTAAGATTATTAACACGATAAATTATCCACACTGTGAATAAAGATATAGAAAAACTACTAAAACTTAATAGTATCAATATGTACAAGTTATCCACAAAATGTGTTGATAAAAATATCAAAACTGTGGACAAATTATAATATACTCCGAAGAATCCACAGACTGAAGAGATTGATCGCTAATAAGTCATTTTTTTGAATGATAAATATTGTTGAAAAAGAGTTCTGTTTTTACAGAACTCTTTCAAGATATTGGATTAATCTATTCTTCTATGCTTTGGAAGGTTGAAACAATAAAATCGAATTCTTCAGGATTACTTATTTCACCATAACTATCCTCAGAAATTCCAGGGTAGTAGTATAGAATAAACTTTTCTTTAGTAATTATATTTTCAATTATTATATACTTTGTATCCAGTTCTACATCTTGAAGTATACCAAGCACCATATATCTATCATTGCCACCTGTTCTATTATTGGTTAAATCCAATATAAAGTTTTCAGGTTTAGAAACATTGGCTTTTTTATGATCACAAAAAACTGTACAGGAGTTATCACGGCAAGCTAAGCAGCTATCAAACTTACAATCAGCAGTACAATTTAGACATTTACACTTACTACACTTTTCTAGTTGATTTAAAGATTCAGAGTTATCTTTTTTATAATCATTCAATAAATCAATATATTTATCGTTATTGAATCTGCTGAAGAAGCCACCTTTGCTAATTTCTGATTCAGTTGCTTGTAATAGGTCAATATATTTTTTTAATACAGATGCTTTTGCAACATACTTTCTACTTCTTAAAGTAGATTCTTCTAAGAAGGGAGATACATTATCTATAGCATAATTTATATCCACATAAAGTTTTCCGTATTTATTTTTTTCACTCTTTAAAAATTCATCAACTTTACTCATATATTATCCCCTTAATTTTGTTTATATTTTTTTAATTCTTCATCAAGGTTTGTTTCACTTAGCTTTTCAAATTCTTTTTCTAAAGAGTTATCTTCTCTTAGGTCTTCAAGTCCTTCAGCCATAGCTTCTTTCTTTTGAATTTTTCTTTCTATATCATCTAAGTTTATTTTATTGCTTCCAGTATCCACGTTTGCTAAAATTTCATTTACTTTTTTGCTAGCTTCGGCATTGTTAAATCTTGCAGCAGCCTCATCCCTATATGCTCTTGTTTTTTCAATTTCATCTTGAAGATCTTTTAATTTTGATTTTATAGCTGTAGCCTTTTTCTGAGCATCATCATAACTAACTTTTAATGAACTATAAGATTTATCAGCCTCAAGTTTTTTAGCTAAAGCTTTTTTTGCTAAATCTTCATTGCCTTTACTTAGAGCTAGTTTGACTTTTTCATCAAATTCTTCAGAACTTCTTTTAGCTTCTACCATCTTTTTTTCAACTTCATGGACATTACCTAAAATTTGAGCAGAAGAAAGTTTGGCTGTATTTAAACTTTCCTCCATATCTCTTATTTTCTGGTCTAATAATTCAATAGGATTTTCTACCTCATCTAAGGCATTGTTAACCTTTGATCTAAAAATATTTGATAGTCTTTTAAACATTCCCATAAAAATATCCTCCTCAATTATTTTCTTCTATATTTTTTTATTAACTTAATTACAAATATTATTATAGCAATAAAAATTATAAGCTTAAATATGCCTAATACAAAGCCTCCTGAGCTATATCCGTAACCTGAACCAGGACCATAATAACTGTGTCCCCATGGAATAGGTATAGGAATAGGCAAAAATGACCGCTTACTTCCATTGCCATAGTTTTTAGATGACGAATTTTGTGTATTATTCGATTGAGATTTATAGCTATCATTTGATTTTGAACTGTCAGGTGAAGATTTAGGAGTATTTGAAAAATCACCTGATTTAAAACCGCCACCAGAAGACTTATTTGTGTCAGTGGAAGATTTAGGTGTACTGCCAGAAGACTTAGGTGTACTGCTGGAAGATTTAGGAGAAGAAAAACTTCCCGATTTAAAACTACCACCAGAACTGCGGCTGCCTCCACCAGAACTGTGACTGCCTCCCCCAGATTTAGCATATACAGTCATGTTACTTGTACTTGTAAAGTTTCCAAGGAGAGGGCTAAATATGTCTACTGATATAAATAAAAATGCAAGTAATAGGCAGATAAAGAACCGTTTTTTATTTATTTTGTTCACCCCCCAAAAATAATGCTACTTTTTACTATATGTTAGCATATTATTAGACATTATTGTTTATAATTAATATTAAATTTTTATATAATTAATATTTAATCTCTATGAAGTAAGTTATAATAATATTATACAGTATAAAATACTATGTTACAATATGATGTAAAACTTATTTTGGGTAATATCAAACCATTTGATTAAAGTAAAAAAATAAATCGCTAGATATCTTTAGATATCTTAATATTTCTTTATGATGTATAGTGTTAATTTTATAATATTTAACTTGTAAAGGGGTTATATGTACCTTATAATGTTAGTATAATATAGATTTAGAAGGTGAGTTAAATCAGAAATAAATTTTAGTTAAAAGTTATATAAGGTTTTCATGGTATAGTAAATTAAAAATTAAGTATTGTATTGGAGGGTGTAAAATTGGAAGAGAGTAATTTTGGAATAGAGTATATAAATAAGATGGCTAAAGAAATATCAAAGACTACTATAGTACCATTTGAAGATTTACCAAGGTATGATTTATTTCTGTCACAGGTTATTGATTACTTAAATGATAAATTTGAAGGTGAAAAATACACAAATAATATAGTTCAAAATTATATAAAGAATGAGGTTATATCTAAACCAGAGGATGGCAAGAAAAGAGGATATACTAAATTACATTTAGCTCAACTTGTGCTTTTAAGTTATATGAGACCTATACTAACAACAGAGGAAATAAAAAAAGTATTTAGTTTGGCATTTAATGAAATAAACGACGGAGATGATGATATTATATCATGGGAAAAGGCATACAAAGTTTTTTCCGATATTCAGCAGGATAGCTTTGAGGAATTCTTATCAAAACAATATTTTGATGAGGAAAAGTTTAAGGAAACAACAAAAGATATCGATTTAACTCCAAAGGAAGAAGAGAGAATAAAAGTTTTCTTTGTAGTGATGACTTTAATATGCCAGGCAAGCGCGGTAAAAAAATTAGTACAGAATATAGTGGAATCCTATAAAAGTGAAGAATAGCTTAATTATAGAAATACTAATATAGTCAATATTGACTATATTAGTATTTTTTTATAAATAAACTCTGGCATTTTTTAAAAATATAATATATAATGTATGTATATTTATGCATAAAAAAGAATAAATATAACTATGTTTATATATTGAGGTGGTTAAAATGTTTAATTTGAAAAATAGAAGCTTTTTAACTTTAATGGATTTTTCCCAGAAAGAAATACACTACTTTTTGTATCTTGCACAAGAACTTAAAAAAAATAAATGTACAGGAACTGAAAAGCAGAGGCTCAGAGGGAAAAATATAGCTTTAATATTTGAAAAGGACTCAACTAGAACAAGATGTGCATTTGAAATAGCCGCAGCTGATCAGGGGGCGCATACAACATATTTAGGACCAAGCGGAAGCCAGATGGGTAAAAAGGAATCAATTAAAGATACTGCAAGGGTTCTAGGTAGAATGTATGATGGAATAGAATATAGAGGATATAGCCAGACTACAGTAGAAACATTAGCTAAGCACTCTGGTGTACCAGTGTGGAATGGACTAACGGATGAAGATCATCCTACTCAAGTGCTAGCAGATTTTCTAACTATAATGGAGAATTTTAATAAACCATTAAGCAAAATAAAGTTTGCTTATGTTGGAGATGGAAGAAATAATATGGCTAATGCTTTAATGATTGGTGCAGTGAAAATGGGGATGGACTTTAGAATAGTATCACCTAAAGAGTTATTTCCAGATGAGAATTTAGTAGACAAGTGCAGAGAAGAGGCCAAGAAAACCGAATCAAGTATAACAATTACGGAGGATATAGATGAAGGTGTACACAATGTAGATGTTATTTATACTGACGTGTGGGTATCAATGGGAGAACCTGAAGAAGTGTGGGAAAATAGAATAAAAGTGCTATTACCCTATCAGGTAAATATGGATATGATAAGAAAAACACAGAATGAAAATGTGAAATTCTTTCATTGCTTGCCTGCATTTCATAATACTAGTACATCGGTAGGAAAAGTAATATTTGATAAGTATGGAATTGAAGCAATGGAAGTTACGGATGATGTATTTGAAAGTAAGTATTCTGCAGTATTTGATGAAGCTGAAAATAGATTACACACAATAAAAGCAATTATGTTAGCTACTTTAGGAAATTAGGCATCTTCAAAAAAATAACTAGTCAGTATGTTAGTCTATTTTTCGTCATACTGCAACCGCAGAACCCTTAGATAGTGCTGACTATCTGCGGAACCTGCCTCCTTGTCTGACACAAAATATCCGTCGCATCTTTGACTTGTTATTTTCTTTCAGATGCCTTAAGTTAGAAAGCATTGTGATCTGAAAATCAAGCGACGAAACTTGCAAAAATATATTAGGTTCTAAGCAATATTGTTGACGTATGTTACTATTAAAAGTAAAATTAAATATTGAAAGACTTAGAATGTAATACTCATATTTATGCAATTCGGAGATGATTACTTATGGAATTTGTTAAGAGCCTATGGGAAAAGGAAATAACTAGAAAATTATTTGCCTTTATTTTAATCATATTTATTGTTTATTTTCTAAGAAAAGTAATAGATTTATTTTTATTAACATTTTTATTTACTTATTTAATTTATAATGTTCAAGAATTTATAATTAATAGGTTAAAGTCTTTTATAAAAATTAATCAGTTATTTATAACTATTACAGTGTACAGTGTGATTTTTATATTACTAGGTTATTTTATATATAAATTCGTTCCTATAATAATTAGCCAGAGCATAAGTATTATTAATGAATTTAACGACGTTAAGTTTAAGACTAATATAAATCAAATAGAAGAGTATTTATTTCCTCTAATAGGTAAATTTGATATAGAAGGATATATAAAAAATGAGGCAAATTCTATATTTCAATTTATTGCTAGTATAGGAAAGTGGGGAATAAATATACTGCTATCCTTGATTCTTAGTTTATTCTTTATGCTTGAAAAATCAAGAGTAGAATATTTTTTAAAAAAATTTGAAAATAGCAGGATATCAAACATAAGTAAATATTTGAAAAGTTTTGGTATCAATTTCCTTAAATCATTTGGAAAAGTCGTACAAGTTCAAATACTTATTGCAGTGACAAATACAGTTCTGTCGATAACTGCACTAAGTATAATGGGTTTTCCACAACTAATAGCTTTAGCATTTATGATATTTATGTTTAGTTTAATACCTGTTGCAGGTACTATAGTTTCATTAGTTCCTCTTTCGATAATTGCATATAATATTGGCGGAATTGTTAAGGTAATCTATGTGCTTGCAGTTATTGCTCTACTTTACCTACTTGAAAGTTATGTATTAAATCCTCAATTTATGTCTGTAAAAACGCATATTCCTGTATTCATTGTATTTGTAATACTTATTATATCAGAGCACTTTATAGGAATATGGGGCATATTAATTGGAATACCTTTATTTATGTTTATATTAGATTTATTAGATGTAAATCTAAATAGAAGCTAGTAGTATAAAGTCCCTTTAAATTAAAAGGGACTTTTTTAAATTCTGCTAAGCAAGCATATGCTTTGAGATGATATTCCTTCTTCTCTTCCAGAAAAACCAAGCCCTTCTTCTGTAGTTGCTTTTACACTTATGCTGTCTATGCTAATTTTTAGCGTTTTAGCAATATTTTCTCTCATTTGAGCTATATAAGGGGCTAATTTTGGCCTTTGAGCAATAATAGTTGAGTCTATATTTTCGATTTTGTATCCTTTTTTATTAATAAGGTCTGCTACTTTTTCTAACAGAAGCAAGCTTGAAATATTTTTATAGGATTCATTTGTATCTGGAAAATGCTTTCCTATATCTCCTAGAGCTAACGCGCCAAGCAAGCTATCCATAATAGCATGTAAAAGAACGTCAGCGTCAGAGTGGCCTAGTAAGCCTTTTTCATGAGGAATACTAAGACCCCCAAGGATAAGGGGCCTATCGCTAACTAATCTATGTACATCGTAACCTGTGCCAACTCTCATAATAAAATCCTCCAATTTCTTATTTATTTTTATGATAACACAAATAAAAAAAGGTGCAAATATTTAAGCACCTAAGATATATCTTTATTATAATATATTATTTTTTTACCGTCAGTAGGATCAGAAGGTTTATTTGGAGAGCTAAATAACTTTTTAAATAAGTTTTTCAGGAAGGAGGTAAACGTTTCATTTTTATTTTTTCTTGCATTTTTAGCGAAATCAACATGGATAACTTTATCTCTCATAAACATCCCTACCTTTTATACAATATTGTTATATCTAAATAATACCATAAGTATAATAAAAAGTTAAGAAAATTCCAAAAAATAAAATAAAATTTTAAAAAGATATCAATTTCTATTTATTATGTTAAGCTTAATTAATAAGTTTTACATAGCGCAATTGAAAGATATGCCATATTAGGTGGCTTTAATAAAGGATTGGGGGAATAACTCCCCCATTAGCATAATTATAAGAGAAAAAAGGTACAGTTCTAAATATAAAGATGGATCATGCAAACTTAGGACTGCTAGTGATTCATATTAACAATATATGATGTTCATAGCAAATCTGTTAAAGTTAATTATGATTTTTTAAATTTTAAAATATAAATTAGTAAAACAATAAGTGATAAAATACGACTAATATAAGCCTAAAACGAAATTTTGACAAAATAATTATACATAAACCTAATAGATGAGCAGATAGGATGAAGTTCATGTTATCCACATATTGTCCACATTTTTGTGGATAATGTGGACAGACTTTATGCAATATTGATTAATTTTCAAAAAACATTAATCTGCGTTTAATGTTTTCTATGATTTATAGTAAATTTCACAAGTTATGAACAAGCTTTCTGTGGATAGTGTGAATAAACTGTAATTACCATAAGAGAATTGTAAAAATTTAGTGAATATTCTAAAATAAAAGATATAATGATAAATTTGTAGTAAAGTGCGATAAAACATGAATAATATATATTGTTATCGATATAGGATTATAAAATATAAATAGATTTGTCAATAATTGATATTACCTAAGAATAACAGGTTATCCACATGTGTTATGTTAATAATGTGGATAAGATTATTTTTAGTATATTTTTATTACGAATAACAGAATTTATATTATAATTAATATAGAACTTTACATATATTACTAGGAAAGCGGTGATAAGATGAATAAAGGTTATAAGAAAATTATATTAATGGTATGTATTGTGTTAATGGTTGGCTTAGTTGGTTATAAATTATTTAATGATAGAAAAGTTAAAAGTGAGAATCAATTAACCAATGATCAAAATACTAGTGCAAATAAAAAAAGTAATCAAGAAGAAAAAAATAAAGAACAAACTAACGCCAATAAAGATAAAAGCACTGAAGTAAAAAAAGAAAGAGAGTTTAAAGAAGGAAAACTTAAGTACAATGATATCTCAGTCCCAGTACTAATGTATCATTCCATAGATTATGAAAAGGGAAATGAGCTTAGGGTTCCAAAAGAAAAATTTAAGGAGCAGATGCAATATTTGAAGGATAATGATTATACAACTCTAACATTAGATGAATTATACAGCTTTTTAGTTAACAATAAGCCTATTCCTGAAAAGTCTGTAGTCATAACCTTTGATGATGGATACGAAGATAACTATTCGAATGCTTATCCGATTTTAAAGGAGTTTGGTTTTAATGCAACTATATTTGTAATAACTAATGCTATAGATAATGAGAAACCCTTTATAACTTCTGCTCAATTAAAGGAAATGGAACAGAATGGGATAGATATAGAGAGTCATACATTGGCACATGATGAATTAAATAAGTTGCCATATGATAAACAGGTAGAAACCCTTAAGGGAGCTAGAGAATTTATCGAAAAGAAATTAAATAAAAAGGTAAAATACATAGCATATCCTTTTGGTAAGTGGAATAATGACACCATAAAAGCATTGAAAGAAACTGGATATGATATGGCATTTACTACAGTAGGAGGATGGTCAAATAAGAGTCAGGGAATATACACATTGCATAGGGTATATGTAAGTGCAAACTATGACATGAATGAATTTAAAAGACGTCTGACAAACCCTAAATATAATGTTAGTCATAATAAGTCAAATAATAATTAAAGGGGAAAACATTAAGAGGCTTTTTATAATGAAGCCTCTTCTGTTTTTACAGATTGAGAAGTTAGTTTATTTATGACAGTAAGCTCTTCTTCCGTTAGATATCGCCACTTACCTATAGGAAGGTCTTTAAGTGTGATATTCATAATTCTTACTCTTTTTAATTTAAGAACATTATAGCCAAAAGCTTCGCACATCCTTCTGATTTGTCTATTTAAACCCTGAGTTAAAATTATTCTAAATACGTGAGAACTTTCCTTGGTTACTTTGCAAGGATTAGTGATTGTGTTTAATATCTTCACTCCAGAGGACATTCCTTTTAGAAATTCATTATTTATAGGTTTATCAACAGTAACTATATATTCTTTTTCATGGTTATTACCAGCTCTTAATATTTTGTTTACTATATCTCCATCATTAGTCAAAAAAATTAATCCTTCTGAATCTTTATCTAATCGGCCAATTGGAAATATTCGTTTAGGATAATTTATAAAGTCTACTATGTTACCTTTTATTTTACTTTCTGTTGTACAAGTTATACCTACTGGTTTATTAAGAGCAATATATATACGTTTATCCTTTTTATTTAATAGTTTTCCGTCGATTCGTATTTCATCCTGAGAAGTTACCTTATCGCCTATACCAGCTAAATTTCCGTTTATAGTAACTCTTTTCTTTTCTATCAGTTTATCAGCCTCTCTTCTAGAACATATTCCTTTTTCGCTTATAAACTTATTTATTCTCATAGAGCTGCTAAGTTCTTCATGGTTAATTATATTTTTATCCAATTAAATAAAATCTCCCTTCTGTTTTTAATTATTTCTACGATAAATACAATGTGGTTAATATTTCTAGTTGATTTTACTTTACCTATATTATATCTAAATTTCAATATGTTATCTATAAATTAGAAAGCTCTATGGGCTCAGTTTAAAATCCCAAGGTTTTATTAAATAACCTATTTTGGTATAATAAGTTGGTATAAAATAATGTTGGAAAAAAGTTTAAAATTTCTTATAATGGTATAGTAAGGATATATAATTTGGGGGGGATAAATTTGAATAAAAACATGAGGGCATTTATTTTTACACTGGCTCTTACTTTAGGCATTACTCAGTTTAAAGCATTAGCAGCGGAATCTTTTGTGGACAACACTTCTAAGACTGATATAGCTGTAAATAAAGAGTGGGTTGTAAAGTTTAACAATTCCTTGAAGCCAGATACTGTTAATAATAAAAACATTATAGTTACAGATAAAAGTGGTAAATCGATTCCGGCATATATAGCGCCAGGAAGTAGTCCAGACTTAGTCATTGTAAGCCCTACGGTTTCAGGGTATGATCCAGGTGAAACATATAATTTAACAATTAGTACCGATGTTCAATCTACTGCAGGAAAGAAACTAAAAAATCCTGTAAAGTTGCAATTTACTACAGCGAATAAATATGTAGATTGTACAAGCTATGAAAATTTGCCACAAATAACAGCAGTGAAATTTGAATATACTCCACTTTTACCAAGCCAAAAACAGGGGTTTTTTATAACTGCTAAAAATTCAGACCAAGCTCAATATAGAATTTTTGTACATAGTTATGCAGATGATAAGGAAGTTTATAGTGAGTTAACCAACGGGTATACTGCGTTGACAGATGGTAAAATAACAGCATTAAAATCTCTTAAATCTAGTAGTAACGGTCAAAAATATGAGGTTGTTATATATGCTAAGAGACAAAATGTACAAGGTGCTCATAAGGATGCAAATACTGATTATGATAATTATTACGTAGACTATTTTAGATGTGTTGATGGTGTAAATACTGAAAATGTATCATATACTAAATATGATGTTAGTCTTAACCAAATGGTTGATATTCAATCTAATTCAACTGTTAAGCCGGTATTTGTTGAAACAAATAAATTTAACAATGAAGCAAGTAAAAATCAAATTAAATATTATTTAGATCCAAATAACTTTTTAGACGCTTACGGTAAATATCAATTTTTGAAATTAAATTATACTGAGGGTATTACTGCTGACGATTTAAACAATATTTTAAAAGGAAAAGGAATATTAGAAGGAAAAGGACAAGTATTTTTAGATGCAGCTAAAAGTAATAATATAAATGTTGCTTATTTAGTCTCACATGCTTTACTTGAGAGCGGAAATGGAACATCGGTTTTGGCTAACGGCGGAGCTAAAGATAGCGATGGTAAGTATACTTATGGTGTTCCTGTATATAACTTTTTTGGAATAGGTGCTGTTGATTCAGATCCTATTGGTGGTGGAACTAAAACAGCTTATGATAACAAGTGGCTTACTCCAGAGGATGGAATTAAGGGTGGAGCAAACTGGATAGCTTCTAGATATATAAATAATCCTAATGTTAAACAAGATACTATATACAAAATGAGATGGAATCCAGAAAAACCGACAGAACATCAATATGCTACAGATATATCTTGGGCATTTAAACAAGTACCTAATATTATTAATGGTGTAAAGCTTGTTCTTGATCAGGTACAGAATGCCGTATTAAATTTTGATATACCCCAGTTTAAGTGATATAAATAATAAAAGGTTAAATTTCTTCGGAAATTTAACCTTTTATTATTTATAGTCCTAATCAATGATTCCTTCATCTTTTAATATTTGTTCAAGCTCTTGAATTTTAGTTGTAAGAAAAATAAACTTTTCTTTTATATCGTCTTTAGAAAGATCTTCTTTAACAAGAGTTTTTTCCATAGACTCGATAGTTACTAAGGCTTCGTCAATATCTTTTTGAGCTAACTTTAAGTTATTTTCTTTCATTCTGATTCTCCTTTAGTTCAGTATATTTTTAGCTTTTTTTAAGCTATCCTCATCCACAAAAGGTGCACAAAATTCAAAGGTTTTTTCATAGCCGCAATTTGAGCATATACAATCGCAGACATCATAAGGAACGCCATCTACTATATCTATTTTTAAATCTTCAGCTACATATTCACCACCACATATTTCACATGGGGTATCATTTATAACTGAAAATTCACTTTCTATGTACTTCATAATATCTCTGATGGTCATATAAAACCTCCAATAAAAAAATAATATACAAATTAAATGGTAGCACTGTTGAGGTGTATTTTCAACATAAAAAATTCATATTAGTTAAAATCCCTTAAATTTTGTATGTAATACTGATAGGTATTATTCATATACATTAATTAACGGAAAAATTTATAAGGAGAGAAACTAAGTGATTAATGTTGTATGGTTTTTCATTTTAGCCTTTGGTATATTATTTGGGATTTTTACTGGTAGAGGTGATGAGGTGTCAAAAGCTATAGTAGCCTCAACAGATTCAACGGTTAAACTTGCTATAGGATTGGCAGGTATTATGTGTTTATGGTGTGGAATTATGAAGATTGCAGAAAAGAGTGGGCTTACTGATAAGCTTGCTAAAGTTCTTAGACCAATATTAAAAGTATTGTTCAAAAGTGCAGCTAAAGATGAGAAAGCTATGGGTGCAATAGTAATGAATTTAACAGCAAACATGATGGGGCTCTCTAATGCGGCCACTCCCTTTGGTATAAAGGCTATGCAAGAATTAAAGAGGCTTAGTAATAAAGGTGATAAAGCCAGTGATGATATGGCGCTATTTTTAATTTTGAATGCAGCTAGTATACAACTCTTTCCTACTACTGTCATATCTATAAGAGCAGCTGTAGGTTCTAAAAATCCAGCAGAAACTATAATTCCATCTATAATTACAACTGGAATAGTAGCTATATGTGCGGTTATACTGTGCAAAATATTAGAAAAATATTTTTAGCTATGAAAGACAAGTTCGGACAAGCAGTATTGTATTGTATATTAATGTGCTGTAAGGGGAGAAGTTTATGGATTATATTATAAAAGCAATGATTCCTATTATAGTAGTTTCAATTACTACATATGGAATGATAAAAAAGGTGAAAGTATATGAATGTTTTGTAGAAGGGGCAAAAGAAGGGCTTTCAATATGTGTTAGAATTTTCCCGTATTTATTAGCTATGCTTGTGGCGGTGGGAGTCTTTAGAGAATCTAAAGCTTTGGATTATTTTATTTATATAGTTAAGCCTGTCGTTAAGTTTATAGGATTACCCCCAGAAGTAGTGCCTCTTGTGTTGGTCAAGCCTCTATCAGGCAGCGGTGCAATGGGGATATTTGCTGAAATACTAAATAATTTTGGTGCAGATAGTTACATAGGGAGAGTAGCATCAATAATTATAGGGTCAACGGAAACGATATTTTATACACTTACAGTATATTTTGGTGCTGTTGGAATTAAAAAAATAAGACATACACTTTGGGTAGCAGTTATGGCAGACATGATGTGTGTAATATTAGCTGTAACACTCGCAAGATTGATGTTTTAGAAGAGAGCCAGTATCATTGATAAATTATAATAACATAAGCACATTTTATTCGAATAAAAATTCTAATTTTGGGCATTATTATTTTAGAGCAAAAAATTTCAATAAACATATTGACACTATGAAATATATGACATATTATAATGTTAAAATGCTATGAAGGAAAGAGTAGTAAATGAAGGTGTCTTAAAGAGAGTCGGGTTAGGTGAAAGCCGATGACGGTGTAGTTTATGAACATGGCTCCTGAGCATGTTATCTGAAAGATAGTAAGATAATACGGAAGCAGCCGTTATACTGCAGGGTAATAAAAAGCTTTAGAATTTTAAAGTAAAGTTTGAGTTACTTACTGAGGTCTTTACTGAGAAGTAAAGATGAAATAGAGTGGTAAAGCGTAATCACGCCTCTATATGAAGAACTTCTTCATATAGAGGCTTTTTTAATATGAAAGATATAAAGGGAGGAAAAACAAATGGATAAAAAGACATACTATATTACTACACCTATATATTATCCGTCAGCAAAACTTCATATTGGTAATACTTATACTACTGTGGCGGCAGATGCACTAGCAAGATTTAAAAGACTTACAGGATATGATGTAATGTTTTTAACTGGAACAGATGAACATGGTCAAAAAATTCAAAGACTAGCAGAAGCTAAAGGAATTACTCCAATAGCTTATGTAGATGAAATTGTAGCGGGTATTAAAGACTTATGGAAAATGATGAATGTAAGCTATGATAAGTTTATAAGAACTACAGATGATTATCATATAAAAGCAGTTCAAGATATATTTAAAAGATTATATGATCAAGGAGATATATATAAGGATTCTTACGAGGGATGGTATTGTACACCTTGTGAGTCCTTCTGGACAGAAACTCAATTGGTAAATGGTAATTGTCCTGATTGTGGAAGACCTGTTGAAAAGGCAAAGGAAGAAGCTTATTTCTTTAAAATGTCTAAATATGCAGATAGACTTATTGAATATATAGAAAATCATCCTGAGTTTATTCAACCAGAATCAAGAAAAAATGAAATGTTAAATAATTTTTTAAAACCAGGACTTCAAGATCTTTGTGTTTCAAGAACTTCATTTAATTGGGGAATACCTGTAACATTTGATGAAAAGCATGTTATATATGTTTGGATAGATGCATTAGCAAATTATATAACAGCCTTAGGATATGGAAATGAAAATAACGATCTATATAATAAGTATTGGCCAGCAGATGTACATTTAGTTGGTAAAGATATATTGAGATTCCATACAATTTATTGGCCAATAATGTTGATGGCTCTTGATATTCCTCTTCCAAAGCAAGTATTTGGTCATGGGTGGCTTTTAGTTGATGGAGGAAAAATGTCAAAATCAAAGGGAAATGTTGTAGATCCTGTAGTTTTAGTAAATCATTTTGGAGCAGATGCTGTAAGATATTATCTTTTAAGAGAAATACCTTTTGGAGCAGATGGATTATTTAATAATGAAATATTCATAAAGAAAATAAACTCTGATTTGGCAAATGACTTAGGTAACTTATTATCAAGAACCTGTGCAATGATAGAAAAATATTTTGATGGAACAATCCCAGCTCCAACAGCAAAAGAATCAATAGACGATGAACTTATCAATCTTGCATTAGAAACGCCTAAGAAAGTAGAAGAAAGAATAGATAATTTGAGAATTCCAGAAGCGCTAGACACTATATGGGAGCTTATAGGAAGAGCTAATAAATATATTGACGAAACAACCCCATGGATACTTGCAAAAGAAGAAAGTAAAAAAGAAAGACTTGGAACTGTTCTGTATAATTTAGCAGAAGCGATAAGATTTGCATCAGTATGTATATCAGCATTTTTACCAGAAACTAGCGAAAAGATAAATAGACAATTAAATGCAGATGTTACTACTTGGAATAGTCTAGCTTCTTTTGATGGAACACAAGCAGGAAATAAGGTCAACAAAGGAGAATTATTATTCCCGAGAATAGATGTAGAAGAAAAAATAGCTGAATTAAATAAGCTTAAAGAAGAACAAATGGCAGCTGTTAAAAAAGTTGAAATTCAACCAATTAAAGATGAAATAACTATAGAGGATTTCGAAAAGGTTGATTTAAGAGTAGTAAAGGTTATAGAGTGTGAACCTGTAAAAGGCGCGAAGAAATTGCTTAAACTAAAGGTAGATTTAGGTGGAGAAGAAAGACAGGTAGTTTCTGGAATAGCTAAGTATTACAAACCGGAGGATCTAATTGGAAAATATGTTGTACTTGTAGCAAACTTAAAGCCTGTAACACTCAGAGGGGAATTATCACAGGGAATGATTCTAGCCGCATCCACAGATGATGATAGTAAATTATTCACGGTGAGTATTCCAGGTGAACTTCCAACAGGAAGTATAGTTAGATAATATTTAATTTGTTTAAAGTCTCATCTTTACTTTACAGTACAGATGAGACTTTATATTTTTAAAGCTATATAATATACCATAAAAGTGTAAACTTTGAATAATAAGTATAAAAGTTGTAAAAAATAAGTTTGTGATATAAAATACTTATAAAATGGTTTTAATATATAAAAGTTTAATGTTACCTATTTTTTATTTTTTTATCAATGGACAAGTGCTATATTAAAATGAAAAATATTAAAGAATATTAAAGCTTTATAAAGAAATTAGCTAAATAAATAAAAAAAACAAAGTTGACTATATACCTAATTGTAATAAAATGGTAATATGTTCAACAATTACTAGATGAGTTGAATGGAGAATTACAATGGAAGAAATAAAAATAATAGATAAGAAAATAAATATATTTGATGCACACGCTCATTATGATGATGAGCAATTTGATGAAGATAGGGAGTTGATTATTGAGGAACTAAGAAAAAACAATGTAATTGGAGTACTAAATTGCGGTGCATCCTTAAAAGGTAGCATAGATTCAGTTTCCCTTGCTGATAAATATGATTTTTTTTATGCAGCAGTAGGGATACACCCAGAATATGCAGATAAATTAGATGAAGCTGCTATAGATGAACTTAAAAGGTTAGCGAAAAATGATAAGGTTAAGGCTATAGGGGAAATAGGACTTGATTATTATTACGATGAAAATCCAGAAAGAGAAATACAAAAAAGGGCATTTATAAGGCAAATGGAGCTTGCAAAAGAGCTTAATCTACCTGTAATTATACATGACAGAGATGCACACGAAGATACATTAAATATAATAAAACAGTTTCCGGAGGTTACAGGAGAAATACATTGCTTTTCGGGAAGCTTAGAGTTTGCAAGAGAATGCTTAAAGTTAGGATATTATATAGGTATTACTGGTGTTGTGACTTTTAAAAATGCTAAAAAGATAATTGAGGTTGTAAAAGAAATACCTTTAGATAAAATTTTAGTAGAAACAGATTGTCCGTATATGGCTCCAGTTCCGTATAGGGGAAAAAGAAATAAATCAGACTATATTAAATATATAATAGAAAAAGTAGCTGAAATCAAGGGTGTAGAGGCTGATGAAGTAAGCGAATTAACCATTTCCAATATTAAACACTTGCTAAATATAAAAAAATAGTGTAAAATGGGTATGCAATTTTTAAACTTCAATTGCGTTTCCATATTTAGGTGATTAAATGCTTTTTTAAGGCATATAATTATAATAAATTTTATAAATTCCACTATAATAAATTTTATAAGTTCCACCTAAAAATAAGCGTAGACTGTTTTGGAAAACAGCAATCATAATTTTTTATATTCTTAAGATTTATGCACAGAGTTGCATTGTAAACAGTCTAAAAAGCATGAACGATATTTAGAAAAATAAAGTATGCATTTGTAGCAGTATTGTCGTTCTTGCCTGAAGGAGGTATTGTAATGGTGGAAAAGTTAAAAGATTACTTTAAAAAACATTTGTCAAGTGGTCCTAAGGCTATTTCAGCAGTAATGCTAGTTTTAGCTATTTTAACAGTAGTAATTTGCAGCATGAGAAAAACAATTATAGTTTCAATAGACGGAAAAGAACAGAAAATTACTACTTTAAGTAGTACTTATAAGAGTGCATTAAGTAACAACAACATAATTGTAGGACCTAAGGACAAGGCAATTCCAAGTTTAGACAGTAAAGTTGAAAAAGGCGCTAAACTTTCCATTAAGAAAGCAGTAAATGTTAATGTGGATGCTGATGGAAAACAATTAACTATACAATCTGCAGAAGATAGTGTTGAAAAAATGCTAGAAAAAGAGGGTATAGGGCTTAAGGAGTTTGACAAGGTAACTCCATCAAAGGATGCAGCGCTTAAGGACGGATTAAAAGTAGCAGTAGTAAGAGTTGAGACAAAAGAAATAAAAGAAACTAAACCAATAGATTATGCAACAGTTGTTAAAAAAGACGACGATATGGAACAAGGGACTAAAAAGACTGTACAAGAAGGACAACCAGGAGAGAAAGAAACTATTTCAAAAGTAGTTTATGAAAATGGTAAAGAAATTTCAAGAAAATTAGTAAGTGAAACTGTAAAAAAGAACCCTGTTGAAAAAATTGTAGCTATGGGCACAGTAGGTGTGTACACTCCTTCACGTGGAGGAAAGGTTACTTATAAAGACTCCATTAGAATGAGAGCTACAGCTTATACTTCAAGTTATGCAGATACAGGCAAAGGACCTGGTGATGCAGCGTTTGGAATTACAGCAACTGGAACTGTGGCTAAAAGAAATAGCAATAGTTATAGTTCAGTAGCAGTTGACCCGAGGGTTATCCCACTTGGCACTAAACTCTACATTGAAGGATATGGATACGCGGTTGCGGAAGATACTGGTGGTGCTATAAAGGGTAACCGTATAGATGTATATTTTAATTCAAGTTCAGAAGCAGAGAACTGGGGTGTAAAGTGGGTCAATGTTTATGTGGTAAAATAGGAGCATATGCTCCTATTTTTTTCTGCAAATTGTTTAGGTATCTTTAAAAAATAACTAGTTAGTATAGTAGTCTATTTGACTTATTATTTTTTTCAAATGTTTTATTGAAGTTATGTTATTATAATATTATGAGAATAATTATATTATAAGTGTTTTATTTTTTTATGGAGGTTAAAGTCCTAAATGGACTTTAACGGGTAGTTTTGCTAGGTAAAAGTTCTAAATGAACTTTTACGGGTAACTTGTGAGCGGAAGCGAAAATCTTAAGTTACCCGGTACCCGAAGGGAAACAAGCAAAACTACCCAGTGTTCCGACTAAAAGGAGGAAAACTATGATTAAAGAAGTCATTGTAGTTGAAGGAAGAGATGATATTACTGCAGTTAAAAAAGCTGTAGATGCCGAAGTTATAGCTGTTGGCGGATTTGGAATAAACAAAAAAGTAATTGATAGAATAAAAGAAGCTCAAAAAAGACAGGGAGTAATAGTTCTCACTGATCCCGATTTTGCTGGTGAAAAAATAAGAAGAATAATATCTAAGAGAGTACAAGGAATTAAACATGCATATATCTCTCAAAAAGACGGTATAAAAGATGGAGACATTGGTGTAGAAAATGCAGAACCAGATACCATAATTAAAGCATTAGAGTGTGCTAAGTGTGAGAATAAGGAGAAAAGAGAAGAATTTAATGTTGAAGATATGATTTTCTTTGGTCTTACAGGAAACAATAATTCAAAGAGAAGAAGAGATATACTAGGAAAAGAATTGGGTATAGGATATTGTAATACAGCTCAATTTTTAATGCGTCTTAATAATTACGGAATTACTAGAGAAGAGTTTATAGAAGCTATAAATAAAATAGATAAGGAGAAATAGTATGGAGAACTTATCCACTAAAGATATAGTAAAAAAATATGAATTTAAATTTTCAAAAAGTCTAGGACAAAATTTTTTAATAGATAATTCTGTCCTAGAAGATATAGTATGCGGTGCTGAGGTTAATAAAGATGATTTTGTAATAGAAATTGGACCAGGAGTTGGTACTTTAACTAAAGAGTTATTAACAAAAGCTAAAAAGGTATGTGCAATAGAATTAGATTCAGACTTGATACCTATTTTAAATGAAGAGCTTAAAGAATTTGATAACTTTCAACTTATACATAAAGATGCACTAAAAGTAGATTTTAATGAAATTATAGGTGAAGAAAATAGCGTTAAGGTTGTAGCTAATTTACCTTATTATGTAACTACGCCTATAATTTCAAGACTTTTAAATGAACATTATAAATTTAAGTCATTAACTATAATGATACAAAAAGAAGTTGGAGAGCGAATTGCAGCAAAGCCTAATACAAAAGAATATGGAGCTCTTTCAATTCTCGTACAATACTATTGTGATATAGATATAGTTAGAAGAGTAAGTCCAGCTTCATTTATACCGAGGCCAAAAGTAGATTCTATAGTTTTAAGGTTAAATAGGCTAGATTCTCCTAGAGCGGAGGTTAAAGATAGGAATTTATTTTTTAAGGTTGTAAGACATTGTTTTAATATGAGAAGAAAAACTATGTGGAATGCTTTAAAAGGTTTAAAGTTACCTAGTGAGACAATGGAAAGAGCCTTTAATAACGCAAATATAGATCCAAAGAGAAGAGGAGAAACATTATCTATAGCTGAATTTGCTAAATTAGCAGATTCTATACATGATTTATTATAATCTTTTTTACAACTTTTGTACTATTTGTTCACTTTTTGCATGTTACCTCATATATTATAATGAATAAAATATATGGAGGTACACGGAGTTGGTACAAAAAAAGAGCTATAGTAGGTATTTCATAATATTACAGGAAGATGAAAAAGGATACTCTATATCATCTGATAAAGTAGTTTCAGGATATGCCAAGTTAGAAGTAAAAAACGAAAAGTGTAAAATATCTTATTATGTGCAAAACCTCAAAAAAGAACTAGCGCCTTATTATATGATGTTAATATGTAATAAAAAAGAAGTAAAAAAAATAATTAAAATTGGAGAAATGAACATAGATGATTACGGTAGAGCAGATATTTGTTACGAGTATCCTATGGATAATGTATCAGGTAGTGGTATATCCGTTGACAAGGTTTCAGGAGCAGCTATAGTTAAATTATTAGACAATAATATACTAGGTGTTATGAGTGGATTTGCAAGTACTGAAATACCGAATTGGAAATCATTTGCTGTTGTTGAAGATAAGGCTAGAGAGTCCAGAGAAGAGGTAGTGGAAGAACCGAAAAGTATATTCGATAAGTATGAGGAGAGTATAGAGGCAGTAAAATTAAGTGAGAATAAAGAAAGCATTATTGAAAACAATGAAGCTATAAGACAGGATGAAAGTGAAGAAGTTGAGAGCGTGGTATTAGAAGAGTGTGCTGAGCAGCCTAGAGAGAATAAAAATGATCAAGTTGAAGAGCATGCTCATGAAGAAGAAAAACAACAGGATGTTAAAGTTGAGGAGTTTACTCGTGAAGAAGAAAAACAACAAGATGTTGAAGCTGAGGAGCTTACTCGTGAAGAAGAAAGACAACAAGATATTAAAGAAGAGAACATAAAATTGGAAAATGAAGATGTACAAGTAGCAAATAGAGAAGAAAAAAATAGAGAAGATTCAAGTGAAGAGCTTTTAAGAGAAAGTAAAGATGAAGCCTACGATTATCCAAGAGGATCAACAGGAGACTTTTTTAGAAACTTAATTGATGGATTTGAAGAAATTACAGATATGGCTTCAGATATAAAAAGAGCTAAGTGGTATAGAGTTTCAGTAGATCAAGTGGAAGATATGTATGATGCATCAAATTATAATAGATATACTATATTATATTACCCTATGATAAGTTACTATCCTTATTTTAGAAAGCATGGACACTATGTAATAGGTTATAAGTGTGATAAGCAAGGAAAAGTAAAATATCTGGTTTATGGAATACCAGGAACAAGGGGTAAAGAGCATCAACCTTATGGTGGTAAGACTGGATTTGTTACTTGGGTACCTGCAAAATCAGCATATGGTGATCGTAGCGACTTTGGGTACTGGCTTATGTTTTATGATTTTAGAACCTCAACTATCGTTGTGCCAGTAAAAAAGTAGAACGTGATTTATTATTGTAGCACCAAAAATATCTAATATTTTTGGTGCTGTTTTCATATAATTAACTAAATCAAGTTGGTAAGAACATAGGAGGTGAAAATGAAACCTATATTTTATTTAAGGTGGTACGCATATGAAACTTATAATAATAAATAGAAAAAGATTAGGGGTTACAGTAATAATAATAGGTCTTATGTTTGTTTTATTGGGATTGGAAAAAAAATTTGATGCAGGACTTAAGTTTACTGCTCTTATACAAAACAATATAAGTTCTCTGCAAAAGTATGAAGCTTTAGATAAGAAATTGAGCTATAAACTTCCAGCGGAATGGACTACGGAGCAAAGAAACTTTTCAGGAGGAGAAATAATATATCATAATGATTTTATAGCAAAGGATTCTAAAATTTATGGTTTTGTAGAGGTTTGGAATCTAAATAAGGATTTAAGAACATTTTTAGAAGAAAGTAAAAAAATATCTAGTGAACAAAATTTGTATAAGGATTATAGTATGAATCCTATAATTATAAATAATAGAGATGGTTATTTAGTCTCTTATACTATAGTTACTCCCTCAAATGAAAGTGTTAAAGGATATGAATATTTTTTGAGAAATAAGGATAAATTTTTCAGGTTCTCCTTTTTTGTAAGGGAAAATAATTTTAAGGAGAATATGCCAACTATTTTTAAAACTATAGTTCAAACATTAAATTATAAAGAATAATAAGTAAGAATAAACTCTCTTGTGACATATATTACAAGAGAGTTTTTTTATATTAAATATGTTATAATGTATAAAGCAACTTCAAAAAATAACTAGCCAATATGCTAGTCTATTTTCTTTCAGGTGCCTAAAGTAAAACTTTAAGTAAGTATTGAAGTCTAGGAGGTAATATTAGTTGACAAAAAGAATTAATAAATCATTAAATATAAAAAGATTCTTCTTAATTATTTCTATTATAATTTGTGTATTCTCTACTGGTTGTTCAAGTTTAGATAATATAAAAATTAAATCTGGGCTTAAAAATAATGATTTTGAATATATAAAGCAGGGTAAAATACAGAAAATTGTAATACAAAGTACTAGAGATCAAGGGTTTAGATTTACAGTTACCGACCCAAATACAATAGGAGAGCTATATGACATATTATCAGCTGCAAAAACTGCGACACAAAAATCCTCTCTTGAACCAGATTATGTCTTTGAGATGGTAGAAGGAAACAACAAAGTACATAAGTTTAATTATGTAGCAGGACTTGACAAGTCAGATTCCGGAAATCTTTATAGTGATAATAAAATTTATGTTGTTTCTAAAAGAATTGACAATGATATAATAAAAAGTTTTTGGACAATAAGGAAGCCAAAAGACTTTAAAGAGGTATATTATGGCTCAATAATAGATACCTTAAGCGAATATTTAAAAGGTAAGGACAAAAATAAGAGTGTAGGAGTAAGTCTGAAAGATGATGTGGATGCAGCAAAGTTTATATTGTCTACAGACTTGGAAGATTTTAAAGGAGAATTGAAAGATAAGTTTAATAATACAAGTGTTGCAGATAAAGGTAAAGAAAACTATGATATTTGGGTAACAGTGAAAACTCAAGGATATAAATCAACCTTATATAAAGCGACAGTGGTCTTTTGGGATAAAGCTGAAAAAAGCGAAAAGAAGTACTATATTTATGATAAATATGAAAATGGCAGATGGAATGTAAAAATATCATCAGAAAAACCTTCTGAATTCTAAAGTACTATAGAATTTAATTCTATAGTATTTTTTTTATGCTTAAATGGTAAAAATAATAAAAGAAGTGGTATAATTGTATTGAAATTGAATAATGTGGAAGAATTAATGTTTGTACAACACTTTTAGCAAGATGTATAAAGGAGGAATTGAAATGGGAAATTGTAATAGCTGCCCAAGTAAAGGAAATTGCAATAGTGATAGTGGATGCTCAGGATTAGTACCTAAGTATGGGAAGATAAAACACATAATTGGTATTATAAGTGGAAAAGGTGGAGTTGGAAAATCCACAGTTACAGGGATATTAGCGGTTCAATTGAGAAAATTAGGATATACAGTAGGCGTATTAGATGGAGATATAACTGGTCCATCAATACCAAGATTTTTTGGAATAAATGATAAGAGATCAGATATTTCTCAAGTTGGCGATGGTGGTGAAGTAAAATTTGCTCCGGTAGAGACTTCTATGGGAATTAAAGTTATGTCTTTAAACCTGTTAACAGAGGAAGAAGAAGCTCCAGTTATATGGAGAGGTCCAGTAATTACCGGAGTTTTAAAACAAATGTACAGTGATACAGAGTGGGGTGAACTAGATTACCTTCTCATAGATATGCCTCCGGGAACTGGTGATATAGCCTTAACTATAATGCAAGAAGTTCCGTTAGAGGGAATGGTAATAGTTTCAACTCCACAAGAGATGGTATCTATGATAGTTAAAAAAGTGGTTATAATGGCGAAAAAAATGAATGTAAATATAGTAGGCGTAGTAGAGAATATGTCCTATGTTATATGTGGCAAGTGTGGCGAGAAAATTAGAGTCTTTAGTAAAAAAACAGCAGAAGAACAAGCTGAATATTTAGGATTACCGCTTCTTGCTGAAATGCCAATAAATCTTGATCTTGTAGAAAGTATGGAAAATGGAAATGTTGAGGATTATGTAAGCAAATCTGAAGAATATGAAGTTTTATTGGATAATTTTAAAAATAAAATAGGTATTTAATTTTACTTAAGCAATCTTTTTGTTTTAGCATAAATAGAAGTATTTTGGAAAAGAATATTAATTGTATAAGTTATAATTAAATAATGTACAGGAGGAATACAAATGAAAGCAGTAGTTGATAAAGATACTTGTATAGGCTGTGGACTATGTCCATCAATATGTCCTGAAGTTTATCAAATGGATGATGATGGAAAAGCAGTTGCAATATCTGAAGATGTTCCACAAGGAGTTGAAGATAGCGCACAAGAAGGAGCAGATAGTTGTCCAGTTAGTGCAATATCAGTAGAATAAAATAAAAAAACTAAGAAGGTGTCAGCGCTTTCTTAGTTTTTTATTTTAGGCATCTTTACAAAAATAGCTAATCAGTATTTTAACTTATTTTAAGCAATGATGTGTTGACAGAACCCTTAGAAGAAATCTACTAATTTATCATTTGTCATTCTTGTTGGCCTAGGTTCAATATTTATAGTATCTCCCACTTTAGAACCAGGAGGAAGATGAGAAACTCCAACATCCATAGTAGTGCCATCCTGGAAACTTATGAAAGCATCTGTAACGCTCATATCAAGTATCTTACCAATCATTTAGTATCACCTCTACCATAGTTTGACTATTTTATATACCAATTATTCATTAATATTAAATATCAAGTCATATACTATAATAAAAAATAAAAGAATATGAAGGTAAGTTAAAGTAAACAGTGATAATATACTCTTAACATTAATTTAAAAATTGATTAAAAAATTTTCTCATAGTATAATAGCAAAGTATTTAGCACAATATATGGTAGGTTGGAGGTATGTAGTATGCTACATGTTGTGAAGAGGGATGGTAGAAAAGTAGAGTTTGACTCTATTAAAATAACCAATGCTATTAAAGGCGCCACTGAAGAGATAGGATATGATCTAAAAGAAAGTGAGTTTATAGAACTAACTCAAAAAGTAATTAAAAAAATAGAAGAAATTAACGTAGAACAGCTTAATGTTGAACAAGTACAAAACATAGTTGAAAATACCCTTTTGGAAAATAACTATAGAGAAATAGGGGTTACATATTCAAATTATAGAAGAGAAAGAACTAAAATAAGAGAAATAAAATCAGATTTAATGAAAGCAATAGAAAAAATAGGTGTAGAAACAGATAGAGATAATGCTAATGTTGGAAACAACTTTAGTTCAAAACTACTAAGAATAGCGAGTGAGTCAAATAAGTGGCATAATTTATCTGCTATGCCTAAATATTTAGCTAAAGCTCATGAAAATGGAGATATATATTATCACGATTTAGATAGTTACAATTTAACTACAAATTGTTTACATATACCTACCAGAGAAATACTTGAAAGAGGATTTAATACAGGATATGGTACTATAAGAAGACCAAAGAGAATAGAGTCTGCTGCAGAACTTTCATGTATTTTATTGCAATCAACCCAAAATGATATGTTCGGAGGACAATCGCATCCGGATTTTGATAATGACATGGGAGTGTTTGTTAACCCAACTAGGAAAGAAATAATAAAAGAATTAACAGAACTAGGTATTGAAGATGAAAAGATAAGGGAAGCTACAGAGAAGAAGCTCAGAAGATGTATAGAACAGTCTATGCAGGGGATTGTATATAACTTAAATACAATGCACAGCCGTGCTGGAAGCCAGGTACCATTTTCATCTATAAATCTTGGAATACCAGATTCAAAAGATGCGGCACTAATATGTGAAATATTTTTACTTGAGTATGAAAAAGGATTAGGTAATGAAGAACAACCTATATTCCCAAATATAATATTTAGAGTTAAAAAGGGAGTTAACAAAGAGGTTGGAGATCCATACTATTATTTATTTGAGTTAGCTTGTAGAGTAGCAGCTAAGAGAATGAATCCAACATTTATGAATTTAGATGCTGATTTTAATAAGGTTTATTATGACAAAGGTGTAGTACCTGCTACAATGGGATGTAGAACTTATATATGTTCTAACGTAAATGGTGAGCCTGGAACAAAAGGAAGAGGAAATATAGCTCCAACTACTATAAATTTACCTAGAATTGGTATTTTAGCGAAGAAAGATATAAATAAATTTTTTAAGCTTTTAGATAGCAAGTTGGAATTAGCTAAAGAATCATTAATGCATAGATATGATGTATTAAAAAGATTAAGAGTAAAAGATTTGCCATTTGTAGCTGGACAAGGCCTTATGAAAGGGTCAGAGAATTTAAAAGCTGATGACTCAATAGAGTCAATTTTACTACAAGGAACTTGGGTTATAGGATTCATAGGATTAGCAGAAACTTTGATAGCATTAACAGGAAAGCACCATGGTGAAGATGAACAATCTAGAGAGCTTGGGCTTAAGATAGTCTCTCATATGAGACAGTATACAGATAGATTAGTTGAAGAGACTCACTTAAACTGGAGTTGTTATGCAACGCCAGCAGAAGGATTGA
Source organism: Clostridium aciditolerans (assembly GCF_016316925.1). Classification (GTDB taxonomy): domain Bacteria; phylum Bacillota; class Clostridia; order Clostridiales; family Clostridiaceae; genus Clostridium_AM; species Clostridium_AM aciditolerans. Next base: position 25,161 of record NZ_JAEEGB010000011.1, on the reverse strand, counting down.
GCGGCAGATTTATTGTTCAAGATAAAAAAGTATTTGGTGAATTACCAGGAGTAACTGATAAGGATTATTATACAAATTCATATCACGTACCTGTAGGGCATGCTATATCAATAAAAGATAAAATAGATATAGAAGCACCATACCATAAGTTGTGTAATGGTGGGCATATAAGCTATATAGAGTTAGATGACTACCCATCAGCAGAAACGATTATGGATATACTGAACTATGCATATAACAATACAAATATTAATTATATAGGTATTAACTTTCACATAAGATATTGTAGAGAGTGCGGAACATATCTTCATGGAGAAGAAAAGTGTCCTAACTGTGAAAGTAATAATATACAAGGGATATCAAGAGTAACAGGATATCTTTCACTAGATGAACGATTTGGTTCAGGAAAAGTAGCGGAAAGATCAGATAGAATATCTCAGGGAACTAGTAAACACGTATATACAATTTAAAACTTGACATAAGTTATATATTTTAAAAGGCAGAGTAAATTCTCTGTCTTTTAAAACTTAATAGAAATTATGTATAGGAGATGTTGTCTATGGGAACTAATCTAGTAAGGTTAGCTGGAATAGCATATGAAAGTTTAGTTAATGGACCAGGATTAAGAAGAGTGTTCTTTGCCCAAGGGTGTAAGCATAATTGCAAAGGCTGCTTTAATCCAAGTACTCATGATCTTGATGGGGGAGAACTTAAAAATATAGATGAACTTGTGGATGATATTAAAAGCAACACCATGATAAAGGGAGTTACTTTTTCAGGAGGAGATCCTTTTGAGCAGGCAGAAGAATTTAGTATAATTGCCAAAAGGGTAAAAGATCTAGGACTTAATGTGTGGTGTTACACAGGATATACTTTTGAATATATTTTAGAATCTATGAACAGTGACAATAAGTGGAGTGAGCTTCTAAATAGTGTAGATGTTCTAGTTGATGGAAAGTTTGATGAGGACAAAAAAGATTCTAAGCTAAAATTTAGAGGTTCAAGTAATCAGCGAATCATTGATGTAAAGAGAAGCATTAATTTAAAGAAAGCTGTGATTTTGAATATCATAAGTTAGAGAGCAGCCAGTTTAAACTAGCTGCTTTAATACTATTTATAATTAAGTATTTTAACTTGTTTTTCTCCTTCTAAAGGCCCATCTATAGATAGCTTATTGCTGCCTACTTTTTCACCATTTTTCATATAGGTTAAAAAGTTTTCCAAACCATCCAATTGAAAAGAAAGCATAGGGGTATTGTAATGCATAGGAATAATTAGGGAGCTATTTATACTATGAGCTAGTTTTGATGCTTCTTTTCCATCAATAGTGTAATTTCCACCTATAGGTATGAGTAATATATCTACCTTGCCCAGACTTTTTATTTCCTCTGCAGATAGTATATATCCGAGATCTCCTAAGTGGCAAATTCTGTAACCATCCATTTCTACGATAAAAATCATATTCTCTCCGCGCTTAGCACCCTGCATTTTGTCATGGTAAGACGGAATTCCTGCTACAGGTATATCGCAGAGATAGAAAAAACCTGATTTGTCTGCAATATGACTAAATTTTACTTTTTCAGTGTAACTATGATCAAAATGATAATGGCTTATTGTAACTATATCTACTTCGCCCTCAAAAACAGGATATCCCACACTTTCATCAAAGGGATCCATCAAAACTTTTCGTCCCTTTGAATCCTCTAGCAAAAAAGATGAATGTCCAAGCCAAGTTATTTCCATAAAAGCACCTCTTTCATTATTATTCATTTAATATTATATCCTTATTAGAATATATTAAAATATACAACTGTTGTTATTTAACTATAGAAGATTTTTTGTTATTATTTTTTTATAAGGCGGTGAGTATGATGGATATTTTAGTTTCTTTTATAATTTGTTTTTTTATGTTAATTACAAGTGTATATAGAGGGATATTTGTAGGTTATCCTCTTGCGGTAGGATTAATAATATTTATATTTTGTGCTCTAAAAAGGGGATATAAACTAAAGGAAACCCTTAGAATGGCTTATAATGGCGGTAAAAAATCAGTTACGATATTACAAATTTTTGTTTTGATAGGAGCGATTACTGCTATTTGGATGGCGTCAGGAACTGTATCGGCTATTGTATTCTATGGAGTAGAATTTTTAAATCCTCATCTATTTATTCTATCGGCATTTTTAATAAGTTGTATTGTATCCTTTCTTATAGGAACTTCCTTTGGAACAGTAGGAACAGTTGGAATAGCGCTTATGGTTGTAGCAAGAGGCGGCGGAGAAAATATCGGAGCTGCTGCTGGTGCAATAATTGCTGGGGCTTACTTTGGTGATAGATGTTCGCCTATGTCTTCAAGTGCTAATTTAGTAGCATTTTTAACGGATACAGATATATATGACAATATAAAAAATATGATTAAGACTAGCATAGTACCTTTTATTTTATCCATAATCTTATATACTATAGTATCTATGAAATTTCCTGTAAGTACAGGAGGAAGTGGAATAAACAATGAGATAATTAAGGTATTTAATATTAATATCTTTGTTCTTTTACCTGCGTTTATAATTTTTATTTTATCTTTACTTAAGATAAATGTTAAGACTTCAATGTTTTTTAGCATAATATGTGCAGTATTTTTAAGTATATTCGTTCAGCATAATAGTTTTGTTGAAAATATGAAGTATATCATTTGGGGATATAGTATAAAGCAAAATAGTAGCTTAAGTCACATAATTAAAGGTGGCGGAATTATTTCTATGCTTAAAACATCCCTAGTTATTTTTATTTCCTCTGCATTTTCAGGAATATTTGAAGGAACGGGTATGCTGAGTAAAATTGAGAACTATACTAAAAAGTCCAAGTCTAGATTTGATCTATTTAAGAATACAGTTATAACTAGTATATTTACATCTATTTTTGGGTGTAGCCAAGCATTGTCAGTTATTTTAACTCATATGCTTAATAGCAAAGCTTATGAGAATAAAAAGTCAGGAAAAAGTTATATGGCTGTAGATTTAGAGAACTCAGCTATAGTAGTATCAGCGATTATTCCATGGAATATAGCTCTACTATTGCCTATGGTGAACTTAAATGCTGATAACAGTTGTATTCCATATTTATTTTACTTATATCTAGTACCTGTCACCAACCTAGCAATCATAAAAATTAAAAATAAAGTCCTTGAGCAAGCTTAGTTTTTATAAACAGAATTCTTGGCTTCAGGTGGAGTTTTGACTCCATCTGAAGCTTAGAAGTCGTTATCCAGGGACATAGCCGCTTTTTACTCCCACTTTGAGAAGGTGGGAGTATTAGAGCGGGTAAGTCATCGGATAAAGTTTTATCTAAATATCCATATGTCTTATATGGTGAAAAATTGAAATGAAATTTAATTTAATATGAAAGTATATTTGATTTTTTGTATAAAATTTGGTTAATTTATATTATAATAGTATTTAGTGAATATTATATAAGAATATTCAAATATACAGTAAATGATGATGATTTTTAGTAAATGTGGGGTGGTCACTTGAAAAGTAAAAGGAGATATGCTGTTTTCATCTCAATGTTATTACTTATATTTAGTTTTTTCATAAAAGCAAATGTTGTACATGCTGACGGTGTTTATAACGACAAAGGAACTAAAACAAATATAGAACTAGATAAGTCATGGACAATAAGGTTTAATCAAAAACTAGATAAAAATACAATTGATAGCTCTCTTATAATGGTAACGGATGAAAGTGGACAGCAGATACCAGTTGATCTGAAATTGGGAAGTGATGAGAGTTCTATTATAGTATCACCTAAGGGTCAGTATACCTATGGTAAAAACTATGATTTAGTTATTAAGGATGGTATAAAGGGTATAAATAAAAGTAATTTAGCAAAACCAGCTAAAATGAAATTTTCCACTAAGAGCAGTACGGTAAACAATGATCAAAAGCTTACTGTTTGCATTGATGCAGGACATGGTGGAAACGATTCAGGAAATGTAAGTGTGTCAGGAATAAAAGAAAAGGATGTAGATCTATCTGTAGCTTTAAAAGTAGGGAAGATTCTTCAGGATAATGGTGTAAATGTAATATATACAAGACAAAGTGACAGCATTACATGGAGCAAAGATAATGATTTAAAACCTCGCTTTGATATAGCTAACAATGGTAAAGCAGATTTCTTTGTAAGTATACATTGTAATTCAGTTCCTAATAACTCATCAGCAAATGGAGTAGAAACATATTATAATGATTCTGATGCTATAGGACAAAAGTTAGCTCAAGCTATTCAAGATGGATTGGTAAAGGATACTGGACTTACTAATAGAGGAATAAAAGTTGGACTTGCACAACATGAAATATTAAGAGGAGCTTCAGGGAATGCAGTAATGGTGCAGTTAGGATTTATGAGTAATCAGCAAGAAGGAGACCTGCTTGGAACTTCAGATTTTCAAAATAAAAGTGCATCAGCTATAGCTAATGGAATAATTAAATCTCTTTCTTTAAAGAATCAAAGCAACCTGAAAATAAGCTCAATAGCAGATACTCCTGTTAGTGTAGCTGTTGGGAGTAATTATACGCTTCCGTTGGCTGTAACTGCGACTATGAGCGATGGAAGTACTAAAAAGGTTAATGTAATATGGGATTCAAAAGATGTAGATACATCCAAAGAAGGTACATTTACATATAAAGGTACTGTAGCTGGATATAGTGGGAGCGTAAGTCTTATATTGACTGTTTTCTCAAAACCAGATACATCAGATAATAACGTAGTGTGTATTGATCCGGGGCATGGAATAGGTAAAGATACAGGTGCAACAGGTATAAGTGGATTACAAGAAGATGATGTTACATTATCTGTAGGCTTAAAAGTAGGAAAGATACTTGAAGATAGAGGTGTAAAGGTAGTATATACAAGAACAGAAGATCAAAGATCAGTACCTATGAGTGTTACAGAAAGTCTTCAAAAACGTTGTGATATATCTAATAATGCAAATGCAAAGTATTTCGTATCTATACACTGTAATTCCTTTGAGGTTGATAGTGCAAATGGTACAGAAACTCTAAGAAATGAATCAAATTCAGAATCTGAAAGGTTAGCAACAGCCATACAAAAGAACATAATTAGTGGAGTAGGTACGTATAATAGAGGTCTTAAAGACGGAAACTGGCTTTATGTTGTAAAGAATACAAATTCGCCAGCAGTGCTTACAGAGCTAGGATTTTTAACAAATCCTAATGATGCTGAAAAATTAGCAAGTGATTCTTACAGACAAAAGTATGCTGAGGCTATAGCTAATGGAATTTTAGAATGTTTAGGAAAATAGGCAAAATTCATATCAAATTTTTATATAAATAAATTGACAATGAAAAAACCTTATACTATAATAAAAACAAATTAAAAACATAATGTAAATTATAAGATTAAAAATGTTGAGCAGGAAAAGTATTTAAATCTGTGTTACTTACAGAGAGTGGAGAATGGTGAAAATCCACAGGAAAGATTTAAAGAAAATCACCTGGGAGTTAAGTAGCTGAATAAGATTAAATCTTTAGTAAGTTTCTTCGTAATTCTGCGTTAGAGAATAGAGTATGTCTGTGCTTGAATTATTGTTACCCATAGGTGGTATAGCGAATTTAACTTCGTCCTATTTTGGATGAAGTTTTTTTATTTATAAAATGGTTACTTTTAGTATAAAACTAGAAAAATAGTTAAAAATTACAATATGAATAGAAAGGGGCTTAGATTATGTACAAAAAAATTGATAACTCCAGAAGTTTCGTGCAAATGGAGAAAGATGTAATGAAACTATGGGAAGAAAGAGACGTAATAAAGAAAAGCTTTGATTCAAATAAGGATGGAGAATATTTTACTTTCTATGATGGACCACCTACAGCAAACGGAAAACCACATGTAGGACATATTCTTACAAGGGTTATGAAAGATATAATTCCAAGATATAAAGTTATGAGAGGGTATAAAGTTTTAAGAAAAGCTGGATGGGATACACATGGATTACCGGTTGAATTAGAAATAGAAAAGAAACTTGGGATTTCAGGAAAACCTCAAATAGAGGAATATGGCGTGGAAAAATTCGTTAAAGAATGTAAAGAAAGCGTATTTACTTATGTAAGCAAATGGGAAGAGATGACAAAACAAATAGGTTTTTGGGTTGACATGGAAAATCCATATGTAACATATCATGATAACTATATTGAGTCAGTATGGTGGGCTTTAAAACAAATGTGGAATAAAGACTTACTTTATAAAGGACATAAGGTAATTCCTTACTGTTCCAGATGTGGAACAGCTTTATCATCACACGAAGTTGCTCAAGGATATAAAGATGTTAAAGAAGCTACAGCATTTGTTAAATTTAAGGTTAAAGGTGAAGAAAATAAATATATACTAGCGTGGACAACAACGCCTTGGACATTGCCTTCAAACATGGCTTTAACTATAAATAAGGCTTATACCTATGTTGAAGTTTTAAATAACGGAGAAACTTACATTGTTGCAAAGGATTTAGCTTCAAAGGTTATAGAAGGAGATTACGAAATTGTAAAAGAATTTAAAGGTGAAGAATTACTAGGAACGGAATACGAGCAATTATTCAAGTTCGAAACGCCACAAGAAAAAGCTTTCTTTGTAATTCATGGTGATTTTGTAACTTTATCAGATGGTACAGGAATAGTTCACACTGCACCAGCTTATGGTGAAGATGACAACCTAGTATGTAAAAAACATAATATACCATTAATAAATCTTGTTGATGCAGAAGGTAAATTTGTAGAGTCAGTAGAGCCTTGGGCTGGAATGTTTGTTAAAAAAGCAGATCCTAAGATTCTAGAATATATGAAAGAAAACAATATGCTTTATAAATCAGAGAAATTTACTCACTCATATCCACATTGTTGGAGATGTAATACTCCACTTCTGTACTATCCAAAGGATAGCTGGTTTGTAAGAATGACATCATTAAGAGATAAGCTTCTTGAAAATAATAATAAAATTAATTGGTATCCAGATAACATAAGGACAGGAAGATTTGGTAAGTTCTTGGAAAATGTTATCGATTGGGGTATTTCAAGAGATAGATACTGGGGGACACCACTTCCAATTTGGGAATGTGAATGTGGTCACAGAGAATGTATAGGAAGTAAAGAAGAGTTAAAAGAAAAATCTGTTGGTAATGTTGAAGATGTAGAACTTCATAAGCCATTTATAGATAATGTTAAGCTAAAATGTCCACATTGCGGAAAAGAAATGACTAGAACTGCAGAAGTTATAGATTGCTGGTTTGACTCAGGTTCAATGCCTTTTGCACAACATCACTATCCATTTGAAAATAAAGAAGTATTTGAAAAGAACTTCCCAGGTCAATTTATATCAGAAGCGGTTGACCAAACAAGAGGTTGGTTCTATACATTACTTGCTGTATCAACAGCTATATTTGATACAAATCCATTTGAAAACTGTATTGTATTAGGACACGTTTTAGATAAGCATGGATTAAAGATGTCAAAGTCAAAAGGAAATGTTGTTGACCCATTTGAAGTTTTAGAAGCTCAAGGAGCAGATGCTACAAGATGGCATTTCTATACTGCAAGTGCACCTTGGTTACCAACAAGATTCTCAGTTGATGATGTTGGAGAAACTCAAAGAAAGTTCCTAGGAACACTATGGAATGTATACTCATTCTATGTTTTATATGCAAAGTTAGATAACTTTAATCCATTAGATTACAATGATTTTGTAAGTGGAAATGTAATGGATAAATGGATTATGTCAAGACTGAATTCTTTAATTAAAGAAACAGAAAACTATCTAGATGGATATAAAATAACAGAAGCTGCTAAGAATATAGCAGAGTTTGTAGATGAATTATCTAACTGGTATGTAAGAAGAAATAGAGCTAGATTCTGGAGTGAGGAATTAACAGATGATAAGGTAGGTGCATATGTAACTCTATATAGAGTGTTAAATACCCTAAGTTTAATAGCAGCTCCATTTGTACCATTTATGACAGAAGAAATTTATCAAAACCTAGTTGTAGGTCTTGATTCATCAGCTCCAGAAAGTCTTCATTTATGCAACTGGCCACAATACAATGAAGCTTTAGTTGATAAAGATTTAGAAGAAGACATGGAAGATGCTTATAGAATAGTTAAACTAGGAAGAAGTGCAAGAAACTCAGCTAACATAAAGAACAGACAGCCACTTTCGGAAATGCTTGTAAGTACTAAGTCACTTCCAGAATACTATGGAGATATAATAAAGGAAGAGCTTAATATAAAAGATGTTAAGTTTGGAGCGGATCTTTCAAAGTATGTTAATTTTGACATAAAACCAAATTTACCTGTGCTTGGTAAAACATATGGTAAGCTAATACCAGCTATAAGAAAAGAAATTTCATCAATGAATCAAATGGATTTAGCTCAAAGAATACTAGCTGGAGAAATTGTTTATATAACAATAGATGAAGAGGACATTGAGTTAACAAGTGAAAGCTTACTAGTAACAATGCAAGGATTAGAAGGATTTGCATTTGCTGGTGAAGGTGAAGTTGGTGTAGTATTAGATACTCATATTACAGAAGAATTAAAAGAAGAAGGAAATCTTAGAGAAATATTAAGCAAAGTACAAAATATGAGAAAAGAAAGTGGATTTGAAGTTGCTGATAAGATAAAACTATATGTTTCAGGAAATAAATCTCTTGAAGAAGTAGTTAAAAAGCATGAGGAAGAAATTAAAAGGGATACTCTTGCAGCGGAAGTTATTTATAATGCAGATGTAGAGTATAATCAATGCAAGATAAACGGAGAAGACTTTAATATATCAGTAGAAGTAGTTAAGTAATAATTCAAAAAAATGTGTATAAGATAATAGTATCTTATACACATTTTTATTAGAGAACAGAGGACAATTGACATAGGACAGTGAAGGTGAGTTTTCTTTCTTACATCAGAAAACTATCATATTTTTAAGCTAGTTTCACTAAGTCGAAACATCGATTTGCAGAATTAACACAAACTAACTTGTAATAAAAACGTTTTATAAGTATAATATTTAAAAGAAAATATATCGGGAGTTGATAAAATGGCAGCATCAATTAAGGATGTAGCAAAAGAAGCAGGTGTATCAATCGCTACAGTCTCAAGAGTACTAAATGATGTAGATGTAGTAAATGAAGAAACTAAAAAAAAGGTTTTAGAAGCTATAAATAAGTTAGGGTATAGACCAAATATAGTAGCTAGGAGTCTAAAGACCCAGAGAACAAGAACAATAGGTATAATAATACCAGATATATCAAGTCAGTTTTACCCTGAAATAGTGAGAGGGGCAGAAGATGTAGCTAATATATATAACTATAATATAATGCTATGTAATACAGATTTAGATCCAGAAAAAGAAATAGAGTATCTAAGAGTTTTAAAAGAAAAGATGGTAGATGGAGTTCTATATATGAGTACTTCCCTTGAACCGAATATTTTAGAACTTATAAATCAACTAGAACTTCCAATGGTTTTAGTTGAAACTACAAGTAGAGAAGGGGATATTCCAAGTGTAACTATAGATAATGAAAAGGCTGCTTTTGATGGCGTAGATTATCTAATTAGAAAGGGCAACAAAAGGATAGCTTATATAGGAACTCATGAAGATGCAGAGCATGCTAGTGCCTTAAGGTACATAGGATACAAGAAAGCTTTAGAGCAAAATAATATTGAATTAAATGAGAAAATTGTATATTTTGGAGGATTAAAGGCACAAGATGGATATGAAGGTATGAATAACATCCTTCAAAGCGAAAGCTTAGATGCTGTATTTTGTGCTAGTGATGAAATCGCAATGGGAGCAATAAATGCATTGAGAGATAAGGATGTAAAAGTTCCTGAAGAAGTAGATGTTATAGGTTTTGATGATATTTACTCAGCTTCTGTTTTCTATCCAAAACTTACAACTATAGCTCAACCTATGTATGATATGGGTTCAGTAGGTATGAGAATGCTTATAAAAATCATAAATAAGCAGGAGATAGAACTTAAAAATTATGTTTTAAATCATGAATTAGTAGAAAGAAACTCATGTAAAAAATAACAAAATATTTTATTTGAGAAGTATGTTTTAACCGTAAGGTTATTTGTAAAAATAATCTTACGGTTAATAATTGAGTAAATCTATAAGCAATTTGGAAAGTTATTGGTGTTTAATATAGATTTTAATATGCTAAAGTTAGGCACACTCAAACAAATGACAAGCCAGCATGACAGTATATTTTCATGTGCCTTAAGAAAGGAAGCTGTATATGATAGAAAGTTTAATAAATGTAGTTATTTTAGTTCTAGATAAGTTAGGGTATTTAGGGATATTTTTTGGAATGGCATTAGAAAGTGCATGTATTCCAATACCAAGCGAAGCCATACTTCCCTTTGGAGGTTATCTAAGTTATACCGGAAGACTAAATTTATTCTGGATGATAATGATGGGAACTTTAGGAGGTACAGTAGGATCAATTGGAGCATACTACTTAGGAAAATACGGTGGAAGGCCATTAGTTGAAAAATACGCAGATAAATTAAGACTATCTAAATCTAAAATAGAGAAAAGTGACGAATATTTCAACAAATATGGTGAAAAAATTGTTTTTTATTCTAGATTACTACCTATAATAAGAACCTTTATATCTTTACCAGCAGGTATAAGCAAGATGGACTTTAAGAAGTTTACTATATACACATTTTTAGGATCATTAATATGGAGTATAGTTCTTGGATATGCTGGATATAAAATGGGAGAGAATTGGGTTGCAATACGTCCTTGGTTCCATATTGCAGACATAGTTGTAGCAATTGCTATAGTTGGATACATAATATATATAGGTATAGGAAAATTTAAAAATGTTACTGAATAAAAATAGCTCAATGAACTTTATAGTTCATTGAGCTATTTTTTTTAGAAATAAGTCTAAAAAAGCTGTCAGTTAGATTTGAAATATGTTTAACGAAAATTTTGAATAACATTACTATAAATGGTATAATTTTACAAGAAGGCAAATATGCTTATAGGTTATTATTACGGGAGGGAAAATAATGGACTACAAAGACAAAGTAATACAGTTATTTTCTTATCTATTAAATGTAAAGAATTTAAATGAGAAAATAATAAGAACTGTTTGGGATTATGAAAAGATATACTGGGAGGAAGAGCTTTGCAAAACTATTGGATGTAACATAAATAAAGGTGATGACAAAGACTGGTGGCTTGAAATAAGTAAAAAGTGTAAAAGTATATATGAACAATTTTTTAAACTTTTTCTGGAGTTTCAGAAAAAAGGAGAAAGTGTAGAGATTGTGTGGGGCCATGGACTCATAGCTTGGAATTTTAACAATGAGAAAATAATGCATCCTGTCCTAACAACAAGAATGAAACTAGATTTTAATGCTAACAGCAATATATTTAGATTGGTTCCAGATAATAAAACAATTATGGAAGCCAACATATTCGATGGGATAGACATACCTAATTCATACAGCATACTTGACATAGAAAGAAAATTAAAAGATATAAATTTTGATCCACGAAATATGAATGAAATAGAAGACATTTTGACAGAAATAGTATCATACTTAAGTCCTAATGGAAGATTTGAAAAGCTAAGAGTTCCAATAGATAAAATAGCTTTATCAAGCGATCCTGTAATTTATAATATACCTGTAATTATAATTAGAAAAAACAATATGAGATTATGGCAGCTGGAACTCAATAATATTATAAATGAGGTAGATAATGGACAACCAATACCTAAAACTATTAAGTCTTTAGTCAGTGATGAGAAAATAGAACAAAGTAAAGAAGATTTAAAGGAGTGGAGTGAAGTACATAAAGATGTGCTATTTCCATTGCCATCTAATTCGGAGCAAAGAGAGGTAGTGAAAAGAATATGTGAAAATTATGGAGTAGTAGTACAAGGTCCTCCAGGAACAGGGAAAAGTCACACAATAGCAAACCTAATATGCCATTTATTAGCTCATGGGAAGAGAGTGCTCGTAACTAGCCAAACGGATAGAGCACTAAAGGTTCTGACAGATAAGATACCTGAACAGGTTCAGCCATTATGCATGAGTGTTTTAGGGAATGATACTGCTTCATTAAAAAAGCTTAATGAGTCGGTTAAAAAAATATCTGACAATCTTTCTGTAAATCCTAAAAATTTATATGAAGAAATCCAAGACTTAAAGTTAGAATTAGACAAATGTAAAAAAAATCAAGAACTTCTGTATGACCAATTTAAGGAGATTCAGCATATAGAAAATGAAGCTATAAATTATAACAATGAAAAATATAAGATTATAGATATTGCAGCTTGGGTTAAAAGAAACAAAGAAAAATGCTCTTGGATAGAAGATAAAGTTAGCTTTGAGAAAAAAATGCCTATATCAGAATTAGAGTTTGAAAGATTAACTTTTTTATTGAGCAGAATTAGTAAAGATGAAAAAAGCAACTTTGATACATTAAAGGTTATGGTAGATAAGTTGCCTAAAAGCAAAGAAATATGCCAAAAAATAATCAGGTTTAAAGAAATAAGTAATGAATATGAGAACTGTATAAAATATATAAAGGACTGGCGTATACCTGATAAAGACAGATGTAACTATGACAGATTATTACAGTTATTAGTGCAATGTAAAAATTCAATATGTCATCTAGAAAATAGCATATTTAGCAATATATTTACAAAGTATTATGAAAGTAAAATAGTGCATGATTCTATGATTGATTTATGGCATAAATCTAATGATTATATGCTAGTGCTGGGAAAAATAAGAAATGAATTAAGAAATCATAGTGTGGAATTACCTGATAAGGTTGATATAGATAAACTTAATAAGGATTTTGATATCCTATATGAAAATATAAATTCAAAGAAAAAAGTAGGTAAGCTTTTTAGAATTATTCATCCTGAATTTAATTATATAATTAATGAATGTATAGTGGATTACAAACCTCTAGAGACTTTAGATCAAGCTTTTATATTAAAACTGTATATTCAAGAAAAGCTTATAGTTAGAGAGCTAACAACGCTTTGGAATAATACGATTAAGGAATATGAAAGTGAAGTATCAGGAGATGATAAGAATAATCTTCAAATGATTAAAATAGAACAGCATATAAAACACTTGAATAGTATTGTTCAGTGGGATAAAAATTACAAAAAAGAAGTAATAGCAGCATTAGGTAAAATCTCTATATCAATAAATATAGATTGGTATAAAAAAGAAACTTATGAATACTTAATCGAAGGTGTTAAATGTATAAAGAAAATAGATGAGTATAACAATCTAAAAGCATATATTGATGTTTTGAAAAAGCTTATTTTGGCTACAGGAAAGCTAGAACAATTATACGATGCTGTTGAAGAGATGAATTTAGTTAAGATTAATGATGCGCTAAAGGAAATCGATAATTTTAAAATTATAAAAAGCAAGTTCATAGAGCTTGATAATCTTATAGGAAAATTAGAAGAAGCCTGTCCGAATACAACCCAAAAGATACTTAATCAGTGGGAAAATGCTGGGTTGCTCTTTAAAAATTGGGCTAGCGCATGGAAATGGGCGGAGTGGAGTTCTTTATTAAAAGATGTTCATAAATTAAATATTGACTCTATTGAAGCAGCCATATCTGAGGAAAAAAGAAGAGAGAAGATGTTGATAAAAGAACTAGTAGCAAAAAGAACTTGGTATAATCAAATATTAAAAACTACAGAAAGTGAAAAGAGAAGTCTATTTGCATGGATGCAAGCGGTAAAGAGGATTGGCAAAGGTACTGGGAAAATGGCCTCAAACTATAGAAGAATAGCTCAGGATGAGATGGAGAAGTGTAAAAGAATAATTCCAGTATGGATTATGCCTTTAAATAGAGTAGTTGAAAATATAAAACTATCAAGAGACTTATTTGATGTAATTATATTTGATGAAAGTAGTCAAAGCGATATATTTTCAATATGTGCATTAATGAGGGCAAAGAAAGCTATTATAGTAGGAGATGATAAACAGATAAGCCCAGAAGTTGTAGGAATAGATCAAGGGTTTATACAGGGGTTGATTAACAAACATTTAAGGGATATACCTCAAAACGAATGGTTTGATCTTCAGACTAGTCTTTACGATACTGCACTAAGAGTTTTCCCTAATAGATTAATGCTTAGAGAACATTTTAGATGTGTACCAGAAATAATTAAGTTTAGTAATGATAACTGCTACGCTGGAGATATAAAGCCTTTAAGATATCTTAAATCCTATGAGGCATTCTATCCTCCTGTGGTGCCAGTAAAGATTGACAACGGATTCAGAGAGCAAGGTAAGCCAATTAATATTCCGGAGGCAGAGTTTATAGCAAATAAAGTAGCGGAATGCTGCAGAGATAGGCGATATGAAGGAATGACAATGGGTGCTATATCTCTTCTTGGAGAATCTCAAGGTGAACTAATTGAAAGTATGATAAGAGAAAAAATAGGTGAAGAGGAGATGATAAAAAGAAAACTTATATGTGGAGATGCTTATTCCTTCCAAGGTGATGAAAGAGACATAATGTTTTTATCAATGGTTATTTCAAATAACGTAAAATTTACAGCTCTGACTAAGGAATCAGATATTAGAAGGTTTAATGTAGCAGCGAGTAGGGCTAGAAATCAGATGTGGCTAATTTATTCAATAGATTTAGAGGAGCTTAATCCAGAATGTATTAGATATTCTCTTTTAAATTATTGTCTAAACTATGATAAAGTTAATTGTCATAACACAAATATTAATTATGCTTTTCAAACGAGATTTCAAAAAGACGTATATAATATGATTAGTGATAAAGGAATTGAATTAGCCTCTCAAGTTAAAATAGGAAGATACAAAATAGATTTTGTAGTAGAAGGCTCAACAAATAAAGTAGCTATCATATGTGAGGGAGAGATGCTTAACGAAAATTATGACTGGGAGGCGAGGTTGGAAGTACAGATGGAGTTGGAAAGAATAGGGTGGACATTCTTAAGAATAAGACCAAGTGAGTTTTACTATAATCCTGAAAAGACTATGGATAAGTTATGGCAAAAGCTAAAGAATAACGATATGGAACAATACAAAAATAAAAATTTAATAGCAGAACAATTAAAAGTCGTATAAATTGTATTTAAAATAATGGCTATTGCATTTATAATTAAAAGTAGACAAAATATACTGCTGAATATATTAATTTATGATATTGCTTTTTGTGCAGACATGTTTCTGCATGAAAAGCAATATGTGATTTCAATGTGTTTTATTATTTTATATAAGGGTGATTGGATATGTTAAAGTCTATAGATAGTAATATTCCCATAGAATTTATATCAAAAATATCTAAAAAAGAAGCAAATAGTAAGAAACCCATATATCAAATACATAAGTGGTTTGGCAGAAAAACAGATGCTATATTTCGAAGCATTCTCTTATCATTGGAATTAGATAAAGAGAATGTGAGTGATTTTCACAAAATATATTATAGGAATAATCCAAAGCTACTAGAAGGAAAGGTAATACTGGATCCATTTATGGGGGGAGGTGTTACACTAGCAAATACTCTTAGACTTGGTGGGAAAGCCATAGGCATAGATATCAATCCGGTTGCTTGGTTTATAACAAAAAATGAACTTCAAATACCAGAACTAGATAAAGACAATTGGCAGCAGGAAATGATAAAGAAGCTGCAGGTTGAGTTTACTAGGATAGAAAATAATATAGGTAATGAAATAAAAGATGAATACACCACTGAAATATATGATTACAATGAAAATATAAATCGAAAAGTTGATATAATGTATGTACTTTGGGTAAAGAAAGCTAAGTGCCCTAGCTGTGGTAGATACGTTAAGTTGTTTCCATCCTATTCTATTACAAAGCTAATTAAAAAAAATTTTGATAACTATAATATATGTCCTAAGTGTGGAAAAATAGTAAGAGGAAATGAAAAGATTCTAATATGTAAAGACTGTAACTATAAATTTGATAAGGATACAGGCGTTTATAAAGGTAGAAACTTTATATGTGATAATTGTGGTGGAAAGTGGAACTTGATGAAAGATATAATGAAAAAAAGAAAAGATCCACTTTCAGCGGAGATCTACGCAATTCAATACTATGATCCTAAAACAGGAGAGAAAGGCTTTAAAATACCTGATAAAAATGATTTTAATAAATATAGGGATATTAAAACGAAATATGAAAGTTTAAGTTATAGGATAGGTAGATTTATTCCCGATGCTCAAATACCAGATGGATATAATACGAAGCAAATTAGAAATCATAATTATAATTACTGGAATCAGATGTTTAACTATAGGCAACTCTATTACTTATCTAGGCTTATAGAAGAAATAGATAAAATTGAAGATGAAAAAATTAAGGAGTTATTTTTATGCGTATTTTCAAACGCTATAAATGCCAATAATATGTTCTGCATATATAACTCGCAATGCGGTAAGATAGAACCATTATTTGGCGACCACCATATGGCTCCGGTAATGAATCCCGTAGAAAATAATATATGGGGTACAAAACTTGGCAGAGGAAGTTTTGTGAAATATTTCAAATCTTTTATTCAAAGTAAAAAGTTCAATTATTGTCCTTACGAAAGAGAAAGTATAGGTGGAAAGAATAAGAATGTAATATTAGAAGATGAAAAATTTTATTCGAAATTTACTGATAATTTCCAAGAGTTGATAAGTTCTGATAAAAATACTATGCTAGAGTGCGGCAGTGCAGATGATTTATCTTTTTTACCAGATAAATCTATAGATGCTGTAGTTACAGATCCCCCATACTATTCGGCTATAAACTATAGTGAAATAAGTGAGTTTTTTTATGTTTGGGATAGAATGATACTAAAGAACAAATATAATTTTTTTGGTCAGGAGCATATACTATTTAATAATGAAGTTACTGTAAACGATGTAAGAGGGATAACTATGCAGCAATTTCAATTCAAATTAACTAAATGCTTTAAGGAAACCAGAAGAGTACTAAAAGATGAATCTCCATTAATACTTACTTACAATAATAGTACTGTAGAAGGATGGCAAGTATTAATAGAAGCTTTAATTGAATCAGGTTTTTTAGTAGAAAAAACCTACCCAATCCATACAGAGCTGCGAGCAGGGCTTATAGATAATAGAAGAGATAAGATGAATTATGACCTAGTTATAGTTGCAAGGTCCCAAAATAGTCTTGGTTTAGGAAGTATAAGCATAAATGAGTTTATGGAAGTAGTGGAATTAGAATTTAAGAGAACTTACTTAGAACTAAATGATGGAAATCTAGGCCTATTAGATAAGACTTTAATTAAAGTAGGAAAAATTTTTGAGCTTTATTCAAAATATCATGCTAATATATATATGAATAATAAAAGAATAAATATCAAACATATATTAAGGCACATTTATCATAATGAAAAACTCGAAATAGAAACTAAGTTAAGTGATACAGCTACAGAATAAAATTTTAATTGTATTATATAACAGTTATTAATATAATTAAATCATATAAGTAAAAAAAGTAGGTGAAGAAGTGAGCATAGCTGAGTTAATATATAGAGTTAAGGATATAATGACAAAAGACTTTATAAAAGTTGATGTTGATACAAGTGTAAAAGAGGCACTGTATATGATGATAGAAGGATATAAAGAAGAAGTTGTCATTACAGACGAAGGACATAAGTTACAAGGGATTTTTACTATGAATGATATGGCAAAAATTAAAAAGAAAAATATATCCTTTGACTCACCTATAGTTGATTTTGCGCATAAGAATGTAATAACCATTGATTTAGACTCATCTGCAAGAGAAGCTAGAGATATTATGCTAGAAAATAATATAGGTAGACTACCTGTAATAGAAGATGAAAGAGTAGTGGGAATTGTAACTAGTAATAATATAAGAGACACCTTTTACTTAAAGATGGATGAGTTGTTTAATCTTCAAAGTAATGTGTTTGATAACTTACATGAAGCTGTGTGTATATGCGATGAAAATGGAATAGTAAGATATTGGAATAAAAGTGCAGAGAAGCTCTACGGAGTAACTGTTGAGGATATAATAGACAAGAATTTAGAGGATTTTTTTCCAAATGCATTAAGCATACAAGTGCTAAAAACAGAAAAAAGAGTAGATAACGTGTGTCATCAGCCGGTAGAAGGGAAATTAGTGGCCTTAAGTGCGGTTCCGCTATATAATTCGAAGGGTAATTTAATTGCCGTGGTATCTACAGATAGAGATATCACTGATGCTGAAAATTTAACAAAGCAGCTGGAGTATGAGAAGAAAAAGGTAGAACTTTTAGAACATGCATACAAAAAGGAAATAGCATCTAAATATAATTTCCCATCTATTATTGGGAAAAATAAGAAGATAATAGAGTCTATTGCTATTGCAGAGAAGGTAGCACCAACATCAACTAGTGTTCTTATCACTGGTAAAAGCGGAACTGGTAAAGAAGTTTTTGCTAGATCCATTCACGAGGCCAGTGGTAGAACTGGCAATTTTGTAGCAATTAACTGTAGTGCAATACCTGAGAGTTTGTTTGAAAGTGAACTTTTTGGATACGTGGAAGGTGCATTTACTGGAGCTATAAGAAAAGGGAAGATAGGTAAATTTGAATTTGCTAATGGAGGAACCTTATTTCTTGATGAAATAGGAGACATGCCTCTGGAAATGCAGGCAAAAATTTTGAGAGTTTTACAGGATGGGATTATATATAGGCTTGGAAGTGAAAAGTCTGTAACTACGGATACTAGAATAATAGCCGCAACTAATAGAGATTTAAAAAAATTAATATCTGAAGATAAATTTAGAGAAGACTTATTTTATAGACTAGCAGTGGTTCAAATCCATCTCCCAGATCTTAAAGATAGAAAAGAAGATATAAAGGATTTGTGCAATCTATTTTTAGAACAAGTCTCAAAACAAGAAGACATTAAAATAAATGATATAGATGAAAAAGCATACAAAATATTAACTAGTTATAAGTGGGATGGCAATATACGAGAACTAAAAAATGTAATTCAAAGAATGGTTGTACTGTCCAATGACGGAAAAATAACAGTAGACTCTATTCCCGAATATATTTTAGAAAGTGCATCTGATAGTGAAGATATGGGAGAAAATCAACATGACCTTGAAAGAATTGTTGAGAATGTTGAAAAAAGGACCATTAAAGATGTAATGAGTATGGTTAATGGTAATAAACAACAAGCTGCTAAAATATTAAATATTAAAAGAAGTACTCTATATTATAAATTAGGAAAATATAACATAGGATAAATTATACACCTAATTTGTTAAGTTTTTGACAGTTGTGTCTATTTTTGGACATAGCTGTTTTTTTATTCTTATCCCAGCAATATAGCTATCTGTAAATAAATTACAGATAGAATTGTGTCAATATTTTGAAAAAAGTATATTATGGATAAAAATTATAAGATTTGCTTATAGCTTTCAAATACAGTATTTGTAATACTTATAAAAATTTTAAACAATGTACATATAATTGGCATGGAATATGCTGGCTATTAATTATGAAATATAAATTACTATGAAATATAAATTACTAGGAGGGATGACATGGGAGCTTATTATTATTTCCCTCTCAAAATGCATGTAGGTGCACCAGATGTCCCTACGGTTAAAGAAGGTCAGCTGGTTAAAAGAGGGGAATGCATTGCAGATCCAAATGGGCTAGGAGCAAAGATTCACAGCAGTATTTCTGGAACAGTATCTAAGATTACAGCTAATGAAATCGTTATACAAGCTGATGAAGCTCAATCAGAAGATTATGTAAAAATAAAACAGTGTGAAAGCATCGTAGATTCAGTATACGAAGCTGGAATTGTTGGAGCTGGAGGAGCAGGCTTCCCAACTCATGTTAAATTAAAGGCACAAATACCTGATGGATATATTGTTGCTAATTGTGTTGAGTGTGAACCTGTACTTCATCATAACATAAAAAGAATAGAAGAAAATCCAGAGTTAGTAGTTAAAGGTATAAGATATGCCATGCAGACTACTGGAGCTAAAAAAGCATACATAGCTATAAAGGCCAAACATCCAGAAGCTATAGCATCGTTGGAAAAATGCTTAAATGGTGATAGTTCAATAGAAATTAAAAAGCTAAGAGATATGTATCCAATGGGGGAAGAAAGAGCTATTATACATGAAATATTTGGGATGTGGCTAGAGCCTACTCAATTACCACTTGATGCCAAGTGTGTAGTTTTGAATGGAGAAACTTTAGCAAATATAACTATGGCTGTTGAGGAAAGAAAGCCAGTAATAGATAAAGATATAACTGTAATAGGAAAACTTAAATCAGGAAAAGAACCAAATGTATTCTTTGATGTGCCTGTGGGAAGTAGTATAAAGAGCCTTATAGAAAAGTGTGGTGGCATAGATGGAGAGTATGGTGAAATTGTAATAGGTGGACCATATACAGGAAAATCAGGAGAATTAGAAAATTCAACCGTAACAAAGATTTCAGGCGGAGTTATAGTAACTATATCATTACCAGAATACAAAGGAAAGTTAGGACTGTTAGTTTGTGCTTGTGGTGCTAACGAAGAAAGATTGCGAGAAATAGCAGAAAAAATGAACTCAGATATAGTTACCGCTGTTGAATGTAAGAATGTAGAACATGTTAAAGGTGCTCTAAAGTGTAAAACTCCGGGAGAATGACCGGGCCAAACAGCTGCAGTTTTGCAGTTAAAGAAGGCAGGATCAGAAAGAATATTAATATCTAATTGTAGTGATTGCACAAATACAGTTATGAGTTGTGCCCCAAAAGCTGGTCTTGGAGTATATCACCATACAGACCACATTTTTAGGACAGTTGACCATAAATTAACAAGAAGATTAGAAGAATAGAAGGAGGTAATGTACTTATGTCAATGAGTGCTGAACATGCAGAACAGCTTAAAAATGAATTAGCTGTAGTATGCTGTAGAACTGAAGAAGGAACAATAATATCAGCAGCTAATTTAGAAGATCCGGCTATATTTCCAGATATGGTTGATTCGGGACTTTTAACTATACCAGATAATTGTTTTAAAATAGGAGAGGTTTTAGGAGCAAAGCTTTTAAAAACTATCGATTCTCTTACTCCATTAACTCCAGATATTTTAGAAGGCATTAAAGTTACAGCTCAAGAAGAAAAAGTAGAGGAGTTAACTGAGGCGGAGGAAAAGGCAGTTTTAAAATATAATAAAAAAGCAGGTCAGATTATAGGGATAGAGGATTTAGAAAATCCAATTAATTTTGAAAAACTTGAGGACTCATTACTGATAGAATTAACTGATAGGGTTCTAAGCAGAGGAGAAGTTGTTGGACAAGCATTAAAATTTGACACTCCAGCTCTAACACCTGTGAAGCCTGAATTGCTAGAAGGATATGAGGAGGAAGTTGATATGGGAGAAGCACAAAAAGCAACATCAAGTGTAACCAATGGTATCTTAAGAATTAAGATAGCAGAAGGTAAGGGTATAGATATCGAAGTACCTTTAAATTCTATAAGCACACCACCAGCACAATGTGCAGCACCAGTTTCTGTAAAGGCTGATAAAGCTGTAAAAGTAGAAAAAGCTGCTGCAGCAGATGCTGTTAGTGAAGTAAAGCTTGAAGAAAAAGTTTTAAGAACTCTTACAAGAAAACATTATAAAATTGACAAAGTAGAATTTGGACCAGAAACAAAGATTGAAGGTACAACTCTTTATATAAGAGAAAATATTTGTGATGATGCTGTAAAAGTAAGAGACTTAGTTAAATCTATAAAGATTGATATTATAACTCCAGATAAGTACAACACATACAGTGAAACAATAATGGATGTTCAGCCAATAGCAACTAAAGAAGCAGATAGCAAACTAGGTGTAGGAAACACTAGAGTAATTGATGGTGTTATAGTAGTAGTTACAGGTACTGATGAAAATGGAGTTCAAATAGGTGAGTTCGGTTCATCAGAAGGTATTTTAGAAGAAAACATCCAATTTGGTAGACCAGGAGCTCCAGACAAAGGAGAAATATTCATAAAGACTGAAGTTATAATTGCAGCTGGAACAAACATGGAAAGACCAGGTCCACTTGCTGCTCATACTGCAACTGATTTTATTACTCAAGAAATCAGAGAAGCGTTAAAGAAACTTGATGACTCTTTAGTAGTAAGAACAGAAGTATTTGAGCAAAAGAGAAGACCAGGAAAGAAAAAAGTTGTAGTTGTTAAGGAAATAATGGGTCAAGGTGCTATGCACGATAACTTAATACTACCAGTTGAACCAGTTGGAGTACTTGGTGGAAAACCAAACGTTGACTTAGGAAACGTTCCAGTAGTTTTATCACCACTTGAAGTATTAGATGGAGGTATCCACGCATTAACTTGTATAGGACCTGCATCAAAAGAGTGTTCAAGACACTACTGGAGAGAGCCATTAGTAATAGAAGCTATGAATGATCCAGAAGTAGACCTTTGCGGAGTTATATTCGTAGGAAGTCCTCAAATAAACAGCGAAAAGTTCTATGTATCAGAAAGACTAGGTATGACTGTAGAAGCTATGGACGTTGATGGAGCAGTTGTTACAACAGAAGGATTTGGAAACAACCACATCGATTTTGCAAGCCACATTGAGCAAATCGGTATGAGAGGAATACCTTGCGTAGGTATGTCATTCTGTGCAGTTCAAGGAGCTCTAGTTGTTGGTAACCCATACATGAAATATATGGTTGATAACAACAAATCAGAAGCTGGTATAGAAAACGAAGTTTTATCATGCAACACTTTATGCCCAGAAGATGCTGTAAGAGCATTAGGAATGTTAAAGACAGCTATGTCTGGAGAAGAAGTTAAGGCTTCAGAAAGAAAATGGAATCCAAACGTTAAGGAAAGCAATCTTGAGTTATTAGAAAAGGCTGCAGGAAAATCAATTGAAAGAGTTGAAAACGAAACAGCTGTCCCTATGAGTCAAAAGAGATTAGAAAAATACTCAACAAAGTAGGAGATAGAATGGATTTAAAATATGGTGACAAGATTATAGAAATGCAAGGTATTATCGTCGAAATACATGATGGATGCGTAGCATTAGATCTTAAAGGAAGATTGGGTTACTTAAAAGTACCTATGAGGATGTTAATAACTGACTATCCGTTAAAGGTTGGTCAGGAGGTTGGCTTTAAAATGAGCTTTTTAGAAGTTTTATCAGAAGAAGCTAACGAAAAATACGTTAGTAATATAGATATAAAAAATCGGAAGGAAGGTAATTTATAATGAGTTTAACTGTTGTTAAGGGATTACAATCAGAAATATTTGTTCCTATAACACCTCCACCAGTTTGGACTCCTGTGACAAAAGAACTTAAAGATATGAAAATAGCATTGGCTACAGCAGCAGGGGTACACTTGAAGTCAGACAAGAGATTTAACCTAGCAGGAGATTTTACATTTAGAACAGTACCAGGTGATACTCCATCAGGAGAGCTTATGGTGTCACACGGTGGATATGATAATGGCGATGTTAATAAAGACATCAACAGTATGTTCCCAATAGATAGATTAAGAGAACTTGCAGCAGAAGGATTTATAAAAGAAGTTGCTGAAACTCATGTAGGATTCATGGGCGGCGGCGGAAACCAACAAAAATTTAGAGAAGAAACAGGTCCAGCTATCGCTAAGATATTAAAAGACGAAGGCGTGGATGCAGTTTTAATGACTGCTGGATGAGGAACTTGCCACCGCTCTGCAGTATTGGTGCAGAGAGCAATAGAAGAAGCTGGAATACCTACTATAATAATAGCAGCGTTACCTCCAGTAGTTAAACAAACAGGTACTCCAAGAGCAGTTGCTCCAAGAGTTCCAATGGGCGCTAATGCAGGAAAGCCACATGATATAGAAATGCAAACAGGTATAGTAAAGGATTCGTTGATCCAATTAACAAAGATAACTACAGCAGGAACAATAGTTCCACTTCCATATGAATATATAGCTAAAGTTTAATTTATAAGCCAGAAATCAGCATCTAGTGCTGGTTTCTGGGTACTAAATAAAAGTGTGGTGGTTTTGCTTGGAAAAGGAAATAAGACGTCTGGTAATAAAAACTTTTCATATTGAAAAGGTTGAACTTGCAGAAAAAACCTATATAAAAGATGGGGTACTATATATAAGAAATAACGCATCAATAGACTCAATAAAAGAAGAAGATTTAATTGATAAGCTAAAAATAAATATTTTGTATCCAGACAACCATAACATATTTGTGAATTCAATAATGGATTTTTCTCCAATAGCTACAAAGGTATTGGGAAAATTAGGTGAAGGGATTACTCATGTTTTAACAGGAGTAACGGTAATGTTAACAGGTGTTGATGAAAAAGGAGTACAGGTTGCGGAGTTTGGATCTTCTGAAGGAATATTAAAGGAACAAGTTAAGTTTGGTCGAAGAGGTACACCTTCGGAGAATGACATTATAATACATGTGGATGTTATTTTAAAAGATGGAGAGGGCAGTAGGAGACCTGGTCCTATGGCAGCTCATAGAGCATGTGATGTCATAATACAAGAAATAAGAGAAGTTCTAAAAAAGTTAAATGGAAGACTATGCGATGAAAAGTTCGAATATTTTGATAAAGTAAAACCTGATAAGAAGAAAGTTGTTATTTTAAAACAAGTAGCAGGACAAGGCTGTATGTATGATACAGGGCTTCTAGGAAAAGAGCCAGGTGGTTTCTTAGGATGCAGATCGATAATTGATATGGGTAATATGCCTATATTATTAAGTCCTAATGAGTATAGAGATGGTGCATTGAGAGCTATGCACTAATCTGCTAATCAGAGGTGATAAGTGTGGGAATCGGACCATCCACTAAGGAAACAACTATTCATCATTTTAGGGACCCGCTAGTTGAAATTGTATCCAATGATGGAGATGTAGACCTTCTTGGAATTATAGTGGCAGGAACGCCGCAGGAAAATGAAGATAAGGTTTTTGTTGCTCAAAGAGCAGCTGCTTGGATAGAAGGAATGAGAGCTGATGGAGCTATTGTATCTATAGATGGTTGGGGCAATAGTAATATTGATTTTGCTACAACCTTAGAGGAAATAGGCAAAA
>NZ_JAEEGB010000109.1 GCF_016316925.1 Clostridium aciditolerans | reverse complement strand
CGACAGGTACGGTTAAGTGGTTCAACGGCCAAAAGGGCTTCGGTTTCATCCAGCCGGGCGACGGCAGCAACGATGTGTTCGTTCACATCAGCGCGGTCGAGCGCGCCGGCCTTTCGGGTCTCGCCGAGGGCCAGAAGGTCAATTACGAGCTCAAGACTGACAAGATGCGGGGCAAGGTCAGCGCCGAAAATCTCTCGCTGGCTTGATCTCGTCGCGCCGTTTCACGGATGTACTGAAACGGCAATGCTGCCCGCTCGA
>NZ_JAEEGB010000108.1 GCF_016316925.1 Clostridium aciditolerans | reverse complement strand
TTTTTTTTATTTTTTTTATTTTTTTTTTTTATTTTTTTTTTTTTTTTCTGTTTTTTAATTTTTTTTTAAAATTTTTTTTTTTTTTTTTTTTTTTTTTGTTTTTGTTTGTTTTTTTTTTTTAAAAATTTTTATTTTTTTTTTTTGTTTTTTATTTTATAATATTTTTTATATTTTTTTTAAAAAAATTTTAATATTTTTTTTTTTT
>NZ_JAEEGB010000107.1 GCF_016316925.1 Clostridium aciditolerans | reverse complement strand
TTTTATATTTTTTATAATTTGTTTTTTTTTTTTTTTCTCTGAATTCCCATTGGCTTTTATTATAAAATTATTTTTTTATTTTTTTTTTTTATAAAATATTATTTATTTTTTTTTTTTTTTTATTTTTTTATTTATAATAAAATTATTATATTTTATTTTTTTTTTTTTTTTTTTTTTTTTTTATTAAAAAAACATTTTTTTTATTTTTATTTTTTTTTTTTTTTTTTTTTATTTTTTTATTATTTTTTTTTTTATATTAATTTTATTTTTTTTTTTTTTTTTTTTTTATTATTTTTTTTTATTTTTT
>NZ_JAEEGB010000106.1 GCF_016316925.1 Clostridium aciditolerans | reverse complement strand
TTTTTTTTTTTTTTATAATATATATTTTTTTTAAAATTTTTTTTTTTTTTTTTTTTTTTTTTTTTTTTTTTTTTTTTTTAATATTTTATAATTTTTTTTTTTTTAATAAAAATTTTTTTTTTTTTATAAAAATTTTAAATAATATAATAATTTTATTATTTTTATTTTTATCAAATTTTTTACTAATACCCCATAATTATTTTTTTTTTTTTTTTTATTTTTTAACAAACCCCCC
>NZ_JAEEGB010000100.1:258-409 GCF_016316925.1 Clostridium aciditolerans | reverse complement strand
AGCGCGGCCTCGGCGCCGGCGCGCGCTTTCGTCAACTGCGCGGCCTGCTTGGGATCGCGCGTGAAAATATCGGGCAGGGCGAGCGCGGTATCGATTTTGGCAATGATGCCGTTGATGCGCTCGATCTCGGACTCGGCTTGGGCGATCCGCT
>NZ_JAEEGB010000100.1:0-151 GCF_016316925.1 Clostridium aciditolerans | reverse complement strand
CGGCTTGGGCGATCCGCTGCCGCGGTGAAACGCGCCTTTCGTTGCGGATTCGCTCGGGCTTTGCGGCGACCTCCTTGGCGCGCTCGCGCGCGGCCGCGCGGCCGTCATTCGCCGACAGGATCATGCGGCGATATTCGTCGAGATCGCCGTC
>NZ_JAEEGB010000010.1 GCF_016316925.1 Clostridium aciditolerans | reverse complement strand
AAAAAGTATTGATATTTGATGCAGATATGGGACTAGGAAATGATGATGTACTTATGGGGTTCTTGCCTAAATATAGTGTTTATGATGTAATATTTAGTGACAAAAAAATAGAAGAGGTGTTAGTAGAAGGACCTTTTGGAGTAAAACTCCTTCCAGGAGGTACAGGTGTTTCAAAAATTGAGCAAATGACTGACAAACAAAGAGATAGTTTTTTATCTAAGTTAACCTGTTTAGAAGACCTCGATTATATTATTATGGATACAGGTGCTGGTGTTAATAGAGATGTACTCGGTTTTATTTCTTGCTGCGAGGAATTAATAGTAATAACTACACCAGAACCTACTTCCCTTACAGATGCCTATAGTTTGCTTAAAGCTGTAAGCCATTTTAAGATAAGAGATAACGCAAAGGTTATAGTAAATAGAACTATAGAATCAAAAGAGGGTGAAAGTACTTTTAACAAGTTTAATAACGCTGTATCAAAGTTTCTAAATATCAATTTGCAGTATTTAGGATATTTATCAGATGATAAAAAACTTGTTCAAGCTGTCCGTAAGCAGCAGCCCTTTTTAATTAGCTATCCTAATTCTGATGTAGCTAAAGATTTAAACTACATAGCAGGTAAAATTATCGGATTAGAAACGGATAAAACAGAAAGCAGTATACAGGATTTTTTTAAGAAGATTTTTAATATTTTTTCATAAGGGGTAGGTTTTAATGAGCGACAATATGGAGTTCCTAGTTAATCAGAAAATAGAAATAGAAATGGAAGACGGGATCTATAAAAGCAATATTCAGGATGTAACAGATGAGTATATTGGAATAAGCATACCAGTAAATGAGGGAAAGTATGTACCACTTAGAAAAGGTGAGAAGGTAATATGCCATTATTATTATAATAAGGACATTTATAGATTTGAAACGGTAGTTTCAGGAAGAAAAATAGACAAGCTTCTGATAATAATGTTAAAAAAACCAGAAAAGGTAGTGATGTATCAGAGAAGAAACTTTGCAAGAGTACCTTTGATGGTTAACATATATTGTGGAATATTAGAAAACAGCAAGAAAATTGAGAATATAGGTAATAATCAAATTGAGTTCTTTGATGCATACTCACTTGATATAAGTGGTGGGGGATTAAGACTAGCAATAGACAGAAAATTTGAGAAAAGACTAAACTTAGGAAGTATGCTGATGATGACTATTCCACTTAATGATGAAAATCTCACAGTAAAAGGGAAAATTGTGAGAGTAGAAAATGACAGAAAAAATCCTAAAATTATTTGTGGAGTGTCCTTTGTAGATTTAGATAGATTAACTAGAGAATCTATAATAAGACTGGTTTTTAAAACTATGAGAGAGCAGATGAAGAAGGGAGCAAAGGGGGAGTAGCTTCATGTCACTAGTTGATGGTTTAGATGTAAGGGAAGAACTGGTTAAGAAGTATATACCATTAGTTAAATATATAGCTTCAAGAGTAATAATAGGAAAAACTAAGTATATAGAATATGAAGACCTAGTAAGCTATGGAATGATTGGGCTTATGGATGCTATAAATAAATTCGATGAAACAAGAGGAATGAAGTTTTCCACATATGCATCTATAAGAATAAAGGGATCAATGATAGATGAATTAAGAAAAAATAGTCCTATATCAAAAGGGGCTATGGATAAGCTCAATAGATATAATGATGCAGTAGAAAGACTTCAAAAACGATTTGGAAGAGAGCCCTCAGATGCTGAAATAATTGCAGAACTTAAAATTAGCTTAAAAGAAATGATGGAAATCGAAAATTATATAAACTATATATCAATTGTGTCTTTAGAGGACTTAATATTTTCAGAAGAAGATGATATTCCGCTTATTGGTACTATTCAGGACGATAAAAGTCCAAGTCCTGAGAAAAGTCTTGAAGAAAAAGAAGAATTAGAATATTTAGCTAAAGCTATAGATCTGTTAAATGAAAAAGATAGGACAGTTTTATCTCTCTATTATTATGATGGACTCACATTAAAGGAAATTGGACAGGTGCTAAGTGTTTCAGAATCTAGAGTATGTCAGCTTCATAGTAGAGCTATAGTTCATTTGAGGAAAGCTATGGTTAAATTGAAATATATAAGTTAGAATAAGGAAAGTTAACTAAAAATATTGCGAAGCAATGTTTTTATTAGAGGACAATTGACAATTGACAGAGGACAGTGAAGGAGGATTTTTCTCCGCTATGCTGCGAAAAATCTTTAATTTATACTATGAGTCGATGTTTCGCCTTGGCAAAACGAGCTTAAAAATATAATAGTTTTCTGACGTAAGGAGGAAAACTCACCTTCACTGTCCACTGTCCTCTGTCAATTGTCCTCTTTAAAATAAGGAGGAGCTATGACTGCAGTTGGGCTTTTGTTAATTGGAATACTGCTAATAGCGCTAAATATCAACGCTATTAGAAAGGAAAAGAGAACCTTCAGTAATGTTTTGGAACATAGTGAAAATAGTATGAAGGATTATGATTTGGAGATAGGAAAGCTTAGAAAAGAATTTGCAGAAACAGTTTTGGAGCTGCAAAGAGAGATTGAAGATTTAAAAGCTGATAGAGAACTAAGTGAAAATGATATTTATATAGAAGATAATCATAGAAGCGATAATAAAGAAAAAATAGAAGATAATTATAAAAATGAAGATTATGCACTAAATAAAATGGACGTAGAATACGAAAATATTAGTGGTAGTAATGATGTAATTAATAGTATAGATGTAAATGAAAATAATACATTTGTCAATTATTTAATCGATGATAGTACGCCTATAAATGGCATAGACGAGAATAATACAGAAGAAGAAAATATAAATAAAAATAATGAAGCTTATCAGAAAAAAGGTAGCAGCGTAAAACGTAATAACGTAAAAGTGGATGAAATAAGTAAGCTTTTAGATGAAGGTTTATCGGTTGATGAAATATCAGAAAAGATAGGTATTGGCAAGGGGGAAGTACTATTAATAAAGGAATTATACATAAAGTAAAGATTGTAATAGGTTTTTTAAGCGACAGAAAAATTTTAATAGGCATAGGCATAGGTATTGTTATAGCTACAACAGCTATGGCAGGAGCTAAAATTAACTATCAATTGAGCAAAAGTCAAATTGAAGATAGAGCTAGATCCATGGGAATGATGTATCCAGATGAAGTAAAGGTTATTAATGATAAGGGAGTGAGCAAATGATAAGAGGGCTTTATACTGCAGTATCAGGAATGATAACGCAGGAGGCAAAACAGGATGTAATAACAAGTAACTTAGGTAATTCAACCACTGTAGGATTTAAACAAGATAACCTAGCTATTAGAAGATTTGATGATGTTCTACTGGAAAACTATGATAAAGTAGTTGGTGGAAAAAATGTAAGAAATGAAATAGGAACACTTAGTCTTGGAAGTAGAGTAGACTCAGTAAATACAGATTTTACTCAGGGGATGATACAGGATACAGGAAAACCTACTGACTTTGCTATTGATGGAAAAGGCTTTTTTACTGTTCAGCGAAATGATGGAATTAATAATGGGCAGTACTACACAAGAGATGGTCACTTTCATGTGAATATGAAAGGAATTCTTGTAAATGATGCTGGAGATTCAGTAATTGGAAGAAACTTAGCAACAAATCAGTTAGAGCCGATAAATGTAGGTGACGGTAAATTAACTAGTGACGTATATGGCAATATAAGTATAAATGATAATAAAGCCTATAAATTATATACAGTAGATTTTAATGATTATAATAGTATAAAGAAGATTGGAGACAACCTTTATCAAGGTAATAATGCTGCAGAAAATAATGCTGTAGTAAAACAAAATTCATTAGAAAAATCTAATGTAAATGTAATAAATGAAATGACTAACATGATTACTACTATGAGAAGCTTTGAAACAAATCAAAAAATTGTACAATCAATGGATGAAACCTTAGGAAAAGCAGTAAATGAAGTAGGAAGCGTTAGGTAGGACTCATTAGAGAGAGGGGAATTTGTATGGTATTAAGATCTATATGGACTGGTAGAAGTGCTATGAATGCTCAGCAGCAAAAGTTAGATAGTATTTCAAATAATATTGCCAATGTCAATACTGTAGGATATAAAAGAGAAGATGTTAGTTTTCAGGATTTAGTTTATGAAAGCTTAAAAAGGAAAGGATATCCTACTAATGATAATCAAAATAGTATTCTAAACGGTACAGGCGTTAAGGCTGGAAACTGGATAAGAGATATTGAACAGGGTAATTTACGAAGCACAGACTCCAAAACAGACTTTGCAATAGACGGAGAAGGATATTTTAGAGTCACGCTGCCAGATGGATCTAAAGGATATGAAAGAGCGGGAAGTTTTAATATAAATTCAAATGGTGAGCTCGTAGATAAAAGTGGTAATAGATTAGATATAGAGTTTACTGAGGATGGACAAAATTTACTTAGTGAGGGAGTCGGGTTTACAAACGATAATTTTTCCGTAAAGGAAGATGGGGAGATATATTTGAATCATAATAATGACAGTGTTCATTACGGTAAAATAAATCTTTATAGTACAGTAAGTCAAGAGTCATTGAATCCTATAGGACAAAACCTATATACGTTAAATCAAGGTGCACAAATGAATGGAACAACAAAGGCAAATATACTTCAAGGATTTGTTGAAGACTCTAATGTAGATGTGGGAAAAGAGCTTACGGATATGATAGTAGCACAAAGAGCTTTTGAGATGGGATCAAGAGCATTAAAAACCGGTGATGAAATGTGGGGAATGATAAACAATATGAAGGGTAGATAGATTTTTGTAAACAAAACACTTGTATCCACATATAATATATTGATGTATGTTATTTTTAGGAGGAATTTTGAGTGGATACAAGAAAAAAATCCTGTAATAAAAAAGATGACAAAGATATGTATTATCATTGTCCTATGATGGATTGTATGTATATGCAACCTTTAATGGAACCGCAATATATGCGTGATATGGATGATATGTACCACATGGAGTACATGAATGACTGGCATATGGAACAAAGTACTAGGTATGATGACCATAGACATGATCACTGTGATTATGATGAGTATAATGACTATTATATGCCTAGGATAGAACCAATGGAAATGATGCCATCAATGATGTATCCGATGATGTACATGGGAGATATGCAGCCATATATGCCTATGATGGGTATGGAGTTCCCAATGATGGGTATGAATCCTATGTATCAGCCAATGCAAGAACCTATGATGGATATGGAGTTCCCAATGATGGGCATGAATCCTATGTATCAGCCAATGCAAGAACCTATGATGGATATGGAGTTCCCAATGATGGGTATGAATCCTATGTATCAGCCAATGCAGGACCCTATGATGGATATGGCATCTCCAATGATGGGTACACAGCCTATGAATCAACCAATGCAGGAGCCTATGATAGATATGACATCTCCAATGATGGGTGCACAGCCTATGTATCAGTCAATGCAGGAACCAATGATGGATATGACATCTCCGATGATGGATACACAGCCTATGTATCAACCAATGCAGGAGCCTATGATGGATATGACATCTCCAATGATGGGTGCACAGCCTATGTATCAGTCAATGCAGGAGCCTATGATAGATATGACATCTCCAATGATGGGTGCACAGCCTATGTATCAGTCAATGCAGGAACCAATGATGGATATGACATCTCCAGCAATGAATATGGAATATGAAAGACAGCCTATAATGGCAGAGAACATATCTGAAGACATTGTTGATGTAAAGATAAAAACTGTAGATATGAAAGAAATAGAAGATTAGAATATAGATCTTTTAAGAGAAATCCATATTTAGAAATTAATAGTATTACTATGTTTTATAGTTCTAACATTAGGCACCTACAATATGTATTTGAACATTATACATATTGTAGGTGCTTTTTACATTAACAAATTGTTTAATAATTGATGTTAAATTTTATAGTATTATATAGTAAGTGGATAAAAATTAATTTATTGTAAAATAATTAAAATTTTTAAGGGTGATTATATGAAAGATATTTTTTCTAAGGTCTTAGATTCATTATGTGAAGATAAAGAAATGAGATCCTGTTTTTACTCTATAATAGAATCTTCCTATGATGCCATTATAGTTGAGACATTAGATGGTAAAGTTTTAGACTGGAATAAAGCAGCAGAAAAAATTTACGGATATAATAGCAGTGAAATGGTTGGGACAAGTATTTTTGATATTATACCAGAAGATAAAAAAGAACAGTTTAAAGGCATATTAACAAGAATAAAAAGCGGAGAAAAAATTAAAAACTTTGTAACGGAAAGAATTAAAAAGAATGGAGATAAGATTTTTCTATCCTCCGTTGTAACACCTATAAGAGGTAAAAATAATGATGTTGTTGCAGCTCTATCTATAGTGCGAGATGTAACAGATTTTAAAGCTATGGCAGAGGAACTGCATGAGAGCAATGAAAGATTTAGGGATTTTATAGAAAGTATGCCAGTACTAACATACCTAAAGGACAAAGACACAAGAAACATAGTTTTAAGTAAAAAATTTAGTAGTATTTTAAATTCACCCTTGGAGGAATTGACAGGCAAAACTAATGCGGAGATATGGGGAAAAGAATTAGGAGATAAGATTACTAAGTCTGATATGAAAGCTTTAGAGTTAAAACATGGAGAGTTCACCGAGAAAGAGGAGATTATAAATGTAGATGGAAATCTTCGAAATTATATTACTTATAAGTTTCCAATTCACCAAGTTGATGGAAAAGATTTTATTGGAGGAATAAGCCTTGATATTACTAAAAGTAAGGAATATGGGAAAAAATTAAAATCTAGTTATAAGGAGCTATCATTACTGCATGGAGAGTTATCTAATGCAGAAAAGGAGCTTAGGAAACAGTACAATGACCTTAAAGAAAGCCAAAAATTATTAGAAATAAGTGAAAGAAGGTATCAACTAGCGGTAGAGGGATCAAGTGATGGTATATGGGACATAGATATGAAGAATGAAAAAGTATTTGTTTCAGATAGGTGCAAGGAGATTTTTGACATAGAAGCTGAAGGAAGCAATTTTAGTATTTCGCAATGTAAAAACTATATCTATAAAAATAATAACTCAAAAATTTTTGATAAACTTAAAAGTTATTTGGAAAAGCAGGAGAACCTTTATAGTGATGAAATAAAGATAACAGCAAATAATGATGAAGATAAATATATTTATTGTAGAGGTAAGGCTTTATGGGATGAAAGTGGAAAAGCTACTTATATAGCTGGATCTTTTACAGATATTACGGAAAGAAAAACATACGAGAGAATTATAGAAAATATCGCATATACTAGCGAAGTTACTGGTCTTTATAATAGAACCTATGCAATGAATAAATTCCCTAATTTGTTAAAGGAGCTTGAATATGCTAATGCAAATGCAGCATTAGTTTTTGTTGATATGGACAATTTTAAGGCTATTAATGACACAATTGGACATTTTGCAGGAGATAAATTTCTAAGTAAAATTTCCAATCAATTTAAAAACTTATTAAAAAGAACTGATTATGCATGTCATCTTGGTGGTGATGAGTTTTTGTTTTTACTTACAGGGATAAAAGACAAAGATGAAGTTGAAGAATTTGCTAAAAGACTTCTAAATATATTTAAAAATCCTTTCTCTTTAAATGGACAGAAGATATATTATATTACTGCTAGCGTAGGAATAACTATGATACCGGATTATGGATATGATATGCAGACGCTTTTTAACTACTCTGATGATGCCATGTATTATGCTAAAAGAAACGGAAAAAATAAATATGTATTTTATAGACATAAAATGCAATCAACTATCTATGAGGATACAAAACTATTAAACGAACTTAAAAGGGCTTTACATAACAATGAATTTAAGGTTTTTTATCAACCTAAAATTAAGGTGGATACTAAAGAGATTGTTGGTATGGAGGCGCTTGTTAGATGGCAAAAGGAGGATGGAACTATGGTTCCGCCAAGCCAATTTATCAACTTTGCTGAAGAAAAAGGAGTAATTCTTCCTATTGGAGAACATGTGATGAAAACATCATGTTTACAAAATAAAAAGTGGATAGATAGAGGGTTTAAACCTGTTAGAGTAGCGGTAAATCTTTCAGCTTGTCAGTTAGCAGATGAAAAAATATTTTATAAAATAAAAGATATGTTGAAAGAGACGGGATTGCTACCATCTTATTTAGAAGTTGAAATAACTGAGACAATGATAATAGAAAACTTTGAAGCATCTATTAGAACTTTAAATAAATTAAAAGACATGGGTATAAAGATTTCACTAGATGATTTTGGAACTGGATATTCCTCTTTAAGTTATTTAAAACAGTTGCCTATTAATTCAGTTAAAATAGACAAGTCCTTTATAGATAATATTACACTGGATTTAAAAGAAAGATTTGTTGCAAATAGTGTTATAAATTTAGTTCACGGGCTAGGGTTAACAGTAGTAGCGGAAGGTGTGGAAACAGAAGAACAATTTCTGTTGTTAAAAGATTTAGGCTGTGATGAGATACAGGGGTACTATTTCAGCAGGCCAGTGAGTTTAGAAGAGTTTGAGAAGATGATATAGATAAGGCCGAAAGTTAACTTTCGGCCTTGAAATCTTATTTTTTTGTTGACATTGCAGCTGTTAATTGTGGAATAACCTGTTTCTTTCTTGACATAACTCCAGCTGCGTAAGCGCTATTATTTTCAAGAGTTACTCCAAAGGCTCTCTCAACTGCATCTTTATAAGGACCTACAGCAATTAATTCTGAGCCGCCTTCTAATATATCAGTTACTAAAAGTAATATTAGTCCAAAACCTTCAGACTCACATCTTTTTTCCATTAACTGAAGCATATCTTTTCTTACCACTTCAAATCCTTCAGTATCCATAGTTGAAATTTGGCCAACTCCAACTTTAATATCATTCATTGTAAATGGTTTAAAATCTTGGTTAAGTATTTGCTCTGGTGTTTTTCCTTCTAATGATGAACCGGCTTTAAACATTTCCTTTGCAAATTTTTCAGGATCTATATCAGCTATACTTGCTAATCTCTTTAGTACAAGCTCATCTGTCTTAGTTGATGTAGGTGATTTTAATAATAGTGTATCTGAAATAATAGCTGAGCATAAAAGACCAGCGATTTTCTTAGATGGTCTTATCCCATTTTCGAAGAATAAAGATGCAACTATCGTACAAGTACATCCTACAGGTTCATTTCTAAAGTATATAGGATTGCCTGTCTGAACAGCTCCAATTTTATGGTGATCAATAATTTCTACGATTTCAGCATCTTCAAGACCATGAACGGATTGAGCCTTTTCATTATGATCTACAAGTATTACTTTTTTCTTATCCTTTGAGATTAAGTGATATCTTGAAATGCTTCCAACTATTTTATTTTCAGCATTTACTACTGGATAACTTCTATATCTAGTTTGAAGCATAACTTCTCTTACATCATCAATTAAATCATCAGTTTTAAAGGACACTAAGTTATCCTTAGTCATTACATAGCTAACTGGAATGCTTTGAGTTATTAATCTAGATGTTGTAAAAGTGTCATAAGGTGTTACTATTACTGAACACTTAACTTCTTTCGCTTTTTCCAGTATTTCATCACTTGCACTATGATTACCAGTAATTATCATAAGAGATGCATGACCGTTAATAATAACTGTTTGAGCATCTTCTCTATTACCACAAATTACAATGTCTCCTGCGTCTATAAATTCTTCAGCATTTTCAGGCTCCATAGCAGCAACTACTACTTTTCCAGTAAACTTTGGATTATCTTCTGCTGCATATATGCACTTAGCTGAAAGAGTATCTAGTATATTTTCAAGACTTGTGCCGCTTTTTTCAATTACATTAGTATCCCATATATCCATGTAACAAGAAGTTATATTTGATTGAGAAGCTAAACCTACTAGTGTATCTTCGTCATCAACTACAGGAAGAGTTTTTACATTATTTTTTCTTATCATTGACCAAGCGGATTTCAATGAAGTATCAGGAGAAATAGGAGTAACATTGTCAATATCTAAATCAGCTATCTGTGTCTTAACAGTTTCTATTAGCTTTGGCGCCTTAACACCAAAATAATCTAATGCAAACTGAGTTTCTCTGCTCACATCTCCTAATCTTATTGGAAGTGCATTTACTCCAATTTTGTTTTTAAATTCTGCATAAGATATAGCAGAACAAATAGAATCTGTATCAGGATTTCTATGTCCTGTTATGTATACAACATCATTCATTATTTTTTCCTCCTAAGTTATAGGGTTTCTAACTTCAAAGTTAGCTTTAGAGTTAATTTCCCTATTAATTTCATATTTTTAACTCTTAGTTAGTAAAAGATACTAACATAGAGTAATTATTAGTAATTACATATATTATTATATACAATACTAATATTTTATCAAACACTTTTAAAAAAATTACGACGTAATTTTTTTAGATGACAATTGACAGAGGACAGAGGACAGTGAAGGAGGATTTTTCTCCACTACGTTACGAAAAATCTTTAAATTTATATAATTGAGAATCAATTTTTGAGTTAAGAGTTGAGAATTAAGAGTTGTGGATGATTTTCTTCCCATAGTCAGAAAATCTACAAATTTATTTTATCGTTAAGTTTAAAATTGTTTTTCAACAATCAATCATCAACTGATTAATTATAAACTTTTAAAAATAAAATTATAGATTTCCTGAGGTACGAAGGAAATCCTCATTAACTCTTAACTTATAATAGTTTTCTGACGCAAGGAAGAAAACTCACCTTCACTGTCCTCTGTCAATTGTCCTCTGTCCTCTAAAAATTTTGCATCGCAAAATTATCATAATAACAATATATCAACTCATATACTTAAATAATGAAGGGCAAAATCTTTTTTAAGGGGTGATAAATTTGATTAACGAAAGGGATCTGCATGATGGACTAACACAAGCTGAAGCCGCGAGAAGGCTTAAAAAATATGGACCAAATAGATTGGAAAAGAAAAATAAGGTATCTCCCATTAAAATATTTTTCTCTCAATTTAATGACTTTATAGTCTGGGTTCTTATTGTTGCTACAGCAATATCAGGCTTTATGGGAGAAAAAGCAGATGCAATTACAATACTAATAATCATAATAATGAATGCTGTTTTAGGGTTCATACAGGAGTATAAAACTGAAAAGTCTTTAGAAGCCCTTAAAGAACTAGCTGCTCCTACTGCAAAAGTAATAAGAAGTGGAGTATTAAGAGTAATAAATGCAGAGGAACTGGTTGTGGGAGATTTATTAATACTTGAAAGTGGAGATAGAATTCCTGCAGACTGTATGCTAGTAGAGGACAGTAACTTTATGGCTGATGAATCACTACTTACTGGTGAATCTGTTGGAGTTGAAAAGAGTTCAAGAACTAAAAATAGCTCAATTTATATGGGAACTATTGTGCTTACAGGAAAAGGCAAGGCAAGGGTAATACAAACTGGCATGAAGACAGAAATGGGTAAAATAGCTGGTATGCTTCAGAGCATAGAAAATGATAGATCACCATTAAAAGAGAAGCTTACACAACTTGGAAAAGTGCTAGTTATACTTTGCATTGTTATATGTGTAATAGTAACTTTAACCGGTATATGGAGAGGTCAAGATAAGTATCAAATGTTCCTACTAGGAGTAAGTTTGGCTGTAGCTGCTATACCAGAAGGGCTTGCAGCTATAGTTACAGTTGCACTAGCTCTTGGAGTTTCCAGAATGCTTAAAAGAAATGCATTAGTTAGAAAACTTCCTGCTGTTGAGACTTTAGGATGTACTTCTATAATATGTAGTGATAAGACTGGAACTCTTACAGAAAATAAGATGACAGTTAAAGCTATGTATTTTAATGGCAAAATTTATTATGTGGACAAGGAGTCTATTCCGGAAAATTTATCATTAAAGAAAGCTTTTACATATTGCAACGATTGTAATTTTGATCACAGTGGAGACAATATTGCAAAAAGCCTCTTTGGTGATCCAACAGAAACTGCCCTAATAAAAGCCTTCTTTAAAGAAAATAAAGAGTTAAAAGGTTTTTTGGATAAGGCAAGAAGAGTCTACGATATTCCCTTTGATTCAGATAGAAAGATGATGTCTGTAATAATGAATGAGGGCTCAAAGGAAATATGTTATGTCAAAGGGGCTCCAGAAAGAATAATAAATAGATGCAAATATATATTAGACAAAGGGGAAGTAAAGCTACTTACATCTGATTATAGAGATAAGATATTAAAGGCAGTAGAAACTATGTCCTTCGATGCATTAAGATGTATAGCTGGAGCTTATAAAGATACTGGTATCGTTAAAGGAAAGGGATTAGAAGATAATCTAATATTTATAGGTGTAGCGGGAATTATAGATCCACCAAGAAAAGAGGTTAAAGATGCAGTTTTAAAGTGTAAAATGGCAGGTATAAGAGCAGTTATGATAACTGGAGACCATAAGAATACAGCCTTTGCTATAGGAAAAGAGCTGAACATATGCAAAAATCAATCAGAAGTTATAACGGGAGAGGAACTGGATAAATTAAGCGACAAACAGCTGAGTTCAAAGGTTGATGCTGTCTCTATTTTTGCAAGGGTAAGCCCACATCATAAATTAAGAATTGTAAAAGCTTTTAAGTCTAAAAATAAGATTGTTGCCATGACTGGGGATGGCGTAAATGATGCACCAGCAGTTAAAGAGGCGGATATAGGTATATCAATGGGCATATCTGGCACTGATGTGACTAAAGAAGCTTCATCTATGATACTCTTAGATGACAATTTTGCAACTATTGTTTCTGCTGTAGAAGAAGGAAGAATAATTTATGATAATATAAGAAAGTTTATAAGATATCTTCTTTCCTGTAATTTAGGAGAGGTTTTAACTATGTTTTTGGCTTCTCTTTTCTATTTAGATACACCACTGCTTCCTATACAAATACTATTGGTTAACCTTGCAACAGATGGGCTTCCAGCTATAGCATTAGGAGTAGATCCTCCCGATAGTGACATAATGAGTGGAAAGCCACGACCTAAAAATGAAAGCATATTTGCAAGAGGATTAAGTGAAAAGATAATTGTTAGAGGATCGCTTATTGGAGTATGCACAGTACTTGCCTTTATTGCAGGTAGGTACTATGGTTATGATTTAACTACATGCAGAACATTAGCTCTTTCTACATTAATAATGTCTCAGCTAATACACGTATTTGAGTGTAGATCTGAAAGACATTCAATATTTGAGATAAAGATATTTACAAATCCTTATCTTGTAGGGGCGGTAGCTATTTCTATAACAATGCTTTTATGTGTGCTTTACGTTCCATTTATGCAATCAGTATTCCATACTGCTGGACTTAACTTAGGGCAATGGGGCATAGTAATATTCTTCTCAGGTATAATTGCATTAATAAACAGCTTATATTTATATTTTAAGTAATATAACTTTAAGTTTGTAATTTAAAAATTATGCGACGCAAAATTTTTATAGTTGACAATTGACAGTTGACAGAGGACAGTGAAGGTGAGTTTTCTTCCTTACGTCAGAAAACTATTATATTCTTTAGGCTTGCTTGGCTAAAGCCAAACATTGCCGCATTCTATAAGTTTAAAGATTTTTCGCAGCACAGCGGAGAAAAATCCTCCTTCACTGTCAATTGTCCTCTGTCAACTGTCCTCTTAAAAATAATACGTCGTATTATTTTTAAACTACGGCACAGTTTTTTTAAACTCTTAACTCTTAATTTTTAAATAAAAAAAGAATTGCATATGCAATTCCATTTTTATTTTATCCTTTGAACTTTTTGCACCCTTTGGATTTTGCCTTCCATTGGAACAAGGT
This sequence comes from Clostridium aciditolerans, assembly GCF_016316925.1. Taxonomy (GTDB): domain Bacteria; phylum Bacillota; class Clostridia; order Clostridiales; family Clostridiaceae; genus Clostridium_AM; species Clostridium_AM aciditolerans. The sequence continues at coordinate 129,875 of NZ_JAEEGB010000010.1, read as the reverse complement.
CCTTCTTTGTAGTCATATTTCTAATATTTATAAGCTCAATTTGTTCACTGTTTTGTTTTCCTTTTTTACCCTTAAGCCCTTGAGCTAATACTAGATTGCCTTGAGTTACAGGTATAAATTCAGGTTTTTTAAACCATCTATTTCTTGCATAAGTACATTTAACTATATTTTTACTTCTATCAGGTCTAACTAAAATAACAACACTTATTTTATGAAATATCCATAATATAGTTTTCTCAGCAACTTTTACAGATACTACAGTACCCTGTACCTGAGTTAGTCTATCTCCATATTTTTTTAAATAAGCTTTTGAGTAGTATTGAGCAATTTTTTCTTTGAAACTCATGTCTTTAACTCCTTTACGATATATATATTTTATTGAAATGCTGAGTAACCAGCAGTAATTCCAAGTAGAATTTTATGTATATTATAACACAGTATTGTGCTTTTTAAAATATAATCAGTTATTTTTATTATAGTTTTCCCTTTTGTAGCCTTTAGATGTAAAAAAGTATAAATGTTTTTTCTATTTTTTGTGCCTAAATATTATTTTTAAGAATATTATTATAGTAAGCCGTGAAAGGGGGATAGTATATGAAGAAAGAATTGACACCACAGGAGGTTATATACGACTTCAATTTTGATAATATCCATGTAAGAGAAGAGATTAATAATATACCTGAGTATGACGAAGTGTATAAGAAAATAAAAACAGCTTTAGAAATAGATAAGGAAGGATACAACGTTTATCTTATAGATGATTTTTCAAAAGATAAGTTAGATTCTATAATGGAATTTATCAAACAAAATCTAGAAAATAGAGGTAAACCTCAGGATATATGCTATGTTGTAAAAGATGATGAAAAATATCCAAGAGCTTTATTCCTGCCAGGTGGTACAGGAAAAAAACTTAAGGAAACTCTTGAAAATGTGCAAAAGAGCTATGCGGAAATTACCTATGAGTTTTATAATGGATCTGTAAATAAGGAAAAAGAAGAAATAGTAGAAAGCCTCCAACAAAAAAGAAGCGATCTAATAAATAAACTTGTTAAAATGGCAGAGGAAGATGGTTTTACAGTAAGACCTACTCAAAATGGATTTTCTTTCATTCCCTTAAAGAATGAGGGAGAATTAATGAATGAAAAGGAATATGATTCTTTAGAGGTTAAAGAAAAAGAAAGCATATTAAATAAGGTAAGCACTTTGAAGAGCAACGCTCAAGAAATAATTGAAGAATTAAGGGAAATGGAATTAAGTGAAATTGAAAAAATAAGAAGTATTATGGAGGAATATTATAATAAAGAGGCAAAAGACATTAGAAAAGAATATCTAGATGAGTTTGCTGAGAATATAGAGGTTATAGAATTTTTAGATGATATTTGTGACAATATAAAAAAGGAAATTAAAGATATATATTCTATAAGTTATGATGATGATGAAGATGAGATAAATGAAATAATTTACAAGTATGTAGTAAATGTTATAGTTGATAATAGTGACAATAAAGTTCCGCCAGTAATTTTTGAAGAGGATCCTAGCCTTAACAATCTCCTTGGAAGCATAGAATATGAAAATAAGAATGGAACCTATATTACAGATATAAGTTTAATTAGAGGAGGATCATTCTTAAAAGCAAATGGAGGTTGCTTATTATTAAGGATAAGTAGTCTTTTAACTAATCCGGCAGCATATTATTACTTTAAAAAATCTCTTATAAGTGGAAAGGTAGATCTTGATTATAACAGAGGATACCTTGAGCTCTTATCTCTTAGTGGTCTTAAGCCAGATCCTGTGAAATTTAATGAAAAAATAATACTTATAGGGGACTATGAAACTTATGACTTGCTTTATTCTTATGATGAAGACTTTAAAAAGATATTTAAAATAAGAGCAGAATATAAATCTGTACTAAATATAGATGATGAAATAAAACAGGCCTTTTTAGGAAAAGTAAATACTGTATGCAAGAGTAACAAATTAAATCCACTTTCAGCTGGGGCTATGAAAGAGCTAGCAAAATTTGCATCAAGAAAAGCAGAAAATAGAAATAAGCTATTTATAGATGATCATGAGCTGGGAAGAGTTATAATGTTATCTAACAGTAAGGTGAAAAATGATAACAGAACTCAAATTGAAGGCAATGACATCAAAGATATAGTTTATGACGAAGAGCTCATAGAAAGGGAGATTGGTGAAAGTTATAAAGAAAATAAGATATTCATAAATGTTAAAGATAAGCTTGTGGGTCAGGTAAATGGTCTGTCTGTAATAGATACTGGATATTTCAGCTTTGGCAAGCCAATAAGAATAACCTGTTCCTGTTATAAAGGAGATGGCAATATAATAGATGTTCAAAAAGAAAGTGATTTAAGTGGAAAAATTCACAATAAAGCCATAAACACATTAAAAGGTTATATGAACACACTAATTGGCGGATATGAAAAATTACCTGTAGATTTTCATTTAAGTTTTGAACAACTATATGGGAAGATAGATGGTGATAGTGCTTCCGTAGCTGAAGTTATATCAATGATTTCAGCTTTAAGTAAGATAGGAATAAGACAGAATATAGCAGTTACTGGATCAATAAATCAATTTGGAGAGGTTCAACCAATTGGTGGAGTAAATGAAAAAATAGAAGGCTTCTATAAGATATGCAAATTAGTAGATAAGGTAGAAGGCAAGGGAGTGCTGATTCCTGAATCTAATATAGATAGTCTTGTGTTAAATGGTGAAGTGGAGGAAGAGATTAGAAAGGGAAACTTCCACATATATTCTATGGCTAGTATAAAAGATGCTTTAGAAATATTAATGGGCGAAGAAGCCCTTGAATATAAAGAGATAATGAATGGTGTAGAGAAGGAAGTTAAGAAGTACAGAGGGAAGAGAACAACTAAAAAATTAGAAGAGTAAAAAATAGATATTCAACTTAAGTGTTTAATTTATTAGTGGTATTCATAGGGGTAAGGCTTCTGTACTGTTCGATGCACCCCTATGAATACCTTTTTGTTTTGATAACCTTGCAAAAATAAGATTAGTCAGTATATACATTTTATGGTAAGATGTATGTAGTAAGAATAATACTAATTTTAGGAGGAATTTATATTGGATATAAAGTATTATTTATTTACTATAATTATGTTATCAGTACCTATTGTAAAATGGTATCTTATGATTAATTCATTTTTCAAAAGAAAAAGCCTAGGAGCTGCACTAATTAAACTGAAAAATAAATGTATAAAAAAAGAACTTGCTAAATGTGCATTATATTTTTCTGTTCTTATTTACATTATAATTTCCCAATTTAAAATATATTTAAAAGATATCGAGCTAGCTAAAAGAATACATGATCTTCAAAAATACAATATTTATATAGATTATTCGATATATCCAATAGAACAAACTATATGTTTGGCAATCATTGTGGCAATATATTTAATCACATATTTATTTGAACACTTGAGTAATCATTGTATATATGAAAAAGGCGTGTCAAGTATACTTTGGACAATAAAATGGAATGAGATCTCAAGGTATGATATTGAGGATACTTACATAAAAATTAATGCAATAAAACAGTTGTATTTTTTTAAGATAAAGGCTAATATTTTTATCAAGGTTGACCAATTTGAAAAACTCGAGCTTACAAATATTTTAAAAGAACATTTGATTAACACTACTTCTGAGACTGTTGAAACTCTATAATAAGTAAAAGATAGGCTTTTATACTGTGGATACTTCTTCTAAGAGTTTTAAGACAACCTTAGAATTTAGATAGGTGAAAATCCTAAATGGCTTTTCACCTATCTAAGGCTAAGGTTGTCTTAAACTTAAACTTTAGACCGGTTAAAAGTTTTTAACGGACTAAAGATTTAGAAACATAGCATGGGGTATAAGTTAACTTTTATGGCTGAAGATCACCTTAAACGTTAAATCTAAAGTGAACTATATCTCCATCCTGCATAACGTATTCTTTTCCTTCAAGTCTATAATATCCTTTTTCCTTTGCTGCAGCTTCTGAACCTACTTCTATTAATTTATCATATGAAATAATCTCTGCTCTTATAAAGCCTTTCTCTATATCAGTATGAATTTTTCCTGCAGCCTGAGGTGCTTTAGTTCCTTGCTTTATAGTCCAAGCTCTTACTTCCTGAACACCAGCAGTTAAGAAACTCATAAGACCTAGAAGTTTATAGCTTGCATGTATTAATTTATCAAGTCCAGCTTCATCTAAGCCGTACTCGCCAAGCATTTCAGTTTTTTCTTCACCTTCAAGGACAGAAAGTTCCTCTTCAATTTTGGCTGAAATGATAATTACTTCTGAGCCTTCAGTTGCAGCATATTCTTTAACTTTTTTTACATATTCGTTTTCTAAGTTTCCTGAAATTAAATCATCTTCAGAGATATTTGATACATACAGTACAGGTTTAGTTGTAAGTAAAAAATATCCTTTAGCAAGATCTGCTTCATCATCAGTCAATTCTAAAGTTCTTACAGGTTTACCTGCTTCTAAATGATTTTTAATCTTTAGCATTAACTCATGATCAATTTTTGCTTCTTTATTTCCACTTTTAGCTAGCTTAACAACTTTTTCTATTCTTTTATCTATCGCTTCTAAATCTGAAAAAATAAGCTCAAGGTTTATAGTTTCGATATCACGGATAGGATCTACAGAACCATCCACATGGACAACATTAGGATCATTAAAGCATCTTACCACGTGAACTATAGATTCAACTTCTCTTATATGTGATAAGAACTTGTTTCCAAGACCTTCACCTTTACTTGCACCTCTAACTAGTCCAGCTATATCATAGAACTCAATAGCTGTATATATTTTCTTTTTTGTATTATATATTTTTTCAAGTACATCTAATCGTTTATCAGGTACGCTAACTACTCCAACATTTGGTTCAATTGTACAGAATGGATAGTTTGCAGATTCAGCTCCTGCTTGAGTTATAGCATTAAATAAAGTACTTTTTCCTACGTTCGGCAATCCTACAATTCCAAGTTTCATTTGTGTACATTCCTTTCTTAAATTATATTAAATTTTAAGTTTCAAATCTATGAACTAAAAGTTTCCACTTTTCCATGATTTTCACACTAAAATACAAAGGTTTCTAAATTACCTATTAAATTATACTCTAGAAGCCTGGCCATTTCAAGGATAAGAGGTAAATATGTAATTAAATATAGGAAAATGAATCTAAAGGAGAGCTATACTATAATTTAATTTGGTGACTTTTATAGGAAAAAAGAGCAAATAAGTACTGTAATTCGTAAAATAAAAATAATACGACGTATTATTTTTTAGAGGACAGAGGACAGTGAAGGAGGATTTTTCTCCGCTATACTACGAAAAATCTTTAATTTAAAAGAAACTCCTGCTCTTTTGTTTCGCAGGAGTACTCTCTGAGTAAGCGATTCACTCCAAATCAATACGCTGTGTAAGCGACCATCTCAAAATCAGCACTCTGTGTAAGTGACTATCACCAAATCAAAGATTTGGGATATCTACTTAAGATTTTGAATGTCTGCTTAAATTAGCGATGTTTTGCATTAGCAAAACAAGCCTAAAAAAATAAATTAGTTTTCTGACGTGAGGAGGAAAACTCACCTTCACTGTCAATTGTCCTCTGTCAACTGTCCTCTAAAAATTGCGTCGCAAAATTCTTATTTCACGAATTGAAGAAGAAATATATGACTAATGTTCAGTTCGGTCACTCCATTTTTCATAATCACCTCTTAAGTATTTCAAATAAAATTTTTCTTCATCTATTTCACTTGAGGTTCTTATGCCTAAGTTTCTTATTATTGGAAGAGGAGGGCACCAACCTTGTGTTGCATGTTGAAGTAAAAAACCACCTATAGCCCCTGTGAAAAATGGCCAATATTTTTTATTGGTAGTAATAGCTAAAATTGACCCTAAAACAATTAACATAGAGGCATTAGTTTCTAGGACTCTTTCTATATCCCATTCATTATTTAATTCTTTAATGCGATTAGATATTTCTATGTTGCTTCTACCTCTATAATAATTTATATTATCTAAAGTTTCTTCTTTAATTTTTTGATTTGCCTTATCAGAAGTGTGATATTTAACTCTATTAGCTGTGGATAAAAACAAACACTTTTTCATACAGTAAACATCTCCTATATATACTTTAAATTTACTAAATGAAACTCCTTCTCCTTTCGTCGAATGAGTACTCGCTGAGTAAGCGATCATCTCAAAATCAGCACGCTGTGTAAGTGACTATCACCAAACCAGCACTCTGTGTAAGTGATCATCTCAAAATCATAGATTTGGGATATCTACTTAAGATTTTGGATGCCTGCTTATATATAGTTTGCTCCTAATCCATATATTTATCCTATAATTGACTATCATTGAAACCATTCAAAAGTTTGTTAATAAATATAGAGAAACTAACTAGAAAGTCAACTTATATGCCTATATTTGCATATAAGTAGGTTGCTGTTTTCAAATTCTAGAGTTAGCTAAAATATATATCGGAAAATTCTATATGTATATTTTCGACTTTATAGTGCTCATTAGTATATAGTTTTTTGATTTTATTACAGGTATCTTCAAAATTTAAATTGTCAGGAAGTTCAATTATAAACTCAGAACCTTTGCCATATTCGCTAGTAACTTTAATAGATCCTTTATGCATTTCTACCAGATGTTTTACAAGGGATAAACCTATTCCACTACCCTCATGGTCCCGTGTAAAAGATTTATTTACTTGCTTAAACCTTTCAAATATAATTTCTAACTTGCTTTTTTCTATGCCTATTCCCGTGTCCTTTATAGAAATAATAGTATTAGAGCCCTTATCCTGCAAAGTTACCAATATGAACCCTCCAGCATTAGTAAATTTAGTAGCATTTGAAAGAAGATTTAAAACAATTCTTTCAATTTTATCACAATCACAACATATGATTTTTTCCTCAATATCTGTATCAAATATTAAACTTATATTCTTGCTCTCTATATATTCTGCAACTGATACTGTTATATCTTCTACTAGACTTACTATATTGCATCGATCCATATTTAGTTCTAGATATCCAGCATCAATCTTTGTGATATCTATTAAGTTATTTACTAATCTTAATAATCTGTAGCAATTTTGCTGCATACCTTTCGTGTATTTTTTACATATGCAGCTGTTAATACTTTCTGAAGCCCCAACACTACAGTGGTCTATTAATTGAAGAGAACTAAATATTATATTTAGAGGCGTTCTTAGTTCATGAGAGATATTTGCGAAAAACTCTGTCAATCTTCTTTCAGCATTTTTTCTTTCGGTTATATCTAATCCTGAACATATGATATTTTTTATTGATCCATCTTCATTTGTTACTATTTTACTATTCCAAAGTATAGTATGCAGAGAATTGTCTTTAAAAATTAAGGTGCTTTCTAGCTGAGGCAAAGTATCTTTTGTATCTATTGACAACATAAAGTTTAGCAGCTCTTTTCCAGCGTCACCGGGATAAAGAGTTTCCATCCAGGCGTAGCCTAATACTTCTTTTTCAGAATAGCCCCAAAGCTCTTGCGTATATCGGCTGAACTGTGTTAATTCTCCACTGGAATTAAACACACATAATACTATATTTGCATAGTCTATAATTGCTTTAGAAAAAACTTGTGCACTTTTTAAGCTAGCTTCAGCAGATTTTTGATTAGATAAATCTGTTAAAGACCCAGCCACTCTTATAGGAATATTGTTATGCCAGGTAGCAGCACCTCTAACTAGTACCCATTTATCATATCCCCATTTGGTTCTAATTCGTACCTCTTTAATAAAATGGTCAGATTTATTGTCTAAGTGATTATAATATTCACTCCAAAAAGAATCTATATCATCAATATGAATAATTTTGTCTAAATGATTAATTAATGATTTAAGTTCACCGTTACTATAACCTAAAATTTCTATAAATCTTTGTGAAAAATAGACAGTATTATCTAAAAAATTTATATCCCAAATACCATCATTAGAGCCATGGAGAGCTAGTCTATACCTTCGTTCAGATACTTCTAACTTTTTTTGTGCTTGTAATAATTTTAATTGACTTAAACCCATTTCTCCAATCATTTCAGATAAATCTTTTAAAAACTTAAGAATTTTTATGTACTCTTTTTCCTTTACAACAGGAACTTTTCTTAGTGCTTTCAAATATTCTTTTTCATTGAAGCCAAATTCGTCAGCCTGTTTTTTAAAGTATTCTATGTCTGGCTCTTCGAAGTGAATTTGCCCAGCGTATATAATAGCAAGGAATTTTCCTTCTATTATTATTGGAGTACCTATCTCTATAAGTCCATTTTTACATTTATAGCTTATAATTTTTTCACTTCTTGCAAAAGGCTCAAAGGCCTGTTTATCACTTTCAATACAACGAATACTTGACTTAGGATTTGCTCTATGAAACTTTGTACAAATATCGCTCCAAGCTGTAGATGTCAATATATCACCATTTATAGAGACAATTCCTGTGGCAATACCAGTTGCAGTGTAAAAGCTATTTAGCAATTTTTGAAGTTGAGGTATACTTATAAGATCAGATAACTGATAGTCCATTATAATCCCCCATTTAGTAAATTTAAAATACTTAATGTATAAAAGTTCTACATATTACTTTAAATTCCTCCTAGTTGGCGATTAATATTTGACTTTAAAGAACCTAATAACCTTTGATAAACACACAACTTTAGCCGAACTGACTCAGCACTGATAAGTAGATGGTGAAAAGACATTTAGACTTTTCACCAACATAAGGAAATAATATTTTCTAAAACATTATTTTCTTCCAAGGTACATACCTATGCATATACCTTTCATAAAACTGTATCCTATAATTGCTGCAATGCACACTTTTTCACTTTTATTAAGACAGCGCATATGGTGATGCTTAAACATATGTTTCATTATACTATTACCCATCATACTGAATCATCCTTTCCTTATTTTAAAAACTCCTATACATTATTATTCTAAAAGTAGGTACTTTTTATAAAAAAATATTAAGGGTTAAATGCCTTAATGTGGAAAAGGCTAAAAGATAATATTTATGTATAATTGTAGAATTAAGGCTAATATGGAATAGATATGTAGATAATTAAAAAATATATTGTAAAGTGTTGAAAAACTGAAGTCGATAAAGGTAGAAAGAACAATTTTAATAGACTTAAAAAATATATTAAAAAAAGATTATTTAAAAGAGGAATTTTTATGTTAATATAGAATATGTAAACTCAGTGGTTAAAAGTGGAGCAAAGTGGAGGAAAATAACAAAATTGGGGTGCAAAGATGTTTATAGGTGAATACGAGCATGCCTTAGATAGTAAAAATAGAATAATTGTACCTTCAAAGTTTAGAGAAGAGCTTGGAAACAAGTTTATACTCACAAAAGGATTGGATGGTTGCTTATATGCATACCCCTTAAGTGAGTGGGAAATATTAGAGCAAAAGTTGAAAAACCTCCCATTAACAAGTAAGAATGCCCGAGCCTTTGTTAGATTTTTCTTTTCAGGAGCTAATGAGATTGATATGGACAAGCAAGGAAGAAGCTTAATTCCACAAAATCTTTTGGAATATGCAAAGGTAAAAAAGGAAATAGTAAGTATTGGGGTATCCAATAGAGTAGAAATTTGGAGTAAGGAGAACTGGGAAGAATATAACAATTCAAATATAGACTTTGATGAAATTGCAGAACAGATGAGTGAACTTGGAATTTAGAGATATAACAGAATTGATAGTAGTGGAGGAAATAGTTATGGAATTTAAACATGTATCAGTATTATTAGAAGAAACAATAGAAGCACTTAATATAAAAGAAGATGGTACATACGTAGATTGTACCTTAGGTGGCGGTGGACATTCATTTGAAATTCTTAAAAGATTATCTTCAAAAGGAAGACTTATAGGAATAGATCAAGATACTTGTGCACTAGAAGCGGCACAAGAAAGATTAAAAGAATTTGATAATGTAACTTATGTTCATAGCAATTTTTATAATATAGATGAAATTTTAAAGGATTTAGGAATAGAAAAAATCGATGGCATAATGATGGATTTAGGAGTTTCATCTTATCAATTGGATGAAGGTGAGAGAGGCTTCAGCTATATGAAGGATGCACCTTTAGATATGAGGATGAATAGAGATGACACACTTTCTGCCTATGATGTAGTTAATAGCTACAGTGAACAGGATATATCTAGAATAATAAAAGAATATGGTGAAGATAAGTTTGCCAAAAGAATAGCAAAATTTATTGTACAAAGAAGAGAAAGAGAAAATATAAAAACTACAGGGGAGCTCGTAGAAATAATAAGAGAAGCTATTCCAGCTAAATTTCAAAAGGAGGGACACCCGGCAAAAAGGACCTTCCAAGCTATAAGAATTGAAGTTAATAGAGAGCTTCAAATATTAAATAAAGCTGTAGAAGACAGTGTAGAACATTTAAATAAAGGAGGTAGAATAGCAGTTATAACATTTCATTCACTAGAGGATAGAATAATAAAAACTAAGTTCAAGCAATTAGAAAACCCATGTACATGTCCCTCAGATTTTCCAGTTTGCGTATGTGGAAAAAAACCTTATATAAAAATTATAACTAAAAAACCTATTGATCCTTCAGAAGAAGAGATGAATGTAAATTCAAGGAGCAAAAGTGCTAAGCTCAGGGTATCGGAAAGAATATAGTTCTAAATTTTAGGTGAGGTGAATAAAGTGATAGTGGTAAATGAAGAGAGCTTCATACAAGGTAATACCGTTCTACAGCCTGAATACAGACCTTATAGGGATAACCAAAGCCATGAAGAAGAAAACAAAAAGGAAAAGTTAAGAAAAAAAAGAAAGGCTAAAAAAAGACTCAATAATAAGGTGAAAGTAATAAGAAACATTGTTTTAACATTTGTAGTTGGATTAGTACTTATAGGAAGATATTGTGCTATTTATAATATGCAGATGGAATTAAATTCAACAAAACATAATATAAATGAAATTAATAGAGAAAATGAAAATTTAAAGGTTGAACTTGTTAAATACAATAATTTACAATACATTGAGGATATAGCAATTAATAAACTTCAAATGTTACCACCAGATAAAGGGGCGGCAGTTTATACAAATTTAGGCAAAGAAAACATTAAAATAACAGAAAAGAAAGCGCAGGATAAAGTAGAGAAAGAGAACATTTGGAATAAGCTTACAAAATTACTGTTTTAGATGAAGATTTATCAGTTTTACCACTGAAAAATTAAGAAAGACAGCAGAAAAAAACTATTTTTCGTTTGATTTGTTTTTATAGTAATTTTAACGGGGGTAAACAGGTTGTCAAAAAAGGAATACAGAGATAAAGTTATTATACGAAAAAGAATGATAGTTGTTTTCAGCTTTCTTTTCTTAGCCTTCTGCTTGATGTTTGGTAGGATGTTTTACATAATGGTATATCAGTCTCATAAATTAAAATCCCTAGCGATAGATCAATGGACAAGCGAGGTAAAAATTGATGCTAAAAGAGGAAGGATACTTGATCGTAATGGCCGTGAACTAGCAGTAAGTGCTAACGTTTATAGAGTAGATTTAGATATGAACACCTTAAGAGACACTATGAAAGAGAAAAAGTTGTCCCAAGATGAGATAGCAGAAAAGCTTAGTGGGGCTTTAGCCATGGACAAGGGTGAGGTTTCAAAAGTATTAGGTAAAACACTTCCAGGGGGACTTCCTCTTGGCTCAGCTACATTAAAAAGAAGGATTGAAAAAGAAGAAGCTGATAAGGTCAGGAATTTGGACTTAAGAGGAGTACTAATATCAGCTGATACCAAGAGATATTACCCTAATAATAATTTTTTAGCTCATGTGCTTGGGCATACTAATTCAGATGGAAATGGACTAACCGGTGTTGAGCTTAATTATAACAAAGAGTTATCCGGCACTCCAGGAGTTAGAATTGCAGAGACTGATAGAAAGAGTAAGGAACTTCCATACACAATTTCTGAATATACTAAGCCAATAGATGGCAAAGATGTAGTTTTAACAATAGATGATATGATTCAACACTTTGTAGAAAAAGCTGCAGACCAAGCACTGAAGGATAATCAGGCAAAGGCTGTCTCTATAGTTGTTATGGACCCTAAAAATGGAGAAGTACTTGCTATGGTTAACAAACCAGATTATAATCCAAATGACCCTTGGATTAAGGATATGTCCTACGATGAGCTTCAAAAAAGCTGGAGAAACAGGTCCGTAAGTGATACTTTTGAACCTGGGTCAATTTTCAAGGTAATAACAGCAACGGCAGCTTTAGGAGAAAATGCTGTTAGTGAAAATGATAAGTATACCTGCGGCGGAAGTTTTACTGTAGGGAAAAAAATAATACATTGTTGGAAAACTTCTGGGCATGGAGAACAAAATTTTGTTGACATACTTAAAAACTCCTGTAACGTTGGTTTTGCTTCAGTTGGTAAAAAAGTAGGTAAAGAAAATTTATATAAATATATTAAAAAGTTTGGCTTTGGAGAAAAGACAGGCATAGATTTACCGGGAGAAGCAAAAGGAATTATAAAAAAGCCTGAGAACATAAGTGAGATTGATTTAGCTACTATATCCTTTGGACAGACTAATACGGTTTCACCTATTCAGTTTATTACTGCCTTTAACGCCATAGCTAATGGTGGAACTTTGATAAAACCTCACGTTATGAAAGAAATATCTCATTATGACGATGAAAAAGATAATAAAGTTATCGATAAGCAGTTTGATATTTCAGGAGATAATAGTAAACAAATAATAGATGCTAACAAAGCTTCACAGCTTAGAGGGTATTTAGAAAAAGTTGTTTCAGAAGGTGGCGGTAAAAAAGCCTTTATAGAAGGGTATCATATAGGTGGAAAAACTGGAACAGCTCAAAAAGCAGGTCAAGGAGGGTACCAACCAGGAAAATATATATCTTCATTTATAGGCATGGCGCCTGCAAACGACCCTAGAATAACAGTCTTAGTGTCAATAGATGAACCGGATCCATCTAATTACTATGCTGGTCAAATAACAGCACCAGTAGCACAGCAGGTATTTAATGATATATTTAATTATCTAGCTATGAAGAGTGATGCAGATAGCCAGGATATTGCTAGAAGCATGCTAAAGGATGTAGTTATACCAGATGTAAGGGGCATGAAGAAAGCTGATGCCGAAAAGGTTCTTAAAGATCAGCATTTAGATAGTGAGTCTGATTCTAATGGAGAATATATTGTGGATATGAATCCAAAACCAGGATATACGGTGAAGGAAGGTAGCAAAATTATTCTTTACACAGGCAGCACACCAAACTATAATAAAGTAGTAGCAGTTCCAGATGTTACGGGATTGAGTAGAGATAGAGCTGTTGCTGTATTTAATAGTGTAGGACTTAAAGCAGACTTTGAGGGAGATGGGATGATATCGGAACAAAGTGTAGAACCAGGAAAAGAAGTTGAAAAAGGAACGGTTATAACTCTTCATACGGAGATATTAGGAGACTAAAAATAAATTACAAAGTAACTTTAGGCATGCAATACAGAATAAATATGTGTTGCATGCCAATATTCTGTATAAACTACAATACATATGTGAAGAATTAAGCTACAGAGAACTGAACTTTAAAGTTGCTTTATACTATAATTTAAGTTGATAATTTTTGTGTAAAAACAATTGACAGAGGACAGAGGACAGAGGACAATGAAGGAGGATTTTTCTCCGCTACACTGCGAAAAATCTTTAATTGTATTATAAATCGACGTTTCACATTAGTGAAACGAGTCTTAAAATATAATAGTTTTCTGACGCTAGGAAGAAAACTCGCCTTCACTGTCCTCTGTCAATTGTCAACTGTCAACTTAAAATAAGGGGTGTATACTATGAATTTAAAACAGATTCTAAGTGGAATAGACTATAAAATAATAAAAGGCAGCGATGATTTAGAAATAAGAGAAATCCAGTATGATTCAAGAGAAGTTAAGGATGGAGATTTGTTTGTATGTATTGAAGGGTATAGTACTGATGGGCATAAGTATATAAATAGTGCTTATAGCAAAGGGGCACAAGCAATTATATGCAGCAAGGATGTAGAAAGTATACCAGATTGTACTGTAATAATGGTTGAGGATAGCAGAAAAGCACTAGCTTTGGCAGCAGCTAACTATTATGATCATCCTGCAGATAAGCTAAAGGTTATGGGAATAACTGGAACTAACGGGAAAACTACATCTACATTTATGATAAAGTCTATATTGGAGGCTGCAGGACACAAAGTAGGGCTTATAGGCACAATAGCAAATTACATAGGAAACAAAAAAATACCTTCCCATAGAACCACTCCTGAGTCGCTAGAGCTTCAAAAGTTATTTAAAGATATGATAGATGATGGAGTAAGTTACTGTGTTATGGAAGTATCATCACACTCACTATACCTTGATAGAGTTTATGGAGTTAAGTTTGCCCAGGCAATATTCACTAATTTGACACAGGATCATCTAGATTTTCATAAAACCTTTGAAAATTATTACGATGCTAAGCTTATTTTATTTAAAAATACTAAAAATTCAGTTGTAAATATAGATGATGAATACGGGAACAGAGTGTATAAGGACTCTAAAGGGAATAAAGTTACTTATTCCATAGATAATCCTTCAGATGTTTGGGCTAAAAATATACATATGCATTCTAGAGGTGTGGATTTTGATGTAACATACAAAAATGAAATGACGCATATAAATTTAAATATACCAGGTAAATACAATGTAATGAATGCTCTGGGATGTGTAGGTGCATGTTTAGGCGAGGGAATATCAATAGATATTGTAAAAAAAGGCTTGGAAAGTATGCTCTGTGTACCAGGTAGATGTGAAATAGTTACTCAAAATTATAATTTAGGCTATGAGGTAATAGTGGATTATGCTCATACCCCTGATGGATTAGAAAATATATTAAAAACTGCAAAAGAATTCACAAAAGGAAAACTTATAAGCGTATTTGGTTGTGGCGGAGATAGGGACAACACTAAGAGGCCAATTATGGGTAAAATAGGTACAGAACTAAGTGATTTAGCGGTTATTACTTCTGACAATCCTAGGACAGAAGACCCTATGTCTATAATAAAGGAGATAGAAAAGGGCGTTCAAAAAGATAACTATATTGTAGTAGAAAATAGAAGAGATGCCATTAAGAAAGCTATGGAATTAGCAAAAAAAGATGATGTAATTGTAGTAGCTGGAAAAGGACATGAGGATTATCAAATACTAAAGGATAAAACTATACATTTTGATGAAAGAGAAGTTATAGCTGAAATAGTTGAAGAACTTAAAAAATAGTTTAATTTTAAGAGGACAGTTGACAGAGGACAGAGGACAGTGAAGGTGAGTTTTCTTCCTTACGTCAGAAAACTAATTTGTTTTTTTAAGTTTGTTTTGCTAAAGCAAAACATCGCTAACTTATATAAATTTAAAGATTTTTCGTAGTGTAACGGAGAAAAATCCTCCTTCACTGTCTTCTGTCAATTGTCAATTGTCAATTGTCCTCTGAAAAAGGGAAGGAGTTGTTCATAGTTGGAATATATGAGCTTTGATGAAATAGTAAGTGCAGTACAGGGAGAGGTAGTTTTAAAAGGAGAGTATTCCGGTTTTAACGCTGTTAGCACAGATACTAGAAAGATAGAAAAAGGAAATATATTTGTTGCGTTAAAGGGTGAAAATTTTAATGGTAATGAATATATTAAAACGGCTAGTGAAAAAGGTGCAGCTATTTGCATAGTAGATGAAATTAGATATAAAGATGAAGAAATTAAAAATTATACTACAGTTATAAAGGTACAAAGTACAGGAAGTGCTCTATTGGACCTAGCAGAAGCTTATAGATCAAAATTGAATTTGAAGGTAGTTGGTATAACTGGCTCAGCTGGTAAGACCTCAACTAAAGACTTGGTGGCAGCAGCTTTAAGTGGTAAATATAAGGTTTTTAAAACAGCAGGAAACTTCAATAATCAAATAGGACTTCCACTTATGATATTTAAATTAGACAATAGCTATGATATTGCAGTTTTAGAAATGGGAATGAATAATTTAAAAGAAATACATACAATGGCAAAGGCTGCAAGACCGGATGTAGCGCTAATAACTAATGTAGGAACTGCTCATATAGGAAAACTAGGAAGCAGAGAAAATATCTTGAAAGCAAAGCTTGAAATTACAGACTTTTTTAACTCAAAAAATATTTTAATAATAAATGGGGATAATGATATGCTTTCCTCAGTTGAAAATAGTAATTACCAAGTAATTAAAACTGGGATAGACAGCAATGCTGATTTTAAGGCTGATAATATAGAGCTAGGGGAAGATTACGTTGAATTTGAAGTTATAGAAGGTAAAGGCTGCACTAAAGAAAAATTTCATATAGATATGCCTGGTAAACATACCATTTCAAATGCACTGCTTGCTATAGGCTGTAGTAAAATTATGAATATGGATTATGAAAATATAAGACAAGGACTAAAAAACATACAGACCACATCTATGAGAATGGACATCATTAAAGGTGAAAAATTCTCTATAATCAATGATTGTTACAATGCTAACCCAGATTCTATGAAGGTTGCTATTGATGTGCTTAAAAATTCTAATGCACAAAGAAAGGTGGCAGTACTTGGAACAATGGGAGAGCTTGGAGAAGAGGCCTTTAACTCACATAAGGATGTAGGAGAGTACGCGGGAAAAAATAATGTAGACTTACTTATAACAATTGGTGAGTATAGTAAAGCTTATGAAGAAGGTTTTAGTGAAGTACAAGATAACAGGCAGCAACATAGGGCTTTTGAAAACTATGATGATGCAGTAGATTTCCTTACAAAAGAATATTTGCAAGAAGGAGATACAGTGCTAATAAAGGCCTCAAGAGCAGCAAAATTTGAATTAATAGTAGAAAAACTAAAGAAGAACATCAGCTAATAGGAGGTGAAGACGCTCTAAACTTTAGAGCGGAATTTTAATATGAATAAGCTAATTTATTCTGTACTAGTTGCATTTTTTATATCAATACTAGAAGGACCTATTTTAATACCATTATTACGTAAATTTAAATTTGGTCAAAGTATTAGAGATGAAGGACCTAAAAGTCATCAAAAAAAATCAGGAACCCCTACAATGGGCGGAATAATATTTATACTTTCTTCATTTATAGCTATGGCACTTATAGTAAAAAAGCCTAATGATGAAGCTATGATTGCACTTTATGCTTTTGTTGCCTTTGGAGTAATAGGGGCATTAGATGATGGATTAAAAATTATACGCAAGAAAAACCTAGGATTAAGAGCTTATCAAAAGATGATTTTGCTTCTAGTTGTTTCAGGAAGCTTTGCATACTATGCGGCACACAATCCCTATATAGGAACATCAATAATTGTTCCATTTGCTCATAAAACCTGGAACTTAGGTGCATTTTATATACCATTTATAATAATCTACTTTGCAGGTACAACAAATGCTGTAAATTTAACAGATGGACTTGATGGACTAGCAACATCAGTTACTTTACTAGTTATGACCTTCTTTGCGCTAGTTAGCTTGGCTATGGGGCATTATACATTAGCAATATTTTGTGCAGTAGTTGCTGGAGCCTTATTAGGATTCTTAAGGTATAATGCTTTTCCAGCTCAAGTATTTATGGGAGATACGGGGTCACTAGCATTAGGTGGAGCAATTGCTGCAGTTGCTATGATATTAAAACTTCCATTATTGGTTATAATAGTAGGTGGAATATATGTAATGGAGACTTTATCTGTAATACTTCAGGTTATTTCCTTTAAGCTTACAGGAAAGAGAATATTTAAAATGAGTCCAATACATCATCATTTCGAGTTATCTGGATGGCATGAAACTAAGGTAGTTTCAGTATTTTGCATAGGTACTGTTATACTTTGCCTAGTAGCATTTTTATCACTAACTGTAAATTTATAAACAGAAAGATTGACAACGGTCAATCATGCTAATTGATTGAGATAAGTAATCAGGTAGGAGGATTTAAAATGAACAAACCCAATGTTAAAATGGGGCCTATAGACTTTGTATTATTTTCAACTATAATGCTTTTAGTAGCTATTGGAGTAATTATGGTTTATAGTGCTAGTTCATATAGTGCATTTTTTAGCTCTGCAACAAATCATGATAGTATGTATTTCTTAAAAAAACAAGGCTTCAGCGCTATAATAGGAATTGTAGCAATGTTTTTTACAATTAAAATTGATTATCATAAGATAAAGAAACATACAAAATTAGCTATGATAGTAACAATAATACTCCTAGCAGCTGTATTTGCTTTTCCTGCAACAAATGGTGCTAGAAGATGGATAAGACTTGGAGGACCATTCTCACTGCAGCCTTCAGAAATAGCAAAATATATAGTAGTTTTATATATGGCCAAAAGTATAGAGCGTAAAGGTGAAAGAATTAAAAGTTTAACTCATGGGATTATACCATACCTTATGGTTTCAGGATTCTATGCTGGTATGGTACTTGCAGAAAAAAACTTAAGTATAGCTTCAGTAATAATGATAGTTACACTCATAGTTCTATACGTTTCAGGAGCTAAAACCTCTCATATGATTGGACTTGTAGGCATAGTTGCGCTGGCTGGGGTAGCAGGCATAGTTCTTGAACCATACAGAATGGCTAGATTTACAAGCTTTTTAGATCCATGGCGAGATCCTAAAGGAGATGGGTATCAATTGATACAATCACTGCTTGCTTTAGGGTCAGGTGGAATTTGGGGTATGGGCTTAGGAAGATCAAGGCAAAAGTGTTATTACATACCAGAACCTCACAATGACTTCATATTCTCTATAATTGGAGAAGAATTAGGTCTTATAGGATGTACTTTAATTGTAATACTTTTTATTGTATTTATATGGAGAGGAATAGTCACCGCTGTAAAAGCTAAGGACACTTATGGGACTTTACTAGCCACAGGAATTACAGCTGTTATAGCAGTGCAGGCAATTATAAATATTGCTGTTGTTACAGGATTAATGCCAGTTACAGGAGTTCCACTTCCATTTATAAGTTATGGAGGGTCTTCACTGATATTCAATATGGTAGCGGCAGGTGTACTCTTAAATATTTCACGGCAAAAAGAATATAATTAATTTTACAATTATAGCATTGCGTTTCGCAATGCTATAATTTATGTAAAATTTTATAGAAAAAGTATATAAAATTAACACATAATTTAATGAAATTCATCTTGCAAAATGTTATTATATATATAGCTTGTTTAATTTTTATTTATTAATAATGTTTACGAATCTATATACGAGGCAAGAAAGGTTGATATAAATGAGTCAGGCTTTAAGTAAAGCAGATAACGAATTAATACTTAAAAGAAGAAAAAAGAAAAAAATAAAGAAATTATTTATGTTATTTATTATGTTATTGTCAATATGTGTTACTCTTTGTTTAAAGCTTCCTTATTTTAACATAATGAAAATTCAAGTTAATGGTAATAAAAATATTTCCATTAACGACATCATTACACTTTCGAATATAAAAGCAGGAAACAACATTTTCTATGTTAATTTAAAAGAGGGTGAAAATAATATTTTAAGTAACCCATATATATCTGACGTAACTATAACTAGAAAGTTCCCATCTACTCTTATTATAAGTGTGAAAGAAAGAGAAGCTGTATTTTACAATAATAAGGACAACCAGTATTTCATTATAGATAAAGCTGGAGTTGTTCTGCAAAAGAGAGATAATATTAAAGGAATGAAACTGATTAAGCTTGATGGAATTGATTTTTCAAAATGTGAAGTTGGAAAGCCGATACAAGATAGTGATAAGAGAAAAGTCGATGCAGTTGTTAATCTAGGCGATATTGTTTGCAACAATAAGGTTTCTCAGGGCTTAACTCTTGTTGATGTAAGCAGTTCAATAGATATCAAAGTTTATTATGGTGATATTTGTATAAAGTTTGGAAATGCTGAGGATATAGATAAAAAATTCAATAAGGCTTTAAATATCTTAGATAGAAAAGAATTACAAGGGGTAAAGGGATACATTGATGTAAGTTTTAATGGAAATCCTGTGTTTTTTATTCAAAAGTAGGAGGATGTAATATATGCGAAAGGTCAGATCACAAATTAGTGTAGCAGTTGTTTGCGGCATACTAGGGTTTATGCTTGCATATCAATTTAAAATTCTTATGAAACAAGATAAAACTTTCAATTTTAACAATAAAAACAGCACTGATGTTACTGTAGAGATAGAACAGTATAAAAAACAAAAACAGGAGCTTGAACAAAAGGTAAACGAGCTCCAAAATCAAATTAAAAACTATGAAAGTGCAGCAGCAGGTAAAAGTGATACTACTAAAAATCTCTTAAAGGAATTAGATGATACAAGAACTCTTATGGGTTCTACAGATGTTAGTGGACCAGGAATAACTATTTACCTTACACCTGACACTAAGCTTTTCGGCAATACAGAGGATCGTATAACAGATAAACACTTAGTTTATATTGTAAATGAATTAAGATTTGCCGGTGCAGAAGCTATATCTATCAATGATATTAGAGTAGTGTCTAAAACCGGCATAAGAAATGCAGGCAATTATATATTAATCAATGATGAGAAAATTTCTCCTTCAAGCAGAATAGTAATAAAAGCTATAGGGGATAAAACACTATTGTATAAGTCTATGAGTTTTCCAGAGGTTTTTTCAGATTTTAAGTTAATATGTGATGTGAAGTTTGAAAAAACCGATGATATTCTTATTAAGAAATACAATAAGACTTATAAATTTGAGTATGCTAAACCAGTTAAAGAATAATAGGGGGGAGAAAGATGATAGGATTTATTGGACTTGTAATAGGTATTATTGTAGGTGTTGCATGTAATGTTAATATTCCAGATAAATTTTCACCATATATGTCAGTGGCAATATTAGCTTGCTTAGATTCAGTTTTTGGAGCTATTAAAGGAAGTCTTTCGCAGAAGTTTCAACCAGATATCTTTATATCAGGTTTCTTTGGAAATGCAGTTCTAGCAGCAGGACTTGCTTATTTAGGTGATAAACTTGGAGTTCCTATATATTTAGCAGCAGTAATAGTTTTCGGTGGAAGAATATTCGACAACTTTGCTACCATAAGAAGATTGTTAATTGAAAAGGCTAGAGCCCGTCAATGAGGTGAATTAGATGAAAAATCATGAAGCTGATATATTTGTGTTCATAGCTTCTATAATTATAGGCATACTAATATCCATGAATATTAGCTTTTCAAGAGGATCGGATAGAGTATTTTTAAGTGCAAAACAATATCAAGATGCATACAATTATAGAAATAAGCTCTATGGTGATATAGCTGGACTAATGGAGCAATATGACAATTATTATAAAAAACTCTCAAAGTATAATAGCAATGAGGAAAATCAAACTCATATTAGTGAAAGCATAAAGGAAGAGTTAGATCAGAATAACATTGTATTAGGGAAGGTTCCATTACAAGGGCAGGGAATAGTAATAAACTTAGATGATGCAAGTACAGAAAATATAAACAACTCCTATGGTTATGAACGTGAACTTAGACTTGTTCATAATACAGATATAATACAAGTAATAAACGATTTAAAGAATGCAGGAGCAGAAGCTATTTCTATAAATGGGCAGAGAATAATGGATATGACAGAGATTTATTGCAGTGGTCCTTTTATAAGAGCTAATGGAGTAAAAATAGCAGTACCCTTTACTATTAGTGCTATTGGAAATAAGGAAGTTTTGTATAATTATATGTTATCTAACGAAAACTACTTAAAAACGCTAATGATGAGAAAAATTAGAGTTGATGTTGAACAAACGGATGATGTTAAAATACCTGCCTATACTGGAGAATATAAAAAGGAATTTATGAAAGTAAACCAATAACAATAAATTTACATTTTACTCCAATGTTTTACTTTAATTTATTTAAATTTAATTAAAATTTTTATTAATTTTTGCAGGAATTTTAAGATTTATGAAGAATAAATATCCTTATAAGGTAAAGTACACAATTCAATTTGGCATTAAAAGGAGACGGTAGAGTTGTCAATTGAAGAAAATATAATTAAAATAAGAGAAACTATTCCAGAAGGTGTCACTTTAATAGCGGTTTCTAAAACAAAACCTGTGGAAGATCTTCAAAAGGTATATGACATGGGGGTAAGGGACTTTGGTGAAAATAAAGTTCAAGAGCTTACTGATAAATTTGAAAAGTTGCCGCAGGATATAAGGTGGCATTTAATAGGTCATCTACAGAGAAACAAGGTTAAATATATTGTAGGGAAGGTATATCTTATTCATTCTCTAGACAGTATTAGACTTCTTGATGAGATTGAAAAACATTACTCAGCCAGTGGAATGACTGCAGAGGTATTGATTCAAGTAAATATCGGCAGGGAGGAAAATAAGACAGGAGTCGATGTAGATGACTTAGAAGAATTAATTAATGCTTGTGAAAACTGCAATCACGTAAAAGTAAGAGGGATCATGTCCATAATTCCTCAAGGTGATGAAGATAGCTGCAGAGGTTATTTTTATCAAATCAAAAAGATATTTGATGAATTAAAAAACAGAAGTTTTAAAAACATCAACATGGAATTCTTATCTATGGGAATGACTGGAGATTATAAAATTGCAATCGAAGAAGGCTCAAATATGGTAAGAGTGGGAGAAGGCATATTTGGTAAAAGAAACTATAATGATAAGTAGGAGGTAAATAAAATGGCAGGAAAAGTTATAACTAAAATGATGGGATTTTTGGGATTAGAAGATGATTTAGAGGAAGACATAGAACTATCAGAGGAAAGAGAAGAAAAAAAAGCAGTTAATGATATATCAGAAGTTGAACCTGTTATATCAAATTCAAAAAGACAGAATAAGATTGTAAGCATACATAACAATATCGCTGCTAAAGTTAAAATAGTTAAACCCACTACATATGAAGAAGCAGCTGATATATGTGATGAATTAAAAAACAGAAAAATTGTAGTTATAAATACAACTGGTTTAGAAGCAAGAATAGCTCAAAGACTTTTAGATTTCATGGGAGGAGCTAGTTATGCCCTAGGTGGAGATTTAGAGGAAATTGAAAAAAACGTATATATATTGTCACCAGCCACAGTAGAAGTGAGCAATGATTTAAAAAATGAATTATCCAGTAAGGGACTTTTTAATTGGAATAAGTAATAATTGGAGGCTAAAATGTTAAATACTTTAGGAGTTGCCCTTTCTTTACTATTTAGACTTCTTGAAGGAGCTATATTAATTGATGTAATTCTTTCTTGGGTTATGCCAGGAAGAAGAGGCGGTTTTATAGACTTGCTTCACGTTTTTACAGATCCTTTTATGATTCCAGGAAGAAAAATTCAAGAGAAGCTTATACCAGGATTAATGATTGATTTTTCTCCTATAATTGCTTTATTAATACTAGATATTTTACAGAGAATAGTATTTAGTATATTATTATAGGGCTTTTATGGATAAGAAAACTTTTTTAAATAAGATGTCTTTTGTAGACAATAGTATAGCTTCTAAAATTTATGATAAAGTTATTTTAACACAAAAAACTACTAGGACCACATATACATCAGAGTTCTATACACCTGATATATACAAGACTTTAGAACATATGAGCAGTGAGCTTGATGTTAAAGTTAATTGTTATGGGGTTTTTGAAGATGCGCAAAGAAAGATAATAGCTTTTTCAGAGGAAGATGTTTGGTATTATCCAATAGATTTACTTAAAATATCTACCAATGCTAAGTTTACTAAAATTGAGCATAAGGATTATCTTGGAGCAATAATGGCTCTTGGGATTAAGAGGGAGAAGCTAGGGGACTTAATATTAAAAAATGATGAGTGCTATTTAGCAGTTCATAATGAAATAACAGATTATATAAAAATGAATTTAACAAGTGTAGGTAAGTCTACCTGTACTATTAATATTTTAGATGTAAACAGCAGCGAAATTCCTGTGTATGACTTTCAGAATATTATTGTGAATGTTTCCTCTCTCAGAATTGATTGTGTAGTTAGTGCATTATGCAATATATCAAGAGGTAAAGCTGAAGAGTTAATAAGACAGGGTAAAGTACTTATAGATTATTCTGAAGCTTTAAGAAAAGACAAGATTTTAAAAGAGGATTGTATAATAACTATAAGGGGATACGGAAAATTTAAGATTTTAGAAGAAGCCGGATGGACAGGAAGCGGAAGAGTTAAAATTCAAGTAAAAAAATTTATTTGATTTGAGGTGTTCACAATGAAAATAACAGCTATGGAGATAACTAATAAAGAATTTAAGAGAACTATAAGAGGATATAGTCCAGATGAAGTAGATGAATTTTTAGATAAGATAGCGGAAGACTACGAGAATCTTTATAAAGAAAACTCAACTTTAAAAGAAAAGCTCTCAAACATAGAAGACAAGATAGAGCATTATAATAAGATGGAAAGTACAATACAAAACACTCTTCTTTTGGCACAAAATGCTGCTGAACAAGCTAGAGAAAATGCTAAAAAGGAAAGTGAGCTTATTGTAAAAAACGCTAATGATACTGCTCAGAGAATAATAGATAAAGCTCATCATGATGTGCTTCAGATTACTGATGACTTTGAGAGGATGAAACAGGAGTTCTGTAAGTTTAGAACAAAGTTTAGAAGTTTTATGGAATCACAATTAGAAATGTTTGATGATATGGAAAAAGATCTTGTGAAGAACTATAACATAGGTTATGAAGCAAACGAAAACCTAAAATTAGATTTAAATGTAAAAGAAATAGAAATGGAAAATAGTGAAGAAGCAACAATAATTAAACAAGAAGAAAAGACTATGCCAAAGGATGAGTCATTTACAAACAATAACGAACTAGAAGAAATTAAAAATTTCTTTGTAAAAGATTAAAAAATCCCACTCATATTGAGTGAGATTTTTTTATTTTTAATAAAATTGATCCATTTATGGTATAATATAGACTGAGGAGTGTGTCTATGGAAACATTAAATACGTCATGTTTAAAGGAAGGAAATGAAATATATATAGAAGATAATATTAATAGATTTTATACCTTACTTAACAGACATAAAATTAAAATAAAAAACAAAATATTTTTAATTACTGACGATGTTATTTATAATATATATAAGGATTTAATATATGAACTGCAGTCTAAGACAGAATGCAAAGTTTATTATTTTGCTCATGGTGAAAATAATAAAAATATAAATACAGTACAGTCCATATATAACTTTCTTATAGAGAATAATGCTAATAGAAGCAGTACTCTCATAGCTCTAGGCGGCGGAGTGGTAGGAGATTTAGTAGGATTTGTGGCTTCTACATATATGAGAGGAATTAAATTTATAAATGTGCCTACAACACTGTTATCTCAAGTTGATAGCTGTATAGGTGGAAAAGTAGGCTATGACTACAATGGAATAAAAAATGTTATAGGTAGTTTTTATAACCCAGTTTTTGTATACATATGTACTAGATTTTTAAAGACTCTTGAAGAAAAGCAATTTAAGGATGGGTTAGGTGAAGTAGTTAAATATGGTATGATAAAAGACATACAACTGCTTGATTTTATTGATAAAAATTATAAATACATATTAGAGAAGAAAAATGATAAACTATTTTATATAGTGAAGGAATGTTTAAATATAAAGTTAGAAATAGTTGAAAAGGACTTTAATGATTCGGACCTAAGAAACATATTAAATTTTGGACATACGGTAGGACATGGAATAGAAGTATCTTCAAACTTTACAATTTCACATGGAGAAGCTGTAGCTTTAGGTATGCTTGCAGCAGTTAAGTTATCGGAAAAAAAATTGTCACTTAATAGTGAGGTATATATGAAACTTGAAGCCTTATTGGAAAAATTAGAGTTGCCTACAAGATATAAAGTTGACAATTATTCTACCTTTTTGTATGCTATTAATCATGATAAAAAAAATACTGATAAAATAAGATTTGTACTATTAGAAGATATATCAAAGTGCAAAATAAAAGTAGAAGTTACTGCTGAAGAAATTTATTCAGCAGTAGAAGGAAGTATTAGTAGGGGGTAATAATAATGAAAATAGGAATTATTGGAGCTATGGATGAAGAATTAGAAATTTTATTAAGAGAAATGCAGTTAGATAGAGCTGAAGTTAAGGCAAATATGAATTTTAAATCCGGAAAGTTACATAATAAAGATGTAGTTGTTGTAAGAAGCGGTATTGGTAAAGTGAACGCAGCCATATGTACTCAAATATTAATAGATGATTTTAATGTTGATAGAGTAATTAATGTAGGAATAGCAGGCGGAATTGGAAAAGATGTATATCCAGGTGATGTTGTAGTAGCAGATAGTCTTGTGCAACATGATGTAGACACTTCAGTATTTGGAGATAAAATAGGCCAAATACCAAGATTAGATACTTACGATTTTAAGTGCGATAAAGAGCTTGTGGACAAAGCTATTTCAGCATGTAAGAATGCTGGAAGTATAAAGAGTTTTGTAGGTAGAATAGTAACAGGAGATCAGTTTATCAGCAGTACAGACAAAATAGTATGGCTAAATGAGGAATTTAAAGCTATTGCCTGTGAAATGGAAGGTGGAAGTATAGCACAAGTATGCTATTTAAATAATATACCTTTTGTTGTAATACGATCTATATCTGACAATGGAAATAATGGTGCTCATATGGATTATGAAAAATTTGCACCTATAGCTATAAAAAATTCTACTGAAATTTTAAAGAATATGCTTATGAACATATAGGCAGTTTATGTAGGTGATTACTAAATGAAAGATTTATTAATAGACCAAAATAGTGGAGACTCTATTAAAGTAAAAGTTAAAAATGTAGTTTTTGGAGAAAAGGAAAAGGTAATAATATCAGGACCTTGTTCTGTTGAAAGCTACGATATAATGATTAGAATAGGAAAAGAGCTAAAAGACATGGGGGTTCATATGCTTAGAGGTGGAGCCTTTAAGCCTAGGACTTCCCCTTATGACTTTCAGGGATTGAAGGAAGAGGGATTAGAAATAATAAAAGCAGTAGGAGAAGAAGTAAAGCTTCCAATAGTCACAGAAGTTATGGATGCAAGAGATATTGATAATGCTCTTAATTATACTGATATGATTCAGATAGGCTCTAGAAATATGTACAATTATACTCTTCTTAAGGAAGTAGGAAGAACTAAAGCACCAATTCTTCTTAAAAGAGGACTAAGTGCCACAATAAGTGAATGGTTGTACGCAGCTGAATATATAATGTCTGAAGGAAACAATAATGTAGTATTATGTGAAAGAGGTATAAGAACCTTTGAAAACTATACAAGGAATACTTTAGATTTAAATAGTGTAGCAGTTGTAAAGCAAAAGTACAGAATTCCAGTTATTGTGGATCCAAGTCATGGAACGGGATTAAGAGAACTTGTCCCTACCATGAGTCTAGCTTCAATTGCAGCAGGAGCAGATGGACTTATTATAGAAAGTCACATAAGCCCAGATAACTCTGTATCTGATGCAAGGCAGACAATATCAATGGAAAGTCTTAAAAACATTGTATCTGGTATAAAGAAATTAGAAGAAGTACTTTAGTATATAGGAGTTCAAGGCCGAAAATTGACTTACACCCCGGACTATGTTTCCAAGCTTCAGTCCGTTAAAAACTTTTAGTCAGTCTAAAGCTTGTGTTTCAAGACAACCTAAGAACTTTCGAGAACTCGCTGTGCTCAAACAACTCTAAAGTTCTAAGGTTCTCTTAAAACCCTTCACTAAGACTGATACAAAGTTTTTAAATCTACCTTCAGCTTTGGAAACATAGCCCTTTGTGTAAGTCAATTTTCTAATCTGAAACTCTATAAATAGAGAGGTGAACTTAAGTTTGAGATTAATTGTAAATGAAGTAAGAGACAATGTGAAACAAAGCTTTAATCTTCCAGGGGATAAGTCTATTGCTCACAGATCATTGATAATAGGTTCACTTGCAAAGGGAAGGTATAAAATTGAAAACTTTCCAATGGGACTAGATTGTTTGGCTACACTTGATTGTGTAAGAAAATTAGGTGTAAATGCAGAGATGAAAGAAAATACAATTTTTGTAAATTCGCCAGGATATGAAGGCTTTAATAAATATCCTGGAATTCTTGATGCAAAAAATTCTGGAACTACGGTAAGGCTTATGTCAGGAGTGTTAGCCGGCTGTGGTATTAAAGCTTCTTTCATTGGAGATGAATCTTTAAGTAGAAGACCAATGAAAAGAATAATTAATCCATTAGAAAAAATGGGAGCAAAAATAAAAAGTTGTGAGGGATTGTTACCATTAAAGTTTGAGGAAAATAGTAAGTTAAAGGATATAAATTATCAAATGCCTGTAGCTTCAGCTCAGGTAAAATCCTGTTTACTCATTGCTGGCTTTTTAGGCGAAGGAGAAACGGTTATAAAAGAGCAATCGCCTACAAGAGATCATAGTGAAAGAATGTTTAAGTATATAAGCGCTTCTATAAATAAAGAGGATAATATTATAAAGATAAAAAATTCCGAGCTAAAGTGTAAAGATATTTATGTCCCAGGAGATATTTCTACTGCTGCATTTTTAATTGCAACAGCTATAATTTCTAATAATTGTGAACTTGTATTAGAAAATGTTTTATTAAATCCAGGAAGAAAAAACTATATAGATATATTAAAAGACATGGGAGCGAACATTGAGGTATATATAAAAGAAAAAGTAAATGAAGAAGAGATAGGAATAATAAAGGTTAAAAGCAGTAATATTCATGGAATTACAATAAGCAGCGAAAGAATACCAAATATCATAGATGAAATACCTATTCTTTCAGTTATTAGTGCTTTTGCTAAAGGAACTACAGTTTTTGAAGAGGTAGATGAATTAAAATATAAAGAAAGCAATAGAATTGAAGCTATAATTGATAACCTTAAAGCTTTTGGAGTAAAATCTCAACACATAAATAGCAATTTGATTATATATGGTGATAATGACTATATAGATGCTGAAGTAACTGTAAATCCTAAAAAGGATCACAGGATAGCTCTAAGTTTTTTAGCTATGGCTGCAAAAAATAAAGGTAAAACTTACATTGAGAATTTTGAATGTACAGAAATATCCTTTCCTGAAGCAATAGATTATTTTAAGTGCTTTTATGATTTATATACAGAACAGTAGTTATATTGTTATCTAATAAGTTCCATATTTGCAGAATAAATAAAAGATTTCTAGTTAAAATAAGAATAACAATAAATAATTAAGTAAAATATAAAGTGAAACATAAGTAAAAGTGTAGTTAAAATACTTATATTGTTAATATTCTTATTTTAATGTTAGGCATCTTCATAAGATAACTAGTCAGTATTCTAATATATTTTGATTTGTTATTTTCTTTCAGATGCTTTAAGAAAGGAGTTTCTGTAGCTATGGATAAGGAAAGATTGGAGTATTTTAAAAGAACTTTAAAAGAGGAAAGAAGCAAGGTATATGATTTTTTGAATCAGATGGAACAAAATGAAACAATTGACTCCAATTCAGCAATGTCAAGGGAGTTATCAGCTTATGATAACCATCCAGCAGATACTGCTACCGAACTATTTGATAAAGAGAGAGGTCTAGCTTTCAAAGAAAACGAAATAACCATAATAAAAAAGATAGATGATGCATTAGCTAGTATCGATGAAGGTACTTATGGTAAATGTAAAATGTGTGGCAAGGACATAGTGGAGGAAAGACTGGAATTTATTCCTTATGCACAGTTTTGTGTTGATTGCCAGAGAGAGGTAAATGATTCAAGACCTCTTGAAAAACATAATAGACCTCTTGAAGAATATGTAATTGATTATCCTTTTGGATATGGCTTTAATGATTATGATGAAGATGCAGAAGTAGAATTTGATGCTGAGGACAGTCTTCAATCGGTTATGAAATTTGAAAGATTGGAAGACCGAACAGAATGGTATACAGATAGTGACAATAGCTATGTAGACCCAATGGAGAGAATAAGCAATCAACAATATAGAGAACAATTACCAGACTAAGATTATAAAAAAATTACGACGTAATTTTTTTAGAGGACAATTGACAGAGGACAGAGGACAGAGAAGGTAAGTTTTCTTCCTCACGGCAGAAAACTAATTTATTTTTTCAGGCTTGTTTTGCAAAAGCAAAACATCGCTAACTTAAGCAGACATCCAAAATCTTAAGTAGATATCCCAAATCTTTGATTTGGTGATAGTCACTTACACAGAGTGTTGATTTTGAGATGGTCGCTTAAGCAGAGAACCCAAATCTATGATTTGGAGTGAATCGCTTACACAGAGTGTACTCCTGCGAAACAAAAGATCAGGAGTTTCTCATAAACTTAAAGATTTTTCGTAACGCAGCGGAGAAAAATCCTCCTTCACTGTCCTCTGTCAATTGTCAATTGTCCTCTGAAAAGTGCGTCGCATAATTTTAAAATTATGAATTTATGATTCTTAAATTGAGAGTTGACGTTTGTCAAATTAAAAGTGTTGGGGGGATAAAAGTGGAATTTATAATAATAGTTCTAGGACTGATTTTAGACAGGATCACTAAGATATGGGCCCTTAATGTTTTGACTAAAACTACTGAAATTCCTATAATAAAAGATTTCTTTAGTTTTTCATATCTCGAAAACAGGGGGGCGGCCTTTGGTATCCTCCAAAATAAGTTGATTTTTTTGTCGTTAGTTACATTAATTATAACAGGGGGGGTTGTATTTTACCTATTTAAGTACAAACCTACCTCTAAAATTCTGAGGATAAGTTTAGCATTAATAATAAGTGGAGCTATAGGAAATTTAATTGATAGAATATGGTACAAATATGTAGTAGACTTTATCATGCTTCACTATAAAGATGTATACTATTTTCCTACCTTTAATGTGGCAGATATGCTTGTGGTAATTGGAACTATGTTACTAGTAATTTACATGATAAAGGAAGATAATGATGGAAAATAAACAATTTATAATAGAGCAGGATTCAACAAATTTAAGATTAGATGTATTTTTATCCAATCAATTGGAAGATAAGTCAAGGTCTTATATTCAAAATTTAATAGAAGAAGGAAATGTAAAGATAAATGGAGCATTAAAAAAGAGCAACTATAAATTAAGGATTAATGATGAAGTAGAGATTACTATTCCTGAACCTATAGGACTTAACATAGAACCTGAAAATATACCTTTAGATATAGTATATGAAGATGCTGATGTAATTGTAGTAAATAAACCTCAGGGAATGGTAGTTCATCCAGCTGCTGGTGTATATAATGGTACTTTGGTTAATGCTCTTCTAAATCACTGTAAAGATTTATCAGGCATAAATGGAGTTGCGAGACCAGGAATAGTTCATAGAATTGATAAAGATACTTCAGGAATTCTTGTTGTAGCTAAAAATGACAATGCTCATAATAAATTGGCGGAACAATTTAAAGATCATTCAATGACAAGATCTTACGTAGCTTTAGTGGAAGGTATCTTAAAAAATGATGAAGGTACCATAGATGCACCACTTGGAAGGCATCCTGTAGAGAGAGTAAAAATTGCGGTGATTAAGGATGGAAGAAGAGCAGTTACACACTATAAGGTCTTAGAAAGGTTAAAGAATACAACGTTAGTTGAATGCAGCCTAGAAACAGGCAGAACCCATCAAATAAGAGTACATATGGCTCATATAGGTCATCCATTAGTTGGAGATCCAGTTTATGGATATAAAAAGCAGAGATTTAATCTAGATGGTCAAATGCTTCATGCTAAAAAGCTAGGATTTATACATCCTAAAAGTGGAGAGTACATAGAATTTCAATCCGAATTACCAGATTACTTTGTAAGAGTGTTAAATATTCTTAGAAATGAATTTAAGTAAGGGTTAAACAAATACTGAAAACTTAAAATTTAGCAAAGTAGACTTAAAAATAATCGACAAAATAGTAGTTGAAATCTGATTAAATATGTGTTAATATATTTTCAATAGGTTGGGAAGTATTGATTTACAGCCTTTGAACAATTAAATTATGAGTATCCTTTAAGATGATCCAGTGAGGTCATAAGGCGACGAACAATGATTATTATAGGCATTTTGCGCCCATGCTCACTAAGCATGGGCTTTTTTAAATTATAAAACCTGGGGAGGTACAGAAAATGGAGCCAAAAGCGGTAATCCTAGATGAAAAAGGAGTAAAAAGAACTTTAACTAGGGTATCTCATGAAATAATTGAAAAAAATAAAGGTGTAGAAGATGTAATTCTTGTAGGGATAAAAAGAAGGGGATATCCAATAGCACAAAGAATAGCACAAATTATTGAGCAAATTGAAGGTATAAAAATTGAAGTAGAAAGTGTAGACATTACTCTTTATAGAGATGATTTAAGTAAATTACATGACCAGCCGATAGTAAACGAAGTAGAACTAATAGATGTAAGAGATAAAAAAGTAGTATTAGTAGATGATGTAATTTATACAGGAAGAACAGTGAGAGCTGCTATCGATGCAGTTATGCATGCAGGAAGACCTAAAATGGTTCAATTAGCAGTACTTGTTGATAGAGGTCATAGAGAACTTCCTATAAGAGCAGATTATGTAGGGAAAAATATACCTACATCCAAGAATGAAATGGTATCTGTTGAAGTTGCTGAAATCGACGGAAATGATTCAGTAAAAATATATGATATATAGGCTTGGAGTTATGTAGTGATTTGAAATAATCTAAGCATGGCAAATATATATTAGCTACTGAATTATGAAATATAGCTACTACTTTTAAAATAGTCCTGTGAGGCTAAAAAAGGGAGGAAATAAAAATGAAAAATTATGTAGACGTAGAAGAAAAACTACCGATTTTTACTACTATACCATTGAGCTTTCAACATCTTTTTGCAATGGTGGGTGCCACAATACTAGTACCTATATTAACAGGAATGAGTCCATCTATTGCATTGTTTTGTAGTGGTATAGGAACATTGCTTTATATAGTTTGTACTAAGGCGAAGTTACCAGCATATATTGGTTCATCCTTTGCATTTATAGGACCTATGATGGTGGCTTCTAAAAATTATGGTCCAGAAGCTATGCTTTCAGGAGTTATGGCAGCAGGTCTTGTATATATTACAGTAGCTGTAATAATAAGATTCTGTGGAGTAAGATGGTTGAATAAGGCATTGCCACCAGTAGTAGTAGGGTCTATAGTTATAGTTATAGGACTTGGACTTGCAGCTGTAGCTATAAATTGGGCAGGATTAAATTCAAGCTTTACGACTCCAACGATGCAAAATGTACCAAGATGGGCATGGATTACAGTTTCTATGATAACATTAGGCATAGGAGTGCTTGGAAGCATGTACTTCAGGGGATTCTTGGCAGTTATACCAATACTTGTTGCAATGATAGCAGGATATATAGCAGCATTAGTTCTTGGAGTAATTCCTCACCAAGCAATTGAAGCAATAGCAAATGCAAAACTATTTAGACTTCCACCATTTGTTACACCAAAATTTAACTTGAATGCAATGATGTTAATGGCGCCAGTGTCTTTTGTAACACTTGCTGAACATATAGGACATGTATATGTTACAAACAATGTAGTAGGAAGAGATTTTACAAAAGAGCCAGGCCTTCATAGATCTATACTTGGTGATGGAGTAGCTACGATGTTTGCTGGTTTAGTTGGAGGACCACCCAATACAACTTACGGAGAAAACATAGGTGTTATGGCAATAACAAAAGTATATAGTGTATGGGTAATAGGCGGAGCAGGAGTAATTGCAATAATGCTTTCCTTTATTGGCCCAGTAGCAGCTATAATCGAAAATATGCCAATGCCGGTAATGGGTGGAGTAAGTATACTTCTATTTGGTATAATAGCTTCATCAGGATTTAGAATATTCGTAGAAGACAAAATAGATTTTAGCAAGAAGAAAAATTTAATACTATCCTCAGTTATAATAGTTATAGGAATTGGAGGAGCAGCAGTTAAGTTTAACTTTAATGGTGCAGAGGTAGAGATTGCAGGTGTTGCTCTTGCAACTATAGTAGGAATAGTTTTAAATCTAATACTTCCAGATAAGAGTGCAACAGAGGAAGATTTTGTTGTAGAAGAAACTTCAGAAACAAAAAAGCAGATAATAGAAGCGGTGTAGTATATATTAAAAGATAAGAGAAAACAATGAATACAAATTGATGTTAAAAAAATCCCTAAAACTTGGTATAATAGTTTTAGGGATTTTATAATGCCACTGGGTGACAATTTTAATAAAAAGAGGTATCGACATTCATGAGAAAATCTAAAAACATTGTCGTAAGTTTAATTCTAGTTCTTTTAATTGTAGTATTCGTATCAAAAGCATTGCAGGAATCTTATTTAAAAATAACAAGTGAACAAGCTATACCCTGGAAGGTGAATAACATTTTCGTCCATAGTAAAAGTGTAGAGAAATCTGAAAAGAAAGATGATAAATTGAAGATAGATAAAAAAGTTTCTACAGGGGAAATAAAGAGGAAGATCATTGTCATAGATCCTGGACATGCTAATAAATCTAATTTAGATAAAGAACCTATTGAACCTAATTCAAGGTCGATGAAAATAAAAGATGGAGGAGGAGCAGAAGGCGTTCTTAGTAAAACGCCAGAATATCTTGTTAATATGCAGGTTGCATTAAAGCTCAGGACTATTCTTGAAGAAAGAGGATATATTGTTAAAATGACAAAAGCAGAGAATTCTAAAAGCTTGGGAAACGTCGAAAGAGCAGAGATTGCAAATAAAGAAAATGCTGATTTAGCAATTAGAATACATGCAGACTCTAGTGATAACTCAAGTGTAAATGGAGCTTCAATGCTTATTCCAGCACCAATTAATGAGAATACAAAATTAATATATGATAAAAGCTCTAAGTATGGAAAGATAATATTGGATAGATTAGTTAAAGATGTAGGTATGCAGAATAGAGGTTTAAGTGAACGGAAGGACATGACAGGATTTAACTGGTCAAAGGTTCCTGTAGTATTAGTGGAGATGGGTTTTCTCTCAAATGCTGAGGAAGATAAATTACTTAGTAGCACTGAATATCAAAATAAACTAGCTAAAGCTTTAGCAGATGGAATAGATTTAGCATTACAATAAGATGGTTAATTTTCATATTGTCTTAAGAATGTGGTAATGATAGTATATAATAGGCTTATGATTAGAGAAAAGGGAGAGAAGTAAATGAACTATACATTAATTGCAACATCAACTTTTGGATTGGAATCAGTAGTGGCAAGTGAATTAAAAGAATTGGGGTATGACGATTTAAAAATAGAAAACGGTAAGGTAACTTTTGAAGGTGATGAGAGAGATATAGTAACATGCAATATGTGGCTTAGAACATCAGATAGAATTTTAATAAAAATGGCAGAGTTTAAAGCAGAAACTTTTGAGGACTTATTCCAAGGCACTCTCGCAGTTGATTGGGGAAGTATAATGCCAGTAAATGCATTTATGCATGTTTCGGGTAAATCTGTTAAATCTACTTTATTTAGTGTTCCTGACTGCCAGTCCATTGTAAAAAAAGCGGTAGTTGAAGCGATGAAAAGAAAGTATAAAACAGATTGGTTTAGCGAAGATGGCCCAGAATATAAAATAGAAATAGGAATATTAAAAGATTTAGCTACTATAACTTTAGATACTTCTGGTGCAGGACTTCATAAAAGAGGATACAGAGAAAACGCAGGAGGAGCACCTATAAAAGAAACTTTAGGAGCGGCACTAGTACTTTTAAGTAAATGGGAGCCATCAAGGATACTGGCAGATCCAATGTGTGGATCGGGAACTATAGCCATTGAGGCTGCACTTATAGGCAAAAATATTGCTCCAGGATTAAATAGAAGTTTTATATCAGAACAATGGGATATAATACCTAAAAGCATATGGGATGAAAGTAGAAAATATGCAACAAATGCAATAAATAATAAAGAATTTAAAATACTAGCTTCTGATATGGACGGTAGAGTAATTAGAACTGCTATGGAAAATGCAAAAAAGGCAGGGGTAGAGAACTACATAAACTTTCAAAAAATACCTATGCAAAATTTTAGCTCTAAAAAAAGGTATGGATTTATAATCACTAATCCTCCATATGGAGAAAGATTAGGAGAAATTAAAGAGGTTGAAAAACTATATAAAGATATGGGAGAAGTATTCCAAAACCTTAAAGATTGGTCCTATTTTGTTATAACAGCACATCCAGAATTTCAAAGACATTTTGGAAAAGATGCAGATAAAAACAGAAAGCTCTATAATGGTAGACTTAAATGTTACTATTATCAATATTTTGGACCAAAGCCTGAAAAGAAGTATTATGAATAGAAACTACAGGGTTATAAGTTTAGGGCTTATAACCCTGTAGTTTTAATTTACTTGTTCTATCTCGGGTTTTTTAGGGTCTATATATATTGTTTTATTGGTATAATATATAACCATTCCAGGTTTTGAACCATTAGGTTTATGAACATTTTTCACTTCAGTATAATCTACAGCTACTTTTGCGGATTCTTTTGCTTTGCTATAAAAAGCAGCTAGCATAGCAGCCTCTTCTAAGGTTTTATCAGGAACAGTTCCAAAGTTCTTTATTATAATATGAGAGCCAGGTATATTTTTGGTATGCATCCATATGTCTCTTTTATCTGCAAATTTTAAGGTTAAATAATCATTTTGAAAATTATTTTTACCAACATATATTTCAATACCATCGCTAGATATAAATTTCATAGGTTTAGTTGTTTTAACTTTTTTGTTGTTTACTTTTTTGAATTTTATATAACCAGTTTCCATTAGTTCTCGCTTAATTTCTTCAATGCTTTCATAATCCTCTGCATTATTTATATTTGTCAGTACGGAGCTTAGATATTCCATTTCTTGTTCTGTTACCTCTAGTTGAGTCTTGGCTGCCTCTTCGGTCTTTTTTAGTTTGCCATATTTTTTAAAGTAGTATTGAATGTTTTCAGATGGAGTTTTATTAGGATCAAGCTTAATTTCAATATACTCTAAGTCTTCACTATAGTAATTTTGTAATTGAGCAGATATATCCCCTTTTTTCAAACTGTATATATTTGCTGTTAAAAGTTCACCATAAATCTTATAAGTATCCTTACGATCACATTCTTCTAAGCTATTTTTCAGTATCTGTATTTTTTTACTACATCTGTCCAGGTTTGTATTTACAAGTTTCTGAAGATCAGAACTTTTATTATTTAATCTATCAGCTTTATCCTTTTCAAAATAAAATTCTTCAATTAAATCTGATGGTGAATTAAAAATCCTTTCATCATACTCACATAGGTGAGTAAGCTTTTGGCAGTAAAAGTCTTTAACTGCCCCATTTAGTGAGTATTCAGAGAAGCAAAACTCACCATTTTTTATATTTTCAAATTTTTTAACAGAATAATTATATATATATTCTAAGTTGCTTTCAGTAAGTTCTTTTCCTGAATTATTAATTTGATAAGTAAGTTCTTTTGAAAATTGGGAACTTACTCCTGTGAATACTTTGGAGAAAAAATTCTTATCATATTTAATATTATTTTCAATAATATATAACTTGAAGTCTTCTAAACTATAGTCAAAAGGATTTAACTTAGTTGAAGTTGGAGGAAAAATATATTTAATTCCAGGATAAACGGATCTTATGGAATTTATTTCTGGAGTAATATGTTTTATACTATCCATAATCATGTTGTCTCTTTGTCTAATCAAAGTAATATTACTATGCCTTCCCATGATTTCTACTACAAGGGTGTAAATGCTATTAAATCCTAATTCATCAGTAGTTTCAAAATCTAACAAAACAACTCTGTCAGTATCAAGCTGATGTATCTTTATTAACTTAGCAGTATTTAGGTGTTTTCTTAAAACCATACAAAACATAGGCGGTTGCATTGGATTTACTTTACTTATTTTTGTAAAATGTATTTTAGGATAAACAGAACTGGAGCTAATCAAAAGCTTATAAGTTTTTCGTTCATTTTTTATTGATAAAACTATTTCATCTTTTTCTGGTTGACTTACCTTATCGATTCTACCATTTAATATGG
This sequence comes from Clostridium aciditolerans, assembly GCF_016316925.1. Classification (GTDB taxonomy): domain Bacteria; phylum Bacillota; class Clostridia; order Clostridiales; family Clostridiaceae; genus Clostridium_AM; species Clostridium_AM aciditolerans. The sequence goes on along the minus strand of NZ_JAEEGB010000010.1, from coordinate 91,702 downwards.
TATGCTTAAGTTCTTCTATTACACTATGTATAAAAATTCCGTCTAATGCCACAGATATCATCCTTTCTATATCTATATGAATATCTTATCAAAGAATATTATGGGCATATTATAACATAAAAATATCTATATTAAGTAATATTTTTGGTAATTTAACTTGTTGAGTAGTATAATCTATTGATAAAATTTTAGTGTAGTAGTAAACTAAATTTGAAGTTTTATTTAATAAGAACATTTTTGAGAAAGGCGGCGAATAATAGATGAAATTTACGAAAATGCATGGTAATGGAAATGACTTTATAGTAGTTGATGATAGAAATGGTATGTTTTTAGGAAAAGAAGGGGAACTTGCAAGAGAACTTTGTAACAGAAATTTTGGAATCGGCGGAGATGGGATATTAATAGTCAGAAATAGCGACATCGCACAAACGCAAATGATTATTATGAACTCAGATGGTTCTTATGCTTCCATGTGTGGTAATGGCATAAGGTGCTTTGCAAAATACGTTTGGGATGAAGGAATTGCAAAAGGAGATTGCATAAAAATAGAGACTGGAGATGGAATAAAGGAGGCTTTTATCCATGTAAAGGATAATGAAGCTAAAGAGGTCACAATTAATATGGGAACCCCGACCTTTGATCCAGAGCAAATACCTTCTAAGCTTGATAAAGAAATTGTAAATGAACAAATAAAAGTTAATGGCAAGGAATATAATATAACAACTATGTTTATGGGTGTACCCCATACAGTTTTATTCGGAAAACTTGATGAGTATGACGTTGAAGAAGGAAAAGTTATAGAAAAACATGATATTTTTCCAGAAGGAACTAATGTTAATTTTTGTGAAGTTATAAACGATAATAAAATTAGAGTTAAAACCTGGGAAAGAGGTGCAGGACCTACTTTGGCCTGTGGAACTGGATGTTGCGCTTCTGTAATAGCTTCCAATAGGTTAGGTTTTACAGGTAAAAATGTAGAAGTTGAAGTACCAGGTGGAAAACTATTTGTAGAAATAAAAGAAAATGGAGTATTTATGACAGGACCTGCAGTAGTTTCTTTTAAAGGGGAATATGAAGTTTAAATGAAAGCATTTTACAAAACTTTATCTATCATTATAATTTTATCTTTTGTCTTAAATTTTACAGCTTGTGGCTTAAACAAAGAGACTTCTGAAGAGGTAAATAATCTACCACGTTATTCTCAGGTGACCGCATTAGAAAATAAGGGAGAAAATTCAGAGGTATATAAAATAGAAAATAAGGATTTGTATAAGATTGGGGCAATAGAAAGTTTGCTCGGATTAACATACAACTCTAAAAATCAAATTTATGTTTATACCGAAAATATATCTAAAGGGCAGAATTTTGATCATAATAAAATTACAATAATAAAAGATAATAGAAAAAAAGAACTAAAGGACTTTTATGCCGCTTTAGACACAAAACTTAGTCCAACAGGAGATAAGCTTGCCTTCAGAAGTTTTAAGGAAGACTCAATGGAAAGTGCTGAAGGAATGAAGATATATGATATTAAAAAAAGTAAGTATATAAGTTTGAAATCGAAGGTGTTAGTCTCAGGTAATCTTTATGGATGGATAAGTGACAATAAAATAATTTACTATGGAAGCATGGAAGGAAAATCTGATTCAGATAAAATTTATTCTTATGATTTTGATAGCAACAAAGAGGAAGTTTATTTAGACAATACAAATGGATATTGTCTACACTTTATTCCAATTGGGAATAATATATTATTTATTTCAAGTCAGGGGAATTCACAAGCTGTATATTATTTTGACAGTGAAAAAAACATAACAAAAAGTATAGCTACTAATGTAACTAGTATAATTAGATCAGCTGCAAATTACCAAAAGGGCGAGGCTTTTTTTATTGGCAGTGAAGGCGATGAAAAACAAATGGCAGTATATAAATTTTCATCTAAAGGTTTAAAAATACAGAGGCTTACTTATGATTTTCCAAAGGAGTTGGATGAGGATTCTGAAATAGCTATGGATATCCAAGGAAACATATACTTTTGTGGAATGGATGAACCAGACCAAGAAAATTCTTTAGACGTATATATGTATGATAGAGAAGAAGGCTCCATAAATCTTATATCAACTCATAAAGGAAAGTATAATGTGTATAGTTCAGGATAACGTTTTAATCACATAAAATCTACTTAAATATTTAGTAGATTTTATGTGATTTTTATTTTTATTTGGTAAAATACAGGAAATTTGTTTACGAATTAAAACAGTGGACATAATTCTAATATGAGAGTAAGAAAGTTGAGGTGAGAAAGGTATTTATATGAATAAGATTATGGAGACTGTAGATTTAGAAAATACAGCTATAAATAGTAAAGTTGTACAAAAGATACCAGAAAAAATAGCAAATGATAACTGTTTATTAGCTTTCAAAGAAGTCGCTGATTATATTTATATAGCAACAAGTAAAACACCAACTATTTTATTAGAAGAAGAATTAAGGTTTATAAGTGGAAAAGATATAAAATTTTTTTATTCCAGTGAATTAAAAATAGTAAGTGCCATTAATAAATATTATTGTAAGTACAGTTTAGAGAATGCTATAAAAATTATTGAACTGGAAAGCAAATTAAACATTAAAAAAGAAAGTATAAAAAACTATGATGAAGAAAAATTGCAGGATGCTCCTGTAGTTAAAATAGTTAATTCTATATTGAATGGAGCTATTTATCAAAATGCTAGTGATATTCACCTTGAGCCCTTTCAAGAAGAAACTATAGTAAGATTCAGAGTAGATGGAATTATAAGCTACTTTACATCAATACCTAAAAATATATATTTCCTTGTATGTACCAGACTTAAAATAATGGGTTCAATGGATATATCAGAGAAGAGGGTACCACAGGATGGAAAAATAAGATACTTATATGAGGATAAAGATTATGATTTAAGAGTTTCAACTCTTCCTACCGTATATGGAGAGAAAATTGTTATAAGAATTCTATATAGATCTGATAAGATGAAGTCTTTAGATAGGTTAGGATTTATGAATAGGGACGTAGATGCAATAAAATCAATGATTAAAAGCAGATATGGAATTATACTTGTAACAGGTCCTACAGGTAGCGGAAAGACTACAACTTTATACTCTATGTTAAATTCTTTAAATAAGATAGAAAAAAACATAACTAGTATAGAAGATCCTGTAGAATATAGCCTTGAAAATATTAATCAAGTTAATGTGAATACAAAAATAGGTTTTACATTTGCAGAAGGTCTTAGAAGCATATTGAGACAAGATCCAGATGTAATAATGGTTGGTGAAATTAGAGATGAGGAAACAGCGCAGATTGCTATTAGAGCAGCAGTAACAGGGCATTTAGTTATAAGCACACTGCATACTAATGACGCAGCAGAATCCATATTAAGGCTTAAAGATATGGGAATACAATCATATTTTATTGAGGAAGCTTTAAAAGCTGTCATATCTCAGAGACTAATTAGGAAAATATGCCCCTACTGTAAAAAGTCTTATAATGTTTCAAATAATGAAATTAAAGACTTAAATCTTTCGCTACCCTACAAGTTATATAAAGGTGAAGGATGTTGGAAATGTAACTATACAGGTTATAAAGGAAGAACTGTAGTATATGAAATAATGGACGTTAATAAATTGAAAAACATCAAAATCAAATATAAAGAATCTGTAGAGGATATTAGAAATTTAAACATTAGTAGCGGTATGGCTTCCATGAGAGAGCATTGTGTTGATCTTATAAAAAGTGGAGTGACTACTTATGAAGAATTTATAAGAATAAATCTATAAATATCCGTCGCATCTTTGACTTGTTATTTTCTTTCAGATGCCTTAAGACATACTTTTACAACATGGAAGGAGTGGTAACATATTTAAATATAGTGCCATAAATATTCAAGGAAATAAATTTGAGGGGGAATATGAAGGCGAAGACATAACTGAACTAAGAGACAAATTAAAGGATAATGGATATTATCTTTTGGATGTTAAAAAGAAAAATGGTATTTCAAAATATATATTTAAAGAAAGAGTTAACTCTCGAGACATAAGTTTTTTATGCAATGGGTTAAGCTGTATGATAAATGCTGGAATTTCAGTCTCTCAAGCATTAAATATTATAGCATCCCAGTGCAATAAAAAGACATTGAGAGAGAGTTTATGCAGAGTAGAGAGAAATGTTTCAAGAGGAGAAAGTATCTATAAAAGCTTAAAAAAAGAATCTGATGTGTATCCATTGTTCATGAATGAGATGATTAAGATAGGAGAAGAAAGTGGGAAACTGGATAAGATACTGAAAAATTTATCAGAATATTATGATAAACAAGACAAATTATTTAATAAAGTGAAATCAGCAATTACATATCCTTTAGTTGTGCTAACAAGCTCTTTCTTTATAATTCTATTCTTAATGGCTAAAATAATACCTAACTTTATAGATACATTATTGTCTATTGGTGGAGACATTCCCTTTATAACGCAAGTAACATTAGATTTTTATAGTTTTCTTAGAACAAATTTTTACCTAATAAATATAATTTTATTTACAATTATGATTGCTATATATCAATATTCAAGAACAAATGAAGGTAAACTTTATTTCGACAATATAAAAATTAGAATTCCCTACTTAAGAAGATATTACAATAATTTTGTTTTATATAAGTTTTCAGTATCACTATCTATGCTTATAGAAGCAGGTTTTAATATAATAAAAGCTTTAGAAACTGTTATAAGTCTTTTAGATAATAAAGTAATAGAGAATAAAATTAAGAACTGTATAGAAGATATAAAGCAAGGAGAGAGTATGAATTCTTCTTTTAAGAAACAGGAACTAGGGAATGAACTATTTTTATCTCTAATTTCCATTGGGGAGGAGACTGGAAAGGTTGAAGAGATGCTATCAAAGCTTGGAGGGATACTTGAAAATGAATTAGAGGAGTATTTAAAAAAGCTTTTAAGCTTAATGGAGCCAATGATTATTATATTTTTAGCTTTATTTGTAGGAGTGTTTATAATAGCAGCCTTTATGCCTATTATAAATATCATGGATTCTATAGCGTAAGGCATTTTCAAATTGGGTTTTCAAAGGCTACTTGAAGTTTAGTTGAACAAATCCAGGATGGTAGTTATCGTATAAAAATTTTATAGGAAAGGAAAAGGTTATGAAAATAAATTATAAGAAAATAATAAATTCGAGGGAAAAAGGTTTTACTATAATAGAGCTTATGTTGGTTATTTCTATAATATTAGTTCTTATGGGATTTTTAGTTCCAAAATTTTCAGCTTATCAAGAAAAGGCAAAAGTAACAAAAGCAATAAATACAGCAAAGCAAATTCAGACAGCAGCTATGGCAAGTTATGGAGACAATGACGGGAAATTTGACAAAGATAATGTAAAAGCCAATATAGAGACACTAACTTCAGTTGAAGCTGGTACAACGGTAGAAGATGTATCTTCAGGGGAACAATGTGTAGATATAAATTATAAAAGTGATGGAAAAATATACACAGCGACAATCAATGCAGATCAAAACTCTCTTGTAGTAATGTATGATAATAAAACTGTATATCCAAAAGCCACGTCTACAAACACACGGTCAGGTGCTAATTCTGGTGAATAATTTTCTAAGGATAATCATAATGGAGTAATTTATATGAAAACTAAAAAGAAAGGTTTTACTGTTATAGAATTATTGATAGTAATAGGAATGATATCTATACTATTTAGCTTTAGCTTAATAAACTTTGGTGGATACAATAAATTACAAAATGAAATAGATGTTGATGTTTTCAGTAATTCTCTGATCAATTTAATAAATAATTCAAAAGAATATTGTAGAGATAAAAATATAGGAGGCTATTTATACTTTGATACTGAAAAAAACTTTGTATGTTTAAACTCTGGAACACAGCGAGTTTATAAATTAGAGTTACCAGATAAATTCACATTAAATATAGTGAGGCCAGGAAACAAAATAAAAATAGATAACAGAGGTATAACTGAAGATGCGTGTACTATTCAATACAAAGATCGTGAAGGGAAGATGCACTGTATTACGATGTGTGTGGGAACAGCTTTCGTGGAATTCAAATATTAACAAAGGATACTCTTTAATAGAAGTCATATGTAGCATTACTGTATTTTCAATATTGTTTATTACAATATTGTCAATTCAACTAAATAATTTGAAGCTGAAAAAAACAAGTAATGAGATATATAATAATACAATATTTATAGAAGCAGCAAAGAATAACATAATTTATAATTGTTCTTATGATGAAATAGAGAAGCTTGCCCTTGAAAATAGATATTATATTGCTAAGGAGAATATTCAAGAGGATAAAATCAAAGAAAAAGGAATAACTAATTTATTTATTCAGAATAAACCATCGGAAGAGCCTTATATAGCTATTGATATAGAGCAAGGTAAGGTATTAAAGCTAAATTTAAAATTATATACAAAGATTAAAGATAACACTAAGGTTATGGAGTGTGAGATTTATAAGGGAAAATATAAAAGATAGAAAAGCTGCTAAAAAAGGATTTACATTAATTGAATTAATGATTGTTACAGCATTAATAGGAATTATAGCATCTATTCAAGTAATTATTATTTCAAAGTATATGAGAATACATAGACAAGAAATAAATGAAAGTAGAGAATATTTTTATGTAAATGAGGCTTTTATGATAATTGAAAACCAAATAAATAATGCTAAGTATGCAGAAATATCGGATAACAGAATTACTATAAAAAGATACGATGGTAAGGGTTGTGATTATATTAGAAAAGATCGTGATTCAGATATTATAATATCCTATGGCGCTGTATATTCACCTACAACCAATAACATTTTTAAAAATGCTAAGGAGTTTATTGTGGAGGAAAAAGGAAGGGTGTTATATATAACTATAGAAACAAGGAAAGGTAAAGTGTATAAAAGATGTTTAGGACTAGAGAGAGGAAAAGCAAAAAAGGATTTATCTTAGTATATGTTCTATTTGCATGTAGCCTATGTTTTCTTATTGTTTTAGGTGTTTATAAAATGGAAATTTTAATAAGAAATAATGATTTAAAGCTTCAGCAAAACACAATGAAAGTGGACATTATACAAAAACCAAGAGAGTTTCTTCTAACTGAATTAGATGAGAATATCTATAAAAATGTTAGCTCAATAAGTGAAGAAGAAGTAAAAGAATTTTTCAATACCACAACAAGCACTGCTATAAAATGTGATGATAATTTAGTTAAATATATTAATGATTCAAATTGTTTTTTAGCTGAATACTATGTCAATCATAAGTTTTATAAAGAGGAGTTATATGAGTATAAAATTATTAATGGATCTATATTTTATGGATGCATCGATTACTCTTATAAAAAAGGAGGAATAAAATGATAAGAAAAAAGGGATTATTACAAGTTTATAATGATAGTTTAACTTATAAGGAGATTCTGAGAAAAAGCTTCATAGACAGAATAATAGACTTAAAAAAATATAATGGAATTAATATTAAAGCAAAAAATATTGATGATATTAAAATAGATTTTAAAAATAAAAATCTATTTATAATAGTAGATGGTGAAGAAATATATGTAAAATTTATGACTTTTCCAAAGGTAAAAAAGGAGAAACTTCATGCAATTATTAAAGGTGAGCTGCAGTATCGATTTAAAAATATAGATAATATTATGTTTACCTATCAAATCATCAAAGATAATGGTTCAAGCTTAGATGTGATAGTTTTTTTATTAAATTGGAGCAAATCAAATTTAATAAAAAAGTGTACAGAAAGAGGAGGAAAAATAAAAGGAATATTTCCAATACAATTTTGCATTTTGAACAATTATAAAAATAGAATTAAAGATAAAAATTACATCCTTATTTTTATACATGAAAATATATTATATCTATTAGCCTGTACAGACAATAAAATGATTGCCAATAGTGTTATAAAAACATTTGCTGAAAATAGTTTTATAGATGAGTTGAAAAAATTTCAAGTTAAATGCAGTATATCGCAAGAACATGATCAATTTAACAAAATATTTTTTCTGAACTTTCCTTACAAAACTTTAATTAAAGATGTGGAAAAACAATATAGTTGCATAGACTTAGGAAATGCTTGCTGTGATAATAACTATCTTGTATAGAATTTAAAGCTTAGGCATCATAAGGAGATGATTTAAATAGAAAAGATATATTTTTTACCAGAGTGGTATTTAGAAGATAGAAAAGTTAAGAGAAAAAAGTCACTTAAAGTTTTTATAAGTATATTTATTATAATAGACCTAATTCTTATAGAAATGTTATTTGTAAATACAAATAAAAAAAAGCTGTTAGATACTGAAATTAATCAGAGGCTCTTACCACAAAAGAAAGATACTGAACAAATAAATGAAACGAAGAGTAAAAATAATAGAACATTAGATACATTTTTAACTTATATAACAAGCGTACAGGAAAATAACAATTATGAAAGTATATATATAGATGGAAGAAGAATAGAACTAAGTTTTGATTCAACAAAATTAGATTATAAATTACTCATAAAAGAAATAGAAATGAAAAATAAGTTTATAATAAAACAGATATTATTTCTGAGTGGTGAAAATCCGGGAAATATAAAAATAAATATGGAGTTAAAGTGAGAGGGGAAAATATATGTTTAAAAATACGATTTATAAGCCAATCATGGTCATTCTATGTTTAATATTATTTGTATTTTTAATTGTGATGAATTTCAATGTTAGACAAAAAATAGCTGAAAATGAGGCTAAATTAAGAGTTATAAATGAAAATAAAAGTGATGATAGCAAATTAAAACAATTTGGATTTACTGAGATATTAGAGGGGTTAAGTGAAAAAGAAAAAGTTAAAATAAACGGTTTGAGAAGTCAAAGTAATAAAGAAGCAGCAGTAGAACTTGAAATCTTAGGTGATATTTCTGTAGTTAAAAGTACACTAGAAGATATAAAAAATAAAGATAATTATCAACGTATTAATAATATAAAAATAAATAAAGATGAAAACAGCAATAACACTACTAAAGTGAATATTGATTTTATAAAAAACAAGTAGAGAATCTGAAAGCAAATAAATTAATATTATTTGCAAATAATCACAAGTTTTGATAAAATAACATTGTTCAAATAGAACTGTATTGTGTAGTCTATATATTGAAAAGTGAAAACATAGGGCGCTTATTTCTTAAATTGTAAGTTTAATAAGGAATAATTGTTACATAAATTGGAGAAAGTAATAGTGAATGCTACACGTTACGTAAATATGGGGGTAATATAAGATGTATAAAGAAAGAATGAGAAAATTAAGAGATGCAATGAGCAAAAAAGGATTAGATGCTGTTCTTTTAATTGGAGATCATAATAGAAATTATTTAAGTGGATTTACTGGAAATGAAAGCTTTTCAGTAATAACAACTGATAAGGCATTTTTTATTACAGATTCAAGATTTACTGAACAAGCACAGCAACAAGTTAAAGACTACGAACTATTAGAATACAGTAAGAATACTACTTTTGCTGACTTTCTATCAGAATTAGTAAATAAAAATAATATTAAAAAGCTTGGATTTGAAGAAAATATAGTTTCTTATGGTACATACAGCCTTTATAAAAGTAAACTTAATTGTGAGTTAGTCCCTATGGAAGGTATAGTTGAAGAAATAAGAGTTGTAAAGGACGAAAGCGAACTAGTGCTTATGAGAAAAGCAGCAGAAATTGCTGACAAGGCTTTCGAACATATGCTTAGTTTTATAAAACCAGGAATGACTGAAAGAGAAGTAGGACTTGAGCTTGAATTTTATATGAAAAAATTAGGAGCTACAGACCTTTCATTCCCTTCAATAATTGCATCTGGAGTTAGATCAAGTTTACCTCATGGAGAAGCTACTGATAAGGTTATTAATAACGGAGAATTCTTAACACTTGACTTTGGATGTGTTTATGAAGGATATTGCTCAGATATGACAAGAACAATTGTTATAGGTAAGCCATCTGAAAAAATGGTTGAAATATATAATATTGTACTAGAAGCACAGGAAAAAGCTTTAAAAGGTTTTAAACCAGGAGTTCCTGCAATAGAAGTTGACAAAATTGCAAGAGATCACATCAAAGAAAAAGGTTATGGAGAATATTTTGGCCATGGGTTAGGCCATGGAGTAGGTAGAGAGATTCATGAAGCACCAACTGTTGGATATAGAAATGATAAACCACTACCAGCAGGTATAGTTGTTACAGATGAACCAGGAATTTATATACCAGGTTTTGGTGGGGTAAGAATAGAGGATATATTATTAGTAAAGGAAAATGGAATAGAAATATTCTCAAAATCACCTAAGCATTTAATATGCATAGAATAGTATATATGATTACCTATTAAAGGGTTATGATATAATAAATGAATAATAAAGTTTTGGAGGGATACACCAAATGATATCAGCAGGAGAATTAAGAAAAGGAACTACTTTTGAACAAGATGGACAAGTGTTTACAGTAATAGACTTCCTTCATGTAAAACCAGGTAAGGGAGCTGCGTTTGTTAGAACAAAGCTTAGAAACGTTATAACTGGAGGGGTTACTGATACAACTTTCAACCCAACTGCAAAACTTCAAGAAGCAGTTATAGAAAGAAAAGAAATGCAGTACTTATATTCTGATGGTGAATTATATTATTTCATGGATCAAGAAACATTTGAACAAATTCCTTTAAATTATGAGAAGGTTGAAGGAGCAATAAAATTCCTAAAAGAAAATATGTTTGCTGTAATAAAATTTTACAAAGGAGAAGCATTCTCAGTAGAAGCGCCAAACTTTGTAGAATTAATGGTAACTCAAACTGATCCAGGAGTTAAAGGAAATACAGCTACAAACGTATTAAAACCTGCTACTGTTGAGACTGGAGCAGTTGTTCCGGTTCCTATATTCGTAAATGAAGGAGAAATCATAAGAATAGATACAAGAACTGGAGAATATATGGAAAGAGTTTAAGGAATACTATTATGGCAAAATAAATTTAAGGATGTGGTTAAATGAATTCTATTATGTCAAAGGTTTCTTATCTTAGTGGATTAGTTGACGGATTAAGTATCGATGAAAGCACTAAAGAAGGAAGAATATTAACAGAAATTGTTAGTGTACTTAAAGACATAGCTGTAGAAATATCTGAAATCTCAGAATCCCAAAAGGTTGTTCAAGAATACATAGATGCCATAGATGAAGATCTAGCAGAACTTCAAGAAGATTTTTATGATGAAGATTATGAACTATATGAAGATGAAGGTGATAACTTTATTCAACTTGAATGTCCTAACTGTGGAGATACTGTGTATGTTGATAAGGACATAATAGCTAAGGGTGAAGAAATTACATGTCCTAATTGCCATAAAAAAATAGCAACTAAAAATTGTTGTTGTGAATAATTGAACGAATTCATAGCGGTATTACTCTATACTTCTAGCAAAAATAGAAGTATTAGAGTGGAGGTTTATTGAATAAGTTGTTTTAATACCACATAAATGAGGTTACTCATTTATGTGGTATTTTTTATTTACTCATAAAATTTTTATTTATTTGGAATAATTTCTGAGTAATTAAAATAGAAATTAATATAAAGAAAGGAGATGAGAAAGATAGATACAAAAGAAATTTTAAATATTTTACCACAAAGTATTAAAGATGCTCTTGGAGATTTAGCTCAATCAAAGACACTTCAAGAAATCAGAATAAGAGCGGACAAGCCTTTAGTTTTTCAAGTAGGTAATAGAGAAATAGTTAACAAATATACACCAAGATCAGATGATTTAAAAACTATCATTCAAAGGATGAGTAACTATTCTATTTATGCCTTTGAAGAAGAATTAAAACAGGGCTATATAACAATTAAAGGTGGACATAGAGTCGGTGTATGCGGAAAGTGTGTAATAGAAAAAAATGAAGTTAAAACTATAAAAAACATTGCATCCCTTAATATCAGAATTTGTAGAGAAGTAAAAGGTTGTTCAGATTCTATAATGAAATTTATTATAAAAAACAATGAAGTAATAAATACTATAATAATTTCTCCACCAAAGTGCGGAAAAACTACACTGATAAGAGACATAACAAGAAATATTTCAGATGGTATGGACAAGATGTTTTTTGAAGGAAAAAAAGTATGTGTAGTTGATGAAAGAAGTGAATTAGGAGCATGTTTTAATGGAATACCTCAACTTAATATCGGGCTTAGAACAGATGTTTTAGATGGATGTCCAAAAAGTGAAGGGATAATGATGGCTATAAGAAGTATGTCTCCAGATGTTATAGTTTGTGACGAGATAGGGGCCTACAAGGACATTGATAGTATTTTAAATGCTCTTAACTCAGGAGTAAGTTTAATTACTACAATTCACGGGTATGACGTAGAGGATTTATATAATAGACCTGTATTTAAAGAAATTGTTGAAAATAATGTATTTAAAAGAGCTATTGTTTTAAGCAATAAGAAAGGTGCTGGAACAGTAGAGCGTATATATGATTTTTCAACTAAATCAGTGATATGGAGGGGGTAGAATGTTAAAGTTTCTAGGTTGCATTATGATTCTAGCCGCATCCACAGGAATAGGATTTATTTATTCAGCGAAGTTTAAAAAGAGAACTAGACAGTTAGAAGAGCTCCAAAGATGTATTTATCAACTTCAAAATGAAATAGTATATACCCACACTCCTTTGCCTGAAGCGATTGAAGATGTATCTAAAAAAAGTGTGTATCCAGTTAAAGAAATATTCGAAGAAGTGTCATGCCTATTATTTGATAATAAAGTAAACAATGTACATGAAGCATTCCGTAATGTATTAAATAGAAGAAAAGACATTTTAAACCTAAAAAGAGATGATATGAATATATTATTGGATTTTTCAAAAACTCTAGGAGAATCAGACATAGAAGGTCAACAAAGAATATTTCATCTTACTTTAGAAAATTTAAAAAAGCGAATAAAAGACTCAGAGGTTTTGATGAGTAAAAATGTGAAGATGTATAGATACCTCGGATTTTCGCTGGGGGCCATTATAGTAATAATACTCGTTTAGAATGTTTATAAAAGAAGGGGGTAATTAAAATGTTGGATATTAGTTTAATATTTAAAATTGCTGGGGTAGGGATGATTGTAATAATTATAAATAAAGTCTTGGAAGCTAGTGGAAAAGGAGATTATGCTGTAGTAACAAATTTAGCTGGTATATTAATAGTTTTAATGATGGTAATAAACTTAGTGAACAAGCTATTTACTACAGTAAGAACAATGTTCCAACTTTAGGAGGTTAAAGCCCTAAATGGACTTTAACGGGTAATTTTGCTGTTGGAAACGAGCAAAATCACCCGGTGTGACCACTGAAAGGAGGAAGCTATGGAAATAATCAAAATAGTTGCTTTTGCGTTTATGGCATTATTTATTGTACTGCTTTTTAAAGAGCGAAGAGAAGACTTTGCAGTATATATAAGCATGGCTGTTGGTGTCATGATATTCTTATTTATGATAACAAAGATAACTGCAGTGCTCCAATTTTTACAGCAGTTAGCAGCTAAAGCTAATATAGATTTTATATATTTAACTACTGTATTTAAGATATTAGCCATTGCCTACTTAGCCTCTTTTTGCGGGGAATTGTGTAGAGATGCTGGACAAGGAAGCTTAGGGGCTAAAGTGGAGTTTGCAGGAAAAATACTTATTTTAGTTTTGGCAATCCCTATACTTATGGCTGTATTACAGTCAATTCTAAAGATTATGTAGGTGTTAACTATGAAGAAGATTATATTGGTTTTACTGATGATTTTTGTAACATCCTTTAATGTGAAGGCATTAGAGGTTAATAACATTAATATAGATACTCGCGAAAAAGTTGAAACTGAACAAATAGAGAAATTTTATGATTATATCTCCAATATGAAAACAAAATATGAATTGCTTAAAGATATTGAAGCAAAAACATATGTAAAGGATTTTATAAAAACTGGAGATGGCAAAGTATCCACAAAAAAACTGCTTAATGCTTTAGGCATATATATGTTTAAAGAGATTGCTGCATCATTAAAGCTATTAGCTCTATTAGTAGTAATTGCACTTATATGTGCACTTCTTACTAATTTACAAAAGGCCTTTAGTGGTGAAAGTCTATCTAACATAGCTTATTTTGCATGTTACTCTCTACTTATAATAATAATGGCTAAAAGCTTTTATATAGGAGTGGATACAGCAAGATCTACGATGAAGGAAATGACGGACTTTATGACTGCTATTGTGCCAATTCTTATAATGCTTATTGCAAGCGTAGGTGGATTTGTAGAAGCAGCAGTTATGGACCCTATTATAATAGGAACGATAACCATAAGTGCAAAAATATTTATGGACATAATAATACCAATAATATGCATGACTTTTGTATTACAGTTTGTGAACAATATGTCTGAAGAATACAAAATTAGTAAACTTACAAAGCTTTTAAATCAAGTGGCTATGTGGGGACAAGGCATTGTAATGACAATATTTATAGGAATAATTACGATAAGAGGAATTACAGCTAAAACTATCGATGAAGTTACTGCAAAAACAGCAAAATTCGCTGTAGACAATTTTGTACCTATAGTTGGAAAGAGTCTTTCAGATGCCGTATCAACAGTAGCTGGTTACTCAATTTTATTAAAAAATGCATTAAGCAGCTTAGGGCTTGTCATATTAATTGCTATAGTGCTGTTCCCAATAATTAAGTTACTTATAATGTCACTTTTGTACAAGTTTACTGCGGCATTAATAGAACCTATAAGTGATAGCAGATTAGTAAATTGCATAAGCGCAGCTGGAGATTCTCTTGTACTGGTGACAGCGTGCCTTATCAGTGTATCAGTTATGTTTTTCATAATGATAGCTATAATAGCATCAGCAGGTAAGGTAATGATGGGAGGTTAAAGTCCTAAATGGACTTTAACGGGTAACTTGTGAGCGGAAGCGAACATCTTAAGTTACCCAGTGTTCCGACTAAAAGAAGGAAAGAAGGTGATAAACATTGTTACAAGTTCTAAGGGAATGGCTTATAGGCATTTGTACTGCTGTGTTTTTCATAACCGCTGTGGAGATAATTCTTCCAGATAACAGTTTAAAAAAGTATGCAAAGTTTGTACTAGGTTTAATTTTGATTACAGTTTTTATAAATCCCTTAATAAAAGTTTTCGATAGGAATTTTGATATAAATACCTACACAAGCAATGCTATTCAATCCCTTGATGCGAAAAAAACGGAAAATGAATTTCAAAAATATAAAGAAAAGAATATAAAAGACACTTTAGAAGTATTTAAGCTTAATCTTCAGACTAACTGTGAAAAAAAGCTAAAAGAAAAATATCCAGACAGTAATTATAAAGTGCAGGTTGATGCTTCCTATGATGACAATAATGATAAACTTGTTATAAAAGATATAAAAGTAGGAGTTAAGGATGGAAGTATAGAAAGAATAAAAAAAATAAAAATAGGTGATGACAGTAAGACTGTTGATAACGGTGATAAAGAAATTAATAACGAAAAAAGCCAGGCTATAAAGAAATACTTAGGCGACGAGCTTAATGTCTCAAAGGACGTAATACAAGTATATAAAATATAAAATTGAGTAACTTTTATAAGGCATCTGAAAAAAGTAGACTAGAATAGTGACTAGTTATTTTCTTGAAGATGACTAAGATTAAAAGATAAAAAGGAGAGAACCATATGGATTTTAAAAAGTTTTTTGAGAAACTTATTAAAGATAGTGAGAAAAGTTCATCGGATAAAAAGAATGTAGCTAATTTACTTATAATGCTATTAGCAGGAGTTCTAATAGTTTTAACCGTAAGCTTTTTTAAAACATCTAACACAATTGGAGTTCAAAGTTTAGGTGCTGGAGATAATAAAGGGGCAAATAAGTCAGGAAAAACTGAACAACAGAGTAGCAGCGATAGATCAGCGCAAGATTATGAAAGTACAATTCAACAAAAGTTAAAGGATACTTTAGAAAAAATTGAAGGTGTCGGTAAAGTAGAGGTTATGGTTAGTTTTGAAAGCGGAGAAGAGCAGGTTCCTGCAGTAAATATAAATGATTCAACAAGTAATACGGAAGAAAAAGACAATGAAGGTGGAACTAGAAATACCACACAGAAGAATAACGGAAGCACTGTTGTTGTAACAAATGAGGGTGATAAATCAAAGCCTCTTATAGTTAAAACCTATAAACCAAAGGTTTCAGGGGTCTGTGTTGTAGCTGAAGGTGCTGAAGAAAAAGTTACTTCACTTAGAATAACTAAGGCAGTGGTTGATTTATTTAATATTCCAGAGAATAAAGTTAATGTTTATCCTATGAAAAAATAGTATATAAATGTTTCTTAAAGCATATAATTTGTTAGAAAGGTTGATAGGGGGAATAAAAAAATGAATAAAAAACAAGGTATAATTATTGCTACTCTTTTAGTTCTTATTGTTTGTGCGGGGGTACTTGCTACAAAATTAAATAGCCCATTATATGTGAATGGTGATGACAGCAGCGGCACAAAAAGCAGTGCAGTATCTTTTAATAATACAGATAAGAAAAATAGTAAAACCACATTCTTTGATGAGGCTAAGTTAACTCGTGAGCAAAAAAATGCACAAACACTACAGACATTAAAAACTTTAATTGATGACAAAAATATATCTAAAGAGAACAAAGATGAAGCAACTAAAAAATATACTGAATTAGCAATGAGTACAAATTATGAATCAAAAATTGAGACTACTTTAAAAGGTAAAGGCTATGAAGATGTACTTTGTTCTATAGAAGAAAGTGGTAAAGCGAGAGTTATAGTAAAAGGAAAGGACAAACTTACAGATAAAGATACAAGAGAGATAAAAAATGTAGTTATGGGAATAGCTAAAATTCAAGAAGTTGAAATAGAAGTTAAACAATAAAATTAGTAACATATTTTAATATTATACATAGCCTGTACACTTTAAATCTAGGTTAAAGTGTACAGGCTAAATCTTTATTTAAGAAATTATTTATCAATTTGGTAATGTTTAATTTGTAAAAGGGAAAGCTATTTGATATAATATACGTAAAGTTAGTTTTGACTGATATCAAATACCTAGGGGGTACGAGAATGGAAGAGAATATTAAAAATGAAATTGACATGGGTATTGTAAAAATATCTGATGAAGTCGTAGGTGTAATTGCAGGTCTAGCTACTACAGAAGTAAAGGGAATAGTTGGTATGAGCGCAAGCCTTGTAGGTGGTATAACTCAAATATTAACTGGAAAAAAGAATTTATCAAAAGGTGTTAAAGTTACAGTTGGAGAAAATAGCGCTGCTATTGATTTATATGTAGTTGTAGAGTATGGAATAAGAATTCCAGATGTAGCATTAGAAGTGCAAGAAAATGTAAGGAAGGCTGTTGAGTCCATGACAGGTCTTGACGTTTCTGCAGTAAATGTGCATGTACAGAATGTTATGATTCCTAAAGTAATGGATGTTGTTGAAGATATGGAAGAATAGTATCTACACCCTCTGTGTTTAGAGGGTTTTTTTATTCTTGGACATTTTAAAAATTTTGCGACGCAAAATTTTTATCAGAGGACAATTGACAGAGGACAGAGGACAATGATGGTGAGTTTTCTTCCTTACGTCAGAAAACTAATTTATTTTTTTAGGCTTGTTTTGCTAATGCAAAACATCGCTAATTTATATAAATTAAGGATTTTTCGTAGTGTAGCGGAGAAAAATCCTCCTTCATTGTCCTCTGTCAATTGTCCTCTGTCCTCTAAAAAATGCTTCGCATTTTTTTAAAATTACGAATTTAAGTATTTCAATATGTATACTTGAACTACAATATTACTTTAAGTATAATTATATCTAAACTGACAATAATTAATTGTAGAAGAACATTTAGCCAAATCAGGAGGAAGAAATGAATAGAAGAAAATCAAGAGAAATTGCCATGAAATTATTATTCCAAACCACTATAAATAAGGAAGATTTTAAAGAGGTTATCGCAAATCTTAAGGAAAATATTGAGGTTGAAAATTCAGAGTTAGATATGACTGGACTATCAACTTATAAGGAAAGTGATCCTGAAAGTATTG
This sequence comes from Clostridium aciditolerans, assembly GCF_016316925.1. Classification (GTDB taxonomy): domain Bacteria; phylum Bacillota; class Clostridia; order Clostridiales; family Clostridiaceae; genus Clostridium_AM; species Clostridium_AM aciditolerans. Next base: position 73,535 of record NZ_JAEEGB010000010.1, on the reverse strand, counting down.
ATTTAGAAGATGTTGATATGGAATATATCATAAGAGTTCTCAAGGGAGTTCAAGAAAATGGCGAGGATATAGATAAAGAAATAGAAAAGCACCTTAGAAATTGGAAGATTAATAGATTGTCTAAAATAGATGTATCTATATTAAGAATATGTACATATGAATTTTTATATGAAAAAGATATTCCTAAGAATGTATCTATAAATGAAGCTATAGAGCTTGCTAAAAAGTATTCAGCAGATAAATCTGCATCTTTTATTAATGGCGTACTTGGAAGTATGTTAAAGGAAGTTATTCAGTAGAATAAGCTTCTTTTAACTGCTTTTTCATGTTCTTTAAATTGTAAATTAAAATTTCAATATTTGAGAAGGTAGTAAATATGTATATAAAAACCTTAACAGTATCAGCTTTAAACGGTTATATAAAAAAGCTAGTAGATAATGACTTTATACTATCTAACTCTAGCGTAAAAGGAGAAATATCTAATTTAAAACTCCACAGTAGTGGACATATATATTTTTCTCTTAAAGATGAGTCTAGTAAAATAAATTGTATAATGTTTAGAAGTGCAGCAAAAAATTTAAAATTTATTCCCGAAGTTGGAATGCAAGTTGTAGTTAAGGGAAGAGTTTCAGTTTATGAAAAAGAAGGAGCCTATCAATTCTATTGTGATATGATGGAGCCGGATGGAGTAGGAGAATTATATTTAGCATTTGAAAAATTAAAAAATAAACTGCAAAGTGAAGGTTTATTTGATGAAAAGTATAAGAAGCCTTTGCCTAAGTATGCTAAGAAAGTTGGAATAATAACTTCTCCAACTGGTGCAGCAATTAGAGATATAATAAATGTTACAAAACGAAGAAATAAGAATGTAGAACTAGTAATATATCCTGCATTGGTTCAAGGAATAAATGCAAGTGCAGACATGATAAAAGGTATAGAAACTTTAAATAAAGTTGAAGATATTGAACTTATAATACTTGCAAGAGGTGGAGGCTCTATAGAAGAGCTTTGGTGTTTTAATGATGAGAAACTGGCTAAAGCCGTTTTTAACTCTCAAAAACCTATAATCACTGGTGTAGGCCATGAAATTGACTATACTATTGTAGACTTTGTTAGCGATAGAAGGGCACCAACTCCATCAGCGGCAGCAGAAATTGCTGTATTTAATTTAGAGGAATTTAAGAATAGAATTTTAACATATGAAAATATTCTACAGACTCGTATCCAAATAAACTTAAATAATAGAAAAAACGAAATAAATTTATTGAAGCGGAATTTAATGTCCCTTAGTCCATCAATATATATAATAAATGAATATAACAATATTGATAGATTGAGGGAATTGATAGATATAAAAGTTAAAGGAAGATTAAACAAAGAAAAAGAGGCACTAGGTAAAATAAGTGCTCTACTTTCAGCACACAATCCATTGAATGTTTTAAATAAAGGTTACGCTATGATTCAAGATGAAAATGAAAATTTAATTAGTAGAGTTTCTACACTCAAAGAATCAGAAAAAGTGAAAATTACATTAAAAGATGGCTATGTTTGTGCAAACCTTACAGTTAAAGATAGTAGCAAGATCTAAAAATGGCATTAAGGGAGTGATTTTATGCCTAGAAAAAATGAGTCCTATGAAAGTATGATGGAAAAACTTGAAGATATAGTAAATGTAATGGATAGCAAAGAACTATCTCTAGAAGAAAGCTTAAAGAAGTATGAAGAAGGCGTAAAACTTTGCAATAAACTATATAAAGTGTTAAATGATGCAGAAGGAAAAATAAAGCTTCTAACAGAAGATGGAGAAAAAGATTTTGAAGAAGAGTAAGAGCTTAAAATTAGGAGTTAGCAAATCTTAAAAGAGTAATATATGCGATATGGGGAAAGTTATCAATATTAGAATATGAATGGAGAAGTGGGATATGGATATAAAAGATGAGATTACAATTGAAAAATTAAAAAAAGAAATAGAAAATTGGATTTCAGAGCATTTTAAAGACAAAGGATCCTACAATAAAAGGGTATACGAAGCTATAACTTACAGCTTAGATGCAGGTGGAAAGAGAATTAGGCCATTATTATTTTTATTGACATATATGCTAAAAAATAATAATTATAAGTCTGTACTTCCAGTAGCTGCGGCAATAGAACTGATTCATACCTATTCTTTGATTCATGATGATTTGCCTTGCATGGATAATGACGATTTAAGAAGAGGAAAACCTACAAATCATAAGGTATTTGGTGAAGCAATCGCAGTTCTTGCTGGGGATGGTCTTTTAAATGAGGCAATGAACATCATGTTTAGATACTGTATAGATAATGATAAGAATGCCATAAGAGCTTGCAGTTTAATTTCAGAAAGTGCAGGGATAGAGGGTATGGTTGGCGGACAAACAGTGGATATACTAAGTGAAAATACAAAAATACCAATAGATCAACTATATTATATGCACAGTAAAAAAACAGGAGCACTAATAAAAGCGGCAATAGTTGCAGGCGCAATTCTTGGTGGCTCAACAGAAGAGGATGTTAAAAAATTAGATTATTATGGGCAAAAACTAGGGTTAGCTTTTCAAATAAAAGATGATATATTGGATATAGTAGGAGATACAGAAGTTTTAGGTAAAAAAGCTAAAAGTGATTTAGATAACAATAAAACTACATTTATCACCACATATGGATTAAATAAGTGTATGGAGATGTGTAACTCATTAACAAGTGAATGTGTAGAGGTATTAGATAAAGTTGAGGGAGATACCTCTAGATTAAAAGAAATAACATTATTTTTACTTAATAGAGAAAAATAAATAGATATACTATATTTTAAAAGAAGGATAGATGAAAGATGCCTAGTTTATTAGAAAACTATAGAGATATTAACGATATAAAGAAAATGTCATTAGAACAGCAAAGAAGGCTAGCATTAGAGATTAGAAAATTTTTAATAGATAAAGTCTCAAAAACCGGAGGACATCTTGCCTCTAACTTAGGAGTAGTAGAGCTCACTTTAAGTATATTCAATGTATTTAACTTAAATAAAGATAAGCTTATATGGGATGTAGGACATCAAGCTTATATACACAAGATACTTACTGGAAGAAAAGATAAGTTTGATACATTAAGGCAATTTGGTGGTATAAGTGGATTTCCTAAGAGAAATGAAAGTATATATGACTTTTTTGAAACCGGTCACAGCAGTACATCTATCTCAGCTGCTTTAGGAATGGCTAGAGCACGAGATTTGAAAAACGAAAATTATGATGTAGTTGCTGTAATAGGAGATGGAGCATTAACCGGTGGTATGGCTCTTGAAGCACTTAATGATGTAGGATATAGAAAGACTAAATTAGTAATTATTCTAAATGATAATCAAATGTCAATAGCTAAGAATGTAGGTGGGGTTTCTAGATACTTAAGCAAAATAAGAATGGACCCTAAATATAACAGGTTAAAAGAAGAAGTTGAAAGTACCTTAAAGAAGATACCTAATATAGGGAATGGAATGGCAAAATATCTTGAAAGAATAAAAAAAGGAATAAAACAAATGGTGGTTCCTGGAATGTTTTTTGAAGATATGGGCATAAAGTATCTAGGACCTATTGATGGGCATGACTTAGAAGGATTAACTGAAGTTCTATCTAGAGCTAGAAATATAAAAGGACCAGTTATTATACATGTTATAACAAAGAAAGGAAAGGGATATGAGTTTGCAGAAAAAAATCCAGGTAAATTTCATGGTATAGGCCCTTTTCATTGTGATAGTGGGGAAGTATGTTTTAGTTCATGCGATTCCTATTCAAAAGCCTTTGGAGAAGAGATGGTAGAACTTGCAGCAAAAAATAAAAATATTGTAGCTATAACAGCAGCAATGCGAGATGGGACGGGACTTAAACCGTTTTCAGAAGAGTTCCCGGATAGATTCTTTGATGTCGGAATTGCCGAACAACATGCTGTAACTTTGGCAGCAGGTATGGCAAGAGAAGGATTAAAACCAGTTTTTGCTGTATACTCTACATTCCTGCAGAGGGCATACGATCAAATTCTGCATGATGTGTGTATTCAAAAGCTTCCAGTGGTTTTTGCTATCGATAGAGCAGGGATAGTTGGTGATGATGGAGAAACTCATCAAGGTGTATTTGATTTATCATATTTAACACATATACCTAACATGACGGTAATGTCACCTAAGAGTATACCAGAGCTTAGGTATATGCTTAAGTGGGCAACTATGCAAAATTATCCTATAGCATTAAGATATCCAAGAGGTGGTGACAGTATAAATGATTCAATCGAACCATTGAAGGATTTTGAACGTGGAAAATGGGAAAAGATATATGATAAAGGAAGCATAGCTTTAGTTGCCCAAGGAAAAATGGTACAGCATGCTATTATGGCTAGGCAAAAATTGTTGAATTCAGGAATAGATGTAAGAGTTATAAATGCTTGCTTTGTAAAGCCTATTGATAAAGAATTAATTAAAGATCTGTCAGAGCAAAACGTCAATATTGTAACTATTGAAGATAATGTGGTGCATGGAGGATTAGGATCTAGTGTACTTGAGTACATGAATACTTTAGATAAAAAGGTAAAAGTTTTAAATTTAGGATTTAATGATGAATTTATTCCTCATGGGAAAACAGATATATTATATAAAACTTATGGATTAGATGTTGACGGGATCATAAAAAACATATTAAAAATAGTATGATAAATAGTAAATTAATGATAAAATAATATCAAACAAGAATTTTGTATAATTAGCTTGTATTTTTAGTTTAGTTGAATAAGGTATTTTTAAAAAATAATAAGTCAGTATGCCAGTATATTTTATGCCATACTGCGACAACGGATCCAGCTTATACTCTATTATAAGAGGAACTGTTGCCTTGCCTAGCACAAAATATACTAACATTTTTGACTTATTATTTTTTCAGATGTTTAGCTAGGATATAATATTAAAAGGAGTTTGTTATGTCGGATAATAAAGAAAGACTTGATATTCTATTAGTGAAAAAAGGAATTTTTGACTCAAGGGAAAGAGCTAAGGCTAGCATAATGGCTGGTGAAATATTTATTGATGGTCACAGAGTAGATAAATGCGGTGAAAAGGTTAAAGAAAGTTCAAATATTGAATTTAAAGGAGAACAATTACCTTTTGTAAGCCGTGGAGGATTAAAATTACAAAAGGCTGTCAAGAATTTTAATATAGATTTAAATGATAAAATTTGTCTTGACATAGGGGCTTCTACTGGAGGATTTACAGATTGTATGCTTCAAAATGGTGCAAAAAAAGTATTTTCTATAGATGTAGGATATGGTCAGTTTGCATGGAAGCTTAGAATTGATCCAAGAGTAGTATGTATGGAAAGAACTAATATAAGATATGTTACTATAGATGATATTGGTGAGTATAGTGATTTCGCTAGTATAGATGTATCCTTTATATCACTAAAAAAGGTTGTTCCTACTGTTTTAAAGTTGCTTGATGATAATGGAAGTATCATGGCATTAATAAAACCTCAATTTGAAGCTGGAAGAGAAAAAGTTGGTAAAAAAGGAGTTGTAAGAGAAAAATCAACTCATGAGGAAGTAGTAGGCAATATTATAGAATTTGTTAAGGAATGTGATTGCAAAATAATTGCATTAGATTATTCGCCAATAAAAGGACCAGAGGGAAATATAGAATACTTAATTTATTTTACAAAAAATAAGGAATTTAATGAAACATTTGAATACGAAGATATGAAAAGCGTAGTTGGCTCAGCTCATCAAGGGCTTAATGGGGAGGCATTATGAAAAGTATAGGGATTAATGTAAATACAACAAAAGATAACAATGGGGATACGTTAGATTTTATTGTAAACTTGATTCGCAGCGAAAAAAAGAATATAGAAGTTAAGGTTTATGAAGACGGTAATGGCCTTGATGAAAAAGAAAGTGCTAAATTGGATGCAATTATTGTGCTAGGTGGAGACGGAACAATATTAAGCACTACGAGACGTATTTATAAGCATAGCATACCTATTCTAGGAATAAATATAGGACATTTAGGCTTTTTAGCTCAGGTAGAAAATTCAAATATTAAGACTTCTATTAAAAATTTAATCGACGGAAAATATGATGTTGAAGAACGAACAATGCTTCAATGTACCTATAGTTATAATGGGGAAACTAAGGTATATCATGGATTAAATGACATAGTAATGTACAAAGGTGTTTGGTCAAGAATACAAAAATACGAAGTATTTATTAATGATAAATTTTATAACACTTTTAATGCTGACGGAGTTGTTGTTTGTACTTCAACAGGTTCTACTGCATATAATCTTTCAGCAGGTGGACCTATAATACATCCTGAACTTGACGTTTTAGCCTTAACTCCAATGTATTCTCAGTCGCTTACTGCTAGAACAGTTGTACTAGATGGAAAAAGTAAAATATCTATTAGAGTTAAGAAAAATAATGAAAACATATTTTTGTCAGTAGATGGACAGGAGTGGATTGAAACTGATAGTACAGTAGCAGTAGATATTAGTAAATCAAATTATAAATGTAAACTTGTAAGATTTGGTGATAACGATTATTTTAACACTTTACGAAAAAAAATTACTTTTAGAGCAAAGGAATGTGAAGGTGAACAATATGAAAGTGACAAGGCACGCTAAAATATTAGAAATTATAAACTCAAGGGATATAGAGACACAGGAAGAACTAGCAGAAGAACTTAGAAAAGGTGGAATGAATGTTACACAAGCTACCGTATCTAGGGACATAAAAGAGCTAAAACTTATAAAGGTTTTATCAGATAGTGGAAAGTACAAGTATGCTACTATAATGCACACTGAAAATTTTTTGTCTAATAAACTTGTAAATATATTTTCTCAAACTGTTATAGGGGTTGAAAATGTTAATAACTTTGTTGTTATAAAAACTATATCAGGATCAGCATCTGCAGCGGCAGAAGCTATAGATTCATTAAATTTTGAAGGAATTGCAGGAACTCTTGCTGGAGATAATACTATTTTTGTAATGGCAAGAGATGCTGAAAAGGCACTAACTATAACTCAAAAAATGAAAAAAATGATTGCACAGTAGGGGGCTTTTATTCTATGCTTCTTCAATTAAACATAAAAAACTTTGCATTAATAGAGGATTTAACTATTTCATTTGAAAAAGGTTTTAATGTGCTTTCAGGTGAAACAGGAGCGGGTAAATCAATACTTATTGATGCTATTAATTACGTATTAGGAAGCAAATTCAGTAAAGATTTGATAAGAACAGGAGAAAATAAAACTTTTGTTGAGGCAATTTTTTCGATGGAAAATCCTAAAACTGAAGAAACTTTAAAAGAACAAGATATAGAGTATGATGATTTAATTATAATAAGTAGAGAAACCTTTCAATCCGGCAAAAGTATTGCTAAAGTTAATGGTAAATCAATATTACTATCATCACTTAAGTCTATAAGTAGTACATTACTGGATATCCATGGACAGCATGAAAATCAAAATTTATTATCAAATGAGAATCATATTCATTATGTGGACTACTATGGTGAGGATAATATAAGAAGATTATTAAAAAATTATAGGGAAAAGTATTATAAGCTAAATGAACTTGAAGATAAAATTTCTCAGCTTCTAGGTAAAGATGGAGAGAAGGAGAAACTTATCGATTTCTTTAAGTATCAAATAGATGAAATAAATTCTGCGAACTTAAAGGAAGGCGAAGAGGAAGAGCTAGAAGAAAAGTATAAAATTCTTTCTAACGCAGAAAAAATAAATAATACATTAAACATGTGTTATAACAATCTCTATACTAATGATGAGGGTGTTTTATCGATTTATGATGGTTTATCGATGGTCATAAAGGAGATATCTTCCTTAGAAAAGAATCTTCCTAAAGTAAAGGATATAAAAGGTTCATTAGAAGAAGCCTTCTATAATATAGAGGGTAGTATAGAACAAATTAGAAGTATAAAAGAAAATATTTATTATGATGAAAAAGAACTAGAATATATAAATAGTAGAATATATTTAATTAATTCCTACAAGAAAAAGTATGGAAATGCTATTAAGGATATTCTTAATTATAGAGATAAAATAAAACTTCAATATGAAGAGATGATAAATAGTAGTGAAATTGTAGAAAAGCTAAAAAAAGATAAAGCTAAGATAATAGAAGAACTAAAAGTCGAAGGAGAAAAACTTCACAAGGAAAGATGTAGGATAGCTGAAAGTCTAGAAATGAAAATTAAAGGTGAATTGAATTTTGTTGGACTAGAAAAAAGTACATTTAAAATTGATGTAGATCTAGAAGATAAATTTACTCAAAATGGTTTAGATAAGGTACAATTTTCTATATCTACAAATCCAGGAGAACCTTTAAAACCTCTCGAAAAAGTTGTTTCCGGAGGAGAATTATCTAGAATAATGCTAGCCTTAAAAACAGTATTTGTGGATAAAGATAAAATTCCATCTGTTATATTTGATGAAATAGATACTGGAATAAGTGGAAGAATAGCACAATGTGTGGCTGAAAAAATGTACACTATTTCTAAAGGTCATCAGGTATTTTGTGTTACACATTTACCTCAAATTGCCTGCATATCTGACATGCATTATTGGGTATCTAAAGAAGTTAAAGAAGATAAAACATTTACAAGAGTAAGACAAATGAGTGAAAATGAAAAGGAATACGAAATAGCAAGAATGATAGGTGGATCTGAGGTTACAAAGCTAACATTAGAACATGCAAGAGAGTTAATTGATATGGCAAATTCTAAAAAAATAGAATTAAAATCCAGTGTTGGATAAGACTGCATTAATTGCAGTCTTTTTTATTTATTTTAGTCATAAAATTGTATTCTTTTGGTAAAAATAAGATTGATTTATAAAAAAATTAACGATAGTCAAAAAATTAGTTTTTACATCAAAGTATTAACTTTAATTGAAAGTATATAGTAGCATAATAAGATATTTAAGAGGGCAACTTAAAATTATAAAAATGCAAAAGTGACAGGAGGTAAAAGCATGGTTAAAAAAACGAGCAAAATATTGTGCTGGATGTTAATTCCAATCCTGTTAATAACATTAGTTGCCTATTTTAAAATTCAAAATATACCTACAACAATATTTATAAGAGAAGGTCAATCCATAAAATCCAATACATTTGTAAAGGTATGTGAAGAAACTGATACTGTAAAAGCTGCTAATAATACTAATAAAGAGAAAAAAGCAAGTGTAAATTTATTAGGAATTTTTCCAGTGAAATCTGTTTCAATAAAATCTGTAAGCAATGATATAGTTTTATATCCTGGAGGTCAGCCAGTTGGAGTAAAACTAAGTACAAAAGGAGTACTGGTCGTAGCTTTATCAGATATAAAAACTGAAAATGGAAAAGCACCAAGCCCAGCAGCCTTAGGTGGGATACAAATAGGAGATAACATAACAAAAATTAATGATACATTGGTTAAAAATGCAGAACAAACACAAAGTCAGATTAATAGTTCAGAAGGAAAGAATTTAAAAATCACTATTGATCGAAAAGGAGAACAACTTGAAAAAATAATAAAGCCTATTAAAAGTTCAGAAGATAAAAATTATAAGATAGGACTTTGGATAAGAGATTCTACAGCTGGAGTAGGAACTCTAACATTCTATGATGAAAAAACAGAGATGTTTGCTGCTCTTGGTCATCCTATAACGGATATTGACACAGGCACAATTTTAAGCATAAACTCTGGAGAAATAGTATCATCTTCAATAGTGTCAGTTAAAAAAGGGTTAAGAGGAAATCCAGGAGAATTAAAAGGTATATTTGTAAATGAAGAAACAATACTAGGTCATATACAAAAGAATACTGAATGTGGCGTATTCGGTAAAAGTAATACCAAATTGGTAAACAAATATAATAAACCAATGAAAGTTGCATTACGTAATGAGATAAAAGAAGGACCAGCAAAAATATTAACGACTATAGATGGAGATGAGCCTAAATATTATGATATACAAATAGAGAAACTTCTATCTCAAGATACCCCTGGACCTAAAAGCATGATTATAAAAGTTACAGACCCAGTACTTTTAGAGAAAACAGGAGGAATTGTTCAAGGTATGAGTGGAAGTCCAATTATACAAGATAATAAAATAATAGGAGCTGTAACCCATGTACTGATAAATAAACCAGATGTTGGGTATGGGATATATATAGAATGGATGCTTAAAGATGCAAATATACTAACAAAATAAAGTAGTAGTAAAACTAAGAATAATGAAAAAAATACTGTAAAAAATTTTAATAATATCAAAATCTATGGCAAAATGAATATAAAAAGTAGTATAATAAAAGATAGCATGATAATTATGCTATCTTTTATTCATATTTGATAAAAATTTTTCATTACAAGAAGGAATTAAAATTGTTTTGTCGAATCTATTATTTGTTAAGATATGGGAATGAAATAAAAACAAAGGGGAGTAAGGAATATGGAACAATCAAAAATAAGTGTAATTATAGCAGATGACAATAAAGAATTTTGTAACATTCTAAATGATTATCTGCTAAACCAAAGGGATATTGTTGTTACAGGCATTGCAAAAGATGGAGTAGAAGCTTTAAAGCTTATTGAAGAAAAGAAACCAGATTTAGTAGTATTAGATATAATTATGCCTCATCTTGATGGACTTGGAGTTTTAGAAAGATTAAATAGTATGGATATAAATCCTATGCCAAGAGTAATTGTACTCTCTGCAGTAGGGCAAGATAAAATTACTCAAAGAGCAATTACATTAGGAGCAGACTATTATGTTGTAAAACCTTTTGATATGGATGTATTTACGAAAAGAATTAGACAAATGTTTAATAACACAATAAGCAGTGGAGATGAGACAAAAAAGACAATATCATTAATTGACACAACAGAAATAAAATTTACTAAGAGCGAACCTACAAATCTTGAGCAAGAAATAACCAATATAATACATGAAATAGGAGTGCCTGCTCATATTAAAGGTTATATGTATTTAAGAGAAGCTATAACAATGGTAGTAAATAATATGGAACTTTTATCTGCAGTAACTAAGGAATTGTATCCTTCCATTGCAAAAAAATATAATACAACAGCTAGTAGAGTAGAAAGAGCTATAAGACATGCTATTGAAGTGGCATGGTCAAGAGGTCAAGTTGAAACTATTAATAAAATATTTGGCTATACTATACATAATGATAAAGGTAAGCCTACAAATAGTGAATTTATAGCAATGGTAGCTGATAAATTGAGATTAAAAAATAAGGTATCTTAAAAACAAACTCAAAGGTAGATGATTTCAAAAATGGCAGATAATAGAATTTGAAAATCTGCCTTTTTTTTATATAATATTCTAAAATAAAAAATCTTGACATAATAATTTAACAAGGAAGGTGATATAATGAAACTAGAATTAGAATTTGAAGAAATAAAAAACATAGAAAATCTCATATCAAATAGAATTAACGAATTAAGAGAAAAACTTGTAGACGATGACGATAAGGAAGAAGAATTAAGAGAAATTATTAGATATTATAAAAGACTTATGAAGAAAATTAATGAGCAAATAGAAGAGTAAAAGTTTTACTTCACCTTGCGTAAGTTTTATTATTGATTTTATGTTTATAAAGTCTATGCTTTGTTTTTAGAAATTAATTTATCCCCTGGATTGTAGAAATCTAGGGGATAAATTTATCCCTAGAATCTTTGACTTGTTATTTTATCTTATATGACTAGACTTGAGTATGTTCCTTTAATTGACAATTATATATTGAAAGTATAAAATTATAATAAATTACTGAAAATACATTATTATAATTTTCGGAGTAAAGTTTTTATATGCTAATATAGCGGAGGGATACTAATATGAATTTTAATGAAAAGACCTTAGAAGTTAAAAATATATATAATGGCAAAATTATTGATGTAGATGTTCACACTGTTGAATTACCAAATGGAAGAAAATCTAGTAGAGAAATTGTTAATCATTCTGGAGGAGTTGCCATAATAGCATACAAGGATAAAGATACAATACTTTTAGTTGAACAATTCAGAAAGCCAATAGAAAAAGTTATTTTAGAGTTACCTGCGGGGAAAATTGAAAAAGATGAAGATATAGAACTATGTGGTATTAGAGAATTGGAAGAGGAAACTGGATATAAAGCTAAAGAATTTAGCTATTTAGGTAAGATGGTTACTAGCCCAGGATTTTGTAATGAGTATATTTATATATATAAGGCTGAGAATTTGTATAAAGGTAAAGATAATTTAGCTGATGAAGATGAATTCATTAATGTTAGAGAGATGAAGATAGAGAAAATTAAAGAAATGATAAAAAGTGGTGAAATAATAGACGCTAAGACCATAAGTGCATTTATGTTTTTGTAAATATATGATTTTAAACATAGTCATATAACTCCTTTGAATATCATAAATATTAAAAAGGTAACTAAACAAAGGGGGATAAAACTATGTCAGAAAACAAAATGTTAAATATCATAAATAAACACGTACAAAATAATTTTTGGCTCTATGTTATAAGTCTTTTATGTATATGTACAGGAATAGTACTGGGAATATACAGTGTAAAGTATATGGGAAGCTTTGAAAAAAGTGACCTTTTAAGTTATTTAAAGAACTTTAATAGTTCAATTGGATCGGGAAACATAAATTACAAGTCTATTTTTATTGAGACAATAAAAAGTAATATACCTATATTGGCAGTTGTGTGGTTTTTAGGTTTAACTATGATAGGTATACCTGTAATATTAATAATTGACATCATAAAAGGATTTACCATAGGATTTACCATTAGTTTTGTAATAAATGGAATGGGTATAAAAGGAATGTGGTTTTCACTTATAGGCGTACTTCCACAAAATATTATTTATATTCCATGTATAATATTCGCATCTGTACTTGCTATGGAATTTTCATTAACTATATTAAAAGATAAGACGAATAAGCATTGGATTTCTAATATATGGATTAGAATAACCTCTTATTCACTTTCGTTTGTACTTCTTATAGTTGTTATGTTTATAGGATTTTTTACGGAAGCATATATTACCCCTCATATGATTAAATTGATAGTAGCAAGTATAGGAAGTGTAGCTATATGATTAGAAATGAAGAACTTGTTTCATTTTTCATAATTGTGTTAAAATGTTTCTTTATACTTATTTTTTTTGGATTATTTTTACCTAGATTTTTAGATTATTTATTATATAATTTTATAAGTAAGCCTAATGTGTATGACAACAGTATATTTGTGCACAGTTTAGTTCGTAGAAATTTAGACATAATTTATAATTATATTTACGTTTTTGAAAAATTTTTGGGATTTTAATAAATATAATACCCAAAAGGTAGGAGAAGGTTATGGATAACTATCTATTAAAGTATATTAATAATTTAGAGAAAAAACATGCTAGTAAAAATACTATGGATGCATACATTAGAGATGTAAGTAGGTTTTGTGATTTTATAAAAGAAAGAGAAGAGAAAATTCAAGATGTTGGAACAGTTTCAGTAATGGCATATGTTCAATATCTACAGAAGCAAGGGAGAGCTGTTTCGTCAATAGTTAGGAATATTGTATCATTAAGAAATTTTTATAAATATTTACTAGTAAAAGGAATTGTTAGTGAGAATCCAGTAACAAGTTATCAAATACCAAAAATTAAGCATAATATCCCAAAAGTATTAACAATAGAAGAAGTAGATAAACTTTTAGAGGCACCAGATTTAAAACTAAATAAGGGTATAAGGGATAAAGCAATGCTTGAAGTAATGTATGCTACAGGTATGAAAGTATCTGAACTTTTAAATCTTACTATTTATGATATAAATTTAAAATTATGTTATGTTAAATGTAAGGGCTCAAAGGAGCAGGAAAGGATAATACCTATAGGATCGGTAGCAATAAAGTGTCTAGAAGATTATTTAAATATTCGAGCTGAGTTGAATACATATAATTTGGACTTGCTTTTCTTAAATATAAAAGGTGTTCAAATGACAAGACAGGGTTTTTGGAAAATAGTTAAATATTATGCAGAAGAGGCTAAAATAGATAAGACTATAAATTCTTTTACTCTAAGGCATTCTTTTGCTGTACATTTGCTTCAAAATGGTGCAGATATTAAATCTGTACAGGAGCTATTAGGACATAAAGATTTATCTGCAACACAAATATACTCTAGTATTTCTAGAAAAAACAAAATAGCTGAAATTTATAAAAATGCTCACCCAAGAGCATAATAAAAGTTAATAATTGAAAATAATAATGGACGGTTGGAAATTTTCAACTGTCCTTTAAACATATGATATATGGGAAGAAAGGAAGATATATATGATAAAAAGAACTATATTGATTGTATTAGATAGCGTTGGTATTGGAGAAATGCCAGATTCAGCAAAATATGGAGATGTAGGAAGTGATACTTTAGGAAATGTATCTAAGGCTGTTGGAGGACTTAAGTTACCTAATATGGAGAAGTTAGGCTTAGGTAATATAGATGGAGTAAAAAATATAACTAAGTGTGAGAATCCAATGGGCTCCTTTGGTAAATGTGCAGAGTTATCTATAGGAAAAGATACAGTAACAGGACATTGGGAAATAGCAGGAGTTGTGCTCGAAGAACCACTTAATACCTATCCTGAAGGTTTTTCTGAAGATATAATAAAAGAATTTGAATCAAAGATTGGAAGAAAAATAATTGGAAATAAAGTAGCATCAGGAACGGAAATAATCAAAGAATTAGGAGAGGAACACATAAAAACTGGATCGCCTATAGTCTATACATCAGCTGATAGTGTATTTCAAATAGCTGCTCATGAGGATGTTATACCTTTAGATGAGCTTTACAATATGTGCCAGATAGCAAGAAAAATGTTTATAGGAGAAAAGGCTGTAGGAAGAATAATTGCAAGGCCTTTTATAGGAGAGCCAGGGCAATTCACTAGGACATCAAATAGAAGAGATTTTGCGCTAGATCCTTTTGATAAAACTATGTTGGAGTATATCAAAGAAAAGGGCATAAGTGTTATGGCTGTAGGGAAAATAGAAGACATATATAACAAAAAAGGAATAACAGATGCTGTTCATATCAAGAATAACATGGATGGAATAGATAAGACATTAGAATACATGAAAGAAAACAAGAATGGACTTATATTTACTAACTTAGTTGATTTTGATATGTTGTATGGACATAGAAATGACGCTGTAGGGTATGCTAAAGCTTTAGTGGACGTAGACAATAGAATACCTGAAGTTATATCCGCTATGAAGGAAGATGATATTTTAATATTAACTGCGGATCATGGTTGTGACCCAACTACTGAAAGTACAGATCACTCTAGAGAATACATACCAGTGATTGTATATGGTAAAAAAATAAAAAGTGGTATAAACATAGGTGTAAGAAAAAGCTTTTCTGATATTGGCAAGACTATACTTGATTTGCTCAAAATTGAGAATAACTTATATGGAGATAGCTTCGCAAAGGAAATATTAAAATAATTTAAATTTAATAACAAACCAGAGGTGTCAAATTAGATATCTCTGGTTTGTTATTTCACGTCTATTTTAAATATTTTGGTGATAATATTATTAATTTCGGGAAAAAATAGAATTGAAGGAAGGAGGAAATTGAAATGAAAAAGAGAAATAAAGCCTTAGTAAGTTTACTATTAATTCTATTTTTTGTTATAGGTATTTTTTCAACAATTGTTAAAGCGGAACCAAACAAAAAAGAAGAAACTAATGTAACAGAAGCTGGACTAAATGTAGATGCAAGATCTGCATTATTGATGGAACCAACAAGTGGTAAAATATTATTTGAAAAAAATTCTAATGAAAAATTGCCACCTGCATCTGTAACTAAAATAATGACTATGCTTTTAGCAATGGAGGCAGTAGACTCTGGAAGAGTCAAGATGAGTGATAAAGTTACAGTGAGTGAAAATTCTAAAAAAATGGGTGGAAGTTCTATGCTATTGGATACCGGTGAAGTTAGAAGTGTAGAGGACCTAATTAAAGGTATTGGAATAGCTTCTGGTAATGATGCAGCAGTAGCTATGGCAGAATATTTAGCAGGAAGCGAAGATGCTTTTGTTAAGCTTATGAATGAAAAAGCAAGTCAACTTGGCATGAAAAATACCTCATTTAAGAACTGTACAGGATTAAGTGCAGCTGGCCATGTAACTACAGCTTATGACATAGCAATTATGTCCAAAGAACTTCTAAAACATCCAGCTATACTGAAATACACAGGAACATATATGGAGACAATATCCGAAGGAAGAAAAAGCCCAATAGGATTAGTGAATCATAATAAATTAGTAAGATTTTTTAAGGGATGTGACGGATTAAAAACTGGTTTTACTGATGAGGCTAAGTACTGTATATCAGCAACTGCTACAAGAGACGGAGTGAGAATGCTTTCAGTTGTTATGGGTTCTCCAACATTTAAAGTAAGAAATAAAGACGCTAGCATGCTTTTAAATTATGGCTTTTCAAAATTTGAGTGTAAAAAGCTTTTATCCAAGGGTGCAGATGTAGAAAAAATTACTTTAAATAAACAAGGAGATAGATTCTTCATAGCCAAAGCAAAAGAAGATTTAAACATAATAGTGGAAAAAGGTAAAGATAGTAAAGTAACTAAAAAGTGTATTGTGGATACAAATAGAAAAGCATATAAAGCAAATGAAGTAGTTGGACATTGTGAAGTATATGTGAATGGTGAATTAGTTGGAAAGACAAAAATCTATAGCGATAGAGATGTTAAAAAAGCAGGTGTTTTTGAAAATTTAAAAAATAATTTTACAAAAATTTTAGATAAAGGTATTTAAAATTAAGAAGTGAACGATGAAAAGTGAACTAAAAGTTCATTATACATTGTTCACTTTTCATTATAGAATTTATAATGAATTGCATTGTATAATATATATAGGGTTTCAAGGCCGAAAATTGACTTACACCCCGGAGTATATTTCCAAAGCTTCAGTTTGTTAAAGACTTTATATAAAAGAATAAAATAAAAGATTATAGAGGGAGTTAAAATGGATATTCTCAATAGCTATAATAAAGATCAGATAGATGTTATAAATATAATAAAAGATTTATGTAAAAGCTGTAATATTAAAGCCTATATAGTAGGTGGAGCAGTGAGGGATAGTATTTTAGGAAAGAGTACTAAAGATATAGATATATGTATAAATAAAGATCCTAAAATTGTTATAGATAATTTATCCTTTGTAAAAAAATATGAGTATCACTCTCAATTCCAAACGTCCACAATTGAATTTAATAATGGTATAGTAATAGACTTAATAAGATGCAGAAAAGAGACTTATGAAAAAAATGGATCACTTCCTATAGTAGAGCCCTCTTGCATTGAGGACGACTTATTTAGAAGGGATTTTACTATTAACTCTTTAGCTTATGATATAATTAATAATGAGATTATTGATTTATTTAACGGGCTTTTAGACTTAAGAAATAGAAAACTTAAAAAAATTCACAGCAATAGCTATGCTGAGGACCCAACAAGGATATTTAGAGCAATTAAATATAGCGTAAGATATGGTCTAGAACTGCAGGACAAAAATGAGATAATTAGAAGTATAAATAAAGGTGATATTAATACTATTAGCTCTGACAGAATAATAAAGGAATTATTTTTAATGTGTGGAGAGGATAATTGGATAGAAAATTTGGCTCTATGTAATGAATTAGGAGTATTAAAATTAGAAACACATTTTTTAGGAATAGAAAATTGCTTAGGAAGCTATGAGGATATAAATTTAAGAACTTTAAATATATTTTACTCATTAAGAGATGAAAAGTATATAGATATTTTTATTAACAATTCATTCTTAGATAAAGATTTAAAGAAGTCAATTAAATATTATTATTATAACAAAGACAAAATAGTTGACTTGCTAATGAAAGCTATGGATAATTATGAGATATGTAGTGTATTAAAAAATATAGATTTATATGCTTTGATGATTTTATGTTGGAATACAGAATTAAAATACAAAATTATTAATTATGTTTACAAATTAAAAGAAGTAAAGTTACATATAAATGGGGAACATTTAAGTAAACTTGGCATAAATGAAGGTAAAAACATAGGAAGGATTTTGAAATTTATAATGAAATTAAAGTTGAATACAGGTATAAAAGATGATAAAAAATATTTAGTGGATAATTTGGGAGAGATAATTAAATGTCTTTAAATATAAAAATTGAAAATTTTGAAGGGCCTTTTGACTTACTTCTACATCTTATTAAAAAGAGTAAGATGGACATATATGATATAAAGATACATGAAATTACTAAGCAATACCTAGGGTATATACATACCATGGAAGAGATGGATCTTGAAATAACTTCGGAATTTATAATTATAGCGGCTACTCTTATTGAAATAAAATCAAAAATGCTGTTACCTAAGCCTAAAATTGAAGAAAGTGCTGAAGATTTAGATGCTCAGGATCCTAGAAAAGAATTAGTGGACAAACTACTTCAATATAGAAAGTTTAAGGCTGCTGCTAAATTGCTTAAAGACAGGGAATTAGGACTAGGAAGAATGTTTGGAAAAAAACCTGAAATTATAGAAGAAAAGAAGAAACCGCAGTCTCATCAAGAACTCCTTAAAGGGGTTACGATGCTTAGCCTATATGAAATATATAATAGGCTTATAACAGTTTATAGAAACAAAATAAATACTACAAATGTTATAAATAAAGAGATTCCGATAGACAAATTTAAGATTGAAGATAAAATGGAGTATTTAAGAAAAAACATTGAAACAGGTGTAAGAATACCATTTTCCAGTATTGCAGTAAAATGTTCTTCAAAAATAGAAGTAGTTGTAACCTTCTTAGCTCTTTTGGAGCTTATGAAATTAAGGTATGTAACTGTAATACAAGAGCGGAATTTTAGAGAGATATATGTAGAGAGGGTAGAGGAACATGAAGAATAAGAATATTAATCAATTAGAACTAGAAGAAGTTTCAACAAAGAATATTTATTTTTCCATAATAGAATCATTGTTATTTGTTTCAGGTGAGCCTCTGGATATAAAGCAAATAGCATCTATTATAGAATGTAGTTTAGATTTTACAAAACAACTACTAAAGGAAATGGGAAAATTATATGAATGCGAAAGTCGAGGGATAAAGATTATAAATAATAATGAAAGTTATAGTCTTGCTACAAAGGCTGACAACAGTGTATATATTGAAAAGCTTTTGGGAATTAATTCAAGACAGGGATTATCTCAAGCAGCATTAGAAACCTTAGCCATCGTGGCATATAAACAGCCTATAACTAGGGTTGATATAGATGAGATAAGAGGAGTAAAAAGTGACCGAGCTATATCTACTCTTATAGAAAAAGGATTAATTAAGGAATGTGGAAGATTAGATGTTATAGGAAGACCTATATTGTATGGAACAACAGAAGAATTTTTAAAGTATTTTGATCTTGAAAATATTGGCCAAATGCCTGGTCTTGACAGCTTTATAGAGGAGGTTGCGATAGACAGAGAGGAATTAAATGATTAAATATATAAGGCATTTTTGAATTGTTATTTTTTAAGATGCTTAATTTAAAATTCGTAAAATTTAACCCGATGTTTTTAGGACATCGGGTTAATCTTTTCTTACAATTATATTTACAGATAAGAAAATCTACATATTAACTAGTAGTAGATTGGGTAGGTTCATGAGAGCACTGCTCTTTATTTTTAGACTTCTTATCACTATGGCACATATTCTTAAAAAGGTCCATTATTTGAGGAATAGAGTCTACTAGTTTATCATAAGTATTTTGTTGATCTAAAGATAGAAGCCTTATAGAGTCACCTTTTATCACAAGGAATGCTATAGGTTTTACTGTGACTCCAGCACCAGACCCACCACCAAAAGGGTAATCAGAACCTGTACCACCAGTATTTTTGCAGTCATATTCGCTTCCACCAGATACAAAACCAAATGAAACTCTTGATATAGGTATGATTAAGGAACCGTCTTTTGATTCAACTGCATCTCCGACTATTGTGTTGACGTCTATCATGTCTTTAAGGTTTTCCATAGTACTTTTTAGTAAATTTTCTATAGGATGACCTTCCATATTTAATTCCTCCTTTATTTATGTGTTAGCAAGATTAATTTTTTCTCTATTACGAAGGTTGCGATAAATTATGGCGGATATATAAATAACTTTAGCCAAATTAATAAAAATTATACTATCTATTTCTAATATTAGGATTAATTTGTTAAACTCAGGTTTTATATTTACTTTTTCATCTTTTATGTGTATGAAAAAACTAGATGCCTTTAATAATATTGAAATAAATGTAGAGATTAATCCAAAAGCTAATGCAGTTTGTGCAGCATCATCCAGACCATAGTCTACATTTATTTTAATCTTTAGACTTGGCTTAAATTTTATAGCTTTTAATGAATTTAATGATACTTTTAGTGTATTGGAAAAAATAGGAATACGGTCTTCTTTATATTTAATATCAAGTTTAGTTTTATTCTTTAAATAATTCATCTTATTAGTAATATCTATATTATAAAGAATAAATCTTAACTCTTTTTCGCTATATTTAATTTTAAATTTAATAGGAATTGGAATTAAGAGAATTAAAAGCAAAATTAAAATTCCAATATATAGAATATGCATTAAAAACTCCTCCAGTTATGTATACAATAATAATTATATCCATATGGGGAATTTATATAACCAAATGGAATAAATTTAAAGATTAATTTAATGAATTAAAGAAAAAATATAATGTAGATATTAATTTTTAGAACATTAAACCTTAATAGTAAGGGAGGTTAAAGTCCTAAATGGACTTTAACGGGTAATTTTGCTAGTGGAAACAAGCAAGGTTACCCAGTGTGACCACTAAAAGGAGGAAAACTTATGCATAAAAAAGTGAGAGAAAGACATAGATATCTATGTTCATTGCTTTTATTTATTTTTACTTTATCTTTATTTGTTTCCAATAGGGTGGAAGCTTTGGAAATAAGTAATCCAAACACTAAGAATAGTACAAATAAGGGCATTACTATGAGTGCAAGATGTGCTATAGCTCTAGATAGTAAATCAAAAGTTGTGCTTTATGAAAAAAATGCTTATGAATTAGTGCCTATGGCAAGTACAACCAAAATAATGACTGCATTAGTTGCTTTGAAATATGGTGATTTAGATAGAAAAATAGAAGTATCTTCGAAGGCATCTTCAATGAGAGGGTCAGTAGTGGGGCTTAGAAAAGGCGAGCAAATATCTACAAAGGAATTAATATATGGATTAATGTTAAGATCAGGAAATGACGCAGCTGTTGCAATAGCAGAAGGAATAAGTGGAAGTGTAGAGGAGTTTGCAAAGCTTATGAATGAGTATGCTGTAGAAATAGGGGTTGTAAATACACATTTTGAGACTCCACATGGATTAGATAAAGATGAACATTACTCCACAGCATACGACTTAGCTGTGGTTACAGCAAAAGCAAAAGAAAACAAATTATTTAATGAAATAGTAAGTTCAAAAGATGTAGATGGAAAAACACTGGGGTTTACAAGAAGCTATCATAATATAAATAAAATATTATGGCAAATGCCTGAGGCTACTGGTGTAAAAACAGGGTATACAGGAAAGGCTGGAAAGTGTTTAGTTTCTTCAGCAAATATACAAGGAAATGATGTAATAGTTGTAGTATTGAACTGCACAGAAAGATGGAAGGAAAGCATAAAAATATTTGATTACGTAAATAAGAATTATGAATTTAAAAAGATGTTCATAAAAGGAGATAGTGCAGGAGAAATTGCTTTGAAGAGAGGAAATATAAAATTGCAGTTTGAGGATGATGTGGTGATTCCTGTGAAAAATGGGGCTGAATATACGGTAAAGATTATGAAGCCTGAAAAAATAGACTACACAATAAATAAAGGAGATAAAATAGGAAAAGTTTGCGTTTATGCTGATGGGGAATTAATATATAGTAATTCTCTTCAATCATCTGATACTTTTAAAGTAAAGCAACTTCCTAAGTGGATTAAAAAAATAATAAAGTAAAGCCTACTTATAATAATTAATTATTTTAAAATAAAAACGGATAATCATAAAGATCATCCGTTTAAACTACTTTACCTAAATAAGGATACTAAAACTAATGTTAAAGTACTTATAAGTTTTATTAAAACGTGAAGAGAAGGTCCGGCAGTATCTTTAAATGGATCTCCTACAGTATCTCCCACTACTGCTCCTTTGTGAGTTTCAGATTTTTTGCCGCCTAAGTTTCCTAATTCAATAAATTTTTTTGCGTTATCCCAGGCACCGCCTCCGTTATTTAAGAAGAGGGCCATAACAACACCGGATATTGTACATATCATTAAAAATCCGGCAGCAGCTTCCTTACCTAAAGTTAATCCGACGATGATTGGTGCCGCAATCGGGATAATTCCAGGTAATATCATTTCTTTTAAAGCACCTTTAGTAACAATATCAACACAAGTAGCATAGTCAGGCTTTGATTTACCTTCTAATATGCCAGGTATTTCTTTGAGCTGTCTTCTAACCTCTAAAATAACATACTGAGCAGCTTTTCCAACGGAACGTATAGCTGTAGAGGCAAAAAGATATACTACCATGGCGCCTAAAAATGCTCCAATAAATACTTCTGTTTTTCCAATATCTACTGTAAACCATGAATCTAAAGGCTTTCCTAGAATTGTTTTTACCTGCTCCAAATATGCAAAGAATAAAAGGAAGGTAGCCAGAGCAGCAGAACCGATAGCATAGCCTTTTGTTAATGCCTTAGTTGTATTACCGCAGGCATCAAGTTTATCAGTTATTAATCTAACCTCATCAGGAGCACCAGACATTTCCACTATACCACCAGCGTTATCAGTGATAGGACCAAAAGTATCCATAGCAAGTATATAAGCACAAGTTGAAAGCATACCAATAGTAGCTATAGCAATACCATAAAGACCTCCATTAGATACTCCAACAAGTGCAGCTTCACCAAGTTTATAAGCGGTAAAAATAGCAATTGAAACAAATAAAACAGGAAGAGCTGTTGACTCCATACCTACAGACACTCCAGTAATTATATTAGTTGCCGCACCTGTTTTAGAAGATTCTGCAATTGATTTTACAGGTCTATATTTATACGATGTATAGTAGTCAGTAATTAATACAAACATATAGCTAAGAACTATTCCAGTAAAAGCACAGAAATAAAGGTATAAATAGTTTATACGGCTTCCATCTGGCAAAACACCAGAAAACATAGATTTTACGATCAAAAATAAAAATATTAAGTTTAAAATTGTTGTAATTAAATATCCTTTATATAATGCAGACATAGGATTGTCCGTATCTTTGTCAGCTTTTACAAAGAATAAGCCGACTATTGAGGATACTATTCCTACCGCTCCTGTTACTAAAGGGAATAGAATTCCCTTCCAACCAAATACAGGATACAGTGCTACACCAAGAATCATTGCACCTATGTTTTCGGCTGCTGTTGATTCAAATAGATCAGCACCTCTACCAGCACAATCTCCTACATTATCACCAACCAAATCCGCAATAACGGCAGGATTTCTTGGATCATCTTCAGGTATTCCAGCCTCAACTTTTCCAACTAAATCTGCTCCAACATCTGCTGCTTTGGTATAAATACCTCCACCTAGTTGGGCAAAGAGAGCTACAAATGAAGCTCCAAAACCAAATCCAACTAAAAGAGAAGGAGCTTCTTTTATTAAAGTATCATTTCCTGATATACCACCAAATATTAAGAATAGTATAGCTACACCTAAAAGAGAAAGAGATGTAACGGCAAGACCAGTAACAGCACCACCTCTAAGAGCTATGGTTAAAGCCGAGTTTAATCCTTTTTTTGCACCTGCTGCAGCACGGATATTTGAATTTACTGCCATATACATACCTATATATCCAGATATACCAGAACATAAGGCACCAGTTATGAAAGCAATTCCAATACGAGAAGCCTGTTTGATGGCAATATCATAGCCTTTTGACAAGTTACCAAAATAATTTGCAACTACAATTAAAACAACAGTTACGAGCGCCAAACAAAAAATTGTTTTATATTGTCTTCTCATAAAAGCCATAGCGCCTTCTTTTATGGCATTTGATATATTTTGCATTTGTTCTGAACCCTTTTCTTGTGTGAATATAAATTTAATAAGAAAAAGAATGGAAAATAGAGCTAAAAGCAATGAGGTGAAAATAATAATTAAGTAAGTGCTCATAAGGTCAACTCCTTTTTAATAGTACTTAATCAAGGATTTGATAAAGTTGAGCCAAAACTTAAAAGCAAGAATTTTGCAAAAAGACTTCTATCTTAATATTAGCATATAACAAATTATGGTAAAATTCAATAGTTGTAGAAAAAAATAAACTTAAATATATTATTGTATAACACATTTCAAATTATTGGTTTGTAAAAATAAATTTTGTTTATCTATAGAAATGATACAACGGTTATAAAGTTTATGATACAACAATATAATATTATGAATTTTGATTATGAAAAAGTTTTCAAAGAAATCTATAACAACACCTACTAAATTAGAGAGTACCGTAAATCTACATTCAGTGAATTGGTAGAAAAGTGAAGGAAAGATAGAAGAAAAATTCAAAAAAGTACATATTGTTAAAGTTTATACACAATATACATATCATGTCAAATTAAAAAGTTACATCTTTAAAAAATAGTTTTAAAAATAACAAAGAAAAATGAAAATTAACTCCATATTTTCTCATGAAAAAAATGTAAAAATATGAACTTACTGCTATATGAAACTTTAAGTTGTTTAATTATTCAATTTATATAGAAGATATAATGAATAAATAAGAAAAATAGCTAAAATTTAATTGCCGATTTAGAAAAATATGAGAAAATTATTAAATAAAATTCTAAAGTTAGATTATTCTGAAAATGTATCGTGACAAATTATGTTAATTTATCATAAGTGCATGTTAATAATTTCATAAAATATATTAATTATTTATGAAATTTTTTTAAAAATTTTCATTAAAGGATTATAAATACTATTGTAATTAAATTTTTAACATGTATAATTACAGTGGAAAGGGTTAATTTGATACAAAAGTTTGTATCAATAAATTTATGCGTTTAAATGAAAGAAAATCATCAAAAGTTTGCAAAGAACAAAACAAACAGAATATACTATAAGTTAAGTAGATCTTAACATTGTTTTCTGTAAATGATTTCACTATAAAATATAACAGCTTTTAAAATATAAACATAAACATACTAACACAGTTCATATAGTAATATTAGTACAGCATAAATCTCTATGCTACGATTAGAAAAATCGACAAAATAAATTAATTTACTAATATTAAAAGTACAATTACATTTATGTTATCTAAAGTTATTCATTGTTAATAATTTAATCAAATATGATCCATCTTATCTTAAATTCTAGAAAAAATAGTAAATTAGTATAAGCTAAAAGTGAATTTTTATCAAGGTGATAATTATAGTTCATTGAATTTAAAAATAAAATGCGCTATATAAGTGGCTTGATAAAATATTATCAAATCGATAACGATTTATCACTTTGAGAATAGTTTTTATAGCCCTTATTGTAATAAATATATTATAGAAGAATTAATAAGTAGTTTTATTTATGCTAAGTTATATTTGAAATTTTCTCAAAAAGTAGAATATATCATATTTTTAATCAACTAAGCTTTAGCTTAAAATATAATAATTTGTATATTTGGCATATTAATTGCTAAAGATTAATTCATACTCTATCAGCTATAGTATTTTGTTAGTAGGTTTTAGTGATTTTGGAAGGGGGGAGAAGTATGACCAGAGAAAATGAGGGTGTAGTAATAGAAGTTTCTGGAGACATGGCTAAGGTGAAATCGAATAGACATGGTGATTGCAAAAACTGTGGTGCATGCCCAGGAGATAATGCTACAGTCTTAGATGTACAAAATCCGCTTGGAGCTAAACCTGGACAACGAGTTTCTTTTGAGATAAAAGAGACAAATATGCTAAAAGCAGCATTTATTGTATATATTATGCCTCTTATTGCAATTTTCTTAGGTGCCATTGCTGGTACATGGTTAGGAGAAAAGGCGGGACAATCTATTAGGATGTTTCAAATTGGTGGTGGAATAGTAGCATTTATTTTATCTGTTATTTATGTAAAGATTTTTGATAAGTCTACGCGAAGTGATAAAAAAATGATACCTATTATTACACGTATATTGTCTTAGTTGTTAAAGCATTGCTAAGTTTTATGCTTTCTTATAAATATCTTAAAAATATTGAGTGAGGTGTTGAAAAAATGGCAAAAAGTTTTCGTGGAGGAGTGCACCCAAATGATCGTAAGAGCTATACATCAAGCAAAGCGATCGAAGTAGCGCCTCTGCCAAATAAAGTTATAATTCCTGTAAGACAACACATAGGGGCACCTTGTGCACCAATAGTTAATAAAGGAGATATGATTAAAAAGGGACAAATAATTGCTAAAAGTGATGCTTTTGTATCAAGTAATATACATGCATCAATATCGGGCAAGGTTATAGATGTAGCTGATTACCCACATAGTGTATTTGGCAAATGCTTGTCAGTAGTTATTGAAAATGATGGACAAGATGAATGGATTGAAGGACTTCCTGTTGACCGTGATTGGCAAACTTTAAGCAATGATGAATTACGCAGCATAATTAGAGATGCAGGTATAGTTGGAATGGGTGGAGCCACTTTCCCGACTCATGTTAAGCTAGCACCACCAGAAGGTAAGAAAATTGATACTTTCATTTTAAATGCAGCAGAATGTGAACCTTATTTAACTGCAGACCATAGAGCTATGCTTGAATATGCAGAGCGTATAGTTACAGGTGTTAAAATAACAATGAAAATACTTGGAGTTACTAAAGGATATGTAGGTATTGAAAATAATAAACCAGATGCTATAAGTGTAATGACAAAAGCTTTTGAAGGCACTGAAATAGAAGTTGTAGGATTACCAACTAAGTATCCACAAGGTGCTGAAAAAATGCTTATAGCAGTTTTAGCAGGTAAAGAGGTACCTTCTGGTGGACTACCTATGGATGTGGGAGTAGTTGTTCAAAACGTAGGTACAGTTATAGCTATAGCTGATGCTGTCTGTAAAGGTATACCAGTAATTGAAAGAGTAACTACAATTAGTGGTGGAGCTATAAAGGAACCTAAGAATCTTTTACTGAGAGTAGGAACAACATTCCAAGATGCTATTGAATATTGTGGTGGATTTTCAAAAACACCAGAAAAAATAATTAGTGGTGGTCCTATGATGGGATTCGCTCAATCTAACACAAATGTATCTATAATTAAAGGATCATCAGGAATACTTGCATTAAGTAAAGAAGATGTTAATTCAGGAAAAGAGTCAGCATGTATTCGCTGCGGACGCTGCTTAGATGCATGCCCTATGGGATTAAATCCAAGTATGCTTAGTATTCTAGGTGAACGTGGATTATTTGAAGAAGCTAAAGAAGAGTTTAATCTTTTAGATTGTGTAGAATGTGGAAGCTGTGTTTACGGATGTCCAGCTAAACGTAATATTGTACAGTACATCAGATATAGTAAAGCTCAAAATGCAGCAAAGGCTGCAAAAAAATAGGAGGTGAATATTAATGAGTGCTGAAGTAATAAAAGATAAGAATTTAGATACAAAATTAAAAGAAAAAGAAGCTGAAACAAAAGGAAATCTTTTCACCGTTTCATGTTCACCACATATTCGCTCAGAAGAGTCAGTATCAAATATAATGTGGAAGGTTAACTTGGCAGCAGCTCCAGCAGCTCTGTTTGGAATATATAATTTTGGTATTCCAGCATTAAAAACATTATTAATAGGAATTCTATCTGCGGTGGCTTTTGAATACATGGTACAAAAATTTAGAAACAAGCCTATAACTATAAGCGACGGAAGTGCATGTTTAACTGGTTTATTAATGGCTATGTGTTTACCACCAGCATTACCTTGGTATATGACAATTTTTGGATCATTTATTGCAATCGTTGTAGCTAAACATTCAATGGGTGGATTAGGTTATAACATATTTAATCCAGCTCATATAGGGAGAGCTGCGATAATGGTTTCCTACCCAGTAGCTATGACAACATGGACAAAGATGCATACTGCTGTTGATACAGTATCATCAGCAACACCTTTAGGGATTTTAAAATTACAAGGTTATCAAAAACTTGTTGAAACTTTTGGTGGTACACCAAACATGTACAAGGCATTATTTATTGGTACTCGTAATGGTAGTATAGGAGAAACTTCTACTATATTACTTATTCTAGGAGGAGCTTACTTAATTTATAAGAAATATATAAACTGGCACGTACCTGTTTTTATGATCGGTACAGTAGGAATTTTAACTTGGGTATTTGGACCAGCTGGTATGTTTACAGGAGATCCAATATTCCATATGATGGCTGGAGGACTAATCATAGGAGCGTTCTTTATGGCGACAGATATGGTTACCATTCCAATTACAGTAAAAGGTCAGATTGTATTTGCTGTAGGTGCCGGAGCGCTTACTACATTAATTAGATTGACAGGCGGTTACCCAGAAGGTGTTTGTTATTCAATACTATTAATGAATACTCTTACACCATTAATTGATCGTTTCTGTCAACCAGTTAA
The DNA here is from genome assembly GCF_016316925.1 of Clostridium aciditolerans. Classification (GTDB taxonomy): domain Bacteria; phylum Bacillota; class Clostridia; order Clostridiales; family Clostridiaceae; genus Clostridium_AM; species Clostridium_AM aciditolerans. Next base: position 44,764 of record NZ_JAEEGB010000010.1, on the reverse strand, counting down.
ATTTGGAGCAAGGAGGTAGTTGGAAATGTCAGCAGAACATACAGAAAAGCACTATAGTATTTTTCAAATAGCTATGAATTTAACTGCAGCTTGTTTTATATCAGGAGCAATAATTGCTGGAACTTACTTTGTTACCAATCCAGTTGCAGAGAAAAAAGCCGTTGAGATGAAAAATAAATCAATGCAAGGGTTAGTTAAAGATGCGGATAAATTTAAGGAAATAGAAGGTAAGAAAGAATGGTTTGAAGCACAAAAGGGCGGAAAAACTATTGCTTATGTAGTGCCTTCAGAAAGCAAAGGTTTCGGTGGACCAATAAAAATGCTTGTAGCTGTTACTCCAGAAGGAAAAGTAATTGATTTTACTATACTAGCTCATAATGAAACTCCAGGACTTGGAGACAATGCTCAAAAGGATTCTTTTAGAGGTATGTTTAAAAACAAAGGTGCTGAAGATCTAGAGGTTACAAAAGATCCTTCAAACAAGAAAAATATCCAGGCTATGACCGGAGCTACAATCTCTTCAAGAGCAGTAACTAAGGGTGTTAAGGAAGCCGTAGAAGAAGTTACTAAGTATGCAGGAGGTAAATAAGAATGAAAGAATTATGGAATATATTTAAAAAGGGCATAATTGTTGAAAATCCCATTTTTGTCCTAGCTCTTAGTCTTTGTCCTGCACTTGCAACAACTAGTACGGCAAAAAATGCTTTAACAATGGGTTTATCAGTTATGTTTGTTATAACTCTTAATAATACCGTAGTATCCATAACTAGAAAGGTTGTAAATCCTAAAGTTCGTGTACCGGTGTATATTACATCAATAGCAACTATAGTTACATTAGTACAGTTGTTATTACAAGCGTACTTTCCAGCAGCTTACAAAGAATTAGGTATATATTTAGCATTAATAGTTGTTTTTGCTATAATTCTTGCTCGTGCAGAAGTGTTTGCATCAAAGAACCCAGTAGTTCCTTCATTCTTCGATGGTTTAGGAATGGGATGCGGTTTTGCGCTTGCTATGACAGTAATAGGTATAATTCGTGAATTATTTGGAGCTGGATCTATATTTGGTTTCCAAGTGCTTGGATCATGGTATAATCCTGCACTTATAATGATACTACCAGCAGGAGCGTTTATACTAATTGGTTATTTAGTTGCTGGTTTCAAAATGCTTTTAGAGCGTCAAGCTAAACTTGCAGCTGAAAGGGGTGAAGCATAATGAGAGAATATTTAATGTTGTTTATAAGTGCGGTAGTTGTAAATAACTTCGTTTTAACTAGATTCTTAGGATTATGTATATTCTTTGGTGTTTCTAAAAATCTTAATGCTTCCGTTGGTATGGGTATGGCTGTTACCTCCGTTATGACTATGAGTTCAGCCTTAGCATGGTTAGTGCATCATTTTGTATTGGTTCCATATAAATTGACATTCTTAACAACGTGTGTATTTGTACTTCTAATTGCAAGTTTCGTTCAGCTGCTTGAAATGATTATTAAAAAGCAAGCGCCTGCGCTATATAATATGTGGGGTATATACCTACTATTAATTGCTACAAACTGTGTTGTACTTGGAGTACCTCTTTTAAATGCTGATTCAGGTTTCTCCTTTGGTAAGAGTGTGGTTCATGCGATTGGATCAGGTATGGGTTTTGCCCTAGCAATTATTCTTATGGCAAGTTTAAGAGAAAAATTAAGATTAGCGGATGTACCTAAACCACTAGAGGGTCTTGGCATTGCATTTATCTTAGCAGGAATGCTAGCTTTATCCTTCCTTGGTTTTTCCGGAATGATCAGTTTGTAGAAAGGAGCTGAGGAATAAATGAATACTGCGATAATGGTTTTAATAGTAATGACTCTTGTGGGTTTAGTATTTGGTTTAGTTTTAGCATATGCTAATAAAAAGTTTGCCGTTGAGGTAAATCCACTTATTCATATAGTTGAAGATGCTCTTCCAAAGGGACAATGTGGTGCCTGTGGGTATGCTGGTTGTTTGGCTTATGCTGAAGCGGTGGTTTTAAATCCAGATGTACCTCCTAACCTTTGTGCTCCTGGTAAAGCGCGAATAGCGAAAATAGTAGGAGAGTTAACAGGTAAGTCTGCTCCAGAAATGGAGCCAAGAGTTGCTCATGTAAAATGTGCAGGATCAGTAGATAAAGCAGCTAAAGTATATAACTACGAAGGTATACAAGATTGCTTTGCAGCAAGTTTAATGCAAGGCGGACAAAAGGGATGTCAATATGGATGTCTTGGGTTTGGAAACTGTGCAAAAGCATGTCCATTTGATGCTCTATCAATGGGAGAAAATGGTCTACCAATAGTTAACTTAAATAAGTGTACAGGTTGTGGAAAATGTGAAACTATTTGTCCTAAAAAAGTTATAGATATGGTGCCTGCTGGAGCACATGTAAATATAAACTGTAACTCAAAAGATAAGGGAGCACAGGCTCGTAAGGTTTGTACAGTATCTTGTTTAGGATGTGGAATATGCGGCAAAAACTGTCCACATGGTGCAATCAAAATCGAAAATAATTTAGCAGTAGTTGATTCTCATATATGCTATGAGAAGTGTACTGAGCCTACATGTATAGCTAAGTGTCCGACAAAAGCTATACAAGAAAGAGTAGGAGCAGCAGCTATAATAGCAAGTAAGCAGGAAGTTGCAGCGAATTCTTCAGGCTGCGATAGCTGTGGTGAATGTAACAAGTGTGACAAATAATTTAAGTATTAAATAGTAAAAGAGAAAGATATATTAGAAATATATTAAATATTATTACATGTATTATTTACTAATACGCAAATTTGCAATTATGAGTTTGTGTATTAGTAAATTTTTTTTATTCTAGAAAACTAAATATATGTTAATAATATCTGTAGAAGAATTGATATATAGTTATTAACTATATACCAGCATATATTACTCTTTATGCCTTTAATCTATGGTTACAAAAGAGAAGGTGCTATGATATAATGTATTTTAAACAGGCAGTAGTAATGCTAAAATTAAACTAAACTGGATGAAAGATAAACATTTATGTAAAGTTAGGTTATAGCGAATATGATGACAACTCATAGGAATGATAACTGCAATGGAGTGTGATATAGTGGAAGGAAATGTGGTATTAATTACGGAAAATTTAATGAAGTTGCTAGCTTTAATTATATTTTCAGGTGTTATATTTGCTAAAATAGGGAAGAAGGTACATATGCCAGATGTAGTGTTTTTTATATTGGCAGGTATAATAGTTGGACCCTCTGTTTTAAATTTAGTAAATTTTGATCAATATCCTGTGGCTAATCAACTTATATTAGTGTTTGGAGCATCATATATACTGTATGATGGTGGTAGAGAAATTAGTCTTAAAGTATTAAATGAAGTTAAGTTGTCAGTAGGAATGTTGTCTACTGTAGGTGTACTAATATCAACTTTTATAACAGGATTTTTTGCTTATAAGGTACTTCATATTGATTTTATGTATGCTTTACTTTTAGGATCTGTTATTGCGTCTACTGATCCATCAGTGCTTGTACCATTATTTAAGAATATGAATATAAACCCTAAGCTTAAGCAAACAATTATATCAGAATCAGCATTTAATGATGCGGCTGGAGCAATAATAACCTTTGCGATTATAGGCATAGTTTCTGGAGGTTCTTTCTCGCTAGGTCACAGCATCATTGACTTGTTAAAAGAAGCTGGTGGGGGTGTACTAGTTGGAGGCATTATTGGATACATAGCAACATTACTAGTATCTGAAAGTAAATTTGGTTTATTAAAGGGATATGCAGGAGAAATTGCTGTAGTTGCAGTGCTTTTAGCTTACTTTACTGCAGTCCGTTTTGGATTCAGTGGATTTATGGCAGTTTTTATAATTGGTATGGTTTGTGGAAATAAAGAAACATGTAAACTTTCAGCTATAGAAGAAGAATCCTATGATTTACACTTGAAATTTAAAGAAGTACTTATTTCTATATTAAGAATAATGATATTCGTACTACTAGGTATCCAAATGAACTTTGATATTCTATCTAAATACTTTGGAGGAGCTTTAATTATAGTAATTGGCTTCATATTTGTGGCAAGACCAGTATCTGTGTTCTTCTCTGTCATACTTGATAGAAAAGCATCTTGGAACTTTAGAGAAATAGCTTATCTTATGTGGACAAGAGAAACAGGTGTTATACCTGCAGCTCTAGCGGGAATGATTATATCAATGAAAGTGCAACATGCAGATATAATATCAGCAGTAACATCTATGGCTATAATTATTACTATTGGTGTTCAAGCAAGTACAGCTAAGTACTTTGCAAAAGTGCTAAAGCTTGATATTGATGATTACAAGAAAGAAAAATAGGCTCTATAGGGTTTCTAAATCCAAGGTTAACTTATAGATTAAAATTTATTGGTAATATTTTTAGTTGAGAATTGACAGTTGACAGTGAAGGATAGTTTTCTTCCTTACGTCAGAAAACTATCCATAACTGTCCATTGTCCACTGTCAATTTTCAACTGTTTATTCTTTATCTTTTTCCGTAAAAATTACCAAATTAGTTTATGGTATAAATTAACTTTATAGTTGTTTTTCCTATATAGATAAACTTTTGAATTAGTTACCTTTAAGCGTCATTACAAATTACCTGTCTTTCTCTGCCTATGGTTTTTATTCTTGGTGGCATATATACGCAGTCGTAAGATGCTTTCTTACAATTTAGGCAGAAAGAACAGTCGTTTCTAGGTGTAGTAACAATGTTTGTTACATAGTCAACAATTTCTGGTTGTTCTTCTGTAAAATCTAAAGTACTCTTATGGTTTAGAAGATGTTTTGTATAAGGATGAATAGGGTCTGTTAGAATTAAGTCTTTTTTTGCAAATTCAACTACAGTACCCTTATACATAATTGCAATAATATCTATACCTTCATTAACAATATCAAGTTTCTTTGATATAAATATTAGACTAGTCTTATTTTCTTTTCTAAGTTTGCCCAGCTCTTTTAATATATAGGATTTTATTTTAGGTTCCATTTTAAAAACTGTATCATCCAAAATTATAAGTTTTGGTTTGATTAAGAAGGCTAGTGCAAACATTAGTCTCTGTTTTTCATAGGCTTCTAATTTAAAAGGAAATTTTTTCATTAAGGTATCGATATCGGGACAAGACAATTTATTTAAGGCTTCCTTTAATTTAACCTCCGATTCTAGAATAGACAATCCAGTATAATTAGAAATAGCCTCAGGGCACTGTTTTCCTATAGTTCTTATAGGATTAAGAGAGGTTAAATAGACCTTGATCAAAGACATAAAAGAGTTATCTACTCTTTTAGCGTGTTTTGTTGCTATATCTATGATGTTTTCACCTTCAAAGGTAATTCTGCTATTAGGAGAGAGTTTTTTCTTTTTGTTTATAATCAATAAAGATTCACCAGGTTTAATGTTCACAGTAATGGTTTCCTTTGATAAAACTTTAAACTCTGACATAATATACACTTCCTTATGATAATATTATTTTTACAATAAGATATCTATAACATTGGTATAAATTTAACAATTCTATTGTTATTATTTTAACATGAATTATCAGAAAACTCTAGCAAATTTCCATGAATATTGCTGCAGTTATATAAAAATCGTTTTTCCTTTTTCAACATTTTATTGACTTAAAAGCTGGATATATACGGTATTTTATGAATAAGTTCCATTTATTGTAAAAGGTTTTTATTTTAAATAAAAAGTTATAAAAAACTAGATATTATTCAATAATATCTAGTTTTTTATTTTTACAAAGATTTATTAGTTAAATATTAGTCAAAAATTTAGAATTATATTTAATTGGACATAAAAAATAACCTTGAAATTAATCAAAGTTATTTTTAAATTAAAGTAATATATTTATTGTTGCTGAAATTCTTTAAAAATAGAGATTTTAGTTAAGTGAGTGGTCAAAAATTTAGTGCAAAGTCCTATAAAGTATCCGGTAAGTACTGCTGACACTAGAAGCACTGGTAAATATACATATATACTAAAGTTCTGTACGATAATTGAGGCTACAAATAGCTGGCCTATATTATGAAATACAGCGCCACATATACTTATTGTCCATATGCTCATAGAATTTTTAAAATTTTTATAGAGGATAATCATTACGATATTACTTAAAAATCCTCCTGCCAGACTGAACATAAAGGATGGCATAGTCCCTCCAAATATAGAACCTAAAGTTGTTCTTAAAATCATTATTAACAGAGCTTCTTTCCATCCTAATAATATAAGTGCTGCAAGTGATATCATATTAGCAAGCCCAAATTTTATACCTGGAAATAAAACAGGTATTTGAGCTTCGATTATATAGATTACAAGAGCAATACTCACTAAAAAGCTTAAAAATACCATTCTTTTTGTTTTATTCATGTTTACACCTTAATTCTTTAATAAAAATTTTTAATTTGTTAGGCAATTCCTAGATTTGTAACTTACAATCATTAAAAAAATTTAAATTTAGCTAGAGATTTGGTCATATGATGAGTTTTTGCCCTCTATTCTTATCATTAACTTATGTGGTAAACATACTGCTGTTTGCCCTGGCTCAGATATCCAACCAGTTTTGACACAAATTTTATCAGGGCAATCTGCATCTATAATGCGAATTTTTCCAGGCTCCAATTCTATCTTATTAAAGTGACCGTTGTTGTAAGGGAGAGTAAATTCACTTTTTTCTTTTATCTTATTTAAATCTATAGTTTTAACTACTTTACCGTTTTGCTCAATTATAGCTATACGGCTAGATCCGCTAATATAATGTTTATATGCGAAAACACCAATAAAGCTTAAAATGATTATACCTGCGATTAGTATAGCTGCAATTTTATCTCCTTTTTTCATTTTAGTATCCTTTCTAATAAGCAGAGAATCAAAATCTCCGATTTTGTGTGAATCGTTTACTCCTTTGAGGAATCGAAAAGGAGTTTCCGTTATTAATAATGCGATATTATAAATTGTGGTCTGCGAAAATAATCATATAATAAACAAAAGTCGACATATATAAAATTTTACTATAATACATAAATGTTTACAACTTCAAAAGTCACAAAATAAATAGAACTTTATAATTAATTTTATTGTAAACTGTGAATATTTTGGTAAAATAAATATGGAAATATGAAATAGGACTTTAGTGCATAGAAATGCAATGATATTATGTATAATAAATATGTATTTAAGGTGAAATTATTGAGAGGTGTAGATGATGAAATTTTTGAAGTACTTACTTGTTTTTATACCTATAAGTATAGCAGCTGAATTTATGAAAATGGACCCTATATGGATTTTTATATTTTCATCTTTAGCTATAATACCCCTTGCTGGGTTGATGGGAGAAGCAACAGAGGAAATATCAATATATTCAGGACCTAGAATAGGGGGATTCCTGAATGCAACCTTTGGGAATGCTACTGAGCTTATAATATCTTTCTTTGCATTGAAGGAGGGTCTTTTTGATGTAGTAAAGGCCTCTATAGCAGGTTCTGTTATAGGGAATATTTTGCTAGTATTAGGTGCAAGTATGTTTTTTGGAGGACTTAAATATAAGGTCCAGAAATTTAACAAAAGTATAGTAGAAGTTTCCGCAAGTATGCTTTTATTTGCAGTTATTGGGTTAAGTATTCCTGCTATATTTACTCATACAGTAAATAAGGAACTTCTTACAGGAAAATATGAATGGCTTAGTATAGGTGTTGCCTTGGCGATGTTTATAATATATTTATTGGGTCTTTATTTTTCCTTTTATACTCATAAAGATTTGTATGGATCAGAGCATTCGGATGAATCAGAACCAAAATGGAGCATTTTAAAGTCTATAATTATTTTACTAGTGTGCACTATAGTTATTGCTTTAGAAAGTGAATATTTAGTAAGCTCTGTAGAACCAATGACAGAATCATTAGGGTTAAGTAAATTTTTTGTAGGTATAATTATTATTCCTATCATAGGTAATGCGGCGGAGCATAGTACTGCAGTGCTAATGGCACTTAAGAATAAAATGGATGTAGCAGTGGAAATAGCGGTAGGATCAAGTTTGCAGATAATTTTATTTGTTGCACCAGTATTGGTATTCGTGAGCCTCCTGTTTAAGCCAATGAGTATAATATTCAATGAATTTGAAATGGTAGCACTTATAGTATCAGTTCTTATTGTAAACAGAGTAGCTAGTGATGGAGAATCCAATTGGCTTGAAGGAATCCAGTTGATAGCTGTGTATGTTATAATTGCAATCTCTTTCTTAATTTAAAACTTACTGTATTAATATAAGAATAATGTAAATAATAAAAATATAAATCATGTATTTTGGTTTCGGCTATTAGATATAGGGTTTAAAGGTTTTTATTATTTAATTAAGGAAAAAGTGTGAGAAACAAGCATGGAACTTTTTCTTACAAGTTGGTAGATATAAGAAGAGAGGAGAATGTTAATGTCAACAGGTGTAGTAAAATGGTTTAATGACGAAAAAGGATTTGGATTTATTACAGGAGATGATGGATCTGGTGAAGTTTTTGTTCATTATTCTGCTATAAAAGAAGAAGGAAGAAGAAAAGATTTAAGTGAAGGGCAACAAGTTAGTTATGATATAATTGAAACACCAAAAGGACCGCAAGCGTCTAATGTACATAAATTATAGATATTAAGAAGTGTTTATAGATTTATAGTAAGGTTAAAGCTTTGTTTTAAAGATTGTAAACCGCTATATAGAGAGGATAAAAGGATGTCTTGTTATTAGGCATCCTTTTTATTAGGTGACAATTGACGGTGAAGGAGGATTTTTCTCCGTTGTACTATGGAAACTTACCTTCACTGTCAACTATCAATTTTCAACTGTCCATTGAAAAAGTAGCGTTAGTTTTTTATACTATAAAGTGAGACTTATAGTCACTTTTATGATAGTATCTTACTAGTGGCAATTAGTTATTTTATATAAAATTTATGGGGGGAATAGATGTGGATAATAATATCAAATATGTAATGGATATGAAAGTAAAGAGAACCATTGAGAATCTTGAGAAAAATAATATGGAGGCATATTATGTTGCAGACGAAAAGGCTGTAATAGATAAAATTTCTGAATTTATCAAAGAAGGAGATACTGTTTCCGTTGGAGGGTCTATGACTCTTTTTGAAACGGGAGTTATTGATTTTTTAAGGAATGGAAAATATAATTTTTTAGATAGATATGCACCAGGACTAACAGTTGAACAAATAAAGGAGATTTTTAGAAAAAGTTTTAGTGCGGATGCTTATTTTGTAAGCAGTAATGCTGTAACTGAAAGTGGTGAACTATATAATGTAGATGGTACTGGGAATAGAGTAGCGGCAATGCTTTATGGTCCAGATAAGGTGATCGTAGTAGTAGGAGTAAATAAAATTGTAAAAGATATACAAGAAGCAGATAATCGTATGAAATATTGTGCAGCTCCTGCAAATGCAAAGCGTCTTAATAGAAAAACTCCTTGCACAAAGCTAGGATACTGTATGGAGTGTGATAGTCCAGAAAGAATATGTAACGACTATGTGCTTATTAGAAAACAGGGTCAAAAGGGAAGAATCAAAGTAATAATTGTGGCAAAAGATTTAGGGTATTAATAGAGGGCTTGGTTAAACCAAGCCCTTTTAAATTAGTTTAAAGGATTTTCGAACTAAGGAGTTAGATAACTATTTCCATCTAGTGGTATTAAAACTTGAAGCGGAGGATTACCTGAGCTAAGACCTACTGCATATATTGTATAGAATCTATTAGGATGCAAATTAATATTAGGCACTTCTAAAATTACTTTATCTGTTCCAGTTAAACGTGCCTGCACTCTGTATACCCCAGGATTTACTGAAATATACCTTTCAACTTGTTTATACCCTATATTATTAAATAATACAGTACCATCGGGTAAAGTTATATCAACATTAGGTGTATCAGGTGATAAATGGACAAATCTTAATAAAGTTTTACCTTCTATTATAGGTCTGCGTGTATCTTCGATTGGTTGCAGGCTGATGTTTGGAGGAGCTCCTATTGCAGCAATAGTATAAATAATTCCATCAGGTATAAATAAGCTAGTATCTATTAAAGGACGTGTTGTATTGCCACTAGGGTATACTTTTATGTTGTATAAACCAGAAGTTATAGGTGCATAGTCTGTAAAGTTTTTATAAGCAAGCCCTCTAATAGTTGGAACATTATTTATATATATGTCTACAGCAGGAGAACCAGGACTAGCATGCAGTACCCTTATATAAGAGGTAGGATTTCTAAATAGGATATTAGATCTAAAAAGATAAGGACATATAAACATTTAAGCACCTTTCATAAAATTAATCATAATAACAATATATGTTTCTTTTTAGTATATGATACAACATTTAGCTTATAATTTTGTTAAATATATAAGCTATTTAAAACACTTTACTAATTTTAAAAAAGATTTAGGAGATTATATAGAAACAAACTAGAAAATTGACTTATACAGAGGGATATGTTTCCAAAGCTGAAGTAGATTTAAAAACTTTGTGCCAGTCTTAGTGAAGGGTTTTAAGAGAACCTTAGAACTTTAGAGTTGTTTGAGCACGGCGAGTTCTCGAAAGTTCTTAGGTTATCTTGAAACACAAGCTTTAGACTGACTAAAAGTTTTTAACGTGCTGAAGATTGGAAACATATCCCGGCGTATAAGTCAATTTTCGGCCTGTTAACTCTATATCTAGCGCAAATTTTTACTTAAGAATTATTTAATTGAATGTGAATTTGCAAAGATTATATAAATTTAATGAAATAGGGAGGCTGCTCATATCTATATAATCCATTGAATAGTTGCCGTCCCATGGGTACACTGACAAATATTTTTCGCTATAAACATTAATTACAAGTTTTTCTTTATTAAAGGTAAAAAACATTTTATATATAGGTTTTTCTGGAATGTCTCTAGGCTTGGATACAAAATTATTTTTATTGAGAGCTTTTAACATAGATTTTACTGTATCTAGATTTTCTTTTGAAAGCTCTTTTTCTTTATAAAAGTTTGTATCTAATATTACACATTTTACAGATGACTCTAATGTCAAGTTTTTAGCTAGAATATTTGTATAATAAAAGTTATTTGGTTTAGTTTTATTAAAGTTAATATTACTAAAATTATAATTGCACCCTACAAGTAAAATAGATATAATAAATAAAGTGCAAAGGGAAATTAGTATTTTTTTCAATTACACCACCCTAATATAAATTAATTCTAAAATACATTATGTTAATAATTGATTATTTATTACATGAATAGCTAAAGTTTAAAAAATATTAAGTATAGATTTAGATACTAAATACTACAACAATTAGGAGTGATAGCATTGAAGTATAAAATTATAGCTGTAGATATGGATGGAACTTTATTAAATGACAATAAACATATAACAGATAATAATCTAGATATGATAAGTAAAGCTGTTAATAAAGGAGTAAAATTTGTTATATCTTCTGGAAGAATGCCTTCTGGACTAAAGTTTTATGGGGATACTATATCAAAGAAACAACCAATGATTTGTTGTAATGGAGCTATAATATTAGATGAAAATAGAGAGGTAATTTATTCTAAATCAATTGATAAAAAGGATATTTTGAAGGTTATAGATGCAATAAGGGAGAAAAAGGATACTTATTTTCACTTCTATGATGAAAATGCCATTTATAGTGAGCAGTTTAGATTTGCAACAGAAAGATTTTATAATTTTAATAGAGAAATAGATAGGAAGTTTAGGATTGAAATAAGATTAGTGCCTGATGTAAAAGAAGTTATAGAGAAAGCTGAGTTTGACATTAATAAGATTGTTGTTATTGATGATGATATAGAATATTTGGATGAATTAAGAAAAAGAATAGATAGCATAATAGGGATAGAGACTACAAAGTCAGAAATAAATAATATAGAAATACTTAAACAAGGAGTATCTAAGGGAAATGCTCTTAAAGTATTAGCCAATAATTATGGAATATCTATAGAAGAGTGTATTGCCATCGGTAATGATGAAAATGATATAAGTATGATAAAGTGTGCAGGTTTAGGCGTTGTGGTTAATAATGCAAGAGACTATATAAAAAAGTATGCTGACTATGTAACTGAAAAGGATAATAATAATGGTGCTATAGCAGAAGTTATACAAAAATTTATATTAGGTGTCTGAAAGAAAATAACAAGTCAAAGATGCCTTAAATAGTTAAGAAAAAGTTATTACTGAAAGAGATACGTATTATTGCGTATCTTTTTCAGTTGAATAAAGAACTTATTGATAGTCAATAATAAAGATGATATAATTTTAAAATACGGGGTATAGGTATTTAAAATTTATAATAATTGGGAGTGGGTATTTATGGAGGATAAAACTATAGTAACAAAAAAAGATATACAAACGAGACTAAGAAGAATAGAGGGGCAAATTAAAGGTATTGAAAAGATGGTGGACAATGAAGCTTGCTGCAAAGATATATTAATTCAAGTTGCAGCGGCAAGAGCTGCCATTAACAAAGTAGGAGCAATCGTGCTAGAAAACTATGCAAAGAGATGTTTTGGATGTGACTCGGAAAATCAAGAAGAAATAAAAAAAATAGAAGAATTAGTTTCAACACTTACAATGTTTTTGAAATAAGTATAGATAGGGTTACAAGACAGTTAGTTAACTGATTCTCTTGTGACCCTATAATGTTTTATATGTAAAATTAAAGAGTTTCGATTAGGAAAACTTTATTATAAAAGTATTACATATATTTTTTTACTCTCATCTTAAAGCTTCTTTTAGCCAAAAATAATAATTTTGATGTAGAATAAACGAAAAATACTCCTATAGCTACTGCTCCAGCAATAGATAAAGTTTGTAATCCTAAGGTTAGGGATTCATTTAAATTTCCCTGTATAGATTGAAACATAGTGTTATACATTCCGCCGCCAGGTACGAGAGGTATAATAGCACATATTATAAAGGTGGTTACAGGGGTTTTTAAGACACGTGCCATTATCTCTGAATAAATTGAAGCAACTACTGAGGCAATAAAAAAAGGTAAAATACTATATCCGTTTAAAAGGGAAGAGGTAAGCAGATAAATGTACCAGCTAATGCCGCCGCCTAAAGCTGCAAATACCAAGTTTTTTCCTCTTATATTAAATATAACTGAGAAGCATAGTGTAGCAATAAGTGTATATATAGAACTTAAAATCATAGTTTTACACCTCCAAAATAAACAAGCCAAAATCTTAAAACAACTCCAGTACCTAAAGCAATGCCAACGGCAACTAAAAAGGCCTCCACGGCACGAGAAATTCCAGCAAGCAAGTCCCCCGCTATAGTATCTCTTATTGCATTCGTTATCGCAAGACCGGGTACAAGGAGCATAATTGAACCTATTATTATCTTGTCTGAATGGGAACCTATATTTAAATATGTAGATGTTAAAGCAACTATAGCGGTAAAAGAACCACATAATATATTTATAAAGAAATCATTTGCAGATAAATTACTTAAAGTTAAGGATATAATTCTAATGCTGCATCCAATAAAGAATGACACGAAAAAATCTCTTAAATTTCCGCCGAATACCAGTGAAAAGAAGGCAGCAGCTACTCCTGAAAGAACTATGTTTAATTTATCACTATAGGCTTTTGATGATTCGATTTGAGATAATTTGCTTTCAATATCATCTAATGTCAGGCCTCTACTTTTTATATTTCTAGAAATATCATTAACTTGTGATATTTTTTCTAAGTTAACTGTTCTTTTCTTTATTCTTTTGACTATAGATATAGGCTGCCCATATTTAGTTGAAGCGGAAACCATTATTACAGTTGGAGTTACAAAGGTTTCTAAATTAGGAATATTCCACGAGCTACAAATTCTTACCATAGTTTCTTCAACTCTATATATTTCTGCTCCACTTTCTAACATTATTTTTCCGGCATATGTAGCCATATTTATTATTCTGTTAAAATCCATGATCATTCCCCTTATACTAAAAATTATATAAAGTATTATAACATAAAGTAAAACTTACAGATATTAGTTTTAAAAAACTTTAACCTTAACATTACTATTAGCTTTATTACATATGTAAATAAATAAGTTTATTGCTAAATATTGATAAAACAATAGGAAAGATTTATAATTTAATTAAAGACTTTTTGATAATTGCTTGTTTTAAGTATTAAAATTAATTTTACCACTTAAAATTTGAAAAAAGGGGAGAGGTGTGTAATTTGAATTTTGAAAATTTAAAAAATACTGACAAGGAAATTTACGAGACCATAATGAAAGAAGAGTTGAGACAGGAAAAGGGAATAGAACTTATAGCCTCAGAAAATTTTACTAGTAAATCCGTTATGGAAGCTATGGGTTCATTTTTAACTAACAAATATGCTGAAGGTTACCCAGGAAAAAGATACTATGGTGGATGTCATATTGTGGATATAGCAGAAGATCTAGCGAGAGAAAGACTTAAAAAATTGTTTAATGCAGAGTATGTAAACGTTCAGCCCCATTCAGGGTCACAAGCAAATATGGCAGTATATATGACTGTTCTTGAGCCTGGAGATACAGTTTTAGGAATGAATTTAGCTCATGGTGGCCATTTGACCCATGGAAGCAGAGTTAGCTTTTCCGGTAAACTTTATAACTTCATATCTTATGGAGTAAATGAGCAATCAGAAAAAATAGACTATGAAGAAATGCGAAACTTGGCCTTGAAGTACAAGCCTAGGATGATAGTGTCTGGAGCAAGTGCTTATCCGAGAGAAATAGATTTTAAAAGAATTAAGGAGATTTGTGATGAGGTTGGAGCTTATATGATGGTAGATATGGCTCATATAGCTGGACTTGTAGCTGCAGGAAAACATATATCACCAGTGCCTTATGCAGATTTCGTAACAACTACAACACATAAAACTCTAAGAGGACCAAGAGGGGGAGCTATTTTATGTAAGGAGAAGTATGGCAAGGATTTAGATAAAATGATTTTCCCGGGAACTCAGGGTGGTCCATTAATGCATACTATCGCTGCTAAGGCAGTGTGCTTTAAAGAAGCGCTAAGCGATCAATATAAAGATTATATTGATCAAGTAATTATAAACTGTAGAGTTTTAGGAGAAGAATTAATTAAATATGGATTCAGATTAGTTACAGGTGGTACAGATAATCATTTAATTTTACTTGATCTAACAAGTAAAAATATAACTGGAAAAGATGCGGAAATACTTTTGGATAGTGTAGGAATTACGGTAAACAAAAATGCAATACCATTTGATAAGCTAAGTCCAAATGTTACTAGCGGCATAAGATTAGGAACTCCGGCTGTTACTACAAGGGGATTTAAAGAAGATGAGATGAAAAAGATAGCTTACTTTATAAATTATACGATAGAGAACAGAGATAAAGACTTATCTAACATTAAAGAAGAAGTAAAGCAACTATGTAGTAAATATCCAATATATAATTAAGAATAAAACCCTACTCAGTTTTTATGCACTGAGTAGGGTTTACTCATGCTCTTAATGCACCTATGATTACTGAGGCTAGTTCCACTAGCGCGATGCCCCCTCAAACTATTGTTACAAAAACAAAGAAAAAACTAGCTTTCTTACGTTTTGCATTTTTGCTATTTTTTTCTGCATCCTCTCTACCACTCATAGTATTATTGATAGGGTTAGTAGCGTTTCTGCAACCACTATTCATTGTTATATTCCTCCTTGTTTAAAGATTAATATTTTAGGATTATTATCCCCATTTTTAAAAATATAAATATATTTACAAATTACATTGCATATAATTTATAAAAGTAAATTAATTTTAGGATGAGAAAATGGGGGGATTTTAATGATAAAAAGAGGAAGTTGGATTGAAATCGAAGAAGTAGGCCACAGCAATGGAGATCACTCTTTTAAAGTTTATATTAGAGGGTGCTGTTTAGAGAATTGTGAATTAGGAGAAGAAGTGGAAATTAAAACTGTTAATGGACATGTAATAAAAGGAGTAGTTTCAAAGGACAAACCATTATATAATAATGTTCGTAATTTAGGTAAATACGCTAAAGAAATATTTATGATTGGAAAAATCAATAATTAGAATAAAGTTAAAATACAATATTATAAAAACATAAGCAGTATTATAATCAATTGAAGCTGATTATAATACTGCTTTTTTTAGTGATTTTAAAATTTATAATATATTTGCTAATTTAATATTGGTTAAATAATGAATTTGTGATATAATAACTACGAATTATATTTTATGTTTAGTAAAAAATGTTCGTAAAAATTCTGAAGTGAGGGGAAATGAAAATGAAGAGTAATGTTAGAAGATTATATGTTGAAAAAAAAGCAGGGTTCGATGTTGAGGCTCAAAATTTACTCAAGGATTTAAGAGAAAGCTTAAATATTAAGTGTTTATCAGGAATAAGAGTTATTAATCGTTATGATATATCAGGAATTTTAGATGAAGAATATGAAAAATCTAAGAATACTATTTTTTCTGAAAGAACAGTTGACTATATTTATGAAGAAGAGATAATCATAAATGAATGTGATAAAGCTTTCGCCGTAGAATATCTACCAGGCCAATATGACCAGAGAGCCGATTCTGCTTCTCAATGTATTCAAATACTGACTCAGAGTGAAAAGCCGAACATTTTATCAGCTAAGGTATATGTAATACAAGGAGATGTGTCTGAAGAAGAGTTTGATAAAATTAAGAATTATTGTATAAACACTGTTGACTCTAGAGAAGCTTTGCTTACAAAGCTGGATAGTTTAGAAATGGAGCTAAAAGTACCAGATGAAGTTGAAACTTTAGAGGGTTTTGTGGAAATGAATGATGCTGAGCTAAAAGCTTTCATGGATACTAGAGGACTTGCCATGAGTTTTAATGATTTGAAGTTTTGTCAGCAATATTTTAGAGATACAGAAAAAAGAAATCCAACTGTTACAGAGATTAAAGTAATAGATACTTATTGGTCAGATCACTGTAGACACACTACTTTTATGACAGAAATAGATAAAGTAGAAATAGAGAATGGAAATTTAACTGATCCAATTAAAATGGCATATGAAGAATATATAAATACTAGAAACAGCCTTTATTTAGATAAAAATAAGCCAATGTGTTTGATGGATATAGCAACTATAGGTATGAAAGAACTTAGGAAAAAAGGCATGCTTGATGATTTAGATCAATCTGAGGAAATAAACGCTTGCAGTATAGTTGTTGATGCAGAAATTGATGGACAAGTTGAAAAGTGGTTAGTAATGTTTAAAAATGAAACCCATAATCACCCAACGGAAATTGAACCTTTTGGTGGTGCAGCAACCTGTCTTGGAGGTGCTATTCGTGATCCACTTTCAGGAAGATCCTATGTATATCAAGCGATGAGAGTTACAGGTAGTGGAGATCCAAGAGTAAAAATAGAAAATACTCTTCCAGGAAAACTTCCTCAAAAGAAGATAACTACAGAAGCGGCTCATGGATATAGTTCTTATGGAAATCAGATTGGATTAACTACCGGTCAAGTAGTTGAAATATATGATGAAGGTTATGTAGCTAAAAGAATGGAGATCGGTGCAGTAATCGGTGCCGCTCCAATGAAGAATGTAGTTAGAGAAACACCTGTTCCAACAGATGTTGTAATATTAGTAGGAGGAAGAACAGGAAGAGATGGCTGCGGTGGTGCAACAGGTTCTTCTAAGAAGCATACGGAAAATTCAATTCTTAGTTGTGGTTCAGAAGTTCAAAAGGGAAATGCTGTTGAAGAAAGAAAAATTCAAAGATTGTTTAGAAAAGAAGAAGTAAGCGCTATGATTAAAAGATGTAATGATTTTGGTGCTGGTGGTGTATCAGTAGCAATAGGAGAGCTTACAGAAGGACTTAACATAAATTTAGATTTAGTTCCTAAAAAATATGAAGGTTTAGACGGAACAGAACTGGCTATATCAGAGTCACAAGAACGTATGGCAGTAGTTGTATCAAAGAAGAATGAAGAAAAATTTATAAAGTATGCAGAAGATGAAAATCTTGAAGCTACAACTGTTGCTGAGGTAACAGATAGCAGAAGGCTAAAAATGTATTGGCGAGAAAATGCAATAGTAGATTTAAGTAGAGATTTTCTAGATACAAATGGGGTAAGAAGTAAGACAGATATAAAAGTAAAAGCACCACAAGAAGATAAAAATTACTTTGGTTTTAATATAGAAGTAGATAATCTGAAAGATAAATGGATTGATACTTTAAGTGATATAAATATATGCAGTCAAAAAGGTCTTGTTGAAAGATTTGATAGTAGTATTGGAGCTGGAACTGTACTTATGCCTTTTGGGGGTAAATATCAGTTAACTCCACCAGAAGGAATGGTTGCAAAACTTCCAGTTTTAAATAGGGAAACTAAAACAGGAACTATAATGACTTATGGATATAATCCTGAAATTGCTAAATGGAGTCCATTCCATGGCGCTGTATATGCAGTAGTAGAATCTGTAGCTAAGATTGTAGCTTGTGGTGGAGATGCAAGCAAAGTAAGATTGACTTTTCAAGAGTACTTTGAAAGATTAAACGATGAACCGGAAAGATGGGGAAAACCATTTTCAGCGCTGCTCGGAGCAATGCATGCTCAAAAAGAACTTGGCATTGCTGCAATAGGTGGAAAGGACAGTATGTCAGGAAGCTTTAAAGATATGGATGTACCACCAACACTAGTATCTTTTGCAGTTAATGTAACTAATGTAGATAAAGTTATATCTCCCGAATTCAAAGCAGCAGGAAATAAGGTTATAATAATTCCGTTATTAAGAGACCAATATGACCTTCCGAATTTTGATGTTCTTAAGAAAAATTACAATACTATTAATACCATGGTTAACAATGGTCAGGTATTATCTGCTATAACAGTTAGAAGAGGTGGAATCTGTGAAGCGGTAAGTAAAATGAGCTTTGGAAACAAAATAGGAATGAATTTCATTAATAATATCGATGAACAGGAATTGTTTGCACCACAATATGGATCAATAATAATAGAAGTAACAAGTGACTTGGACTTAGAAGAAGTATTAAAAGGATTAGAATATAAGATATTAGGAGCAACACAGACTGCTTCTGTTATATCTGTAAATGGAATAGAAATAAGCATTGATAACATTATAGAAGCCTCAGAAAAAACACTAGAAAATATATTTCCTACGAATACAGAAATTATAGACAAGAAAATAGAATTGGTACAGTTTACTACAGAAAATATTAAGAGTCCAGCTATTAAAGTTGCTAAGCCTAAGGTATTTATACCGGTTTTCCCAGGAACTAACTGTGAGTATGACTCAGAAAGAGTATTTAAAAAAGCTGGTGCCGATACAGAGGTTATGGTATTAAAGAATTTAACAGGTAGAGATATAGAGAAATCCGTAGATTACATGGGAAAAGTTATAAAATCATCTCAGATAATTATGCTTCCAGGTGGGTTTAGTGCAGGGGATGAGCCAGATGGTTCAGGTAAGTTTATCGCTACTGTATTTAGAAATCCAAAGATAAAAGAAGCTGTAATGGATTTATTAAAGAATAGAGATGGTCTTATGATTGGTGTATGCAATGGATTCCAAGCCTTAATCAAACTTGGGTTAGTACCATTTGGAGAAATAGTAGATATAGATGAAAGTTGTCCAACACTTACTTATAACAAAATAGGACGTCACGTTTCAAATGTAGTAAATACAAAGATTACATCTAATCTTTCTCCTTGGTTTAACAATGTAAAAGTTGGAGATATACATTCAATACCAGTATCCCATGGAGAAGGTAGATTTGTAGCAAATGACAATACTATTAAGGAACTAATAGCAAAAGGACAGATATCTACACAGTATGTAGATTTTGATGGTAATCCAACTTACGATATAAGATTTAATCCTAATGGTTCTGATTATGCTATTGAAGGTATAACAAGTCCTGATGGAAGAGTGCTTGGAAAGATGGCCCACTCAGAAAGACTAGGAGAAAATGTGTTGAAAAACATTCCTGGTAATAAGGATCAAAGAATATTTGAAGCTGGAGTACAGTACTTTAAATAGAAAAGGTATTTAATTTGACTGTAAATAACATGGTTACTTTAATTTGTAAAATAAAAATTATGTGAAACAAAATTTTTAAGAGGACAGAGGAAAATTGACAGAGGACAATGAAGGAGGATTTTTCGACCTTACACTACGAAAAATCTTTAATTTATAAATCGCTTTTTCACATTAGTGAAACGAGTCTTAAAAAATAAATTAGTTTTCTGACGCAAGAAAGAAAACTCACCTTCATTGTCCTCTGTCCTCTGTCAATTGTCCTCTTAAAAGATGCTTCGCATTTTTTAATTTCGTATATAACCATATAAGATTGAAAGGTGTTTGATGAAAATCTGAAAAATTGCTAAAATATACTTAAAGGTTTTCAAAGTTTATATGTACATAAAAGTAAATGGAGGTAAAGGGATGCTAATTTTATCTAAAGAAGACATAAGAAAGGTGTTTTCTATGAAAGATGCCGTAGATTCTGTTAAACAGGCCTTTTCGATTTATTCAGAGGGGAAAAGTGTAGTTCCTTTAAGAGTGAATATCGATGTTGCTAAATGTGGTGGTCAAAGCTTATTTATGCCAGGATATGTTCCTGATTTAGATAGTGTAGGAATAAAAATAGTTTCAGTATTTCCTAAGAATGTAGAAAAGGGGATACCATCAGTACCGGCTCAAATGATTTTGTTAGATGGAACTACAGGTGAGGTTTGCTGTATAATGGATGGAACTTATTTAACTCAGCTTAGAACTGGAGCAGCTTCTGGAGCGGCTACTGATGTGCTTGCGTCTCCTGATGCAAAGGTAGCGGCTATTTTTGGAGCTGGGGGTCAGGCTATCTGTCAGCTTGAAGCGCTGCTTGCAGTTAGAAAGCTTGAGCTTGTAAAGGTTTTTGCCTTAGGCGATGAAGCTAAGAAGTTTGTTGAAGCAGCTAAGATACAATTGAAAGAATATAGAGTAGAAATTGTTGCAGCAGAAAGTGCTGAAGAGGCATTAAAAGATGCTGATATAATTACTGCTGTTACAACATCTAGAAAGCCTGTTTTCCCAGGAAATTTAGTAAAAAAAGGTGCTCATGTAAATGGAGTTGGCTCATATACGAGAGAAATGCAGGAGTTAGATGAGTACATTGTTACAAAAGCAGATAAAGTATTTGTTGATTCAAAGGATGCGGTAATTGCTGAGGCTGGTGACTTTATTCAGCCTATGGAAAAAGGACTTATAGATTCTAATAGAATAAATGGGGAATTAGGTGAAGTAATACTAGGCAAAGTGAAGGGAAGAGAAAATGACAGTGAAATAACTTTGTTTAAGACAGTGGGTATTGCAGTACAGGATGTGGTAACTGCAAATAAAATATATAAAAAAGCATTAGAAAATGGAATAGGTAAAGTGGTAGAAGTATAACATTATAATTATAGGGCAATAATAAAAATGTACTTTTTTACTCATATTTATTAACATTATTTTAGAACTAGTAAATTAGAGCTAGTTCTTTTTTCTTTTTGCAAAATTACATTATTTGAAAATGCTTAAATAATAAAGTATAATATATAATGGTTAAATGCGTAATATTAGGGTAAATAGTTATTAAGTAGAATTAGGCTAAAGGGGATTATATGGATGAGTTTGATTGAAAAAATAAATAGTTATGAGATTGATAAGCGTGAACAAATAGCTCATATTTATAAAAACAGTTCTATTACATATGGTGAACTAATTGAAAAGTCTGATGCGATGGCTGCATATATTATTGACCAATTTGGGGATGATAAAACACCAATAGTTGTTTATGGACATAAAGAACATGAGATGCTTATATGTTTTTTGGCCTGTGTAAAAGCTGGACATGCATATATACCTATTGATACTTCATTTCCTTATGAGAGAGTTAGAGATATAGTTGAAAGTTCTCAGACTAAGATGATATTTAATATAGGAGAATTTGACTATAATTTTTTAGGTGTAAATGTAAAGAGTTATAATGAAATTAAAAAGATACTTTCGCAATATAAGCTGCATAAACCTGATGAAAAGTATGCCTTAGAAGAAGAGGATACATATTATATAATATATACATCTGGAAGTACTGGAAAACCGAAAGGTGTACAGATTACTCTTTCCTGTTTAGAGAGTTTTATCAATTGGGCAACAAAGATTTCTTCATTAAGAGATGGTGCTAACTATGTATTTATGAATCAGGCTCCTTTTTCTTTTGACTTATCTGTGATGGACTTATACCTTTCATTATCTAGTGGCTCTACTCTCTTTAGCATAGATAAGTCTATGGTATTAAATTTAAAACTATTGTTTGAAAGCTTTAGTAGCTCAGATATAAATATTTGGGTATCTACACCTTCCTTTGCAGAAATGTGTTTAGGCGATAGTAGTTTTAATGAAGAATTACTTCCTAAACTTGAAGCTTTCTTATTTTGTGGAGAAACACTTGCAAATAGTTGTGCTCAAAGACTTCTTAAAAGATTCAGTAACTCAAAGGTTATAAATATGTATGGGCCAACAGAAGCTACGGTAGCAGTAACCTCTATTGAAATAAATGAAGAAATTGCAAATAAAATAGTACCTTTACCAGTTGGTATTGTTAAAAAAGATTGTAGAGTTATAATTATAGATGAAAATGGCAATGAGCTTCCAGAAGGAGAAAAGGGAGAAATAATTATAATAGGAGACAGTGTAAGTATAGGATATTACAATAATAAGGAGAGAACAGAGAAATCCTTTTCGAAAAAGGTTATTAATGGAGTAGAGAAGAGGTGTTACAGGACTGGAGATGAAGGGTATATAAAGCAGGGCTTACTCTACTATTGTGGGAGAATAGATTTTCAAATTAAATTAAATGGATATAGGATTGAACTTGAAGATATTGAAAATAATTTAAGAAATATAGAATTTATTAATAATTGTGTTGTAGTTCCTGTAATTAAAGAAAATAGGATTCAACATTTAACTGCAGTAGTTACTTTAAATAGAAGTCCTTGGGACAAAGAATTTAAAATGGCTATGCAAATTAAAAATGAACTGAAAAAGTTTATACCGGACTATATGATTCCTAGAAAGATTAATATAGTGGAATCGCTTCCTATGACTATAAATGGAAAAGTTAACAGAAAGGCATTACTGGAGGAGATGAAATGATTCCATACAGTGGATTACTATTCTTTTACGTATTATTTATACTTTTAATACCAGCTATATTTTTAGGTATCAATGGAAAGTCCTTAAAAAAGTATGGTGTTATAGCTAATATTGCAGCTCTAATATTGATATTTGGTAATTCAAAAAAGCAAATTACATTGTTAATGTTATTTTATATAGGTGAACTGATTTTAGTAAAGTTCTATTTGATTATAAGAAGAAGATATGAACAACGGTGGATTTTATGGATAATGGTAGTTTGTTCGCTTATACCACTGATATTAGATAAATGGGGAAATATTTTATTAATAAATAGACAACTTGGTTTTTTGGGAATTTCTTATTTAACCTTTAAAGTAATTCAAATGCTTTTAGAAATATATGATGAATTGATAACAGAAGTAGGTATACTTAATTTTACTTATTTTCTCTTATTTTTTCCAACTATAAGTTCAGGGCCTATTGATCGTTCAAGAAGGTTTCAAGAGGACATAAATAAGGTTTTAAGTAAGGAAGAATACTTAGTTTATCTAAGAGAAGGAATATGGAAACTTTCAACAGGAATTGCTTATAAATTTATCATAGGTGTCTTGATTTCAAACTATTGGATGAATAAAATACCTACAGCACATACTTTATTAAATACATTAAATTATATGTATGCTTATAGCTTTTATTTGTTCTTTGACTTTGCGGGATACAGCTTAATGGCAATTGGGACAAGCTATATTTTAGGAGTTGCAACTCCGGAAAATTTTAATATGCCTTTCATTAGCAAAGATATTAAAGATTTTTGGAACAGATGGCATATGTCTTTATCCTTTTGGTTCAGAGACTTTTTATATACTAGATTTGTAATGGCTGCACTAAAGAAAAAATGGTTTAAAAGCAGATTCACTGCTTCTTATATAGGTTATTTTATTACCATGGGAACTATGGGGATATGGCATGGAACACAAGCTTTTTATTTGCTATATGGAATATATCATGCATTACTGATTATTACCACAGATTATATTGAAAGAAAAAGTAAATGGTATAAAAAAGCCAAGAAAAATGAGGCATGGAGCCTTTTGTTTATCTTTGTTACCTTTAACCTTGTATGCTTTGGTTTTTTAATTTTTTCTGGTTACTTATTTAAAAAATAAATTATAAATTTGGAGGAAGAAACTATGGAAGAAAAAATATTAGATATACTAGAATCAATATGTGGTGTTGATGAAGTGAAAGAAGATAAAGACTTGGATTTATTTGACTCAGGATTGTTAGATTCACTTGCAACTATAGAACTTTTAATTGCATTAGAAGAAAAGCTTGGAGTTAAAATTGAGCCAACAGAGGTACAAAGAGAGGATATAAATACACCTAATAAAATTATTGAATATGTTTCCTTGAGGTAACATAATGAAAAAGATAGCTATTATATTAAGTACTTTTGCAGCCTTTGTTATTTTAGTATTTTCATCTTTACATATAATAGATAATTATTATACAACCCGAATAGATAACATTTATTATGATAAGTTTGGAAATGAACTTATGTCAGAAAAAGAAAAAGGGCTTATTCTTCAAAAAAAATCTTTAGAGAGAAAAGATAATCTCCAATTACTTGGTTCTTCAGAGCTAGCAGATAAAACAATACCTACCCATCCTATGAATATTTTTGCAGATAAAGCTGATGGGTTTCAGATAAATGGTGTTGGTAGAGGATATTGTCAAAGTATTATTCATGCTGCTAGAGTTGGAGCATTAAGTAAAGAGTACAAGGATAAAAAGCTTGTAATAATTATATCTCCTCAATGGTTTAATACTAAAGGATTAGGAACTAATGAATTCCTTATGAATTTTTCTGAACTTCAATTTTATACTTTTATGTTTAATAATAATATTGATAAATCTATAAAATTGTCCTTTGCAAAAAGAACTAAGCAACTTCTAGAAAGTGATAAGAATAATTTAATGGTTAGTATATATGCAAGTTTATATACCTATAATAATACACCATCAAAGATTGTGCTTGATATTTTAACTCCCTACTACAAGTTTAAGTCTTATATACTTAGCATCAGGGATAAGAGGATTGCATATGATAGATTGTTAAAGTATAAAAAAGCTGGTGAAAAACAGTATATTGAACCTAAGCTCTCAGTGTATGACTGGAATGTTCAAATGGAAAAGGCTGAATTACTAGCAAAAACTAAAACTAATAATAACGATTTTTATATTTTAAATGATTATTACAATCAATATATAAAAGATAATTTAAATACATATAGTGGATCATATAAAAACGAATCCTATATAAATTCACCAGAATATGAAGACTTTAAACTATTACTTGAAATATGTAAAAGTCAAAATATAAAACCACTTTTTGTAAGTGTGCCTGTTCATGGGAAGTGGTATGACTATTGTGAGTTTCCAAAAGAAAATAGAGAGACATGCTATAAGGAAATAAAAACGTTGGTTACAGGTTATGGTTTTGAAATGCTTGATTTATCAGAGCATGAGTATGAAAGATACTTTTTAAAGGATATTATGCATCTTGGATGGAAAGGATGGATATATATTGACGAGGCGATTGATAAATATTATCATGAAGGTAGATAATAAAATAAAAAATAATAATACTTTGTTATTTATGTATTGTGGAGTTATAGTCTTTGGATTAATCTTGATTTTCCTTTTTTCTGACAATAACGCAATTAACTACATATATAGTGAATTCTAATTATATCATTGAATAATTTATAAGGGGTGTTTTCGAGGAAAACACCCCTTATAAATTTGCAGTCTTTTCTAAAATTAACTTTGTTCTAAAACATGTAAAAATTTAATATAAATACTACAAAGATATATCAAATAATGATGTATCTAAAATTATTATATAAATAGTCTTTCTTTTATCACTTTATATGGAGGTTGAGGGATGAATTTTAAAGAATTAATAGAGCAGGATAGAGAAAAAGGAAGAAAAGACGAATTTGAAGGAACCTTATTAGAGTATCTCCAGATTATAAAAGAAAATCCGGAAGTTGCTCAGCTTGCACATAGAAGAATGTATAATTTAATAACAGATCCAGGTGTGGAAATTTTAAAATCAGAAGAAAACCTAAGGATAAGAAAAATATATGGTAATGAAACAATAAAAAGTTATAACTTTTTTAAAAATGATTTTTTCGGCATCGAAAAGACTCTTATGAAAATAGCTAGTTATTTTTATTCAGCAGCTATGAATGGTGAAGAGTCAAGACAGGTACTTTATTTAGTTGGACCTGTAGGTTCAGGAAAGTCTTCTATAGTAGAAGTATTAAAAAGAGCTTTAGAAGAAAGTGAAGCTATATATGCTTTGAAAGGCTGTCCTATGAGAGAAGAACCTCTCCATCTTATTCCTAAACATTTAAGAAAGCAGTTTGAAGAAAACTTAGGAATAAAAATAGAAGGAGATTTATGTCCGGTATGTAGACATAGGCTAAAAGAAGAATTTAAAGGTCAGTATGAAAACTTCCCGGTAGTTAAAACAGGATTTTCGATTAGATCTAGAAAAGGAATAGGGGTAGTACCACCTGTTGATCCAAATAATCAAGACACATCAGTTTTGGTTGGATCAGTAGATATTTCAAAGATGGATTTATATCCAGAAGATGATCCTCGTATATTCTCCCTAAATGGTGCTTTTGATGTTGGAAACAGAGGATTGGTTGAATTTATAGAAGTATTTAAAAATGATGTAGAGTATCTTCATACTATTATAACTGCTACTCAAGAAAAATCTATACCATCTCCAGGGAAGGGTTCTATGATCTATTTCGATGGAGTTATAATAGCCCACTCTAATGAAGCTGAGTGGAATAAGTTTAAATCAGACCATACAAATGAAGCCATATTAGACAGAATAGTTAAGGTTGAAGTTCCATATTGTATGGAATTAAGCGAGGAAACAAAGATATATGAAAAGATATTAAAGAAGAGTCACTTTAAAGCTCATATAGCACCACACACTATTGAAGTAGCTGCTATGTTTGCTATATTAAGCAGACTATCTCTATCTAATAAAGTAGATCTTTTGACTAAGTTAAAGATTTATAATGGAGAAGAAATAGTTGAAAAGGGAACTACTAAGAAGATAGATATTATGGAACTTAGAGAAGAAGCCGGAATAAGAGAAGGTATGGAGGGTATATCAACAAGATTTATTATTAAAGCTATAGATAATGCTCTTTCAGACTCAGAACATCATTGTATTAATCCATTAAGTGTAATGGAAAGTATTATTAAATCAATAAAAGATTTAGATGTTGCTGATGACTTGAGAAAGAAATATCTTGGATTAATTCAAGATAGCATAAGAAAAGAATATAATAAGGTTCTTGAAAAAGAAATAACTAAGGCATTTATTCAAAGCTTTAAGGAACAAGCTGAGAGCTTATTCAATAATTATTTAGATCATGCAGAAGCTTATGTTAATAGGGCTAAAATTAAAGATAAATCAACTGGAGAACAGTTAGACCCAGACGAAAAATTTATGCGTTCTATAGAAGAACAAATTGGCATATCAGAAGGTTCTGCTAAAGGCTTTAGATCCGATGTCACCTCTTATATGTTCTATCTAATGAGAAAAGGTGGAAAAGTAGATTATACATCCTATGAGCCTTTAAAAGAAGCTATAGAAAAGAAAATAACATCATCAGTAAGAGAGATGTCACGTATAGTTACTAAATCAAAAGTTAGAGATAAGGAACAGCATAAGAAATATAATTCTATGGTAGAAGAAATGAAGAAAAACGGGTATTGCGATCATTGTTGTGATGTAATATTAAAATATGCTGCTAATAATCTATGGAAGGATTGATATTATGGCAGTATTTAGAGAATTCAACCCTATAGGGCATGATAGGGCTGGCGAGGATAGGAGAAGACATAAAGAACTTGTTGAAGATTCAATAAAGAAGAATCTCGTAGATATTCTGTCAGAGGAAAGTATTATAGGGCAGACAAAAAATAAAAAAATAAAAATTCCTATTAAAGGGCTCAAAGAATATCAATTTGTATATGGGAAAAATGTGCCTGGTGTAGGAAGTGGTGACGGAACAGAGAAAAGAGGAGACGTAATAGGCACTGAAAAAGAAGCCAAAGGAAGTGGAAATAAAGGGGCAGGTAATGAGGAAGGAGAAGATATATACGAAACTGAAATAACCATAGAAGATATTATGGAATATATATTTCAGGATTTAAATTTACCTAATTTGACTAAAAAGAGATTTTCTGAAATATTGTCAGATGGTTCAAAGAAGAAGTGTGGTTATCAGAAAAGTGGAATCCCCCCAAGACTTGCCAAAAAGAAAACTGTTGTTGAAAAGTTAAAAAGAAAACAGGGTATGAAAAGAGCACTTAAAGAAGATGTTCAAAAAAATGGAATGAATGAAGAAGTGCTAAATCAATATTCTCTTGATGGAGAAGATCTTGTAGGGAGATTTCCTTTTAAAGAAGATGATTTAAGATATTATAGAGTAAAACCAACCAAGAAGAGAGAATACAGTGCAGTGGTAATGTGCATAATGGATACTTCGGCATCCATGGATCAAAATAAAAAGTATTTAGCTAGATCATTTTTCTTTATGCTGTATCAGTTTGTAAAAGCTAAATATTCAAACGTGGAGGTTGTATTTATTGCACACTCCACCACTGCTAAAGTTGTTACAGAAAATGAATTCTTTCACAAGGTTGAATCTGGAGGCACTTATATATCTAGCGGATACAATAAGGCTTTAGAAATTATTGACGAGAAATACAATCCGGCTATATGGAATATATATGCTTTTCATGTAAGTGATGGAGATAATTGGAGTGAAGATAATGATAGGGCTGTTAAAGCGGCTAATACCTTGTGTGATGTTAGCAACCTATTTGGATATGCAGAGATTATGGCTTATGGATATACTAGTGCAATAAAAAAGAGATATTCTAATGAAGTTAAAAGAAAGAATTTTGTATCTGTGGCAATGAAAAAGAAAGAAGATATGTGGGATGCGCTTAGAGAAATGCTTACTGTAGAAATAAATAATGACTACTAATTTGTTAGAGGGGGTGAGGAATTGGAATACACTGTAGCTGATCTGGAGATGTGGAATGACTTAATAGAAGAAAAGGCAAGGGAAGTTGGACTTGATTATTATCCTCAGGAATTTGAAATCATAAACTATAATGATATGCTGGCATATGAAGTTTATGTAGGTATGCCTTCTATGTATCCGCACTGGAGCTTTGGAAAAGCATATGAAAAGCTAAGAACTCTGTATAATTATAATCTTACAGGGCTTCCTTATGAAATGGTAATAAACTCAAATCCATGTATTGCATATTTAATGAAGGATAATACAATGCTGCTTCAAATATTAACAATGGCCCATGTTTATGGACACAACGATTTTTTTAAAAATAATAGAATGTTTAAAGAAGCCACAAGTGCAATTTATACTTTGGAAATGTTTAAAAATCATGCAGATATTATAAGATCATACATCAACGATCCGAGTATAGGATATGTAGAAGTCGAAAAGATGTTAAATGCAGCTCATGCTCTAAAATATCAAACAAATAGAGCTGTTGGAGTTAAGAACTTAAGCGATGAAGAGATTAGAAAAAGAAAAATGGAAGATTATAAAAGTTTGGATATGAATTATAGTCCAATTGTACCTAGAGAAAAGCCAGAGCCTCCTGATGTTGAAAAAGTACCTCAAGAACCTGTAGAGGATATATTAGGTTTTATATCTATGCATGGTGATTTATTTGAGTGGCAGAAAAATATTATAGAAATAGTTAGAGATGAAACAAAGTATTTTGTTCCTCAAATAGAAACCAAAATTATGAATGAAGGTTGGGCCAGCTATTGGCATTATAATATTCTAAAGAAATTAGAATTACCTCAAAAGCTTTATCTTGAGTTTATAAAAAGACATAATGATGTTATCGTACCACTACAAGGAAATATAAATCCGTATTTCTTAGGCTTTGAAATTTATAAAGACCTAGTTCAGAAATACGGAGAAGAAAAAATATTTGAGGTAAGACTCATAGAAAGAGATGAGTCTTTCTTAAGAAGGTACTTGACAAAGGAGCTTTGCACCAAGCTTAATTTATTCCAATATATTAAGAAAGATAAAAATTATGTGATTGATGAAATATCCGATGATGAAGGATGGAAGGAAATAAGAGATACCTTAAGCAATAGCTGTGGCATGGGTAGTATTCCTAATATCAGAGTTGAAGATATGTCTAAAATGGATAAAACTTTAACTCTTGAGCATGTCTTTGAAGGAAGAGAGCTTCAACTTCAATATGCAGTGGAGACTCTCAAACATGTAGTTGATTTGTGGAAACACAAAGTAATTTTAAAAACTAATCTAAATGGAAAAGATACGAAGATTGTATGTGATGAGAATAAAAAGATAACTTATGAATAACAATAAGTTTTAGAGGACAATTGACAATTGACAATTGACAGAGGACAGATAAGGTGAGTTTCCTTCCTTAAGTCAGAAAACCATTATATTTTAAGACTCGTTTCATTAATGTGAAACGAGTTTTTATAAATTAAAGATTTTCTGGAGCAAAACGTAAGAAAATCCTCCTTCACTGTCCACTGTCAATTGTCAATTACATGCCTTAAGGAAGCATTGCTGGAAAGTTAAGTCCTGTCTTTTCGTCAATCCCAAACATAATATTCATATTTTGAATGGCCTGCCCTGCGGCACCTTTCATTAAATTATCTATTGCCGAACATACTATTACTTTTCCTGTTCTTTTATCTAATCTTAGACCTATATGGCACATATTAGAACCCTTAACATACTTGGTTTCGGGCATATCTTCTGTAACTTTTACGAAAAACTCATCTTTGTAAAATTCATCATATAGCTTATATAATTCCTCTTGCGACATATCGATAGTTAAGTTTGCATAACATACAGATAGAATTCCTCTGTTCATTGGAACTAAATGAGGGGTAAAAACAAGAGTTAAATCACTTCCTAATAAATGTGAAAGTTCTTGTTCAATTTCTGGAGTATGTCTATGAGAGGCAACAGAATATGCTTTTATGGATTCGTTACATTCTGTATATATATTTGGTATAGCAGCATTTCTTCCTGCGCCAGAAACTCCAGATTTAGCATCTATAATTATAGACTTAGGGTCAACTATTTTAGCTTTTAAAAGTGGGGCAAGTGCTAAAATGCTCGCAGTAGGGTAACAGCCAGGGTTAGCAATTAGAGAAGCATTTTTTATGCTTTCACGTTTAAGTTCAGGAAGTCCATAAACTGAATCTTCCAGAAGCTCACTACATTGGTGGTCCAATCCATACCATTGTTCATAAGTAGCCTTTGATTTAATTCTAAAGTCAGCCCCTAAATCTATGACTTTTACTCCTTTTTCAAGAGCTTTTTTTGTTATATCAAAAGATTTTCCATGAGGTAGGGCTATGAAAAGCACATCGATGCTATTTAATTTACATTCAGCTTCTTGTATATTTATGCAAATATTTTTATTGAAACCATAATAATTTTTATATATATCACTGTATAAGTCTCCTTCATAACTATGGGAAGAAAGAAAAACAATATTTGCATTTGAATGATTAGTTAAAAGCCATACTAGTTGTTGGCCTGCGTAGCCTGTAGAACCTAATATTCCTACGTTAATCATCTTATCACCTCTAGATATTTTAAATTATTCATAAAAATAATTATACATAAACCAATATAATTATGCAATAAAAATATGAAATTATTTAAAATGTATTGCATATTAATAACAATGAGAGTATAATTATTCTCATAAAATTTAATAAGGTTGGTGGAGCAGATGTTGGAGGAAGAAAATTCTATACCTTTAGAAGCACTACATGATATAGATAAGTTTAAGGGTAAAACCTTTGTAATAAAATATGGTGGAAGCATAATGAATGATGAAAATGCATCTAAAGCCTTTATTGAGGATATAGTTCTACTAAAGCGCTTTGGTATAAATATAATTATTGTCCATGGTGGTGGTCCAGAAATATCTAAGTGGTTAAAAATGACCGGTGTAAAAAGTGAATTTAAAAATGGGCTTAGAGTTACTGATAAAAATGTAATGGATATAGCTGAGATGGTTCTTTCAGGACATATAAACAAAGATATATCTGCAAGCTTAAGCAATCAAGGAATAAGTGCCATAGGACTAAGTGGAAGAGACAGCAATTTAATTAAGGCAAAGAAGAAATATATATATGAAAATGGTAAGAAAATAGATATAGGTTTTGTTGGAGAGGTAGTAAGTATAAATAAATCCTTTTTATTGAGTATTCTAGAGAAGGGAAGGGTGCCAGTTATTTCTCCTATAGCCTGTGATTCTTATGGCAACAAATATAATATAAATGCAGATTATGCAGCGTCCTTTATAAGTTCCGAGCTTAAGTGCGAAAAACTTATGATCCTTACGGATGTAGAAGGTGTATATAAAGATATAAATGATAAATCAAGTATCATTAGAAATATAACCTCTGATGATGTGAAAAACTATATAGATGAAGGAATAATAAATGGTGGTATGATACCAAAAATGGAGTGCTGTATAGAGGCTATAGAAAATGGAACAAAAGATATACACCTTATAGATGGCAGAAAGAAGCACAGTTTGATTTCAAATATAGTATATGATTTTGGAACTAAAATTACTTCAAGGGAGAGAGAAAAAAAATGTCAAAAGGTAATATAATGAATACTTACGGAAGATTTGATATAGTTTTTGAAAAAGGCTTAGGAAGTAAGCTATATGATAGTAATGGTATAGAATATATGGATTTTGTATCAGGGGTAGCTGTTAACTGTTTAGGGCACAGTCATCCAGCAATAACAAAAGCAATAGCTGATCAGAGCAGTGAGCTAATGCATATATCTAACTACTACTGGAGTAAACAAGCTGTTGAGTTATCTGAAAAGATATGCTATTTTAGTGATCATAAATCTGTTTTTTTCTGTAACAGTGGTACAGAAGCTATGGAATGTGGAGTAAAGATAGGAAGAAAATATGGAAAGATAAAAGGTGGAGCAGATAAAAATATAGTAATATACATGGAAAATTCTTTTCATGGTAGGACTATGGGTGCTTTGTCTGTAACAGGACAGAAGAAGTATCAAGAAGATTTCATGCCATTGATTGGTGGAACTAGAAGTGCTAAATTTAATGATATAGAAGATTTGAAAGATAAAATGAGTAGTGAAGTTTGTGCAGTTATAATCGAACCTATACAAGGAGAAGGTGGAATAAACTCAGCTGCCATTGAATATTTGAAGCAAGCTAAAGAATTATGTGAAAAATATGATGCTCTTCTTATATTTGATGAAATTCAATGTGGTGTGGGAAGGCTAGGAACTTTATTTGCTTATCAAAAATTTGGAGTGATTCCTGATGTTATATGTATGGCAAAAGGACTTGGTGGAGGATTTCCGATAGGAGCTGTAATGACTAACGAAAAAGCCTCTGTACTTGTACCAGGAGATCATGGAAGTACTTTTGGTGGCAATCCACTTGCTTGTGCAGTAAGTCTTGCTGTTTTAAAGGAGTTAACAGATGGCGGAGTAGTAGACAAGGTAAATGAGAAAAGTGAATATATTATTTCTAAATTAAAAGATTTAAAAGAGAAATATCCAATAATAGAAGAGATAAAAGGAGTAGGATTATTACTAGGTATAAAGCTTAAGGTAGATGTAAAGGAGTTTAGCAAGAAGTGCTTTGAAAATAAGCTGCTAGCAGTTACTGCAGGGAGCGATGTTATAAGGCTTTTACCACCACTTAATGTAGAGAATGATGATATAGATAAAGCTATGGAATTATTGGAAAAGGTATTACAAGGTTATAACCAAAATGCATGATTAATATGTTAGAGGGCATATATTGTTTACAATATATGCTTTTTTGTCGCATTGATATTTTTGTAAATTATTGTTATTATTACTAATATAGGTTAAAACTATATTAGGGCATCTTCAAAAAAATAACTAGTCAGTATGCTAGTCTATTTTTCGTCATACTGCGTCGGCAGAGCCCTTAGATAGTGCTGACTATCTGCGGAACCTGCCTCCTTGTCTGACACAAAATATCCGTCGCATCTTTGACTTGTTATTTTCTTTCAGATGCCTAAATAAAACTATTTAGATCCGAGGTGATTTTGTGAGAATAAATTTACCGTATATAAGAGGATATTGGGAAGATTGTATTAAAAGTGATAGATTAGACGAAAATTTAGATTCTATAATAAGAGAATCCTGGATGAGATGTAGGAAGCTTAAAGTTAATCCTTTTAGAAAACATGTAGAAAAGCTATCAGAATGGGAAATGAGCTTCATAATAAAGGAAAATGCTCAGTTAATACAGGTAGCGCATCCTATAATGGAAGGCTTATATGAGATAGTTGCTGGGTCAGGTTTTGTAATAGTACTTGCAGATAAGAATGGTTATATTATAGATGCTATAGGTAATCATGAATTTAAAAGGTCAAAAGAATTAAATCTTGTGGTAGGGGCTAATTGGTCTGAAAAATCTGCAGGAACCAATGCTATCGGAACTTCTCTTTGTTTAGATAAGCCTGTTCAGATAATAGGAGCAGAACATTACTGTTCAAAAAACCACTGCCTTACTTGCTCTGCTGCAACTATACATGATGAAGAAAATAAAATTATAGGGTGCATAAATATGTCTGGAAACTACTCTGAAGCACATTCCCATACTACAGGAATTGTAGCTTCGGGAGCCCGCTTAATTGAAAAGCATTTTGCTCTACAAGAATCTAATAAGCTTCTAAATGTAATATTTAATTCTATTTCTGAAGGAATGCTTGTGCTAGATGAAGATTTGAAAATTAAAAGAACCAATAAAATGGCATCAAAAATACTTGGAATATCTGAAGAGGAAATTTTAAGTACTGATATTAATTCGTTAACTAAAGATATGGATTTTATAAAGAAAATACTAAATATTGAGAATGTATACTATAACTTAGATTGTAATCTTTATATAAAAAACAGAAGAATTAAGTGCAGCATGAACGCTTTTCCTATTATATTTAATGGGAAAGCTAATGGTATAGTCATAACCTTTAAAGATGAGGGATATTTACATAAGATAGTAAATGTTATGGCAGGATATAATGCTAAGTACAATTTTGAAGATATAGTAACTAAGAATAAAGATATGAAAAGGACTATAGAATTTGCAAAAAAAGCTGCTATAACTAACTGCAGCATACTTATAGAGGGGCCTAGTGGTACGGGAAAAGAATTATTTGCCCAATCAATACATAACTATAGCACTAGAAAAAATGGTCCCTTTGTAGCAGTAAATTGTGCATCTTTACCTAAGGAACTTATGGAAAGTGAACTCTTTGGATATGAAAAGGGAGCTTTTACTGGAGCGGCTAAAGATGGACATCCTGGTAAGTTTGAATTAGCCGATGGAGGAACTATTTTCTTAGATGAAATAGGAGAGTTGCCTTTAGATATGCAGTCCAAGCTTTTGAGAGTCCTGGATAACAATAAAATTACAAGACTTGGTGGAACTTATGAAAAAAAACTAAATGTTAGGATTATTGCTGCTACAAACCGTGACTTAATAGATGAAATAAAAAATAAGAATTTTAGAGAAGACTTATATTACAGAATAAATGTTATGAATATTAAGACTCTTTCATTAAAGCAAAGAGTAGAAGATATTGAAATACTGGCTAACTATTTTATTCATAGATTGAACAGTGAGAACCCTAGCTGCTTTAAAGCTTTAAGTAGTCGCTATTTAGAATTAATAAGTAACTATAGTTGGCCTGGCAATGTAAGACAGTTGAGAAATGTTGTAGAACGCTCTTATTATTTATGTGAAAGTAATAATATTACAGAGGAGTATTTATATGATTACATAAATATTAAGAAGCGACTCTCTTTAGTAAATGATGAAGAGGTTGCAACCATAGATGATAAAAATTCTGAGGTTATGACCATAGAAGAAATGGAAAAGTCGAGCATAAGAAAGGCTATTAAAGAAGCTAAGGGAGATTTAATAAAAGCTGCTGAAATGCTCAATATAAGTAGAGCCACTATATATAGAAAAATTAAAAAATATTCTATAAATGGTTATTAAGTATTATAAAAACATTATAATCTCAAATTGAGATTATGAGAAATCTCAATTTGAGATTCTCATAATCTAAGCACATAAAATAAAACTTTAAACACTTGGCATAAATTTTGCTATATAAATAGTTGTGGAAAAAATTAGGTTATTAGGAGGGATAGATATGGGAAGATTTACGCTACCAAGAGATCTTTATTTTGGAGAGAATGCTTTAGAGGCATTAAAAACATTAAAAGGTAAGAAAGCTTTTGTAGTTGTTGGTGGAGGCTCAATGAAAAGATTTGGCTTTCTAGCTAAAGTAGAGGATTATTTAAAAGAAGCTGGTATGGAAGTTAAAATATTTGAGGGCGTTGAACCAGATCCATCAGTTGATACTGTTATGAAGGGTGCTCAAATGATGAGAGATTTTGGTCCAGATTGGATAGTAGCTATGGGTGGAGGATCACCAATAGATGCTGCTAAAGCTATGTGGATATTCTATGAATGCCCAGATTTTACTTTCGAAAAAGCAGTTGTTCCATTTGGGTTGCCAGAATTAAGACAAAAAGCTAAATTTGTTGCGATATCATCCACAAGTGGAACTGCTACAGAAGTTACAGCATTTTCAGTAATTACTGATTATAAAGCTAGAATAAAGTATCCTTTAGCTGATTTTAACTTAACACCAGATGTAGCTATAATAGATCCAGCATTAGCCCAAACAATGCCACCTAAGTTAACAGCTCATACTGGAATGGATGCATTAACTCATGCAATAGAAGCTTATGTAGCAACTGCAAGATCTAGTTTTTCTGATCCACTTGCTATAAAAGCAATAATGATGATAGATAAGTACTTAGAAAAGTCCTATAATGGCGACAAGGAAGCAAGAGCTGAAATGCATGATGCTCAATGTCTAGCTGGAATGGCATTCTCAAATGCTCTACTTGGAATAGTTCATAGTATGGCACATAAGACTGGTGCTGTATTCCACATTCCTCATGGATGTGCTAATGCTATATACCTTCCATATGTAATTCAATTTAATAGAAAAGTTAGCGAATCCAGATTTGCTGCTATATCTAAGTATATAGGATTACCTGGAAATACCGATGCTGAATTAACAGATTCACTAGTAGCTTATTTACAAGAAAAGAATAAGAACTTAAATATACCTCTAACATTAAAAGAATACGGAGTAACTGAAGAAGACTTTAATGCAAATCTAGACTTTATATCAAAGAATGCTATTTTAGATGCATGTACAGGATCAAACCCAAGACCAATAACTGTGGAAGAAATGAAGAAAGTATTCCAATGCACATACAGCGGTAAAAAAGTAGATTTCTAATAAAAAGGGAAAATGCTTGCATATATAATATAATAAATCTCATTCCAATAAAAAAGAATCACCTTGGTGATTCTTTTTTTTTATTTACAAGCTACTTTACTATTAAGTCAAGAGATTGTTTCAAATCTGCT
Source organism: Clostridium aciditolerans (assembly GCF_016316925.1). Taxonomy (GTDB): domain Bacteria; phylum Bacillota; class Clostridia; order Clostridiales; family Clostridiaceae; genus Clostridium_AM; species Clostridium_AM aciditolerans. Next base: position 6,901 of record NZ_JAEEGB010000010.1, on the reverse strand, counting down.
ATTATGTCTTCAACATTTTCAAGACCAACGGATAGTCTAACTAAACCATCGCTAATGCCAGCAGCATGTCTTTCTTCTGCTGTATATGGTGAGTGAGTCATAGAAGCTGGGTGTTGAATAAGTGTTTCAGCATCGCCTAAACTTACTGCAAGGGTTGAAAGCTTAACATTATTCATAACAGTTTTTCCTTCTTCAACTCCTCCTTTTAATTCAAAGGAAATCATAGCTCCTGGATGGCTCATTTGTTTCTTTGCAAGCTCATAATCTTCAAAGCTTTCTAGTCCAGGATAATAAACTTTATCTACAGCAGGATGTGCTTCTAAGAATTTAGCAACTTCCATAGCATTTTTACAATGTCTTTCCATTCTTATAGGTAAGGTTTTCATACCTCTTATGATAAGGTAAGCATCAAATGGGCTAAGTACAGCACCAGTCATGTCCTTTAATCCAAAGAATCTAACTTGATTTATAAAGTCTTGTTTACCAACAACAAAGCCTGCTATAACATCTCCATGACCATTTAAATATTTAGTAGCAGAGTGAACTACAACGTCAGCGCCTAACTCTAATGGTCTTTGAAGACATGGAGTACAGAAAGTATTGTCTACAAATACAAGACAATCACTGTTATTTTTGTGAGCGATGTCAGATATTTTTCTAATATCATTAATTTTTAATGTTGGGTTTGCAGGACTTTCAAGATAAACTACTTTTGTATTTGGTCTTAATGCTTCTCTTACTTCTTCTGGATTTGATGCATTTACAAAAGTTACATCAATGCCAAATCTTGTAAGACCGTGATTTAAAAGAGCAAAAGTACAACCATATAAAGTATCAGATGCAACTACATGATCTCCAGCTTTTAGTGCAGTCCAAAGAGCTGATGAAATAGCTCCCATGCCTGATCCTGTAGCTACTGCAGCTTCTCCGCCTTCAAGTAAAGCTAATTTCTCTTCAACTTCTGTACAAGTTGGGTTTCCTAATCTTGTGTATATGTATCCATTTTCTTGTCCAGCAAATCTGTTTCCACCTTGTTCTGCTGAATCAAATATGAATGTTGATGTTTGATATATAGGAGTAGCTAAAGAACCAAATTGCTTATCTCCAATATGTCCTCCATGTATTGCTCTTGTGTCAAAACCCATTTCTTTTATATTTTCCATGAGATTTATCCCCCTTATTTCTATAAAATATAATTTTGATTATATATAAAGCAAAACTCATGCCAATTGTTTAAGGGGCTATTTGTGTCAAGGTGTAAAAAAAAGTTGCCATTCAATATTAAATTGTGGCAATTTTTCTTTACATATGTAAATTATTCTTTACATTCTATATTATATTTTTTTATTTTATTCATTATAGTTGTATGAGATATACCTAAAGTTTTTGCAGCTTTTCTGAAGCTAGAATGTTTTTTTATTGCTGACAATAGTGCTTTCTTTTCAGCAATTTCTACCACTTCTTTGAGAGTAAAACTAAAATCATCTCTTTTTTCTTCATTTATGTAATTTGTATTTTTTTCGAAATCTAAAATTAAGTTATCTTCGTTAAGCAGATTACTATAACATAAGTTCATTGCTCTCTCAACAACATTTCTTAATTCTCTTACATTTCCAGGCCATTGATATTTTACTAGTTTCTCGATAAATTCAGTTTCAGCACCTTTTATATCTTTGTCCAGTTGTTTATTTAATTTATTGATAAAAAAATTAACTAACATTGGGATATCTTGAATTCTATCTCTAAGAGGAGATATAAATATAGGTATTACATTAAGTCTGTAGTACAAATCTTCTCTAAAAGTCCCATCTTTAATCATAGATTCCAGATTTCTGTTTGTAGCAGCTATTACTCTTACATTTATCTTTTCCTCTAATACACTTCCTATTTTTCTTATGGTTCCTTCTTGAAGTACTCTTAAAAGTTTTGCTTGAAGAGAAAGAGAAAGCTCACCTATCTCATCTAAGAATATAGTTCCCTTATCGGCTATTTTAAAAAGACCATCTTTTCCCTCTTCCTTTGCACCGGTAAAGCTTCCTTTTGTATATCCGAAAAGTTCGCTTTCTATAAGGTTGTCAGGAAGGGCAGCACAATTTATAGCAACAAAGTTTCTATCAGTTCTTGAGCTCAAGTTATGAATAGCTTTTGCAAAAAGTTCTTTACCTGTACCGCTTTCACCACGAAGTAGTATAGTAGAGTTACTTTTGGCCACAGCAGAGCATATTTTTTTTATTTTTATAATTGAAGAGCTATTTCCAATAATATCTTTAAAAGCTATTTCTTCTTTTGAGGTAATAGCATTAGATAATTCTATTGCTTCATTTATATCCTTAAGGGAAGCTACTGCACCTATAGTTTTTCCTTTATCATCTTTTATAGGACGTCCTGTAGTAATATAATGAATATGACCATTCTTATTTTTTATATGTACTTCAATATTGTCATAATTTTCTCCAGTTTTTAAAAGCTTAATCATAGGTGCTTCAAAGCCTAAAAATTCACCAACCTTTCTCCCAAGAACACTTTCTTTGTCAATGTGAAATATGTTCTCACAGTACTTGTTGAAAAGTTCAATTTCTTCATCATGATTTATAGCCATAATACCATCTTGTACAGCGTCTATCATAGCAAGTAATCTTCGCTCATTTCTCTCATAAGGAAGCAACTCTACATCCTGAACTTCAAATACTTCGTCTAGAGAAAGTATGCTGTTAATTAAATTCAATTTGTTTTCATTTTTCAAAATTTCAATTTTTATGTACGCTTTACCTGGGAAAACTTCTAGAGAGTGTATATTTATATTATTTTCATAATGCTTTTTTAAAATATCCAGCACTATGCCAACTCGATCTTTTGCTGTTATTTTAAGCCTTAGATAATTTTTCATTAACAACTACTCCTTTTATTCTAATATAAAATACAGGGTATAAGGCGGAAAGCTAGCTTTCTGGATTAGGATTCTACATTCTTATAAACAGAATTCTTAGCTTCAGGTGGAGTTTGTCTGCGACCACTGGGCAATTCTGCCCGTTAAATGCCATTTAGGCATTTAACCTCCATCTGAAGCTTAGAAGTCGTTATCCAGGGACATAGCCGCTCTTTACTCCCACTTGAAGAAAAGCAGAGAGCCCAAATCTCCGATTTGGTGCGAATCGCTTTCACAGAGTGCGATGGAAGTATTAGAGCGGGTAAGTCATCGGATAAATTATAGAGCATATAGTAATTTTTAATAATTTAAACATACCAAATATAAGATTAAAAGTCTATAAAATAAAAAGTCATTTTAATCATAGAAAAATTATTAATATTTTGGATATGCTATTGAAATTATAGAAATAAACTGTTAGTATATTACTATGACGAATTAGTGCTTTAACATGGTGAATTGGTAACGTAATAAAACAGGGAAGTGAATATAATGATTAAGTGGAAAAGATATATACCAGAGGGAACAAAGGATACTTTATTTGAAGAATGTACAAAAAAAATAGAGCTTCAAAATATATTAAGAAAAACCTATATAAATAGTGGATTCTTAGAGGTGGTGCCACCAACTCTTGAGTTCTATGATGTATTTAATGGTGAAAATGCTACATTGCCTCAAGAAAAAATGTATAAGCTATTTGATAATCAAGGGAGAATATTAGTGCTAAGACCAGATATGACTACACCAATAGCGAGAATTGCAGCTACTAAATTAAAAGAGGCACCTCATCCACTAAAATTATGCTATACATCAAATATATATAGGGTTAATGAAAGTTTAAACGGAAAAAATAGTGAGATTACTCAATCCGGTATTGAGATAATAGGGATTAAAAGTCTTAAAGCAGATGCTGAGGCTATAATAATGGGAATTACAGCATTGATTAAGTGTGGACTTAAGGATTTTAAAATAGAATTAGGGCAAGCTGAATTTTTTAAAGCAGTAATTGAAGAAATAAATATAAGTGATGAAGATAAAGAAAAATTAAGGAAATATATAGAGAATAAAAATTTCACAGCTCTGTCGGAGCTTTTAGAAGATAAAAAAGATGTAATAAATAAGAATACACTACGCATGCTTAAGGAACTACCAAGACTATTTGGAGATATTAGGATTTTGGACAAAGCTGAAGAGCTAACAGATAATCCTAAGGTGCTTAAATCTATTGAGAGCATAAGAAAAGTATACAGCATAATTAAAAGTGCAGGATTTAAAGATTACTTATCAGTAGATTTGGGAATGGTGCAGCATTTAGATTATTACACTGGAATAATTTTTAGAGGGTATACTCATGGAGTAGGCGGAAACATACTAAGCGGAGGAAGATACGACAACTTAATCCGTCAATTTGGTGAGGATCAGCCAGCCACAGGTTTTGCATTAGATGTGGACAGTATAATTAGAGCTCTTGAGAATACAAATCAAGAAGCAACTAGGGAAAAAGTATTAATTTACTATAGAGATGAATCATTTAAAGAGGCTTATAAAAAAGCAGAGGAGTTAAGAGAGAAAGATATAGTTGCTGAACTCAGTCTTTTAGAGTCTAAGAAAGAGGCTATGGAGTATGCAAAAGAAAAGGGAATAAATAGGGTCATAATAGTGTAAGTTTATTTTAATCAGGATGAGGAGTTTTTATATGAAGAATAAGAAGACAGTTAGAATAGCCCTTACTAAAGGAAGAATTGAAGAAGGTGCTATAGATATATTTGAATCAGCAGGAATTGACTGTAGTCAACTTAAAAATAAAGGAAGAAAGCTTATATTTCATGATGAACATTATAATATAGACTTTGTACTTGTAAAAGCGCCAGATGTGCTAACTTACGTTGAGCATGGAGTAGTAGATATGGGTATTGTTGGAAAAGATACTTTATTAGAGCAGAACAAGAACTTCTATGAAGTTTTAGACCTAAAGTTTGGTTGCTGCAGATTTGCAGTTGCAGGGCCTAAAAATTCGAATTTTTATGAAGGATATAATAGAAAAAAAATAGCAACAAAATATCCTAATGTTGCAAGAGAATATTTTAGAAAAATAGGACAGGATGTTGAAATTATAAAAATAGAAGGATCTGTAGAACTTACCCCTATATTAGGTTTATCAGATGCAATAGTAGACATTGTTGAAACAGGGAGTACTCTAAAGGAAAACGGCCTTGAAGTTTACGAAGATATATGCAGCATAAGTGCAAGAATGGTAGTAAATATGGCTAGCATGAAGATGAAAAAGGATGAGATAGAGGAAATAATTGGAAAAGTTCATAGAGAGGTAAGCTTAAGAGACGTTTTATTAGCAAGTAATGCATAGAAATTCCTAAGGGAGAAGAATGACAAACTATCGTTGTAATTGGAGGGTAAATTATGGATATTATAAATGTGGTATACGGAAACACTGAAGAAGGTAAAAGATATTTGGGTAAGCTTAAAGATAGAGAAGAAAGTATACAACAAGATGTAACAAATACAGTTAAAAATATATTAGATGACATAAAAGAAAATGGAGATGAAGCTTTAATAAAATACACAAATAAGTTTGATAGCGAGAATGTAAATAAAAATAACATTTTAGTAAGCAAAGAAGAAATTAATAAGGCTTATGAAATGGTAGATAAAGAATTTTTAGATGCTCTTAAATTAGCCGCTGAAAATATAGAATTTTTCCACGAAAAACAAAAAAGAAATTCATGGATGATTACTAAAGAAAAGGGAGTTATGCTTGGGCAGAATATAAGACCTTTAGAGAATGTAGGGATTTATGTACCAGGTGGTACGGCATCTTATCCATCATCGGTGCTTATGAATGCTATCCCAGCTAAGGTAGCAGGTGTTAAAAATATAGTTATGGTAACCCCTCCTTCAAAGAATGGAGGTATTAATCCTAACATACTTGTAGCAGCAGATGTAGCTGGAGTCAATAAGATTTACAAGGTAGGAGGAGCACAAGCAGTAGGGGCGCTTGCTTTTGGAACAGAGAGTATTGATAAGGTAGATAAAATAGTTGGACCAGGAAACATTTACGTGGCTATGGCAAAAAAGAATGTCTATGGTTATGTGGATATAGATATGATAGCGGGCCCTAGCGAAATTCTAATTATAGCAGATGAAAGTGGAAATGCAAAATATATAGCAGCAGACTTAATGTCACAGGCAGAACATGATAGATTAGCGTCATCAATACTAGTTACTACATCTTTAGAATTGGTGGGAAAAGTAAAAGAAGAATTAGCGCTACAGGTAGAAAATCTAAGCAGAAAAGATATTATTTTAGATTCTCTTAAAAACTACGGAGTAATTATAGTAGTAGATAATTTAAAAGAAGCAATTGATATGTCAAACAAAATTGCACCAGAGCACTTAGAAGTTTGTGTTGAAAATCCATTTTTAGTTTTTGGAGAAATTAAAAATGCAGGATCTATATTTTTAGGATCTTATTCACCAGAACCATTAGGAGATTATATAGCAGGACCTAATCATGTGTTGCCAACCAGTGGAACAGCAAGATTTTTCTCACCACTTTCAGTAGATGATTTTGTGAAAAAATCAAGTTTTATGTATTACTCCAAAGAAGCATTATTTGATGTTGGAGATAAGATAATTAAGCTTGCAGATACAGAAGGTCTTACAGCTCATGCTAATTCAATAGCAGTGCGAATGAAGTGGGGAGATAGGGCTCAAAGACCGACAGTTAACTTATACCCCGGGCTATGTTTCCAAGCTTCAGTCCGTTAAAAACTTTTAATCAGTCTAAAGCTTGTGTTTCAAGACAACCTAAGAACTTTCGAGAACTCGCTGTGCTCAAACAACTCTAAAGTTCTAAGATTCTCTTAAAACCCTTCACTAAGACTGACACAAAGTTTTTAAATCTACCTTCAGCTTTGGAAACATATCCCTTTATATAAGTTAACTGTCTAGTTAGAT
>NZ_JAEEGB010000001.1 GCF_016316925.1 Clostridium aciditolerans | reverse complement strand
ATAATTATTTAAGCAATATGAAAGCTTCAAATGAATTCTTGAAGAATCAAATAAATTCATTAAAATCAGGAAAATAGAATAAAGTTAATAAAAGGTATTAGATACAACAAGATTTATAGTATCTAATACCTTATTTATAATAATAGAATATTTTTTTTATTAAACACAAATCATATATAGTGATAATTTTTAAAATTAATTATTTTGAATATTTATACGCATCAATTGTTTTAATGCAAAAAAAGAGTTAGAAAATTAAGTGTATTGAATAATTATTCATCATTTTTTGATTTTAATATTTATTAAATCTTTAAAATATGCAAATATTTAAATTGTACAGAAAAAATTAGAGTGAGGGTAAAATTTAAGGTAGTTGTATTGATACACTAAAAAATCCGACTTTGCAAGTCTTGATTTTTGTCTAACTTTATGGTGAAATATAAGCAGTCAAATATAATAGTTTCTTAGTTTCAGATGGTCTGAAGCAAAGATTCCTATTTATGTAAACGATGCGATTAAAAGAAAGGATGATAATAATGACAAAGGGAGTATTAAAAAATTTGCAACCAGTTGAAGTATTTAGATATTTTGAAGAACTTTCAGAAATTCCAAGAGGATCAGGAAATGAAAAAGAGGTTAGCGATTACTTAGTAGCTTTTGCTAAAGAGCATAATTTAGAGGTAATTCAAGATAAAGCTTTAAATGTTATCATAAAGAAAAAAGCAACACCAGGATATGAAAATAGTCCTGCTATTGTTATACAAGGACATATGGATATGGTATGTGAAAAAAATGTTGCTACAAAACATGACTTCACAAAAGATCCACTACAATTAAGAATTGTTGATGATATGGTTTATGCAACTGGAACAACACTTGGAGCAGATAATGGAATAGCTATTGCTATGGGATTAGCTGTTTTAGCTTCAAATGAAATAGCTCACCCTGCTGTAGAATTAGTTTGCACAACTGAAGAAGAAACTGGAATGGGCGGAGCAACTGAGTTAGATTCTAAAAATATAGACGCAAGAATACTTATCAATATAGACTCAGAAGAAGAAGGAACATTCCTTGTAAGTTGTGCTGGTGGACTTACAGCAAAAACAATTATACCTGTAACATTAGAAGATGCAGATAAAAATCTTAGTACATATACAGTAAGAATCAGAGGATTAAAAGGTGGTCACTCTGGAATGGAAATTGATAAAGGAAGAGCAAACTCAAATAAATTAATGGGACGTATCCTTATGGAACTTAGCTCATTAGTTGATTTTAGAGTGGCTTCAATAAATGGAGGATCAAAACATAATGCTATTCCACGTGAAATGGATACTATTATATTAATAAAAGCTGAGGATAAAGCTAAAGTACAAGAAAAACTTGTTGAATTAGAGGGAACATTTAAAAATGAATTTAGAACACCAGATCCAGATGTAAAAATAGAATTTGAAGAAATGACTCCAGGAGTTGCTAGAGTATTCTCAGCACAAAGTCAAAACAACGTAATAAACTACCTATACCTTGTTCAAGATGGAATTAATTCTATGAGCATGGACATTAAAGGATTAGTAGAAAGCTCATTAAATTTAGGTGTAGTAACAACTAGAGAAAATGAAGTAGAGTTTATTAGTGCTGTTAGAAGCTCTGTAAGAAGTTTGAAAATGGAAGTGTTTAACAGAATAGCTGCGTTAGCTAAGCTTGTAGGTGGAGAAGTTTCTACAGAGTCAAATTATCCTGAATGGGCTTATAATCCAGATTCAAAAATTAGAACAATCTTTGAGGATACTTATAGAAAAATAAATGGAAAAGATGCGAAAATAGATGCAATCCATGCAGGACTTGAGTGTGGACTATTTGGAGAAAAGTTCAATGGAGAAATGGATATGATATCCTTTGGACCAAACTTATATGATGTACACACTCCAGATGAACATATGAGTATTTCATCTGTTCAGAGATCATGGGAATTTTTACTTGAAGCGTTAAAAGCTATAAAGTAGTATAATAAAGACCTGTTGTCAGATTCGGTTTGACAACAGGTCTTCTTTTTAAGCAGACATACAAAATCTTAAGCAGATATCCAAAATCTTAAGTAGATATCCCAAATCTTAAGTAGATATCCCAAATCTAGGATTTGGTGATAGTCACTTACACAGAGTGCTGATTTGGTGATAGTCACTTACACAGAGTGCTGATTTGAAGTGAATCGCTTACTCAGCGAGTACTCATTCGACGATAGGAGAAGGAGTTTCATATTTATTATTAAGCAACTTATATTTATTAATTTTGTGTTAATTGTTTAGGCACATTTCATGGGATGTGTTAAAATAGAAATAGTATATAAAACCTGAAGGTCATTCGTAGTAATATATATAAAATAGAATGAGGAATGATAACTATGGAAACATCAACAAACAAAAGAACAAAAAAGAGAGTAAAGAAACCTAAGAAAAAGAAACCAATTTCTAAGGCTTTATTAATTTTAATGTCAATAATTTTACTTATAACAGTTTTTAGCTTTGGAAGAATAAAAGATGTATTTTCCTTATATAGGGATGCAAGTACTAAAGTTAAATCAATTTCAGAAGCTACTTTTAACAGTAGAGGTACTGTGTATATCTATGACAATAAGAAAGAAGTTATTGACAAGCTTTATGATTCAAAAGATGTAGAGTATGTAAACTATGCACAGATTCCGCAATCAGTAATGCAATCTTTTATAGCTATAGAGGATAAGGATTTCTATAACCATCATGGGGTTAGTCTTAAGGCTATTACAAGAGCAACATACTCTATGGTTAAAAACAAGGGAGAAATTACCCAAGGCGGAAGCACTATAACTCAACAGCTAGCTAAAAATGTCTTTTTGACTCAACAACAATCTATGAATAGAAAAATTGAAGAGATGTTTATAGCGCTAAAGTTAGAGAGAATGTATACTAAAGAACAAATACTTGAGTTTTATGTGAATAATATTTATTTTGCAAATGGAGCATACGGTATACAAGCTGCATCTAAAAAATATTTTAGCAAGGAAGTTAAAGAATTAGATTTATCTCAAATAGCTTTTCTTGCAGCGATACCAAATAATCCAGAATATTATGATCCCCTAAAGAATGAAGGTAATACAATACAAAGAAGAAATTTGATATTATCTAAAATGAAGGAATGTAATTTTATAACTCAAGGTCAATATGATGAGGCTGTAAATGAAAAAATAGCCCTGAATCCAGAAAAAGCATATACAAAACAGAGTTATATTAGCTCATATGCAGTAGACTGCGCAGCAAAAGCATTAATGGAACAAAAGGGCTTTGATTTTAGAAATAGTTTTAAGAACGATAGTGATAGGGAAACTTATAATAAGAGTTACTCAGATTTATATACAGAATGTGTAAATGAAATATACAGAAATGGATATAAAATCTACACATCAATAGATATGGAGAAACAAAAACTGCTTCAACAATCTGTTGATAGTAAACTATCTGATTTTACAGAAAAGCAGGATGGCATCTATTCACTGCAAGGATCAGCTGTAACTATTGATAATAAAACGGGTACAGTAGTTGCCATAGTTGGAGGTAGAACCTCAGATAAAAAGGATTATTTAAATAGAGCGTTCCAATCCTTTAGGCAGCCAGGATCAACTTTAAAACCACTTGTTGTATATACTCCCGCTTTACAAAAAGGCTTTACACCTTCAAGTGTAATAGAGGACAAATATACTGAGGGAGGACCGCATAATAGTGGAGATGCTTACTATGGTAATGTGACTTTAAGTTATGCTGTACAGCTATCTTTAAATACAGTTGCAAATCAAATTTTTAAACAAATAACTCCTGAGTATGGTATTTCATTTTTAAAGTCAATGAATTTTAGTAAAATAGTGAAAAAAGATTATACTTTATCCACGGCATTAGGAGGATTAACGAATGGGGCTAGTGTTGTTGAAATGGCATCTGGTTACTCTACCCTTGCAAGATCAGGGCAATACATTAATCCTACTTGTATACAAGAAATAATTGATTCTTCAGGTAATAAAATATACAAAAATAGTTATAAAACAAAGGAAGTTTATACAAAGCAAGCAAGTACGTGGATGACAGATATATTAAAAGGAAGTTTTGATAATCCATTGGGAACAGCACACAAATTACAACTATCTAATATGACAGCAGCAGGAAAGACTGGAACAACAGACAATTCAAAAGATGGATGGTTTTGTGGATATACACCATATTATACTACTGCAGTATGGGTAGGATATGATAAACCAAGAGAGTTAGATAGATTGTACGGTGGCACATATCCTGGGGGAATATGGAAAGACTATATGAATAAAATACATCAAGGTTTAGATAATATAGACTTTGAAAGACCAAATGGTGTTCAAGAATATAATGACGATGCTTTAAATAATGTGCCTGCTAATAATGAAACTCAAAAAAATGAACAAGGTTCTGCACAAGATGCAGTAAAGAAGTATGAAAGTTGTAAGCTGGATACATTAGAAGATATTAAGTTGGCGGAGCAATTTGAAAACGAAGCAACTACTAGTGTTCAACAGCTAAAAGACTTAAATCTTAGAGATCAGCTTTTAAGAAAAATATTAAACAGAAAAGCGGCAGTAACGCAAAGAAAAATTGAATTGCAGCAGGGTAATAAAAACACTGATGATAATATCAATAATGGTACAACTCCTCCATCTAATGTGGATAAGCCTAATGGAGATACAAATAATAATGATGGCAATGCTAATGGTGGACAAAAAACAAATACCAATAATAATTCTACGCAAAATTAAATAAATTTTTATTAATTAAAAATAAAGAGCATTTCCAAACAGAAAAATTCTGAGGAGGATGCTCTTTATTTATTGTAATTAATGTAAAAATTTGTGATTTATAATTTATAATCAAGATACATAAAATAAGGAAAATCGGAGGTGGTATATATGAAAAAGAAGATTATAAAGGTTTCTTTGCTATTTTTTTGTGTTATTAGTATATTCAATAGTATGACATTCACAGTACATGCATACGACAACAAAAGTATATGTTATTTAAATGCTGAAGAGAGTAAAGAGAAATTATATGAAGATTTATTATCAGCATTACTATTTCAACATATAGACTATGCAATAGAAAACTATTATGGGAAGCCAAAACAATTTACAAATCCTAAAATTTTAGAAATAAAAAGATTAGAAAAAGATTCATATTATTTTGAAGCAACAATTCAAGTGGAAACTTTTGATGGATTAAAAAAATCAAATCCTTCTACTGATGTAATTACAATAAGAAATGATGACGGAGATATAGAAGTTACTAAATTTGAGCATAAAGATACAGTTATTAAAAGTTAATAACAAAGTTATAGTCAATAATCCCCCGATTAGTTAGTTGGGGGATTATATTTGTAGTACTTTACATTATTTTATAGTACTTAGGTTGCCTTACTATATTTTGGCCTGTCTTTATAAAATAGCCCCCTGTAATCAGTGCTATTAAAATTATCAATCCATTAATTATATATTTTCTATCGTCGGAAATATATATGTTTTGATTTTTGTTAACACTAATAATTAATAAAATAGTAAATATAAACCCAACTAGAATGAACATTTTACCAACTACACGTTTCCAAACTTTTAAGTTGTTTTTAGCTAGACTAGTCATACCAATGAAACTTATGATCGATAAAATCATATTTTTTATGAATAGATTTGATTTATTTAAGGAAAATGTGGTTAGTAGCAAAAATAAAACACCAGCAACAAAGAAAAGACACATAAATATAACTGCTAGAATAACTTGTGAACGCCTCAATAATATCACTCCTTTTATTAGACTAACATATTATTTTATTCTCTATATATAAAATATATTACTACATTTACAACAATTTGTTAATATATGGAAATAAAAATCTGTCCATATATGGATATTTAAATTATTGTAACGAGTTTTTATAATGTGAAAATTGTAAAAATTGTTATAATAGTGTATTATGATTATGAGTGTTTTAATATTAACAAATATAAAATTTACATGCTTTGGGAGGCATTAATATGATTTTTATTAAAAATGAAAATACAAATCCGTACATGAATCATGCAATTGAAGAATATATATTAAAAAATTTTGATGAGGATTGCTTTATGCTTTGGAGAAATGATCCATGTATACTAATTGGAAAGCATCAAAACACTCTTTCAGAAATAAACATTGACTATGTAAATAATCATAAACTTCCTGTAGTAAGAAGAGTTACTGGGGGAGGAACTATTTTTAATGATCTAGGCAATCTGAATTTTACCTTTATATCTAATAACAGTAACAATCGTTTTGCAGATTTTAAAAAATTTACATATCCTATAGTACAAGCCTTAAAAAAGCTATCTATAAATGCAGAGTTATCTGGCAGAAATGACTTAACTATTGATGGAAAAAAGTTTTCAGGAAATGCTCAATATAGTTATAAAAATAAAATACTTCATCATGGGAGCATTTTATTTTCAGCAGATATGACTAATTTAGTACAAGCCTTAAAAGTAAAAGATATAAAATTTCAAGATAAAGCAGTAAAATCAGTTGGAAGCAGAGTTACCAATATAAAAGAACATCTTAAGGAAGACATGAGTGTCATAGAGTTTAAAAATTTTATAATAGAATCTGTTATGAGTGACCAGGAAAATGCAAAGCTTTATGAATTTGCAGAAGAAGAATGGAATGAAATCCAAAAGATATCAGATGAAAAATATGCTACCTGGCAATGGAATTACGGAAATTCACCCCAATTTAATTATTTTAGTGAAAAAAAATTCAAAGGTGGAATTGTTCAAGTAAATATAAATGTACATAAAGGATTAATAAAAGATATAAAAATATATGGAGATTTTTTCAGTGAAAAGGATATAGATGGACTTGAAGAGCTTTTAAAAAATGTGAAATATTTAAAAGATGAAGTGATCAATGCTTTGGATACGGTTGATATAGAAAAGTATATGATCAACGTCTCTAAGGAAAATTTAATAGAAATTATATTTAGTTAAAGATAACTAAAGGATTTGAGGTGTATAGTATGTATGAGAGAAAGCCTGAATGGTTAAGGGTTAGGATTAGAGGAGGAGAAATGTCTGGAGATGTACATGAGGTATTAAAAAAATATTCTCTTAATACTGTTTGTACAGAAGCAAATTGTCCAAATAGAATGGAATGTTATAATAAAAGGACTGCTACATTTATGATTTTAGGGAAAAATTGTACACGTAATTGTACTTTTTGTAATGTTACAAAAAAAGAGCCAGAGGCAGTTGATGTAAATGAACCAGTTCACGTAGCTAAAGCTGTAGAAAAGTTAAATTTAAAGCACGCGGTAATAACATCTGTTACTAGAGATGATCTTGAAGATGGTGGATCAGCTCATTTTGCAGAAGTGATAAAAGAGATAAGAAAACTAAATAAGGGTGTAACTATAGAAGTTTTAATACCAGATTTTAATGGTGATGGACAGGCCTTGAAAAATGTAGTAGTTGCAAAGCCAGACGTTATAAATCATAATGTAGAGACAGCGCCGTCTTTATATAAAAAGGTTAGACCTATGGCTATTTATAAAAGATCCTTAGAATTATTAGCTAATGTAAAAAACATAGATAATTCCATTTTAACTAAATCAGGATTTATGTTAGGGTTAGGTGAAACAGAGGAAGACGTAATAGGTATATTGAAGGATTTAAGAGATGTTAAGTGTGATATTGTAACAATTGGGCAGTACTTAGCACCTTCATCAAAGCATCATCCTATTATAGAATATGTTCATCCAGATATATTTAAAAAATATGAAACTATAGGCTTGGAAATGGGTTTTAAACATGTAGCTTCAGCACCATTAGTTAGAAGCTCATATCACGCTGAAGAGGTTTTTAAATAGTTTCATAATGAAATAAAAAGATGAATTTTCTCAAAATGATACCGATTTTGTATCGTTTTGAGAAAATTTTCATTCTAAAGCACTGAAAGGCTCATTGATGCACTTGGTATAAAACTTGCTTTATATAGATAATAAAGAAAATTAGAAGAGGGTTTTAGGGGGTTTTTATTATGCACATTCCGGATAATTATTTGAGTCCATCAACTTGCGCAGTTATAGGAACAGTAATGCTGCCAGTATGGGCTAGAGCAGTGAAGAAAGTAAAGGCAGAAGTAAGTAAGAGAAAAATGCCTATATTAGGTGTTTGTGCAGCAGTATCTTTTTTAGCTATGATGTTTAATATTCCGGTACCAGGAGGAACTACTGCCCACGCAGTTGGTGCAGTTTTGATAGCTATATTAGTAGGACCTTATGCAGCCTGTATATCTGTTACGATAGCACTGCTAATCCAAGCCTTATTCTTTGGCGATGGAGGTATACTAGCACTTGGTGCTAACTGTTTTAACATGGCTTTTGTTATGCCATTCTTAGGATATTATATATATAATTTTATAAAAACTAGGGTAAAAAGTGATAAGGGCGATTATATAGCAGCCTTTGTTGCAGGTTATGTTGGAATATTGGCAGCAGCGTTTTTTACAGCTCTTGAATTTGGTATACAACCACTTTTATTCAAGGATGCAGCAGGTGCAGCTATTTACTGTCCTTATGGACTAAATATATCTATACCGGCTATGGTGCTGCCTCATTTACTTGTTGGAGTTTTAGAAGGAGCAGTTACTGCAGGTGTTTACTCATACGTTAAGAAGATGTCACCAGGAGTTATATATGAAGGCAAAGCTACAAATAAAAAACCTCTATATGGATTACTTGCTGCAATGATAATTCTCTCTCCTATAGGTTTATTAGCTACAGGAACTGCTTGGGGAGAATGGGGCGCAGATGAGATAAAAGGGCTAGTAGGGTATGTACCAAAGGCATTTGAAAATGGATTTAGTTTTAATGCTATAGCACCAGATTATGCTATAGGTGGCATAAATGAAGTTATAGGTTATATTATATCTGCAGCCGCTGGTGTTGCGATTCTTCTAATAATATTTAAGATATTAAGCTCAACTAAGAAAGAGCAGATTGCTAGCAACAATAAAGCAGAAAATATTTCATAGATTAAAATAAAAAATAGTATGATGCTATATAGTTATAGCACCATACTATTTTTTAATATTTGCTTTAATTAAGCCTTAAAGCCAGAGACCTTATCGTATAGTTGCTGAGCGAGTTCCGATAATTGTGATACACTAGCCGCAACCTGTTGTACAGAGGCTGTTTGTTCCTCTACTGCTGCTGCCATGCTTTGAGTATCTTCTGAATTCTTACCAGCTATATTAGAAATACTTGAGGCTGTTGCCTTTATATTATTAAATTCGTCAGTGATTTCCTTATTTATTTTGGTTACATTTTGAACACCTGAATAAGTATCATTGGCTTTTTGAACAATAGAGCTCAAGGAATCACTACATTTTTTCATAAGCTCTACTTCTTTTTGAACCTCATCAACACTACTTTTCATGTCATTTTTAGTTGTATAGGTTTCACTTTGTATATTTTTAATAATAGGTATTATCTGCTTTGTAGCATTAGCAGTTTGGTCTGCTAGTTTCCTCACCTCATCAGCAACAACAGCAAATCCTTTTCCAAGTTCACCAGCTCTTGCAGCTTCAATTGATGCATTGAGAGCCAATAAGTTTGTTTGATCTGATATGTCTGTAATGAGCTCTATTATTCTGCCTATTTCCTTGGAGCTCTCTTCTAAAGCGCTTAACCTTTCGGAAACTTCATTTGAGGTACTTGATATTATATTTAGTTGAACAACAGAAGCTTCTAAATCCTTGTTTCCAGATAAAGCTTCCTTTTCTGTTTGCAGGGAATGTTTAAGAACATCATCAATTATTAAGGCAATATTATCTATTTTGTCTGAGAGAATATTTACTTTATCAAGTAAATTGTTAACTTGATTTGTTTGGTGCATACTACCTTCTGAGACCTCTTGTGCAGATACCGCTATAGTCTCAGTAGCCTGGCTGTTCTGGTAACTAATGTCGGATATTTGTTCTGATGTATCCTTAACACTTCTTGATGCATCACTGACAGATATTATGATTTGATGTATATTTTCTACGAATATATTAAACCATTTTGCTAATTGACCAATTTCATCCGCTGAATTTATACTTATTCTTTTAGTTAAATCGCCGTTGTCACCAGCTATGTCCTTCATTCCGTCTGTTAAATTCTGCAGTGGATTTATTATAGTTTTTCTTACAGTAAAAATAGAGGATATAATAATAATTAATGCTATTACGAGAAATGCACTGCTTAATTCCTTTGATAACATAACTTTTTTGTTAGAATTATTATCTAACATAAAAACAACTTCATTAATGCTATTTACAATACTATTTATATTTTCATTTATATAGTTTAAAGAGCTTTGCTGTGAAGATAGGTTAGGGGAGTCAATTATGTTTGTATATTCCTTTTTAAAATTTTGCCAGTCGCTATTAATTTTTTTTGTTTTTTCTAGAATAGCATTATCATTACAGGCTGTAAGTTTAAGATCATTGTCCCCTTTTTCAAGTCCTACTAATATTTTCTCGAATTGCGCAATTTCCTTCTGCATATCTGATTTTATCTTATCTTTTTTAGTGATATCCTTCTCGCTTATAAATTGATTAGCCATATAAGCTAGTTTATAGCTTCTCATCCTTTCACTTCCAGAAAGGTTTATAGCTGAAGCATCACCTTTCAAATTATTAAAGGTAACAAAATTAGTGGTAACAATGGAAATTATAAGCAATGAAAGAAAAAATAATATTAAATTTAATTTCGTGTTTATTTTCAAATAATATACCTCCTAATATATCTTATTACTGTATAATCATTATTATAAAATTACTCTTACAGTATATAAATATTATATTATTAATTATTAAATATAAAAAGCATTTTGTAATAATAAAATATAAAATAATATTTTTATTAGAAAATGCAATAATGGATTATTAAGGTTTATGTTATTATATTAATTGTATACTAATATTAAGTTTATATAATCGTGAAGCTAAAGGAGGAAAAGATATGAACAACTATAAATCAGTTCTACAAGCAATAACGGCGGCCTTACTATTTGGAGCCAGTGCACCCATATCAAAACTGCTTTTAGGATCAATAGATCCTGTGCCTTTAGCTGCATTTTTATATATTGGCAGTGGAATAGGATTAATAATTTTTAAAATTATAAAGAGATGTATAAATAAGAGTGAGGATAGAGAAGCACCACTTAGTAAAAAGGATATACCTTGGTTGATAACAGCAGTATTTTTGGGAGGCGTGGTTGCACCAATAATTCTCATGAACAGTCTTAAGGTAACACCAGCATCTACAGCGTCATTACTTTTAAATTTTGAAGGTGTTGCTACTACACTAATAGCAACTTGTTTTTTTAAGGAAAGTGTAGGAAAAAGGATTTGGATTGCAATTATAATGATTACATCATCTACTGTAATATTGTCATGGGATTTTAGCAATCAGTGGGGATTTTCCTTAGGAGCAACAGGAGTAGTAATTGCGTGCCTTTGTTGGGGAATAGATAATAATTTTACAGGAAAGATATCCTTAAAGGATCCTTTTTCAATTGTTATCATAAAAGGCATTGGAGCAGGTTCTTTTTCGTTAATCTTATCATTATTGTTGAAAAGTAATTTTCCAAGTATAAAAATAATAGCATTAGCTATGATTCTAGGGTGTTTTAGCTATGGCTTTAGCATTGTACTTTTTGTATTAGCTTTGAGAGGATTAGGAAGTGCTAGAACTAGTGCTTTATTTGGAACAGCACCATTCATTGGTGCGATATTATCATTTATATTATTTAATGAAAGGATAAGTATAACTTTTATTGTAGCTTTACCTCTAATGATTATCGGTGCAATTTTGCTTCTGAGAGAAAATCATGAGCATGAGCATTTGCATAGAGCTGTTATGCATGAGCACAGACACTGTCATGGTGATGGACATCATGAGCATCTACATAAAGAAGAAATTGCCGATGACTTTTATCATTCTCACATACATACCCACGAATCGATAATGCATAACCATTCTCATACCCCAGATATTCATCATAAACATGATCATGATAATTGTAATTAAAAATACTTAAAATTGTAAACAACTTGTTATATAATTTAATTATAGTAATAAATTTATAAAGAGAAAGTTAACTATGAATAAGATTCATAATATAAATTAAGTGTAATAAAATTATTTGAATAATATTAATACCCAAAACAGATAGAAATAAACTTTATCCGATGACTACCCGCTCTAATACTCCCATCGCACTTTGTGAAAGCGATTCGCACCAAATCAAAGATTTGGGCTCTCTGCTTTTCTCCAAGCGGGAGTAAAGAGCGGCTACGTCCCTGGATAACGATTTCTAAGCATCAGGTGGAGGTTAAATGCCTAAATGGCATTTAACGGGCNNTGCCAAGAACTCTGTTTATATTAATGCTTATATTGAGAAATGGGGATATTATTATGAGATTTATACTTGTGAGAAATTTAAAGGGGAATGAAATATTAGCTCAGACATTATTTGATGGTTACGGTAAGATACTGCTTCCAGCAGGGACCAAACTGAATGTACCTTATGTAAATAGGATAAGACAAAGTGGTTTTTATTATATCTACATAAAGGATGAAGCATTGGATGATATTAAATATGATAGGACTATAGTAAATTTAAAACAGAGAACTGTGGAAAGGCTTCCGTCGCTTTTTAAAAATATACTTAACAAGGATCAAAAGAATATAAAAGAATCCCTATACATGGTAAATGAGCTTGTTAGTTATATAATTAAAGAAGGCGATATTAATACTAATTTGTATGAAATAAATAAGTATGATAACTATACCTATGTGCATTGTGTTGATACTGGAATAATGTCAATATTTTTAGGCCGTTTTTTAGGGTTAGGTGTAGATGATTTGAGCAATTTAGGTACAGCTGCTATATTACATGATATAGGGAAAATACAAGTTCCTGAGAAAATTATAAATAAGATTGGAGTCTTAGAGAAAAGCGAGTTTGATGAAATAAAAAGGCATACTATATATGGATATAATGCTTTAAAGAACGCAGGAATAATAGAAATCAATACTTTAGCTGGTGTACTTGAGCATCATGAAAAAGTTAATGGAACAGGTTATCCTTTAGGGTTAACTGGCGATAAAATAAATATTTTTGCTAAAATTATAAGTGTATGTGATGTATTTACTGCATTAAGCGCTAATCGATCTTATAGAGAACGATTTAATCCAAATGAAGCCTATGAATTTATATTGTCAAATATAAATGTTGCTTTTGATAAGGATGTAGTAGATAAGTTTAAACAGAATTTCTCTATTTATCCATTAGGAGTTTGTGTAAAACTTTCTAATGGTATAGAAGGATTTGTTATAAAACAAAATAAGTTTTTCCCAGATAGACCTATAATACGGATAAGCTATGATCATATTACAAAAAAGAAAATATGTCCATATGAATTAGATTTGTTAACAGCTCTGGATATAACGATCAACTCTATTGTGGGGTAATTCAACGATTTTTTAATAAAGCATATTGTAGAAGTAGACTAAGATATTTCTATATTTATGCTATTTTTATTATAAAGAACTTCTCAGTGCAATATTTTATAGTAATATTATGGAAAATACATAGTGAATTATGGTATTCTATAATTATGATTATAAATAATTTACAAAGAAGTAAGTTGTTTAACCATTCGAAATGGATAGAGGAGAGGAATATGTTGTGGTTTCTAGAAAAATATGATCAGCTAAAAAAGGACTATGAAAGCTATCAAAAAATGGCAGAAGAAATAATACAGAAGCAAAACTTTAAAATCATAGAATTAGATAAAAAACTGGACATGTTATCCTTAATAGTAGAAATTAGCGAATATATTAATAAATGCTTAGGAAGCGATGACATAATTTTCATGATTAATGACATAATGATAGGCATTCTAGGAGTAACTTATTCAAGTATATATCTAGCTGAAAATAATATATTAAGATTAAAATCCACAAACTTAAAAAGTACAGATCACCATTATAAAATACATGATTTTAATAGTAATAATTGTAGATTAAGTACATCTTTAATAAATTCACAGACTAATATATCAAAAAATGAAGCTACTGAAATTCATTCCTCTATATATATGCCTATATATTTAAAAGATAACCTATTAGGAGTAATTATTGTGGAACATAACATTTATGAATACTTAAATGACAACCACATAAAACTTTTAACTGCTCTTAGCAATCAGTTAGCAATATGTATAGAAAATAATAGACTCTATAATAAGATAAAAGAAAGCTCTCAAATAGATGATCTTACAGGATTGTATAATAGGAATCATTTCTTTTCAATTGTTGAAAGAAACAGTAGAAATACTGAAAAGCCTTATGCAATAATTATGATAGATTTAGACAATTTTAAAAGGTGCAATGATACTTATGGACATCAATGTGGAGATATTGTACTTAAGAAAATTAGCGATATAATAAAATGTAATCTTAGAAAAGAGGATATTGTGGCTAGGTATGGAGGAGAAGAAATAATAGTATGTATGTATGATGTTGATAAGCCTAGTTACGTTTATTACAGAATGGAGCATATAAGAAGAATAATTGAAAAGACAATAATTTATTATAAAAATAGTCAGCCTAGTATAACAGTTTCAATGGGCATAAGTATCTTAAAGAATAATTCTGAGAATATGGAACAAGTTATAAGAAGAGCAGATATTAATCTATATAAAGCAAAGAATTCAGGGAAAAATAAAATTATTTGTTAATATTATTTTAAATCATCCATATCTAGTAGTTTGATAAACTAAAATACTAGATATGGATGATTTTTATGTATAGAATTATGATAAAATAAAAGTGGGTGATATTATGAGTACAAAGTGGACAAAAGAACAAAAGGATGCTATTTTTACAAGAAACTGCAACTTGTTAGTAGCAGCAGGTGCTGGCGCTGGTAAAACTGCAGTTCTGGTAGAAAGAATAATAAAAAGAATAACTGATGAAAAAGAAGATATAGATATTGATAGACTATTAGTTGTTACATTTACTAATGCTGCAGCAGCTGAAATGAGAGAGAGAATTGGAGATGCTATAGCAAAGGAACTGGAAACAAATCCAGATTCTAAAAAGTTGCAAAAACAGCTTACGTTGTTAAATCAATCAAATATAATGACTATACATTCATTTTGTTTAAAAGTTATAAAAAATAATTTTCATCTCATAGATTTAGATCCGAGCTTTAGAGTTTGTGATAATACAGAGTCTATACTTTTAAAACAAGAAAGCTTAGAGGAATTGTTTGAAGAAAACTATGAAGATAGTAATAATGAAATTTTCCTAGAACTAGTAGATGCATATGGTGGGAAAAGTGATTTTCAAGTTCAAAATATGGTGATCAGTCTATATGAATTTGTTAAAAGTTCGCCCTGGCCCGAAAAGTGGCTAATGGAAATGGCCGAAAGATTTAATCTAGAAGATGAATACAACTTCGGGGAGTCAGACTGGGCAAGCATATTACTAGACTATTTAAAAGTAGAGGCCTATGGATGTAAAAGTAAAATGGAAAAGGCTATAGAAATAGTGGAAAAGGCTGAAGGAATAGATTATTATTTAGAACCATTTAAAAATGACCTGAATAATATCAATGAAATATGTAATTGCAGTTCATGGGATGAATTTAAAGAAAAGTTCTTGCTTTTGAGTTTTGAAAAACTTCCTATAAAAAAGAATAAGGATGCAGATAAGATAGCAAAAGAAAGAACAAAAAAGATTAGAGATGAAGTTAAAAAGAAACTCAATGATATTAAAGAAGATATTTTTGATAGTAATGATAACATTGAAAGAAATTTGAAAGAATTATACCCGATGATGAAATGTTTGGTAAGTTTAGTAATAAGTTTCGATAAAAAGTATGGTAACAAAAAAAGAGAAAGAGGTATGGTAGATTTTAATGATATTGAACATTTTTGCTTAAATATTCTTACTACAGAAGACGATAATGGTAATATAGTACCTTCAGAAACAGCTTTAGAGTATAAGCAGCAATTTGAGGAAATACTTATTGATGAATATCAAGATAGTAATGAAGTTCAAGAGGTAATAATGAACATGATAGGAAACAGGAACGATATTCCTAATATGTTTATGGTAGGTGACGTTAAGCAAAGTATTTATAGATTTAGACAGGCTAAACCTGAGTTGTTTTTAAGTAAATACAATACTTATTCAGAGAAAGCTGAAGATAGAAACAGAAAAATAAAATTATTTAAAAATTTTAGAAGTAGATCAGAGATAATATCTGGCGTTAACTACTTATTTAAACAAATAATGTCTGTAAATGTTGGAGAATTAGATTATGATGAAGAGGAAGCTCTTAAAAGTGGAGCAACTTATCCAGAAACAGAGCAGATTTGCGGAGGAGATATAGAACTACATCTTATAGATAAGAACAGTGATAGTTTAAGTGAAGAATATGAATCTGAAGCTATAGATATTAATAATGGTTCGGAAGAAGTGTTAGACAACATACAAATAGAAGCTAGGCTAGTAGCAAGAAGAATTAATGAACTTGTTAACTCTTCTGATAAGCAGAAGCTTCATGTATATGACAAAAACATTAATGGATATAGACCTGTAAGGTACCAAGATATAGTGATACTTATGCGTGCTACGGCTAATTGGGCACCAACATTTGTAGAAGAACTTACCAATATAGGTATACCTGTTTTTGCAGATACAGCTACAGGGTATTTTGAAACCATTGAAATTAGAACAATAATGTCGTTGCTGCAAATAATAGATAATCCAATGCAAGATATACCATTAATTGCAGTTCTACGTTCACCTTTAGAATCTTTTACTTCAGAAGATTTAATGGATATTAGAATGATAGATAAAAATATATCATTTCATGAAGCATTAAAATGCATATGCAAGTGTGATGAAGAATTTGAAAGTAATAATGAAGAGCTTGTTAATTTGAGTCATATAACAGAGGAACTCAGAAGGAAAGTATGTAATTTTGTAGAAAAAGTTAATATATGGAGAGATAAAGTAATTCATATGCCTATCGATGAATTCATATGGTATCTTTATAAATCAACTGGATACTATGGGTTTGTGGGAGCTATGCCAGGAGGAAAGCAAAGGCAGGCGAATTTGAGAATCCTATTTGAAAGAGCAAGACAATATGAAAGAACAAGCTACAAAGGACTTTTTAATTTTATAAATTTTATAAATAAACTTAGAAATAGCAGCGGAGATATGGGAAGTGCAAAGATTCTCGGTGAAAATGAAGATGTAGTAAGAATAATGAGCATACATAAAAGTAAGGGGTTAGAGTTTCCGGTAGTAATACTTGCAGGATGCGGTAAGAATTTTAATTTAATGGATATGAATAGAAATGTATTGTTTCATGGAGAATTGGGGCTTGGACCAGATTATGTTAATCTTAGCAGAAGGATATCTTATCCAACAATTGTAAAACAGGTATTAAAGAAAAAATTAAAGCTAGAAACATTATCTGAGGAGATGAGGATTCTTTATGTTGCTTTTACAAGAGCTAAAGAAAAGCTTATATTAACAGGCATGGTAAATGGTTTTGAAAAGGTTGCTGATAAGTGGTGTAGTGCATTAGATTTTAATAATATTAAAATACCTGAATATGCTGTTATGAATGCTAAAAGCTATTTAGATTGGATAGGACCTTCAGTAGCAAAGCATGCAGATGGAAGACTAATTAGAGAGTGTGCAGGCAGCAACTATAATTTGCAAAATCAAATAGATGATGAATCAAAGTGGAGTGTTAAGGTTTGGAGTAAAGAAGATTTTAAGGGCAATTCTAGTGAAGACTTAGAAGAAATAGATATGATAAAGGAAATAGAAAGTATTAACTCAAATAATGAAATAAGTGAGTATAATTCAGAAATAAATAGAAGACTTAACTGGGAATATAAATATAAGGAAGCATGTAGTATACCAGCAAAGTATTCTGTATCAGAATTAAAAAGAAAATTTTCTATGATAGAAGAAGGAGACAGCAGAGAATTAATAACTTCATCTACTCTAAAAAAACCGTCTTTCCTTCAGAAAAATAAATTTATATCTTCGGCAGAAAAGGGAACTTTAATACACCTTATTATGCAACACATAAATTTAGACAAGACATCTTGTATTGAAGATATAAAAGAGCAAATATGTGACTTAGTAATAAAAGAATTTATTACAGAAGCAGAAGCGAAAGTTATACCTATAGAAAAAATATTATTATTTTTTAAGTCTAGTATAGGGGGAAGAATGAAAAAGGCTTTGAAGGTCTATAGGGAGGTTCCATTTTTTATAGAGCTATCTTGCACTGATATATACAATGAACTGCAGAAGGATATATATGAAGATGAAAAAATAATACTTCAAGGAATAATAGATTGTTATTTTGAAGAAGATGAAGAATTAGTAATTTTAGACTATAAAACAGATTATATAAAGGATATAAACGAAACCAAGGATAAGTATAAGCTGCAGATACATTATTATACAAGAGCTCTGGAGATGATGACAGGTAAACCTGTTAAAAACAAATATCTATATTTGTTTTCTACAAATGAAATATTAGAACTGTAGTGATTAGGGGGGGTATTATGAAAAGTAAAATAATGGCTTTAACTACAATACTGTTTTTAGGAGTATTTTTAATAGCTGGTATAGGGATATCGTACATAGGTAAGATAATCCTTCAAAATGTTCTTGTGGAAACGTTAAATAAGCAGGATGAAATAAACAATATAGTATCAAGGTTTAATCAGCAGAACATTAAAGTAATATTAATAGTAGTACTTATCTGTGGAATACTATCCTTTATTGCATTTGCTGTATATTTTAATAGAGTATTTAAAGGGTTAGAGGATTTTAAAGGTGACCTTATAAAGATATCAGAAGGTCAATTAGCCGTAAGAGTTAAAAGCAATGGCTTTTTAGATGAGTTGGCTAAAAGTGCAAATACAATAGTTAATAATACTAAGAAAATTTTAAGTGAAATAGCGGAAGTATCACAAAAAAATAGAGATTTAACATTAGTATTGCAAAAAAATACAAAGCAGACAGAAGCAGCTGCTGGTGAGATAGCTAACTCTGTTCTAGCAATAGCAGAATCTGTATCGAAGCAGTCGCAGGACGCATCTTCTACAGGTGAAAGTACTAAATTAATGGCTGAAAATGCAGGAGAAATAGCAGAGCACGCAAGTGATACGCAAAGTATTGCTGAAGAAATGATAAAAGTAATTAAAGAGAATGGGGAAGTTTTTAATAATATAATATTAAAAATGAAAAGTACAGGAGATATCAGTAATAATTTAGCTAATAGTGTTAAGGAACTTCAGAATGAAGCAGACCAAATAAATAATATAGCAAAAGTTGTAACAGAGATAAGTGATAGAACCAATTTGTTAGCATTGAATGCGGCTATTGAAGCTGCTCGTGCTGGAGAACATGGCAAAGGTTTTTCAGTAGTAGCTGAAGAGGTTAGAAAATTAGCAGAGCAGTCATCTAGTTCGGCTGGAGAAATAAGAAAACTTATTGAAGATATAACTGATAAAATCACAAAAATAACACAAGAAGCTGACATGCAGGTTAAAGGGATAAATGAAGACATACTATTTGCTGATAAATCTAAAGATTCTTTTACTAAAATAACAGAGTCTACTCAGTCAACTTATAAAGCAGTAAATGCTATACAGCAGCTAGCAAAAGATACATATACTATGTCAGACAACGTTAATGATTTGGTAAATGATATGATTTCTAGTACTCAAGAGTCCTTAGCATTTACACAAGAGGTTTCAGCTTCAGCAGAAGAACAAACAGTTTCTATGCAGGAGCTTACTGGGTTAATTGATAAGATAAATGAATCTGCTGACGGTATTGATCTAAAGCTTAAAGAGTTCATTAACAATATAAATATAGGGGAAAAAGAAGAAAAAATTATCAAAGGAGGATTTGATAAATTAAAAGATATTCTAAAGGAATTAGATAGCAGGTCCTTGGGATTTGATAACTCCTCAAAATTTTTAAAAGAATTATTGGATGCCAATAAAGAATTTGAATATATAGGTATAATTGATAGCAAGGGAATAATGAGATCTGCGAGTCATCAAATATCGAAAGATAATAATGATTTTTCATTTCGTCCATATTTTAGAGAATCAATGAATGGTAATGAATATAGTACTGAATCATATATATCTAATGTAAGCTTTAATTATTGTATAGCTATATCAGTGCCTATGAAGGATTCAAAGGGAAATATCAATGGGGTGATTATGGCAGATATTTGTATTGAACAATAAATAAAACATATATAAACCGGAATTCTACTTTAAAAAACTAGAATTCTGGTTTTAATAATAAATAGTATAACAATAATTATACTAACAAATACTAACTATAATTGTTCAGTCTTAAAATTGATAGTTTTATATAATTTCGCAATACATATTAAAAAAATAGTAATAATCACACTATTGAATTATAAAATTGGTATTAATTTATTGTGTTAAATGATTTTATTCAATATTCTTAATAAGGATAATATCAGATTCACATTTAAAGGTAAATTGCCATTTGACATGAATAGTGATATAATTTTTAGGCGAGGATTATAAAAAGAATGAGCATAGGAGGCATAAATATGTCAAAAGTTGTAGAGAAATTTTTAAATTATGTTAAATTTGATACTAGATCAGATGAAGAATCTACTACTGTCCCAAGTACTTCAAAACAACTAGTTTTAGCAGAAGAATTAGTAAAAGAGCTAAAAGAAATGGGATTGAAGGATGTATCCTTAGATAGCAATGGATATATAATGGCTACTTTACCAGGAAATATAGATAAAAGCGTTCCTGTAATCGGTTTTATAGCTCATATGGATACAAGTCCAGAGATGCCAGGTCATGGTATAAAGACTAAAATTGTTGAAAATTATGATGGTAATGATATCGTTTTAAATGAAGAGCAAAAATTAATTCTTCGTGTAGAGGAATCACCAGAAATAAAAGAATATATAGGAAATACTATAATCACTACAGATGGAACAACTTTACTTGGAGCTGATGATAAAGCTGGTATAGCTGAGATAATGGCAGCAATGGAATACTTAACTCAACATCCAGAAATTAAACACGGAGATATTCGTGTTGGGTTTACTCCAGATGAAGAAGTTGGACGTGGAGCTGACCACTTTGATGTTGAAAAATTTAATGCAGATTTTGCGTATACTATGGATGGTGGAGCAATTGGTGAATTAGAGTATGAAAACTTCAATGCAGCATCAGCTAAAATAGTTATATCCGGAAGAAATGTTCACCCTGGATATGCTAAAAATAAAATGATAAATTCTATGCTTATAGCTAAAGAAGTTATGAGTATGATGCCTGAAAATGAAACTCCAGGTACAACAGAAGGATATGAAGGATTCTATCATCTTGTTTCAATGAATGGTGGAGTAGAAGAAACACAATTAAGTTACATAATAAGAGATTTTGATGCAGAGAAATTTGAATCAAGAAAGACTTTTGTGCAAGATGTAGTTAACAAAGTTAACGAAAAATATGGTTCAGGCACTGTAGCTGTAGAGATAAAAGAGCAATATAGAAATATGAAAGAAAAAGTAGAGCCTGTAAAATATATAGTTGATATTGCATTCGAGGCTATGGAATCAGTAGGTGTAAAACCATTAGTTAGACCTATAAGAGGTGGTACAGATGGGGCAAGACTTTCTTTCATGGGACTTCCTACACCAAACATATTTACTGGTGGACACAATTTCCACGGTAGATTTGAATATATTCCAGTTCAATCAATGGAGAAAGCAGTTGAAGTTATATTAAAGATAGCTGAACTGTCTTCAAAAATGGAAAAATAATAAGATTAAAAAAGACCGGAGGTTAACTTTCGGTCTTTTAATTCTATGTTTTACCAATTGGCTGAGGAATTATTAGTATTAACATTATTAGAGATAAATTGCCACTTATTGCGAATAATGATATAATTTTTAGGCGGGGATTATAAAAAGAATAAATAATAGGGGGAATTATTATGTCAAAAGTTGTCGAAAAATTTTTGGAGTATGTTAAATTTGATACTCAATCAGAGGATGGCGTTGATAAGTGTCCAAGTACTGAAAAACAATTAGTTTTAGCTAAAGTACTAGTAGAAGAACTAAAAGAAATAGGAATGCAGGATGTGTCCTTAGATGATAATGGATATATAATGGCTACTTTGCCAGGAAATGTAGATAGAGATGTTCCTGTAATCGGTTTTATAGCGCATATGGATACAAGCCCAGAAATTTCAGGAGAAAATGTAAATCCTAAAATTATTAAGAACTATGATGGTTCCGACATTGTTTTAAATGAAGAGAAAAATATAGTGCTTCGTGTATCAGAATCACCAGAGCTAAAAGACTACGTAGGTAAAGATATAATAGCTACAGATGGAACAACTTTACTTGGAGCTGATGATAAAGCGGGTATAGCTGCAATAATGGCAGCAATAGAACATTTAATACAACATCCAGAAATTAAGCATGGAGATATTCGTGTTGGATTTACTCCAGATGAAGAAATAGGCTGTGGAGCTGACCATTTTGATGTTGCAAAATTCAATGCAGATTTAGCTTACACTGTTGATGGTGGAGCAATTGGCGAATTAGAGTATGAAAACTTTAATGCTGCAAGTGCTAAAGTAACTGTAAGGGGAGTAAATTATCACCCAGGATATTCTAAAAATAAGATGATAAATTCAGCTCTTGTAGCAAATGAATTTATTTCTATGCTTCCAGCAAATGAAACTCCAAGTACTACAGAAGGATATGAAGGATTCTATCATTTATTATCTTTTAATGGTGGAGTGGAAGAAACTATTTTTAGCTATATAATAAGAGATTTTGATGCTCAAAAGTTTGAGAAAAGAAAAACATTAATGCAGGATATAACTAATAAGTTAAATGAAAAATATGGTGACGGCTGCGTAGTTACTGAGATAAAAGAACAGTATAGAAACATGAGAGAACAAATAGAGCCTGTAAAATATGTTGTAGACATAGCATTCCAAGCTATGGAAGAGGTAGGAGTAAAACCTATAGTTAGACCTATAAGAGGTGGTACAGATGGAGCTAGACTTTCATTTATGGGACTACCTACACCAAACTTATTTACTGGTGCTCACAACTGGCATGGAAGGTTTGAATATATGCCAATTCAATCAATGGAAAAATCAGTTGAAGTTATAGTTAAAATAGCG
This sequence comes from Clostridium aciditolerans, assembly GCF_016316925.1. Lineage (GTDB taxonomy): Bacteria > Bacillota > Clostridia > Clostridiales > Clostridiaceae > Clostridium_AM > Clostridium_AM aciditolerans. The sequence continues at coordinate 141,801 of NZ_JAEEGB010000001.1, read as the reverse complement.
GAGCTATATGGTAAAAGAGAAAAATAATACGACGTATTATTTTTTAGAGGACAGTTGACAGAGGACAATTGACAGTGAAGGTGAGTTTTCTTCCTTGCGTCAGAAAACTAATTTATTTTTTTAAGGTCGAAAAATCCTCCTTCATTGTCCTCTGTTAATTGTCAATTGTCCTCTAATAAAAATTTTGCATCGCAAGATTTTTATAATGTGCTACTTAGCTAAGGAATTATTAATATCGACATTATTACATCTATAGATCCTAACGTAATCTTCAAAATTCCAGCTCTCATGAAATTTAGCAGCGCTTTTATAACCGGATTTAAAAAGCTTTAGGCTTCTTCTCTTTGAAAGCTGAAAGTCTGTAGATTCAACTTCGCCAGTAGGGATGAGTATAGTTCTTGCTAGGTTTTCATTTTTTAACCATTCTCTATTTTTCTCAGCAGAAAGTGTATTTGCAATATCAAATAAAAAAGATATTGGATCTGTTTTTCCTTGCTTTGTATTGCTTATTTCAGGACTATCAAATTTAAAACCAATAGTTGGCCATCTAGGACTTCCTTTAACATCAAATATGTTAAGTGGAAAGTTGCAGCAAACGGCACCATCTACAATATAGCTTATACCATCTGCATGGACAAATTGTACAGGCTTAAAATAAAAAGGAATACTAATGCTCATTCTAACAGCCTCTGCTATTGAAAATCTCATTGGATTTATTCCGTATTTAGGCAAGTGGTCTGGAAGTATTAATATTCTTCGTCTTGTTATATCAGAAGCTATTATCTTTAATCTACACTCTCCATTGAAGGTTACATCTTTAAATTTACGGACACCTTTTGCTTTTAAAAGTTTACTCATCCAATCTTCAAAGTATTCTCCAGAATAAATGCCCTTTTCAACAAGAAAACCAAAAGCTTTTCCTACTAAAGGAAGTCTCTGTAATCCGCTTTTATCTAAAAAATCACTAAAGTCCATTTCCATCAATATCTGCTTCATTTCCTTGGCTGTATAACCTGCGGCAATAAGAGCAGCTATTACTGCACCTGCGGAAGTTCCTGCAACACGCTGCCATTCATAGCCCTGAGCTTCAAGATAAGTTAAGGCTCCAACTATACCTACCCCTCTCATACCACCGCCTTCAAAGACAGCATCAGCTTTCATAGTATAATACACCTCTTTAAATTTTTTAATTTAATAGCACTATTTTTATAAATTACGAATATATATATATATTATTAAAACATATAGTGAAAGGTTATCCAAATATTTGAAAATATTAAATAAATTTTTTGAAATTGTAGTTTAAAAATAATAAAAATGTGATATTATATAGTTATATTTTTACATATATGTATTTATATTTAAAATATAACTATATATAAATATTAAATTTTAGACAAAATAAAGGAGGAAAGACTTGTGAAGGATAGTAATATTTTTAAAATACCAATGGATGTAATTGAGGAGTGCTTAAAGGAGTGTTTAGATGATCCTAATAATAAGGAAAATAAAAAAGAAAAAACAAGCTTTGTCAGCAATAAGTAACAAGAACTTGTTTTTCTAATAAGTTTAAAGATTGATTATTAATAATAAGAATATTTCTTTTCAAGTGTTCTAAACGTTATAACCAAAACTGAAGTGATTAATAAGTATATGGCAGCAGCTATCATAAATGGTGTTATGGTGAAGTCTCTGGTTACAATCTCTTTTGCAGCCCTTAGAAGGTCACCTATACCAATAGCTGCAACCAATGCCGTATCCTTAATAAGGTTTATACTTTCACTACAAATAGGAGGAATAACGTTTTTGATTGCCTGTGGAATTATAATATATACCATAGTTTGTCTATAATTCATACCTAGAGCTTTTGATGCTTCAAACTGACCTTTATCTACGGATTCAATACCGGCTCTGAATATTTCAGCTAAATATGCTCCATAGTTTATACTAAAAGCAATACTAGCAGCAGTTAATGGTTCTAATCTTATACCTATTACAGGAAGACCGAAGTAAGTAAAAAACAGTTGTAATAGCAAAGGAGTTCCTCTAAAGGCCCATGTATATAAACTTAATATAGTTTTTAAGGGTTTTATCTTTGAGATTTTTCCTATAGCAACTAGGATTCCTAAAGGCACTGAGAATATAGACACTATTATAAAAAGTTTTAAAGTTATTAAGCTTCCCTTTAGAATAAACCCTGTAATATCCGTAAGATTAGCCATTTAAATCACATCCTATCTTTCTATTTTGCAATAATATTTTTGCCAAACCACTTTTGAGATATTTTATCAGCAGTTCCATCAGCTTTCATAGAGTCTAAAGCTTTATCTAACTCTTCTTTAAAGCTTGAATCTGTCTTTCTGATACCTACACCATAATCCTCTTTTCCAAAATCGTCATTAAGAGTTTTGTATATTCCAGGCTTTTTAGATAAATAATATCTGCCAACAACTTCATCTACAACTACTGCATCTAAGCGTCCTTGTTTCAAGTCCATCAATGCTTCAGTATTATCTGAGTACTTTTTAACTTCTTTTAGAGATTTTGAAGTGTTTGTATCTGCGGATAAAGCAGCTTCACTACTACTTCCAAGTTGTAATCCAACTACCTTACCTGATAAGTCTTTTTTTGAACTTATTGGTGAATCATTTCTTACTACAATAATTTGCTTGTTTTGAAGATACACTTTTGAAAATGCTATCTGTTCTTTTCTTTTATCTGTAATAGTTAGTCCATTCCAAATTACATCTATGTCTTTATTATTTAGGCTAAGTATAATTCCATCCCATTGAACTGGTTTAAATACTACTTTAACGCCCATTCTTTTTGCTGCTTCTTTAGCTAAATCAATGTCAAAGCCAACAATTTCTCCTTTGTCATCTTTAAAGCCCATAGGAGGAAAGCTGTCGTCTAATCCAACCACGAATTCTCCTTTTTGTTTAATATCATTCCAAGAATTATCAACAGATTGTTTGGCTTGTCCACAACCTGATAAGAATATTCCTAATGTAAATATAACTATAGTCAGTAATACTAATCTTTTTTTCATTTTTATTAACCCCCAAACAATTTTAGATTTATTACAGTACTTATTATACTTTAACGTACTAAATTTGTAAAGTAATAAAATAAAAATAATATTAATATGTATATAAAAATATATACAAAAGCATAAAATTATTGTATGATTCAGAAAATAAACATTTTAGGGGGAATTAAAATGAGTAAGCTAGGCAAAAAATTTGGATTTATAGGTGGAGGCCAGATGGGTGAGGCCATAATTAAAGGGATAATTAATGCTGGGTTATGCAGTACTGAAGATATCTATGTAATGGATATCTTAAATTCAAGATTGGAATATCTAAAAGAAAATCTTTGTATAGTCAATTCCAGCAGTGATAGAAGCGCAGGATATGATTACTTAATAAATAATTGTGATATTATAATGTTAGCTGTAAAGCCTCAATCCCTAAAGGAAGTTTTAGAGAATATAAAGAATTGTAAATGGAATGAAAGACATATGATAATATCAATAGTAGGAGGCGCTAAGACTTCTACTATTGAAAAATACTTAGAACAGGTTCCAGTAGTGAGAGTTATTCCTAACACTCCGATGCTGGTTAATATAGGTGCATCAGGATTGGCTTTAGGAAAAAATGCAGTTCAGCAGCATGGAGAGATAGCCTTATACATATTTAAGGCATTAGGTGTTGCATACTTAGTTCCAGAAGCTTTAATTGATCCTATAACCTCCGTAAGTGGATGTGGACCTGCGTACATCTATATGCTAATTGAAGCTATGGCTGATGGTGGCGTAGAAATGGGACTTACACGTGATATGGCTCAAACTTTGGCAGCACAAACTGTTATGGGGGCTGCTAAAATGGTACTTGAAACTGGTGATCATCCAGGAAAATTGAAAGATAAGGTTTGTTCACCTGGAGGTTCTACCATTGCAGGAGTAAGAGCATTAGAGCAAGGAGGATTTAGAGGAATTGTAATGAATGCAATCGAGGCAGGTAAAGTACGTATGGAAGAAGTGGGAAAGAAAGCAGATTAACTAAATAGAAAAGACAAAGAATACTTTAAGTTATATGTATATGAAATTTTTAATTCTACACAATTTAAGGTAAACATACCTGATAAAATAGTTCAAGGGGGAGTTAAAATGAGCAAAATAAGAAGTACTGATGAGCCAGTGGGAAGAATGGCTAAACTCATGGCAGAACTTTATTATTTCATGGCTAAAGAGATGATTGATAGGTTAGGTGAGGAGAGGGGAAAAGAAGCTGTAAGGGCGTCGATAAGTAAATTTGCAGAAGCAAGGATAAATTCAATGTATGAAGAGGCTAGAGAAAAAGGATTGGGAATAAATCTTGAAACATATGTAAAAGTAAGAGACATGCCAGGCATTTCCTGGGAAAGAGATCCAAATAATCCTGAAGATATAACATATTGTCCAATGCATGATATGTGGAAAGAGCTAGGTGTGGAAGATATAGGAGCTATATATTGTGAAATAGACGATATATTGTATAAAGCTTTTAATGCAGAGTTTGAAAGACCTTTATGCAAAACCAGCGGAGACAACTGCTGCAGATTTATTGTTAAACCAAAAGATAAGTAATATAAGTTATAAATATTCAATAAGGATATTGACTTATTAGCGGTATTCATAGGGCTACCTCAGACTATGGAGCCGCAAACAAGAAAATTGACTTACACAAAGGGATATGTTTCCAAAGCTGAAGGCAGATTTTAACGTGATGAAGCTTGGAAACATATCCCGGGGTGTAAGACAATTTTCGGCCTTGCAACCCTATAGCTTTAATGCTTTAGCGGCAGCTTTAATATCCTTTTTATCAAGAATTGCTGATATTACAGAGATCCCATCAACACCTGTTGATAATACTTCTCTAAAGTTTGATTCGTTTATGCCACCTATAGCTACAGCAGGTATATTTATTTTACCGTAAATTTCTCTTAAGCCTTCAATTCCTATAGGAACGTCTATATCTTTTTTAGTTCCTGTAAAGAATATAGCACCTATGCCTAAGTAATCTGCTCCATTTTGTTGTGCTTCTAGAGCCTCTTCTAAATTACCTGCAGATATGCCAATGATTTTGTTTTTGCCAAGTATTTTTCTAGCAATAGATAAATGCATGTCATCTTGTCCTAAGTGAACACCATCTGCATCAATTGCTTGTGCAATATCTATTCTGTCATTAATTATTAGAGGAACTTTATAATAGTTAGTTATTTCTTTTGCTTCTAATGCTACTCTATAAAACTCTCTTGTAGATATATTTTTTTCTCTTACTTGAACAATAGAAGATCCTCCTAGAATTGCTTCTTCTACAACGGTTTTAAGGCTTCTTCCTTTTAAAAAATTTCTATCAGTAATAAGATATAAGCTATAGTCTATTGCCATATTATCCTACCTTCTTTCTTAATCTTTTCCTCAGATAAAGTATAGATACAGTCAATTAATTTAACTCTGAAGCTTCCAGGAAGTCTGCACATTTCATATGCTTCCTCACCAGCTAAATTCATTGAAAGAATTGCACATACAGTAGATATAAGCTTGTCTTCATACACTCCAGCTGTTGCAGCGCAAAGGGCACCAACCATGCAGCCAGCACCAGTTATTTTTGTAAGCATCTCTGTACCGTTCTGAATAATAGCACTGCGATTTCCATCTGTTATAAAATCATCTTTTCCTGTAGCTGCAACAACACAGTTATATTTTTGCGCTAATGCTATACAAGATTCTAGAGCTCCTTCACCACTATCAAGAGAATCTACTCCACGAACCTCACAGGCATCTCCTGCTAAGAATTTTATTTCTCCGATATTTCCTTTGATAACATCTACTCTGCCAAGTTCTAAAATTCTCTTAATTATTGAATTTTTTCTTGGAATAGCAGCACAAGCTACGGGGTCTAGTACTACAGGAGTATTGTTAACTTTAGCAGATATAGCTGCAAGTACAGCAGCTTCTTCTTGTTCTTTAGTAAGTGTTCCGACATTTATGTAAAGGGCTGATGAAATTTTTGTAAAATCAAAGACCTCATCATAGGCTTCACACATAGCAGGTGAAGCACCATAGGACAAAAGTATATTGGCACAATCATTTATAGTTACATAATTAGTTATACACTGTACTAGAGGAACCTTTTTTCTTAAATCATTTAAAACCTCGCAGACATTATTGCTATAACTTGAATTATCTGAATTAGTAATCATATTTAACTCCTCCTAAATATAAAAATATTTAATTCTATTTATAAGAAATATCAGCTTTTTTATAAACTTCTACAAAGTGCCCAACAGGTCCAACACCATGGCCAATAGAGAAAGAATTTTCTATTGCCTTTGTTATATAGTCTTTTGATAATTCAATAGACCTTTTTATATCATTGTTTTTTGCCAAATGAGATGCTATTGCAGAGGATAAGGTGCAGCCAGTTCCATGGGTATTTTGCGTATTTATTCTATGACCTTTTAAGGTTAAAAAATCAGACTCGCATAGTAGTATATCATTGGCATCATTACACCTATGTCCGCCTTTCATAAGTACATTTTTGGCACCTAATCTTTTAATTATTAATGCCGCTTCCTTCATAGCATCAGAATCTTCTATTTTCATGCCTGTTAAGACTTCAGCTTCAGGAATATTTGGAGTCACAACATCTGCTATAGATATTAAGTCTTTTATGGCTTCCTGTGCTTCAGGTTTAAGTAAAAAATATCCACTTTTTGAAACCATCACAGGATCTACAACTACATTTTTTGCATTATATTCTATTAGCAAATCCTTTATTGTTTTTATAATTTCTATATTGGAGACCATTCCTATTTTCACAGCATCTACTTCTATGTCATCAAATATTGATCTTATTTGGGCTTCTATAAGTTCTTTAGACACCTCCATCACATTTTGGACGCCTATGGTATTTTGAGCTGTTATTGCTGTAATTACACTCATTCCATAAACACCAAGGGCACTCATAGTTTTTAAATCTGCCTGTATACCTGCACCACCGCAGCTATCAGAACCTGCAATTGTTAATACCTTTTTCATATAAACACCTCTGTTCAAAAATAGTACTTAAGTACAATATAATTTTATTATGGGTAAAATAAGACTTTTAAAGCGTAGTTTTGTAATATAAAATTGTGATCTAAATCCATGTAATAATTTATTAGATTAATAAATTAAAAAAAGTGTATTGCAGAAAAGCAATACACCAGGTTTGTCTAATTATATTATTATAGCTGCTTCCCTACGCCAGTTTTAGCTGGATCAGGTTCAAAGGGTTAGAGTAAAACTCCTCTCAGCCTATTTTTAGGCACCCCCACAAAAATATTTAGTTGTATACTAAATATTTTACTACAATAAATAAAATTATCAATAGGAAACTCCATATGTAGAAAACCACTTACATCATAAAAAATATAATGAGTGGTACTTTCATTATTTCCTCAAATGTATAGAATATAATTAAGAAGAGCAAAAATAATTGATGGAGGAATAAGAAATGAAGATAGGAGTTATTATGGGAGGCATATCTTCTGAGAGAGAAGTGTCTTTGAATTCAGGAAGGGAAATAGTAAACTATTTTGATAAGAATAAATATGAGGTTGTTCCTATTGTTATAGATAAAAAAGATGACATAATAGATAAAGCTAAAGATATAGATGTTGCATTTATTGCCCTTCATGGTAAGTTTGGAGAAGATGGTATAATTCAAGCTGTACTTGAAACAATGGATGTTCCATACACAGGTTGTGGACCTTTGACCAGTGGCGTATGTATGAATAAGGATATAACTAAAAAGGTATTAAGATCAACAGGAATTAATACTGCAGATTGGTTATGCGTTAGAAGAGTAGAAGAAATAGACTATGATTATATAGAAAAAATTGGATATCCTGTGTTTGTTAAGCCAAACAGTGGTGGTTCTAGCGTAGCTACAAACTTAATTAAGAAAAAAGAAGATGTAGAAAACGCAGTAAGACTAGCGTTAGACTATGATAACGAAGTTATGATAGAAAAGTATATAAAAGGTGATGAAATAACTTGCTGTATACTAGATGGAAAAATGATGCCTATAATTGCTATAAAGCCAAAGGCAGAGTTCTTTGATTACACAGCAAAGTATGCTGATGGTGGTTCAGATGAAATTATAGTTCAGTTTGAAGAAGGACTTCAAAAGAAAATAGAAGAGATGGCATTAGATTGCTGGAAGGTTTTAAAGTGTAGTGTATATGTAAGAGTTGATATGATAATAAAAGATGGAGTACCTTATATTCTTGAACTTAATACACTTCCAGGAATGACTAAAAATAGTCTTTTCCCTAAGAGTGCTAAGGCTGTAAACATGTCATTTACTGAATTATTAGATCAAATAACAGAAATTTCATTAAAAGAAGTAAGATAATTAAAACTTAACCTAAATAGATAGTGATGATTACAATATAAAAGACTCTCCTCAGAATATGGGGAGATTTTTTTATATTAAAATGTTTAGCACTCTTAGGGCTTAATAGTAAATATTTAAGGAATATTTAATAATTAATTTAGGTAAAGTTTATATTTTATCTTTATAATAGAACTATAGCATTTAGATTAAAAACAGCAGTTAATCATAGGAGAGGTAAAGGTTGTCATTGATAACTATATAACGAAAAAAATTGGTTTTTTATATATTTAATGTATTAATTTAGTAAAGATTCATTTTTATATTACGATAAGTAAAAGTGGTATTATAAATAATTATAATAATTATAATTATTATATATAGAAGGGGATAATTCTATGAACAAAATTTTAAAAAAATTCAAAATATCTACAATAATAATGTCAATGTCGATTTTAGCTATTGTTTTTTCTTTAACGATAGGTTGTTTAGGTTATTTTGATATAAAAGAAGTCAACGATAACTCAAGTGATATGTATCACAATATGACTATGCCAATATCCCATATAGGGTCACTAAGAGCAGACTTTTTTGCTGTTAGAGTTAGTGTTAATAAATTAGGCACTAACTACAGTAATGATTATGACTTAAAGATTAATGAATATGATGCAAAGATTCAAACCACATTAAAAAGCTATTTAGCCACTGAATTAGATACTACTGATAAGGAAGGTCTTGATAAATTTCAAAAAGAATATTCTGATTATATGAATTTGTGGAAAAAGGTTGAGCCTTCATTAGCTAAAGGTGAAAAACTTTCAGCTGAGGATACTAAAAAACTTGAGAGCATAGGTGAATCAATTGAAACTACTCTTAAAGGATTAAGAGATTATAATGTTGATTTGGCAGCAAAAACTGATACAAATAATGATAAAGTTTATGATAGGAGTGTAAGAAGTTTTATTATTATGAACATAGTTGTCATAATAACATTTGTACTAATTTCAATTTTAGTAATTTCATTTATCAAAGTTTACTCAAAAGAAATAATTGATTATATGGCACGAGTTTCCACTGGAGACTTTACTGAGAAGATAGAAGGGGACTCAAAAAGCGAATTTGGAATTATGAAGGCTTCTTTATCTAAAACAATTGAAAGTATTTCATTACTAATAAAAAGTATTCATGAAAAATCTCAAATTATCGAAGAGAGATCTATTTCGTTATCGACAGTATCGGAAGAAATGGCCAGTTCATCAGAAAATGTTTCTGCTGCGATACAACAGACTTCTGTTGGAGTAGCATCTCAAGCTAATGATTTATTAGAGATTACAAGTGTATTGAATAAATTTAGTTCAGAGCTTGAAACAATGGTTAAATCTATAGAAGATATACATTCCAATTCTAATGATATAAATTCTATGGCTAATGAAAATCATAAAGATTTACAAAGCCTCGTAGAATCTGTAACTAGAATAAATAATTCTTTTAAGGATTTTGCCGTAAAAATCTCACACATGGGTAAAAATATCATCCAAATAAATCAAATAACAAATGTTATAAATGGTATTGCAGAGCAAACTAACCTACTTGCTTTAAATGCTGCTATTGAGGCTGCAAGGGCTGGAGAGTCAGGAAGAGGCTTCTCTGTAGTTGCTGAAGAGATTAGAAAGCTTGCAGAAGAATCTCAAGTTTCATCTAAAAATATAACTAACCTTATAGCTAACATTTCACAAGAATCAAGTGATATGTTAAGAAGTACGGATATTATGAGCGGTGAATTAAACAATCAAGTTACCGTTATAAATACATCTATAGAATCCTTTAAAAAGATTATAGATGCAGTAGAAGGGGTTATTCCTAAAATACAGGTTATTAACTCATCTGCATCAAATATAAATAATGATAAAGATGTCCTTTTGGAGAAAATGTACAGTTCATCCTCTGTAGCAGAGGAAGTATCTGCTTCAACAGAAGAAATTGCTGCTTCAACAGAAGAAATGAATGCTGCTTCACAGCAGGTAGCTGATTCAGCATGCTCACTTAATGCTTTAACTAAAGAAATGATGGAGGATGTTAATAACTTTAAGCTATAATTATACAAGTCTAAACAAAGCTGTATGGCTGATGTCACACAGCTTTTATTATGGAATTTAGTATGTTGATCGACCGTAAGCATCAGATAAAAAAGTATTGACATGCAGCTTTTATGTTATTATAATGTAAATTAATAAATTGAATAACAATTCTTACTTATCAAGAGAGGCGGAGGGACTGGCCCTATGAAGCCCGGCAACCAGTATTATTTTATATAATACATTGGTGCCAATTCCAGCAGCGAAGGCTGAGAGATGAGGATAGCGATGAGTTTCAAGCTCGAGGTTTTCCTCGGGCTTTTAATTTTGCACTTTATAAGAATATGGCCGGCCGAAAAAATAGTTATATTCTTATAATTGCTAGTAAGCCCAGCTTAGCCCCGTTAAATATATCTGTGTCTGCCTTTGAGGTAGAGATTTTGCAAAATCATATAAACTAAAATTTGATTTATTAAGACTAAAATATTAGGAGGTAATTTAATTATGAAAAAGGTTATATCAATTGTTATATCATTAATTTTTGTTTTTGCACTAGTAGGATGTGGAGAGAAAAAAGAGGAATCGTCCAATAAGGACACTAAAAAAGTGATAAAAATAGGTGCAACGCCTGTACCACATAAAGAGATACTTGAGCAAGTAAAACCAATACTTCAAAAAGAAGGATATGATCTTCAAATCGTTGAATTTACTGATTATGTAACACCAAATACAGCTTTAAATGATGGAGAACTTGATGCAAACTTCTTTCAGCATATACCTTATTTAACTAAATTTAATGAAGAAAAACATACTGAATTAGACTATACAGTTAAAGTTCATATAGAGCCAATGGGAGTATATTCAAAGAAGGCTAAAAAATTAGAAGAACTTAAAGATGGCGCTGAAATAGCTATACCAAACGATCCAACTAATGGAGCAAGAGCATTAAAAGTATTACAAAGTTCTGGACTTATAAAGTTAAAGGATGGAGAGCTAATATCTAAATTAGATATAACTGAGAACAAAAAGAATATTAAAATTAAAGAACTTGATGCACCACAACTTCCAAGAGTTTTAGATGATGTAGATGCTGCAGTTATCAATACGAACTATGCAATTCAAGCAAACCTAAATCCTACTAAAGATGCTATTGCAATAGAATCAAAGGATTCACCATATGCTAATGTAATTGCAGTTAGAAAGAAAGATAAAGACGAACCATACATTCAAGCATTATCTAAGGCGCTAAACTCACCAGATGTTAAAAAGTTTATAGAAGATAAATACAAAGGAAGTATAATACCAGCATTTTAATATAGGTTTTTATTTAGAAATCTTTATTTATCACCTCATTTATGTGAAAATATAATTGAGGTGAAAATTTATGTTTATTGATATAAAATTAGATAAAAACACACCTGTGTATATACAACTAAAAGACCATATATGTGAGTTGATACTTAGAGGAATGTTAAGAAGCGGAGAAAAACTTCCATCAACAAGGGAGCTAGCTTCAATTCTAAATGTCAGCAGAAATACTGTTATTAATGCTTATGAGTTTCTCCAAGAGGAAGGTTTTATATATATGGAAAAAGGAAAGGGAGCTTTTGTATCAGATGTAAAGGTAAACTTTCAGGAGAAATGGACTGTTGATTGGAGTAGCCATATAAATAACTATGCAAAAGCTTCAGAAGAACTGGATATAATAAAACATGAAACAAAGTGGAAAAAAGGCATGATATCCTTTAAAAGTATAGCGCCTGATGAAAGTCTTTTTGATGTGGAGGAGTTCAAAAAATCTTTCCTAAATAGAATTTCAATAGAAGGCGAAAAGATATTAAACTATGGATATGCTCAGGGATATAAGCCTTTAATCGAATACTTATTTAAATATATGAGTAATAAAGGTGCAAATATCGAAGATAAAGATATACTTATTACAAATGGTTTTACTGAGGGGTTTGATTTAATATTATCAAGTCTAACTGAAAAAGGAGATAAAATATTATGCGAAAATCCTACTCATAATACTGCTATAAAAATTATGAAACTTCATGGTTTAGAAGTCGTAGGGGTAGATATGGAAGACGATGGTGTGAGTATAGATAAATTAAAAGAAAAGCTTTCAAAAAACAAAATTAAATTATCTTATTTTATACCATCATATCATAACCCTACCGGTGTAGTAATGTCGGTAGAAAAAAGAGTGGAGGTATATAAGGCGCTGAAAGTTTATAATATACCTATAATTGAGGATGGATTTAATGAAGAACTTAGATATTCAGGAGCACATGTTTCACCAATTGCATCATTAAGTGGTGAGGGAAATAGTGTAATATACATAGGAAGCTTTTCAAAAATACTTTTCCCAGGAATAAGAGTGGGGTGGATTTTAGCTGATAAAAAGCTTATAAACTATTTAGAAAGCGTAAAAAGAAGCAGGAATATTCATACATCCTCTCTAGATCAGGCTATTTTTTATGATTATCTTAGTGGAGGAAACTTTGAAAAGTATATTAAAAAAGCTAGAAAAGTTTATAAGGAGAAATATGAATTTGCAGTAGAATGTGCTAAAAAATATATTCCATTTAATAAGCTCTTTGGAGAAGGTGGTCTTCATATTTTTATAGAATTAAATGATATTAAATCTAGAGAAGTTTTAGAGAAATGCTATGAGAAGGGGATTATTTTTACACCGGGGGACATCTTTTATACAGATAATAGAGGATACAATACTCTAAGATTAGGGTTTTCACGAGTAAGCAAAGAAGACATAGAGAAAGGCTTTAAAATAATTGGTGAAGTTATCAAAAATAAGATTTAACAAATATCTATATTTCGATAAACATCAATACAGAAAGTGAAAATTTAAAATTTATATAAAATCATTAGCCCTATATTTGACATAGGGTTTTTTCTTTGGATAATAGTACATGTATTTCTAAATTAAGTATTGACATAATAAAATACAATCAATATAATTATATATAACATATATGATTAGTAGGAAAAATTAAATTATTTAAAAACTTAATACATTATATTCTTATCAAGAGAGGTGGAGGGACTGGCCCTTTGAAACCTCGGCAGCGGGTTCTTTTTAGAATACTGTGCCAAATCCAACAAGATTATTTTTGAGAGATAAGAAGAGTAGCTTGCATAGGCCATTAAGCCTCTTCTTTTGTAGAAGAGGTTTTTTATTTTATGTTTTATTTTGAAAAATTCATGCACAGGGGGTTTTTGTTGTGGACGCTAAAAAAATTATATTATTAACTAATATTATTTGGATAATAACTACAATAATATTAGTTATGACGATAATGAAAATAGTTTTAAAATCTTTAGGAATGATTAATATATCAGTATATAAGATGGCAGAGGGAGATTTGACTAAAAAGATAACCATAAGTGAGAAGAGTATTTTTAAAAAATTATGTTTGAACATAAATTTATTAGTATTAAAAATAAGGGGCTTCATAAACGAAACAACTATAATGACAGATAAGGTTATAAATTATTGTGAGGATTTAGAGAAAAGTGCACATCAGGTAGAAATATCTGCAAATGAAACATCCTCAGCAATAAATGAGATATCTAATGACATGACAGCACAATTGAATAATATGATTGAAGTGGATAAATATATTGGTGAAATTGTGTATGATTACAAGGTAATTAGTGAAGATGGTGAGTTAATAGAGAACATTGCATTTTCTATGATGCAGCATGTAGAGGATAGTAATAAAATCTACAAACAACTAACAGAAAGAATGAAGAATTCTGCATCTTCAAATTTAGAATTGGCACTTCAGATAAAGAATTTGAATGAAAAAGCTTATAAGATACAGAGCATTGCAGATGCTGTAAATGGAATAAGTAGAAATACAAATTTACTTTCATTGAATGCATCAATAGAAGCTGCTAAAGCAGGTGAAAGCGGATCAGGATTTGCTGTAGTAGCAAATGAAATACGAAAATTAGCAGGAATTTCATCTGTTCAAGCCAAGGAAATTGAAAATATAATAAATGATGTTAAAGTTATGATAACTGATATAAGCAACAAAATGAATAGAGAGACGGAAGTTATAGAACAAAATATAAACTTCTCAAATTTAACTAAAGAAAATTTAGATAAAATATTTATAGAAAGTGAAGATACTTTAAAGTCCATAAAAAACATAAATAAAACTATCTATATTCAAAAAGAAAAGGTGTTGTCTATAAAAAGTGTAATTGGGGAAACTACTAAACTGTCGGAAAATATTACTGCAGCAACACAGGAAGTAGCTGCAGCTTCAGATGAGCAATTAACATCTATGAAAAATTTATTTGGTTCAGTGTCTAGTCTAACAGGCATGAATAAAAATTTAAAGGATCGTATAGATTCTTTTGCTAAAAGTTATAAAATAGATGAGGAAACTAGAAAACATATTGAAAAAGGTATGGAAATACTAAGAGAAGTAGCAAAGGCTGAGGGCTTAGCAACTATGGATTATAATATATGCACTAAAATACTTAAAGAAAATATAGATAAATGTCAGTATTTTGAACTTTTTGGATTGTGTCAAAAGGATGGGTTAAGAAAAGCAATAACTTTAGACTATACAGAAGAAGAAGTTTATACAAGCTTTTCGCATAGACCATTCTTTAAGGAAGCCATAAAAGGAAATGAATACAAATCTGAACCATATATATCTGTAGACACTAATAATTATTGTATAGCAATGTCAGTACCGGTAAAGGATAAAAAGGGAGAAATTGTAGGTATGCTAGTAGGAGATTTATTATTAGGATAGGCTTTATTAATTAAATATTAGAGTAAAATCTCTATATATTTAATTTTTAGGTATATTTAAAATATTAATAAAAAATTGCAATGGGGCTTTGAAAGATAAAAAGGAGGATATTAAAGTGAGCGTAGAAAATGTAAGAAATTTTTTTAAGGAAAGAAATCTGGAAGATCCAGTATTTGAATTAGAAGACAGTGGTGCTACAGTGGAGCTGGCTGCTCAAGTTATAGGAGTAGAAGCTAAGCTTATTGCTAAAACTCTGGCATTTAAATTAAAGGAGAAGGACATATTAGTTGTAACTCGTGGTGACGCTAGAATAGACAATAAAAAGTTTAGAACTTTTTTTAAAACAAAAGCTAAGATGCTTGATTTAAATGAAGTAGAAGAGATAACTGGCCATCCAGTAGGTGGAGTATGTCCATTTGGTTTAAAAAATTCTTTGGAAGTTTATGTAGATGTATCCATAAAAAATTTTGATTTTGTATATCCAGCTGCGGGTTCACGAACAACTGCATTGAAGATATCCCCAGAAAATATTCAAGAGCTTACTAATGCTGAATGGATAGATGTATGTCAGAAAGAATTAGCTTAAATAAATACTACTTTTTCTATTGACATATTAATTAATAGTGCATATAATAATATTATCAAATAAAACATATAGGAATAGTATGAAAAGCAAAGATGAGAAGAAGTAAGTGAATGGAAACTGACAGAGAGAAATCTCCATTGGGTGCAAGAGATTTTGAGTGGAAGTTAACTGAAATGCGTCTCGGAGCTCTGAATCGAAATTTAGTAGACTTCAGTGGGCACGCCCTTTAAAGCGTTGAGGTATTATTGTACCAATATTTATGAGTTGTTATGTATTTTATTTCTAATACATAATAAACAGAGTGGAACCGTGGAAGTTAACTTCTGCCTCTGTAATGGAGGCAGGAGTTTTTTGTTTTTTAAACTAAAAGAATGATGAGAGAGGTAATAAATATATGATTGTAAATTGGAAATTTGTTGTAAAAAATTTATACTTATATGAAAAGGCAGCATTGCTTACATTAAAACTTGCATTTTGGGGAATATTGTTTTCTATAATACTTGGTCTTATATGTAGCGTAGTACAGTATTATAAAATAAAAGTACTGAGAACTATTGTCCAAGCTTATATAGAACTTTCACGTAATACTCCATTGCTCATACAATTATTCTTTTTATATTATGGATTTACCAAATTTGGTTTAAAAATGAGTGAAAATACTTGTGCAATAGTAGGACTTACATTTTTAGGGGGAAGCTATATGGCTGAAGCTTTCAGGAGTGGAATTGAAGCTGTTGGTAAGACACAAATTGAATCAGGTCTTAGTATTGGACTATCTAACACTCAACTTGCTAGATATGTAATATTACCTCAGGCGTTTTCTGTAAGCATACCAGCTTTAAGTGCAAATTGTATCTTTTTATTAAAGGAAACTTCTATTTTAGGTGCAATATCAATTTTAGATCTAATGAATGTAACAAAAGATTTAATAGGAATGTATTATCAAACCTTTGAATCATTATTTATGTTGGTAGTTGCATATCTAATCATACTGTTACCTTTATCAATCCTTCTTACATTGTTAGAAAGGAAGGTGCGCTATGCAGAATTTGGCAATTAGAGTGATTTTTGAGGGATCAAACCTTCAAAGGTTATTTGGAGGTTTATTAGTAACTGGTGGGATTGCTTTTATTTCAATCATTTTAGGTTCTTTACTTGGTATAATCTTTGGAATTATTAGGACTTCAAAATCAAAAGTCGTAAGTTTTGTTGGACGTTTATATCTAGAATTATTTAGAATAATACCAATTCTTGTTTGGCTTTTTATTGTGTATTTTGGAGTTACAACTGCATTAGACATACAATTGAGTGGTGAAGTGGTTTCTGTTATTGTTTTTAGCCTTTGGGGTGCAGCAGAAATGGGTGATATCGTAAGAGGCGCATTAGAATCTTTGCCAAAACACCAAATTGAATCTGGGAAAGCTCTTGGACTTAACTTTTGGGGACTTTACAGGTATATCCTTATACCACAAGCTATAAGAAGAATGCTTCCAGGTGCAATAAATTTAGCCACAAGAATGGTTAAGACTACTTCTCTTGTAGTATTAATAGGTGTTATAGATGTTATAAAGATAGGGCAGCAGATCATAGAACTTTCTCGTTTTAAAGTTCCTACAGCATCTTTTTGGGTTTATGGTTTTGTATTTATACTATACTTTATAATCTGTTATCCTCTATCAAGAATATCAAAAAAACTGGAAGCTAAATGGCAGAACTAGGGAGATACTGTAACTGACATGAAAAATAATGAGGTATTAATTAAAATAAATGACTTACATAAGGAATATTCACAGAAAAAAATATTGAATGGCATTAACCTAGATATACATAAGGGAGAGGTTGTCGTTATATTAGGACCATCGGGATGCGGAAAGAGTACTTTACTTAGATGTCTTAATGGTCTTGAGAATATTCAAGGAGGTAATATAAAGTTCGCAGATAAAAGTCTCACAGATAAAAGTGTTAATTGGCAAGAAGTTCGTCAAAAAATAGGAATGGTATTTCAAAGCTATGATCTTTTTCCACATATGACGGTTATTGAAAACATACTTTTAGGACCAACAAAAGTTCAAAAAAGATCTAAAGATGAGGTAATGAAACAAGCAGAACAATTGCTAGATAAAGTTGGCTTACTTGATCGTAAGAATTCTTATCCGCGTGAGCTTTCCGGAGGGCAAAAACAAAGAATAGCTATAGTACGAGCTTTATGTATGAATCCAGAAATAATGCTTTTTGATGAAGTAACAGCATCACTAGATCCTGAAATGGTAAGAGAAGTTTTAGAGGTTATATTAGGTCTTGCCAAACAAGGTATGACCATGGTAATTGTAACTCATGAAATGAACTTTGCTCAGTCCGTTGCTGACAAAATAGTCTTTATTGATGAAGGTAAAATATGTGAACTTGCTAAACCAGATGAATTTTTTTTAAATCCAAAAACTGAAAGAGCGAAACAATTTTTAAATATATTTCAATATTAAATTTAACAAATGAAAGGAAGATGTAAAATGAAAAATGTTAAAAGAATTTTAACAAGCTTAATTGCTGCAACATTGATAGTAGGGGGACTAGTGGGCTGCAGTGCTTCAAAAACAACTTCAACAGATAACAAAAAAGATACTTCTCAATCAAATAGTAGTTCTATTAGTGAAATAAAAAAACGTGGTACTATTAAAATTGGTGTTTTCAGTGACAAGGCACCTTTTGGTTATGTAGATTCAAATGGTAAAAATCAAGGATTTGATGTGTATATTGCTAGAAGATTTGCAAAGGATCTTTTAGGGGATGAATCTAAAGTTGAATTTGTATTAGTTGATGCTGCAAGTAGAGTTGCCTATTTGGAATCAAAAAAGGTTGATATAATAATGGCAAATTTTACAGTTACAGATGAAAGAAAGCAAAAAGTTGATTTTGCCAATCCTTATATGAAGGTTTCTCTTGGAATAGTATCTCCAGATAATGCTAAAATTACGTCAGTTGATCAATTGAAGGGTAAAAAAATTATTGTTGCAAAAGGTACAACTGCTGAAACTTATTTAACAAAAAGCCTTCCAGATGTACAATTAGTAAAATATGATCAATACTCAGAAATATTTGAGGCTTTAAAAGATAAACGTGGTGATGCTATAGCTAATGATAATACAGAAGTACTTGCATGGGCAAAGAAAAATCCAGGATTTACTGTTGGTGTACCAAGCTTTGGTGGTCAAGATACAATAGCACCTGCTGTTGCAAAAGGCAATAAAGAGCTTCTTGACTGGATTAATAATGAACTTGAGACTCTTGAAAAAGAAAATTTTGTACATAAAGCATATGATGAAACATTAAAATCCACTTATGGAGATGAGTATAAAGAAAATCTTGTAATTGAAGGTGGAAAGGTAAAATAAATAAAATTTAAAGTTCCTTTTATCTTACCTTTAGAGTATTTTTGAATATGTTTTGTTAATATTAAATTTAAAATTGATTTTTGAAAGCTCTATTTATATAATAGTATTGGTATATAATAATGCTATTATATAAATAGGCTTAATAAGAAAGGTGATTATGTGAAAATTTCAACTAAAGGTAGATATGGGTTAAAAGCACTTATTGATATAGCTATGTATTCTAACTCTGAAGTAGTAACATTAAAAAGCATTTCAGAAAGACAAAATATTTCAGAAGGATATTTAGAGCAAATTTTTTCAGCATTAAGAAAAAGTGGCTTAGTTATAGGAAGAAAAGGAGCTCAAGGTGGTTATACTTTATCAAAGTCTACTAATACAATAACTATTGGGGAAATATTAAGAACTCTAGAAGGAGATTTAGATTTAGTAGATGTTAATAATACAAATGCTGCGGATGATTTAGAAAGATGCATAAATGAAAACTTATGGAATGTAATAAATAAAAATATTAATGATTATTTTGACAGTATTACATTAGAGGATTTAGTTAATAAATATAAAAATGAAATAAATAACTTTATGTACTTTATTTAAATGAATAACAGTTTACAAGAATTTATTTTACAATGCGTACTAAGTGCGACATTTTTTGTCGTTTATAGTGATAATAAAACGAGTTTTTCAATTTTTTACTTATGCATTAAAAATATAAATTTTTCATGTTAAAGGCTATTTCTCTGGATTTAGAAATGAGCCTTTTTTTATTTAGTATATTTATTTAAAAAATCCTTAAAATAAATATACTAATATCCTAAAATGGTGGTGAAATAAATGAATAAAGGGCTAAAAGTACTCTTGATTATTTTAGGTATACTTTTGGTTATATTTTTACCTTTAATAGGTAGTTATAACTCTTTAGTAGGACTTGAGCAAAGAGTGAATGCAGCACAATCTAATATAGATACACAACTTCAAAGAAGATCTGATTTAATTCCTAATTTGGTGCAAACTGTTAAAGGATATGCTTCACAGGAACAAAAAATATTTACTGATGTTGCTGATGCAAGGTCTAGACTAGCAGGAGCACAAAATATTTCTGACAAAGCAAATGCAGATGCTCAGCTATCGACAGCCCTTTCAAGATTGCTAGTTGTAGTCGAAAGGTATCCAGATTTAAAGTCTAGTCAAAATTTTAAAGATTTATCTGTAGCCTTGGAAGGAACCGAGAATAGAATAGCTATTGCTAGACAGGATTATAACACTACTGTAAATAACTATAATACATCAATAAAAAGATTTCCCAATTCTATAATATCAGGTATGTATGGTTTTGCTCCAAGACCATACTATAAGGCGAGTGAAGGGGCACAGGAAGTCCCAAAGGTGGACTTTACAAAATAGCTTGATTTTATAGCTTAGAATCAAAGAGAGATTTAAGCTGTAATCTTGCTAGTGTAAGGTACATAAAAGGTAAACATATATGAAAAAAATAAAAAATAATTTTAAAATAACTAAATTGTTTTTTATCTTTATATTAATTTTTAATTTATCTTCGCCTAATATTATAAAGGGAGCTTCAAATATACCTAATCCAACGAATTTAAAATATATAAATGATTATGTTGGAATTGTTGATGATAATACTAAAAACTATATTGTATCACTTGGCAGTGAATTAGAAAGTAAAACTGGTGCGCAGATGACTATAGCTATAATAAACTCATTAGAGGGAAGAGATATAGAATCTTATTCCAATGAACTTTTTAGAACTTGGGGTATAGGACAAAAAGGTAAGGATAATGGTCTTTTAATATTATTATCAGTAAATGATAGAAAGTGGAGAGTAGAAGTAGGGAGAGAACTAGAGGGGACAATAACTGACATATATTCTGCTAGAGTTATGAATAATACAGCAGTACCACTTTTCAAGGAAAACAAATATAGTGAGGGATTAAGCAATGCTTATTCAATTTTTGCAAAAGATATAGCTAAGGAATACAATATTACCTTACAAGGCAATAGAGAAGTTAATAACGTTACTCAGCAGCAAAAGGTGAAAGTTATAAACCCTATTGTTATATATATTATCTTAGGAGTCTTTGCTTTTGATATCATATTAAATAGAGCTAGAATAACTAGATTTCTGCTTTATGCAATGTTTTGGAATTCTTTTTGGGGCGGTGGCCCAAGGGGAAGAGGCGGGGGAGGTCCCGGTGGGGGAGGCTATGGTGGATTTGGCGGTGGGAGCTCTGGCGGTGGAGGTTCTTCAGGAAATTGGTAAAATACTGCTCCGAAAAAATTAATTTTCGGAACAGTATTTTTTTATTGCATCAGTCCACACTTTGATTTCTTTTTCGTTAGCCCACTGAGCCATAATCATGGTTTCGTTTTTACCTAGTTCTAGCTCCAGAGCTGGGTTACCAAAAGTACCATTAGAATATGGATATATAGTTAGCTTATAAGATGTAAATATTCCAACCATATCTTTGTTCGGCGATGAAATTACATCTTCTGTATCAGGCAATGTTTTTACGATAGACTTGTAGCTTGTATATAATTCATTATTTGAAGATACACTTTCTGGTAAATAGAGCTCTGTGTTGTATAAAATATAATCATTATATGTAGCGCATTTAAAGGTTTTTGCTATTTGAGGCAACCACCTACCGTCCTTTCTTCCGATCTTCCAGAATTCGCCGGATGTAGTATTTATAGCATTTTTTTCGGAACATTCCCCTAAGTTAATTTTTTGATTCCTATATTTGTTTATAATAGGTATAGATTTTTCACTAAATACATCTCTCATAGTGACCCTGTTTTTTGTACTTTTATAGTTTGTCAGATTTTCTAAATCTACTATAGCACAGGTGTTATCACGGTAAAATTTATTACCATCATGTGAAATTATATATGTAGAAACTCCAACGTAATTCTTATCAACAAAAGTTAGTTTGTTTCTATAGGTGCTGAATTTGTACTGGAAGGTTTCAGGAGTGTATCCATCTCCAAAATCATGGGCTACAAGATATTCAATATAGTCCTTTGTATTTGTGAAGTTATATCTAACAGGCTCAATTTTCCAAAGGCTATTCTTATGAGGAACGACAACAAAATTTATTTCATTTATAATTTTTAAATTATTACTACTATCAGGTGTAATCCATAAAGTTCTATAAGTGCTTATATCCTTATCTAAGTCATTTCTAAAACTAATCAGTAGGCCTGAGTTAAACTCTGAAGATAGATTAGGATTAAAATTGAATGATTTATTATTAATAAGTTTATGGAAATATATTTTAACGCTAAAAATGAATAAGACAACTATAAAAAAAACTGACAAGCATAAGGAAAAATTTTTTTCTCTTTGTGAAAAATTCATAGCCTACCTCCCTTATAGGAAACCTATTTCTGCTAGCATAAAGCAACCTGATTAATCTTAATAATTATCTCTACATAATTAAACATATGATTATAAAATTACTTTTAATATAAAAATAGATTTAAGTTTATTTTGAGAATTTTGAAGGGGTATTTTTATAAAATTTCATTTGTGTAAATTTTTTTACTGGAAACTATTGAACTATAGTTGCATTTGTGGTTAATTGTAATAAATGGGGTAATTTCTCATAAGCATATAATGTGTATTTAGGAAAACAAAAAATAAATACATGTTGTATAGGTTTGTTAAAAACAAAAAATAGAGAGGGGAATTTTACATGGGGGTAAAAGCAAAGAAAGGTGATTGGGTCCAAATCCACAGCATAGTATTAAAGGCTGAAGAAAGAACGGGGAAGATTCCAGAAGACACGAAGAAGGTTCCACTTGAAATGTGGGTAAAGGGATTTTTAAATGATGACTCTAATTTTGGAGATATAGTTTCTTTAACAACTTTAACTGGAAGACAAGTGAAAGGAGAACTTGTTGAAGTTAATCCAAAATATATTCATAGCTTTGGAGATGAATATGTTCCAGAACTTTTAAGGGTTGGCATACAAGTTAGAAGTATTTTGAAGGAAGGTGAAGACTAATGGTTAAAGATAATAGTTATTCAGCTGTTATTGGAAGAAATACAGAAATAATAAAAAATGCAACAGGTGTTGATTATTCAAAATACGAATCTGGCGGAATTGCTTTCGATTATGAAAAAATGATGAATGACATTGGATATACGTTAGAAGATATAATAAAAATACAGAGAGAGGTAGGTGTTGGGAATACACCTCTTTTGGAGTTGAAAAACCTAACTACTTTAGCGAGAAAGACTGCTGAAAAAGGTAAAGGAGCAAGAATATTTGTAAAAGATGAGCAATGTAATCCATCGGGAAGTTTCAAAGATAGAAGAGCATCAATTTCGGCATATCAAGCTAAAAAGCTAGGATATAAAGGAATTGCTGCTTCAACCAGTGGAAACTACGGTGCAGCTGTTGCGTCACAAGCAGCAATGAGAAACTTAAAATGTATAATTGTACAGGAGTGTTATGATTCAAAGAAAGTTGGACAACCAGAGATATTGGAAAAGCAGAGAAAGTGCGAATCCTTAGGAGCAGAGGTAATCCAGCTATCTGTGGGACCAGAACTTTTTTACACTTATCTAAGAGTGTTAGAAGAAACAGGATATTTTAATGCATCTCTTTATTCTAACTATGGAATAGCAGGTGTTGAGTCTCTTGGTTATGAAATAGCAATGCAGTGTAGGGAAATGCTAGGAAGAGATCCAGACTACGTTATTGCAACTCAAGCAGGTGGCGGAAACTTAACCGGAACTGCTAGAGGACTTATAAAAGCAGGAGCAGTGAATACAAGAGTTTATGGAGCAAGTGTTGATTTATCAGGGCTACATATGGCTTCTGATAAAGATTTTAATAAGAAATCCTTTACAACTGGTCATACCGGGTTTGGCGTTCCTTATGCAACTAATCCAGATCATTCTGATGTTCCAAGAAGTGCAGCAAGAACATTAAGATATATGGAAGAATTTTTAAATGTTAAACAAGGAGAAGTGTTCTATATGACAGAGGTTTTAGCTAATTTAGAGGGAATGGAAAGAGGACCAGCAGGAAACACATCCTTAACAGCGGCTTTTGCTTTAGCTAGAGAATTAGATGAAGACAAAGTTATAGTAGTTCAGGAAACCGAATATACTGGAGCAGGAAAACATCCATTACCACAATTATCATTTGCCAAAGCTAATGGAATAGAAATTAAATTTGGTAATAGTGATGAGGAAAAAGCAGGGATAAATATAATTCTTCCAGAGCATCCAGCACATATAAAAACTAGGTTCGCAGATATGAATAAATTAAGAAAATCATATATTAAAAATGCTGCAAAACATGTAGGGGCAACAAGTGCAAATGAAGAAGATATACAGTTCTTAATGGAGGACACAAGATCAAGTAGAGAATTTGTCATTGAAACTTTAAAAGAATTGAGGATAGAAATTAAGTAGTATGTATAGGATTCCAACGTATTAGCGGTGGAATCCTATAAAATATATTAATGAAAAGGGGGAATTGTTTATGGAGGGAAAAGAAAATACGCCGATTCTAAAAAGAGAGATTAATCTCATGCAGGCTACACTGCTTGTAGTTGGTATAGTTATCGGAAGTGGTGTTTTCTTTAAGCCATCATCTGTATTCAAAAATTCTGGAGCACCAGGGCTTGGAATTCTTGCTTGGGTAGTTGGATGTATAATAACGGTAGCTGGGGCGCTTACTATTGCTGAAATAGGTTCCGCTATTCCTAAAGCAGGTGGATTATTTGTTTACTTAAGAGAATTATATGGGGAAAAATATGCATTTTTACTTGGTTGGGTACAAACACTTGTATACTATCCAGGGATGTCAGCAGCCTTAGCAGTAGTTTTTGCGACGCAATGTACAAGCTTTATAGATTTATCTCCAGCAGGCCAAAAGGCAGTAGCTATAGGACTCATTATATTTCTTACTATTGTAAATCTTATTTCTACTAAGTTTGGAGCAAAATTTGCGGCAGTATTTACTATTGGAAAGCTTATACCTATAGCTGTAATTATTGTATGTGGTTTTGCTATGGGAAAAGTTCATGAATTTACTCCAATGACAACTTCAGCCAGTACTGGAGCAGGTTTTGGGGCTGCGCTCTTAGGAGTTCTGTTTGCTTATGAAGGATGGGTTGCAGTAGCTAATATGGCTGAAGAAATGAAAAATCCTGCTAAAGATTTACCAAAAGCTATAGTCATAGGCTTGACTATTATTACTATAGCATACTTAGGTGTTAATTTAGCAATAATTAATACAATGTCAGTAGCTGATGTTGCTGCGTCTAAAAAAGCGGCTTCCGATGCAGCTGTTATACTATTTGGGCCAGTAGGAGAAAAGCTTATTGCAGCAGGTATTTTAATTTCTATAACTGGATGCTTAAGCGCATTTATAATGACTGGTGCAAGAATACCTTATGCAATGGCTATAGATAATATATTTGTATTTAAAAGCTTCTTTAGAAAGTTAACTGAAAGGCAAGCTATTCCTGCTAATGCACTTATATTTGAAAGCATACTAGCTTGTATATATGCTTTATCTGGATCTTTTGATACTTTAACTGACTTAGCAGTATTTGTTATATGGTTATTTTTTATACTTGGCATAGCGGGTGTATTTAAATTAAGAAAGAATTTCAAACACCTTATACCACAAGATTCATATAAGGTTCCATTATATCCCGTGGTTCCTATAATAGGCATAGTTGGAGCGCTATATGTTGTTATAAGTACTCTTTTAACTGGAACTGCTAATGCATTATTTGGGCTTGGAGTTACTTTAGTTGGGTTCCCAGTTTATATGTACATTAAAAGATCTGAAAGTAATAAAGGAATTTCAATGTAAACAGAAATAAAGCTATAGAATCCTGTTTAGTTTCTTTATAGAAGCTAAGCAGGTTTTTTATTTGTTTACAAAATGTTAATAAGTTTGACACTAAGATGTCAAGCAATAGATATATATTTAAGAGTATGTTTAAAAAATTTTAAAAAAATGTTTACTTAATATTTAAATATAAAATGCTTATAAGGGAAGGGATGAATTTATGCAAGCTACCAAAATAAAAAAAATCTTAATAGCTCTACTTGTAGTAACTGTAGTTGGATCAGCATCATATTACGGTTATAAAAAGTATACAAGCAGTAAAACAACTACTACAGCTAAATTTGCAACAGCTAAGGTTAAAAGGTCAGATATAGCAGTAACTGTTGAAGGAACAGGAACGGTTACTTCAGCTGAAGAAACAGATATTTATTCTTCTAATGGCGGTATTGTACAACAATTACCTTTTAAACTAGGGGATACTGTTAAAAGTGGTGATTTGTTTTGTAGAATCGACGATACGACTTCACAGAAAAACATAGATACAGACAAAAACAATATAGCTCAAAAAACTCTAGACTTGAAAAATCTTGAAATTACTTTGGATAATTTATACATAAAAGCTCCTATTGACGGAACCGTAAAATCAGTATTTGCTGCTTCTGGAGATGATGTAGCTTCTCTTAAACCAGCATATGGTGGCTTAGCTGTAATTACTGCAGGTAGTGATGGATCACTAGAAATACCTATACCTTTTCCACAGTCAGGAAAAATCTCACAAGTATATGTATCAGCAGGTAGCACTGTAAAAAAAGGAGATACTCTATTTAAACTTGATGATTCAACTATAAAAAACAATATGGAAGCAATAAAGTTACAAATACAACAGCTTCAAAATGATTTGAACACTCAACAAAATAATTTAGCAAAAACTTCAATAATATGTCCAAAGGATGGAATTATATCAACTTTAAACATAAAACAAGGTGATTATGTTGATAACACTAAACTTATAGCTGCTATTATAAACCCATCCAATTTACAAATAGTAGTACCAATAGATGAAATGGATATAGATAAAGTAAAAGTGGGAGAAAATGCGACTATAAAGGTAGATGATATAAAAGATAAAACATATACAGGACATGTAGAAAAGGTTTCTCAAGTTGGAAAGACGACTAATAATGTTACTACTTATGATGTTACATTATCATTAGATAACTCAGAGCGATTAAAGGTAGGAATGAATGTCAATGCAACCATTGCCGTTGAAGAGAAAACAAATGTACTAGCTATACCAACGGAAGCTGTTACAGAAAGAAATGGCAAAAAATATGTAATTGTTCAGAGTAATACTTCAAGTAATGGCATTACTAGCAAGGGAAGTAGTAATGTTCAACGTAATAATGATACTAATAGTAGTGAAAATAATAGTTCTCAATCTAAAAATGGGAATTCTAGCACAGGCAACAATAATCAATCAAGAAATAATTCATCGGGACAGAATAGTACAAATAGAAATTCAGCAAGCATTCCAGGAAAACTTGTTGCTGTACAAACCGGAATACAAAATCAGAATATGGTTGAAATAATTAGTGGACTTTCTGAAAATGAAACAGTGATAATACAATTTCCACAGTCAAATAACAGTAACCAAAATATGATGAGAAGTGGAATGAATGGAATGAATGGCGGATTCGGAGGGACTGGAAATGGAGCCGCTAGAACTTCAGGTGGCGGTGGTAGAAACTAATATAGGTAACTACATTAAATTACTAGGTAAGTTAAAGGATGTAGTTGTTTATATCCATATTTAGAAATGAGGGATAAATTTGAGTTGTGCTGTAATTGAAATGAAGGATATCAGTAAAGTGTACAAGGCAGGAAGTAATGAATTTAAAGCACTTTATGATGTTAACTTAACTATAAATAAAGGTGAATTTGTATCTATTGTAGGGCCTTCAGGTGCAGGTAAATCCACATTAATGAATATTATAGGATGTCTTGATAAGGCATCTTCAGGACAATATATGTTAGATGGAATAGATACTAATTGTAGCGATGGTAAATTGGCAGAAATAAGAAATAAAAAAATAGGCTTTATATTTCAAAATTATAACCTTCTACCTAAGCTAAGTATATTGGATAATGTACAGTTACCGTTAATATACCAAGGAATTAATGATAAAGAAGCAAAACAAAGATCAATTGAGAGATTGCAGAAAATAGGACTTGGAAACCATATAAAACATAAGCCCTCTGAACTTTCCGGTGGTCAAATGCAAAGAGTTGCTATAGCAAGAGCATTGGTTACTAGGCCAGAAATGATACTAGCTGATGAGCCTACAGGGGCATTAGATAGTAAAACTGGCAAAGAGGTTTTAGAAATTCTTAAACAATTAAATAATGAAGGTAATACAATAGTTCTTATAACTCATGATAGGGATATTGCAGCACAAGCAAAAAGAGTAATAACAATAAGTGACGGAACTATAGCATCAGATGAGGTAAAGATTGATTCAGATGTGGCTTATACCTTATCCAAATCATAGTTGAACTTATAAATGATAGGAATACAATAAGAATTATTAAAAATCCTTAAAGGAGAGAATAGTAGAGATGAAATTCACGAGTATAATGAAGATGGCGTTTTTTTCTATACTATCAAATAAGATAAGGTCTCTTTTGACTATGCTTGGGATAATAATAGGAATTTCTTCTGTTATAGTTTTAGTAGGCATGGGAGAAGGTACTAAGCAAAAGGTTGCTTCGCAAATAGAAAAATTGGGAACTAATCTTATAACGGTAAATATAGTAGGTAACAGAAATAAGGCTGTATCTACTAGCGAGCTAGAAGAATTAAAGAAAAAGCCAGGGGTAAAGGATATAGCACCAGTGCTAAATCAAGGCAATATAAACATTAAAGGCGGTGATAAAACCGCAACCACTACTATGGAAGCTAGTACTCCTAATTATTCTACAATCAGAAAACTCAATGTAGATAGCGGAAGATTTATTGAACAAAATGATTTGGACAACAGATTCAAAGTAGCCGTAATAGGTGTTACTGTAGCAGATGAACTTTTTGGTAGTAGAAATGTTGTAGGAGAAACTATAAACATAAATGGATACAACTTTAATATAATTGGAGTCTTACAGGCACAAGGAGGAAGCGGCGGAAATTCAGGAGATGACAGGATAATAGTCCCACTAACAACAGCGCAAAGAATATTGAAAAGCAGAGATATTAGAACTTTTTATATTGAAGCATCAGACAAGGATAGTGTAAGTGAAGCAATGGGATATTTACAATTATTCTTAAACAAAAAGTATAATAATGATACAAAAAGTTATAGAATATTTGACCAAACAAGCTTATTGGAAACATCTAATCAAGCAAATGATAGCATGACAGCAATGTTGTCTGGAATAGCAGGAATTTCACTAGTTGTAGGTGGCATTGGTATAATGAATATAATGCTGGTATCTGTTATTGAAAGAACAAAAGAAATTGGTATTAGAAAAGCTATAGGAGCTAAACGGGAGAATATACTCACGCAATTTTTAATTGAAGCAGGAAGTATAAGTGGCATAGGTGGAATGCTTGGTGTGCTATTTGGGTATGCCTTTGCGTACATTGGAAATAACTACTTAAAAATGGATATTACAATATCAAATAATGTTGTTGCTGTTGCTTTCTTATTTTCTGTACTTGTCGGAATAGTATTTGGTATGTATCCCGCGAATAAAGCTTCTAAACTAAATCCAATTGAGGCTTTAAGATTTGAATAGACTTTGTGTGGGAAACAAAGCAAAAAATTAATTTCCCTACAGAAGTGAGAATTATATATCTTCAACTATGGGTAAAAGTATTTTAGGGTAGAATACTGTTAAAACTAATAAAATTAGTTTTAACAGTATTTTTTTATTCAAGCAACGAATTTAACTGAATATATACTCAGTATTATGCTATAATTTTAGTAAATACTAAGTAGGCGAATTTTTAAATAACTACTAAGGATTAAAATAGTTTTCTAACTCATAGATATGATAACTAATGGAGGTATACATATGAAAAGTATTGAAGAAAAAATTTTATATAAAGGTAAATGGATAGCTTTAAAGGAAACTGCATATACAGCTAAAAATGGAGAAGAAATAAGATGGGAAAGTATAGAAAGAACTAATACTAATAAAACTGCAATTATAATAGCTAAATTAGTTCCATCCGACAGATATGTATTTATAAAGCAATATAGACCAGCCATAAATAATTATATCTTAGGTTTTCCAGCTGGGTTGATAGAAGGAGAAAGTTTAGAAGAAGAGGCGTTAAGAGAGTTAAAAGAGGAAACAGGTTATCTTGGAACTGTAAAAAGTATAAGTCCTATTTTATACTCTAATGCTGCATTGTTAGCTGATACCGTTCGATTAGTTACTATAGAAGTTGACGAAAACTTAAAAGAAAATAAAAAACCAGTTCAGCATTTGGAGGCAGAAGAGGAGATAGAAGTCATATTAGTTTCCAAAAGTAATGTGAAAGATTTTCTAATAGAAGAACAAAAAAACGGAACAGCAGTAGGAGTGGGACCATGGTATGTATTTTGTGGTATAGATTGTTTTTAAACTTTTATTTGGAGATGATTTAAATGATAAAATTATTAATAATAATGTGCAGCATAATTGCAATACTGTTAACTTTAGTGGTGGTATTGGTATTCATATTTTTGGCTTCTGGAAATAAAAACAAGAAGTAGAATGTATGTAGTTTAACATATAAAAGTAAAGCTATATACATTCTAATAGTTTTATGAATATATATCAGAAAACTCTATATTTATTCTTTCAACATAATTTTTGGGGGTATATACATTTTTGCTGCTCATATCATCATCTTCTGTAAGAATTGCAGGCAACTTTACTATAAATTCTGTACCTTGTCCATAAGTGCTCTTGACGAAAATTTCGCCATCATGAAGTTCAACTAATGACTTCACTAAAGATAAACCTATGCCGCTGCCTTCATGGTTTCTTGTTAGTGATTTATCTACCTGTCTAAATCTTTCGAATATTATAGATAGCTTATTTTCAGGGATTCCAATACCAGTATCTCTTACGGAAATTACTATATTATCTACAGCATCATGTACTGTTACAAGTATTTCTCCTCCTGGTTCTGTGAATTTTACGGAATTGGATATGAGGTTTAAAATAATTCTTTCTATTTTATCGGGGTCACATGCAATAAGTTTCTCTTCTATATCAGTGTCAAAGATAAGTGTTATAGATTTATGTTCGGTATATTTAGCAACTGATAAGGTAATATCTTCTACTATACTTACAATGTTATGATTAGAAAGGTGTATTTCGAAGTACCCAGAATCTATTTTTGTTATATCAATTAGATTATTAACAAGTCTTAGTAATCTAAAACAATTCTGTTTCATTGTATTTAGATATGTTACTGATTTTTCTTTTGTGAGGCTTATATTACTATCTGGATTCAATATTTGCAGGGCGCTTAAAATAACATTTAAAGGAGTTCTTAACTCGTGTGAAATATTTGCAAAGAATTCAGTTTTTATTTTATCAAATTCTCTAGCTTCTCGAAGCAGTCTAGTATTTTCTTTAAATTTTTCCTGTAACTCTGCAGCTTTTTTATTTTGACTTATATCTTGAGCAACTACAAGGGATGCTATGTTTCCTTTGTATGGGAAAAGACCGCTGACTACCTGAACATTTATAATAGAACCATCTTTTTTTATGAATTCTTCTTCAATTAAAGGAGTGAATTGTTTATAAGCTTGTACGATATTAGTTTTTTCTCTAGTTAACTCATGAAAATCCTTACTAATAAAATCAAATATCTCTTTTCCTATAAGTTCGGTAGGAGAATCTAAACCTAACATTTTTGCAGTAGCGTTATTTGCAAAAACTATTTTGTTATCTATATGTAATAATATGCTTGCAGGAAGAAACTCTATAAGCTTCCTATAGTAGTTTTCACTTTCTCTTAATAATTTTTCATCTAGCTTTTGCTTTGTTACATCACGAAAACTGTATAGCCTTCCGATTAGTGTATTGTTTTTTATTAATGGACTGGAAAGACTTTCAAATATCCTTCCGTCTTTTAGTTCAATTAAAGTGAAAAATTTTCTTTTAGTGTTAAACACTTGTTTAATCTTATATTTTATATCTTCTGAGTTTTTAACTTTATTTATAACAAACTCAAGAATATCATTTTTATCTATAGGATTATCGTAGATTTCCATGATGTTTTTTATGTATTTATTATAATTGACTACTTTTCCAGTTGAATCTAGCACTAAAATCCCTTCAGCAGTAGAATCAAATATAGCTTTTACTGTTTCTTTATTCTCATACAATTTATCTTCTACATTTTCTAATTTTGTACAATCCTCTGTTGAAAACATCACTCCATTAAAACCATCTACATTATTTATAACATTAATTTTTATATTAAAATATTTAATCAGCAAGTTTGTATTATCAGTATAGAAAGGAAATCGATTTAGAACTATTGTTTCCTTAGAAGAAAAAATAATCTTTAATCTACTTGCTATAGGATTAAATAAATAGGAAAACTCATTAAAAAAGTTTTTTCCAATAATATCTTTACGATGAATACTAGTTATAGATTCTTGAACAGAATTCCAAAGAATGATATCAAAGTTGCTGTTTAAAACCATAATACCAACAGGGATATTCTCTATAATATTTTCAAGCATATTACTAGGATAACTTATACTATTGTTTTTCATAAAAGAGGAATAATATGAGTTAGACATTTCAACCTCCTTCTTAAGTGAAAATTCATATTGTTATATATTCTACATATATTCTACAAAATGATGTAAAATCCTTTCAAAATATTTAAGTTTAGGATATACTTAAATAAAAGCTTAATATGTTTTGTTATAAATTAATGATTTGAGTTTTATGCTATTTTCAGACAATGCATAGGTATTAAATAAAAATATGAACCCGTGAAAATAAGTAATTGATTATGACATATTTTTAACAGAAAAGTATTTTTTATTTTAATTATTTAGAAATTATTGGTATAATAGTGATGTTTTTGTGAGATTATTTTTTTACTTATATTTAAATACATAGAATGTGCAGGTGTGATTTATGGAGGAATGGCTTTTTAAAAAAGATAACTATGTACCACAAAATGATGAGGACAAGTTTATAGATAAAAGTATATTTTCTATACTTCATGTGTTATCCTTAATAAAGAGAAGCTCTAAGATTAATAATGGTTTTATATATAATATTAATAGTGTTGTAAAGGTTTTATTTACAGTTTTAAATATAATATTTTTATCAATGTCAAAAAACCTTACATATATACTTTTAGTAGATGTATATTTTCTATTAATTTTAAGTTTATTAGATGTAGAAGACATAAAAAAGGTTTTATCTATAAGTTTAGTTGTTCCCTTATTTACGTTAGTAATGCTTACACCTTCAATAATAATGGGGAATGTAAAAAATAGTATTTTATTAATTACAAAGGTAATTGGTACTATAGTTATTGTTAATATACTATCTTATACTACTAAATGGCACGACATAACAAAGGCACTAAAGCTTTTCTTTATACCAGATGTATTTATATTAGTTTTTGATATTACTATAAAATATATATACATTTTAGGTGAATTCTCATTAGAAATGTTTTATGCATTAAGGTTAAGATCTATTGGAAAAAATGATAATAAATATTCATCTGTAACCAGAATAATGGGTAATCTTTTTTTAAAGTCAAAAGAAATGGGTGACGAAATGTATTCAGCTATGGAATGTAGGGGGTTTACAGGAGAATATTCATCTTATACAAATTCAAAAGTTGGTACTAAAGACTTGATATATGGTTCTGTCAATATGCTTGTTATATTGCTGTATTTTTATTTTGCTAGGATGTGATATTATGATTCAAATTAAAGATATTATTTTTAAGTACAAAGATGCAGAAGTGTTAAAAAATATAAACGTGGATATTAAAGAAGGAGAATCAATTGCTTTAATAGGTCCAAATGGAAGTGGAAAATCTACTTTTTTGAAGTTATTAAATGGAATAATATTTGCGACAAAAGGAAAGTATTATTTTAATAGTGAAGAAATAGATAAGAAGAAAATGGAGAATAGTAATTTTAGTAAGCTTTTTCATAAAAAAGTGGGATTTGTATTTCAAAATTCCGATGCACAACTTTTTTGTTCAAATGTTTACGATGAAATAGCCTTTGGACCAAGACAAATGGGAATGGATGATAAGGAAGTAGATAGAAGAGTTTGTGACTGTTTGAGACTTCTTGATATTGAAGATCTAAAAGATAGAGAGCCATATAACTTAAGTGGTGGAGAGAAAAAGAGAGTTGCTATAGCTGCTGTACTTGCTTTAAATCCAGAGGTTTTAATTTTAGATGAACCTATGAATGCAATTGATCCAAAGGGAAAAAAGTTCTTGAGAGAGCTTATGATTAAACTAAATAATAGTGGAAAAACTATAATTTGTTCTACTCATGATTTTGAATATGTACAAGGTATCTTTAAGAGAGTGTTAGTGTTTGCTGAGGATCATAGTATTATAAGAGATGATGATTATGATATTGTAATTAATGATAATAGTTTTTTAATAGAAAATAACATAAAGTGAGAAAAAAGGCATTAGACATTGCTGAGGTTATTTTTATAAGTTATTATGGCTACATATTACAAATAGATATTATTGACATATATGTTGGGCTATAATAAACTAAAATTGAAAAATAAATATTACGAGTTTAGGTGCCTTTTAAAAGGTGAAAAGGGAATGCGGTTAAAGTCCGCAGCAGCCCCCGCTACTGTAATTGATGACGAACCTTCAGCATGCCACTCTTCATAAGAGGAAGGTGAAGGCGAGAATGATTCATGAGCCAGGAGACCTGCCTAGATGTGAGTAGTATAAGCTTTCGGAGGGAAAGTACTTTTAATATGATCACTTCCGGCTTAAGCCGGTTTTTTTATGTTAAAAGCAGCAAACTTTGTAAGTTTGCTGCTTAAACTTTTGAAAAAAATGCTTATATGTAATTTCATGTAAAAATGATTTAGCAATTAATGTACAATTGATAAAGCGGAATTTATATATACAAGAGGGGGATATATATTTATGGCAAAAATAATGATTCAAGGAACTGGATCTTCTGTAGGAAAAAGTATACTAGTGACGGCGTTATGCAGAATCTTTAAGCAGGATGGATATTCAGTTTGCCCGTTTAAAGCTCAAAATATGTCGTTAAATTCATACATAACTTTAGATGGCAAAGAAATGGGACGTGCTCAAGTACTCCAAGCATATGCTGCAGGTCTTCAACCAGAAGCATATATGAATCCTATACTTTTGAAGCCTACGTCAGATAAAAAGTGCCAAATCATAGTTAATGGTAAGGTTTATGGAAATAGCACAGCTATGGAATATCATAATATGAAATTAGAATTTAGAGATATGTTAAAAGATCATTTTGAAAGTATGGAACAAAAATTTGATATAATAGTAATGGAAGGTGCAGGAAGTCCTGCAGAAATAAACTTAAGAGACAGAGACATAGTAAACATGGGTATGGCGGAACTAGTTGATGCACCTGTAATTATAGCTGGTGATATAGATAAGGGTGGGGTTTTTGCATCACTTGCTGGTACAATGCTTTTATTTACTGAAGAAGAAAGAGCTAGAGTTAAAGGTACTATAATTAATAAATTTAGAGGAGATGTGGAGATATTAAAACCAGGCCTTACTATGCTAGAAGATATTATAAAAGTGACCTGTATGGGGGTAGTTCCGCATTTCAACCTGGCATTAGAAGATGAAGATGGAGCAGTAGAATTTAATACTAAAATTACAGGTAATATTGATATTGCTGTAATTAAGTTGCCTCACATTTCAAATTTTACTGACTTAGATGCTTTAAAAAGTGAGGAAGATGTTTCGGTAAGATTTGTAACTTCCGTAGAAGAACTAGGACATCCTGATCTTGTTATTATTCCAGGAAGCAAGAATACTATTGAAGATTTGCTTAAATTAAGAGCATGTGGATTGGAAAAAGCTATAAAGGATTATAGTAAAACTGGATTACTTATTGGGATATGTGGTGGCTATCAAATACTTGGAAAAGTTCTAAAGGATCCTTATGGTGTAGAAACAGATGTAAAAGAGACAGAAGGTATGGGAGTACTAGATGTAGAAACTGTGTTTGAAGAAGAAAAAGTAACTACAAGAGTAAATGCTGAAAGTATAGAAAAGTTTAATGTGTATAAGAATGAGGAGTCAAAGGAAAATAGAAAACTAAATATTTATGGCTATGAAATTCATATGGGAATATGCAATTATGGTAAAAATGCAAAACCTTTATTTAAAATTATGGATAAAAACGGTGAAAAGGTTGAGCTTAATGATGGGGCTATAAATGAAGAAGGAAATATTATGGGAACTTATATACATGGAATCTTTGATGGAGTAGATTTTAGAGAATATATTTTAAATAAAATAAGGGTATCAAAAGAATTAGAGGTTAAAAAGTCAAGCACCTATGAAAGCCTTAGAGAAAAAGAGTTAGATAAGCTTGCTGACATTGTTAGGGAAAGCTTGGATATTAATAAAATTTACGAAGTAATGGGAATAAATAAATAATTTTTGAGGTGAGAAATTTTGATTACATCTTTCCTTATGACCAATGTTTTAGACATATTGTTAGCCATACTAATAGATTGGATAATTGGAGATCCTCATTGGTTTCCGCATCCAATTATTTATATAGGCAAACTCATAGCTTATTTAGAAAAAAAGGGAAGAAAGCTGTGCAAAACTGACGCTGGCATTAAAGCTTTTGGAGGTCTTATTGTAGTAGTAGTTGCACTTATAAGCTTTATCATTCCATTTTTTATACTTGCCATAACAAAACATGTTTTATGGTTATATCATGTTTTAAATGTGATGATAATATGGACTACCCTTGCAGCTAAGTGTTTGAGCAGCGAAGCTAAAAAAGTGTACTATGCATTAAAGAACAATGACTTAGAAGATGCCAGAATAAAACTTTCATATATAGTTGGAAGAGATACCAAGAGTCTTGGTGATAAAGAAATAATAAGAGCGGATGTAGAGACAGTAGCAGAAAATGCAGCAGATGGAGTAATTGCTCCGTTATTTTATGCCATAATTGGAGGAGCTCCATTAGCAATGATGTATAAAGCTATTAACACAATGGACTCAATGCTTGGATATATGAATGAAAAGTATAAACACATTGGATTCTTTCCAGCAAAGGTAGATGATGTAGCTAACCTTATACCTGCAAGGCTTACAGGGTTACTTATCTGTATAGTTGCCTTTATTGTAAAGGGAAATCCAATTGAAAGTTTTAAAATAATGATAAGAGATAGAAAAAATCATAAAAGTCCTAATTGTGCTTATCCAGAAGGAGCTGCAGCAGGAGCTATGAGAATACAACTTGGAGGTACAAATATTTATTTCGGAGAAGTTGTATACAAGCCAACAATTGGGGATAAAAAGCTAGAACTAAGTTTTGAGCATATAAATGACTGCATAAAACTTATGTATGCTGCAGAAATACTGATGGTTGTAATGTACATACTAGGAATTTTAATGATACTAGGTTGTAATTCGTAAAATAAAAATAAGTATACAGGAAGTGATTACATTGGAGCATGGAGGAGATGTTTATACAGAAGGTTTGTTCAAAGGCAAGAAATTAATTGATTTTAGCTCGAATATAAACCCTCTTGGGGTGCCAAAAAGCTTTAAAAATCATATAGAAGAAGCTTTGGACTCTGTGGAAAGATATCCAGACATACAATATAGGAAGCTGAAAGGTTATATTGTGGATTATATAAAATTTAGTAAAGATTATTTTGGAAATGAGTTAACTCATATAGAAAGGGTAGACTCAAAATTATATGAAGATAGTATAGTACTAGGAAACGGAGCAGCAGAGATTATAGATTTGTCAATAAGCTGCTTTAAAAGTGTATGTTTGACGGTGCCATCATTTGTAGAGTATGAAAAAAGCGCTTTAAAATGGGGATGTGATATAAAGTACTCCTTTTTAACAAAGGATTTAGAGTATGATTATGATGATATATATTTAAAGCTTAAGGAAACAGAGGCTTTAGTTATAGGAAATCCTAATAATCCCAATGGTTCAGTAATAGATAGGAATAAATTTAAAAAAATTATGGATTATTGTGAGAAGAATAATAAAAAAATTATTATTGATGAGGCTTTTATTGAATTCACAGGAAAAAGAGGATTTAGTTTTTTAAAAGAAGCGGAAAGTTATAGTTGTATATTTATAATAAAGGCTTTAACAAAATTTTATGCTATGCCTGGAATAAGGCTAGGATATGGAATATCAGCAGATAAGGAAATGATAAAAAAAATAGAAAGTAAACAAAACCCCTGGAATGTAAATTGCTTTGCTGAAATTGCAGCAAAATATTCTTTGAGTGACAAGGAATATATAGAAAAGTCATTGGAGTGGGTTGAAGTAGAAAGAGAATTCATCACTGAAGAGCTGAAAAGTCTGGCTTTTATTGAAAGAGTATATAATACATATAGTAATTTTATTTTGTGTAAGCTTCAAGAATTAGATTGTAATAGTTTATATAATCTATGCTTAGACAAAGGAGTCGTTATAAGAAAATGTGATAACTTCATGGGATTGGACAAAGATTATGTAAGGTTTGCTATAAAAGATAGAGTATGTAATGAACTGCTTATAAAAACCTTAAGATCATTAAAAATTTAAATTAATTATCAAAAATATGGGGGAATATAAATGAAGAAAAAATATACGATACTTATGACCCTAGCATTAATTATAAGCTTAACTACTAGTGTATATGCAATGCATATATCAGAAGGATTTTTACCACCTTTATGGTGTGGTGTATATTTTGTTTTATCTGTACCTTTTATTATTATGGGATTAAAGCATATAAAAAAGAAAACCGCCAAAAACAAGGATATAAAGATGCTTCTAGGCCTTGTAGCTGCTTACGCTTTTATACTATCAGCCATGAAGATACCATCTGTTACAGGAAGTTGTTCACATCCTACAGGAACAGGTCTTGGAGCAATATTGTTCGGACCTTTTGTAATGTCAGTTATAGGGCTTTTGGTTCTTATATTTCAGGCTCTGCTTTTAGCACATGGAGGAATAACAACTTTAGGAGCAAATGTGTTCTCAATGGGAATTGTAGGGCCAATAGTATCTTACTTAATTTTTAAAGTTGTTAAAGGGAAAAATAAAAAAATGGCTGTATTTTTAGCGGCAATGTTTGGAGATTTAGCAACATATTTAACTACATCTGTACAGTTAGCCTTAGCTTTTCCTGCTAAGACCGGAGGAGTTTTAATATCCTTCATAAAGTTTTTCTCTATATTTGCAATAACTCAAATACCTCTTGCTATAATTGAAGGTATTTTAACAGTAGTGATATTCGAATTTATAGAAAATTACTCATCTAAAGAATTAAAGGATTTAAGTGAGGTGTAGTGTATTGAAGAAAAAAAATATTTTGCTAATCCTTTTATGTATAGTTTTAATGAGTTTATCTTTTATTATTGGAAGTATGAGAGGCGGAAGCTTTGGGGGAGCAGATGAAAAAATAGAAACTACTATAAATCAGGTAGATAAAAATTATAAGCCTTGGGCCAGTAGTGTGTGGCAGCCGCCGTCAGGTGAAATAGAAAGTTTTCTTTTTGCACTTCAGGCTGCTATAGGTGCAGGATTTATAGGGTATTATATAGGAAGGAAGAAAAATGCTAAAACTGATAATGGCTCTGTCAAAAATCAGTAAGCTTTCCGATATTCATCCTGGCGAAAAGATGCTGTTAAGCATATTTCCTATTGCGGCAATAGGTTTTTCACATAGTGCTGTTCCAATAATATTAAACATAATAGTTTTTATAATATTACATGCATATAGTAAAAATAATAGAAAAATAGTAACAAAGTTTACGTTGGAGATAGGAGCATTTGCTGCATTTTCTTCTATAACTTTTGTGTTTGATTATGGGTTAAGCTACTGTGCTATTATTTTGCTCAAAAGCTTATCAGCAGGCTTGTGCCTATCCTTTTTTTCTTTAACCACCCCAATAGATGATGTTTTATTGATATTATCTAAGCACAATTGGTTAAAAGACTTATGTGATATAACTAAGAGTATGGAAAGATTTTTAGTAGTAATAGATGAAGAATACTATATACTTTATAATTCAATAAAATCTAGAGGCGGATTTGATGGATTTAAATTAAGAATTAGAAATACAGGAAAGATGGCTGGTCTGTTATTTATAAATACAATGAATAGATGGAAAAGCATAAAAGATGGAATCGATAGTAGAGGATATAGAGGATATACTCCATACTTAGCAAAGGAATTTAATTTTTCATTTTTTAGATTAGGAGCTGTATGTTTATATACTATAACACTGACGCTAGCGATTTATACATTTAATAATAATTCTATATTGTTTAAGTAGATATATTACAAATTTAACTAGATTATAGTAGATTTAATGGAGATGGTGAAATGATACAACTTATAGGTCTGAAAAGTGACGTTAAATTAGAAGTGAGAGAAAAGTTTTCAATAATACAAAAGCGTTGTGAAGACTATGTAAGAAGATTAAATAAGGTTTGTGATGAAGTCGTAATAATAAGCACCTGCAATAGAACGGAGATTTATTTTAATTCCGCTAGAACTGATGAAAGCATTGTAAATGATATTTTTGAAGTATTGAATTGGAATAAAGATTTAGTTAACTACACTTTTCATTACAAGGGAAAAGAAGTTGTAAGGCATATCATGGATGTGGTATGTGGATTTCAATCTCTAATTTTAGGTGAAGATCAAATTTTAGGCCAGGTAAAAGATGCTTATGAAACAGCTTTGCAGGCTAAGTCTATTAATAAGGAGTTACAGAGACTTTTTCAAGCAGCTGTAACCTGTGGAAAAGAATTTAGAACTGAATCAAGTCTTTATAAAATACCTGTTTCCTCTTCATCAATAGCGGTGGCTGAAAGTCGAAAGCATGGTGCAAGAAAGTTTATGATATTGGGCTTTGGTGAAGTTGGTCAGCTAACAGCAAAATACATTTTATCTGGTTCTTTTGAAGTGCTTTATATAGCTGTTAGAAATCCTAATGTTGTTGACATAGAAGATAAAAGAGTAAAGGTTATTTCTTTTGAGGATAGAGTAAAATACTACGAAGAGGTTGATTCAATAATATCCTGTACCTCAGCGCCTCATTGTGTAATAAAGAAAGATAACTTACCACAAAAACCGTTACTTATCTTCGATTTAGCCGTTCCAAGAGATGTAGAGATAGAGGTTCAGTGTTTAGATAATATAATATTATATGATATTGATAAGGTTAGCTCCATTGATGATGAAAACAGAAGAAAAAGAAAAGAAATAATGGAGAATAATAGGTCTATTTTAGATAAATACATTAATGAGTTTTGTGAGTGGCAAAAAATACAGGATATTTCTCCGGAAATAGTTAAGCTAAAAAAGTGCGGAGAAAGAGTTTACAAAGAAAGATATAAAACTTTTAAAAACAAAAGAAATACAAAAGATGCTGATAAGCTTGCAGAAATACTTCTGAAAAGTACGTCAGATGCTTTTATTAACAGGGCAATAGATGTATTGAAAGAAGAGCAGTTAAAGGGGCGTGTAGACGATTGTATGAGAATAATAAAGAAGATATTTTACGTGGTAGAATAGACTATACAATGGTATCATTAATATCCCCAAAAATAAACGTGCTTATCGTAGGAGGCGGAAGAGCAGCGTTAACTAAGTCTAGAACTTTTGTTAAAAAAGGCTGCAGAGTATGGGTAATTTCAAAAGAGTTTACTCAGGAATTTAATGAACTAAGCGGTTACCCAAATTTAAAATGTATTAAGGGCGAATACAGCAAGCAGTACATAAGCGATAAGCATATAGTAATAATTGCTACTAACTGCGAAGAGACAAATCAAAATATAAGAAATCACTGTGAAGAATTTTATAAACTATATATAGATTGCAGCATGCCCAAAAAGGGGCTATGTATCACAACTTGTCAAAGAAGTACTAAAAATATTACCTTAGGAATTAATATAAATGATTTCAGTCCTAAAACTTCAGTTTTTTTAGCTGATAAGATAAAAAATCAATTAGAAAAATATGATGATTTTGTGACATTTACAGCTTTTATAAGAAACAGTATAAAGGATTTTGAAAATAAGAATGAAATAATGAATTTTATATGCTCTGAGGATTTCCTATTCTTTTACAACAAGGGGATGGCAAAGAGTGTATTTCAAATGTTTTATCCAAATACTCAATTGTTTAAGGACTAACAAATAAAAAGGTGGGATTAATTTTGAAGCTAAGAATTGCAACCCGTAGAAGTAGGTTGGCCCAGGTTCAAACAGAAAGCATAATGAAGCTTTTAAAAGAAAACTATAATATAGATAGTGAAAAACTTCTTATAGAGACTATTGGGGATAAAAGACTTGATGTAGCATTAAACAAGATAGGTGGGAAAGGCCTTTTTGTCAAAGAAATTGAAATGGCTCTTCTTGAAGAAGAAGCAGATGCAGCAGTTCACAGTATGAAAGACGTACCATTTGAAGTGCCTGAGATGTTTGAAATAGTTGCAATACCTGTAAGAGAAGATGTAAGAGATGTATTTGTTTCTATGAATGGAGTATATTTTACAGAATTGCGAAAAGGAGCAAGAGTAGGTACAAGCAGTAACAGAAGGGCTGCTCAACTTAAGCTTTTAAGACCAGATTTAGAAATAGTGCCTATAAGAGGAAATGTTCAAACTAGAATAGATAAAATAGAAAGAGAAAATCTAGATGGAATAATACTAGCCGCTGCAGGTCTTAAGAGATTGGACATGGAAAATATAATTACTGATTATTTTGCAGTAGATGGAATAATTCCAGCAGTAGGACAGGGAGCCTTAGGAATTGAAGTTAAGAAAAATAGTATAAATGGAGAAGTGTTTAAAAAGCTTGAATGTGAAGAAGCTAGAATATGTGTAGAAGCAGAAAGAAGTTTTATGAGAACTTTAGGTGGAGATTGCCACTCGACTATAGGGGCCTATGCAGAATTAGAAGGAAATATAATGAATATAATAGGAATATTTCAAGTGGGACAGAAACTAATTAAAAAAGATATAAGTGGAAACAAAGAAAATTATATAGATCTTGGCAAACAATTGGCTGAAAAAATATTGAATGCATAGGAGGAACTAAAAATGGGTAAGGTTTATCTTATTGGGGCTGGACCTGGGGATGAAGAGCTTATAACCTTAAAGGCAATTAGAAAATTAAAAGAATGTACTGCAGTAATGTATGACAGATTGTCAGGAACAGGTGTTTTAAAGTATTTAGATGAAAAGTGTAAGATATATTATTGTGGTAAAGAACCAGGATGTCATTATAAAACTCAAGATGAAATAAATGAGATGTTAGTTCAGTTGGCTAAAGAAGGCCATATCGTTGGAAGAATTAAAGGTGGAGACCCATACATATTTGGCAGAGGTGGAGAAGAAGCGTTAAGGCTTATAGAAGAAGATATAGAGTTTGAAGTTGTACCAGGAATTACTTCTCCAATATCCGTACTAAACTATGGAGGAATACCTGTAACTCATAGAAAAATAGCGCAAAGTTTTCATGTATTCACAGGAAAGAGTGCTGCAAAATTAAATATAAATTGGGATGCAGCGGCACATGTAGGAGGAACCCTTATATTTTTAATGGGATTTGAAAATCTAGGAGTAATTTCTGAAAACCTAGTAAAATGCGGAATGGATGAGAATACGCCATGTGCAGTTGTAATGAGAGGAACTACTGCTAGACAAAGAAAAGTAGTAAGTACTTTAAAAGACATACAGGATAGAGCTGTAGAAGCTGGATTACACTCACCATGCATAATAGTTGTAGGTGAAGTAGTTAAGTTTAATGATGAATTAAATTGGTATGAGAAAAAGCCTCTATTTGGAAGGAATATATGCATTACACGGTCAAAGGAGCAATCTGCTGAGATAAGAGAAAGATTAATAGATTTAGGTGCACAGGTTACAGAAATAAATTCAATAAAAATAAAGTTCACTTCAGAAAATATGAATGAGCATTTAGATAAACTTCCAAATTATGATTATATAGTTTTTACAAGTGTTAATGGAGTAAATAGCTTCTTTGATCAGTTAGTTGATAAAGGCTACGACATAAGAAGAATAAATGGAACTTTTGCGGCTATAGGACCTGCTACAGAAAAGGCTATTAAAGCAAGAGGAATCATTCCTAAAATCGTAGCAGAAAAGTTTGTAGCTGAAAGCTTATTTGATAAAATGAAAAATTTTGTAAAGTCAGGTGACAAAGTATTTCTACCGAGATCAAAACAAGCAAGGCCTTATCTAGCAGATGTATTAAAAGATGCCGGATGTATAGTAGATGAATGCTACACTTATGAAACGGTAA
This sequence comes from Clostridium aciditolerans, assembly GCF_016316925.1. Classification (GTDB taxonomy): domain Bacteria; phylum Bacillota; class Clostridia; order Clostridiales; family Clostridiaceae; genus Clostridium_AM; species Clostridium_AM aciditolerans. The sequence goes on along the minus strand of NZ_JAEEGB010000001.1, from coordinate 97,124 downwards.
TAGGTGATTTGATTGATAAAAGCTGTTTTGAAGATGTAGATACAGTGGTATTTACTAGTCCTACTACAGTAAGAAATATGATTGAACTTGTAGGATTAGACTCTATAAAAGAAAGGAATGTTATTTCTATAGGGCCTATAACAGGTAATGAGTTAGAGAAACATGGAATAAGTTATTCAGTTTGTAGTGAGTATACAACTGATGGAGTTATTAATGAGCTAATCAAAAAATAAAATTTAAATGATTAAAAAATAGAAAAGAGGTAATTTATTATGTTTAGAAGACACAGAAGACTTAGACAAAACGAAGTTGTAAGATCTATGGTGAGAGAAACCATAGTTGATCCATCGGATTTTATATATCCTTTATTTGCAGTAGAAGGAACAAATATTAAAAGAGAAATTTCATCTCTACCAGGAAACTATCATCTCTCTGTAGACAGATTACAAGAAGTAGTAGAAGAAATGAGAGAAGTAGGAGTTAAAAGTGTAATATTATTTGGAATTCCTGAGCATAAAGATGAATGTGGAAGCGGAGCTTATGATGAGAATGGAATAATACAAAAGGCTATAAGAAAAATAAAGGAAATTGATAAGAATATCTATGTTATTACAGATGTTTGCATGTGTGAATACACAAGTCACGGACATTGTGGAATAATCCATGGTGAAGATGTAGATAATGATGAAACTTTAGAATACATGGCTAAAATAGCATTATCTCATGCTAAGGCAGGAGCAGATATGATAGCACCTTCTGATATGATGGATGGAAGAATAGATGCTATAAGAACAATTTTAGACGAGAATGGCTACAAGAACGTTCCTATTATGGCTTATAGTGCCAAGTATTGTTCAGCTTTCTATGGTCCTTTTAGAGAAGCAGCAGATTCAGCTCCTCAATTTGGAGACAGAAAAACTTATCAAATGGACCCAGCTAATTCAAGAGAGGCTATGCTTGAGATTGAGGATGATATAGATGAGGGAGCAGATATTATAATGGTTAAGCCAGCAATGCCTTATTTAGATGTAATAAGAATGGCTAGAGATAGATTTGATGTACCAATAGCTGCTTATAATGTAAGTGGTGAATATGCTATGGTTAAAGCTGCAGCTAAAGCAGGCCTTATAGATGAAAAGAGAGTTGCCTTAGAGATGTTAACATCAATAAAGAGAGCAGGAGCAAAAATGATCATAACTTACTATGCTATAGAGGCAGCTAGATGGCTTAGAGAGCAAATGTAATTTACGGAGGCGAAAATAATGTCAAGTTTAGATATATTTAATGAGTCCAATATATATATGCCAGGTGGAGTTAACAGTCCAGTTAGAGCATACGTAGGATTAGAGACAAAACCACCTGTAATTAAAAAAGGAGTAGGAGCTCACATATTCGATGAAGATGGAAAAGAATATGTAGATTTCATTGGTGCATGGGGTCCTATGATACTTGGACACTGTGATGAAGATGTAGTAAAAGCAATAAAAGACACAGCAGAAAATGCTATAGCTTTTGGAGCACCTACAGAGCTTGAATTAAAATTAGCTAAACATATCTGTACTACAATAGACAATGTAGACATGATAAGAATGGTAAACTCAGGTACAGAAGCTACTATGAGTGCTATAAAGCTTGCAAGAGGATGTACTAAGAGAGATAAAATCATAAAATTCGCAGGTTGTTACCATGGGCACTTTGATGGATTCTTAGTAGAAGCTGGTTCAGGAGTGCTTACAGCAAACATACCAGGTTCACCAGGGGTACCAAAGGGAAGTATAGCAAATACACTAATAGCTCAATACAATGACATTGAAAGCGTAAAAGAGCTTTTTGAAAAATACGGTGACGATATAGCAGCAGTTATTATTGAGCCAATAGCAGGGAACATGGGTGTTGTGCCAGCTCATAAGAAATTCCTAGAAGATCTAAGAGAAATCTGTACAAAATATGGAACTATCTTAATATTCGATGAGGTTATGACTGGATTTAGAGTTGCTTACAAAGGAGCACAAAGCTTATATGGAGTAAAACCTGATTTATCAACTTTCGCTAAGATTATGGGCGGCGGACTTCCATCAGGTGCTTACGGTGGAAGAAGAGACTTAATGGAACAGCTAGCACCTATGGGACCGGTTTATCAGGCAGGAACTATGTCTGGAAACCCACTAGTTATGGCAGCTGGATATGCAACACTTACAAAGCTTCACAGCAATCCACACTATTATGAGTACATGGATAAAATAGCTGGAAAACTTCAAAAAGGAGCAGAAGAAATAGCTAAGGAAAAAGGTCTTCCATTAGTTATAAACAGACGTGTAAACATGATGACAATGTTTATTAACGAAGGCGGAGAGGTTGCTAACTTTAAACAAGCAAAAGCTAGTGATACTAAATTATACGGAAGATTCTTCGAACACATGCTAAAAGGTGGAATGTTTATGTCACCAGCGCAATTTGAAGCTATGTTCATAGGTGTAAAACACACTGAAGAAGACATAGAGAAATTTGTAGACCTAATGAGAAAATTTTAGTTTAGGCATCTGAAAGAAAATAGACTAGTATACTGACTAGTTATTTTCTTGAAGATGCCACAGAAAAATACTGCGGAAAGAGGCGATGTGGTTTGAGAAGCTTAGTCATATCCTCGAATAGCAGTGGTGGAGGAAAAACTACAATAACACTAGGACTTATGAAAGCTTTGATGAAGAAAGGCTTTGATGTTCAAGGATACAAAGTAGGACCAGATTATATTGATCCAGCTTTCCACAGTTATATAACAGGAAAACCTTCAAGAAACTTAGACTTGTACCTTATGGGGGAAGAGGGGGTAAAGGCCTCCTTTTCTAGAGGTACAGGAGACATTGGAGTAGTAGAAGGAGTTATGGGTTTTTATGATGGTAAGGGAATAGACTCGATGTATTCTACTGCACATGTATCCAAGGTTTTAAACCTTCCAGTACTGCTTATCATAACACCAAAAGCACAGAGTATTACACTGTGTGCTGAAATTAATGGAATATTAAATTTTGAAAAAAATAATATAGTTGGAGTTGTATTTAATAGTATTAGTGAGAGTTATTACAAGCTGTTAAAGACTGCAGTTGAAAAAAATTGCAACACTAAGGTTTTTGGGTATGTGCCTAAAGATGAAAAGCTTGCATTAAAGAGCAGACATTTAGGTCTTGTTCAAAGCAGCGAAATAGAGGATTTAAATGAGAAAATAGAGTTATGCAGTGAATTAATATTAAAACATGTTAATGTAGAAGAATTATTAAAATATTTTAAAGAAACAGAAAAGTACAGAGATAACTTTCATATTGAAAATAAAAGTATACGAATAGCGGTACCTTATGACAAAGCATTTAGCTTTTATTATAGAGAAAACATTGAGCTTTTAGAAGAAGCGGGAGAAGTAGTGTATTTTAGTCCATTAAAGGATAGTGAATTACCGGAAAATATAGACTTTTTGTACATAGGTGGAGGTTATCCTGAAGTATTTATAAAAGAATTAAGCAACAATAAATCTATGCTTAGAAGCATAAGAGAAAGATTGGAAAGTGGACTAGGTTGTTATGCTGAATGTGGTGGATTAATGTATCTTACCAGTGGCATAGAAGATACAGATAGTAAAAATGTATTTGAAGCAGTAGGTTTTTTAACAGGACATGCTTATATGACTAAAAAACTTCAGAACTTTGGATATGCAAAGCTGAAGGTTGAAAAAGAAAATGATGTTTTGCCTACTGGGTTAGAAATAAACTGTCACGAGTTTCATAAGTCTTATGTAAGTTTAGAAGAAGAAAAAATTTACGGATTAATAAAAGAGACTTATGATGGCTCCCTAAAAACATGGAATTGTGGATATGTAAAAAATAACACATTAGGGGCCTATGGACATGTTCATTTCTTTGGAAATATGAAAATGATTAAAAGTTTATTAGATAGATTTTAGAATTGGCACTTATTGTTGTGTTAGGATAAGCAAAGGGGGAGAAGCATGGGAATGCTACTTGGTGAAACCTTAAAATGTATAAAGCCAGCAGATAAAGAAGCTATAAAAAAGGCCTGGGAGAGATTGGACAACCTTACTAAGCCTATAGGAAGCTTAGGTGAATTAGAAGAAATAGCTGCAAAAATGGCTGGTATTACAGGGAAAATTCATAATAAAATAAATAAGAAAACTGTAGTAATAATGTGTGCTGATAATGGTGTTTATGAAGAAGGAGTGAGTAACAATACACAAGATACAACAGTAACGGTTACTAACAACTTTACTAAAGGTATAACTGGTGTATGTGTCTTAGCTAAATATGTAAATGCGAATATTACTGTTGTGGATATTGGAGTAAAGGAAGACTTTAATCATCCTAAAATAATAAATAAAAAAGTAATGTATGGTACTAACAATATCGCTAAAGAGCCTGCGATGACAAGAGAGCAAGCAATTCAAGCAATAGAAGCTGGAATAGAAATTGTAGATAACTTAGTAAAGGAAGGTTACAATCTTTTAGGTACAGGTGAAATGGGAGTTGGCAACACTACTACCAGTGCAGCAGTTTTTAGTGTGTTATCAGGAATTTCTCCAGAGGTTGTAGTAGGAAAAGGTTCGGGACTTACAGAAGAACAATTAATAATTAAAAAAAGTGTGGTTCAAAGAGCAATAGAAACAAACAGTCCTGATAGAGATGATATTATAGATGTTTTATCGAAGGTTGGAGGATTAGATATTGCTGGCCTTTGTGGATGTTTTTTAGGAGCAGCTAAAAATAGGATACCAATTGTAATTGATGGATTTATATCCTCAGCTGCAGCACTATGTGCAAATAAATTAAACAATAATGTCAGAGATTTTATATTCCCTTCTCACCTTTCAGCAGAACCAGGAGCTGCATATATGATGCAGGAACTTGAATTAAATCCAATGCTTAATTTACGAATGAGACTTGGAGAGGGAAGTGGATGTCCTCTAGCATTTAATATTATTGAGGCTTCATTATGTGCTATGGACAACATGGCTACCTTTGAGGAGGCAGCTTTAAACAAAGAATGTTATGTAGATATTAGGGAAAAGAAGTAGTGATAAAAGGGAGAAAGATATGATGGATTATATAAAGGTTCCTATGGACATAGAAAAAAAGAGCTTTGAGATAATTGGAGAAGAAATGGGTGAGCATAATTTCTCTGAGAAAGAGCTTCTTATAATTAAAAGAGTTATACATACTACTGCAGATTTTGAATTAAAAAATTTAACATATATCAGAGATGGAGCTATAACTAGTGCTTTGGAGCTTCTAAGAAAAGGAGTAACTATATATACAGATACTAATATGGCTGCCTCAGGAATAAATAAAGGTGTATTAAGCAAATTAAATTGTAAAGTAGAGTGCTTTGTATCTAGAGAAGATATAGCGCAAATAGCTAAAGAAAGAGGAATAACTCGCTCTATGGCAGCAGTAGAAAAAGCTGTAGAGGAGGGAGTAGAGTTCTTTGTGTTTGGAAATGCACCTACAGCATTATTTAAACTTAAAGAGTTAACTTTAGAAGGAAAAGCTAATCCTAAATTTATAATTGGTGCTCCGGTTGGATTTGTAGGAGCAGCTGAGTCAAAAGAGGAAATAGAAAAGTTAGAAATTCCTATGATTACTGTAAGAGGAAGAAAAGGTGGAAGCAATATAGCTGCTGCAATTGTAAATGCTCTTATGTATATGATCACTAGATAAGAAAAAATCTCTCAGATATAGAAGGTGAAAATATGCTAGATATGTATGTGAATTGTGATGGAAAAAGATTAAGATGTGGATATACGACAGGGTCTTGTGCAGCTGGAGCTGCTAAGGCGGCTACTTCTATGCTCTATTTTGGTGGAGAATTAAAAAATATAAAAATAGATACTCCAAAAGGTATAGAACTTATGCTTCCAATAGAAAAAATACAAAAGGGACAGAACTATGTGGAATGTTGTGTCATAAAAGATGGTGGGGATGATCCAGATGCTACTCATGGACTAGAAATATGGGCAAGAGCGGAAAAAAAAGATTCTGGTTATAGCCTAAAAGGTGGTAAAGGAGTAGGAGTAGTTTGCAGTGACGGACTTTATGTAAAAAAAGGAGAACCTGCTATAAATCCGGTGCCAAGGTCTATGATTGAGAAGGAAGTAAAAGAAGTTCTGTCAAAAGAAATGGGAATTGAAATAACTATATTTGTACCAAAAGGCGAAGAAATAGCTAAAAAGACCTTTAATCCGAGACTTAATATACAAGGTGGAATATCTATCCTTGGAACTACAGGTATAGTAATGCCTATGTCTGAAGAGGCACTAATAAAATCTGTAGAGCTTGAGATGAATCAGAAAATAGCTCAAGGATGTGAGGATCTCATACTCTTATTTGGTAATATGGGAGAAAACATGGCAAATAAGCTGGGGCTAGATAAGAGCAAAATGGTAATAATGTCTAACTATGTTGGATTTACTTTAAATTGCTGCATGGATAAAAAAATTAATAAAATATTGATGGTAGGACACATAGGTAAGCTTTGTAAAATTGCTTCGGGATGTTTCAATACTCACAGCAGGGTTTGTGATGTAAGATTGGAGACTTTAGCTCTAGAGCTGGCATTGATGGGAGCTAATACGGAACTTGTGCAAAAGGTGTACAATGAAGAAACTACTGAAGGAGCTGTAAAACTTCTGGGCGATGGGTATGAAGAGTTATACAGAAATATAGGTGTTAAGGTTAAACAGAGAATTGAACAGTTTACATATAACACTATAAAGGCAGATGTTATTATGTACTCAATGGAACGAGGAGTACTTTATAGCAGCCTGTAAGTAAATAAGGAGTTATAAGGTAATATGAATGAGAAAGTTTATGTTGTTGGAGTAGGACCTGGCAGAAAAGAGTATATACTGCCTAAGGCAATAGATACTCTTAGTAAATGTGATTTAATTGTGGGCTTTAAAAGAGCTATTGAAAGCTTAGAGTTCATAGATGTAAATAAAATTGTTGTAAGTAAGATTGCTGAGGTAATTGACATTATTAATTGTGATAAATACAAAAGTATAGGTATTGCAGCCTCGGGAGATCCGCTTTTTTATGGAATAACGGATTATATAAAGAAAAATTACTTGGGAAATATTGAAGTAATTCCGGGACTAAGTTCTTTTCAGTATATGATGGCTAAGCTAGGTAAAAGCTGGCATGGAAGTTTTTTAGGAAGCCTTCACGGTAGAGAACAAAATTTTCATGAAATTGTAGAAGAAAATAAAATTTCCATATGGCTAACTGACAGCAAGCATTCACCTTCTTATATGTGTAGTTTGTTAAAAGAAAAAAATATTAGAGCAAACATATATGTAGGACAAAATCTTTCTTATGAGGATGAAAAAATTATTGGTGGAAGCTTAGAAGAAATAGAGAAAATGGAATTTGACGGTTTATGTGTAGCTGTGATTGAAAATTTAAATATAGAATAAGAATTAAATATCTGTATTTAAAATATAGAGGAGAATAAGTTTATGAACTATATAAAGGATGAGGAATTTATAAGAGGAAACTGTCCTATGACTAAGGAGGAAGTTAGAGTCTTAAGCACTGCAAAGCTTCAGCTTGAAGACTATTATAGAGTTCTAGACATTGGAGCAGGAACCGGTTCGGTAAGTATACAAATGGCTAATATATGTTCAAAGGGTGAAGTAATTGCCATAGAAAAAGATGAGGAAGCATTAGAGATTATAGAAAAAAATAAGAGTAAGTTTAATGCAGGTAATCTAGAAGTAGTTAGAGGAGAAGCACTAGCTGTTGAAGAAAATATATATGGGATGTTTGATGCTATATTTATTGGAGGCAGCGGCGGCAATATAGAAGATATAATTACGCGTTACCACTTGAAATTAAAAAATGGATGTAATATGGTTTTGAATTTTATTACTCTAGATAACTTATATAAAGCTATGAATACACTAAAAGACTTAAATTATGAAATTGAGTGTGTTCAAGTCTCAGTAAATAAAATCAAAGGCAAAAGTTATATGATGGTTGCAAATAATAGTATCTTTATTTTAACTGGAAAAAAGATTTAGGATACTAGATCGAAGTTAGCTTTCCTAAAGGTAGTTAAAAAAGTATATAGAAGGATGTGAAATGTTTGGATAATAATTCTGTTAAATTAGGGACTTTATATGGTATAGGAGTTGGTCCAGGAGATGAAGAACTGCTGACTTTAAAAGCTGTAAATGTCATGAAAAAGTGTGATGTAGTGGTTGCTCCATCTGCTAAAGAAGGTGGAAGTAGTATAGCTCTAGAGACAGCTAAAAATTTTATAAGCGAAGATAAAGAAGTTATTGTAAAGCACTTTCCAATGGGGGGAGCAGAGCAGGAAGAGAAAATATATAAGGCATTTAAAACTATAGAGGAAAAACTTAAGGATGGAAAAGATGTAGCTTTTTTAACTATAGGAGATCCATTTGTATATAGTACCTACATATATCTTTTAAAATACATAAAAGAGCAAGGCTATAGCACAGAGACAGTACCAGGGATTACATCCTTTTGTGCAAGTGCAAGCTTAGCTGGGGAAAACATCGTTATAGGTGATGAAAGAGTATTAATAATGCCAGCAACACAAGTTGATGAAATAAAGGATGAAAAGTTTGTAGTTATAATGAAATTATACAAGCTTGAAGAGAAGGTATTAAATACTCTTGAAGAAAAAGGTTTTAGATATGTATATGTAAAAAGAGCATATAGAGAAGGTCAGCAGGTAATTAGAGATAGAGAAGAAATACTAAAAAATAGAGATTATATGTCACTTATCCTAGCACAAAGAGATTAAGGCATCTTAAATTATAAAAAGGAGAGACTTATATGGAGAATATAGTATATTTCATAGGAGCAGGTCCAGGAGATCCAGACTTAATAACAGTTAAAGGTAGAAAGATATTATCTGAAGCAGATGTAATAATATATGCAGGTTCACTGGTAAGCAAAGAACATTTCGAACATTGCAAAGAAAATGTAGAGATACATAATTCAGCCTCAATGACATTGCAAGAGGTTATTGATGTGGTGGTAAAGTCTTATAATGAAAATAAAAAAATAGTAAGACTTCATACAGGAGACCCAGCTATATATGGAGCAATAAAAGAGCAAATGGATGAGCTTGAAAAGTTTAACATACCATATGAGGTTGTTCCAGGAGTAAGTTCATTTACAGCTGCTGCAGCGGCAATTAAAAAAGAATTCACACTTCCAAATGTAAGTCAAACAATTATACTTACAAGAATGGAAGGAAGAACTCCAGTACCTGAAAAGGAAGACTTGGAAAGGTTGGCAGGTATAGGAGCTTCAATGGCTTTATTCCTATCAGTTGGTATGATAGATAAAGTTGTAGAAAAACTAAGAAAAGGTTATGGAAGAAATGTTCCTGTAGCAGTTATACAAAGAGCAACTTGGGGAGATGAAAAGTATGTTATAGGAACCCTTGATGACATTGCGGAAAAAGTTAAAGAAGAAAACATAACTAAAACTGCTCAAATACTTGTGGGAGATTTTATAAACTGTGAGTATGATAAGAGCTTATTATATCATGAAAATTTCACTCACATGTTTAGAAAGGGAAAAGATGAAAATAGCAGTAATTAGTGTTACGAAATCTGGAGATGCTATTGCAGAAAAGCTTAAAAATTTTTTGGATATAGAACTGTATTCTAAAGAATTAATAGAGAACTTCAGACTTAAAGAAATTACTGAAAAACTCATGAAAGAATATAAGGCAATAATATTTATAAGTTCTACAGGCATAGCTGTAAGAGCAATAGCAGAATACATAACATCGAAGGATAAGGATCCAGCTATAGTAGTTGTAGATAATTCCAGCAACTTTGCAATAAGTCTTTTAAGTGGACACTTAGGTGGTGCCAATGAATTAACTTTGCAGGTATCAAAAATCTTAAATAGTATACCTGTTATTACAACTGCTACGGATAACTTAGGAGTTGAAGCTCCAGATATAATCGCTAAAAATAATGATTTAATAATCGATAATCTAAAAGATGCAAAACAAATTGCTGCATTACTTGTTAATAAAGAAAAAGTAGGTTTTATAGATTTAAAATCAAAAATTTCTTTACCGAAAGGATATACAGAAAATTTTGACGGGGTAAAGGGATTGGTTTATGTCACACATAATCTAAATGAAGATATTCATGAATTGAATAATATAGAGAAAAATAATAAGCTTAATGAAAAAGTAAAAGGAATTGATGCTCTTAAACTTATAAGAAAAGATATTGTACTTGGTATAGGTTGTAGAAAGAATTTTGAGCCTGAAAAAATGAGGGATACGGTTGAAAAACTGCTAAAGGAAAAGAATGTAGATAAAAGAGCAGTGAAATTCATTGGAACTGTGGAAATAAAAAAGGATGAAAAAGCTATATTAAAGCTTGGTGAACATCTAGGCTGTAAAGTAAAAATATTTTCTATAGAAGAATTAAAAAAGACTCAATATAAATATGAAGGTAGCAATTTTGTAGAAAAAACAATAGGGGTACGTGCAGTATGTGAACCCTGTGTTGAGTTATTAGGAGCAAGATTAGTTTCAGAAAAAATAAAAGCTAATGGAATGACCATGTGTATAGGAGAGTTAGATACTTTCTAAATGTATGTAGAAAAGGATGTGTTAATTTGGGTAAGCTTTATGTTATAGGAATTGGTCCTGGAGGACTTGAGCATATGACCTTAAAAGCGGTAAAAGCGCTTGAAGAAAGTGATGTTATAGTAGGGTATACAAAATATATAGAGTTTATAAAACCTTTAGTTAAAGATAAGCCTGTAGTTTCTACAGGAATGCGTGGAGAAGTAGAAAGATGTAAGGAAGCCTTAGAATTAGCTAAGGATAAAATAGTGTCAATAGTAAGCACTGGTGATGCTGGAATATATGGTATGGCTGGACTTATTTTAGAGATGAGAAAAGACGAAGATGTAGAGATTATCCCAGGGGTTACAGCATCTTCAGCGGCAGCTTCAGTAGTTGGAGCACCTCTTATGCATGATAATTGCAATATAAGTTTGAGTGACCTTATGACGCCATATGAACTTATAAAGAAAAGAGTGGAGTTAGCTGCAGAAGGAGATTTTATAATCTCTCTTTATAACCCTAAAAGTCACGGAAGACCTTTATACTTGCAAGAGTGCATGGATATTATAAAAAAGTATAGACAAGGGAATACTCCAGTGGCAGTAGTTAAAAATGCATTAAGGGATGGGCAAGAAACAACTTTATTTACTATAGACACTTTTGATGACAGTGAAGTTGATATGTTCTCAATAGTAATAATAGGAAACAGCAGAAGCTTTATAAAAGACGGAAAATTTATAACACCTAGAGGATACAGGGTATAAGGGAAAAGTTGAAAATTTAACTTTGCAGATTATGTCCCTATATAAATAGTAAATAAAAAAGTTTAAGTAATTATGAGGTGAAATAGATGAGTGGATCAAAAAAAGGTATATTGGTAGCAAGTTTTGGAACAAGTATTATGGAAACCTTTAAAGCATGTATCGAATCTACAGAAAATAGAATAAAAGAGTGTTTTCCTGAGTACGAGATAAGAAGAGCATTTACTTCTGGCATGATTATGAAAAAGCTAAAGGAAGAAATGGACCTTCATATAGATAATGTTGAAGAAGCTTTAGAAAAGATGAAAAATGATGGTTTTACAGAGGTATATGTACAACCTCTACACATTATGCCTGGAGACGAATATGATAAGGTAACTCGCCAGGTCAATAAATATATAGACTCCTTTGATAAGCTAGTTCTAGGAAGGCCTATATTATATAGAAAGAAAGACTATAAGATAGCTATAGATGCTTTAAAAATTCAGCTTCCAGAAATGAGAGAAAACACTGCTGTAGTGCTTATGGGGCACGGTTCCACACATCATGCTAATTCATGTTATGCACAGCTACAATGTATGTTGAATGATGCTGAATTGGGAACTATATATGTTGCAACAGTTGAGGGATATCCTACATTAGAAAGCATAATTCCAAAGCTTAAAGAAGAAAACATTAAAGAAGTTACTTTAATGCCATATATGCTTGTTGCAGGAGATCATGCTATTAATGATATGGCTGGAGATGAAGAGGATTCATGGAAAAGTCAATTGGAAGAACAGGACATAAAGTCACATGTATACCTTCATGGATTAGGTGAAAATAAAGAATATCAGGATATATATGTACAGCATGTTAGAGATTGTATAGAGGGCAATCCTTTAATGACTGAATAATAAGTTGGTGATTAAGAAATGATAGGATTAATTCTTGGTACTTCAGAGGGAAGAAAAATTCTTTCCTTATTAAACAATTATACAGAGGATATTCTAGTGTCCACAGCAACAGAATACGGTGGTGAAATTTTAAAAGACTACAAGTATTCATATCTAAATACTAATCCTTTAGATTTAGAAGGGCTAGTAAGGTTGTTCAAGGAGAAAAATGTAAGTTTATTAGTGGATGCTTCTCATCCTTATGCTTTAGAAATTAGTAAAAATGCTATAAAGGCTTGCGAAGTTTTTGGTATAGAATATTTGAGATATGAAAGGCCTTCATGTGTTGATAAATTTAAAAATGAAGAGAAAATTATAGAGTTAAAAGACTATGAGGAACTTTATGATAAGCTAAAAAATATTAAAGGCAATATTTTAAATACCACAGGAAGTAGAAATTTGGACAGGATTCTTTCTATGAATCTAAAGAATAGGATTATCCATAGAGTTTTACCATCAGTAAAAGTTATGCAAGAATGCATTGATAAGGGCTTAGATGCAGGAGATATAATTTCAATAAAAGGTCCTATAAGCTATGAACTAAATTGTGCCTTTATTAAGGAATACAAGGCGCAGGCAGTTATTCTTAAGGATAGTGGTATTCAGGGTGGTACTGAAGAAAAGCTTAGAGCTTGTGTTGATAATAATATTTATGGATTTATCATAGGAAGGCAAACAATGAAATGTAATAATGTCTTTTATGATATAGAGGATTTGGTTAACTATTTATTAGATAAAGTGAAACTAAAGTAAGATTAGTTATTTAATATAATTAGTACTATTTTAATAAGCTTAAGATACTGGCTATGAAATAAAGACTTAAGCTATCAAAGAGTAAAGGGTGTTAGATTTTATGGAGTTTACAATAAGTTACCCAGGAAGTTTTGGGGAAATACTGCAGGGGAAAGTAAAGGATAAAGATCTTCTGTTGTCCTGTCCTGTAGATATATATACAAAAGTAAAGGTTTTTGAGTGTAACAATATACAAAAAAAATATAATAACAAAAAATCTGCAGACCTTCTTCGAAATGTTTTAGAGTTATGGGATTATGGTCAGTATTATAATACTATAGATATAGAAATAAACTCTAAAATACCTTATGGAAAAGGACTTGCTAGTAGTACTGCAGATTTATGCGGAGTATATTATTGTCTGCTCAAAATGTTTAATAAAGAGTTTAACGAAGCAGAGCTTATGGAACAGTGTATAAAAATAGAGCCAACAGACAGTATAATATTTAAAGAGATGACTTTATTTGATTATAAGAAAGGCTTATATAAAAAACAGATGGGAGAATACATTCCTTATAATATACTGGCCTTTGAAGGAAACAAGGTTGTAGACACTGTAGAATTTAATAGTAAAAAGCTACCGACATTAAGTGATGTAGATGATTTAATTCCAATTTTAGAAGAGGCTATAAGAGAAAAGAACTTAGAAAAGCTTGCCTATGTTTCTACGGAAAGTATAATAAGAAATCAAAAAAGGCTTCATTATGACTTTTTAGAGCAAATTATTGATATAAAGGATAAAACTCATGGTTTAGGTATAATGGGAGCCCACAGCGGAAATGTGTTGGGTATTATATATGAAGATAAAGAAAAACTTAATTATGCAAAAGAATTAGCTCAAAATATAACAAACTGTAAAGTATATTCAGTTAATACTTTAAATTCTATTGAAATATAATTTTTACTATTATTAAGAAAGAAGGAATTATTATGGAAAAAGGATATATTCAAGTTTACACCGGTAATGGAAAAGGAAAAACAACTTGTGCTTTAGGTTTATCTCTTAGAGCAGTTTGTGCTGGGAAAAAGGTTTTTTTTGGACAATTCACTAAGGGGATGAAGTATAGCGAATTAAATGCACCTAATTATTTGCCAAACTTTACATTAGAACAGTTTGGTAGAGACGTTTTTATATTAGGAAACCCAACAAAAGCAGATAAAGAAGTTGCAAGGAAAGGTCTACAAAAAGCAGAAGAAGTTTTAACTTCTGGCGAATATGATGTTGTAGTATTAGATGAAATAAATATTGCATTGTTTTACGAACTTTTTTCAGTAGACGAAGTTATAGAAATTCTAGATAGAAAAGCTGAAAAAACGGAGGTAATTCTCACAGGAAGATATGCAAATGAGAGAATTATAGAGAAGGCAGATTTGGTTACAGAAATGAAAGAAATTAAACACTACTATACTCAAGGTGTCCCAGCAAGAAAAGGAATAGAAGATTAAACAAGAGGGTTTTGTAACCCTCTTTTAGTTTATTAATAGCTAAAATTTGAACAGAACTTAATCAAAATTTTGTAACATTTTCGCTATTTCTGCTTATTATGAAACAAAGGCTATTTGAAAATTTTTAAACTAGGGGGTGAGAAAATGGTTACGACTATGATTATTGCCTTTAGAGAAAGCTTTGAAATGCTACTGGTTATTGTTCCGCTCTTAGTATACCTTTCTAAGATAAATAGAGAAGACTTGAAGAAGTATCTATATGTTGGTTCAGGTAGTGGAGTTGCTTTAAGTATTTTAACTGGGGTAATTATATTTGATCAAGCTAAGTCTATAGATGCATCAGTACAGCATATATTTCAAGGGGCTATGATGTTATTTTTGGCAGCTTTGATATTATACAGCATAGTTCTTTTAAGAAAGCAAAGTAAAGCTCTGCCAACTAAAGAAGAAGATAATGTGAATGTAAAGATTACAGCTGTAAGTTTATTTACACTTGCATTTTTGACAATATTTAGAGAGAGCTTGGAAATAACTATTTTTACTTTACCTTTTATAAATGAAGCAGCTCTAAATATAGCAATTGGTATAATATTAGGAGCTTTGATTTCAATTGTTCTAATGTATCTAGTGTACAAGCAAACCCTAAAACTCAGTATAGAATTAATATTTAATGCACTAACAATAATTTTAATACTAATAGGTGCTTTGATGTTTGGAGAAGGTCTTGCAGAGTTAATGCCTTCTATGGGAGGGGCAATTGAAAGAGCAGGAGAGTTGATTTATGCTATTCCAACTCTTTATATATTCTTGAAGGATATGATGAAAAAGTATATTAAAAAGTTATAATTAACTACAGAGAATATAAAGGCATAGTATATCTTGTAGAAGTATATACTATGCCTTAATTTTTTATTTATTAAGATATTATTGATCCGGATGAATTGTCTGTAAAATATGAATTTTCTATAATAAGGAAATTGAGAATTCATTAGAAATAGGGCATATATTAAAGAGATAATATGTTTAATTAATAAATATCGACAAATGGACTTTTAAATGATTGGATATATGGATTAGTCCAATTATGAGTCCATTGACTATTTGAAGGGAATATTATAGAATTTATATAGTAGCTAGAAGGCGCAACAACAAAGACTTCCTATGTATAATTATTTAATATATGCCTTCTAACTATTTAATACTTTTACATAATTGTTTATAAAATGGATTAATACATTGTTTTTGTTAAGGAGGCATCATTAGATGTTAATTAAAAAGGAAAATCTATTAAGAGTTGCGATGATAGTTGTCGGCAGTTTAATATATTCTATCGGAGTTAATATATTTATAATACCACATAAATTTTTGAGTGGAGGGGTAGCTGGAATAGCAATAATTTTACAGTATTTAACTACAATGTCCTCAGGCTATTCTGTAATTCTTATAAATATACCTATATTTTTAATAGGAATAAGGGCTATAGACAAGGAATTTGGTATTTTCAGCTTTATTGGAATGGCAGCAATGTCTCTATCCCTAATATTTACAAGAAATTTTCATAATCTTTATTATATGGCTGATCCCTTACTTTCTGCTTTATGTGGAGGAATTTTAACAGGTCTCGGTGCAGGAATCATATTTAAAAATAGAGCCTCACAAGGAGGAACAGATATTATAGCAGTAGTAGTTAAGAAAAAATATGGTATGTCCATAGGAAGAATAGCATTTATGATTAATGTAGTAATAGTAACTATGGGAGTATTTATAGGAAGCTTGGAGACAGCTATATACACTTTAATTTCAATGTATATGAGCACTGCAGTAATAGATAAAATAATTCAAGGCTTTGATAAGGAAAAGGTAGTGCTAGTAGTAACTCAAAACAGTGATAAAATAAAACAGGTTATACTAGATAAGCTGGGTAGAGGTGTAACTTACCTTTACGGTGAAGGCGCCTATACTGGTGATAAAAAGAAAGTTATATACTGTATCTTAACACCAAAAGAAATTGAACAAGCTAAAAACTTAATTGAAGATATAGATTCGAGTGCAGTAGTATCAATAATGGATACTGCTGAAGTAAAAGGAAAAGGCTTTAAGGCCGCAGCATTTTAAAATTTAATATTGCTAGAATTTATCATCCCCCAGATGGTAGTTTGCGCTCCCTAGTTTCAAAACTAGGGGGCAATTTTTATATTCTGATTAGTGAAATTTTATCCATGTATTGTTATTTATATTTTTTTCTACATAGGGAAAACTAAAAACACTATTAAAAGGTAGATGATTATTATGAATAAATCACCACTAGAAGAATATATGGATAAGTTAAAGAACATGAATGACAAAGAGTATCTATTTGGCGTTATTCTCTATCATGTAGCGCCTACACTACTAAGCGATAAACCATCCTGTATAATTACATTAGGTAAGAACAAGAGAAACTTGAACTTATTGTGGGAAAGATATAGGGAAGATTTTTTATCTATAAGTGAACTAGAAATATACGAAATAAAGAAAAGATTTGAAAGTAAAACTTTATTTATTTATGACAGGGATATGCTTTCTAAAATTATTTATCAGGATGAAAATATAAAGTTTCTAAAGAAATTTGGTTATAACAAAAATTTAAGTGTAGATGAGATGCTGCAATTACTGAAGGAAAGATTTAAGTACTTTTGTCCGCATGAAATGGGAATATTTCTAGGTTTTCCATTGAGAGATGTGGTTTGTTTTATGGATAATCCTGATCAAAAGAGTCTATTATCTGGATACTGGAAGGTTTATGATAATGTTCATTATGCTGAGAAAAAGTTTATCAACTATGATAATGCAAAACATACTATAGTTAAGTCTGTACTACAAGGTATGCTGCCGTCTTTAATTGTAGAAAATAAAAAGAGAGAAATAATAATGTATTAAAAGAGCAGAGATAATTTAATATCAGTCTGCTCTTTTTTAGAAAAACATTTTGTTATTTATTCATAAGCCTCTCTTTAATTGCCTCTTGAATAACTAAACAAGTATTCTAAGATCTCAAATTTAACTTACAGTCTTTTTGCTTAATAGTACTACGAGAAGCAGCGCCACAGATGTTAAAGCTATAGTTCCTCCTGGAGCACTATTAATAAAATAGGACAGAAATAATCCAACAACAATATCTATGAATCCAAAAATTATAGAAAATATTAATGTGGTTTTAAACCCTTTGTGCAATTGAAGAGCTGCAGCAACAGGCATCGCTATCATAGATGATATGACTAAGATACCCATTATTCTTATAGATACGGAGACTGTTGCACCAACAAGTAGAGCAAAAAGGTAATTTATAAGTCTAACTTTTACTCCAGCAATTTTTGCCCCATTTTCATCAAAAGTTATGTAAAGAAGATGATTGTAAAGCAATGAAAGAGCTATAACTGAGATAATGCTCAGTGCAAAAACTGTATAAAGCTCATTTTTTGAAACTGTTAATATGCTTCCAAATAAGTAAGAGTTAACGTTAGCATTAGTTTTACCAGTACTTATTAATGTAATGGCTATACCTATAGATAAGGTCATTACAATTACAAGTATTAGTTCTGCGTATTTTTTATAATAATCTCTTAAAAATTCAATTAAAAGACCACATATGGAGGTGAATATAAAAGCACAAATTATTGGATTATATCCAAGAATTAGCCCTAAAGCGACTCCTGCAAAAGAAGCATGTGATAAAGCATCCCCCATCATAGAATATCTCTTAAGCACAAGAAAAACACCTACTGCAGGACATAAAATAGCTATAAATACTCCTGCAATAATTGCATTCTGCATAAAACCATACTGTAACATTTTTTCCTCCTTTTAGTCGGAACACTGGGTAATTTTGCTTGTTTCTCTTCGGGCACTGGGTAACTTAAGATTTTCGCTTCCCTTCGGGCACTGGATAACTTAAGACGTTCGCCCCAGCTCACAAGTTATCCGCCAAAGTTCATTTAGAACTTTGACCTCACAAGTTATCCGTAAAAGTTCATTTAGAACTTTTACCTAGCAAAATTACCCGTTAAAGTCCATTTAGGACTTCAACCTCCAAAATAATTTTTGTTTTGATAATTTATTATATTAACTAGGAAACTCTTATAATTCTTTTATATTCTTCTATTGTGTATAAACTTGCAGAACCACTATCCATAATGCAAATATGTGTGGAACAATCTAAAGCAGCTTTAAGATTATGTTCTACAGCTAATACTGTTATGCCTAAATGTACATTTAAATGTTTAATTATGCTGTATATTTCTTTTTGACTTTGTATATCAATACCAGTAGATGGCTCATCAAGTATCAGTAATTTGGGATTACCCATTAAAGCTCGAGCAATGAATATTTTTTGTTGCTGTCCACCAGACATATCTCCTATTAGAGTATGCTGAAAACTTTCCATTCCTACAGCGTCTAAACTTCTATGAATTGTTTTTAGATTTTTCAGCCTTAAAATTTTCATATGACAGCTTAGCATTTCAGTGACAGTGATAGGAAATTGAGAATTAAAACTTTCAACTCTTTGGGGAACATATCCAATTCTATCAGTATGTAAAGCTATATTTCCACTAGAAGGATTGAGCAAATTTAATACAAGCTTTAAAAGAGTAGTTTTTGCACTACCATTTTCGCCAAGTATAGATACATAACTTCCATCCCGTATATTTAAATTTACATTATTAAGTATATATGGTTTATTTCCTGTATATGAAAAATTTAAATTTTTAATTTCAACCATAAATAAGTTTCCTCCTGTTTTATATTTTTCAAAATTATGTAAATAATAACTATTATATTACATAATGTATTCAATAAACAATAATACTATTAAATATCATTGACAAAAAAAACATACAATATTATTATATATCCAGATGCAAATTATTTGCAACTACACTTAAAAATTATTTGTTATTTAATATAAATAATAAAAATCAGGAGGCTGATATATTATGATAAAAAAAATGGGGCTGCTAATAATAACACTATTTCTGATACTTAGCTTAACGGCCTGTGGAAATAAGAGTGGGGATGCCTCTGCAAAAGATAAAAATACTTTTGAAAGTAATGATAAAAAAATTAAAGTAATGACAAGTTTTAATGCTTTGTCACAGTTTGCAAAAGCAGTGGGAAAGGATAAGGTTGATGTTCAAGTAATCGTGCCTAATGGAACAGAACCTCATGATTTTGAACCAAAGCCTAAAGACTTAGCAAACTTAAGTAAGGCTCAAATATTTATATACAACGGATTTGGAATGGAAGGATGGGTGGAGAAATCTTTAAATGCAGTAAATAATAAGGACTTAGTGGTGGTCGAAGCATCTAAAGGTTGTGATCCAATAAAAAACACAGATGAAGATTCCGTAAAGGAGCATGGACAATATGACCCACATACATGGATAAGTTTAAGTATGGCTAAAATAGAATCAAAGAACATAGAAGAAGCGCTAATTAAAGTTGATCCATCAAATAAAGACTACTATGAAAAAAACTATAATGAGTTTGCATCTAAGCTTGATGCTATGTTAAATGAATATAAACAGAAATTTAGTGGAGTTAAAAATAAAAACTTTGTAACTGGTCATGCGGCATTTGCGTATTTCTGTAGGGACTTTAATTTAAATCAAAATAGTGTAGAAAATGTATTTGCTGAGGGAGAGCCAACTCCAAAAAGAATGCAGAAGCTTATAGACTACTGTAAAAAGAATAATGTTAAAACTATATTTATGGAGGATATGGCTAGTCCAAAAGTATCAGAAACTTTAGCTAAAGAGGTTAACGCAAAAGTTGAAAAAATATATACTACAGAAAGTCAAGAGGATGGAAAAGATTATTTACAAAGCATGAAAGAAAATTTAGAAAAGGTTTATGAAAGTCTGAAATAGCAGGTTATATACCTGTTATTTTTTTATAATAAAATATTAATTTAATAAATTTTAATACATTTATTAAATTAGCTGAATATAATAGTAGTAATGGAAGAGGGGAGGTTAAAGCCCTAAAAGGGCTTTAACGAGCAATTAGCGAGCGGGAGCGAGGTTAAAGTCCTAAATGGACTTTAACGAGATGCCTAGCAGAGGAAACTGGCTAGGCATCCCAGTGATTTAATTGCTCAGTCTTCCGACTGGAAGGAGGAATGATTTTGAAGAAGACCTATGTTTTAGATACCAATGTTATTCTGTACTCACCAGGAGCAATTTTTACCTTTGGAGATAATGATATAGTCATACCTGAGGTTGTGCTTGAGGAGTTAGACAGTTTTAAGAAAGACAAAAATGACCTTGGAGCTAATGCGAGACATGCGGCAAGGTTGATAGACAGCCTTAGAAAAGAAGGTAATCTCAATAAGGGGGTAGAACTGCCCGGTGGTGGAAAGCTTAGGGTTGAAATGAATCATTATGATACACAAATTCCACCATCTTGGGATAAAACTAAGCCTGATAACAGAATAATACAGGTATGCAAAGGTCTAAAGGAGCAAGGGAAAAATGTTTGCTTAATTACAAAAGATACCTTTGAAAGAATTAAAGCTGATACAGTTAACATAGATGTAGAGGACTTTCATGAAAAAGTTGTTCCAGATCATGAAAGTCAATATACGGGACGCATGGATGTTTATGCAACATCTGAGAAAATATCAGAATTTTACCGTAAAAAATTTATGAATATAGATGATCTGTTATGTTATTCAGTTGAGCTTGATAAATACTTGAAACCTAATTTAGACAACAATCAATTTATTATAATACACTGCCTCCATAACCCAAAACAAACAGCATTGGGAAGATTTGATGGAAATAGAATAGTACAGCTATATCATAAAGATAATATACCACTAGGAGTTAATGCTAGAAATGTAGGACAAAGGTTTATACTAGAAGCATTATACACAGATGCAGAAAAAGCTCCATTAGTAATAATAAAAGGTCCAGCTGGTACGGCTAAGACGCTTTTTTCACTTGCAGTAGGTTTAGACAAGATTATGGAGGAAGGAAAAGATCAATTTAGAAGGATTTTAGTTTGCAGGCCTAATGTTACAATGGATGAGGATATAGGATTTTTGCCTGGAACAGAACAGGAAAAAATATCACCTTTTATGAGGCCAGTATTGGATAATCTAGAGATATTGGTGGATTCAGATGAGAAGGAAAGATATAAAAATGAAAAGGAATTATCTGATAAAATAAAAGAGTTGTTTGATAGAAGAATTATAACTACAGAAGCAGTTGCATATTTAAGAGGAAGGTCTATAGTTAAAAATTGGGTTATTATAGATGAAGCACAAAATCTTACACCAAAGCAAGTAAAATCTATTATAACTAGAGTTGGGGTCGGTACAAAGCTTATTTTGATAGGAGATCCAGAGCAGATAGATCATCCATTTTTAGACTCTAGATCAAATGGACTCTGTTATGCATCAGAAAAAATGAAAGGAAGTGCTCTGTGTTATCAAGTAACTTTAAAATATGACGAATGTGAAAGGTCTCCATTAGCTTATGAAGCTTCAAAAAGGCTTTAAGTGTAGTAATATTGCTAAATTTATAAAACAATTAAAAATATATGAGAAATTAAACATCCAAAAAGCATTAGGAAGGTTTTAACCAGAATTATGTCTTTTTGGATGTTTAATTTTTAAATGACAAAGTTTTTGCTATATTTATAACTATTTCTATTTAAAAAATATATCATTTATTGTACAATGTTGTAAGGTATTAAATTTAGAAAGGGTAGGTTTAACGAATGAATAAGAGAAAAACCGAAGGAACTAAGAAAAAGTCAATTTGGAAATTGATCTTAGGTTTTTTGATTTTTGAGATGATATTTACAGGTATTACTGCGCCTTTAATAGTATTTCATGGACCATTTGAAAACGTAAAGAAGACAGTAGTAGGTGCTGCTATGACAACACTTAGCCATCAATATATAGCTAAATTATTTTTATCAGATGAAGAAATAAATAAAATTTTAGGAGAAAATGTTGTTGAAACTATTCAGCAGGATAATGCACCTATAAATTTTAAAAATACTCATGATAGTAATATTGAAAGAGAAGATATTAGTGATGGAAGAAAGTTTAAAGGATACATGTTAATCGTACATGATCCTACTAGAGTTAAAGTAGGTTATAGCAAAAAATTAGGTGTTGAAGGAGAATTAACAAGTCAGATAGCTAGGGATAATGGAGCAGTAGCTGCAGTCAATGGTGGAGGCTTTACAGATAGCTCATCTGGAGATAGTAAATGGACAGGAACCGGTGGAAAGCCTGTTGGAATACTTATGAGTAATGGGAAAATACTTTACAATGATTTAAAGGAAGATGAAGAAAGAGATGTTGTGGCTATTACTAAAAGTGGAGCGCTTTTAGTTGGGCCGCATAGCTTAAAAGAACTAAATGAACTTGGTGCTACAGAAGCTATTTCTTTTGGACCTGCACTAGTAGTAAATGGTAGAGGTACTATAAAATCCGGTGACGGAGGATGGGGAATAGCTCCTAGAACAGCTATTGGGCAAAGAAAAGATGGAGCTATACTTTTATTAGTTATTGATGGAAGACAAACTACGAGTGTAGGAGCTACGCTGAAAGATGTTGAAAATATAATGCTTCAATATGGTGCTGTTAATGCAACAAACTTAGATGGAGGATCATCTTCAACGATGTATTATGAAGGTGATGTAATAAATAATCCTTGCGATCCTTTAGGAGAAAGATCAGTTCCATCAGCCATTTTTGTTAAATAATTGTGGAAGTAAATAAGATAATTATTAGAAGGAGAGTAAGGAATGAAGATTTTTAAAAGGATTTTTTTATGGATTCTTATATCTTTAACCATACAGTTTGCAGGCCTTTTCTACGCTGACAAATATTTCTTAGCCACAAATACATCTATCAAGACTAAAAAAGTTGTAAAAAGCGAAGCCAAAAAGCAAGATGCAGAGGTGAAGATACCTGATAATGCAACTCATGTTAATGCATCCTTTAATGCAAGATATTTGGCCTACTATGACGGAGATGTTTTAAAAGTAATAAATACAAAAACTGGGGAAGAAAAGAAAGTAGATTTTGAGGATGGTGTACAGGTTTCATTTTACAAATGGCTTCCAGATAGAAATAGAATGCTTATAGCAGAAAAAGAAACAGGCAAAAAAGGCTCCAGCTTTAAATTAGCATACTATGATGTAGATAAAGATGTTAAGGAAGATATTAAGGAACTAGATTGGGCAGACAAAAACGCAGAGGTAGAGGACATTCAAGCGTCACCTTTGACAAATATTATATATGTTAAAGTAGCAAACAGTGGTAAGAGAAGTAGTATATATTGGATTAATATAATGAAAGAAATGAAAAAAGTAGATACAATGGCTTACATGATAGGAAAGATAAAAGTAGTTCCTCATGAAGATAAGCTTATATATGAAGATCTTACTCATCATAGAATATATATAACAGGACAAGATGAACCTCTTGATATAAATGGAGTAAACAATCCTTCGCTAATAGCTGTAGATGATGAGGACAGAGTATATATTGGTGAAACCCAAGACGATAAGATTAGTAAAATTTATTATGGCAGTGTAAAAGAAGGAAGAAACTCTCTGCAAACTATTGATTTAGGCACTGCAGTAGATAAAGATGCGATATATGTGAGTTCTCAAGGAAAGATTTATATAAATGATAACCTTAAGGGAGTTGTCAGAGAGGTTGCTTCAGGAAAAGAGTATATTTACCAAGGAAGATTTATTCAAATATATACTGATGGAATAATATCAGTAAGTGACGGAAAAATGGTGAAAACTCTATTTAACTAAAGATATTTGTAATTGTTAGGGGATGTTAGGATAGAATTCTGTTCTAGCATCCCTTGTAAATTTTATTTTGTTTGTTTAGATTACTGTAAATAAACTTAATTGGCGTTTAAAATGCAAACTGAAGTATGTTTCACTTTATTGAGTAATGTCAATACTTTTGTTATAATGAAAGTAATTTTGTTTAAATGTAGTAATAATGTAGGAAAGGGTGATTTGATTTTGAATAACTGGTTACTTGAGAAAATACTTATAATACCAGCCATACTTATAGGTTTTGCATTTCATGAATATGCACACGCATTTGTAGCTGATAGACTTGGGGATAAGACTCCAAAGTTTCAAGGAAGACTTACCTTAAATCCATTTGTTCATATAGATTTAATGGGATTTTTGATGATATTAGTTGTAGGATTTGGATGGGCAAGACCTGTGGAAACCAATCCTAGTGCTTTTAAAAATAGATATAAGGATGATCTAAAAGTTTCTATAGCAGGACCAATTGCTAATTTAATTGTGGCATTTTTAGGCGCTATATTAGTAGTACTTCTATCTAAATTCGGCTTTTTAGGCATGAAAGGAGTACCTCTATTATATGGAGTTGTTGGTAGTATACTTGCTGCAATAATACAAATAAATTGCATGCTTTTTGTCTTTAATTTAATACCACTTCCTGGATTAGATGGATTTCATGTGCTGAGAGATTTGTTTCCATCGACTTACTATAAGATATCAGATTCCATATATAAATATCAGATGATTATACTAATACTTTTTATAGCAACTCCAATTTCAACTTATATTGTTGGAATTCCGTCGCATTACTTATATAGTACATTTTTAAGAATTGCTAGTACCTTGATATAAGGCACATGAATTTTTCTACAAAAGAAGGAGGTTTAATATGAGACTTAGAAAAAAATGGTGGGCAAGACCAGAGATGGAGGCGAGCCCTTTAGTAGTAATAAATCCCAAAGAACTTAAAGGGAAATGGAAGCAAGAGTTTAAGAATAATAATGATATATACTTGGAATTAGGTTGTGGAAGAGGAAGATTTATAACTACTAGAGCACAACAAAATTCTAATATAAACTTTATAGGTGTAGATCTTAAAGATGAAGTTTTAATATATGCATTGAAAAAATTAGAAGAGACTGAATTACAAAATGCAAAGCTTATTCCTATGAACATAGCTGGAATCGCCGAAGTCTTTGAGAAGGATGAAATAAGCAGGATATATATTAACTTTTGTAACCCTTGGCCAAAGGATAGACATAATAAAAGAAGGCTTACCCATACAAAGTTCTTAACAGAATATAAGAAATTTTTAAAGCCTAATAGTGAGATATGGTTTAAAACAGACGATACAGAACTATTTGAGGATTCACAGGAATATTTTAAAGAAAGTGGATTTTCTATAGAGTATTTAACATACGATTTACACAAAAGTGATTTTACGCAAAATGTAGTTACTGAATACGAGGAAAAGTTTACTTCACTTGGAATGAAGACCATGTTTTTAATAGCAAAGTTAATGTAATCACAAAAAGTAGTTCTGATAAAAAATGAAATATATGATTTAGAGAGAATCTCCTGTTTTGATTTAAAACTAAATCAAAAATGGGGGATTTTTTTGCTTCTTAGTACATTACAATTGACGGAGGGTAAAAACATATGATGACATTTATGATCGAATTGTTAATCAGAACTTGTATAGAAACAGTATATCTTACAGGAATGATTGTTTTAGTCGGATTATTTCTTGGAGTATTACGAAATAATTCTATAAGAAATTTTCAGAGACGTTTTGGAAGTAAGGCATTAATGATAACAGGGCTTATTGGTGTTCCAATTCACGAATTGAGTCACGCCATCGTTGCTTTGTTATTTGGGCATAAAATTACTAAGATAAAATTACTTCAAAAACCAGATGAAAATGGAGTAATGGGATACGTACAACACAGCTATAATCAAGGTAGCGTTTATCAGCAGATAGGTAACTTTTTTACAGGCATAGCACCTATATTTGGAGGGGTTTTTTCTATATTAGCTTTAATGAGATATATAATACCACAAGCTTATAACAAGTTTATCAATATATTGGTTAAAAGTTTACATGTTACAGTGTTAAGCAAAAGTACAATTGAAGGAATAATTAATTCTTATTCTGGGTTGGTAAAAGTTATATTCTCCTTGAAGAACTTTGAAAATCCATACTTCTATATATTTTTATTTATATCTATATGTATATCCTCTCACATATCTCTAAGTTCTGCCGATATAAAGGGAGCTTTCAGAGGACTGTCGATTATATTTTTAATATTATTTATGGTGAACATTTTAAATTTATCAAAGTATATATTAAATCTTGATTTAATAAGGTATAACATTTTAATAACGGGAGTGCTAATGATAGCTGTAATACTTTCTACAATAACCTTTTTAATAAGTTTAATTTTTATTCGTATAAGTTAGGAATAAGGATAGAGTCTATATAAATATGAAAGTTTTATTCAGTAAAAAGTTTTTCTAAGAATGAAGTAAATCTTGGAAAGTAATAAAATTACTGACATAAGTGCATTAAGTAGGTTGACTAACTTAAAATCTCTAAGTTTGTATAACAATAAGATAAGAAATTTACAAGCATTAAGTACACTTATAAATTTAGATAACTTAAATTTATATATTAATAAAGTTGAGAATATAGAACCTTTAGGCAAGTTGACTAATTTAACAGATTTATCATTGGGAATGAACAAAATATCTGATATCGGCTCTTTGAAAAACTTAACTAAGTTAACAACAATAAAAAATATTAAAGGATTAGGAACCCTTACAGGATTAGAAGCATTAACTTTATCACATAATCAAATTATAGATATAAGTGGATTAAGCTCATTATCTAAGTTGAATCGACTATTTGTTGATAATAATAAAATTGATAATCTTAAAGGATTTGATAAATTAGAGAATTTAAGAAGTTTGGATATATCTCAAAATAAAATTACGGATATTAGTCTATTAAGGGGGCTGAAAAATTTATCACTGACAAATATATATCTTGAAGGCAATCCTTTACCTGAGTATGTATTTAAAGATAAATTAAATCAGCAATTTATTCTGTCTATGTTATCTCCATATATTGATGAGGATGTTAAGAATTATTATGGTGAGTTTAGACAATATATGAATGCAGGAATTTTAGACATTGAACAAATTGATAGGGGATATAGATTAAAAATTAGAATAGAAACATTTGTAGGACCACATAATCCTCCATATGGAATAGATACTTTAACTATAACCAAAAATAATAGTGAGATAAAAGTAGAAGAATTTAAACATGAAAATGTAAGTGAAAACTAAGATTTTTAACATAAAAGAAATCTCGAAGAGGGAATATGAGAGGTAAATTTCTTGAAAGTAAAATATTATAAATATAAGTATAATAATATGTGTAAAAAGGGTTAGATAGAAAGTATTCGTGTCAATATTAAAATTGAACTATTAAAAAATAGCGTGCCGATAATAGCAAACTCGTCGAAAGGCGGGGACGCAAAGCTCTGGGTCTAAGGGACATATAATCCTATAATTGCCAGGTTTCCGAAGTATGTAATTGTAGAATACCAAAGGCGACGTATAATCATAGTCTTCTTTGGTATTTTTTAGCCTTTTTAGGTTTCCATGAAATACTCGGCACTCCCTAAATTTAGATCTTGTTTTCGAGCCAGTTTACTATCTCATCATAAACTGATATTCCGATACTATTATTTGTATCTCTATCGAAGTCGTGAACTTCGCCATAGATTGTTATAAGATGAGACTCTGGAATAATCCTGCTAAGCAGCTTAGATGCTTTAAATGGTACATCAGGATCAAGGGTTGACGCCGCTAATATTGTTGGTGGAAAATATTTAAGACTTTCATCCTTTATTGAATATTTTGCTGGATTTTCTTCGTTGCAAAGATATTTTACCCAGGTTCCTTCTTGCCTTGCTTTTATATAGAGTGAAAATCTAAGATTTATCGGACCGTATGTTACTGGCGCTGCTGAGAGAATCTTTTTTATGCTTTCTTCAGGTACTTGAGCTAATTTGTTATAATGTTTGCTTGGAACATTGAATTGCATTTCATCAATTCTTGTGTATCCATAAAGGCTTATAATTGCCTTTGGCATTAATATATCATTATTAATCAACATATTACACATCATGAAGGATAGATATGCGCCTGCAGAACGTCCAAATAGTATATAATCATTATTCTCCAATCCAAATATATCTTGCTTATTATCTAAATAGTAGAGAATTTCCTCATAAGCTGATTTTAATATTAAACTCAGCTTCGCTTCTGGAGCTAGAGGATAATCAAATGACAAAAAGTCATATCCCGAATCTAAAAATTTATTTATATAAATTTCTGGCAAATCATCACTAACTCCATAAAGCAGTCCACCACCGTGAAAATATATTATAGTTACATTCTTTCTATTATCTTTAGCTCGATATAAATTCATAGTCAGTTGAATCTTATCTTCTGTTATAAAGCTAAAGGTATTCGGATTATTCATTTATGCTCCTCCTGTTCAATAAGTTTAAACAGCCTTGAGGCCACTTGGATTTGCAATATTTCCTCTGGGTCTGTTAACTCTATGTTTAATATAGCTTTTGTCTTATCTATCCTATACCTAACTGTCTTAGGATGAAGAAATAGTTTTTCTGATGCAGTAATATAGCTTTGGTTTGAGTCAAGAAATATCTTTAAAGTTTCAAATAGCTGAGGATACTCAAGTACAAATTTACTAATTTTAGGTGGAATAAATTTTTGAAGTTCGTTTAAACTATTTGACTCTAAGAATAATTTATAGATTCCAAGCTCTTCATAAGACAATATTTTATTAGAATTATGAAATGATCTTAATATCTTTTGAGTATCTAAAACTTCTTTATTAGCTTTAGGTATATCTGCCCTCTCTACTTTTGAACTTATACTTATACGGTAATAATAGTCTTTAAACAAGTTATTTTCAACTAGAGCTTGCATTATTTTTTCAATATTATCTATATTAATACTATCCTTATCATCATTAAAGTTAAATATAAACACTATTCTGTCTGACTTTTCTAAGAAAGCCATATCTTTAAACATCAACTTAAACTTATTCCTTATTCTACTTAAAATTGGAAGCATAAGATTTTTGTCTAAGTTTTTATTCTCATCTACTTGATATAGCTTTATAAGAATTAACTGATAAAACTTGCAACTGCTAATTTCCAAAGATTCTAAGACATCATCAATGTCCTTTCTATCATAGAGTCTGTCGTTTAATAAATCACTAATGATATTATTCTTTTGTTGAAATAAGCTCTGTGATATTACATATTTTTTCAAAAGCTCCATCTGCAAAAATTTCACTGCATTTTCTATTACCATAAAGTCTTCAGAATCAATTGGATCTGATTCTTCGTGGATAATAAGTTCATAATCATTAAATTCTAGATAAGATATATGAACTCTAATTTGTGTTCCAGCCTTCTTCTGATTGGAAGTATTATAAATTACGTCATAGCGCTCATAGTTAAATTGCATATATTTTTCATTTAAGACTTCGCTTTTACCTAGTATTGTTACATCAGAAAGTTTAGGGTTTGTGCTAATTTCAGTACCTTTTGCAGAATTGATAAAGCTTACATCCCGAAGTATCATTTTTTTAAATTCATAAAGCATCTCTTCAATTGAAGGTATTTTCAGCGCAAGACTTGTAAGTTCACTATGCACTTCATAGTATTTATTTAATAGATACACATTTTTATCTATTATGGGTTCCAGGATATCTAGGATTATAGATTCATATTTTACTTCCTTGTTTATTTGAATTAGAGGAATTGAATGCTTATTACATAATTCAATTATTTTGCTTGGTATTTGATGCACTAGTCTATCTAGTTTAATTATTATTGCACTAATACCGATTGTATGTATTTTTTCAAAAAACGAATCTAATTCACTATCGCTCAAATTATGAAGAGCAAAGTAACTTGTAAGAATAACCTCTCCAAATTTCCCCCAATTTTCTATATCAAGAGCTTCCAATACATTTACACCATATATTTCATTTAATAATCCATCCTTACCTGCAATTACCTTTGAACCGTTAAGAGACTGTGTCTTTAGTACAGCTTTGATATTCAAACTATCACTCCTTTATCCTTAAGAGATAAAAAACATCGCTTTTTTTAGTGTTATGTGCCAATGAAAAGGAAAACAAATGATGATATATTTATATTAACACAATAAAGGAGGATTTCAAATGTTATACACAGTCATTAAGAAAAATAGTTATCAAGATTCTATTAATCTTATGTTGCTTACTAATTCAATTAATACTCTTCAGGGTGTAACAAAATGTTCAATCATGATGGGTACTAATGCAAATAAAGATATATTTAAAAATAGTGGACTTCTTACAGTTGAAGCTGAAAGTGCTGCTCCAAGTGATATGGTAATCGTAGTTGAAACAGAGGATGAGAAGGTTGTAGAAAATGTTCTTACTGAAGCTGATAAGTTCTTAAGCGACTTAGCAGTTAAGAAAAAGAAAAATAATGTTGAAAGTGCAACTAGCTTAGAGGCTGCATTAGAACAGATGCCTGATGCAAATTTAGCTTTATTCTCAATACCAGGGGAATACGCAGCAGATGAGATCGAAAAGGCTCTTGACAAAGGATTAAATGTATTTTCATTTTCCGATAACGTTTCATTAGAAGATGAAGTAAGGCTTAAGAAGAAAGCACACGAAAAAGGACTATTATTAATGGGACCTGACTGTGGTACAGGAATTATATCCAGTATTCCAATAGCCTTTACAAACGTAGTAAAACCCGGAAATATCGGTATAGTTGGGGCTTCCGGAACTGGTATACAAGAAGTCACTACTATAATTGACAGACTAGGAAGCGGAGTTGTACATGCAATAGGAACAGGCGGACGTGATTTAAGCGAAGATGTTAATGCTACAACAGTTAGAGACGCTATACTAGGACTTGAAAATCATGATCCTACAGATGTAATTGTAGTAATTTCAAAACCACCAGCAAAAAAAGTTAGAGATGAAATTGTAGAGTTATTACACAGTTTATCAAAGCCTGTAGTTGCAATATTCTTAGGGGAAAAGCCAGATCACCACGAAGGCAATGTATATTTGGCACATACTCTTGAAGAAACTGCAAGAATTGCAGTAGACCTTGCAAATAACAGGGCTGTAAAGCCAAATTACCTAGAGGAAATAGAATACGAAGTAAAGACTCCATTACCAGCAGATAAGACAGTAAAAGGACTTTACTCAGGTGGTACACTTGCAGCTGAAGCAGGAATGCTTATCTCTGAAGCATTAGAACTTGGAGGATTAACTAAAAAAGAGGGATACATTCTAAACGTAAATGGATACGAAGTAATGGACTTGGGAGATGACATGTACACACAAGGAAAGCCGCACCCAATGATTGATCCAGAAGTTAGAATTAATAAGATAAAGGAATACGCAAAGGACAAAAACACAGGAGTAATACTTCTAGACTGCGTATTAGGATATGGTTCACATCCAGATATGGCAGGGGTATTGTCAGATGCAATTAAAGGAGCAATACAAACAGCAAAAGAAGATGGAAGAGAACTATACTTCGTAGGTACTGTTTGCGGTACAGAGCAGGATCCACAAAGCTATGAAGCAGCAGTGAAAACATTAAAAGAATGTGGAGTATTAGTAGAGGAAAGCAATGCAAAGGCAGTAAGACTTGCACTTAAATTAAAGGGAATAGAATTTAAAGAAGCTGATAAGCACGTAGTAGAAACAAAGGTTGAAAAGAAAGAATTACCAGAAGTTAGCGAAAACGTAATGGAACTTTTAAATTCTAAGCCACGTATAGTAAACATCGGACTTACAAGTTTTACGGAATCTATCACAGCTTACGGCGGAAGTACAGTGCAATACGATTGGAAGCCAGTAGCAGGTGGTAATAAAACACTTATAAAAATATTAAACAAACTTTCAAAAATTCAAGAAATAGACGAATTCAATAATGAAGTAATTGAGATGATGAAGAATTCTCAACCTTTCCTAGTTGATGTAGTACCTGCAAAATCAGTTATAGAAATCTTAAATGGCAAAGTTATACTTCATGCAGGACCACCAATAGAATACAAAGATATGACTGGTCCAATGCAAGGATCATGTATCGGAGCAGTATTATTTGAAGGCTGGGCAAAGGATGAAAAGAGTGCACGAGCATTACTAGAAAGCGGAGAGGTAAAATTCTCACCATGTCATCACGTAAACGCAGTTGGTCCTATGGGAGGAATTACATCTGGTAACATGCCAGTGGTAGTAGTAGAAAATAAACTAGATGGATCAGTTGCATATTGTACAATGAACGAAGGTATGGGAAAAGTGCTTAGATTCGGAGCATTCTCTGAAGAAGTTATAAACAGATTAAGATGGATGAGAGATGTATTAGGTCCAGTATTATCTAAGGCGCTAAAGAAGAAAGAGGAAGGATTAAACCTAAACGTAATTATTGCAAAGGCAATTACTATGGGTGATGAATTCCACCAAAGAAACATAGCTGCCTCACTTAATTTCTTAAAAGAAATTACACCATTAATTACTGAACTTGACATTGACCAAAATGAAAAGTACAGCGTAATAAAATTCTTGGCAGATACAGATCAATTCTTCTTAAATATAATGATGGCAACAGGTAAGTCTATCGTAGATTGTGCAAGAAAAATTATAAGCGGTACAGTAGTTACAACAATGGCTAGAAACGGAAAAGATTTCGGAGTAAGAATAAGTGGAATGGGCGATGAATGGTTCACAGCACCAGTTAACACTCCAAACGGACTATACTTCACAGGATACTCAGAAGATCAAGCAAATCCAGATATCGGAGACAGTGCGATCACAGAGACAGTTGGAGTTGGAGGAATGGCAATGGTAGCTGCCCCTGGAGTTACAAGATTCGTAGGCGCAGGCGGATTTGATGATGCGTTAAGAGTATCAAATGAAATGGATGAAATCTGTATTTCAAACAATTCAAACTGGAGCATTCCAACATGGGATTTCAAGGGAACATGCCTTGGAATAGATGCTAGAAAAGTAGTAGCAACTGGTATTACACCATTAATAAATACAGGAATAGCACATAAAAATCCAGGAGTAGGTCAAATAGGAGCAGGAACAGTCCGTGCACCACTAGCTTGTTTTGAAAAAGCAATAATTGCATATGCAAAAAAATTGGGAATAGAAGCTGAGTAGAAATGAGAAGGAATCAAAATAGAGAGGCACAGAGTAATTTGCTGTCTCTCTATTTGAAAAATCATAGTGTTGGTGAAGTGCACAGCAAATTTAATAGCGGTCTCAATGTACGATTTGATGATTCTTTAATTTATATAGGTTCTATAAGTAAACCTTTGTCAGCATTTGGACTAAACATTAAAGAAGAAAAGCTGAAACAAATGCTTAATTCTGTAAGCACTCATGATATTGTTGTAAACAAAGATAATAAGCTGTTTTTTTACAGTATTTACGAAATTATAAGCATTGATTATAAAGAAATAGAAAAAGTAAATTTAAAGCTTCCTCAAATAAGGTGCAAGCTTAGTGAGGTACCTAATACCAAGCTATATAGCTATTTAAAAAAAATTGAATTTGGTACGCTTATAGGTATTGAGTTAGAAGATAAAACTTGCAAATATGTAGATTTATTATTGAACTCTGACAAATGGGATTTAAATACAAACTTAGAGATAATAAATTTTTTTTCTGGCAGAGGTAAGGGGTTAACACCTAGCGGAGATGATATTCTTATAGGTTTTACACTAGCACTTATGATGTTTGATAAAATCTACAATTGGTTAGAAGCTCTTGAATCAGTAATTACTATAAATACAACTACAATGATTAGTGTTTCATATCTTAAAGCTTTAATAGACGGATACACAAGTGAGTATTTTATAGAACTTATAAAATTGGTAGACGAAGAAAACATAGACGTAATAGAAAAAATAATAAAGAAGGTTCAATCATTTGGACATACCTCAGGAAATGATACCTTGTTTGGATTTTTTTTAGGATTAAAATCTTTGACAAAAGAACTGGTATGATAGCATTTAGTTTCGCAAATGAAAAAGAAGTACAAGTAATTAAATAATATCTAAGAAATGAGGAATCTATAAAATGGAAAATAAAAGAATTGTAGTAGCTCTTGGAGGAAATGCGATTTTATCTGATGATGCTTCTGAAAAAGCTCAGAAAATTGCCATTAGATCTACTTGTGAAAAACTTATGAAACTTATCACTAGCGGAAATCAGCTTATAATATCACATGGGAATGGACCACAGGTTGGGAATTTACTTTTACAACAACAGGTAGCAGACTCTATAAAAAATCCTGCTATGCCTCTTGATACTTGTGTTTCTATGACTCAAGGAAGCATAGGATACTGGATGCAAAATGAGATGGGTAAAATGCTCCATGAAAATGGCATAAATAGAACAGTAGTATCACTTGTAACTCAAGTATGTGTTGATGAAAAGGATGCTGCATTTTCAAATCCAGCTAAGCCGATTGGACCATTTTTAACTAAAGAAGAAGCAGACCTTGCGAGTGAAAAGGATTCTTGCATATATAAAGAAGATTCAGGCCGCGGATATAGAAAGGTAGTTCCATCTCCTAAACCTGTAGGAATTGTTGAATGCGACGCTGTTGTAAAACTAATTGAAAATGACATCATCACAATTTCATGTGGTGGCGGCGGAGTTCCAGTTGTATTAACTGAAAATGGATATAAAGGCGTTGAGGCTGTAATCGATAAGGATCTTGCATCTCAAAAGCTTGCAGAGCTGGTTGAGGCAGATGAACTAATAATCCTAACTGGCGTAGATAATGTATATATTAACTTCAACAAGCCAAATCAAGAAAAACTTACAAATGTAACTGTAAATGAACTTAAAAAGTACATTGAAGAAGGACAATTTGCAAAGGGAAGTATGCTTCCAAAAATAGAAGCAGCTATTGCATTTGTTGAAGCATCAAAGTCAGGCGTTGCAATAATTACATCCCTTGAAAAATTAGGCGAAATTAGCGAGGGTGCTGGAACTGTTATATCTAAAAATTAGTAACTTTATATTAAATTACAAGGAGGAAGATTTATGATGAAGAAAAAAAATATATGGACAAGTCTTTTAGTGTTTACCTTTACATTTTTATTGTGTAGTGCACAAGTATTTGCAGCAGATGAAACAATGGCTGTTAAAGCACCACAAGGGTTTAAGGCAGTAATAGCTATAATTCCTCTAATTGTTATATTAGTCCTTTTATTTAAAAGAGTTAATATGTTAGTTGCAGGCTTTATTGGTGGAGTAATGGCGATGATAATAGGAGGAATTACATTAGCACAAGCTAATGATTTCTTTCTAAAAGCTATACCATCTATGCTTTCAAATACTGCACCGATTGTAAACTCAGCTATAGCTATGGCAGTTTTTCAATCTGGTGGATATACTGCAGCACTTACTCTTGTAAAACGTGGAATTAAAGGAAGAGTAGAATTCTTAGCAGCATTTATAGTAATACTACAAGCAGCAGCAACTTATATGTCCGGTATAGGCGGAGGAAGTGCCATGGTTATTGCACCACTTGCCTTTGCAGCAGTAGGAGCAATTCCAGAACT
This sequence comes from Clostridium aciditolerans, assembly GCF_016316925.1. GTDB lineage: Bacteria > Bacillota > Clostridia > Clostridiales > Clostridiaceae > Clostridium_AM > Clostridium_AM aciditolerans. The sequence goes on along the minus strand of NZ_JAEEGB010000001.1, from coordinate 61,003 downwards.
TATAGCTGCAATGTCTATAGCAGCAGCGGTATCATTTACAACATCCCCAGCATCACTTGAGTCCAGTATAGTTTCAAAGCTTGGAAATATACAAGTAGCACAGTACGTAGATACAATGAGAATTTACTGGTTAGCATTTGTAGCAATAGCGATAGTTATAGGCTTCTATGGAGCTAAAAAGAGAAAAGTTTTATTCCAAGGTGAAGAGAGTGAAGAATATAAAAATAAAACAAATGGACAATTGTTTAAAAACACAATACCAGCGATAGTCTTATTGTTCTCGGTAATTTTTGGACCACTTGTAAATAAATTACTAGGATTCCCATTACTTTCACCATTGACGTATACGATAATCACTCTTGTATTAATATTTATATGCACTGAATTTAGTTTAAATAAATCTGTTGATGCCATGATTGATGGTTCCACATATATACTTGTAAGATTATTTCAAGTTGGTATATTCTTAACTTTTATCAATATGATAGGAAAAACTGGAGCTTTTGCTGCTATAGTTAGTGTAACAAAAGCGGCACCAGCAGCCTTTGTTGTTCCAGCTGCAGTATTTGCTGGGTTCTTAGTTGGAGTACCAGCAGGAGCATACGTAGCATCTATATTAGCATTAGTGCTTCCTGTAATAGCATCACTAGGTTTCTCACCAGTTGCACTAGGATTTGTAGCTATGGGTGTTGGTTTAGGAAGTCAGTTAAGTTTTGTAAATATTACAATGCAAGCTCTTTCATCAGGATTCCAACTTCCTATTATTGACGTAGTTAAAGGTAATGGAAAATGGGTTGGAGGATCTGTACTATTACTACTAATAATATCATTTCTAGTTCATTAAAATGTAAATTAAAAATAGAAAGGGGTATGTTAAATGGACATTATTTTAAGAAAAGTTAGAATTAAAGATGAAGAAAACTTAAAGGATGTTGCTATAAAGGATGGAAAAATAACTGCTATTGAAAACAGTATTGAGGGAAGCGCTGCAAGAGAAATAGATGCAGAAGGCAGAGTTTTAATTCCTGGACTTATAGAAAGTCACATTCACTTAGATAAGGCATTAATTGCAGATAGACTTCCAAATAAATCTGGTACCTTGGCAGAAGCTATTGAGGTTACTGGAAAGCTTAAACCAACCTTTACAAGGGAAGATGTTGAGGAAAGAGCAAGAAAAGCCCTTATGATGCTTGTAAAAAATGGTACTACTCATATTAGAACTCATTCAGAATTTGATCCATCACAAGGATTTACTGGATTTGAAACAGTTATGAAACTTAAAGAAGAATTTAAGAATTTAATAGATATGCAGGTAGTCGCTTTTCCTCAAGAAGGAATACTCAAGGCGCCAGGTACAGAAGAAATGATGTACAAGGCAATGGACATGGGGGCAGATGTTGTAGGAGGAATTCCATATAACGATTCACCAGCAAAAGAACACATAGATTTAGTTTTTGAAATAGCTAAAAAGTACGATAAGCCTATAGATTTTCATCAGGATTTTAAGGATGATGCAGATGGAATTACAATACAGTATGTCTGCGAAAAGACCATAAAGGAAGGCTTTGAAGGAAGAGTATCAGTAGGACACCTTACAAGCTTAGGAGCATTAGCAAAGGAAAAATTAAATCCAATCATTGAGCTTATGGCTAAAGCCAAAATAAGCGTTATGAGTTTGCCAGCTACAGATCTTCATCTTGGTGGAAGAAAGGATGAATACAATGTAAGACGTGCTGTTACTCCAGTAAGAGCTTTACGTGATGGTGGAGTTAATATGTGTTTAGCAACCAACAATATTAGAAATGCCTTTACTCCTTATGGAAATGGTGATTTAATGCAGGTAGCAATGCTTGCAATACCAGTATCACACTTAGGAGGGGCAGATGATTTGCCAACTGTTTTACCAATGATAACAACCAATCCTGCAAAAGCTTTAGGATTAAAAGATTATGGTATTGAAGTAGGTAAAAAAGCAGACTTAGTTCTATTGGATACAAAGATAGTTAACAACGCTATAATTGATATTCCAGACAGATTATATATAATTAAAAATGGCAAGATAACTGTAGAAACAGAAAAGAAGATAAAATTAAATTTTTAATAAATGAAATATATTTTTGATAAAGTTATGTAGACCCAAAAAATAGTTCTGACAAAAAAACGGGATAGATATAAGAAAATAATCCACATTTATGGAATAAATTGAGCCAGAGATGTGGATTTTTTGCTCGTTTGAAAGATATGGAGGCAGAATATTAATGAGTTGGATTAAGAATGTATTATTAGAAATAGGTAGAGAAGAAATTGCAAAAAACACCATTATAACAAAAACAAAGAAAGTGTGTTTGTTTGTTCAAGATGGGATTATAAAAGAAATTGCAGAGGATGTTCCAGCTTCTGAAGAAGAGGTTGTAGATGCAAAAGGATATTTAGCTTTACCTTCATTGATAGATAATCATATTCATTTGGATAAAGGTCATTACGGCGGAAAATGGCATGCAGTTGTTCCTATGAATAGTGTAGCGGAAAGAATTGTGGAAGAACAGGGATTTCTACGTGACTTTTTAGCAGATACGCCACAAAAGGCACAGGCATTAATTGATTTAATTACAGGCAATGGGGCAACTTTTTTACGTGTGCAAACTAATGTGGATCCTGTTATTGGATTAGATAATGTAGCTGTCATCAAGGAAGTTCTGGAAAAAAATAAACATAAAATAGACTACGAAATCGCAGTTTTTCCACAGCATGGCACAATGATTACTGAAGAACAAGGCTTATTAAGCAAGGCATTAGAGGACGATGCTGTTACTATTTTGGGAGGCTTAGACCCAGCTACTATCGACGGTGATATTGAAAAATCTTTAAAAATCACCTTTGATTTAGCAGTTAAATATAAGAAAGAGATTGATATACATTTACATGACGGAGGAAGCTTAGGAATTTATGAAATAAACCGCATAATTGATTATACCCTAGCTTCAAGGCTGCAGGGAAAAGTACAAATAAGTCATGCATTGGCACTAGGAGATATTTCAGGTGCGGAATTAGAAAATATTGCAAAACGCTTAAAATAGGCGGACATAGCCATTAATACAACGGTTCCAATTGGTATGAAAGCATTATCCATTCCAGTACTAAGGGATCATGGCATAAGAGTAAATGTTATTAATGACAATATCAATGATCACTGGAGTCCATTTGGTACAGGAGATTTAATTGAACGTGCTAGTCGTGCTGCAGAAGTATTTTCTATGGTTGATGAAATTTCATTATCAAATGCTTTGGGTCTCATAACAAAAGGTGTCATTCCTCTTGACTGTGAAGGTAATCAAGTATGGCCAAAGGTTGGTGACAAAGCGAATATTTTATTTGTAAAGGCAGAATCCTCTGCTCACTTAATAGGAAGAATTTGTAGGGAAAGAGTAGTTTTATTTAAAGGTACCTTTGTTTCTGGAGAATTTAAATAATAACAACAAAAAAGGAATACAAACTGAAAAGGCTGTGGAAGCTATTATTCCACAGCCTTTGCTTCATGCTTTTTTTCGTACCTACTTTATTCAAACTATAAAAAGCAGGATAAAAAACTTGAAATAATTCAACTAAAATACTATTTTCCAACCTGGAAACCATATTTTAAAGGATCATCGTTATCTATAATATAAGTAGAAACGCCTGTTAAATAAGCACTGCCTGTAATCTGTGGTATAACTGCAGGAATTTCACCGGCTTTTGCTTCTTCTTTAATAACACCCTTGAATGTTGTTCCAATAAAGCTTTCGTATACGAATGGCTCACCAATTTCAATCTTGCCTCTTCTATAAAGAGTAGCTAATTTTGCACTTGTACCAGTTCCGCATGGAGAACGGTCTGCCATATAGTCGCCAAAGATAACCACATTTCGCATATCACATCCAGGTGTGGATGTTGGACAGTATAACTCTGCTAAGTCTACAGATGTAATATCAACCTCTGGATGCTGGATTTGGTTTTCATTATTTGCATTTTCAATTAATTTCATACCAAACTCTGTTAATGCAGGGATGTTTTCAGGTATTATGTCAAGTCCAATCTGAGTCACATCACATAAAGCAAAAAAACTTCCACCGAAAGAAATATCATATGTAACTTCCTTGCCGCCTATAACTGTTTTTAAGTTTTCTTTATAAAGGAAAGCTGGTACATTTGTAAGGGTAACGTTTACAACCTTTCCTCCTTTTACTTCTGCTTTTGTGCGTATTAATCCAGCAGGAGCATCAAGGACAACCTCTGTATAAGGCTCTTTTGCTTCTACAAGTCCGGATTCTATGATAGCAGTAACAGTACCGATAGTACCATGTCCGCACATATTTAAATAACCGCCTGTATCCATATAGATAACGCCGTAATCTGCTTCTGAATTAATTGGATTTGTTACGATGGAGCCGAACATATCATGGTGTCCACGTGGTTCAAACATTAAAGCTTTTCTGTACTCATCACAATGTTCTTCTAAATACTTTTTCTTTTCAATCATGGTGTTTCCCGGCAATTCAGGGAACCCTGACAACACTACACGAGTAAATTCTCCTACAGTATGAGTATCAACAGCAACAAAGTTTTTTTCGTAAATACTTAAATTTACATTTGGTTTTAATTCCATAAATATATCTCCCCTTAGTTATAAAATATTGTTATATAACGTTATTTTATAATTGAATTTTGAAAAAGTCAATAGAATATAGGGAATGTAAATGACAATGCTGGAAATAGAAATAGAAATATGATATCGTATACCTAAACACAATGAAAAAATTGAAAAAGTACACAGTAAAGAAGTTTGATAAAAATGAAAAATATGAGGTGCAGCATGGAAAAAGAAGAGGAAAAATATACAAAAAACGCATCCATGCCTTCTGATTTAAAGTATTTGAACAGGAAGCGTATTTTGCAAATGATAAGGAACGAACAAGTTGTATCGGTCAATGATATAAGTGAAGCTACAAAAATCAGTCGTCCGACGGTAAAAAAAGCAATTCAAAGTTTTGAAGAGAAGGGGCTTTTGGTTTCGATAGGAAAAGGATCTTCTACAAGCACTGGTGGAAAACGTCCGGAATTATATGCCTTTTATTGTGAAGAAGTTATTTTGTGTATATATTTAGAAAAAGAATGCATTCATTTTACAATTTTAAATATGAAAAATGAGCGTATATGGGAAAAAGAAGTCTCATTTTGTTACGGGGACACTTTTGAAAAATTTCAGCACATATTAAAAAACAATATATATTTAATTTTAGAGGAAGCAGAAATTTCCTATGAAAGCTTATACGGAATCAGTCTGGCAATGGAAGGATTTATAGATCGCAATATTGGAATTGTACGGTTTTGTGCGTTGGCACCAGAATGGGGAAGAAATATTCCGATAAAAGCTTGGTTGGAAGAATTATTTCCAAAACAAGTGATTATTGTAGAAAATCTTGTAAGGATTGCAGGGAGCTCTCTTCTTTTAGAAGAAGAATATCGTAATAAAAGAATGGTGGTTATATATACTGAGGCAGGTATTTCTGCGTGTTACATAGATAGAGAAGTTTTTACTGGTAGAAATGCGTTAATTGGTGAAATTGGCCACATGACAATTGATTATAGTGACGAAGAAGTATGCTCATGTGGAAGCAGAGGATGTTTTGAACGTATGGTCAGTGAAAGTAGAATACAAAAAAAATTAAAAGAAAATCCTAAAAAACTATCTTGTTCTACCATGAAACAATGGATTGAATCAGATAACCTTATACGCCATTTGTTTGAGGAAGCTGATAAAGGGGATAAATTAGCAAAAGAGATTGTTAGTTATCTTGCAGAAATGTTTTCTTTGATGCTAAAAAATGTAGCAATTAATTTTGATCCTGAAATCATTGTAATTCAAGGAAAGTATGCTTATGCGGGAGAATATTTTAAAACGGAACTTAAAGAAGCAAGAAAAAAGGCCAGATTCTTTCCAGAAGAAACGGCTTCAAAATTATATTATGATATGCGTCCTCTAAGAGAATTACAAAAACTTGGAGGATATCAAGAACTGGCAGAAATGTTTTTCGAAAATCCAGAACTTTATGAAGGAAATACGGCAGAATAGAATCTTATAAGGAGGAAGATTTTTGTTTTATTTACAGAGTGTGCTAAACTTAAAAGAACGGATTGGGATGGATAAAGATATCCCAATGAAGAATGTATTCTTTTAGTATTATGATATATTAAAAGACTTATTTTTGAGCTTGTTCAGGTGACTCGTAATTGGCATTCTGAATAAGCTCTCTTTTTACTGCTCTATAGAAAGATTCCATCTAACATGCATTTCTTTCTGATTTAAAACCTTAGCAATTCGTATTGAATCATGCCTACCCTTGTTTTCTTCGGAAATTTGCTTTATTTCTTTTCGTAAGGCTTCATTTTCTATATCTCTGTTTGAAGGTTTATTATTTAAATATTTATAATATCCAGCTTCTTGATGTTGTACTTATTAAGGTCTTTTTCAGGTACTGAAATATTACTTGTTCTTTCGCTTCAAGAACGGGTTGAGCCGAGATACGTGTAAAAATAGGCCACATGCTGCAATAAATATCCAGAATGTAGCCTTATTCTAATTTATAGGTATAGAGTTAGAAGTATCAATTGCTCTTGGTATGTTATCAAGGTCAATCATATAATCTCCAAAACGTTTTATATGTCTAGTAAGTATTAAGAGCTGCTCTTTCCTCATACATAGAGGGTATTATATTCATAGGTATAAATTAACATCGACTGCATCGAGATTTTTCGTAGTCCTCGTAAAGTTGTATAGCACATGCCATGCTTTCCTTCATCTCTCCTAAGACTCGTTCAGGAAAACATCCATTATTTTATATAATTGATTAAAGTATCTTTGAAATTTTGTGCAGCTTCGGATAAATATCGATCCTCTATCCATATGAGGGCAGTTTCAGAGTTTATGTTTGGTATTATTTCAGCAAAAGATAAGTTATTATGCATTTTTATCTGCAATGCTATTTTGGGAATAATTGCAATTCCTAGTCCTGACTCTGCTAAAGTCATCAATGTTGTCACATCAGAGCTTTCACAAATAATCTTTGGATTAAACCCAAAGCTATTACATGTCTCAACAAACCTGTGAAAAACATTATACTCACCTTGGCCGCGTAAAACTAAAAGAGGCTGATTATTTAGTTCTTTTATAGATATCGTTTTTTCCTTAAAAAAAGTGCCATTAGAAGATTGAAGAGCTACAAGAGGTTCTGATTGTATATGGTGGATTGAAAAGTTCCTCATTTCGGTCGCTTCTTTGGATTGGAATGGCAATCTTATAATGCCTAGTTCAATGTCTCTATTTTGTAGAAGCTCTTCAATTCTTCGGGAATCTTCCTCCCAAATTTGAAACGAGACAAGAGGATACTTATCATTAAATATCATCAAAAGAGGTGAAAGGTAGGGTACACATGACATTACTGTCCCTATTGAAAGTTTCCCCCTCTTTCCATCCTGTTGTTCCCTTACTTCTGTAATCATTCCATCAATTGAATTTAAAACCTCTTTCGCTCTTTTATAAAATGTCTGTCCGGCTGGGGTTAATTCGAAATTTTTATTAGTACGTTTAATGAGTATTACTCCCAACTCATCTTCTAATCCTTTTAACTGCATACTTAAAGGGGGCTGACCAATGCGTAAACGATTAGCTGCACGTGTAATTTGTCCTTCATCTACAATTGTTACAAAGTAAATTAGTTTTTTTATATCCAAGATTTCACATCCTTTATCAATCATATATTTTTTATATGTATACCTACTATTATATATATTTTACAAATATTATACATCCAATTAAAATAAATATGTAAAACAAAAAGTTAACAAATAGAAGTCATTTTTAAGGAGGATATTGGATATGAAGCCATTAAAAAGTTTTCGAGAATATGTAAATACTTTAAAAGAACATAATGAAATAGTTTCTATTAATCAAGAGGTAGACTGGAACTTGGAAATGAGTGCTATAATTCGACGTGCTTATGAACTACCTTCTCCAGCACCACTTTTTAAAAATATTAAAGACAGTATACCAGGATTTGAAGTATTAGGAGCACCTGTAGGAATGAGTCCAAATAAGGAACATCCATTTATAAGAGTAGCTCTATCCCTTGGATTACCAATAAATACTTCTGGTCCTAAGCTTGTGGAAGCTTGGTCTAATCTTCATGATGTTAAGCCTATTCCCCCTCGTTTAGTTGAAACTGGTGAGTGTAAGGAAAATAAAGTATTTGGCGATGAAATTGACCTTACAAAACTCCCTGTTCCATTCATTCATGTTGGAGATGGTGGCCGTTATATTAATACTTATGGTATTCTTATTGTACGTACACCTGATGGTTCTTGGATAAACTGGTCTATATCACGTGTAATGCTAGATGGACCTCGTTCTATGGCTGGAGTCGTTATAGCATCACAAGATATCGGAAAAATATATGAAGAATGGAATAAAATCGGCAAAGAAATGCCTTTTGCTCTATGCCTAGGTGTAGATCCTGGTATAGCTATGATTGCAGGATATCCACTTCCTGACAATGTTAATGAGGGTGAGATGATAGGTGGATGGTATGGAGAGGCAATTGATGTTGTTAAATGCGAAACCAGTGATTTAGAAGTACCAGCTACTAGTGAGATTGTTATTGAAGGAACTGCCTCTCTAAAAGATAAGGTTCCAGAAGGTCCAATGGGTGAATACGCTGGTTATACATGGGTTGGTCATGGAAAATCAGTACCACTTTTTCATGTAAATGCTATGACTCATAGAAATAACCCAATAATGCCAGTAACTGCAGCTGGTATCCCTCCTGAAGAAAACCACACTAATTGGGGTGTTGCCATTGCTGCAAGTATTCAAAATGCTCTTAAACACAAAGGACTTCCTATTAAGGAATGTTTTATTCCACTAGAATCTGCTGTGCATTGGCTAGTTGTAACTGTAGACTCTAATTATAAAAGAGATGATGATGCAAAACTTGCTTATGAAATAGGAAAAACAGTTTTTGAGAGCAAAGCTGGCTCATATGTGCCAAAGGTAATTGTTTTAGATGATGACATTGATACAAGTGACCTTAATAGAGTAGTATGGGCTTTTGCAACTCGTCACCATCCAGATAACAGAATAATTATACCTAACCAAAAGGTATTACCTCTTGTTGCATATCTGGATAAAAAAGAAAAGAGTGAAGCAAGAACTAATAAAGTAGTTTACAATTGCTTATCACCTTCAAAACATTTAGACAAAGACAAACAGCCTATAGAAGCATCCTTTGGAAGTTATTCTGAAGAGTTACGTAATAAGATAATTAATAATTGGGAAAAATACGGATTTTAATTATTCTCATATTTAATAATATATATTATAACTACATTGTACAAGGAGTATTACTATTTATGGAAACTAAACTGAAAGTCTCCACAAAAAAAAGATTAGTTATTGGTATGAGTGGAGCAAGCGGTGCCATCTTAGGTATTGATATGTTAAAAATATTGAGCGACAACCCTGAATGGGAAACTCATTTAGTTATTTCCCATGGTGCTGAATTAACCATTTCCCAGGAAACAGGATATACAATAGATGAAGTAAGAAATTTAGCCGATAAAGTTCATGACATAAAAAATATCGGAGCCAGTATTGCAAGTGGTTCATTTAAAACAGAAGGCATGGTAATCGTCCCTTGCAGCATGAAAACTGTTGCCGGTATTGCCTGTGGATATTCTGACAACCTGCTACTAAGGGCTGCGGATGTTACAATAAAGGAGAAAAAAACCTTAGTGGTGGTTCCAAGAGAAAGTCCTTTAAGTTCCATTCATTTAAAAAATATGCTTTCTCTGTCCGAGACAGGCGCAATTATTATTCCGCCGATGGTTACCTATTATAATAAGCCCCTTAGTTTAGAGGATATGAATAGACATATCATTGGTAAAATTCTTGATAAATTTGATATCGAAGTATCAGGATTTAAGAGATGGGGAGAAACTGTGAGTTAGCAGGCAAAGTGATGAGGTGATATATTGCAGGACTTTAGTTTAGAAAATGGTAGAATAAAAATAAACATGAAAGCTATTGCCATTGGTGAAGATTTATGTGTGATCATTTCAGGTGGAGATAGCCCTCATATAGGCTGTGTAACCCTAAGTGTTCCTAGACCAAGTTTAGCAGATGCACGGGTTGTCAGTGCTACAACATCTTTGCTGAATCTGGTGGGACATAAAGACGATGAAGCTGCACGATATGTGTCACACGCAATTTCTTCCCGATTGAATAAAAACGTAGTTGTAACCTGTGGTATTCATGTTGATAATATAACAAGTGAGGAAATTAAGGTTATAATGGATCTTTTAAAGCAATTAACTGACATGTTAATACAAAAATATATTTAGTGCTGGTGTTTTTTATCGAGAAAGTCCATAAATTTGTGTAAATTAAAATTAATTAATCAAAATAGAATTGAAAATTACTATAGGAAATTTTCCTGTAGTAATTTTTAAATTTTAGGGAGTAACTAAATACTGAGAGTATATAGCCTTTATATAAAAAGAAAGTTTATAAATAAAGATAATCTACATAATGCAATATTAGCAGTAGTTAATACTATACTTAAAATTAGAGTAGAAGATATCTGGGGTGAAGGAACAACAACCTGTGCTTCAGATAGTAAAAAAATTGTTGATTCTCATAGTCAAAGTGAGGTTGCTTTCGCATTTTGTTACTTATTAGGATTCAATTTAATGCCAAGAATCAAAGCAATTCATTCTCAAAAATTATATATACCTGAAACTGGTATAAATGAATGAAAGATTAGCAATAGATATATAAATCTGATGAATCGAAAACCTTCAGGAAGTATATCTTGAAGGTTTTTGGTTATATGTACCACATACTTTGCCCCTAGTGACACGGATGCTGTTATTACCCCAGATGACGACTAAAAACACTCACTGGAGTTAATATCCACCATGTGGCTTGCTTTCACACTTATCTCGGCTATACCCGAAGAAGGCTTGGTATTTTTTTTATAGTTCTAATTCCTTCTTTACCTCGTTATTTTCCTGTCTCAGTTTTTTAATTTCATACTTACACGAATAGAGTGCAGTTCCATGACCAGGAAATGCACTCTATTCGTATTCCTCATATTCACATGTCTATTTGACAGTGAAAAGTTCAATCTTTTAATAGGGTCCACTGAATTAAAGTTTAGTTTAGTGGATAGAGGATAATTTTAATATTTATATATTATACATCCCTAGTAAGTTCTGTGTATTCATAAATAAAATGGTCTGCTACATCAAGTATGTTCTGTCTTTGATAATCAGAATGTTCCTCTTGTACTCCAAAAACTTTCATACCTGCTGCTTTTGCACTAATAATAGCAGGAAGTAAATCTTCAAAAACAGCACAGTTTTTTGGTTCAACTCCAAGCTTTTTTGCTGTGAGTAAATAAATGTCAGGGAAATTCTTGCCTCTTTTTGCTTCATCAGTGGTACTTATAATATTAAAGTATTGAAATATGCCATTAGTCTTTAAAACAAGTTCTAACAAGGTACGTGAATTACTAGTTGCTAGTGCTATTTTTATAGAGCTACTATGTAAAGACTCTATAAATCTCTTTACTCCAGGTTTTAATTTAACATTATGAGTATACTCATACATCGCCATGCTAGTCCATTCTTCTATTATTTCTTCTATTGTATCATTAAGATTAAATCTTTTCTTAAAATATTTTGCTTTATCTATAAAGCTCAAATGTTCAATATTTTCTTTTAAATCCTCAGGTAGTTCTAAGTTTCTTTTTTTTAAATAATCAATATTTATTTTACTCCAAACCCAAATAGAATCAATTAATGTGCCATCTAAATCAAAAATTACTGCCTCAATATTATTTAACATCGTTACCTCCTATGCTTTTATATTTGGTATCAACAGTGAAAAAGTTTTTTTCATAAGTTTACTCTCTTTAATTATAAAACATTGTTACGTAACTATATTTTATAAATTCATTTTCAAGAAGTCAATAGTGCATAGAAATAAGCACTTTGATTATATAATTTATGACTATAAATTTCTATCCAACTAATTATAATGCAGTGGCCAATTAAGACAGGAAGCTCGAGTATAACCTTGAGCTTCTGATATTTTTTAAAGATTAATGCAAGAAGGTACTACTTTAGTTATATAAAAATATTGCTTTGGGTTAATTTATTCTGTGATTATAGCATGATATATTTTTGTTGTAATAAGAGGTGCTTATTAATATTTAGAAATGTGACAATCTATAAGCATTTATAAGTTAAAGGTGATTTATTTAAGATAATAAACTCCATTTATAGAAATGGTGCAAAAGGGTCTCGTAATAGATTGTCAATAATGTCCGCATTAAAAACAATATATAGGGAGGAAATTAGTTATGCAGTTCGCAGATATTATACTTAAAAGTAATGCGATTTTCACAGGAACTGGTGAGGAAGTGTTCAGAGGTGGTGTAGCTATTATTGGAAATAGAATAGTTGCAGTTAAAAAAGATGATGAAATTGACTCACTAAAGGGTGATAAAACAAAGGTTTATCAATATGGAGACAACTTGATTTTGCCTGGATTTAACGATTCTCATTTTCACTTTGCTTACACTGCTGCTTTTGAAGATGATAGCTTCTGCATTGATTTATCTGCATGTAGAAGTGCAGAGCAATGTATAGACTTGTTAAAAGAATTTGATGAAAAATATCCAAACAATCCTTGGATATTTGGTCGTAATTGGAATTACACTATTTGGGATAATCCAATACTACCAGATCGTACTTCCTTAGATGAAATTTTCCCAAATCGTCCTGTTTGTATTAACTCTTGGGACTGCCATGCTCTGTGGATAAATACTAAAGCTTATGAAGTTTGTGGTATTGATCGTAATACACCTCAACCTGATGGTGGATTAATTGAAAAGGATGAAAATGGAGATCCGAATGGTATAATTTTAGACATAGGAGCTACTACTATGGTGCTTGACTATGCTCTTTTAGTACCTGATTTAAAATCTTCAGTAAAAAAATTCCTAGCTAAAATAGCGCAAAGAGGAATTACATCAGTTGGGGATGTGGATCCTATAGCTGTAAGTAATAAAAATGTTTATGAAATATATAAAGAATTAGAAGATGAGGGAGCTCTTACTACTAGAATTAATTTTTATCCTGAGTTAGAGAGCAGCTTTAAAAATGCAGCTTTAAAGACAAAGTACACTTCAGAAAAATTAAGATTTGCTGGACTTAAAAAGTTTGTAGATGGAGTATGTGAGACACATACAGGTTATTTAGTAGAGCCTTATGCAGATATGCCAGAAACTAAAGGTGTTCCTCTAATAAGTGAGGAGCAATTAAAAGAAGAAGTTATAAGAGCTAACAGAGAAGGAATAGATGTTAGAGTACATGCCATTGGCGAAGGTGCTGTACGTTTATCTTTAAATGTTTATGAAGCTTCCAATAAAGAAAATGGAAATGCAGGATTCCGTAATTCTATAGAGCATATAGAAACTATTCAAGATAGTGACGTTCCAAGGTTTAAGGAATTAGGTGTTGTGGCTTCAATGCAACCTCAACATGCTGTTGCTAATATAGATGGTTATCCTACACTTATAGGTGAAGAACGTGTTAAAAATGCTTGGGCAATGAAGAAAATATCAGATTCAGGTGCTGTACTTGCGCTTAATACAGATAGTCCTGTAGTTCAACCTAAACCAATAGTAAGTATTTATTCAGCTATTACTAGAACTACCGTGGATGGTTATCCAAATGGTGGGTTTAATTCTAAAGAGAAGCTTTATATGATGGAAATATTAAAGGGATGGACTTACAACGGTGCTTATCTTGAGCAACGTGAAAAAGATTTAGGAACACTAGAAGAAGGAAAGCTTGCGGATGTTATTGTTTTAAGCAAAAATCTGTTTGAAATATCAGAGAAAGAGATTTTAGACACAAAAGTTTTACTTACTATAATGGATGGACAAGCAACTTATGAAGAAAAATAAAAACTACAAATAAGAAACATATTAGAATAATGAACATACTAGAAGTTGATTGTTGTTTAATTTAATTAAATCTATGTCTTCTAGTATGTTTGTATTTATATATAGTAAATTGTCCTAAAGGCATATAATTGTTACAACACAATATTTCAATTTATGATTTTTTATGCTATAGTTTTTATTATTGACACTAATTTATATTATATTATTTATAGTATAATTAAAATACACAGTTTAAAACTGCATTTCAGTAATGTCCAGATGGTTGTTAATGTGTAATAAATCACTAATTATTAAATGGGAGATGAGTCTTATGGCTATTATGAGTGAAAAGGATTGGTTGCTTGTTAATGATATTATTTATTTGTTTAATGCTGTTTGTGACCATACTGAGAGAAGAAAAAGATTATTGGAAGTTTTACGCATATTAATTCCTTACAATTGTGCTACCTTTTATCATGCAGATATGAAGAAGGATAATGTGCTTATAGATCCTGTAGAAATAGATCTTTTGGAGGAGAAAAAACTATCATATGATGAGTATTTTTATAAATTAGATTATTGTAAAGAATTATATTACCTTGCAAAACCAATCGTATATAGAGAAAATGATTTAATAGAGAACAGAGAGAAAACTGAATACTATAATGATTACTTAATGCCAAATACTCATGCACATTATGTAGTTAATGTGAACATGGCTAATCAAGCAGGCTTATTAGGTCATATATCTTTGGCCCGCACCAAGGGAGAGGGACAATTTTCTGAGAGGGATATGTTCATTTTAAGATTACTTGAGCCTCATTTAACAAATAGTCTACATCAGTGGAAACAACAAAAATCAACTTTGAAAAACATATCCGATGTAGTAGATGCTGGCAGTTTAGCAAATGATTATAAACTTACTTCCAGAGAGCAAGAGTTAATCTCTCTAATGCTTGAAGGTTTAAATAATGATGAAATTAGCAATAAGCTTTTTATTAGCTTGGGAACTGTGAAAAAGCATATAAATAATATTTTTCATAAAATAGGAGTGAAAAATCGTAATCAGCTGATTTGTCTTTCTATTAAAACTGGATGGAATGCAAAATAGAAAGCTTGAAGTGGATAAATATATAGAAATTAAACGGAAAGGGAAGCTGTATAACTAACTAATAGTTAGTTATACAGCTTCCCTTTCTTTTTTTTACTCTGCAGGAATTTATAAAATTTTATAAATTCCTATAGAGTAAAAAGATAGGGTTCAGGGAAGACATTTCCCGCCGCTTTCAGGAGGGTGCTCAGACGCGAATGCGTCGTCGATGGGGTGAAAGGTCTGGATGACCTTTCACGGGCGAAGCTCCGGCCCGAAGGGATAGGGTTCCCTAGCGGAATCGCAAAGCGATTTTTTTATTTTAAAAATCTGTTTTGTCACCCTGTTTAGTTTACTTGTACAGCTTGCATTGGCTAAGCGTTTTTGCAAATTAGATTGAGGTATTAGAACTTTAGTATACCACCACAACTCAAAATACTACTTTAGGTGTATAAAGATATTACAATGGGATAATTCATACTTGAGGCACATCGTAGTAACATTGTATATATAGATTTTTCAAGGTTTTTTGATTTTATGGCCAGTAAGTCAAAAATATGATATTTATTTGATCACACAAAAATGTGTTGCCTTTGCAAAAATAGAGGAGGAAATTTATAATGTCTGAAAAGAAAATATCCTTAAGCTCAATGGTGTTATTTGCCCTTTGTAGTATAATGGTATTATATACTCTTTCTGTAACTGCTAGTTATGGAGTAAGTGGTATTACTACTTGGTTAATTGTTATAGTGCTTTTTTTCATACCCTATGCTCTAATCTCTTCTGAACTTGGAGCTACTTGGCCAGAAGATGGGGGAATATATATTTGGGCGAAAAGAGCCTTTGGCGACTTTATCGCTTCTCAAGTTTCTTGGTTATACTGGATCAACGTAGTATTCTTTGTACCAGCAGTTTGCGTTACTTTTGCTGGAAATTTGAATTCTTATTTCTTTCCGAATATGTCTAAATACGCTCAAATGGGTGTGGTAATTGGTCTACTTTGGTTTATAGTTGTTATGGGGATTACAAGAGAAGAGTTTACTAGAAAAATCACTCAATATGGTGGATATGTAATATCTGTACTCATAACAATTATGTTTATTTTCGCAACAATATATGGAATTAAGTATGGATATGCAAATGACTTTGCATTGAAAAATTTCAAACCTGATTTTTCAAGTTTAATACATTTTGCACCTGTTGTAATTTTTAATTTATTGGGATTTGAATTATTATGTTCTATAGCAAGTAAAATGGATAATCCTAAAAAAAATGTTCCTAAATCTATTATGTTATCAGGAGTTCTAGTTGCAGTATTTTATATACTAGGATCTGTTAGTATATTATCAGTAATCCCAGTTGAAAAAGTTAATTCAGTAACAGCAATTACTGATAGTTTTACAATAATGATTACAGGGGTGCTTGGAGAAAAGTTCTCATTTATAGCTACTATTATGACAGCAGCGGTTTTATATAATTTATTGGCAAGTGCAACAGCCTGGGTAATGGGAGCTAATAATGTTATGATGTCAACTGGAGCTGACCAAGGCTCAAAGATTCTTGGGCATGCACACCCTAAATATGGTACACCTGATTATGCATACTATATAGTTGGCTCAGTTGGTACTATATACACTATTTTTAACTATATGGGTGGTTCCAATGTTCAAGCTATATTCTGGACTATATTTGCCTTTTCCTCAATATTGTATGAATTGCCATATTTGGCTATGTTCTTAGCAGTAATTAAGCTTAGATATAAAGAACCAAATACTGAAAGGCCTTACAGAATTCCTGGTGGAAAAGTAGGATTATGGATTTGTGGACTCCTTGCATTCTTTGGTATAGTGGCTGGTATTATATTGTTTTCTCTTCCACCTGTAGGAACTGAAAATGTATTAAAATACGAGCTAACCGTATGGGGTGGACTGGCTGTAGTTATAGCTGTAGGTGTCTTAATTAATTTAAAAACATTAAAGAAGCAGAGTAAAGTGGAATTGGAAGCTGCTATTGGTAGAATAGATCCGCTTGAAGATAAGCATTAATTATATGGGAAACGTGGTATTTGTCTATAGGAATGAATACCACGTTTTTCTAATACTCTGAGAGCTATACTGATATTCCTTGAAAGTAGCCTCAGAAGAATTAGCTAAGTCATGCATGTCGTAAAAGCTGAATTGCTTTAGGTATAGCATCAGTTTCTATCCTGCCAAAGGCTAATAGAATCGTCCCATAAGTTTCATCCTCTTTTCTAAACCAAAGTTCAGATGGATGTAGTATGTTTATTCCTACTAAACATTTCATGGAACTTAGTTACTAAATGTTCTGGTAGAACCAAGTAAGAAACCCTAATGGAAGGAAAGAGAAATTTAGAAACACTACCTAAATAAATTACTTGGGCTGGACACAAAGATTGAAGCGATGGTATAGGCTTTATATTGTAGTGCAAATGACAGCTATAATCATCTTCTATAAATTAGTCTATTTTGGCTCGTTGCCAACTCAAAAAGTTCTAAACGTCTGGAGATAGGCATAATTTTGCCAGTAGGGAATTGATGTGATGGAGTAAGATATACAGCCTTAGCATCAATCCAGATAAACCCTGGTTCTTCAATAGCAATAGTAGCAGTTTCATTTAAAAGTAGTTGGCAAATAAGACTAATAGAGTAGGGGGGCCAGCTCCGATAATAATTTGTTCTAAAGAACATTTTATATCTCTATACTCTTGTGAATATTTCATGATTTCCTTGCGCAATCCTTGTTCTCCTGTGATATGTAAGTAATCGGTAAGATGGCTTCTATATTCTCTAAGACAATTGTTTGTTAACCTTCGCCATTTAGAGATAAATTGGTCATTCGGTACAAGGGTTCTATATCGAAGTCATAGGCAAAATTTTCCCTCCTTAACTCTTGGGTTTTAGGCTTTTCCTAGTCTAATTTTTGAACAAGAGGCATTAAAGAAATATCTAAATCCTCAATTATAAAAAAATCATGGATTATATAAATGAAAAACATATAAAAGTAAATGGGAATTTTCATGAAATATATATCCTCCCTCAAGTAAACGAATTTGGAGAGGAAAACACTTTAATGCAGCTTGAAATATTAAAAAGTGAGTTATAATTGTAGAAGATGCAATATCATACCATTTCGCTTTAGATTTATTACAAATGCCTATGTCTTAAAAACATTATTCTTTAGATCCTAAATCATATCTATGTAGTCCCCAAAAATAGTTCTGACACTAAAAAAGTCATGACAAAAAACGGAATATATAATTTAGGAAGAATCTCCTGTTTTGATTTAAAACTGAATCAAAAATGGGGGGTTTTTTTTATTGAGATTTTTTCTACTCTCTTTTCATTAAAGAAATTGTATTTTTTGCTTTGAGCTATATTACAAATCCTTTTGAATATAAGATGTAAAACTTATTGACATGTATAGTTTATAGACAACTCACAAATATTTAAGTATTGCGGGAAATGCTAGTATTAATAAAAAATGTGTATAAATAATATACACAAAGTCAAATAAATTAGCTTATAAGAAATGCAGTACGATCATGTATTTTAAAGGAATTAGCACAGATAAATAATATGGCATGGTTTTTGCTGAATACATTAATGAAGGGGGGATTACTTTGAAATATGAAAACGTTGTTCTAGATAAACAAAATCATATTGCTACATTAAGCTTTAACAGGCCATCGGTATTGAATGCATTAAATAGTGATGTTTTAAAAGAATTTAATCAAGTATTAGATGAAATAAAAAATGATGAAGAAATCTATGTTCTAATAATAACTGGATACGGTAAAGCATTTATTGCTGGGGCGGATATATCAGAAATGAAGGATAAAACTCCGGAGCAAGCTAGAAAATTTGCGGAATTAGGGTTAAGCGTATTTAGAAAAATGGAACTTATGGAAAAGCCAATTATAGCAGCTATAAATGGCTTTGCATTAGGTGGCGGATGTGAATTAGCTATGAGTTGTGATATAAGAATAGCTTCAGAGAAAGCAAAGTTTGGACAACCAGAAGTTGGATTAGGAATCATCCCAGGTTTTGCAGGAACTCAAAGATTATCACGTTTAGTTGGAATAGCTAAAGCAAAAGAACTAATTTTTACTGGAGATATAATTGATGCAGTTGAAGCAGAAAAATTAAGATTAGTAAATAAAATTGTACCTCATGATGAGTTAATGGTTGAATCTTTAACTTTAGCTGAAAAGATTGTTTCTAAAGCACAGGCAGCAATAAGATATTCAAAAACTGCTATAAATAGAGGTGTGGAAAGTGATATAGAAACAGGAATGCTAATAGAAAAAGATCTATTTGGGTTATGTTTCTCAACTAAGGATCAAAAAGAGGGTATGGAAGCATTTTTGGAAAAAAGAAAAGCAAATTTTATAAATAAGTAAACTTAAGCAGATATCCAAAATCTGTGATTTTGTGATGATCGATTAAGCAGAGAACTCAAATCTTTGATTTGAAGTGAATCGCTTACTCAGCGAGTACTCATTCGACAGTAGGAGAAGAAGTTTCATAATAAAAATATGGTGTGTTTTTAGGAGGAATTGGAATGAAAATATTCGTTTTAGGAGCAGGAACAATGGGCTCAGGGATTGTGCAGGCCTTTGCACAATCTGGATATGAAGTAGTAATGAGAGATATTGAAGAGAGTTTTGTCCAAAGAGGATTTGGCATAATTTCTAAAAATCTTGAAAAAAGCGTTCAAAAAGGAAAAATTACTGAAGATGAAAAGAAAGATATAGTTAGCAGAATAACGCCTACAACAGACATGAGTTTAGCTAAAGATGCAGATTTGGTTGTTGAAGCAGCAGTTGAAAATATGTCAATTAAGAAAAAGATATTTGCAGAGTTAGATGGATTATGTAAGCCAGAAGCTATACTTGCTACAAATACATCATCATTATCTATAACTGATGTAGCAAGTGCAACTAAGAGACCGGATAAGGTTATAGGTATGCATTTCTTTAACCCTGTTCCGGTTATGAAACTAGTAGAAGTTATAAAAGGAATTGCCACTTCAGAAGAAACTAAAAATATTGTGGTTGAGGTTTCTAAGAAACTTGGAAAAGATCCAGTAGAAGTTGAAGAGGCACCAGGATTTGTTGTTAACAGAATACTTATACCTATGATAAATGAAGCAGTAGGAATTTTAGCAGATAATGTTGCAAGCGCTGAAGATATTGATTTAGCTATGAAGCTAGGAGCTAACCATCCGATGGGACCATTAGCGTTGGCTGATTTAATAGGAATTGATGTATGCTTGGCTATTATGGAAGTGCTATATACGGAATTTGGAGACTCAAAATATAGACCACATCCACTACTAAGAAAGATGTCAAGGGCAGGATATTTAGGAAAAAAGTCAGGAAAAGGATTCTTCGATTATAACAAATAAATAATAAAGTTTCATAAGAACATAATCAGACATCCAAAATTTATGATTTTGAGATGGTCGGTTGAGTAGCGAACCCAAATCTGTGATTTGGAGTGAGTCACTTACTCAGCGAGTACTCATTCGACAAAGGAGAAGGAGTTTCATATAAAAATTAATTGGAGGGTAAAATATGAGAGAAGTAGTTATAGCAAGTGCTGTTAGAACAGCTATAGGATCTTTCGGCGGAAGCTTAAAGGATGTTACTGCCGTTGATTTAGGAGCTATTGTAATTAAAGAAGCATTAAATAGAGCTGGTGTAAAACCTGAGTTAGTAGACGAAGTAATCATGGGTAATGTTCTTCAAGCAGGAATTGGCCAAAATCCAGCAAGACAATCAGCTGTTAAAGCTGGGATTCCAGTTGAGGTATCGTCTTTTACTTTAAATAAAGTTTGTGGGTCTGGATTAAGAGCAGTTAGTTTAGCATTTCAGATGATTTTATCTGGATATAACGATATTGTTGTTGCTGGCGGAATGGAAAACATGTCAAGAGCTCCTTACCTTTTAAACAATGCAAGATGGGGTCAAAGAATGAATGATGGAAAGCTAGTAGATGAAATGGTATTTGACGGCCTTACAGATGCTTTTAATGGGTACCACATGGGAATTACAGCGGAAAACATAGCAGAACAATGGGGAATAACTAGAGAAATGCAGGATGAATTTGCCCTTAAATCCCAATTAAAAGCAGAAAGTGCTATTAAGGAAGGAAAATTTAAGGATGAGATAGTACCAGTTGCAATACCTCAAAGAAAAGGAGAGCCAAAGATATTCGATACAGATGAATTTCCGAGATTTGGAGCTACTATTGAAGGATTAGCAAAATTGAAACCAGCATTTAAGAAAGATGGAACAGTAACTGCTGGCAATGCTTCAGGAATAAATGATGGAGCTGCAGCTTTAGTTATAATGAGTGGAGAAAAAGCTAAAGAATTGGGAATAAAACCATTAGCTAAAATTGTATCCTTTGGTTCTAAGGGATTAGATCCTTCAATTATGGGATATGGTCCAGTTCCATCAACTAGAGAAGCTTTAGAAAGAGCAAACTTAACTGTAAGAGATTTAGATTTAATAGAAGCAAATGAGGCTTTTGCTGCACAAAGTTTATCTGTAGCTAAGGATTTAGAATTTAACATGGATATCGTGAACGTAAATGGCGGAGCTATAGCTCTTGGACATCCAGTTGGAGCCTCAGGTGCTAGAATTCTAGTTACACTAATTCATGAGATGATTAAAAGAGATGCTAAAAAAGGTCTTGCAACCTTATGTATAGGTGGGGGACAAGGAACAGCAGCTATTATAGAAAGATAGTTAATAACTATTATAAAGTTAGAATGTAAAGAGCGTCTAAGGCTGTGGACCATTTTGGCTGTGGACCTTAAGCTCTTAACAGAATATATATCATAGTAGAAGTTGGACAAGTATATGATTTGACTAACTGTTATTCTAAAATATACAACCATCTTGAATAATTGAACAAAGGTATACGTTGTCTTCCTTCTACTATGTATTAAAAATTAGGAGGTAAAATCATGCAAGGTTTAACAATTGATCAAATAAAAGTTGGAGATAAGGTTTCTGTTGAAAAGACTATATCCGAAACAGATGTATATTTATTTGCGGGAATTACTGGAGACTTAAATCCAGCACACGTAAATCAAACTGCATCAGAAAAAACAATGTTTAAGAGCAGAATTGCACATGGAATATTAGTTTCTGGTTTTATTTCAGCTTGTCTTGGTATGCACCTTCCTGGACCAGGAACAATTTATATGGGACAACAACTTAAGTTTACTGCACCAGTTTATATTGGAGATACAATTAAAGCAGAAGTAGAAGTTATAGAAATGAATGTAGAGAAAAATAGAGTTAAACTAAGAACGGTTTGTACTAATCAAAATGGAAAAGTTGTTGTAGATGGAGAAGCATTAGTTATGCCTCCTAAAAAAGTTTCTGAATAGCTATTCTTAAATAAAAATTAAATATATCAGTTAATTATATTTTACCTATATAAGATTGAACCCTTCCAAATAAAAATAGCTAAAATCAATCTGATATAGGTAAAATATAAAATAAAGCAAAATTAATATATAAAAATAGTTTGATTATTAACAAACAATTAAATATCTATCTAAAAATCAAGAGGAGGACCAATTATGGATTTTACATTGTCAAAGGAACAACAATTAGTACAACAGATGGTAAGAGAGTTTGCTGAAAATGAAGTTAAGCCGTTAGCAGCAGAAATTGATGAAACTGAAAGGTTCCCTATGGAAACAGTAGAAAAGATGGCTAAATACGGAATGATGGGTATTCCGTTCTCCAAGGAATATGGCGGAGCCGGTGGAGACACCCTTTCATATATATTAGCAGTTAAAGAGTTATCAAAGGTTTGCGGTACTACTGGAGTTATTCTTTCAGCTCATACTTCATTATGTGCTTCAGTAATTGATAAATATGGCACTGAAGAGCATAAGCAAAAATACTTAATACCTCTTGCAAAGGGAGAAAAGTTAGGAGCCTTTGGCTTAACAGAACCAAATGCAGGAACAGATGCTGCAGGACAACAAACTACGGCTGTTCTTCATGGAGACAACTATATCATAAATGGACAAAAAATATTCATAACAAACGGTGGAGCAGCTGATATTTTTATAGTATTTGCTATGACAGACAGAAGTAAGGGCACAAAAGGAATTTCAGCATTTATAGTTGAGAAAGGCTTTAAAGGTTTCTCAATAGGTAAATTAGAAGAGAAGATGGGAATTAGAGGATCATCAACTACTGAGCTTATATTTGAAGATTGTATGGTACCAAAGGAAAACTTATTAAGCAAGGAAGGAAAAGGCTTTGGTGTTGCTATGGGCACTCTTGATGGAGGAAGAATTGGTATAGCAGCTCAAGCGTTAGGAATAGCAGAAGGTGCTTTCAATGAAGCGGTAGCTTATATGAAAGAAAGAAAACAATTCGGCAGATCTTTAGATAAATTTCAAGGACTATCTTGGATAGTGGCTGAATTGGATACAAAGATCGAAGCAGCAAAACACTTAGTATACAAAGCAGCATGTAAGAAAGATGCTGGACTTCCTTATTCTGTAGATGCAGCAAGAGCTAAGTTATTTGCAGCAGATGTTGCTATGGAAGTAACAACTAAGGCTGTTCAGTTATTTGGTGGATACGGATATACAAAAGAATATCCAGTAGAAAGAATGATGAGAGATGCTAAGATAACTGAAATCTACGAAGGAACTTCACAGGTTCAGAAGATGGTTATCTCAGGAAGCATATTTAGATAAGAATAGACAAGGAGGACAACATTAATGAATATAGTAGTTTGTTTAAAACAAGTTCCAGATACAACAGAAGTTAAAATAGATCCAAAGACAGGAACTCTTATAAGAGAAGGAGTTCCATC
Source organism: Clostridium aciditolerans (assembly GCF_016316925.1). Taxonomy (GTDB): domain Bacteria; phylum Bacillota; class Clostridia; order Clostridiales; family Clostridiaceae; genus Clostridium_AM; species Clostridium_AM aciditolerans. Next base: position 36,989 of record NZ_JAEEGB010000001.1, on the reverse strand, counting down.
AATAATAAATCCAGATGATAAAAATGCTTTAGAGGAAGCACTTGTATTAAAAGAAAAGGTAGGGGCAAAAGTTACTATAATAAGTATGGGACCACCACAAGCAGAAGCAGCTTTAAGAGAAGCAATAGCTATGGGAGCAGATGAAGCAATACTTATATCAGACAGAGCCTTTGCAGGAGCAGATACATTGGCTACATCAAATGCACTAGCAGGAGCACTAAAAAAACTAGACTACGACATAGTATTTGCAGGAAGACAGGCTATAGATGGAGACACAGCTCAAGTAGGACCTGAAATAGCTGAGCACTTAAACATTCCACAAATCACTTATGTAGAAAAAGTAGAAGTTGAGGGAGATTCTTTAAAAGTACAAAGAGCATGGGAAGATGGGTACGAAGTAATAAAGGTTAAGACTCCAGTTCTTCTAACAGCTATAAAAGAATTAAATGAACCAAGATATATGCATATGGCAAATATCTTTGAAACATACAAGAAAGAAATAAAAGTATGGAGTGCAGCTGATATAGATGTAGACAAATCTCTTCTTGGATTAGCTGGATCACCAACAAAGGTTAAGAAATCTTCAACAAAGGAAGCAAAGGGACAAGGTGAATTAGTAAATCTACCAGCAAAAGAAGCAGCAGCATATGCAGTTTCAAAATTAAAAGAAAAACACTATATCTAGGAGGGAATTACAATGAATATAGCAGAGTATAAAGGCGTATGGGTATTTGCTGAACAGAGGGAAGGAAAGCTTCAAAAGGTATCTTTAGAATTATTAGGAAAAGGAAGAGAATTAGCAGACAAGTTAGGCGTAGAGTTAACAGCTCTTTTACTTGGAAGTGATATAGATGATATAGCAAAAGAATTAGTAGCATATGGAGCAGATAAAGTAATATATGCAGATAATCCACTTTTAAAACACTTTACAACAGATGGGTACACAAAAGTTATATGTGACTTAGCAAAGGATATAAAGCCAGAAGCAATACTAGTTGGGGCTACATTCATAGGAAGGGATTTAGGACCAAGAGTGGCAGCAAGACTTGCTACAGGACTTACAGCAGACTGTACATCTCTTGATATAGATCCAGAAAACAAAAACCTACTTATGACAAGACCAGCCTTTGGTGGAAACTTAATGGCTACAATAGTTTGTGGAGACCACAGACCACAGATGTCTACAGTAAGACCTGGGGTATTTGAAAAGTTAGCTAAAGATACTGCAAGAAGTGGAGAAATCCAAAAGGTAGCTGCAAACTTAACGGTCGCAGATATAAGAACTGAAGTATTAGAAGTAGTTAAAGCTTGCAAGGGCTGCATGGATATTGGAGAAGCTAAGATAATAGTTGCAGGTGGAAGAGGAATAGGAAATAAAGAAGGTTTTGAAGTACTAAAAGACCTTGCTGACGCTTTAGGTGGAATAGTAGCTGGATCAAGAGCAGCTATAGACAACGGATGGTTAGATAAAGCATATCAAGTTGGACAAACAGGTAAGACAGTTAGACCAAATCTTTATATAGCTTGTGGTATATCAGGGGCAATACAGCATTTAGCTGGAATGCAGGATAGTGATTACATTATAGCTATAAATAAAGATGCAGACGCTTCTATAATGAAAGTAGCTGATCTTGCATTAGTTGGAGATTATAAGAAGGTTATTCCTGAACTTGTAGCTCAAATTAAAGAAATGAATTAATTAAAAAAGTTATGAAGTGGAAACTTGAATCAGATGGGATTTCAAACCCCACCTGATTCTTAGTTGAACGAATCCAGGGACATAGCTGCTCTTTATTCCCTCTTTAAGAAGAGGGAATATTAGAGCGGGTAGTCATCGGATAAAATCTCTTTTTAGAATAAATTATAAAATATAAGATTACTCTTTTAACCAATTTTAAATCATGTCTAGGAGCAACTTCAAATTTAGGTAGTAATAAACTGGGACTGTGTCAAAAACATAGTCTCAGTTTTTATTTAATGATATAATACTAGTATGGATTTTACTTGATTAGAGAGCTTATTATAATATTTATTATAACAATACTAATAGTTAAAAATTAAAGGGCGAAGCTATGATTAAATTCACAGAATATGGTTTAAGAGGGGGATGCTTTATGTTTTTCAAGGAATGCTTCCAGTCCATTGTAGAAAATATAAATGAAGCTGTGATAGGGATTGATAATACAGGAATTATATTTGTTATTAATAAAATGGCGGAAAAGTTGTTGGGAGTTGATGCTGAAAGTGGATTAGGGTTACATATTGAGCAAATCATACCTGAAACAAATTTACCTAGAGTATTGAAAAATTGTGAAAGTGAAATTAATCAGAACTTTATAACCAATGGAAGAGAATTTATAACGAATAGAATTGCTATAATGTCGGAAGGAAAAGCAAAAGGAGCTATAGCTATTTTTTATGATATTACTAATCATAAAAAAATGCAGGAAGAGTTGAATGCAGATAAATCATATATTGATATTTTAGACACTATAATAAATACCTTTAACGAATGGATAGTAGTAACAGATGAAAAAGGTATTATTACTATGATGAGCAAGGCTTATAAAGAGTTTGTAGGGTGTGCTAATCCTGAAGGAAAGCTAGTAGATGAAGTAATAGAAAACACAAGGATGAGTAAAGTTATAGAATCAGGCGTAGCAGAAATAGGGGAAGTTCAGGAGATAAAAGGGAATAAAATGATTGCTATGCGTGTTCCACTAAAAAAAGATGATAAAGTTATTGGTGCGGTAGGAAAGGTAGTATTTAAAGATATTAGCGATTTTCATTCTCTTAGTAAAAAATTAAATAATTTGGAAAAAGAAGTTGAGTTTTATAAGAATGAACTTGACAAAGAAAGAAAAGCCAAATATTCCGTTGAAAATATAGTCGGAGATTCAGTAAAAGTAAAAGAAGTAAAATCTTTAGTAAAAAAGGTTGCAAATACTAATTCAAATGTTTTGATAATTGGAGAAAGCGGAACAGGAAAAGAACTATTTGCTCATTCTATTCATAATGCAAGTAAAAGGTATTTAGCACCATTTGTAAAGATAAATTGTGCAGCGATACCTTCAGAACTATTAGAAGCAGAGCTGTTTGGTTATGAAGAGGGGGCTTTTACAGGAGCAAAAAAAGGTGGTAAAAAGGGTAAGTTCGAATTAGCCAATGGTGGAACTATATTCCTAGATGAGATAGGTGATATGCCTATGAATATGCAGGTAAAGCTCTTGAGGGTTATTCAAGAAAAAGAGATTGAAAGAGTAGGTGGCAATACGCTAAAGTCAATTAATGTTAGAATAATAGCCGCTACCAATAAAGATCTTGAAAACAGTATTAAAGAAAAAAAGTTTAGAGAGGATTTATATTATAGACTTAATGTAATGAAAATTTCAATACCTCCTTTAAGAGAAAGAAAAGAGGATATACCTAAATTAGTTAATGCGCTTAGAATTAAGGTTGCAAGTAGATTAGGAGTATATGTAGAGGGAATATCTAAGGAGGCATTAGATTGTCTAGTTAACTATGATTGGCCTGGAAACATCAGAGAGCTTGAAAACGTTATCGAAAGAGCGATAAATTTATTAGACTCAGATATAGTTATTAAATTAGAACATCTATCTGAAAGACTGACAAAAAACAAATTCAAACGTTATAGTAATAAAAGTAAACATTTGAAAGTTATTGTTGAAGAGGTGGAAAAAGAAATTATTTTCGAGTGCCTTAAGGAAACTAATTGGAATAAGAATAAAGCAGCTAGAATGTTAGGTATAAGCAGAGCTGGATTATACAAGAAAATAGAAGAATATAAATTAGAAAGTTTAACCTAAAATATATTTACTGCTTGAGTATTTTAAACCTACATGTCAGAATAAAATGTACCATTTGTCTAGGACAATAAAAAAAGACTATGCTGAATTAAGAAGATGATTTCTGTACTGAGCAGGAATCATTTTTTTAGTCCCCATTGATATCTGTAATTATTATAGTAAATCATGTACTTCGGATAAATAATTTTAGAAATAAATTTTAAAACATGTTGAAAATGATGTATAAAAAAAATACATGTAAATAAAATAGTCGCTTATAAAGATTGCAAAATAAAAGCAATATGGAAACAACAAATAATTAGTGTATATAAAATATACACTAATTATTTGTTTATTTTTTTTGTGTTAAATTAATTAAATAATAAATATTCTAAAAACATTGATATTTAAGAGTTTTGTTAACTTGCAAATGATTCTGTAGTTTATAGAGGTTTTGGCATGATAGTTGCTATATAAAGTAGTACTACATAACTATAACATGGAGGGAGAAAAATGAGATCTAAAGTTATATCGAAAGAACAAGCAGTTGAGCTAATAAAAAATGATGACACTGTTGCTGTAGGCGGTTTCATTGGATGTGGACATCCAGAAGAAATTACTATGGAAATAGAGAGAAAATTTTTGAAAACGCAAACTCCTAAAAATTTAACATTAGTTTATGCAGCAGGGCAAGGTGACAGTAAGGAGAGAGGATTAAACCATCTTGGACATGAAGGATTATTAGGTAAAGTAATAGGAGGGCATTGGGGATTAGCACCAAAGCTTCAAAAATTAGCTTTAGAAAACAAGATAAAAGCATATAACTTGCCACAAGGCACTATATCACATATGTTTAGAGATATTGCCGCTGGAAAACCAGGAACATTAACTCACGTTGGTTTGAAAACCTTTGTTGATCCTAGAATTGAGGGTGGCAAGCTAAATGAAATTACTACTGAGGAGATAGTAAAAGTAGTTAAAATTGAAGATAAGGAGTATTTATTGTACAAAGCTTTCCCTATCAATGTTGTACTTTTAAGAGCCACATATGCAGATGAAGATGGAAATGCAACCTTAGAAAAAGAAGCTGCAACACTTGATGCAACGGCAATGGCACAAGCAGCTAAAAACTCAGGTGGATTAGTTATTTTACAAGTTGAAAAGATTGTATCGAAGGGAACGTTAGATCCAAGAAAAGTAAAAATACCAGGAATATATGTAGATGCAATAGTTGTTGGAACACCAGAAAACCATATGCAGACTTTTGGTGAAAGTTATAACCCATGCTATGTTGGAGAAGTTAAAGTTCCTGTAGATTCATTAGATCCATTACCGCTTAATGAAAGAAAAATAATAGCTAGAAGGGCAGCTATGGAGCTCATACCTAATTCAGTTACAAACTTAGGAATTGGTGTACCAGAGGGAGTAGCAATAGTAGCTAATGAAGAGGGGATAGGAGATGAAATGACTTTGACTGTAGAAGCAGGTGGGGTCGGTGGTGTACCTGCAGGCGGCCTAAGTTTTGGAGCATCTACAAATCCACAATCTATATTAGATCAAGCTAGTCAATTTGATTTTTATGATGGAGGCGGCCTTGATGTAGCCTTTTTAGGATTAGCACAATGTGATAAGGTTGGTAATGTAAACGTTAGTAAGTTTGGACCTAAAATTGCAGGTTGCGGTGGTTTTATTAATATAACTCAAAATGCTAAAAAAGTTGTATACTGTGGAACCTTCACGGCAGGTGGATTAAAGATAAGTGTTGCAGATGGTGAATTAGTAATAGAGAAAGAAGGAAAATCGAATAAGTTCATCAATGCTGTTGAACAGATTACATTTAGTGGAGAATATGCAGCGAATATTGGACAATCTGTTCTTTATATTACTGAAAGAGCAGTATTTAGATTGACTAAAGATGGACTAGTCTTAGAAGAGCTTGCTCCAGGAATTGACTTAGAGAAAGACGTATTAAATCACATGGAATTTAAACCAATAATATCTCCTAATTTAAAAGGTATGGATGAAAGAATCTTTAAGGAAGAGTTAATGGGAATAAAAATTAGATAAGCAGGCATCCAAAATCTATGATTTTGTGATGATCGCTTACTCATTCGACGAAGGAGAAGGAGTTTCATAAAAAATATATACAAAGTATAAATTAAATGGAGGTTTTATTAATGGGCGTTATAGGAATTATTTTAGCTCTAGGATTATTAATTTTCTTAGCCTATAGGGGATTTTCAGTTATAGTATTTGCCCCTATTTTCGCACTATTAGCGGCACTTTTATCTGGAATGGCTCTTATGCCAACTTATACGGAAATATTCTTGCCTAACTTAGCAAACTATGTAAAAGTATACTTCCCGTTCTTCTTATTGGGAGCAATATTTGGTAAAGCTATGGAGCAATCTGGTGCTGCCAAATCTATTGCAAAGGCTATTATAGGAAAGTTAGGAAAAGAAAGGGCGATGGTTGCCGTAATTTTATCAGCAGCTATTCTTACTTATGGTGGAGTTAGTCTTTTCGTTGTTGCTTTCGCAGTGTATCCTTTTGCAGCTGCTATATTTAAAGAAGCAGATATACCAAAGAGACTTATACCTGCAACTATTGGAATGGGAGCTTTTACTTTCACAATGGATGCTATACCAGGAACACCACAGATTCAGAACTCAATACCAATGAAATTTTTTAATACAGACCTTTATGCTGCACCAGTTTTTGGTATCCTTGGAACTATAATTGTTTTTACAACTGGAGTAGCTTACTTAGAATGGCGTAAACGTAAAGCACAAGAAGCTGGTGAGGGTTATGGACAAAATCATAAAAATGAACCAGTAATTGTTGAAGATACGAACTTACCTAATCCTTTATTATCAGCTTTACCATTGGTTTCAGTGCTTGTTATAACTTTAATATTGCAAAAAATGGTTTTTCCTCATTGGGATATTACATCATGGGTAACTTTAGCACCTTACAATGTAGCTAAAACAGGTGTTGTAGGAACTATGAATAACTGGGCACTTATAATTGCGCTTGTTGTAGGTATAATACTTTCCTTCATTATAAACCCAAAAAGTATTAAAGGAAATTTAGCAACTGCCATCAACGCTGGAGCAATAGGTTCATTATTAGCAGTTTTAAATACTGCATCTGAAGTTGGTTTTGGTAACGTTATAAAATCCCTTCCAGGATTTAAAGTTATTGCTAATCATTTAATAAATATAAATCCTAATGGCAGCCCATTACTATCAGAAGCAGTAAGTGTAAACGTTCTTGCTGGTGTAACTGGTTCAGCATCTGGCGGTATGAGTATAGTACTTGATATGTTTGGAAAACAGTACTTAGATTGGGCGAATAGAATTGGCATGAGTCCTGAATTGCTTCACCGTGTTGCTGCAATGGCATCAGGCGGTATGGATACATTACCTCATAATGGAGCAGTTATTACACTTCTAGGTATCACAGGTTTAACTCACAAACAATCATACAGAGATATCTTTGCTATCACTATAATAAAGACAGGAACATGTTTTTTACTTATCCTATTACAAAGTGTCTTACATTTTGTATAAAAGGAGCAGAAGAAGCATTGACGATTACTTAGTGAAGATAGGTTTGATGTTCAAAAAAAGGAAACGGTCATTTAAACTTTGTAAATTATAAACCCTTTCGAATATATACTTTTAACTGCATTTTACTTATCAGTATATGCAGTTAAAATTTTTTATTGAGGTGAATAATTAATGAGTAACGAATTAAGTGAAAATACTGATAAATATATATATGGTACTGCAATAGACAGTGCAAAATATATATATGAGCTTTTTGATGGTAGTAGCACTGTAGCGATATACGACATGGAAAAGGTAATAGCATATCATGAAGCAAAGGAAATGAGACTTGGAATCAAAATAGGAGATTTAATCAAATCAAAAACTATTATTTATGAAGTCTTAAGAACTAAAAAACGTGTTTTCCTTCAAATTAGTAAGGAAAATTCTCCTTTTGGAGTTCCTTACATAGGAATGGGAATTCCGATAAAAAGTAGAAATGTAATTATAGGAGGAATAACAATTACATCTCCTATAGTTAAGCAGGAAATATTAAGAGAAACTTCATCACAGCTTAGTGAAACATCTGCCCAAACTAAAGAAGCCTCTGAAGGAATTGCAATGAACGCCAGTAATATAGCTACAGCAATGGATCAGCTTTCTATAAATTCAGTTCAAGCTCAAAATGAATTAAATGCTATAAGTGATGTAATTGCATTAATTAAAGGAATAGCTGATCAAACTAGATTATTAGCATTAAATGCAGCTATAGAAGCAGCTAGAGCTGGAGATGCTGGACGTGGCTTTGCTGTAGTCGCCAATGAAGTTCGTAAATTGGCTCAAGATACTAGTGGAAACGTTCAGGAAATATCTAAAAAACTTTTATCAATATCTTATGTAGTTAATATAGTAATAAAAAAAATAGGAGAGCTTGATACACTTTCACAAAATCAAGCAGCAGCTACAGAAGAAATTACAGCTTCAATGAATAGCCTAGATGACAGTATAAAGAAGATTATGGAGATTGCAAACAACTTGACTAATTAGCTTAGTAAATTACAACATTTACAGTAAGCAAAATAGCCTGTGTAAACTCCTATCAGAATATGCTTCTAAATATAAATTCAAGGGAGCACACAGACTATTATTTAAAAACTAATATGCAATTAATTTAATAATTTAAATAAGTTTAATTATATACAAAATGCAGTTTTCACGCCTTGTTTCAATAAATATTATTGAACAATAAACTTTTTTGCTAGTTTTATTGGGATATAGGATTCCTTTGCGCTTCTTAGACCTTCGATTCCAAGATCCTGCTCTCTATTTATGAAAGGAACATCACTAAAATAAGCATCAACAAATGCTTTGTTTATAAAATTATATAATCCCCTAATGTCCGAATCTGCCTTTTCTATATGAATTATTGCCATGTCTTTGTCAACTTTTTCTCCTATGGTAAAAGCAGAAACTTTGTTATCAATAAATACGACCATACCTTCAAAATTTAATATGGAATTATTTTTTAAAAGTTCTTCTATAGCCCTTAATTCATATAGCAAATACCCTTTGCAAATATGCTTATGACACCACTCTCGAGCAGCTTTTATACAAGGTTGTATTAACTCTGCTGTTATAGGAGATGTTTCATAACTATAATTTTTAATAAAATGATTATAATTATTTTTTTTCTTATGGAGTTTTTTCCCTGACAAGCTTATAAGTTTGCTGCTTTCATATATATAATCAAAGTTATCTCTGTCTTCTAATATAGTGAAAGTATTCTCACCATATATATCCTTAAGGTCATTAATAAAACACTCCTCAGCATCTTTAAAAAGATACTCAAGTTCAAACTTACTTTTATTTTCAATTAAAAAATCTATTATATCCTTCAAGTTTTCTTTTTTATATCCTATAGGCTGCATAAAATGATAACTTCCATTAAAATCTGTTTTCTTTATAATCAAGACATCTTTATGAATCGCGTATTGTATGTCACATGCTTTTCGCCAAATAAAAAGATTAGTAAATGAATACTCACAAGTCTCATATATATATGGCTCTAAATATTTATCAAAAATTTTTTTATCTTCAATTGTAAGAGGTTTAAAATGTAGCATATTAAATACTTCCTTTCTTTGAAAACAAATACTAAGTGATACTAAATATTACCTAATTTTATATAAGTATTATATTATAAAACTGTTATTTAATAAAGTGAAACTTAGATAGATTCAGTTTTTCTATGTAATTATATTATATGTACTATTTAGCATTCCAAGTAAAAATAGATTTACATATGTTAAGTACAGTTAACCTTTCGTTAAGTTATGGTCATTATGGTATAAGATGGAGCATAGAGGTGCTAAAATAAATCTAAGATTAACATCTATGGTAGGTTTTTCAATACTTAGATTTAGGGGGATTAGCTGTGAAAAAAAAGATAAAGTTTAAGAAGACTATTTCGGATATTTACGAAAAGTTAAAACTTTTAAAGCCTATGAAAGAAAAGAAAAACAATAAGGAATTAGAAAAGTTTATCAGTAAGATGAGAATATTAAGACCTGAGATTATAAATAGTGTTTCAGTAAAAATAACTCTTCAAATAGGAGTTCTTATTATATTCACATGTGGTATCCTAGGTGCAGTATCTTATAATAGTTCTTATAAGGCATTAGGTGACACCATTGAATCATCTCTTAAGGCCAAAGCCTCAGAATCAGCTAAGCTAATAAACTCTACACTAGAGCAAGACATAAAGGTAATGACTGTGCTAGCAGAAAGACCTGAAATTAAATCTATGAATGTTCAAAATCAAATACCAGTGCTTTTAGCAGAGGCACAGAGATTAAATTATGTGAATTTAAATATCATGGATTTAAATGGAATAATATACTTTTCAAATGGAGAAAAAACTAAGATAGATATTGAAAATATTTCGAGAGACAATGAATATCTAAAAAAAGCATTAAGCGGTATACCAGCAGTTTCAGATCCTGTAACTAACACTGAAGGAGAACAAATTATTGCAGTAGCTGTGCCTATAAAAGAAAAAGATGATAAGGTTTCAGGAGTATTATTTTCAAATATGTCAACGAAAAACCTTAATGAAATAGTTCAAAAGATGAAAGTAGGAGACAACGGGTTCTGTTTTATAATAAATAAAGATGGAACTAAAGTAGCACATAAAAACATGAAACTGGTTCTGAATAAAGATAATACACTTAAAAATGTGGAAAAGGACTCAACATTAAAACAATTAGCTGAGTTGGAAACCAAAATGATTAAAGGAGAAACAGGATCAGGATTTTATAGTGAAAATAGTGTGGAAATGTTCATGGCATATGCGCCTATTCCCGATACTAGTTGGTTTTTAGCATTAAGTATGCCTAAAAATGAAATATTCAAACAGGCGAACATACTTAAGTATGATATAGCAGCTATTACAATAATATTTATTCTTATAGGAGTGGGCGTAGGGCTGCTAATATCGAAATATATAAAAGTTCCTCTTCTAAAAATAAGAAAATATGCAAAAGGACTATCAGAGTGCAATTTATCACATAGAATAGAGATATTAAGAAGTGATGAGTTTGGACAAACTGCTTCAGCATTAAATAATGCTATTGATAATATAGAAAATATAATAAATTGTGTTAAACTAGAAAGCAAGGATACACTTGATTCAGTACATAACATAAGTGATATGTTTATAAGTGTACATAGGAATGTGCAAAGGGTTTCTGAGACTGCAGAGCAGATAACAGCAAATATGCAGGAGTCTTCGGCATTTATAGAAGAAATAGCTTCAAAAACTGTATCTGCTAAGGAGGAAATAAATAGGACTGTAGTTGAAGCTCAACAGGGACTTAAATTAGCAAATGAAATAAAAGATAGAGCAACTATTATGAGAAAAGAAACAAATCAATCTATGGTTAAAATGCAAGAAAGTTATGTAATATCTAAAGAGAGATTGAGTGATGCATTACAGGATATTAAGGTTGTTGAGAATATTTCCGTTATGACGGAGCAAATAAGAGAAATATCTAAAAAAACAAACATATTAGCTTTAAACGCTGCTATTGAAGCTGCAAGAGCTGGCGAAAATGGAAAAGGCTTCGGAGTTGTTGCAGGTGAGGTAAGAAAGTTAGCTGAGCAGTCTGCTGTTGTCGTGTCAGATATTCAAAAAAATATACGAGGAGTTTTAGCGGCGGTTTGTCACTTATCAGATTCTGCAGAATTTATACTAGATGTTATGAAAAATACAGTACTTGATGATTATGAAAAAGTGATAAATATAAGTGAAGAGTATAAAAATGACGGAGAAACCGTACAAAATATAGTAGAAAGGTTTTCGATTCTGTCAGAAGGAATGTGCCAATCTATAGAAAACATAACTGAAAATATGGAGTCATTAACAGTTACAGTAGGGGAATGTGCAGAAGCTTCTGGCCTTATATCTGACAACATAAATAAAATAAGCAGTAGAACCGATCATATTGCGGCTCAGTCTTCAAAAAATGCAGAAGGTGCTGAGGAGCTTCTTAAGCTTGTAAGTGAGTTTCAAGTATGTGAAAGTAAGAAAGAAGAAAATATAATTATAATTGAAGAGAATATGAAAGGGAAAATAAGTAAAAGTGCCTAGCAATGTTTAAGTATAATTTAGTATTTTATTATAGTATAATAGATTTAGTTAATATAAACTAAAATATTAAAAACTCCTACTCAATATTAAGTAGGAGTTTTTAATGTTAACTGAGTAACATATAAGGGGTGAACATTACAAGTGGAAGATTTAAAAGGTAAGGTTGCAATAGTAACGGGAGCATCAAGAGGCATAGGTAGAAGTATTGTTTTAGAGCTTGTAAAAGCTGGAGCAAATGTAGTTATAAATTATAAATCTAATGAAAAAGAGGCAAATAAAACTTTAGAATATATAAAAGATTTAAAAGGAATTGGAATGGCAGTTAAGGCAGATGTAAGCATTTATGAAGAGGCAAGGATGCTTGTTAATAAGGCAATAGAACAATTTGGGAAAGTAGACATTCTAGTCAATAACGCAGGAGTATCTAAGATTGCACTTTTTATGGATATGAATGAAGAAGATTGGAACCAAATAATAGATATAAATCTTAAAGGGACAATTAATTGTTCTCATAATTTAGTTAAACATATGATTTCAAGGAAATGTGGCTGCATAATAAATATATCTTCAATGTGGGGGAATATTGGAGCATCCTGTGAAACAATTTATTCTGCAACAAAAGGAGCAGTAAATCTGTTCACTAAGGCCTTAGCAAAAGAATTAGCACCTTCTAATATAAGAGTAAATGCCATAGCTCCAGGTGTTATTGACACAGAAATGAATAATTGGCTAAGTGAAGATGAGAAAAAAGGGCTAGAAGATGAAATACCTATGGGCAAGTTTGGAAGCGGACAGGATATTGGAAAAACAGTATTGTTTTTATGCGGAGAAGGGTCTCAATATATAACCGGACAAATATTAACTGTAGATGGAGGCATGACTTAAAATTTAAGGTTTAAAGAAAAATTTAACTTGCGTGGTGATACATAGATACTATGCAAGTTTTTATTCTACTTAGAATTTAAATCATTTTATAAGAAATATTAAATAATAAACAAGATATATACAAATTATGTACAAGTTATTCACAGACTTATCCACAAGTTGTGAATAAAATATAGAAAAGTATAAAGCTTTAATATATATAGATTATTCTTAAAATTATATAAGGAGCAGCTTAACATATAATTAAAAAAGTTAGCTTATTGGTATTACTATATTAATAAATATCTTTTAGATTTGTTAAAGCATAATATATCCAGGTTTACAATAAAATAATTGTGAATATAGACTAGATTTTTTCTTGAATTTGTTTTATTATAGTGACATAATTATCTGATTAATAAGATTTTTTAGAAAAGGGGTTGAGGGTATCGTGATATATTCATTAATTTTCGGGTTAGTAACATTAGGATTCGGAATAATACCTAAAATAGTAAGACCTAAACAAATAAATTCATGGTATGGTTACCGTACAACTTTATCAATGAAGAATCAGGAAACTTGGGACGAAGGAAATAAGTATTCTACTAATCAGTATATAATAGCTGGAGTTATACTACTTATTTTAGGGAAAATAGGATTTGCATTATTTCAAAGTAAAGGATATTTAGTTCCTTTAGTTGCATTCATTCCAGTATTGATGTTAACTGTATTTACAACAGAAAAACATTTAAAGAAAGTTTTTGATAGTAATGGCATAAGAATTAACAGACCTATGAAGTTAAATAAAAAAGAGCAGAGTAGTTAATTTGAAGGGTTAGCAGGAAGTATTTGCTAACCTCTTTATTTTTTGTTTATATTAAAAATAAGCTTAATGCTACGAAAATAATATTAATAATAATTTACAATTTTAGTTTTAGGAGGTGACCTAGTTGTTTTGCAGTAAAAAATATATGACAACTTTTATAATTACTTTTGTACTTTCTATATTCTTTGTTTTTGGTAGAGTTTGTCATGCACAAGAAGACTATAAAATAATGCAATCAAAAGAAGCAGTAGATTCAAAAAAAGTTTGGACAATCAAATTTAATAATGCCGTTGATTATACTAAAATGAGTGACTATATTCAGGTTTATGAATATGGAACGAATAACAAAATACAAGTTACTCTAAGTTATAATTCAGGGGATAGATCAATAAGTGTAACTCCTTTAAGTAGTTATGAAAACAACAAGATTTATACTTTAGAAATTAACAGTAGACTTAAATCTTCAATAGGGAAAGAGTTAAAGACACCTGTTAAATTTAATTTTACTATTAAAGATAGTACTGTTATACAAGTTCAAAATTCTAATCATATTAATGCTGATGATAAAGAAAAACTTCTGCAAGAAAAGACAAACCAGATAGTATCACAAGTTATAAAGCCTAATATGAAAGATTATGAGAAAGAGCTAGCTCTTCATGATTATTTGGTAACACATTCTACATATGATAAGAGACTTTTCACAGGAAATATGCCAGATGAATCGTATACTGACTATGGTGTGCTTATTAAGGGTACTGGGGTCTGTGAAGGATATGCTAGGGCAATGAAGCGTTTACTAGACGCTGTAGGTATAGAGAGTATAGTAGCCATTGGTGAGGCAAAAGACGGAGAGGAATGGATTGGACATGCTTGGAATATTGTTAAAATAGGCGGACAATATTATCAACTAGATCCAACCTGGGATGATCCAATAACAAGTGATGGAAAGGATGTCCTTAGACACTCTTATTTTAATATTACAGATCAGCAAATATCTGCAGATCATAGATGGGATGAAAATTATCCAGCTTGTAATAGCACAACTTATAACTACTACAATTTGAATGTTCCAGAAAAGGATGATGATGGACAAGATATTACAACAGTAAGAAGTTACTATCAATTTTATGGACTAATTAAAAGCTCTATGGAGAATAGTGTTTCCAGCATAAGTATGAAAATATTAAATTATGATGAAACTACTTATGATGTGAGTGCTACTCTACAGAAAATAATGAAAAGCAATCCACAGATAAATTACAGTGGATGTAGTATAAAATCATATTATGACGATGTAAATAATGTGGAATATGTAAAAATAGTTTTTGAAAAGTAGGAATATAGGGTTTCTAGGCGGTCAGTTAATTTTCTAGTTAGGAACCCTATAATTTTCGTTAGTAAAAAATTACTTGTAAATTCGGTTGAAGATTCACTATAGATAAAACTATAATTAAAATTGAACTACAATTAGAAAAGCGAAGAAAAAAGCTCTTATTATAAGTTATTTAAGTCATAACGCTTAGCAAAATATATTTGGTGAAGATTGATATTTTATTATATTTGTTCTATTATTTATATAACAAATATAATAAAGGAGGATGAATTATGGTAAGTAATTTATCAATAACTTTTATGATTGTATCTATGCTTTTATCTTTCGTACTACCACTTGCATTAATAGCTTATTTCTATAAAAAATACAAAATATCAATAAAAGCAGTATTGGTAGGTGTTTTAATATTTATAGTATTCTCACAGGTGTTGGAGAAAATGCTTCATTGGTATGTACTAGTTAGAAATCCGCAAACTGCTGCAATGCTTACAAATCCTTGGATATATATGGTGTATGGAGGCTTGGCAGCAGGCGTTTTTGAAGAAGTAGGTAGATTCATCGGATTTAAGTTTTTCCTAAAAGGCAGAACTCAATGGAAAGATGGTATGGCGTATGGTATTGGGCATGGTGGTATTGAATCCATATTAATAGGCGGAATGATGAGTTTACAATATATTGTGTATTCAAATTTAATAAACTCAGGAATGTTTGAAAAAACGCTTGGAGCAAAAGTGCCTATTGGCTCATTGGAGTCACTAAAACAAGTTTTAATCAGTTCCTCGCCATATTACTTTGGAGTTATAGGAGTGGAAAGGGTTTTAGCAGTAACATTTCATATAGCACTATCATTATTAGTATTATACGGAGTAAAGAATAGAAAAAATATCTATCTTTTATACGCAATAGTAATACATGCACTATTTGATTTCCCAGCAGCGTTATTTCAAACCGGACAAATAAAAAATGTATGGATAGTTGAATTTATTTTACTAGTAGTGGCTTTAATTAGTTTAATATTTATAATAAAATCCAAATATATGTTTAGTAAATCGAAAGATTAGAGCAGTTAAGTGATTTTGGAGGCAAAGTTATAGTTTAGGAGGATGCAAATGTTATTGAAAATAAATTTTGAATCGGATGTACCAATATATGCCCAACTTAAGAATCAAATTATACGAGGTATAGCGAAAGGGGAATTAGATGAAGGTGAGAGCCTGCCATCTGTAAGGCAGATGGCAGAAGACATAGGTATTAATATGCATACTGTAAACAAAGCATATAATCTTCTAAAAGGCGATGGATTTATAACAATAGATAGGAGAAAGGGAGCGATAGTAAATAAAATCCCTATTCCTTCTTCAGAAGAGTACGATGATATACTAAAAGAAGAATTGGAGTCTATTATATCGGAAGCGCACTGTAGAGGAGTTAGTGAAGAAGACTTTATTGAAGCTTGCAAAGAAATATATAGTGTTTATAAAAGAAAATAACTGTATAATGAAATATTAAAAGTTATTCTATGGAGGAATATATCTATGAGTGATAAAGTTATGGCTCTAATAACAACAGTTCCAATTATTATAATAATGCTTATAATACAAATAATTACACCTAAACTTACAAGAAGAGATATTTACTTTGGTGTTAGAGTGCCAGTAGAAGAGGTGGCAAAGGAAGAGTTAACCAATATATATAAAGAATATATCAAAAATAATCTTGTGATATCTGTAATCTATATATTAGTTTTTTCTATTCTTGTATACTCATCAGAAAAGTTTTGGGTTATTATTCAAATATTAGGTATATGTTTATATTTAATAATATCATTTTTAATTTATTATAGATCAAATAAAAAAGTAAAAGAGATTAAAGATAAGAATGGTTGGTATAAAATTAAGAAGTCAGTGACAGTTATAGATACTAATTTTACTAAAAACAAGAGAAAAAGTGTTTTAGTATCACCTTGGTGGTTTATGATACCTGAAATTATTATAGTAATGAATATAATTATAGGGATAAATGTTTATGATAGACTTCCAGATTTAATACCTACCCACTGGAATGCATTAGGTCAGGTGGATGGATGGACTAAAAAATCCTATAAGGCTATGATTCAAATGCCCTTTGTGCAGTTTTTTATGACTTTGGTATTATTCTTCTCATACAAGATTATAGGATGGTCAAAGCAGCAGATAAATGCATCTAATCCAGAAGAATCAAGAGAGAGGAATATAATTTTTAGGCGTAGATGGTCTGGGTACATGGTAATTATGGTTATACTGCTTAATTTGCTTTTTACTTATATAAATTTAAACATACTTCAAGTTATAAATACTAGTGGAAAAGGTATGATGGTAGTTACATTTTTAGTAACAGGTTTAATCTTGATTTTATCTATATATATGAGTTTAACGACAGGGCAAGGTGGAAGTAGAATTAAATTAAAAAGAGAAACTAATACCTCAAGTGGTTTAGTAGATAGAGATGATGATAAGTATTGGAAACTAGGGAACAGCATATATGTTAACAAAGATGATCCATCGCTTTTTGTTGAAAAAAGATTTGGTATAGGCTGGACTATGAATTATGGAAGAATAGAAAGCATAATAATAACAATTGTATTGCTAGCTTTAATTATAGCAATGCCACTATTTTTTAGGTAAAGATATAAAACTAGACCGAAAGTTAACTTTCGGTCTTTTGACTCTATATTTATCTCATATGAGAAATAGCACCAGATAAAAATGGAATTAACCATATTAACCAAACAGCTATGCTAAACTTATGAAACTTTGCAATCATTGCTTCGTTCTTTTTAATTAAAACATAAGTTGCCCATAGAGCATGAATGACCATTAAAATTATGGCAATTAAACCTGTAATTTCGTGAATAACACTTCCAGTTGATGAAGTTTTTGCTATAGACTCCATAACTAATGTACCTGTTGTGTCACATGCTAAACCAATAAAAAACATTACTAAATGCCAAGGCTTAAGTCTCCCACCGAGTTTTTCAGCCCATACACCTACTGTATAGAATAAAAGTGCTAAATTCATAAAAACAACTGCATAAATTAACATATTCATTTCTCCTTTTAAACTAAATTTTTTACATTAAATTCATTTAAATAATATTTGTCTTTTTTTATATGAACTTAGTTCATATAGTTTTAAAAAAATATCTCATATTTTAATGTGAGAGATAGATATTTAAACTAATAGATTTTCTCTTACATTTTCGATGAGTTTTGACATATTATTATCTTTTTTATGAACTATGTTCATATTATAGCATCAATACATTGAAATATCAATACATAAATAAATTTTAGTTTTACATCATGTAGTGGCAATTAAAGGGAACCTAGATATCTAGGTTCCCTTTACTAAAGTACTTTTTGTTAGTTTATAGTTTAATATAGTCAGAGTGTAAATATCCAACTTCAGAACCAGCTTTCACTTTATACCAGCGCCCACTAGTGCCTAGAATTTCTACTTTACTTCCGTAAGGCAAAGCAGATAATACTCGTCCCGTCCATGGAGTATTTCTTAAATTTAATGTTGATGATGCATCACTAAGATTTACGGTACCAATTTTGCTAACTGAAGAATTTGCAGCGGATGATGACTCAGTAGCAGTCCCTTGAGTTTGAGACACTGATACATAATTAGCAGATATATAACCAACAGTTCCATTGATATTTACTTTATACCAGCTACCACTAGTTTCTAGAATTCCTACTTTTGTACCATGTGGTAAAGATCCTATAACTTGTCCACCAGGAGTGCTTCTAAATTTTAGCGCAGAGGACTTATCGTTTAAGTTTACAGTGCCAGATTTTAAAGTAGGTGCCTTATCAGTTGATGTTGATGAATTACTAGTATTTGGAGGTGTACTAGATGAAGCATCTGATGTAGAGGTACTTATGTATTTAGAACTTACATATCCATAGGATGAATTAAATTTAATTTTATACCAATCTCCATAAGTAGCAACTATGCTTACTGTATCTCCTTTTCTCAATGTACCAAGGACACCTGATGAAGTATTATTGCTATTTCTAACATTTAATGATGAACTTGCGTTAGATAAATTTACAACACCTTTTTTGGTACTAGTTTCACTAGGCGTAGATGGTGGTGTAGTATTACTTGGAGTTTTATCAGCATCAGATGAAGAATACTTTTCGTTGATATATATATATCCTTTTAGATGTAAGTTGCCTCTATCTTTTATTTCTTCCTTTGATAAAGCTTTTACAGTTCCATCGTAAGCACCTCTTACACTAAAGTTTCCTTCATTAAAATATATAGTATTTCCTTCGACACTTTCAACAAAAGCTACGTGGCCATAACCGTAGTTCCCGCCAGACCATACTACTATGGAATTAGGTTTTGGCTCAGTACCGTATTTATATACATGATCTTTTTCATTAGCATACCACCAGTCTACTGCATTACCATAAAATTCAGAAGGCAGTGATATTCCAAGTTTTTCAAGAGCCCTTCCGTATGTAAACCAAGTACATTGACCTTTATAACCATACTTAGTAAAAATATTTGTATTACTAGTGTAGGCGCTACTTTGTGGATTAGGTGAAAATCCAGCAGCATGTACATTATTATGTAATAGACATTTACTGTTCATGATGGCTGCGGAAACAAAGAAAGCAAAAACTAGCTTTTTAGATCTATTCATGCTGTACCCCCTGTTATTTAATTCTTATATATAAATTATATTAAAAATTTCATTAAAATTTAAATTCAAAGCTATTATCGTTTACAAATTTAAATAATTAATAGTTTATAGTAATATTTTATATGCATTTATCATACATTAACATTTTATCATAAATTTTAGTGAATTTGGTACAAAGATGTACATAAATATTGTAAAATTTGAATTGTAAATAAAACATAAATTATATAAAATATTATAATAAGGTTTTGGATTTTTTAATGTGAAATGATCAAGAATGAGAAAAGAGTTGATTTTATGCAAATCAATGAGATAAAAATTTCCGTAAGAAATTTAGTAGAATTTGTTTTAAGAAGTGGAGATTTGGATAGTAGGTTTACAGGAAGCAGTAGAGCATTGGAAGGAACAAAAGCTCACCAAAAAATTCAAAAAGAATACAAAGATAAGTTTTCTAAGGAAAAACAAATTCCTATAGATGAACTTGTAAATAATAAAACTATAAAAAAGGAATATTATGCTGAGGTAGTATTAAAGCATAATATTGAATATAAGGATTTTTTATTTATAGTTGAAGGTCGTGCAGATGGAATAATAATAGAAGGAGATAATTTTATTATAGATGAAATCAAAACTGTAACAAGACCTTTGGAAACTGTAGATGAAGATTACAATCCTCTTCATTGGGCTCAAGCCAAATGTTATGCTTACATATATGCCCTGCAAAATGATTTGAGAAATATAGATGTGCAGCTCACTTACTATAACATAAATGATAATGAAACTAAAAAGTTAATACAAAATTTTAATATTAATGATTTAGAAAGTTTTTTTAAGGACTTATTAGAAAAATATTATTTTTGGGCTAATTTAATAAAAGATTGGAATATAAAAAGAACTAATTCAATAAAAAATATAGATTTTCCATTTAATAGTTACAGAAAAGGCCAGAGAGAATTAGCTGTAGCAGTATATGGAACTATAAAAGAAGGAAAAAATATTTTTGTACAGGCACCAACAGGAATAGGTAAAACTATATCTACATTGTTTCCTTCGATAAAAGCTATGGGTGAAAATTTAACTTCGAAGGTTTTTTATTTAACTGCTAAAACAATAACAAGAAGCGTAGCAGAAGAAGCTATAAAGCTAATGCTAAATAAAGGATTAGAGTTAAAATCAGTTACATTAACTGCTAAAGACAAAATATGTTTTAAAGAAAAATCATCCTGTAATCCAGAAGAATGTGAATTCGCCAAAGGGCATTTTGATAGAATAAATAACGCATTAAAGGAAGTTTTATCAAAAGAGAATATCATGGATAGAGAAACAATAATAAGATACTCCCGTGAATTTAATGTTTGTCCTTTCGAATTTTCTCTAGATTTAGCCCTACTATCAGATTGTATCATATGTGATTACAACTATGCTTTTGATCCTAGAGTATATTTAAGGAGATTTTTTGATAATGATGAGAATTATGTTTTCTTAATAGATGAAGCTCATAATTTAGTAGATAGGGCTAGAGATATGTTTTCGGCAGAGCTTTACAAGAGTAAATTTTTAGAATTAAAAAAGATAATGAAAAATAAGGAGCCAAAAATATATAAAGCCTTAGATAAGATTAACTCCTATATGCTAAAATTAAAGAAATTATATAAAAATCCTCATATTCAAAGTAATAGCTTAGAAGATATTTATCCTTTACTGAGAAAGCTTGTTTCAGAATCAGAACAGTGGCTTACTCAAAATAATAAAATAGAAGGACATGAGCAGTTATTAGAATTATATTTTAATATATTGACCTTTATAAGAATATCAGAGTTTTATAACGATGCATATGTTACTTATATAGAAGAACAAGATAAGGATATTAAAATAAAAATATTTTGTTTAGATCCATCGTCATTACTATATGATAGAGTAAAGCAAGCAAAAGCCTCAATATTTTTTTCAGCAACACTGACTCCTATAAATTATTTTAGGGATATATTAGGTGGATGTGATAACGATTATATTTTGAGGTTAGAATCTCCATTTTCAACAGAGAATAGAGCAATATTAATTGGAGATAGAGTACCGACAAGGTATAAATATAGAGAAAAAAGTTATTCAACAATCGTTCAATATATTAAAACAACTGTAGGTAGTAAAAAAGGAAATTATATAGTGTTTTTTCCTTCTTACAAATATATGAAAGATGTTTACAGTGAATTAAAAGAGAAGTATCCGAATATTAAGACCTTAATTCAAGATAGTTCTATGAAAGAAGAAGAAAGAGAGTTATTTTTAAGTGAATTTAAGGAAAATAATGAAGAAACTATGGTAGCTTTTGCGGTGCTTGGAGGAATATTTTCAGAAGGTATAGATTTAAAATATGATAGATTAATTGGAACTATTATTGTAAGTGTTGGAATTCCTCAAGTATGCTTGGAAAGAGACATAATTATGAATTATTTTAATAAAAAAGATGATAAAGGCTTTAAATATGCTTACATGTATCCTGGAATGAATAAGGTTTTACAAGCGGCAGGTAGAGTTATTAGAACAGAACTTGACAAAGGCGTTATAATTCTTATTGATGATAGGTTTTCGAATTTAGAATATAAAAAACTTTTCCCTAAAGAATGGTATCCTAATTTAGGTGTTAGAAGTGTTAAAGATATAGAAAATAATCTTAAAGGTTTTTGGGGAAAATACTAAGTACCAAAACATTTAATAAAGGAGGAGAAATCATCGTGGATAATTTAAATGAAATATTTGATGAAATTGATAAACATCTAATGAATGATGACAAACCCTCAATATATCTTAATGATTTGGTTAAAAGTAGAGTGTTCTCAGATTTGTATCCATTTACATTATTAGGAAAATTAATTGAAACACCTCAATCTCCAATATATCATCCAGAAGGAAGTGTATGGGAGCACACTATGATGGTCGTCAATGAAGCTGCTAAAAGAAAGAAACAAAGTGAGGATTCAAGAGCCTTTATGTGGGCTGCGCTTCTTCATGATATAGGAAAACCTCCTACTACTAAATTGAGAAAAGGCAGAATTACTTCTTATGACCATGATAAGGTAGGTAGAAAAATAGCTGTAGAGTTTCTAAAAAATTTTAAATGTAGTGATGATTTTATAAGAAAGGTATCTTCACTGGTAAGATGGCACATGCATACGCTTTTTATAGTTAAAAAACTACCTTTTGCAGATATAAAGAGTATGCTTTCAGAGGTAAATGCTGATGAAATAGCACTATTCTCTACCTGTGATAGGTTAGGAAGAGGAAATATGACAAAAGAAAAAGTACAAGAAGTTGAGAAAAATATGAAATACTTCATTAACGAATGCGAAAAGTATATGGGTGTAGGTGTATAACAACAAAGAGAGATGTTGCGTTAGCAACATCTCTCTTTATTTATAAAATTAATAAAAATTAGTGATATTTTTCCATTGATGTTCATATTGTAAAAGTAGGTTGTCACATAATTAACAGAAAAAATATTAATATACATTAAATTTAAAGGGGATGGCATAATGGAAAGATTAAAATCATTTATATTAGAGATATCCATGGTTATATTAGTTTTTTTCATAGTATCTATAGCTGGTTTGGTAGATATAAAAGCTAGAGAATCTCCTAAAGATCAGCAAAGGATTAAAGAAATAAATGTTGTGTTAGAAAGTGATAAAAAAAATATTGAGGAAATGAGCATTAAAATAGAAAAACAGCATCAGGAGCTAGAGAAAATAAAAAAGCAAATGGGAACCTTTAAGGAAAAAGGCAATAGTAAAGAATGGAATAATATGGTTATAGATTATAATAATAAATTAATTCAATATAATAAGGATTCATCTGAATATAAACAAAAGTTAGATGAATATAGTAAAAGATATAATAATTTTAAATCTCAAGGCAAAAATAATGAAAATGTAATGGAATGGATTAAATCTGTATTAGGAATTTAGTGAAATGGGCAGGTATTGATTTTAATTAACAATACTTGCCTTATTTTAATTTGATGTTTCACTTTATTTGAGTATTATACATATATATCCTAATTTTGAATAATAAAGATAAAATATTGGTTAAGAAAAAATAAAATTAACTAGCAAAACATGGATTGAGTTATCCTAATATCAATGATGCTCAAAGGGGATTAGAAAAAGGTCTTATTGATAAAGATGTATATAATAGAATTAAACAGGCTATAGATGAGAAAAAGCAGCCAACCTGGAACACTCCTCTAGGTGGAGCAGTGGGTATTCATGGAGGAGGTAACAAATATGATTGGACTTATGGATGTATTGCTCTCACAAATGAAGATATAAATATTTTGAAAGAATATGCACCTATTGGGACTTTAGTAGAAATTTATAAGTAAAAAATAAACGGAANNTTCCGTTTATTTTTTACTTATGCTTTTTAATGCTTTAACTAGAACATCTATATGCTTTTTAGTATTAAAATAACCTATTCCGATTCTAACTGCTCCTTTTTTTAGCGTTCCCATTAAGGTATGTGCTGTTGGTGCACAATGAAGTCCTACTCTAACCATGATATCATATTTAGCATCTAGTTCATGGGCAACATCTTCAGCAGGAATATCACCTAAATTAAAAGCTATAACTCCAACTATTTTTGTTGAATCTTTAGGTCCATATATTTCTATATCTTTAACTTCAGAAAGTCTTTTCAGAGCATAATTTATAAGAGATTCCTCTTTTTCTCTTATTTTATCTACTCCAATTGTATGAACATACTTAAGAGATTCACCAAGTCCTACAATTCCAGCAACATTTGGTGTACCAGCCTCATATCTGTTTGGTGAATAATCTGGCTGGAATTCAAGTGTTGAGTCTCCACCAGTTCCGCCAGCTTTTAAAGGCTCAATACACATATCGCAGTTTATTAAAAAGCCACCAGTGCCAGTTGGCCCGAGAAGACTTTTATGTCCGGTGAATGCTAAAATATCTATGTTATCTTTAACTACATCAATTGGATATGCTCCTGCGGTTTGAGCCGAATCTACAAGTAATTTTATATTATGTCTTTTAGCAATTTTACCAATTTCACCTATTGGTTGAATTGTTCCTAATACGTTTGAAGCATGTGTAAAAACTATAAGTCTAGTATTTGGTCTAATAAGTTCTTCGATATCTTCTGCATTAGTAATACCTTCGTTGGTACATGGAGCTGTTGAAATTTCTAGACACTTATCTCTTTCCAGTGTTTTTAATGGTCTCCATACAGCATTATGTTCTATGCCGCTTGTTATAACATGGTCGCCTTTTTCTAAAAATCCATTAATTACAGTATTTAATGATTCGGTAATATTTGAGGTAAATATGACCTTAGCAGGGTCACTTCCGTTAAATAACTTACAAATCATTTCTCTACAAAAGTAAACTAGCCTATCAGCTTCAACAGCAGCTTTATATCCGCCTCTTCCAGCAGTAGCACCAATATTTTTCATGTAATCTGTCATTTTATTAATCATTACATCAGGTTTTGGATAAGATGTAGCAGCATTATCAAGATATATTCCCAATACAAACACTCCTTCATACAAAGTACCATAGATTATAATATGGTACTGTTTTTGAAAGTGTTACTGAATATAGATATCTAACCTGAATGTTTGACTTATTAGCGGCATTCATAGGGGTACCTCTTCTGTACTGTTAATAATTTTAGTTATCTCTAGGGCTTGCTGCTAAGAACTTCAACAAGCTTAAATAAACTCGCTATGCTCAGACAGTATTTAAGCTTGTTGAGGTTCTAAAGCAGCTTCGCCAAGAGCTAACATAAAATCATTAAATGTACTGTCAGATGTACCCCTATGAATACCTTAGTTAAGTCAATTATCAAAGTTGGATATTATATATAGAAACGTTAGCTGAGATATACAAAAACTAATTTTTATCTATCTTTTTTAATACTAGAGATACAGCAAGAGAAATAACACTGCTGAAGGATAGAATTTTATAAAGAAAAAATACATTTGAATACTGAAGAAGAAAGCCGCCACCTATATTTCCGACAAAGCTGCCTAGTCCGGCTCCGATAGCGGAATATAAGGTTATTCCAGACGTACGCATTCTTTCAGGTACAATTCTGTTTATATAGTTTAATGCTGCAACTAAATATAAGGGGAAAGTTATTCCTTGCATTAGCTGTATCAATATTACGGCATTATAATTTTGGCATATAGAGTCTAAAAAATATCTAAGAATGTATAGAATAAAGCAAATTATATAGAGATTCATATCTCCAACTTTCATTAATAGTTTGTTGCCAAAGAAAAAAGCAGGAAGCTCACTTATTGCCACAACAAACCATAGAAGCCCAAGGTTAGATACATCTCCACCAGTTTTTTGTATGAGTATTGTAATATAATTGCCGTTTGCTCCCATGGATATATTTATGAAAAAAACCGTTACTATGAATACGAAAAATTTTTTGTTTTTAATCAACACTAATAAATCATTTGGGTTTATCCTATAAGTGGCCGATCTTCCTTTAAAAGATACAGTTTTTAATAGGAAGAATCCAATTATAGACAAAATAAAATAGATATAAAATGAACTATTTATATTGGTTTTTTTTATAATAATTCCCATAGCAAGAGCTATAATAGCATAGCCTACAGAGCCCATTAGCCTTACCTTGCCATACTGTATAGCTTTATTTTTTTCCATTAAATCATAACAATAGGAATCTGCCAAAGATGCTATAGGACTTAAAAAAATCATAAATATTGTAAGTACCGTTAGTATTGATATCCAGCTTTTAACTAGTGCAAATAACAACACAACAATACAGCTTATTATTATTGATATAAGTAGAGAGGATCTCTTGTCCAAATATTTATCTGTTATGTATCCCCAAACTGGTTGAACGATAACTCCTACTAAAGAGTTAACAGCGAGAGCTATACCGATTTGTGAATAACTCAAGCCTTTGGTTGTAAAATAAAGAGTAATAAAAGGATAATAACATGCCATAAATCCATAAATTATAAAATAAAAGGAGTTAAGCTTAAAAAGTAAGTTTTTATCTTTCATATACACCTCATTTAAGGCATCCGAAAGAAAATAATAAGTCAAAGATGCCTAAATTAAAAACTAGAATACTATAATATTATAAAGGAAATTTAATATTATTACTAATATCGCTAATAAAAATAATGTGTACAAGCTATTGACGAAAAATAATTATATTTATATAATGAATATATGAACAATTATTCATATGAAACATATAATGAATTATAAAGTTAAAATGAATATAGACTAAAAGGAGGAAAATGAGTTTTATGGAGCAAAAGAATATTATTGAAAGTTGTAATTGTACAATAATACATGAGGATTTGGTGACTAAAGTAAGAGAATGTATTCCAAAGGAAGAAACACTATACGATTTAGCAGAACTGTTTAAGGTATTTGGAGATACCACAAGAATTAAAATGTTATGTGCTCTATTTCAGTCAGAAATGTGTGTATGTGATATGGCTGCATTACTTGGAATGACTCAATCAGCAATATCACACCAGTTGAGAGTATTAAAGCAGACTAGACTAGTTAAATTTAGAAAAGAGGGTAAGGTTGTATATTATTCTCTAGATGATGAACATGTAAAACAAATATTTGATCAGGGGCTAATACATATAAATGAAAAATAGCTCAAAGTGTTCTTATTATGAGGGGGGATAAAAATGATCACTAAAGCAAAGAACCTAAAACAATCTAAAGGTAATGCTAGAATATCGAAAACAGCAATGGCAAGTATTAATAATACAAGAAAGATAAATAACTCTAATAAAAAATATGCCTTGAAGAAACAATGCACATCAGAAGCAAAAAAAACAGCGGGCCTTATAGCTGCTGGAAAAGATACTACAAATGCTATAAAATCCAATGATAATATAAGTGAGAGAAATTCATCTGATTTTTATAAAAAGAAACTAATACTTGAAGGATTATGCTGTGCTAATTGTGCAGCTAAAATAGAAAGAGAATCTAGAAGCATATCTGGTGTAAAAGAAGCTTCTATAAACTTTATTTCAAAAGAGCTAACTATAGAGATTATGAGAAAAGAGAATGAAAAAAGAATAGTTGAAGATATAGAAAGAATTGTTAATAGAGTTGAACCGGATGTAAAAGTAATAAGCGACATCAAAAATAAAAAGCACTCACATGGACATAGCCACGAGGGAGAAGAGGAAGAACTAGACAAAAATGAGCTGTTTAGGTTAGGGATAGGAGCAGCAATTTTTGGCATAGCCTGTGCATTTAGCTTCTCAGCAACAGTTGAATTTATATTATATTTTGTTAGCTATATACTGATAGGTGGAGAAGTTGTTTTAAGAGCACTAAAAAATATTTCTAAGGGACAAGTGTTTGATGAAAACTTTTTAATGGGAATTGCAACTGTAGGGGCTTTTGCTATTAGGCAGTATCCGGAAGCGGTAGCGGTTATGCTATTTTATCAGGTTGGAGAGTTTTTCCAGGATATTGCGGTTAACCGTTCAAGAAAATCAATTTCTGAACTAATGAATATTAGACCTGATTTCGCAAATGTGAAAAATGGGATACTTATAAAAAAGGTATCACCAGAAGATGTAAATATAGGAGACATAATAGTTGTTAAACCGGGAGAAAAGGTTCCACTAGATGGAAAGATAATTGACGGAAAATCTATGGTAGATACTTCGGCTTTAACTGGAGAATCCGTACCAAGAGAAGTGCGAAATGGAGATAACGTTCTAGCTGGCTTTATAAATAAAAATGGTCTTTTAAATGTTAAGGTGACAAAAGAATTTAGTGAATCTACAGTAGCTAAAATACTAGATTTAGTTCAGAATGCAAGCAGTAAAAAAGCACCTACGGAAAACTTTATAACAAAGTTTGCAAGATATTATACTCCTTTCGTAGTTATATCCGCTGCTGCTTTAGCTTTTATTCCGCCACTAGTTATAAGTGGAGCAAGTTTTTCAGAGTGGATATACAGAGCCTTAGTATTTCTAGTTGTATCATGTCCTTGTGCTTTGGTAATATCCATACCTTTAAGTTTCTTCGGGGGAATAGGAGGAGCATCTAGAAATGGTATATTAGTTAAGGGCGGGAACTATTTAGAAGCTTTAAATGATGTTGACATAGTAGTATTTGATAAAACAGGTACACTAACAAAAGGCGTATTTAAGGTTACTGAAATAAAACCTAAAAACAACTTAACAAAAGATCAGCTATTACAATATGCTGCTTTTGCAGAAAGTTACTCAAATCATCCAATTGCAGCTTCGATTTTGAAAGCTTATGGTAAAGAAATAAATAAGAGTGAAATAAAAAGCTATGAAGAAATACCAGGACAGGGAATTAAAGTAAGATTAAAAGATAAAGAAATACTTGCAGGAAACATTAAGATGGTGGAGAAGCAGAATATTTCTTATGATAAGATACAATCACTTGGTACCATTGTTTATGTAGTTATCGACAGACAATATGCTGGATACATTATAATATCTGATGAAGTAAAAGAAGATTCAGCTAAAGCTATAAAAGCATTAAAATTAGTAGGAATCAAAAAGACAGTAATGCTCACAGGAGATAACAAAGTTGTAGCTGCAAAAGTAGGGGAAGATTTAGGGCTAGATGAAATATACTCAGAACTTCTTCCAGATCAAAAGGTTGAAAGAGTCGAGATTTTAGATAAACAAAAATCAGCTAAGGGAAAATTAATCTTTGTTGGAGATGGAATAAACGATGCACCTGTGCTTGCAAGAGCAGATATAGGGATAGCTATGGGGGGAGTAGGCTCAGATGCAGCTATTGAGGCAGCCGATGTAGTTATCATGACAGATGAGCCATCTAAAATAGTTTCTGCAATAAAGATAGCTAAAAGAACAAAAAGCATAGTAATGCAGAATATAGTTTTTGCCTTAGGAGTTAAAATAGTAATTTTAATTTTAGGCGCATTTGGAATAGCTACCATGTGGGAAGCAGTATTTGGAGATGTAGGGGTTGCATTGATAGCGGTATTAAATGCTATGAGAGCGATGAAAATGGAAAAAATGTAAAATATTACTAAGTTTCGTAGAAATTTTGTAAGGAAATAGATGAGGATATGTTTCTCATCTATTTCTTTATTTCTAATACTTCTTTTAATCCTTCCGAAGTTAGGGTCGTTCCAGCTCGGCCCTTTTGAATTTTAACGAGCCCCTTATTAGATAAATCATCAAGTGTTTTTCTTACATCGCTTTCTGTTATAAAGACACCTGCCTCACGAGCTTTATCTAATATGTTGCGGCGCCCAATACCTTTTAACTCCTTTCTAGAATCATATAAACATTTAAGAATAAAAGTTCTGCAATGCATTAAATTAACATCTTCTAAATTATTTGCTAGGTTATGATCAGTAATATCATTACTTATTAGGAACTTATTTAAGTCATTTACTTCAATTGTTTCTTTTTCAAGATATGCTAGATATTCAATGCAATTTCTTAACTCTCTTAGATTACCTTCCCAATTATATCTTAATAAAAAGTTTTTTGATTTGTCGGATAGCGTATAAGTCGCACCTATTTGATTTCTCATATGTTCAAACAATACTAATACATCATTTTCTCTTTCTCGTAAAGGTGGAATTGTTAGAGGTAATACATTTAAGCGATAGTATAAATCACTTCTGAACTTACCTTTTTTAACTAATTCCTTCAAGTTTTTATTTGTAGCAGCTATAATTCTTATGTTTACATGGATAATATTTTCTCCTCCAATACGCATAACCTCTCTTTCTTGAATTACTCTTAGTAAACGACTTTGCAATTGTAAAGGCATCTCACCAATTTCATCAAGAAATAATGTTCCATTATGAGCTATTTCAAACATTCCCATCTTTCCACCTTTTTTTGCTCCGGTAAAAGCACCTTCTTCATAACCAAAAAGTTCACTTTCAAGAAGATTATCAGGAATGGCAGCACAATTAATCGCTACAAATTGATAATTCTTTCTACTTGAAGCATTATGAATAGCCTGAGCAAAAAGTTCTTTTCCAACTCCGGATTCTCCAGCGATTAATATGGATGAATTTGATCTAGCCATTCTTTTAGCCATATTCTTAGTGTCTTCAATAATATCACTAACTCCAATAATACTTTCAAAGGTATATCTTGCTTTATGGCCTTTGCTGAGCAATTTGGTTCTTAATTTATGCTGACTTCTTTCCTTTTCCTCAAATATATTTGCAATCATTAAAAATCCAGTTATATCCCCTGCTGTTTTAACAGGCACAACTTGAAAGGAAATATAATTGCCGTTAATATTTATCAATTCCTGATCAATTAATACCTTTTTTTCAATTGCTTTTTTTATTGAAGAATGGCGGATAACGCTTAGAACGTTTGTTCCGATATTCTTTGAATTTAGTTTAAATATTTCAGAAGCTTTTTTATTTAAGGCAAAAATAATTCCGTTTACATCAGTAGCAATAATACCTTCATCGATTACATTAAGTAATTCAAAAAACCTACTTTCTAGAATAGTTGCTCTATCTAATAATGTAGAAATGCTGCTTGATGCCTTCTTTAATTTCTTAAAATGGTTTAAAAATCTATCACTTCTTAATAAATCTTCCCGATCTATTTTGATAGCTACATCACTTAGAGTTGAAATATCTAAGGTTCTGTGTCCTATATCAATAATTTGTTTAACAAAAGATGGAACTTTATCTGCCTCACCAGGTGTTAAAGCAATATCAAGCTTTGGAATATTTTTTTTACCAGGATAAACAGGAATAAAATCATATTGAGTTAAACCAATTTGCCTAAATAAGGACAATGTTTCCATAGTCATTTCAGGGCTATAATTTACTAGCATTATCTGTGAAGTAGGTGGAATTTTAATAATCTTTTCATATTGTTCTTGTGTAATTGTGGTTGCTAAAATAATTACTTTTGCATTTGCAGGTATATATTTTTTTATTTCTACGTATATAGAATAAAGAGATATTAGTAGTACATCTGCCTCTATTATATTGGTAATAGGATCGTTATCAAAGGAGTAGGTGTCTACATTTATTACATCTAAAAATAAATCTTTCAATACTTTTTTATGTAGTTCTGCCACAGTTGAAAAGTTTGTAATAACAGCTATTTTTTTCATGTTACCTCCATTAATTTTAGTGCAATTTATTTTAAGGAATAGCAGACTAATTATATTAAATTTTAATATTAATTTGACTATATTACAAATGTGGTTTAATAAAAATTAATATTAAAACGGGGTAAATGGGATAAATAGATTTCAAATAACCCGTTTATCCTATTTATTTTGTAAATTGCTAATGAATTAGTCGATAAATCAAATGAAATTTGTTATATTGCATGTTGGCATCATAATTGCTTGTATAAATAATGTATTTGCAAGTACATTAAAACTAATTATTGAGAAAATAAAAATTACCATACAAGGAGGACTAAAAATGAAATATAATTTTGATGAAATTATAGACAGAAAAAGTAACTTTGCAGCAAAATATGATGAGTTAACACTTAAATATGGAAAAGGTGACTTAATACCAATGTGGGTTGCGGACATGGACTTTAAAGCACCACAACCTGTAATTGACACAATGAGAGAAAGATTAGAACAGGGTATATTCGGATATACATCAAGACCAGATTCTTATTATGAGTCAATTAGTCAATGGTTAGAAAAAAGACATGGTTGGAAGGTTGACCCTAAACATATCATTCATAGCCCATTGGTTATTCCTTCAATAAATGTAATAATCAAAGAATTTACACAGCCAGGAGATAAGATAATAATTCAAACACCTGTGTATTCTCCATTCTTTGATGTTGTAAAAAACAATGACAGAGAGTTAGTAATTAATCCTTTAAAACTAGTTGATGGAAAATATGTAATGGATTACAAAAATTTAGAAGAAGCGGCTAAATCAGGAGCAAAAATGCTTTTATTATGTAACCCTCATAATCCTGTAGGTCGTGTATGGACTAGAGAAGAATTAGTAAAGCTTGGAGATATCTGCTTAAAATATGGCGTTAAAGTTGTTTCTGATGAAATACATTCTGACCTTATATACAAGGGTAATAAGCATGTACCATTTGGTATGATTTCAGAAGACTTTTTCAAAAATTCTATAACTTGTAGTGCACCAAGTAAGACATTTAATATTGCAGGTTTACAGGCTTCATATGTAATCTTCCCAACTGAGGAAGAAAAACAAATATTTGATCATGCATGGACTTTAATTGATATTAAAAGAAATAACTGTTTCAGTCTTGTTGCAACTGAAGCAGCATATAGACATGGAGAAGAATGGCTTGAACAGCTATTAGAATACTTAGAAGGAAATGTTGATTTAGTAAAGGATTACTGTGATAAATATATACCTAAGATAAAGCCAAATAGACCAGAAGGAACTTATTTAATATGGATAGACTGTAGAGAGCTTGGAATGGATAAAGATCAGTTAACTAAATTTATGATAGATGAAGTGAAGGTAGCATTTAATGCTGGACACGCATTTGGTGTTGAAGGCGAAGGCTACATTAGAATGAATATTGCATGCCCAAGGCCAATAGTTCAAGAGGTTTTAGATAGATTAAAAACAGCTATAGATAAACTATAAAAATATACTCATTAGGGGGAAGATTACATGAGCCAAGACCAGAAACAACAACTGAAAAAGACGATGAATGTATTCCAAGGTATTATGTATGTAATAGGACTAGTAATTGGTTCCGGAGTATTTCTAAAGCCAGCGGTAGTATTAAGAAATACTGGTTCCACAGGTGCGGCACTTTTAATGTGGGTTTTTGGGGGTGTAATTACTATAGCTGCTGCCCTTACAGTTGCAGAACTTGCCGCTTATATACCTAAGATTGGTGGGTTATACACTTATTTAGTAGAATTATATGGCGAGGCCATTGGTTTCTTATTTGGATGGGTATCAGCATTAGTAAATGCCCCAGGGACATGTGGGGCAGTTGCAATAGCTTGTGCTACATTTGCAACCTTCTTTTTACCAATGACTGCTACTCAGCAGAAGATTTTTGCTATATCTCTTGTTATAATATTGGTTATAGCTCAGATAATTTCAACAAAATATGGAGTGTGGCTGCAGACAGCAGCAACAATAGGAAAACTTTTACCGATTGGAGCTATTATAGTTTTTGGTTTAATTAGTGGAAGTGCACATGATATTAATTTTGCAACAATAGGAAATGTAAAAAGTGCGGGGACTGGAGTTGCATTACTGGGTGTATTATGGGCATATGATGGTTGGGTTACTACTTGTACACTAGCTGCTGATATGAAAGAACCAGAAAAAAATATACCAAAAGCTGTAGTTATAGGTATACTAACTGTTATGGGAGTATACGTTGCATTTAATGCAGCTATATTCAATGTATTACCAGGGGCTGTTGCAGCAAATTCACAAAAAATAGGAGTAGATGTGTGTACAAAACTCTTTGGATCAGCAGGCGCTGCATTTATAACAGCTGGAATGATGATTTCTGTATTTGGAACTTTAAATGGAATGTTAACCTGTGGTGCTAGATACACTCTTGCAATGGGTGAGCGTGGACACTTGCCAGCAGCTAATGTTTTAGGTACATTGCACCCTAAACTAGGCACTCCAATTAATGCGTTAATATTCCAAGCAGTAGTTTCCATAGTATATATACTAACAGGTACATTTAACTCAATAACTGACTTAATTGTATTCGTTTTATGGATTTTCTTTAACTTAGGTATTGGTGGTGTATTTATACTTAGAAAGAGAGTAACTCGTAACCCAAAACTTTATCATGTTCCACTATTCCCTATACTTCCTATAGTAGGATTTGGGGGAGGTTGTTACTTGTTATTTGCTACATTTAAAGATTCACCTTCTAGTGCTTTGTTAGGACTTGCAATAACTTTAGTAGGTCTACCTGTATATTTTTATTGTAAGCATAAAGCAATAAAAGAAGAACCAGTAGATAAGAATATGAATTAGGCAAGCAAAATAAAATTGCTTATTGATGATTCTAGATATAAAGCAATAAATACTTAATAGGTATATAAATAAACCCGGTAATTTTTACCGGGTTTATTTGTTGAGAGCTTTTATATAGGCCTTCATTTCATCGAGAGTCATAGCACCTGTTTTCTTATAAATTATGTTTCCGTTCTTATCAATAAAAAACGAAGCTGGTATTCCTGTTATGCTGTATTTGGATGCTGTGCTCTGATCAGAATCTAGCAATATTTGGAACTTATAACCATTTGAATCTATAAATGATTTAACTGTATCTTTATCTTCTCCTATATTTATAGCGATAATTATAAAATCACTATTTTTATTTTCCTCATATAGCTTCTGGATATCAGGCATTTCACCTCTGCAAGGAGGGCACCATGTTGCCCAAAAATTCAAGAATACACCTTTTCCTTTTAAGTCGGATAAAGATACTTCTTTGCCATTTAAGTCTTTAAGCTTAAAATTTGGAGCTTTTACTTTTACAGAAGTAGGATTAATCACTACTGAGGGATCTGGCTGATTTGTAGTAGAATCGCTTGGATTCTGAGATTTTTGCTTAGTAGATAAATTACTGTTTATATCGCTATTAAAATTTTTTACTTCGTATACAGCTACACCTAAGATTAAAACAATCAATAGTGCCAATATACCCTTTTTCATTTCTTTCTCTCCATTCATTTAAAAATTAAAAAAATATAAGTAACGACTTAGTATATTAATGGTGTTAGTAAAAATCAGAATACCCATCAATATCATTAATATTCCACTAACAGCAGATAATATAGGTATGTACTTTAATAATTTCACCCTATACTTTAGAAAGTTTTCAATAAGTAGTGCAGTCAAAATAAAGGGAATTGCTAATCCTAAAGAGTAAACAATAAGAAGAAAAATCCCTTTGCTTATAGTTGCAGTACTAGCAGCATAAATTAATATTGATGATAGTATAGGACCTATACAGGGAGTCCAGCCAGCTGCAAAGGCCATCCCCATGAATATTGAGCTGAAATTGCCTGGAGCATTGATGGTAGATAAAAACTTTTTTTCATAGTAAAGTCTCTTTATTTTAATCAATCCTAAAGTATGCAATCCAAATAATATTATTAAGACTCCTCCAACCGTTCTTAAAAGCCATTGATAGTTAATTAAAATCTTTCCCAAGGTGGTAGCAGAAGCCCCCATAATAATAAATATGATAGAAAAACCTATTACAAAACCTAAGGATTTATATAATGCATTTAATTTTGATCCATTGTTTAGCTCAGATATAGAAGTACCTGTTAAATAACCTATATATGCTGGTACAAGAGGTAGAACACAGGGAGAAAGAAATGAAAGTAGCCCAGCAGAAAAAGCTAGTATAGCAGATATGTTTTCCAAGATTAAAGTCACTCCTAACTTGTTAAAATTAATGTGTATTTAATATTATAACATAAAAAATGTGGATAAATTGTGAAGATGAATAAGATATATCAAAGTAATAAGTAAATTGAACAATTATTCTTGAAAGTCTAATATTAATTAAATTTATGAACCTTTATATATTTAGGTATTAAGAACATATTAAATAGATATAGTTAAAAATTTTAGGAAATTTTGTAGAATGGCATAGAAATGAAAAGAATTAGTACAGTAAAAATACCTGTATTAATCTATTTTTAAAATTCGCCTAAAATCAAAGGAAAAAAGGTATTGATACAGTTGAAAATAAATTGTATAATAGAGTCATAAATAAAACAACAGATTTCAAATTTTCAAACTATTATAGTTTAATTCCGTTATATAGTTAAAATATAGATTTAAATCAAGGAGAGATGTAAAATGATGAAACAATGGCAAGGATTCCAATTAGGAAAATGGACAGAAACAATAGACGTAAGAGACTTCATACAAAAGAACTATACAATGTATGATGGAGATAAAAGCTTCTTAGCAGCTCCAACAGCTAAAACTAAAAACTTATGGGACAAGGCAGAAGCTCTTATTATAGAAGAAATTAAAAAAGGCGTTATGGACGTTGAAGCTAATGAGTTCTCTGGTATAAACAACTTCAAACCAGGATACTTAGATAAAGAAAATGAAGTAATCGTTGGATATCAAACAGATGCTCCATTAAAGAGAATAATGAACCCATTTGGTGGAATGAGAATGGTTGAGCAATCCCTTGAAGAGTACGGCTTCAAAATGGATGAAGAATTAAACAAGAACTTTAAG